>NZ_CANMQD010000001.1:1947500-2054126 GCF_947499945.1 uncultured Sulfitobacter sp. | reverse complement strand
GCCTGCGGCTGGCAGGGCGACTTCGAAAGGACCGCAATCCACGCGCGCTGACGCCGACAACCTGGCACAATCGCTTGATCGGGAAACTGGCAATGTGTTCCTCGACAAACCTAAATCTCATTGCTTTAGGCCCGCAAAGAACTGGGTGGCTTTTTTTAGGATGTCCCGCTCCTCCTTGAGAATGCGGATCTCGCGCCGAAGCCGGTCATTCTCTTGAGCGAGGCTCATATCCTCTTTTGACACCACGTCCGTGTCCCGATGCTGGGTGATCCATTTGTTTAGCGTCGACATACCAACACCAAGATCATCCGCCACCTGCTTACGCGTTAGCCCGCTGGTCAGTGCGATACGCACCGCATCTGTTCGGAATTCGTCCGTTCGTTTCAGTCCCATAGTCAGTCTACTTTGTTGCAGTAAATGCTATCAAAGGAGCGGCATCAAACCGCGACAGGTCCAAACTATGTCTGCAGGCCTGGTGAGTGAAAATGTATTACTCCACGCGTGACCGAAGGCCGAGGGGTATGAAGTCAAGGGGGACTTCGTATAGGGATAGTGAGGTATTTGTTGCTGGCTTGTTTCGTAGTTAGTATTTTTTTGCATTGGAAGTTTTTGGGGAGGTTTTTTTTTGGGCTGGTGGGTATGCGTTTTGGATGGTTTGACAGGTCTCTGATCTATCGGAGGATGGGTGGAGGCGATGCTGGTATTGGGATTTTGGTTTTGGATGTGTTGCTACAAGAACGGGGTGATCCGGAGGGTTTGCGCTGGATCAGGATAAATGTGGTCCATTTTGGGAGACGGAGATTGCCACTAACTTTCTGGCAAACGACGTTTTCAGCAATCATGGTATAGAGAAAGGCCGATTTCAGAACCTTGGAAGGTCTGCGATGATCGGCTGGTTGACAGTGTCATCAAGAGCATACCGACAGCAGAGGGGGCATCCGTCGCACCTGTCTGCCGGGCCCTAGCAACGTGCCACAGGGCATGCTGACGGTAATAGGCCAGGTATTGTTTGCGAAGCCTTTTCCCACTCCCGAGTTATTTCATGCGCAACAGCTGACAAAGCTCGATGCTTCAAACAGCAAAACGCCGCCCAGTTTTCACTGAACGGCGTTTTGATTACATCGAAGAGAGATACTCATGAGGAACTTATTAGGTTTGGCGATGACCTACTCTCCCACGCCTTAAGACGCAGTACCATCGGCGCAGTAGCACTTAACTGCCGGGTTCGGGATGGGACCGGGTGTTTTGCTTACGCTGTGATCACCAAACCAAATAAATTCCTCATGTCCAAGTCAGTACGCTGATTGTGTGTGTATGCTTTTGATAACGAGCATTCGAAGAATGTCTCGCTGATCAGTTTCAGTGAGGCGTTAAGTCTCTCTGTTACTGGATCAAATCAAGCCTATCGAGCCATTAGTACCAGTCAACTGAACGTGTTACCACGCTTACATCTCTGGCCTATCGACGAGGTAGTCTACCTCGGCTCTCAGGGATACCTTGTTTTGAGGGGGGCTTCCCGCTTAGATGCCTTCAGCGGTTATCCTGTCCGATCATAGCTACTCTGCACTGCGGCTGGCGCCACAACAGATCCACCAGTGGATCGTTCACCCCGGTCCTCTCGTACTAGGGGCAACTCCTCTCAAGTATCCTACACCCACGGAAGATAGGGACCGAACTGTCTCACGACGTTCTAAACCCAGCTCACGTACCTCTTTAAACGGCGAACAGCCGTACCCTTGGGACCTGCTCCAGCCCCAGGATGAGATGAGCCGACATCGAGGTGCCAAACACTGCCGTCGATATGGACTCTTGGGCAGTATCAGCCTGTTATCCCCGGCGTACCTTTTATCCGTTGAGCGATGGCCCTTCCACTCGGGACCACCGGATCACTATGACCGACTTTCGTCTCTGCTCGACTTGTCAGTCTCGCAGTCAGGCTGGCTTCTGCCATTGCACTCAACGACCGATTTCCGACCGGTCTGAGCCAACCTTCGCGCGCCTCCGTTACGATTTAGGAGGCGACCGCCCCAGTCAAACTACCCACCACACAGGGTCCCGGATCCGGATAACGGACCGCGGTTAGACATCAAGCAGAACAAGGGTGGTATCTCAAGGGAGGCTCCACAGGGACTAGCGTCCCTGCTTCAAAGCCCACCACCTATCCTGCACATGTTCGGCCTAATGCCAGTGTGAAGTTGTAGTAAAGGTGCACGGGGTCTTTCCGTCTAACCGCGGGTAACCGGCATCTTGACCGGTAATTCAATTTCGCTGAGTCTATGTTGGAGACAGCGGGGAAGTCGTTACGCCATTCGTGCAGGTCGGAACTTACCCGACAAGGAATTTCGCTACCTTAGGACCGTTATAGTTACGGCCGCCGTTTACCTGGGCTTCAATTCAGAGCTCTCACCCCTCCTTTTAACCTTCAGGCACCGGGCAGGCGTCAGACCCTATACGTCGTCTTACGACTTCGCAGAGCCCTGTGTTTTTAATAAACAGTCGCCACCCCCTGGTTTGTGCCCCCAGCCAAAACTTGCGTTTCGACCGGGCCTCCTTCTCGCGAACTTACGGAGGTATTTTGCCGAGTTCCTTCAACATAGTTCTCTCAAGCGCCTTGGTATTCTCTACCTATCCACCTGTGTCGGTTTAGGGTACGATCTAACGATGGAGCTATTTCCAGGAACCTCTAAGCAGCCCATTCAATCCGATAAGGATGAACTACCCTCGAGATCCGTCACTTCCATCTGGCCCAGGAATATTAACCTGGTTCCCATCGACTACGCCTTTCGGCCTCGCCTTAGGGGTCGGCTTACCCTGCTCAGATTAGCTTTAAGCAGGAACCCTTGGATTTTCGGCGAGAGTGTCTCTCACACTCTTTGTCGCTACTCATGTCATCATTCTCACTAGTGATCTCTCCACGGGATCCCTCACAGGCCCGCTTCACAGAAAGCTCCGCGTGTCCAATCCTACCGAAGTAGGTAAGGACACATGGAACTATGTCACACTACGCTCTGCTACCATGCAATAAATGCATCCTAAGCTTCGGCTCATGGCTTGAGCCCCGTTACATCTTCGCCGCAGGACAACTTATTTAGACCAGTGAGCTGTTACGCTATCTTTAAAGGATGGCTGCTTCTAAGCCAACCTCCTGGTTGTTTTGGTCGTCCCACCTGCTTTCCCACTTAGCCATGAATTAGGGGCCTTAGCTGTAGGTCAGGGTTGTTTCCCTCTTCACGACGGACGTTAGCATTCGCCGTGTGTCTGCCGACTAGTACTCATCGGTATTCGGAGTTTGGTTAGGATCAGTAAGCCTGTGGGGCCCCATTACCCATCCAGTGCTCTACCCCCGATGGTATTCGGTCGACGCTCTACCTAAATAGATTTCGCAGAGAACCAGCTATCTCCGAGTTTGATTGGCCTTTCACCCCTAGGCACAGCTCATCCCGATCTTTTTCAACAGATGTGGGTTCGGTCCTCCAGTAAGTGTTACCTTACCTTCAACCTGGCCATGCCTAGATCACTCGGTTTCGGGTCTGATCCCTCAAACTCATTCGCCCTATTAAGACTCGCTTTCGCTGCGCCTACACCTAACGGCTTAAGCTTGCTTGAGAGACCAAGTCGATGACCCATTATACAAAAGGTACGCTGTCAGGCCGCAAGGGCCCTCCAACTGATTGTAGGCGTTCGGTTTCAGGTACTGTTTCACTCCCCTCGTCGGGGTGCTTTTCACCTTTCCCTCACGGTACTGGTTCACTATCGGTCAGTAAGGAGTACTTAGCCTTCGAAGGTGGTCCTCCGATCTTCAGACAGAATTTCACGTGTTCCGCCCTACTTAATACGTCCAATCATGCTTCTTATACGGGACTATCACCCACTTTGGTTGCGCATTCCAACGCATTCTAACCACACTCATGGCTCGGCTGGTCCCCGTTCGCTCGCCGCTACTAGGGGAGTATCATATTGATTTCCTTTCCTCCGGGTACTTAGATGTTTCAGTTCCCCGGGTTTGCTTTTCTGAGTCTATATATTCAACAAAGAAATACCTGGTTAACCACATTATTAGCTACTCACGAATGAGTAGTAATAACATAGTATCAGGTGGGTTGCCCCATTCGGAAATTCATGGATCAAAGCCTATTCTCGGCTCCCCATGACTTATCGCAGAGTATCACGTCCTTCATCGCCTCTTACTGCCAAGGCATTCACCAAACGCCCTTTTCGCGCTTGATTTGATCCAGAAAGAGAAGGACTTATCGTCCCTCGTGGACAACAGAAGCTGGTAAGAAACTGTTTATCCCTGTTCCCAGATCAAAAACATACATAACTGCTACAAACCCGTGCGGGAATGTAGCTTTTTCGAGAGGCCTTACGACCTCTCCGGTTAGTGTACTTGACTTGGACAACACTGCTGCTTTCAGATGGCAAACACTCACGAGACCGAGGAAACAGTCTATGGTAAATGCTTGTGCGGGGCCTAAACCCAACACACCAAACTGAGATCATCGCCACACTCGGCACGATCAAACAGTGTTGTTATTTTGTATCTCTCTTTACGATGTTAATTCGTCTGCAGAACAGACGTTCAAGCACTCAAATGAGTGTTTGAAGATGTGTTCTGGCTATTGTGTCTGGTGTTGACTGCCCTTCTCGGTACATCAGCTTCGCTGATACCCTGCCGGGGCTTCGCACTCACTTCGTGAGTGCTTGGTGGAGCCTAGGAGGATCGAACTCCTGACCTCCTGAATGCAAATCAGGCGCTCTCCCAGCTGAGCTAAGGCCCCATCACTTATCCCTACCGAAGTAGATGATTTCATGGTGGGTCGAGGAGGACTTGAACCTCCGACCTCACGCTTATCAGGCGTGCGCTCTAACCACCTGAGCTACCGACCCATACGAGCGGTAGCTCGTGTTCTGTTTCTGAAGAGATATGAGGACGGCTCGGTCCGAAGAACATCCTAAGATGTTCCAAATATGGACAGCTTTGTTTGCTGTCCTGCTAAGTGTTTCACGAAGTTAGCAAGCTAACCTACTAGAAACATCCTTAGAAAGGAGGTGATCCAGCCGCAGGTTCCCCTACGGCTACCTTGTTACGACTTCACCCCAGTCGCTGATCCTACCGTGGTCCGCTGCCCCCCCGAAGGGTTGGCGCACGGCCGTCGGGTAGAACCAACTCCCATGGTGTGACGGGCGGTGTGTACAAGGCCCGGGAACGTATTCACCGCGTCATGCTGTTACGCGATTACTAGCGATTCCGACTTCATGGGGTCGAGTTGCAGACCCCAATCCGAACTGAGACATCTTTTGGGGATTAACCCATTGTAAATGCCATTGTAGCACGTGTGTAGCCCAACCCGTAAGGGCCATGAGGACTTGACGTCATCCACACCTTCCTCCCGCTTATCACGGGCAGTTTCTTTAGAGTGCCCAACTAAATGATGGCAACTAAAGATGTGGGTTGCGCTCGTTGCCGGACTTAACCGAACATCTCACGACACGAGCTGACGACAGCCATGCAGCACCTGTCACTGCGTCACCGAAGTGAACGCCCGATCTCTCGGGTTTGCACAGGATGTCAAGGGTTGGTAAGGTTCTGCGCGTTGCTTCGAATTAAACCACATGCTCCACCGCTTGTGCGGGCCCCCGTCAATTCCTTTGAGTTTTAATCTTGCGACCGTACTCCCCAGGCGGAATGCTTAATCCGTTAGGTGTGTCACCGAACAGTATACTGCCCGACGACTGGCATTCATCGTTTACGGTGTGGACTACCAGGGTATCTAATCCTGTTTGCTCCCCACACTTTCGTACCTCAGCGTCAGTATCGAGCCAGTGAGCCGCCTTCGCCACTGGTGTTCCTCCAAATATCTACGAATTTCACCTCTACACTTGGAATTCCACTCACCTCTCTCGAACTCAAGACCAGGAGTTTATGAGGCAGTTCCAGGGTTGAGCCCTGGGATTTCACCCCATACTTTCTGATCCGCCTACGTACGCTTTACGCCCAGTAATTCCGAACAACGCTAACCCCCTCCGTATTACCGCGGCTGCTGGCACGGAGTTAGCCGGGGTTTCTTTACCAGATACTGTCATTATCATCTCTGGCGAAAGTGCTTTACGACCCTAAGGCCTTCATCACACACGCGGCATGGCTAGATCAGGCTTGCGCCCATTGTCTAAGATTCCCCACTGCTGCCTCCCGTAGGAGTCTGGGCCGTGTCTCAGTCCCAGTGTTGCTGATCATCCTCTAAAACCAGCTATAGATCGTAGACTTGGTAGGCCATTACCCCACCAACTATCTAATCTAACGCGGGCCAATCCAATGGCGATAAATCTTTCCCCCGAAGGGCACATACGGTATTACTCTCAGTTTCCCGAGGCTATTCCGTACCATTGGGTATGTTCCCACGCGTTACTAACCCGTCCGCCGCTCGCCCCGAAGGGTGCGCTCGACTTGCATGTGTTAGGCCTGCCGCCAGCGTTCGTTCTGAGCCAGGATCAAACTCTCAAGTTGAAATGATCTTGCGATCATATCCTTGACGTCGAACCTCTGCACATCGACCTAATCTGCTTACTGAACAAATTAGGCGTCTTTTCTGTTTGATGTACTTAAAGTTACCAAAGTAACCGAAAGCCGTTCAAACAGTGAAGCTGACACTTTATAATCGATAGCGCCACTAAGTGACATTCTCTAAAAGCGCGATATACAGACGTTGATCCATCGAAATAGACCAAACCGCCCACATATCTCTTCAGATATTCTATTTTCAAATAACGTGGAGACAAAAACTAAACCGATGCGCAATTCTCACTGCGCGCCCGCCAGTCAATCTCTCCGAATTCTGCTTCGCTTCAAAGTCCTCGGCGTCTCCGCTCCGTTCCCTCCGCTGCCCCGTGTGACGCTCGTTTGCGCCTCCGGTAAAAGGGGTTCTAGTGTTAGTTCCACATGGCCGCAAGCAGATTTTTTAAGAAACTGACCGAAAGGTCGAGTTTTTCAAATTCAGTCACGTTGCCCCTGCTAGAAGTCCATATTTATATGGCTAAATTTTAGAATTTCCTTCGCACTCTTTCTCGACAACGGTAGAAAAAAGTATGAAATCCGACGTTCGAAATCCGTACCTGAGCGATATCGGCCGGTGAATCACCCCTCTTGAACCAGACATACCCTGGATTCCGCGGAATCAGCCGGGCATTAATGCGAATCTCAATCGTTGCGGCGCACACGTGCAGCACTCTTATCGGCGAATGCAGCCAAACGGGCGCGTGCATCAGGCTGGGTGTTCACAACACCCGCCACAACTGCCTCTGCATAAGCGGCATCCATTGCGGACATATTCTGCATGTGGCTCACGGCGGAACAGATGGCGAAGTTTGACAGTGGAAGGTTCTGCGCCGCCTTGCGCGCAACATCCATCGCGGCATCAAAACTGGAGCCTTCTACTATATACTGTGCAAACCCCAGATCAGCTGCTTCTTGTCCCTGATAGACACGGCCAGTCAGCATCATGTCGATCATACGTGATTTTCCCACCAGGTCGGTAACACGGATTGTTGCCCCTCCCCCTGTGAACAAACCACGCTGGCCTTCGGGAAGGGCAAAGTAGGCAGTCTGGTCCATCACACGCACATGGGCTGAGCTTGCCAGTTCAAGCCCCCCCCCGACAACAGCGCCATGCAGAGCTGCGATAATGGGGACGCCACCGTATTCCATCTTGTTGAACGCCTCGTGCCAGCGCAGGCACAGGTGCATGAAGTCGGCAGGGCTGCGATCTTCGTCATGGTGCTCGATTAGATCGAGACCGGCGCAGAAGTGATCCCCCGACCCCGCCAGAACGACAGCCCGCACACCTGCACGCGGTGCTGCGGAAAAGAACTCCACCAACTCCTCTACCGTATGACTGTCCAGTGCGTTCCGTTTGGCGGCGCGGTTAAGGGTCACGACCCAAATGCCGCTCTCACGCTCTTCCACGGCGAGGTTTGTAAAACGTGTCGGATCAATTGTAGGGGCCATGTGCAGTTCCTTGCCGTAATCTGTTTGGATCTGATTAGTCAGACCAGTGTATGGTAATGTGTCTGTATATCGTTGCTCTGCACGCTAATGATGGGATTTGCAGGTTTCAATTCCCTTTAGGTAACGCTGGGGAAAACCGTCGCCGCGTCACTTTTGTCCGCGGTGCTGTGGCCATGTATCCGTCAGGCGGTATCCCTCTGGCCACGGATCATCAGGATCAAGCATGTGTTGATGTGTGCCCGTGATCCATGCGCGGCCTGTGATCTCGGGGATAATAGCAGCTCTGTCCCCCACGCGTGTTGTCCCTACAATCCTGCCGTGGAATTCCGACCCGATGATGGAGCGGGCGGTGAATGTCTCGCCCACATGCATCTGCCCCGCAGCATGCAGCAAGGCCATGCGCGCCGATGCTGCTGTTCCTGTAGGAGAGCGGTCAATTTTCCCGGGCTGGATAGAGACTGCCGCAGTCGTGCTCAGATGACTGCCCTGCCGCATGATCGGCCCTGCAAACAAGCAAAAGGAGAAATGCCTCCATTCGGGGTTTTCGGGGTGGTGAAACCGTAGCTGATCGTTCGCCGCATTAGTGATCCGCACGCCAAGCTCGGCCAGCTGACCCGCCTCCGCCGCTTCAAGTGTAAATCCAAGCGCCTGAGCATCCACCACGACAAAACTGTCGCCGCCATAAGCGGTATCCACTTTGATCTGCCCCAACTCGGGCACATCGAGCATCACACCAACCTCCCCCACGAAAGAGGGCAGATTTTGCACGGTAATGCTTTGCGCCTTTCCATCCCGACATTCCGCGCGCACCCGTACAATGCCACCGGGTGCCTCAAGCGTCATGTGGGTCACAGGCTCCACCATCGGAATGATACCACTGTCGAGGAGAACGGTCGCCACACATATGGAATTAGATCCTGACATCGGCGGCGTGTCGTCAGGCTCCATAATGATCCACCCCATCTGGGCCTCGGGATGTTTCGGCGGGACCAGCAGGTTCACATGGCGAAAAACACCGCCGCGCGGCTCGTTCAGCATGAAGTTGCGCAGCGTCTGATCCTTGGCGATCCAGTTGCGCTGCGCCCAAAGCGTCTCACCCGGTGGTGGCGCGACACCGCCTACAATCACATCGCCGACTTCACCCTCCGCATGGCAGGAGACAACATGAATAGTTTTGGTGCTGCGCATGACTGGTCCCTTTTACCGCTCAGAACTTCAAAGCAGCATGGCCCTGCCCTAGCGCAGACGCAATCCCGCATGCCATTGCAACCCCGCCGTCCCGTCGGCTAGCGTACAGACTACATATATAAGGAATGCACCATGGCCCCGACCCCGCATCTGTTCCAGCCTCTCACCTTGCGCGGCATTACCACCCGCAACCGCGTCGTTATCTCGCCTATGTGCCAATACTCGGCGCATGAAGGTCACATGGACGACTGGCATCTTGTCCACCTGGGACGCTTCGCGACCGGCGGCGCGGGCATTGTGTTTACCGAAGCGACTGCGGTGCAAAAATCAGGGCGGATCACCCACGGCTGCCCCGGATTGTGGAACGACAGCCAGATTGCAGGTCACGCGCGGGTGGCACAGTTTGCTCTCCGCAACGGTGCGATCCCCGCGATCCAGCTGGCCCATGCAGGTCGCAAAAGCGGGATGCAGCGCCCGTGGTTTGGAAACGGACCCTTGAATGAGGATGACACGGCGCGGGGCGATATGCCATGGGCGCCCGTTGGCCCCTCGGCGATCCGTGTGGCCGAAGGCTGGCCTATGCCACATGCCCTGACCCGTGAGGATATCGCCATGCTCATCGCCGACTTTGTCTCGGCGGCTGAGCGGGCTTTGGCGGCGGGGTACAAGATCGCCGAAGTCCACGGCGCACACGGCTATCTCATCCACAGCTTCCTCTCGCCGTTGTCGAATAAGCGAACGGATGAATATGGTGGGGATCTTGCAGGGCGCATGCGCCTTGCCCTCGAAGTTACCCATGCGGTGCGCGCCGTCTGGCCCGACGACCTGCCACTCTTCTTTCGCACTTCAGCGGTGGATGGAACCCCAGAGGGCTGGTCGCTCGACGATACAGTTGTACTGGCCTCCGCGCTCAAACGCATTGGCGTTGACGTGATGGATTGCTCGTCGAGTGGCATTGCAGGATCGGCAACCACGGGTGCGCCTTCGAAGCGCCAGCCCAGCTTTCAGGTCCCCTATGCCGAGCGGGTGCGCAAAGAGGCCCAGATGACGACAATGGCCGTGGGGCTGATCACGCACGCACAACAGGCCGAGGACATTCTGGCAGAGAGTCGCGCCGATCTGATCGCGATCGGGCGCGAGGCGCTGGTCAACCCCATGTGGGCGCTGCATGCGGCACGTGATCTAGGCCATGATACCACATTCGAAACATGGCCAGAGCAATCAGGCTGGTGGCTGGCCAGCCGTCAAAAGACATCCGACTTCTATACACCTGACTAATCACCGACATGGCAATAATTGAATTGCACCCGCAGCGCAGGGCAATAGGGTGCACAAAATTGCATACAAAGGACCTTTTATGACACAGCACTCCGTACGCCTTGGCGTTGATATTGGCGGAACGTTTACCGACGTTGTGCTGGAGGTTGATGGCGCATCATTTTCGACAAAGGTACTCACGACATATATCGCCCCCGAAAACGCGATCATCGACGGGATGCATCAGGTCTGCACCAAGGCAGGGATCAGCCCTTCGGCGATTGGGCAGATTATCCACGGCACAACACTGGCGACCAATGCGCTGATTGAGCGGCGCGGGGCCAAGACGGCACTGATCACCACCGAGGGTTTCCGTGATGTGATCGAGATGCGGACCGAAAGCCGTTTCGAGCAGTATGATCTGAATCTCACCCTGCCCGAGCCGCTGTTGCCGCGCCAGATGCGCTATACCGTGCCGGGCCGGATGGACGCGAGCGGCAATGAACTTCTGCCCCTGATCCGCGCCGACATTGAACCTGTTGTGGAGCAGATCAAAGCGGCGGGGTACGAGAGTGTCGCCGTGGGTCTGATCCACTCCTATCTTAACGATGCGCACGAGCGGTTGATCGGTGAGGTCCTGGCCGAGATGCTGCCCGACGCGATGGTATCGCTATCATGCGAAGTCTCGCCGCAGATGCGCGAATACGAACGGTTCAATACGGTCGTGGCAAATGCCTATATCAAACCATTGATGAAATCGTACCTCGGGCGGCTCGAAGGGCGGCTCCGCGATGAGGGGGTCGATTGTAACATCTTCCTCATGCATTCGGGCGGCGGCATCATTTCGATCGAGAACGCGGCAGAGTTCCCCGTGCGTCTGGTGGAGAGCGGCCCTGCGGGGGGTGCGGTCTTTGCCGCCAATATCGCGGCACGTTATGGATTGGAGAAAGTATTGTCGTTCGACATGGGCGGCACCACCGCCAAGATATGTCTGATCAAAAACCAGACACCCAAGACGTCGCGGGTGTTTGAAGTCGCCCGCACCTATCGCTTCAAGAAAGGCTCCGGCATGCCGATATCGATCCCTGTGATTGACATGGTGGAGATTGGCGCAGGTGGCGGGTCACTCGCTCACGTCGATGCCATGCGCCAAATCCGAGTGGGACCAGAGAGCGCAGGCTCCGAACCCGGTCCTGCGTGTTACGGCCGCGGCGGAACAAAACCAGCCGTAACAGATGCGGATGTTGTATTGGGAAAGCTGGATACGGAGAATTTTGCAGGCGGTTCCATGACGCTCGACCTGCAAGCCTCCGCAAAAGCCCTAACAGATGTTTTGGGCGATGTGTTGGAAATGGATGCGAAAACCGCCGCCTTCGGTCTGGCCGAAGTTGTGGACGAGAATATGGCCAATGCCGCGCGAGTCCATGCCGTCGAAAACGGTGAGGACCTATCAGAATACACCATGATTGCTTTTGGTGGTGCCGCCCCTCTGCATGCAGGGCGTCTGTGTGAAAAGCTAGGCGTTGACCGCTTGCTCGTGCCGCCCGGCGCTGGTGTCGGGTCCGCCATCGGCTTCCTGCGTGCCCCGTTTAGCTTTGAGGCAAATCGTTCGGTTTATATGACGCTGGCTGGTTTTGACCCCGACAAGATCAAAGCTCTCCTTACAGAGCTTCAGGCTGAAGCCACAGGTTTTGTCCGCAACTGCGATGCAGACAGCCCGATACTGTCGGAATTCAAAGTGTATATGCGTTATTCAGGTCAGGGTTGGGAAATTCCGATCACTCTGACCCAAGAGCAGGCGCTGAACCCCGAGGCTGCCACGTTCGAGGCGCGCTTCATCGAAGACTACGTCAAGTTATTTGGCCGTGCCGTTGAGGGGATGGACATCGAAATTACAGTTTGGTCCGTGAACGCCACCACACCACCCGAACCCGTAAGCAGAAGTCCTGAGGCACCATCGCCATTGAAAACGGCCGTGATCAGCGGAAAATGTACAATATTTGATCCCGCCGAGGGCAGATACCTGCCCAGTTACCGATATGACCGCGACAAGCTGAAGGTCGGGACGCTGGTAAAAGGGGCGGCCCAGATCACCGAACCCGAGACAACCATCATCGTACCCAAAAGCCGCGTGGCCATTTGCCAGCCCGACGGATGTATAGATATCGTCGTCCCCGGCCCGAACGCCCGCATTGCCCCCCCTAAATACCGTGGAAGCGAAAGGTTGGACACATGATCGCAAAAGATATGAACGTCGCCCACCAAATCATGTGGAACCGCCTCATCTCGGTTGTGGAAGAGCAGGCACAGGCTCTTGTACGCACTGCTTTCTCGACCTCCGTGCGTGAAGCGGGGGATTTGTCCGCAGGTGTCTATGATGTGCAGGGTCAAATGCTGGCTCAAGCGGTCACTGGCACACCCGGCCATGTAAACGCCATGGCAGATGCCGTGCCCCATTTTATCCGCCGCATCGGGCGCGACAATATATTTGAGGGTGACGTCTATATCACCAACGATCCTTGGGAGGGGACGGGCCACCTGCACGACATCACCATGGTCACGCCGTCCTTTCACCGCGGCGTGTTGGTCGGGTTCTTTGCTTGCACGGCGCATATCGTCGACATTGGCGGGCGCGGTTTTGGTGCGGATGCGGCAAGCGTGTATGAAGAGGGGCTCTACCTACCGATCATGAAATTCGCAGAGCGCGGAGAGGTGGATCAAACCCTCATCCGCATCGTACGCGGAAACGTACGTGAACCTGATCAGTTAGTTGGCGATATGTATGCGCTTGCCACCTGTAACGAGATTGGTCATCGCCGCCTCATTGATATGATGCAGGAGTTTGACCTCTCCGACCTAAGCGGCATCGCCACCTTCATCCTCGATAACTCCCGCCGCGCCACACTTGAGCGGATCGCGGCCCTGCCCCGCGCTTCTGCGGACGGGGTGCTGACCGTGGACGGGTTCGCTACGCCAATCACATTGAAGGTAAAAGTCACGGTGCACGAGGATCGCATAGTCTCCGACTTCACAGGGACTTCGGGGCTGGATAAAAAGGGAATTAACTGCCCGCTGGTCTATGCCAAAGCATACGCCTGCTATGCGCTCAAAGTCGCGATTGCGCCGGAAATCCCTAACAATGCTGCCTCGCTCGCCCCGTTCGAGATTGTGGCACCTGTGGATACCATCGTTAATGCGGTGCACCCTGCGCCCGTGGCCCTGCGCCACATCGTCGGGCATTTTGTGCCTGATGCAGTGTTCAACGCCTTTGACCAACTTGTACCCGGTTTGGTTCCTGCCGAGGGGGCGGGATGTCTGTGCAATTTCCAAGTGTCCCTGCGCCCGCGTAGTGACGCCCCTGCCCCCGCGTATGCGCGGCGTTCCGAAGTACTGACGTTCAACTCCGGCGGCTCTGGCGCTCGGCCCGCCTATGACGGGCTCAACGCAACGGCCTTTCCATCGGGTGTGATGACCATGCCTGTGGAAGCGACCGAGCATGCCGGCCCTGTCATCATCTGGCGCAAAGAGCTGCGGCCGGATTCAGGTGGCGCGGGTAAGCAGCGCGGCGGATTGGGACAGTACATGGAAGTTGGTGCGCGTGAGGGGCATGAGTTTGACATTCAGGCCATGTTTGACCGCGTCGATCATCCTGCTTTGGGGCGACGTGGCGGCGGTGCAGGTGCGCCAACAAGCATCGTTCAAGACGACGGCACAAAAATGAACGGTAAGGGCAAGCAGTTCGTGGCCCATGGGCGCAAGGTCGTCATGGCCTTCCCTGGTGGGGCTGGCTACGGCGATCCGAGCGAGCGGAGCAAGGACGCCGTGATGCGCGATCTGGCGCGGGGCTATATCTCTGCCGAGACAGCAGCGCGGGATTACGGGCTCGGGTCTGCCGATATTGCAACGGTCGAGGCCGCAATCGCAAAGGGAGAGGACCTCTGATGAAAATGGCAAACAACACATTCACGCGCGCACTTTCACAGGGTGATAAGCAGGTCGGCCTTTGGGTCACTCTCTCCAGCCCCTTCGCCGCAGAAGTCACGGCCCCTGCCGGATACGACTGGGCGCTCATTGATATGGAGCATTCGCCCAACGATTATATGACTGTGCTGGGCCAGCTTCAGGTTTTTGCCAATACAACAACAACTGCGATTGTGCGGCCAGAGTGGAACGACACTGTGATCGTAAAACGCCTGCTTGATCTCGGTGCGCCGGGTTTGTTGTTCCCGATGATTCAGACAGTAGAGGAAGCGGAAAAGGCCATTGCTGCCACACGCTATCCACCGCATGGCGTGCGGGGTGTCTCGGGCTCTACCCGTGCGAATAAATTCGGACGTGTGAAGGATTACACCACCCGAGTTGAGGACGAGACGACAGTTATCCTCCAGCTTGAAACAGCTGCGGCCGTGGGTCGTGCCGTCGAGATCGGAACTGTCGATGGTGTTTCCGGCATCTTCTTTGGCCCTGCGGATATTGCCGCTGATATCGGCCTGCTGGGACAACCGATGCACAAGGATGTATGGGCGCTGATCAAACCTGCCGCGCAAGCACTCATTGCCAAAGGCGTGCCCGTCGGGACATTGGTCATGGACACAGATTTCGCCGCCGAGCTTTTGCGCGAAGGGTTTACCTTTGTCGCCTGCGCTTCTGATGCGGGGCTGCTGGCAAAAGCATCCGACGCCGCACTCGCGGCTGTAAAAGGCGCGTTGGGCTAGCTATCGTTCTTGCGAAACATTCAAATTACAAAAAACCAAAGGCATATCACCATGAAAAAACTTGTTCTTACCGGCGCTGCGGGCCGCCTCGGCTCTTACCTGCGTGAACCGCTCTCGAAGATGTGTGACGAGCTTGTCTCGACTGACATCGGTGACGACATCGGTACGCTCTACGACGGCGAGACTTATGCAAAGGGTGATTTGGCCAGCCTTGACGACATGATGCGCGTCCTGAAGGGCGCAGATATGGTGGTCCACATGGGCGCCTATGCGGATGAAGGCCCGTTTGACCAGCTGCTGGGGCCGAACTTCATCGGGGCCTATAACATCTGGGAGGCAGCCTATCAGCACAAGCTCAAGCGCGTGGTCTATGCCAGCTCTATCCACGCAGTTGGGATGCACCCCAAGAACGAATTTATCGACACCAATGTGCGCCACCGCCCCGACACCTTCTACGGGCTGGCAAAGTGTTTTGCCGAAGACCTTGGCTCTATGTATTGGGACAAGCGCGGACTAGAGAGCGTCCACATGCGCATCCTGTCCTGCGCCCAAGTCACCAATGCCCGTGCGCTGGGGTCGTGGTTGTCCTATGATGATCTGATCCAACTGGTGCAGCGCAGCATTGAGACGCCAGTCACAGGTTTCTCCATCGTTTACGGCGTGTCGAACAATGACCGCGCGCCAGTGGACAATGCACAGGCCAGTTTCCTCGGCTACCGCCCGAAGGATAACGCAGAGCAGTTTGCGGAGAAGATTTTGGCGGAGACAGAGCCGATGGACAACCAAGACCCCGGCAACATGTGCCACGGCGGTCCCTTCGCCTCGGTCGAGCTGGGCAACAGCGGTGTCGCCACAATGAACATCGTGGACGACACCAAAAAAATCTAGCTCTGATTTAGAATGCTGGCCGCGGCGCAAGTGTCGCGGTCAGGACTGCCCGCTCACCCGCTTCAATCACGGCAAGCTCGGCCATCTTCAACGCGGCTTCCTGCGTTGACGCCACAGCGATGAACAGTCCGTTGTGGCAGAACTTTGCCCCCTTAACGCCGCAGGCTTGCTCCAGCGCTTCATCGGTCAAACCCGCCCATGCCGCAGGCAGATCGGCGCGCTGCTCAAAACTATCGCCCGTGATGCGGATCCCGCCGATGGCCCAATCGTCGTCGCGCGGGTTCACGACAAACAGCAGATGATCCGCGCCTGTCTTCTCAATCGCCCCGCGAAACGGCATGCCGCGCGGCAGTTCCAGCACGCGGCCGTCGCCTGTCTTCTCAATCGCCTCGATCACCATAGCCTCTGCACGGCGCTTCGCCGCTTTGCCGGCCAACGACCCTTCGACAAACGCACGCGCAATGTTCACTGCCACGGCAAAACCGTTATCATCAGCGGTCGGACTGTCGTTATCAAACACAGGCTTGAGTGATCCGATGAGCGAGGGCAGCGTTAGGCCCGCCAGATCACCTGCCGTCGCAGGCGCCAGAGCACCGTTGTCCACCAGATCAATCGGCAGGACGAAGCCTTTGTCGAAACTGGCATGGATATCATCAATATCCGGCTCTGGAATGTCCAGCGCACGCAAATAGTCGCGCCCGTAATGCGCCCAGATCAGACCAAAGGAGCTATAAGGCTGCTCATCGATCCGCAGGGGAGTGGGGCGCTGGTGGTGGTCAAAAATCTGGCGCTCCGCATCATAATCGCGACCCACGTCATAGATAATTTTCTCCGCCGATGGTGTCGTCCACGCCGCATCCCGGGTGCGTACAATCTGTGCATCGGGAAAGAGCCGTGTCAAGATGACAGAGGAGAGTACCTCATCCGCGTGAAAGCCGCCAGAGTGGGTAACGAGATGGGTGATGGTCATTTGGGCGTCCTATCAGTCGAGAATGAAAAAGGGCGACCTGAGGGGCCGCCCACAATTAAATGAGTCAAAGCGTTGGAAGCTGCTTAGTGGGTCCACGCACCGCGACGGCCTGTGGCAAAATTCTCGCCGTAGCCGCCGTTGCGGATCACAGGCTTGCGCTTGTTCGGCTCTTGCACCTGCGCGTCAATGCCATGCTCGGCAGCGTAATCCATTGCATCCTGCTTCGTTGCGAATTGCAACTTTACCTGGCTTTGTGTGTCGGCGGACGAGGTCCATCCCATCAACGGATCGACTTCACGCGCCTCGGAAGGAGCGAATTCCAAAACCCAATGTTTGGTCTTGGCCGTGCCTGAGGACATGGCGGTACGGGCTGGCTGATAGATTCTCGCGCGCATGGGAAGTCTCCGTTACGTTTGGAATGGATATGGCATGCGGGGGCTGCGCGATCAAGGGTGCGTGCTGCTGACAGTTTATGGCAAGTGAACAGCCCTCGCACCTTGAACCCCCGCGAAAACATGACAGGTATAGGACAACACACCGGAGACTGCCCCATGCCCTATGCGCAAACCGACAAATCTGAAGCGACCGAGATCTATCTCGCCAATCCTGCCGAGGACGTGCGCACCCGCCCCAAGCTTGAGGGCGGCAAGACATTCGTGCTCAAGACCGAGTTTGAGCCCGCAGGCGATCAGCCAACAGCGATCAAGGAGCTGTCCGAGGGTATCCGCAATGGGGAACGTGATCAGGTCCTGCTCGGTGCGACTGGCACGGGTAAAACCTTTACCATGGCAAAGATGATCGAAGAAACACAGCGCCCCGCGATCATCCTTGCCCCGAACAAGACGCTGGCCGCCCAGCTTTATGGCGAGTTCAAAGGCTTCTTTCCTGACAACGCCGTCGAGTATTTTGTCAGCTACTATGATTATTATCAGCCCGAAGCATATGTCGCCCGCTCCGACACCTTCATCGAGAAGGAATCACAGATTAACGAACAAATTGACCGTATGCGCCATTCCGCCACGCGGTCGCTGCTGGAGCGTGACGATGTGATTATCGTGGCTTCAGTGTCATGCATCTACGGTATCGGCTCAGTCGAGACTTACGGCGCGATGACTCAGGATTTGAAGGTCGGCACATCCTATGATCAGCGCCAAGTGATCGCCGATCTGGTGGCCCAAGCCTACAAACGCAACGATGCGGCGTTCCAGCGCGGTGCCTTCCGCGTGCGCGGTGACAGTCTCGAGATTTTCCCCGCCCACCTTGATGACCGGGCATGGCGTCTGTCTTTCTTTGGCGAAGAGTTGGAAAGCATCACCGAGTTTGATCCGCTGACGGGCGAAAAGACCGGCATGATGGAGCAGATTCGCATCTACGCGAACTCCCATTACGTCACGCCAAAGCCTACGATGAATCAAGCGATCATTGGCATCAAAAAGGAACTTCGCCTGCGCCTCGACCAGCTTGTCGGGGAGGGCAAACTGCTGGAGGCACAGCGCCTTGAGCAGCGCTGCAACTTTGATCTGGAGATGTTGGAAGCCACAGGCGTCTGCAACGGGATCGAAAACTACTCCCGCTATCTCACGGGCCGCGCACCGGGTGAACCACCCCCCACACTGTTCGAATTCATCCCCGACAACGCGATTGTTTTTGCAGACGAATCCCATGTTTCCGTTCCACAAATCGGCGGTATGTATAAGGGTGACTTTAGACGCAAAATGACATTGGCCGAACACGGCTTCCGCCTGCCATCATGCATGGACAACCGCCCGCTCAAGTTCGAGGAATGGGACGCTATGCGCCCGCAATCCGTTTTCGTCTCGGCAACCCCCGCTGCATGGGAGTTGGAGCAGACAGGTGGCGTGTTCACCGAACAGATCATTCGTCCTACTGGTCTCATTGATCCGCTGATTGAAATCCGCCCCGTAGAAATGCAAGTCGACGACCTGCTCGACGAAGTGCGCAAGGTGAGTGCGCAAGGCATGCGGACGCTTTGCACCACGCTCACGAAACGCATGGCCGAAGACCTCACCGAATACATGCACGAACAGGGCATCCGCGTGCGATATATGCACAGCGACATCGACACGATCGAGCGGATCGAAATCCTGCGCGACCTGCGTCTTGGCGCGTTCGACGTGCTGATCGGGATCAACCTGCTGCGTGAGGGCTTGGACATTCCCGAATGTGGATTGGTCGCTATTCTTGATGCCGACAAAGAAGGTTTCCTTCGATCCGAGACGTCTCTCATCCAGACCATCGGTCGCGCCGCGCGCAACGCCGAAGGCCGTGTGATTATGTATGCCGACCGCATAACGGGCAGCATGGAACGCGCGATGGGCGAGACAGAGCGCCGCCGTGTCAAACAACTCGCTTACAATGAACTGCACGGCATCACGCCAACGACTGTGAAAAAAAATGTCGAGGATATTCTGGCAGGCCTCTACAAAGGCGACACCGACCAAAGCCGCGTCACCGCCAAAATCGACAACCCGCTTGCAGGCGGCAATCTTAAGTCCGTCCTTGAGGGGCTGCGCACAGACATGCGCAAAGCGGCAGAGAACCTCGAGTTCGAGGAGGCCGCCCGCCTTCGTGACGAAGTCAAGCGTCTCGAAGCCGTCGATCTTACCATCGCGGACGATCCTATGGCGCGCCAATATGCGGTGGAGAAGGCCGTTGACGATGCCAAGCAAAAGTCAGGTCGCAGCACCATGGGCCGTGGCGGCATGCGCGGTGGCGTGAAACGGCGCGGTCGTTAGACACCGCTAAATCGGTGCGGCTCTGAGCTTTTTGGAAAAGCTTATCCGCCCGCCGCGCTCTACCCGCCCTGTCACAAGCCAATCGGCCTTCAATCGCGGATAATACGTGCGCCATGCAGAAAACCTGTCGCAGCTCACTATCTGGATACGCCCGTCACAACAGGCATCCAGCAACAGCACATCGGCAGGTGTGCCGCGCGGGGCGATATTGATCTCCGCCACTTTGCTCAAGCTTGTAAGCTCAAGTGAGCTCAAATGCAGCGACACAGTATAATCGAAATACACAATCGGTGCAAAGCGCCGCAGCATCAATGCGCGCACCACCAATGTGGGAACTTCTGACTGCGCCTGCCCACCGCGCCAAAACAAGACATTAGACCCGTCCACAAGTATTTGTGCCAAAGCATTCCCCACTTCCTCAACGCAACATAGGGGCATCTGCACAACTTCACCATGAAATCGTTGTTTCTGTGCTGATGGTAACTGTTTGTTAATGCCTCTTAACCAAGATCAAGGTCAGGAGACTGACCCACGTGCTTAACCGAATTCTCGCGACACTACTGGCCATCACTGTCGCATGCAGCGCCCAAGCAGGTCCTTGGCTGCGCGAAAAGGGGAGCACGTTCACAGCAGCTTCGGTCGCCGTGACATACTATCTCGACACGTCGAGCCAGACGTATCTCGAATACGGCCTCACCGATGCAACGACCCTCGTCGGTGATCTGAGTATGATACGCCTCCAAAACACCCCCGAGAGCGGCTATGCCACCCTATCGATACGGCGTGCCTTGTCCAAACCTGACGCCACCTCAAAATGGGCCTATGAATTGGGTGTCGGCGTTGGCTGGATCGGTGCTGAAACATTGCCACACCTGCGCACCGGCATCAGTTGGGGACGCGGCATGAAATGGGGTGACAAATCAGGCTGGGCCACGGTTGAGGCTTCTGCTGTCTGGGATCTCACCTATGCCCGACACATTGCAAAGGTTGACATGACAATCGGCATGAACATCACGGAGGTCACCGCAGGAATGATCCAACTCTACACAGCCCATATGTTCGACGAAAACATTGCCACCATCGCGCCCTCTGTCATCATCAGCCCGAGGGAAAGTAAGTTCCGCATCCAGATCGGCACTGAAAGCCAGCTTGGAAATCTCGGGAACACCGCGCTAAAACTTGGTCTCTGGCGCGAATTCTAGGGTAGGCTCCGGCATGTTGAATGCCGAAACCGGCTTCACTTAAACCGTGTCGTTGTCCATCCGCGCCATGACAGCGATCTTACCGCGCACAGGCTCGGACCACACGACATGCACCTGATCGGCATCAGGCCCCTGCTGCGCACGCACGAACGGATTATCATAGTTGAGCTGGTTGGATGCATTGCGCACGCCGCCCCTCACAACAACTGAATCCACGCTGAGCGAGCGTGCTTCGAACGGCAAACCCGGCCCTGTCTCTACAACCCACGTCTGCTGGTTCGAACTCTCGGTCGTTTCGATCAACAGCGGATTGGCAACTGGCTTGCTGATCCCGTGAAAGGAATTGCCCGTAAACCGAACATTGCGCATGCGGGTATAATTCAGATCAGCAAAGCTGGTATCCACACGCTCCGCCCGCTCGGTAAAACCGTTGATGCTCCGAAAACGGTTGCCCGATACATTCAGCCCGTTGATGAAATGCCCAGAGCCATATGGCTTTACCACCAGATAGGCAAAGCTGGTTGCGACCTCACCAGAGAGGAAGATATTGCTGGTCACATCCAATGAACTGAACGAGAATCCGCCGCTGAACTGAGGGGAAGGGTCACGCTCGTTCGTCCACTCAAAGAACGCATTATCCACATAGTTATTTGTGAACACGCAGGACGCATAAGCCTCCGCCAGCACAACCCCCGCCGAACGGATGCCACCGTTGACTGTATCCCCTTGGAAAAAGTGGTTCCCCACAATCAGATGGTTCTGTCCCGTCATCACCGCAAAATGGCGAAACCGCTCGGCACGGCAGTTGCGCAGCTTCACGTCATTAGCATTCACATTCAACGCAATCGATTTGCGTTGGGACACAGGCAGGTCATTTTCAGCGGACAGGAACTGACAGCGTTCAATGAACATGCCCTGACAGCCGCCACCCATCGATGTAATGCCACGGTCTTTTGGCGTAGTGATAAAGGAGTCGCGGATCGTAAAGATGGTCCCCGCATTTGCCAGCATGATCGCGCTACACAACTCTTGGCACTGGAACTCCACATTGTGGATAATGAATTTGGCAATCACATCAAATCCACTGAAATCCAACATATATTTAAACCGTTGGAAGGTGAAGTTCTGCGTGCCTGCCGCATCATAAAGCGGTCCGTTCAGCGTAAGCTCACCGCGTGCTTCGTTCTTGCCGCGCACATAAATCTCGCGGCCCACTCCCACACCGGAAACAAGACTACCCAATGGAATACTTGCCACGTTTGCCACATTAGTAAGTGTGCGTGAATTGGTAGGGCTATATGTCGCTTGGGAAGTAACCGTCGTAGTGTCCCAGTCACCCCCCGTAAGAGCGATCAACTGGCCGTTGTGGATGGCACGCCGGGTCTCGTATCTGGTTCGGTTTGGCACAGCAGCTTGCAGGTCAACCGGGGCGGTCAGGGCGACTTTACGCCCCCCAAGATCAAGCGATTCATGGTCCGAGTTGTTAAGCAAAGCCTGAAACGCCTTCTTGAACGCCAGTTCCTCATCGTCGAATGCCTGAATGTAATTTGGCAAATCAAAGTTCTGGCGTAGCAACAGCACAGCGGTTGTTGGCATGCTCACAGTGCCCTCAAACTTCGTCGGTGTATCAAACGTGACATCCCCCTCAAGGCGAAATGTTCCCGCAGGAATGAGAACCGTACGGTCATTTGCCGCCCTGTTTGCCGCCTCAAACGCTGCGGTGTCATCGGTCACACCATCACCTACCGCGCCATAATCGCGCACATCGATCGTGGCAACGATATCGCCCAGAAACAGTCCCGAGACATCCGTGATTTCGATGTCATCGACACGGACCAACCCACCGTTCTGACCTACCAGATCAATACCAAAGTGACCGTATTCCGCGCTCGCACCCCAAACCATATCAACGCCAGACCGGTTGCCAATTCCAACGATCGCACTGACCTCGACGATCTCACCATATGCCGTGAGCGGCACAATGGTGCCTTGCGTCACAACGCCAGCCACAGGGTTTCCATTCGACTGGGCGGCATATGCCGCAATCCGCACCGAGGGTAAATTCCCACTGATCGCTTTAAGCCGCGCCTTGATTTGCACATAGCATCCCGGCTCGATCGGCGTCTGTCCTATATAGCGCAATTGCTGAGTGCTTGCGGTCTTCAAGATTTCTAACGCACCGCCAAAGTCCTGATCTGCCGGAACAAATGTCGCATTACCAGATGTGGCATAACTTGGTGATCCCGGAGTGCCATTTCCAGTCGAATATGCCGACAGCCCCTCGGAGTAAGGGGCGGGGGTAAGTTGATTTACGCTCGTGTTCATTGATATCCCTTTCGCGCTTCTCCGGCGCAACTGCCGGACAGACTTGAGTGAAATATCAATAAGGGGTTAAGGCGCGACTATATCACCGTGACGGTGCTGTTGCGCATCAGACGGCTGCACCACCCGCATCCAGAATCTGCACACCACTGATCCGCCATCCGCCCGCCGTCTCTATCATGCGATATTCCAGAATGTGATACCGTCCGTTTTCATCCGTGATCTGCACCTTCTGGAAAAAGCTGCCATCCGCCTCGCGCAATTCGAGGTAGCCGACAGTCGCAGGGCGCCAGACCATCGGATAGCCCTGCGTGACCATCCTGCCAAAATTCTGCGGGTTTTGGAAAAACTGCTGCAAACTCGGGCTGGCAAAGGTAAATGCCGTGGCAAAGTCATCCGCCTTGAACGCTTCAAACTGCTGGCTGATCGTGCCGCGAATTTCCGCGTCCTGCGCCTGCGCACCAAAGGCCACGCCAAGAACCAACGCCGTTGCCAAGAATACCGTTTTCATACCATCGCTCCCTGTGCCTGTATAATATTACCTAAATCACACAGGCGTCAGGGCAAGGATTCAGACCTGAACGAGCTTTCCCGCCAGCGCATCATCAATCAGCGCAACAGTCTCATCCACACCATAAAGCGCGATAAACCCGCCAAAACGCGGCCCTTGGGACGCACCGAGCAGCACTTCATAAAGCGCAGTGAACCAATCGCGAAGCGGATCAAACCGCTCTTTGCCAACGGCAAACACCATAGTCTGCAAGGCTTCCGCATTCAGTCCGCCATCCCAAACAGCCAATTGCGCGCGCAGGTCTTCCAAGGCCTCACGCTCCAGATCACTTGGCGCACGGAACACTTTTTCAGGTTTCACAAAGTCGTTGTAGTACCGAACTGCAAAACCCGCCGCCGCATCCATCCCGGGGTTCGTCTCTGGCGTGGCCTCTGGCGCATACCGCTGGATAAAGCCCCAAAGCTGCTCCTTATCCTCAGCCGATGATACAGACGCTAGGTTAAGCAACATTGAAAACGGCACGACCATATCCGACTTAGGCACATCGCCGCCGTGGATATGCCAGACAGGGTTGTTGAGCTGCCCTTTGATATCCTGCGTCTCATAGGCGCGCAGCTGCTGGTGATACTCGTCCACAGCCTTCGGTATTACATCGAAATACATCCGCTTCGCTGTCTTCGGCTTGAGATACATAAAGTACGACAACGATTCCGCAGAGGCATAGGTGAGCCATTCATCAATCGACAGGCCATTGCCCGAAGTCTTCGAAATCTTGTGCCCATCCTGATCCAGAAACAGCTCGTAGCTGAAGTGCTCGGGTGCACGCGCGCCCAGAATCCGACAAATCGAATCGTAGATCGGCGTATTGGTGCTGTGGTCCTTGCCGTACATCTCGAAATCAACACCCAGCGCCGCCCAGCGCGCGCCAAAGTCAGGCTTCCACTGCAACTTCACATTACCGCCCGTCACAGGCAGCGTCATCTCTTCACCGTCCTCGGTGTCAAACGTGATCGTTCCCGCCTTCGCATCCACCTTTTTCATGGGCACATACATTACACGGCCCGTCTCGGGATGGATTGGAAGGAAGATCGAATACGTCTGCCGCCGCTCCTCGCGCAAGGACTTGAGCATCACTTCCATGATCTCGTCGTACTTCTCGGCAGCCCGCATCAGAATTTCGTCAAACTGGCCCGCACGATAAAACTCCGTGGCCGAGATAAATTCATACTCGAACCCAAAAGTGTCTAAAAACCTGCGCAGCATGGCATTGTTGTGATGCCCAAAGCTCTCGAACTCGCCAAACGGGTCCGGCACAGACGTCAAAGGACGCTGCAAATGCTCGGTCAACGCCTCAGGATTCGGCACATTGCTCGGCACTTTGCGCATGCCGTCCAGATCATCCGAGAAACAGACAAGGCGTGTTGGAATATCGCTGATCGCCTCAAACGCGCAGCGGATCATCGTCGTGCGTGCAACTTCGCCAAAGGTTCCGATATGCGGCAGACCAGACGGGCCATAGCCCGTCTCGAACAGGACATAACCCTTCTCGGGCATCTTACCCTGAAAGCGTTTGAGCAACCGGCGCGCTTCTTCAAAAGGCCACGCTTTGCTCTGCATCGCTGCATCCCGCATCTCAGTCATATCAAACTTCCCGAAAATAATCAGCAGTACCCTATCGCACGGCTGTGGCATCATCTATTGCTCAAGACCCATGCCGTCAATAATCTCGGTAACAACCAAAGCTGCGCAAAGGATTGCCAAAGATGACACAGAACCCCTCCCTTGCGCTCAGCGCGCAGGATTGCCTTGTCGCTGTAATGGTTGCCGTTTCTGCCTCGGACGAGGATATCGGAACAGCTGAGTTGATCAAAATACAGAGCGCCGTAAATCTACTGCCCATTTTCGCAGGCTTCGACGTCGACCGGATCAAGACTGTGAGCCAGATGGTTTTTGACCTTTTCGAGCAGGAAGATGGCCTTGATGCTCTATTCGGGTTGGTCCGCGAAGCACTTCCCGACCGCCTGTTCGAGACGGCTTATGCGCTGGCCTGTGATGTGGCCGCCGCAGATGGCAAACTCGAAGAGGTTGAGCTGCGTATCCTCGAAGAGATCCGGTATGAACTTGAACTCGACCGTCTGCATGCTGCCGCGATCGAGCGGGGCGCACGTGCGCGTCACCTCACCTGATCTCACGCACCGTAAAGAACACCCCAGCGCTCAATGAGCTGCTGCTGCATACGCTTCGCGCGGCGGTTCCACGCAGCACCTCCCGGAGGGCGTTCGCGCTCCGCCCGTGACAACGTCGCGCGAATCTCTTCATCCGCTGCGAAAATTGCAAATGCCATCTCGGTGCCGTCCGGTCCCGTGAGGTATCCCGCCAGCGAGGAGACAAAGTTGAGCGTGCCTGTCTTTGCATCAACTTTGATCGGATGATCCTTGATCACTTTGCGCTTGTCGTCGCGCATCGCAATCGGCTTCAGGATATCGCGCAGGCCTTTGCTGTGCACCATGGCTAAGGCAGCAACCATATCATTTGCCGTAACGCGGCTGTCATCTCCGAGGCCCGAATGATCGACCAAGGCGGCCGATTGCATGCCGATGTTCTCACGCGCCCAAATGTTCATCTGCTCGGCCGAGGCTTTGAGGCTGGCAGGCTTGTCGCCCCGCGCCGCTGTCGCGGCAAGGCCCATCATTTCCGCTGTCAGGTTGGTGGACCATTTGAGCATGTCGCGCAGAATACGGCGCAGATCAGGACTTTCATGGCGCACTAGAACTTCACCCGCAGGCACCGCATCAATCATCTTCGGTGCGCTGAGGCGAATGCCTTGTGATCCTGCCAATGTCTGAAACACCTCGCCTGCGTACAGACCCGGCTTGCGCACAGGCAACCAGCGCGAACCATTGCGCCCCAATGCGCCCCGCGCAACCGACCACGCATCAATGCCGCCACGATCTTCATAGGTATAAACTGGCGACGCACGATCCCTGATCTGCATCGCTGCCATACGCACAGCAGGGCGATACTTCTCACTGCGCCCTTGCATTGTGACGTTATAGTTCCCATCGGTGCGCTTCCACTCAAAGTGCACACGGTTATAATTCAGCGCCAGCCCCGACACACCGGGGTTATAGCCGACCTGATCGGGCTGCTTGGGATCAATCCGTGCAAGGACGGGCAGACCAGCCTCGTAGACTTTGAAATCACCCTTAACGCCAATAATCCCCGCCGCCTTGAGGTTGGCCGCCATATTGGCGAGGGTATCTGTATCAAGCGTGGGGTCGCATCCACCTACCAGCACCAGATCGCCTTCGATCTCGCCATTCACCACACCGCCCGTAGCAAGCAGCTGTGTCTCGAAACGGTGGTCCGCGCCCAGCGCATCCAGCGCGTAAAGCGCGGTAATCGCTTTGGTCACACTCGCAGGGGGGCGACCAACAGCGGCGTCTTGGGTCTCAAGCCCCATGCCGGTATTCATATCCGTCACAGCAAAGGAGACTTTACCCGCCAGCTTTGCTTCGCCCAGAATATCCTCGACACTGCGCACGGCCCGCTTGAAGAAATCCTCCCTGCGCAAAACTGGGCGCAACGATGCCGTCGGCGGTGCCGCTGCTACCGCTTGGGGACCAAGCACACCCGCTGCCGCCGCCGTGCCAAGGAAATACCGTCGTGAGAATACGCGTTTCATAGTCCAGAGTTACCTCAAGACAGGCCAGCGCCACAAGCACCCATAAATCACATTCCCTCGCAGATACTTGCGTGATAGCTCAGCGGCATGCAACGCGCCGTATTAATCATGTTTTTAGCCATGTCGATGATCCCCGCAGGGGACAGCGCAGGCAAACTCCTTACCAGCATGCACGGCACGGCTCCCCTGTTTGTCGCATGGTCACGCTTCCTTGTAGGCGCTTTGCTGATTCTCCCGTTTATTCCACAAAGCGCATGGAATTTGCTGCGCAACTGGCGAATCTGGGTTCGCGCCGCGATCCTTGCCTTGGGTATCAGCTGCATCCAGACGGCGTTGCAGACCGAGGAAATCGCCACTGTCTTTGCAGCCTTCTTCATTGGCCCGCTCATTAGCTATGTTCTGGCCGTGATTTTCCTGCGCGAACCCGTCACTCCCATGCGCTCGGCCCTCATCGTTTTGGGCTTCATCGGTGTTCTGATCGTAGTTCGCCCCGGCATGGGTGCGAGCATCGGTGTCCTTTGGGCAGTCGCGGCAGGCACCTGCTACGGCGTGTTCCTCACCATGTCGCGCTGGCTGGGTCCACTGGCTTCACCGCTTGCGATGACTTTCATACAACTCTTTATCGCCGCCCTCGTCTTGCTCCCCCTCGGTCTCAGCAACCTGCCGACCTTCACAGGCACCGTCGCGGGCCTCACGCTTATCTCGGCGTTCTGCTCCATGGCGGGCAATCTGCTGCTGCTCTATGCCTACCAACTGGTGCCTGCCACACGCATCGCCCCACTGGTCTATTTCCAACTGGTCGCGGCTGTGGGCCTCGGCTGGCTCATCTTTAACGACCTGCCCGATATCTGGACGTGGACAGGCCTTGTGGTGATTATAACGGCTGGCCTCGCTTCCGCGCGCCTACGCTGACCACTCGCCCAGCGCGCGAATCTCACTGGACGATACATCCATCATCGGTACATTCACAAAACACCACGCAGGCGGGTCCGCACGCCCCAACAAATGACTATACCGCCCCGCAATCCTGTAAGGCGCATAAAACGAGGCAGCGCGGCTCATCCGTGCCGATATCCGCTGACCAGGTCGTGCAAGAATACCCATAGGAACAGTCTCTGCGATGCTTTTCCAATCCTGCCACAGATGAAACTGCGCCAGATTATCCGCCCCCATGAGCCAGACAAACCGCTGCTGGGGGTAAAGCTGTTGCAACGCCCGTAAAGTTTGCGCGGTATAGCGCGTGCCAAGGCGTGCTTCGATCCCCGTCACAGTCACACGCGGATGGTCCATCACCGCCTTAGCTTGTGCAATCCGTGCCTCCATCGGCGCAGGTCCACGTTCTTTGAGCGGATTACCTGGGCTAACCAGCCACCACACCTGATCCAACCCGAACCGCTTGAGCGCCTCACGCGTGATGTGCGCGTGACCCGCGTGGGCAGGATCAAACGACCCGCCCAGCAATCCGATCACCTGACCAGAGGCCGCATATGGAATGTCATAGCGCAAAACGTGGATAACTCCGCAGTATCTCAAAGCGTGAAGTGACGGGATGCCCCCCCGTTTGTCAATCAATCTTGCCCCTTGCCGCACGTCGACGCGACACCGCCCGTTGATCATTACAGGCGCTCCAGATATTGCAGTGAAAATTCTGACACGCTTGAGGAGTCGCACCATGGCCGCATATCAATACGTCTATCACATGCAAGGGGTCTCCAAGACCTATCCTGGTGGTAAGAAATGCTTTGAAAACATCCACCTGAACTTCCTCCCCGGTGTGAAAATCGGTGTGGTTGGCGTCAACGGCGCAGGTAAATCCACGCTAATGAAAATCATGGCAGGTCTGGACAAGGACTTCACAGGTGAGGCGTGGGTCGCCGAGGGCGCAAAAGTGGGCTATCTCCCGCAGGAGCCGAAACTCGACGAAACGCTGACAGTCCGTGAAAACGTGATGCTTGGCGTGGCAAAGAAAAAAGCAGTTCTCGACCGCTATAACGAGCTGGCAATGAACTACTCGGATGAGACGGCCGACGAGATGGCCGCCCTCCAAGACCAGATTGACGCCGAGAACCTCTGGGACCTCGACAGCCAGATCGACGTCTCCATGGAAGCACTCCGCTGCCCGCCAGACGACGCTGACATCTCCAAACTCTCTGGTGGTGAGCTGCGCCGCGTAGCGCTTTGCAAACTGCTGTTAGAGGCACCAGAAATGCTCCTCCTCGACGAGCCGACCAACCACCTCGACGCCGAAACAATCGCGTGGCTGCAACAGCACCTCATCGACTACAAAGGTACGATCCTTATCGTCACCCACGACCGTTACTTCCTCGATGATATCACCTCGTGGATTCTGGAACTCGACCGTGGCCGCGGCATCCCGAACGAGGGCAACTACTCCGATTGGCTGGAAGCCAAAGCAAAGCGCCTGTCCCAAGAATCCCGCGAAGATAAATCCCGCCAGAAAACGCTTGAGCGTGAGCTCGAATGGATGCGCCAAGGGGCCAAGGCCCGTCAGTCCAAGTCCAAGGCGCGGATCAAATCCTATAACGAGATGGCCGACCAGTCCGAGCGCGAAAAGCTGGCAAATGCCCAGATCGTCATCCCAAGCGGCCAGCGCCTTGGCTCCAAAGTGATCGAGGTCGAGGGCCTGACCAAACACATGGGCGACAAGCTTCTGGTCGAAAACCTCAGCTTCTCCCTGCCGCCCGGTGGCATCGTCGGCGTGATCGGCCCCAACGGTGCGGGTAAATCCACGCTGTTCAAAATGCTCACCGGTCAAGAACAGCCCGACAGCGGCACAATCGAGATCGGCGACACGGTCCAGCTTTCCTATGTGGATCAGTCCCGCGATGACCTGAACCCCGACGATAACGTCTGGCAGGCGATCACGGGCGGCGCAGAGCTGATCCAGCTGGGAGACGCGGAAATCAACTCCCGCGCCTATTGCTCGTCCTTCAACTTCAAAGGCGGCGATCAGCAGAAAAGAGTCGGTCTTCTGTCGGGTGGTGAGCGTAACCGCGTGCACATGGCGCGCTTGCTCAAATCAGGCGGCAATGTGCTTCTCCTCGATGAACCGACAAACGACCTCGACGTCGAAACCCTCCGCGCGCTCGAAGACGCGCTTGTTGATTTTGCTGGTTGCGCCGTAGTCATCTCTCACGACCGCTTCTTCCTTGACCGTATCTGTACCCACATCCTCGCATTCGAGGGCGAAGCCCACGTGGAATGGTTCGAAGGCGCTTTCTCCGACTACGAAGATGACAAAAAGCGCCGCCTTGGTGCCGATGCCCTTGAGCCTAAGCGCCTCAAACACAAAAAGTTTGTCCGCTAATCTTGAGATTGACTGTATTTACATGACGCAAGGGGTGGCAGTAATGCCGCCCCTTTTCTGTTCACCCACCCGAAATGCGCATGGACAATCGCTCGAACAATCCGTCCACCTCGTAGGGCGCTGCCTGCACTGTCAGGTCCGCACGCCCCTGAAAACTACGCATCTTGTCTGCGGCGGCTTTGCCCGACCAAATAGGCGGCCCATCAAGGCGGCGAATGCTCACCGTGGGCGCAGTGGGGTGCCCGATCGCAAAGGCATCCCACCCTTGCACCAATAGGGTATTCGCCCGCTGTTGCAGATCATTCAGATCAATCTCCGCAACTCCATGGGTCACGCAGATCATCGCCCCCCGCCCGGTATAAGCAAAACGCGTCGTGTCATTGTCGATCTTGTGGCTCAGTACACGTGCAACCGCATCCACGCTGTCGCGGAATTGGGCAGGTCTGCTGCCACGGTACAGACCCAGCGCGTTGTCGATCTGCACCGTAAACAACGTCATCTCATAAAGCGCGTCCGCGTGGCGTAACAGCTCGTTTTCCAGTGCAAGGAACCCCCGCACTCCGGGTCCGCGTTTAAGGTCAAACCGATCGTCAAACGACACATCCGCAAGTCGCCCGATCTCCTCCAGTGCAACTTCGTTCATCCTCTCACGCGCCAACCCGTCGTTAAGCAGGGCGGCGAGCCTGATCCGCGTCACCAGTTCCAACACGTCGAACGGTTTGCTGACAAAATCAGTGGCTCCCGCCTCAAACGCACGGGTCATCATATCCCGTGCGCGGCTGCCGGTGATCATCAGAACGGGCGTCGCTCGATACTGCTCAATGGTACGCAGCCTGCGACACACTTCAATCCCGCTGATCTCGGGCAACATCACATCAAGCAGGAAAACCTCATAAGGCTTTGAGGCCACTTCAATCAGTTCCAGCGCATCCTCTGCCGAAGCGGCAAATGTAATGTCATCAAAACCGCTGCTTTCCAGCGCAGTCCCCAAAATATCGAGCATGACCGGATCATCATCTACCGCTAGAATACGCATTACCCAAACCCTCTTAAATCAAACTATCGCTTCGGTCAGAGGATCGGCGCGAAACAGGGCAAGGCTGCGGCACAGGGGTGTCAGCCATACGAAAACCACTTCTGATTTTACGAGAATGGTGGGCAAACATGGAATCGCCTCACGCGGCAAACCTTCATCGCTTGCACCCTTGCGATACCACATGTCGCAGAGTTCAATGCAACGCAACACGTCTAAGAGGCAAGGTGGCTTTATGAATTTTATTCATTTATATCAGAAACTAAGCATCAATATTACATTAAAGAATCCACCCCCCGAAAATTGGCAGTTCTTCGCCATCCCTGCGCACCACTCTTGAAATTAAGTGGCATCCGTGCCATGTTGGCAGGTGCAATCGTTACCGTTATCCAGACCACTGTCTTCGCATCTGCGCTCAGTCTCTCGATTACAGACCGACCATGCCGAGCCATCGCACACCGCGGATGGCACTAAAACTCAGGAGACTACGGAATGGCTACTGGCACCGTAAAATGGTTTAACACAACAAAAGGCTTCGGCTTTATCGCACCCGATGGCGGCAGCAACGATGTATTCGTACACATCTCTGCTGTTGAGCGCGCAGGCCTCACAGGTCTGGCCGACAACCAGAAAGTGACCTTCGACATTGAAGCAGGCCGTGATGGCCGTGAGTCGGCGACAAACATCGCCCTCGCCTAAGCTGGTAAAGCAGGTTAAACACCCGCTTTACACGAAAATTTGACCGACCATTCTGCAACGGATGGTCGGTTTTTGTGTTCTCGGGTTGAAAAATCGCTACATATGGTGAAAATAGCCGAAAATATATATTCCATAAGGACACAATAATGCTCCGTCGTACCTTCATCGCAAGCACTGCCGCTGCAACCGCCCTGCCGCAGATTGTCTCCGCACAGTCTGCCGCTTTTGATCCCACACCACAGATGGTTCGCATCAAAAAGCAATATAATAAGGGTGAGTTGCTAATCCTGCCACGCAGCTACTACCTGTACTTGGTTACAGAAAAAGGTATGGCCATGCGGTATGGCGTTGGCGTTGGCCGAGCAGGCCTCGAATTCACGGGTTCCGCTTTGATCGGCGCGAAAAAAGAGTGGCCCACATGGCGCCCGACCAATGAGATGATCGAACGTGATCCAAAAGCATATGCGCGTTTCGTTGGCAATACAGACGCCCAGCCTGGCGGCCCTGGCAACCCGCTTGGCTCCCGCGCTCTGTATTTGTTCCAAAACGGTCGCGACACATACTTCCGCATCCACGGCACAACAGCGACTAACTCAATCGGCCGCTCCGTATCCAACGGCTGTATCCGCATGCTGAACGCCCACGTCCAAGACCTGTACAAGCGCGTTCCAATCGGGACAAAGGTAACAGTCGTCTAAGCGATATTTCTTCCAAATTCGAACAGGGTCGGTGATTTCACCGGCCCTTTTTTGTGCATGCGCCAAAGTGCCGTATCGGAATTCTGGACACCCAAGCCCACACCCCCTATCGCAAAGCGACCCAGTTTTTTAGAGCACCCCATGATACCCACAACCTACCCCAGCCCGATCAAAAACCACCGCAGAGCGGACTTAGCCGTGCATATGTTTGGACTGGCCTTGGTCCTGATTGCAGGTGCCATTCTGATCGTAAAAGCCTCCGCAACACTCGAGCCAAAGTTGCTCGTCGCCATCACGGTTTATATCCTCTGCGCGCTCGCATCCAATCTCGCCTCAATCGCCTACCACTTCTCCCCATGGCATGCGCAGCGCAAGCTTCTGCGCCGTATCGACCACGCCGCCATCTATCCCAGCATCGCGGGTACCTTTACCCCGTTTTTTGTCTACGCCGACACCACATGGACAATCACCCTGCTCTGGGTCTGCTGGGTCCTCACCGTTATCGCCATCTGGAATAAGATCACTAATGAAACGGTCCAGTCTCGCTGGTCTACTGCATCCTACCTCGGGCTAGGTGCAATCGGCCTCAGCGCTCTGCCAGATATGACCACTGTTCCATTTGCAACTTTGTGGAGCATCATCATCGGCGCGCTCTGCTATGTCATCGGCACTGCATTCTACGTGCGTAAATCCATGCCCTTCCGATATGCACTGTGGCACTCTTGGGTGAACTTTGGTGGCATTGCGATGTTCATAGGCGTTTGGCTAGCGCTCTTTTAAACGAAAAAAGGGCCGGCACTCCCGCGCCAGCCCCTCAAAGATTTCAAAGTAAAGAGCTTACTTCAACGCAGCATCCGTAATTACGCTGGTCCACGCGCCAGTCGGCTGCTTGGAGATCACGGGATCAGAACCACCCGCCAGCAGCGTGTCCACTGTGCGCTGGAAATCCGCCTCGGCCAGTGATCCATCGGACCCTGCCGTCAGCTTGGCCACTTCCTTCATCATACGTACCTGCGCTTCCTCGGATTGCGCGCCTGTCTCGTCATTCTCGATAATGATCGCGCCCGCTTCCTCAGGGTTGCCCTCGGCATACTTCCAGCCCTTCATGGAAGCACGAACAAAGCGGGTCATCTTGTCGACAAACACTTCATCTTTGAGGTTATCTTCAAGCACCCAAATACCATCCTCAAGTGTCGCAACACCTTGATCCTCGTACTTGAACGTCACCAACTCGTCAGGGTTAACGCCCGCGTCCAGCACCTGACCGTATTCGTTATAGGTCATGGTCGAGATACAATCCGCTTCGCGCTGCAACAGTGGATCGACGTTAAAGCCTTGCTTTAGAACGGTCACACCATCCTCGCCGCCATCCGTGCTGATCCCTTCCTGAGACATCCACGACAGGAACGGATATTCATTGCCAAAGAACCAGACACCAATCGTCTTGCCCTTAAAATCCTGTACGGAGGTGATCCCCGTATCCTTCCAGCACGTCAGCATCAGACCCGATGTCTTGAACGGCTGCGCAATATTCACAACAGGCAGACCCTTCTCGCGGGCAGCCAAGGCGCTCGGCATCCAGTTCAGCATCGCATCCGCGCCACCACCGGCCAGAACCTGCGGCGGGGCGATATCAGGACCACCGGGCAGAATCGTCACGTCCAGACCTTCTTCCTCGTAAAACCCCTTATCCAGAGCCACATAATAGCCCGCAAACTGGGACTGCGTGACCCACTGAAGCTGCAAGGAAACCGTATTCGCATGACCATCCGCAAACACAGGCGTCGCGGCCAATCCTGCGGCACATGCCGCTGCAATCATAAAGTTCTTCATCATTCGACCTCCAAGTCGGTTGGTTAAACTCACGTCCCGTTTTTCGGGATCATCGTTATCGTTCCTATTATCGCTGCGAGGGGTGCCAAAAGGTTACCCTTTTCTCGATCAATGTCACCAAGCCATAGAACGCACTGCCCGCCACAGCTGCCACCACAATCTCGGCCCAGACCATATCAAGTGCAAGCTGCCCAAAGCTGGTAGAGATGCGAAACCCCATTCCCAAAGTGGGAGAGCCAAAAAATTCAGCAACAATCGCGCCAATGAGCGCCAGCGTGGTCCCGATCTTGAGCCCGTTAAAGATAAACGGCAAGGCCGCAGGCAGGCGCAGCTTGAACAGCGAGGCCCAATACCCCGCCGCATAAGTCCGCATCAGGTCGCGCTGCATGTTGTCCGTGTCCTTTAACCCCGCAACCGTATTCACAAGGATCGGAAAGAACACCATCACCGCAACCACTGCCGCCTTTGACTCCCAGTCACTTCCCAGCCATTTCACCAAAATCGGCGCAGTCCCCACAATTGGCAACGCTGCCATGAAACTTCCCACAGGCAAAATCCCCCGCGTCAAAAACTCCGAACGGTCCGCCAGCACAGCCACAGCAAAGGCCGCAACTGTCCCGATGATATACCCGATCAAAGCTCCCTTGAGCACGGTCTGCTTGAAATCCGCCCACAAGATCGGCCCCTCCTGCGCGATCCGCTCCATGACCGAGGAGGGCGCAGGCAGGATCACAGGGTTCACTTCGAACCCCAGCACCATCAACTCCCACACCACCACGATCGTCAGCCCAAATATCGCAGGCACCGCCAGCTTCACCGCCATCGCATCCGACGACGCCCCATTGGACAGCCGCACATTCAACCACCATCCCGCGGCCCAGATCACAAGGGCAAGCACCACATACATCATGCCGCCGCCATCCCCATACGCCGCAGGGTGACGCGCTCAACCGCACTGAATATCGCGACCAATGCCGCCGCCGTCAAAGCCGCCGCAAACAAGGCTGCCCAAGACACCAGCGGCTGACCATACTGATCCCCCACCAACATCCGCGCCCCAAATCCGGCCCGCGCCCCCGTCGGCAGCTCCGCCACAATCGTCCCCACCAGCGAGGCCGAAATACCAATCTTCAACGATGCAAACAGATACGGCGCTGACGCAGGCAACCGCAAAGACCAAAACCCCTGTGACCCCGAGGCATTATACGTCCTGAGCAAATCCAGTTGCATTGCAGACGGACTGCGCAACCCCTTCACCATGCCCACGACCACAGGAAAAAAAGACAGATAGGCCGCGATCAATGACTTCGGAAACAGCCCCTGCACCCCCATCGAACCCAGCACCACAATCACCATCGGCGCAAGTGCGAGGATCGGGATCGTCTGGCTCACAATCGCCCAAGGCATCACAGAGCGGTCCATCACACGGCTGTACACAATCCCCACCGCCAGCAATATCCCCAGCCCCGTACCGATCACAAACCCCAACAAGGTCGGCGCAAGCGTCACCCAGCCATGATAGACCAAGGACCGCTTCGAGGTGATCTTCTTGTTGAAAATCGTCTCGTACATCTCCCCCGCAACCTGCTGCGGGCTGGGCAAACGCGGCCGCTTGAACTGATAGGTGAGCGGGATCAACTCGACATTGCGCACCGCCAGCCCAAGCCCACTAAATTCCTGCCGCACTTTTGGCGTATCAGGCACCACAACCGCGCCGTCTCGCTGCGCCTGATCTGCCACCAAATGCATATTCATCGGGATCACAGCGAGCAGCCAAATCCCAAGGATCGCCGCCACAACAGTCAACACAGGCAGAACAGACTTCACACGACACCCCCCATACGGGAGGGTGGGCGGGACGCCGTCGCAGACGCGTGCCGCACGACCTCACTCATCGGAAAGCCCCGCTCGCAGCCCTTCACGCACACGGTGCGCAATCGCCAGAAACTCGGGGCTCTCACGTATCTCCAATGGCCGCTCTTTCGGCAACGTGCTCTCGATCACATCCGTAATCCGCCCTGGCCGCGGTGACATCACCACAATCTTGGTGCTCAAATACACCGCCTCGGGGATCGAATGCGTGACAAAAGCAATCGTTTTTCGCGTCCGTTCCCATAGATGCAACAATTGCTCGTTCAAATGGTCCCGCACAATCTCGTCCAGCGCACCAAAAGGCTCGTCCATCAACAACAAATCGGCGTCAAAACTCAGCGCCCGCGCAATACTCGCCCGCTGCTGCATCCCCCCGCTCAACTGCCAAGGAAACTTGTTCTCGAACCCCCCAAGCTCCACCAGCTCCAGCACGCGGGCCACCCGCTCCGCCTGCTCGGCTTTCGGCACCCCCATGATCTCCAACGGTAACCGGATATTCCCGCCAATCGTGCGCCAAGGATACAACCCCGCCGCCTGAAACACATAGCCATACGCCCGCGCCTCCCGCGCCGCGCGCGGAGACACACCGTTCACAGTAATCTCCCCCCCCGTAGGCTGTTCCAAATCCGCCATCACCCGCAGAAAAGTCGTCTTCCCACACCCCGAAGGCCCGATAAAGCTGACAAAATCGCCCTGCTTGATGTCCAGATCAACACCCTTGAGCGCATGCACAGGGCCATCGTTTGTTTGGAAGGTTAGGTCGAGGTTTCGGGCGCTTACTACGCTCACTATATTCTTCACATCACCACCGGTCTTAAAGGACGCGAAAAGCGATACGTCAACAGAGCAGAAATTAGGACCAATACAGGTCCCACTACATATAAATAGAGGCGGTCAGCGATGCCAAATGGTGCATCACAATTGAACTTCATCATTCCTTCACCACCATCCGTAGGCGGAATGAATACGGGTTCTTGTGCACAAAATATCATCCCGTTTACAATATTCTGTACAAGATACCCAATCACAATTAGCCCAATTACGAGCGCCAAATAGCGGTGCACATATAGCCTTGCAGCCCATAAGAGCGCCCAGACAAGCAACACGGCAATAGTCATGGTTATCAACAACGCAGCGATCATCCCAAATAACATCAAATCCCCGCCGGAATGTTCAACGGATCGCGTTTGATCATCTTCGGCGAATTCAACTCTTTCCATTTACTCAACGCCACATTCGCACTCGGGAACGCAGGCCGCGGAATAAACCGCCCCCGTCCCGGATTCGGCTGGGAGTTCTGCCCCCAAGCCCAGATCACTTCCCCACGGCTCAGCGTAAACCGCGACTGCGCGCGCACCTCAAACCCCTCGAACACGTTGTAATCCAGAACCGAATGATGGTTCGCAGGCGAAATGGTCTTGGTAATCTTCGGATCCCACACCACTATATCCGCATCCGCTCCTTCCACCAGCGCACCCTTGCGCGGGTAGATGTTCAGGATTTTCGCAACGTTGGTCGAGGTCGCAGCGACAAATTCATTCATCGTCAACCGCCCCGTCTCGACCCCTTCGGTCCACAGCACGGCCAGTCGTTCCTCAAGCCCGTTCGACCCGTTCGGAATAATCCGGAAATCATCGCGCCCCGCCCGCTTCTGCTCGGTGCTGAACGCCGCATGATCCGTCGCGACCACCTGTAACGACCCCGCCTGCAATCCCGCCCAAAGGCTGTCCTGATGGTCCTTGCTGCGGAACGGCGGCGACATCACACGCCGCGCCGCATGGTCCCAATCCTTGTTGAAATACTCGCTCTCATCCAGCGTCAGAAACTGGATCAGCGGCTCACCATAAACCCGCATCCCCTTTTGCCGCGCACGGCGGATCGCCTCATGGGTTTGCTCACACGACACATGCACGATGTACAAAGGCACGCCCGCCGTATCCGCAATCGTAATCGCACGGTTGGCCGCTTCGCCTTCAAGCTCTGGAGGCCGCGAATAGGCATGACCCTCAGGCCCCGTAATCCCCTCGTCAAAATACTTCTGCTGCAATTCCGCAACCAGATCGCCGTTCTCCGCATGCACCATCGGCAGCGCACCAAGCTCGGCACAACGCTTGAAAGAGGCGAACATCTCGTCGTCCTCAATCATCAACGCGCCTTTGTAGGCCATGAAATGCTTGAACGAATTCACGCCCATATCCACGGCATCTTTCATCTCGTTAAAGACATTCTCGTTCCAGCCCGTGATCGCCATGTGATAGCCGACGTCCGAACAAATCTGCGGCGCGCTTTTCCGGTGCCACTCATTGATCGCATTCTTGATCGAGCCGTCTTCACCGGGTAGGCAGAAATCCACAATCATCGTGGTCCCACCACAGGCCGCCGCCCACGTCCCACTCTCGAACGTCTCGGCCGCAGTGGTCCCCATAAACGGCATCTCCAGATGCGTATGCGGATCAATCCCACCAGGGATCACATAAGCCCCCTCCGCATCGATATACTCATCCCCCTTGAGGTCCTCATCAATGCGAACGATCTTCTCGCCCTCAATCAGAATATCCGCTTTCCAAGTCCGGTCCGCCGTGACGACCGTGCCGCCTTTGATTACTTTGGTCATGCGTCAATTCCTTTTGTTTCAAAGATGAACCTGATGAGATAATAGAAGGTAAAGCACGAGAAATATGCAAATAATGCATACACAGAAGTTTGAGTGAATACCGAGGCAGCATCCCCGCTTAACCCAAGCATTTCCAGCGTGCGCAACTGCCCTCTAAGGCTAATCAAAGAATACAGACCAGCACACAGAATAGACAAGACTGCCGCATCGAACCATCTGTAAAGCAGAGCGGCGGCAACAAGAATAGATAGAAAAAGCAGTGAGAGCAGATGCGCGACTGCGCCGCCAATCACCGCACCAAGGGCAGGCTCAAAAGCCCAGCCATATGCTACAAAAGCCAAGATCAAAAACTGATAAGATATCAATTTGAGGCCGTTGTTCCTCACCCCACAATCTCCGCCGTCTCCACAACCGCGTGCAATAGCACATCCGCCCCCGCCATGGCCCACTCCTTCGTGATCTCTTCCGCCTCGTTATGGCTCAGACCGTCCACGCACGGACACATCACCATCGCCGTAGGTGCCACGCGGTTGATCCAGCACGCATCATGCCCCGCCCCTGAAATCAGGTTCATGTGGCTATACCCCAACCGCTCCGCCGCGTTGCGCACAGCGGTGACACAGCCCTCGTCGAACGCCACGGGATCAAACCCACCCACCTTCTCGAATTCGATGCCCAGCCCCATCGCGTCGGCAATCGCCTGCCCCTCAACCCGCAGCCGCGCCTCCATATCCTCGATCACGCTCAACTCGGGGGAGCGGAAATCAACCGTAAACACCACACGACCGGGGATCACATTGCGCGAGTTTGGAAAGACATCAATATGCCCTGCCGCTCCCACAGCATGCGGCGCATGGCTGAGTGCTATTTCCTCCACCTTCTCCAATATCCGCGCCATGCCCAGTCCAGCATTTTTACGCAATGGCATCGGGGTAGAGCCTGTATGCGCGTCCTTGCCCGTCACCGTCACCTGCGTCCACGACAGCCCTTGGCCATGCGTCACCACACCAATATCCTTGCCCTCAGCCTCCAAAATCGGCCCCTGCTCGATGTGCAGCTCGAAAAACGCATGCATCTTGCGCGCGCCGACTTCTTCCTCACCACGCCAGCCAATCCGCTTTAACTCATCGCCAAAACTCTTGCCCTCGGCGTCCGTCTTGCCGTACGCCCAGTCCTGCGTATGGATGCCCGCAAACACGCCCGACGACAGCATTGCAGGGGCATAGCGTGTGCCCTCTTCGTTCGTGAAATTCGTCACAACAATCGGGTGCTTGGTCTTGATCCCCAGATCATTCAGCGTGCGCAAAATCTCCAATCCGCCCAAAACACCCAGAACGCCATCATACTTACCGCCCGTCGGCTGCGTATCAAGATGGCTGCCCACATAGACTGGCAACGCCTCAGGGTCGGTCCCTTCGCGATGCGCAAACATATTCCCCATCTGGTCAAGGCCCATCGTGCATCCCGCACCCTCACACCACCGCTGGAACAGCGCACGCCCCTCCGCATCCTCATCCGTCAGCGTCTGACGGTTGTTGCCCCCCGCCACACCTGGCCCGATCTTTGCCATCTCCATCAGGCTGTCCCACAAACGATCAGGGTTAATCTTGAGGTTCTGTCCCGGTGTTGGAGAATTGGGCGCTGGCATCGGCTGGCTCCTATCTATCGGTATCGTCTGACGGCGATCTAAATTTTACCAAATGGTAAAGCAACGATTGCCCCTGCCTTCCTGTCTGTCAAGAACTGGTTTAGGCTCAGCTTCACAGCCGTCTACCATCTGCCTATTTTCCCAGCACCAAGCGAGCCGCCGTGAACGACATTCTCCCGAAAAAGCCAAGCCGCATCCAGACCCGCAACCGCCGCCTGATTCTCGACGCCGCCTTGGAAGTCTTCTCCCGCGACGGCTATGGCGGTGCTACACTTGACGCGATAGCCAAAGGGGCAGGCCTCAGCAAACCCAACTTGCTCTATTATTTCGACGGCAAAACCGAGATTTACGTAACCCTGCTGAGCCAACTCTTGGAAACATGGCTCGACCCGCTGATCGAGTTGGACGCTAAAGGCGACCCCGTCGAGGAACTGCTCAACTATGTGCGCCACAAACTCGATATGGCGCTGGAGTTGCCCCTTGAAAGCAAACTCTTCGCAGGTGAAATCCTACAAGGTGCCCCACGCATTACTGCCCACCTCACGGATGATCTCAAACCCCTTTTTGACCGCAAATGCAAAGTCATTCAGACATGGATTGACGCAGGCCACCTCGCCCAGATTGACCCCGCGCACCTGATCTTTTCGATCTGGTCCACAACCCAGCACTACGCCGATTTTGGCGCCCAGACCTCCGTTCTGCTCGGAACAGAGGATCCCGCCAAACGCGCCCATGCCCATCTAGAGCAGATGTTCCGCAAACTGCTCCAGCCCGTTAACCAATAGGTTACTTTTCAGGGCAAAATTAATACACTGTTCACCCTATACTGGGTATCTTGTATGTGGGTGCGGGCTTCTTTTTAATGAAAAGGGGCAAAAGATGGCGTTAAATATTCCAGTCAATCTGATGAATACATCCGCACCACCACTTCAAACAGCTACCAACAGCGGTGCAGCAATTGCCGCTGTCACTACCATCCAGCCAACCACCAGTAGCGCAGGATCAAGCGGAAATGCCTTCGATGGGGGCGGGTTGAACAAAGGCAGATCAGAGCAACACGCGCTGATGCTCCAACAACGCACAACACAACCAGCGACAAAAACACCGACGCAGGCAGAGCCGGAATCAATCGTTGCTGCGCAAACTCAGCCCGAAACAGCCCTGCAGCAAACGGCTACAGAACTGCCACAAACCAGTAAACAGAATGCATCAAGACAATCAGAACTCGACCGCTATGCGCCACCCAATCCGCTACCAACAGCGCCGATCCTACAACTCGCAGCCTCCTACGCCGCGCTCACCGCGAAACCTGACTAAGCTCTCACTCTGCCGCTGTGGCCGACGGGTTGTTGGGGTGCGTTGTCCAGTTGGCATAAGTATCCTCAACAACCTTTCCGGTACGCGGATCGACTGTCCCTGCATCCATCTCAACCATCGTAATGCAATTTTCAACAGGGCAGACCTCGACACACAAGTTACAGGCCACGCATTCCTCTTCAATCACGGTGAAAGTGCGGTCCTCCGACATGGCAATCGCCTGATGCGAGGTGTCCTCGCAGGCCGCGTAACAGCGCCCGCAACTGATACAATCCTCCTGATTGATCTGCGCCTTGGCGATGTAGTTAAGGTTCAGATATTGCCAATCCGTCGTATTCGGCACCGCTGCCCCCATGAAATCATCAATGGAGGTATGACCCTTTTCGTCCATCCATTCCGACAAACCACTGATCATCTCCTGCACGATCTTGAAACCATAGGTCATTGCCGCCGTACAGACCTGTACATTGCCACAGCCCATAGTGATATATTCCGCCGCATCGCGCCATGTCGTCACGCCACCAATACCGCTGATCGGCATCCCCGCTGTCGCAGGTGCACGTGCAATCTCGCTCACCATGCTCAGGGCAATCGGCTTGACCGCTGGCCCGCAATAACCGCCATGCGTGCCCTTGCCGTCAATGCTCGGGTGCGGAGACATCGTATCCAGATCGACCGACACAATCGAGTTGATCGTGTTGATCAAACTCACCGCATCCGCCCCACCCCGCCGTGCCGCTTCCGCAGGTTTGCGAATGTCGGTGATGTTGGGCGTCAGCTTCACAATCACTGGTTTGGAGTAATATTGCTTGCACCAGCGCGTGACCATTTCGATGTACTCGGGCACCTGCCCCACGGCAGCACCCATGCCCCGCTCGCTCATCCCGTGCGGACAGCCAAAGTTCAGCTCGATTCCGTCCGCACCAGTCGCTTCAACCTTCGGCAAAATATCTTTCCACGCCTGCTCCTCACAGGGCACCATGATGCTCACAATCATCGCGCGGTCCGGCCAGTCGCGCTTGACCCGCGTGATCTCATCCAGATTGGTCTGCAAATCGCGGTCTGTAATCAACTCGATGTTGTTGAGGCCCAGCACCCGCCGATCCGCCCCATGGATCACACCGTATCGTGGCCCGTTGACGTTCACGACAGGCGGCCCCTCCATACCAAGCGTTTTCCACACAACACCACCCCAGCCCGCCTCAAAGGCGCGGCGCACGTTGTATTCCTTATCCGTCGGCGGCGCCGAGGCGAGCCAGAAGGGATTTGGAGATTTGATGCCCAGAAAATCAGTTGTCAGATCAGCCATTTCATACGCTCCTAAACATCAACGAGGGTCTGAAACCCGCCGTAAATCATCCGCGCCGCGTCAAACGGCATGCTGCCCATATCGGCCAGCCGCGGATCACGCATCGCTTTTTCCATGCTCGCATCACAGGTCGCCTTGTCGGGCCATTCCTGCCAGCCCGTCACAACGGTCTCCCCCTCCTCGGCCGCAACAGCCATGGGAAATGAAGTCTTCTCGCCCTCAGGCACCATATCACCCCAAAGCTCAACGACCCGCGTCGCTCCATGTGATTTGAAAATCTCCGCCGCCATCTTGCAATGCGCAAGGTACGCGTCTTTCTGATCCGTTGGCACTGCGGCCACAAAGCTCATCACATACATCTCACACACTCCCGCTCAAATCCGCATGAATATCCATCGCAGCATCGCGCCCCTCGGCCACCGCAGTCACCGTCAGGTCATCGCCGCCAGAGGCACAATCGCCCCCTGCCCAAACACCCTTAACCGATGTCCGCCCATTGGTATCCACAGCGATCTTGCGCCCTTCCAGATCAGGCAGCGCATCGCCCTCCAACGTTTGACCAATCGCTTTAAAAACCTGATCAGCAGCAAGGCGCAGCGTCTGGCCCGTCGGCATCATATCGTCGCCAACATAATCAAACTCGATCTCGCGTACCGAGCCATTCCCATGCACAGCCTTGGGCGTCGCATGAGTCACAATCCGCACGCCTTTACTTGCTGCTAAATCCTGCTCAAACACACTTGCATTCATCGCATCACGCCCACGGCGGTAGACCAGTGTGACATTCAGCGCGCCCAAAAGCTTGGATTGAACCGCCGCATCAATGGCAGTCATTCCGCCACCAATCACCACTACATCACGCCCCACAGGGACACTGGCCACATCACTGGCCTGCCGCAACTCAGCAATGAAATCCACCGCATCCAGCACGCCATCCTTGTCAGCCCCTTCCACGCCCAGCGCATTCACACCACCAAGGCCCATGCCAAGGAATACCGCATCAAACTTCGCTCTCAACCCTTCAAGGCTCAGATCAGCGCCCAGCGCCCTGCCCGTTTCAACTGTAATCCCGCCAATCTTGAGCAGCCAATCCACCTCGCCTTGGGCAAACCCGTCAGGCGTCTTATAGGTCGCAATCCCGTATTCATTCAGCCCGCCCGCCTTGGGCTTGGCGTCATAGACCACCACATCATGCCCCAACATCGCCAAGCGGTGCGCCGCAGACAGACCCGCAGGCCCAGCACCCACAACAGCCACACGCTTGCCCGTAGGCTCTGCGCGTACAAAGGGATGCACACCCTGCACCTGCAAATGATCCGTGGCATAACGTTGCAATTGCCCAATCAACACAGGCTTGCCCTCCGCCATTTCCCGCACGCAGGCTTCCTCGCACAGCTGCTCCGTCGGGCACACCCGCGCACACATACCGCCCATAATATTCTGGCTCAGGATCGTCTTGGCCGCCGCATCGGGCGTGCCCGTCGCGATCTGGCGAATGAACAGCGGTATGTCGATATCCGTAGGACAGGCCGTGATGCACGGCGCGTCATGGCAAAAGTAACAGCGATCCGCCGCCACCACCGCTTCATGCTTGTCCAGCGGCGGATGCAAGTCACTGAAATGCGCCTCATATGCCGCAGGGTCCAAGCGCCCCGCCGTCACACCCGGTTCAAAAACCCTGTCTGCCATATGTCGATCCTCCGCCAACTACACGTTTCACGATAACGCTGGCACAGGTCTATTTTTTTATCAACTGGTAAAAATTATTGCACGGCCCGTAAAAACAACGCTGCACAATTTTCAGGCAAAGCGGTTTAATCGACCGCCTCTACGTTTTCGATCAACTCAAGCACCAATGGGCCAATGGCCGTCACAATGCGCTTCACGCCGTCGGGATTGGGGTGGATACCATCCGCCTGAAACCACGCGCCCAGCTTGGCAGGGTCCGCCGTTTCACCCTCCTCCACCAGCCCCGCAAAGAAGCTTTGCAAATATCCTGTGCCATAGGCCTCCGCCAACTCAGGATAGATCGCATCAAATTGTTGCTTGTACTCCGCACCATAATTCCCGGGCGCATCCAGCCCGATCAAAAGCACTTCGACATCCGCTGCTTCCGCTGCTTTCAGAATGCCTTCAAGGTTGCTGCGCGCCTGCTCTGGCGACAGACCGCGCAGCAGGTCATTGCCCCCCAACGCCACAATCATCGCGTCCACATCTGGTGTCAGGGTCCAGTCCACGCGGCTCAGACCGCCTGCCGTGGTATCCCCGGACACCCCCGCATTGACCAGCCGCACATCGGCGCCCTGCTGCTCCAACCACGTCTCCAGCTGTGGCACAAAACCATCCGACTGCATCAGGCCGTACCCTTGCGTCAGACTATCCCCAAGCGCCGCAATCACCACTTCGCCAGCTTGGGCAAAACTGGCCCAAACCATAAGAATCCCTGTCAAAGCCTTGCGCATCGCCACATTCCCTCCATATCCCGTAGGGACGCCATCGAAGGGGCCCCCATGAGTAATCCTATTTTCACACTTAAAGATGCAGCCCTACGCCTGAATGGCAATGCAGGACCAGTCGATATTCTTCACGGCATCTCGCTGGAGGTCACCGCAGGCGAAAGCATCGGCCTCATTGGCCCCTCTGGTTCAGGCAAATCATCGCTCTTGATGGTCATGGGCGGTTTGGAGCAAGCCACAGGCGGCTCCGTGCATGCCATGGGCGAAGACCTCACCGCGATGGACGAGGACCAGCTCGCTCGCTTTCGCCGTAACCGCATGGGCATTGTGTTCCAGTCCTTTCACCTCATCCCCACCATGACCGCGCTTGAGAATGTCGCGACACCGCTAGAGCTTGCAGGCCACGCCGACGCCTTTGACCGCGCCGCCGAAGCGCTTGAAATCGTAGGTCTTGGCCCCCGCGCAGGTCACTACCCCTCCCAGATGTCAGGGGGAGAGCAACAGCGCGTGGCCCTCGCCCGCGCCACAGCACCCCGCCCCGCAATCCTTCTGGCGGATGAACCCACAGGCAACCTCGACAGCGCCAACGGCGAGGCGATTATGGACCTGCTGTTCAACCTGCGCGACCAATACGGCTCAACTCTTATCCTTGTCACCCACTCCGACGCATTGGCCCAACGCTGTGACCGCGTGATAACCCTGCGCGATGGCCGCATCGACGACACCACAACCAGCAGCGCAGTCGCATGAGCCTTTCCCTAGCGACAAAATTCGCACGCCGTGAACTGCGCGGCGGCCTGCGCGGCTTTCGCCTCTTCCTTGCCTGTCTCGCCCTCGGCGTGGCTGCAATCGCTGCGGTCGGCTCCGTCCGCTCAGGTATCGAAGCAGGGCTGGAACGCGAGGGTGCTGCAATCCTCGGCGGCGATGTCGAGCTTGAGCTGACCTACCGCTTCGCCACCGAGGCCGAGCGCGCGTGGATGCAAGCCCAAGCCACCGCAGTCTCCGAAATCGCCGATTTCCGCTCCATGGCCGTAAAAGACGACGAACGCGCACTGACACAGCTCAAGGCCGTCGATGACCTTTATCCCTTGGTCGGCGCTGTCGTTCTCGACCCCGCGATCCCCCTCTCCGAGGCGCTTGCCCCGCGCGGCGATCTACCCGGTGCGGTCATGGCCCGTGCGCTGATCGACCGTCTCGGCCTTAACGTAGGCGACACTTTCACCCTCGGCACAAAATCATTTGAACTGCGTGCAGAGCTTGTGATCGAACCTGACAGCGCAGGTGCTGAATTTGCCCTCGGTCCGCGCACAATGGTTCTGCGCAACAGCCTCGAAGGATCCAGCTTGCTGGCCCAAGGGTCGCGCTTCAACTCCAAATACCGCCTGACCCTGCCCGAAGGGACCGCGATCGACGCTCTAGAGGTTGCCGCCAAAGAGCAGTTCGCAGGCAGCGGCCTACGCTGGCAGGATGCCCGCAATGGCGCACCGCAAGTGGCCCAATTCGTTGACCGCCTCAGCGCGTTTCTGATTCTCGTCGGCCTCTCCGGCCTCGCCGTGGGCGGTGTCGGTGTCTCCGCGGCCGTGCGCAGCTATCTCAGCCGCAAAACCGAAGTCATCGCGACCCTCCGCGCCCTCGGCGCAGACCGCGCAACCATCTTCCAGACCTACTTCATCCAGATCGGCATCCTGTCCCTGCTCGGCGTCACCATCGGCGTCATCCTTGGGGCCGCACTCCCGATCATGGTCGCCCCCATCCTTGAGGCACGCCTGCCAATCCCTACCGCTTTCACCATTTTCCCCGCCCCTCTGATCGAGGCGGGTCTTTACGGTATCCTCACCGCCTTCATCTTCACGCTATGGCCCCTTGCCCGCACGGATCGCGTCCGTGCAGCAACGCTCTTCCGCGACGCATGGGACGGGGCCAGCCGCCTGCCGTCGTGGCCGTTTATCATCGCCACCCTTGGGGCCATCGCCGCCCTCGTCGGCATGGCGGGCTGGTTCAACGGCAGCTGGTTCCTCACCCTTTGGACCCTCGGCGGCATCGCGGGCGCACTGGCGATCCTCGCCCTCGCCGCATTCCTCATCCGCATTGCGGCGCGGGCATTCAGCCACCGCCTGCGCGGCCGTCCCCGCGTCCGGTGGGCCATGGCTGCCATCGGCGGCACAGGAGAAGGTGCGGGCGCAGTTGTCCTGTCGCTCGGCCTCGGCCTCTCGGTTCTCGCCGCCGTAGGCCAGATCGACGGCAACCTGCGCCAAGCCATCGCAGGAAACCTCCCCGCCATCGCCCCCAGCTACTTCTTTGTGGATATCCAGAAGGACCAGATCGAAGGCTATACCAAACGCCTTGAGGACGACCCCGCCGTGAGCCGCATCGACAGCGCACCGATGCTGCGCGGCGTGTTGACGAAAATCAACGACCGTCCCGCAATCGAAGTTGCTGGCGACCACTGGGTTGTCACCGGTGACCGTGGCATCACCTACGCCGCCGCCCCGAAAGAGGGCGCACTTATCACCGCTGGCGAATGGTGGGCACCCGACTACTCAGGTCCGCCCCAGATCAGTTTCGCTCAGGAAGAAGCCGAAGAGATGGGCCTCAACCTTGGCGATACCATCACGATCAACGTGCTGGGTCGCGACATCACAGGCACGATCACCAGCTTTCAGGAGGTCGACTTCTCCACCGCTGGCATCGGGTTCGTGCTCACCATGAACCCCTCTGCCCTCGCAGGTGCGCCCCACAGCTTCATCTCGACCGTCTACGCCGAGCCTGAGGCAGAGGCGCAAATACTGCGTGATCTGGCATCGGCCTACCCCAACATCACCGCCATCCGCGTGAAGGACGCGATTGACCGTGTGGCTGGTGTGCTTGCCGGCCTTGCCGCTGCTACGTCATACGGCGCTGCCGCTACGTTGATTACAGGTTTTCTTGTCCTGATCGGTGCTGCCGCCGCAGGGGCAGACGCGCGCACCTATGAAGCCGCAATGCTCAAAACCATGGGCGCGTCCCGCCGCATGATCGCGGCCAGCTTTATTCTGCGTGCAGCCCTACTGGGCCTCGCTGCGGGTGCCATTGCGCTGGTCGTCGGAGCATTGGGCGGCTGGGCTGTGAGTACCTTCGTGATGGAGACGGAGTATCAGGTCATCTGGCCTTCTGCCCTCCTAATCATCGCAGGAGGCATTACCGCCACCGTGCTCGCAGGTCTGGGCTTTGCCCGCCGCGCATTACAGGCCCGACCCGCCCGCGTCTTGCGCGCCCGCGAATGATCATAATGGAGGAACCTCCTCAGGTTCCCCCTTTGCCTCCCGCCCTCCACAGCGTAGATTGTCCGTAACCAAGGAGCGCCCATATGTCTGACACCAGCACCGAAGCAACCAAAGATCAAAACCTGCCCGCCACACTGGCCCCTGCGGTTACAGCAGCCCAGCGCAGCCAGATTATCAACATCGTGCGCCGCACCGCCAAGGCCGAGATCATGCCCCGCTTTCGCAATCTGACAGACGGCGACATCCGCACAAAATCCCACGCAAGCGATCTGGTGACAGATGCCGATACCCGCGCCGAGGCCATGATCACCCGCGCCCTGCAAATCGCCTTCCCCTCCGCACTGGTCATTGGCGAAGAAGCTGTTGCCGCCAAGCCAGAACTCCTCGACGGTATCGCGGAGGCACAGCTCGCCTTCCACATCGACCCCGTCGACGGCACATGGAATTTCGCCCACGGTCTGGCCATCTTCGGCGTGATCGTTGCAGCCACCCGCTACGGCCAGCCTGTCTTTGGCCTAATCTACGATCCCGTTGGTGACGACTGGGCCATAGCCGATGAAGAAATGACGCCCGAGCTTCAACGCCCCTTCGGCGCAAACCGGACGCTCAAAGCGGCAAAGACCAAACCGATAGAAGAGATGTCAGGCATCATCCCGCTCCACCTCTTCCCAAAAGAGAAACAAGCACAGCTCGCCGCCACATTCCCCGGATTTGCCCGTGTGAATACGATGCGCTGCTCTGCCCATGAATACCGCATGCTGGCCCAAGGCCATATGGATTTCAGCCTCACTGCCTTGCTGCACCCATGGGATCACGCCGCAGGCGCGCTGATCGCGGCACGCGCAGGTGCCCATGTGGAAATGCTCGATGGCGGTGACTATGATGCCACGCGCAAAACAGGCCACCTCCTGATCGCACCTGACAAAGCGTCATGGAGCAAGCTCAAGAAAACCTTTAGCTTCTTGCTCGCAGAGACGGGAAAAACCGCTGAATAGAGCCTGATTAGGCTCTTACGCCATATCTTTTAACGGATGTATTTCTGATAGGCCGCCTCGGACATCATCTCGTCCATGTCGCCTGCATCATCAATGCTCATCTTGAACAACCATCCATCGCCCTGCGGGTCCTCCGAGATGATCTCGGGGGCTGCCACCAAACGCTCGTTTACTTCGGTGATTTCCCCGTCTAACGGCGCCAGAATATCGATTGCGTCATCATCCGCCTCAATCACCACAACCGGGTCATCGACAGAGACAACGTCACCCTCATCCGGCAACTCGACAAACTTGGCATCGCCAAGCTGTTCAGCACCATAAGGAGTCAAGCCGACAGTGATTTCCTCCTCGCCGTCTTCGACACGCAACCACAGATGCTCTTCGGTAAATTTCATGGCACTGGCCCTCCGTTAATTTGTTCTGCCAAAGGTCTGGACCTTTTTCAATCCACCATGCGCATGGTTGCCCCGATCCCTTTCCGATGGTTAGGTAGGGCCAAATTCCACCAATGCAAAGGCACGATATGCATCCCTGCTTTTTCGGCTACGGCAGCCTCGTCAACCGCGACACCCATGTCTATGAAAACGCGGCCCGCACACAGCTTGCAGGCTGGCGTCGCACATGGGTCTACACATCGGATCGTGGGCAGGCTTTCCTCAGCGTGATTCCCGATGCAGGCACGACAATCGACGGCCTCATCGCCGAAGTGCCGCACGGCGATTGGGGCGCACTGGACGCGCGTGAGCACGGTTATGCCCGCCTGCCCTCAGGCTCGGCAATCCGGCATCCCGACGATCCCGCGCGCCCCATCTCCCACTATGCTGTCCCGCGGGAGACATGGGTGCAAAGCGCGGACAACCACATCCTGCTCAGCTATCTGGATGTTGTGGTGCAGGGGTATCTGCGCGAATTCGGCGCCGGCGGCGTGGCGAATTTCTTTGCCACGACGGACCGCTGGGACACTCCGATCCTGAATGATCGCACTACCCCCCGCTATCCCCGCGCTCAGACGCTCAGCGCGCAAGAAACATCATTGGTCGACCAGCATTTGGCCTTGCGCAATGCTGTGATCGTGGCGGGCTAACACCGCCACGATCTTATTTCTGGTTCAACCGCGCGCTTTAATGACCTGCAACAATGGCAGCACGGCAGACATATCGGGTCCATGCGCCTGCCCCGTCAGCGCCTTGCGCAGCGGCATGAACAGACCCTTACCTTTGCGCCCTGTCGCTTCCTTGACCGCCGCAGTGAAGCTACCCCAAGTCTCCGCATCATACTCCCCGTCGGGCAGCATCGTCATCGCTTGGGCGATAAACTCGCGGTCCTCATCATCAATCACAGGCTCGGCACCCTTGCTGAACATCTCCCACCACGGGGCCAGATCATGTAGCGTCGTGATGTTCTCCCGCGTCACGGCCCAGAACTGCTCGGCCTTATCGGCAGGCACCCCAAGCGCAGCAATATCATCCGCCACATCGGCCAGCGGTAATGCCGCCAGATACTTCGCCGTCAGGGGCTTGAGATCTTCCGCATCAAACTTCGTCGGGGACGAGCCAAAGCGCGTGATGTCAAAGCCCTCGATGAACTCCGCCATGTCCGTGCGCAATTCCACCGGATCGGAAGAGCCAAGCCGCGACATCAGGCTCAACAACGCCTGTGGTGCGATCCCCGCCTCGCGCAAGTCTTTCAGCGCAAGTGTACCAAGCCGCTTGGACAGCGCCTCCCCCTGCGGACCCGTCAGCAACGAGTGGTGCGCGAACGACGGCGGCGTGCCACCCAGCGCCTGCATGATCTGGATTTGTGTGCCTGTGTTTGTGACATGATCCGAGCCACGCACAACATGCGTCACACCCATCTCGGTATCATCCACAACAGAGGCCAGCGTATACAAGATCTGCCCGTCACCACGGATCAGCACAGGATCGGAGACGGACGCACCGTCAATACTGATATCGCCCAGAATGCCGTCGTTCCAGATGATCCGCTCATGCAACAGCTTGAACCGCCACACACCATCGCCACGCTCCGCGCGCAGAGCATTCTTCTCGTCTTCCGACAATTTCAGCGCCGCACGGTCGTACACAGGTGGCTTGCCCATGTTCAGCTGCTTTTTACGCTTGAGGTCCAGCTCTGTTGGCGTCTCGAAGGCCTCATAGAAACGGCCCATCTCGCGCAGCTCTTTCGCCGCCTCGTGGTACTTTTCGATGCGCAGCGATTGGCGCTCAACACGATCCCAATGCAGGCCCAGCCAATCCAGATCACGCTTGATCCCGTCGACATATTCTTCCTTGGAGCGGTTCGGATCAGTGTCGTCGATCCGCAAGATAAACTCGCCCCCCGCCTTGCGCGCAATGAGGTAGTTCATCAGCGCCGTGCGCAGGTTTCCAACGTGAATCCAGCCTGTCGGGGATGGGGCGAAACGGGTAATGGTTTTATCGGACATATATGCCTCCTGTTGCCGCGCTTGCTGGCACAGGTAGGGCTGTTTGTCCAGTTATCGCAATCTAAAGCTTGCCCAAAAGGCGCAACCGCTCCAACGCAGAACCCAGATATTCTGTGCGAAACGAATGCCCGCCCTGAAACAAGCAAAACGCCAGCACATCACCATCCGAATTAGCCTGCTGCGTACACCGCAGCGCAGGCGTATCGACCTGCTCCGCCGCACCAAAATCGCCCAACGCACTGTACATCGTCAGCGCGGTTGAGACCTTCCCCTGACGCGTCGGCCCAATCGCCCGCCCGTCCAGCGGCACAGTGCTATCCGCGTCCCCGTGAATATGGATCAGGCTCTTGGCAGGCGTCGCACACTCCGCTGGTGGCTGCATCCAGAACGTCCCCGCATAGGGCACAAACCCGATAAACAAATCAGGCCGCGCACAAGCAAGGTTCCACACCAGCATCCCGCCCGCACTAAATCCGCTCGCCACCAGCCGCGCAGGATCGACCCCATACTGAGCCTGCGCGTCCGCAATCACCGCCGCGACATAGTCAAACTCAACCGCCCCCGTACTGTCAGGGGTGCGCGGCCCGTTAGGCAAATCCCACGTACCATCAATCCCCTGCAATGCGATCAGCGCCAGCCCCTCGGCATGGACCATTCTGCGCAAACTCCCGTTGCGCATCACACCTGCGGCCGTGCCGCGATACCCGTGCGCCCAGATCACCGCCCCCACAGGCGCATCAACACCCTCGGGCAGTGAGATACGGTAGCTGCGATCCCCGACCGTACAGTCACTGTCGGAGCCGCAAGCCTGCGCCACGGGGGCAAGCAACATAAACACCAGAGTTAGAATTAAGCGCATGTGATCCCTCTTCTTGCGCCGCACCCTGCGGCAGGGTGTAGCAACAGACAAGTCACTAAAGCGTGTCACTTCACCGCCTTTCAAACTGGTCTATCGCCAAATCGATCAGCGCTTTTTGATCAGCCGCTTCAAGCGCATTCAAAGGCAGCAGAACATCCCAGCGGCTTTTTCCACCCCGCCGCAATCCGCAGAATTTCTGCACCAGCGTTGCCTGCAACCACCAGCCTTCCTGATCATACAGACGCAGCGCAAAATACAAGTCGTCCTGCGCCGCCCTGCTGCCATCTTCAAAGCGGAGGACCTCATGCAGTCCAACATCGGCAACCTGTGACCAAAGTGTTGCAGGTAAAAGAAAGCCGGACAACCCGTCCCTATCAAGCCTGAGACCTACGGGACGTCCAAACGATATGCCGCCACACCAGTAAGCTATAGCTCCGGCCAGAACCATGATCGGTCCGGTAAGCCAAACGGGTGCCACAACCCCCGCCGCCCCCAAAGTGCGGGCAATCAGTGCCCCGCCCGACCCCGCAAAAAGCGCAAATGCGATCACTGCGACACAGACAAACCACCCCACCCGCATTCTGTAGCGAGCGTTTCTACTCAACTCGGATCACGCCAGCGGTTCACAATCGGATACCGCCGATCAAGCCAGAACGCCCCCTTTGTCAGCCGCGGCCCCGGCGCAGACTGAAAGCGTTTGTACTCCGAGATATAGACCAGATGCTCAACCTTCTTGGCCACATCACGGTCAAATCCCGCAGCTACGCAATCATCAATCGACCCATCGCGATCGACCAATATCTCCAGCATCGCATCCAGCTCTGGATAGTCAGGCAAGCTGTCGCTGTCCTTCTGGTCATCGCGCAGCTCTGCCGAGGGGGCTTTGGTGATGATATTGTCGGGGATCACCGCACCCTTGGGTCCCATCATCCACTCAGCGTGGTTCGCGTTGCGCCAACGGCACGTCTCGAACACCCGCATTTTATAGAGGTCCTTGATCGGGTTATACCCGCCCGCCATGTCACCATAGATCGTGGCATAGCCCACGGCGACCTCGGACTTATTTCCCGTGGTCAGCAGCATCTCGCCAAACTTATTGCTCAGCGCCATGAGCAACAGCCCCCGCAGACGGCTCTGGATATTCTCCTCCGTCAGATCAGGCTTGGTCCCCTCAAACAACGGTGCCAAAGTCTCGGTAATCGCATCACGCCCCTGCTTGATCGGCACATAATCATACCGCGCGCCCAGCGCATTCGCACAAGCCTCCGCATCCTCCAGCGAGGCCTTGGAGGTATACTCTGACGGCAACATCACGCAGCGCACGTTTTCCGCGCCCAGCGCATCCACCGCGATTGTCGCGACAATCGCCGAATCGATCCCACCAGACATCCCCAGCAGCACCTTCTTGAAACCCGTCTTGCGCATGTAATCGCGCAGTCCCTGCACCATCACGCGGTAATCCTGCGCATAAGCGTCCTGATGAACGGCCTTTTCGCCCTCAATGATCCGCCAACCCTCAGGCCCACGCTCAAGATCGACATGCTGCGTGACTGCATCAAAGGCTGGCATCTGAAACGCCAGCTTACCGCCCTGGTTCAGACCAAAACTCGCCCCGTCAAATATCTGGTCATCCTGACCGCCCACCATATTGAGGTAGATCAGCGGCAGTTCCGTCTCCACCACCCGCGCGACCATATGGTTCATCCGCGTATCAAACTTTCCGCGATAATAGGGCGATCCATTAGGCACCAACAAAAACTCTGCCCCCGTCTCGGCCAAAGTTTCTGCCACATCCTCATGCCACGCATCTTCGCAAATCGGGCTTCCAATCCGCGTGTTTCCCACCGAATACGGCCCGCCCAACGGACCAGAATCGAAAATCCGCACTTCGTCGAAAACAGTCTCGTTCGGCAAATGATGCTTGAGCACACGGCTCGCAATCTTGCCCCCCTTGAGCACCAGATAAGCATTATAGAGCTTACCCTCCTCCACAATGGGCGCACCAATCGCCAATGCAGGACCATCTGCACAAGCAGCCGCCAGCGTCTCGATATGAGTCATCACATCGCGCTGGAAGGCAGGCTTCATCACCAAGTCCTGCGCATTGTAGCCTGCGATAAACATCTCGGGCAGCGCCACCAGATCGGCCCCCGCATCGCGCCCCTCGGCCCATGCCGCAGCGGCCTGCGCCGCATTGCCCGCCAGATCACCAACGGTCGGGTTCAACTGCCCCAGTGTAATGCGAAAACGATCTGCCATGTCCAACCCTCTTAAACTTGGGCAATGATGTAGCAGATCATGCCGCCTTGGAAAGCACGCAATGGCCCATGGGACAAAAGGCCGTTGCCCCTTCGGGTCCGCGTCTTTAGTCTTGTGCGTGACTCGTCGGGCTCCCTGCCCACTCTTTAGAACAGGACCGCCATGACCTTTCGCACCCTGCTGCTCGCCGCCGCCCTTAGTCCTTTGATGTTTGCACCTGCGCTGGCGCAGAACACCCAAGTGCTCAGCAAACAATACGACGATGGCGGTGTCTATGAAGGTACGTTCAAGGACGGCCTCCAGCACGGCACAGGTACCTATACCCTGCCCAACGGCTACCAATACACAGGCCAGTGGGTCGAGGGCGAGATAAAGGGTACAGGCACTGCACGCTTTCCCAACGGCTCCGTCTATGAGGGCGAGTTTTCAAAAGGCAAGCCAGAGGGCATCGGCAAAATCACCATGTCGGACGGCGGCACCTATGAGGGCGAATGGGAAGCAGGCACCATCATGGGCCAAGGCGTCGCAATTCACGCCAACGGAGAACGCTACGAGGGCAGCTTTCGCAATGGCAAGCGCAACGGGAAAGGCGTGCTCGTCACCCCCGCAGGATATGAATATAAAGGCGACTGGATAGATGGTCAGGCCACAGGACAGGCCGTGATCAAAGACGCCGAGGGGGCGATCTATGAAGGCACCGTGGTCAATGGCGCACGTTCCGGCGCAGGCAAGCTGACCCACCCCGAAGGTTTCACGCTTGAGGGCACATGGGCAGGCGGCCAGCTGAATGGCAAAGGCACGATTACTCAGGCTAACGGCGATACCTATGTCGGTGATCTGATCGAAGGCCGCCGTGAGGGCATGGGCACATCAACAACAACAGCGGGTGATGTTTATGTTGGTGCTTATCTTGATGACCAGCGCCACGGCATCGGCACTTTCACAGGAGCCGACGGTTATAAATATGAGGGCCAGTGGATCGCTGGCAGCGCCGAAGGCACAGGCACCGTGACCTACCCAGACGGCTCTGTGCAGACAGGCCAGTTCAAGGACAATCTTGCCGACGGCACTGGCAGCATCACCTACCCCGACGGCTCCACCTATGTGGGCGAATGGTCCGCAGGCGTGATCGAAGGGCAAGGCCGCGCGACATACCCCAACGGCATGGTCTATGAGGGCGGATTTGTGGACGCCCGTAATGAGGGGCAAGGCACACTCGATTACGGCGATGGCCGCTCTTATGTTGGCGGCTGGAAAGCAGGGCTGCGCCATGGGACAGGCACCGCGACATATCCCGACGGCACCATCTATGTCGGCGAATTCTTTGAGGGAAAGCGGTCAGGCAATGGCAAAATCACCATGGCCAGCGGCTTTGTCTATGAAGGCCAGTGGGCCAATGGGGAAATTGATGGCTTAGGCACGGCGACCTATGCCAATGGCGATGTCTATGTTGGGTCTTTCAAAGACGGAAAACGTCAGGGCCAAGGCACTATGACCTACGCAACGGGCGAGCAAGCGTCGGGCGACTGGCAGGACGGTACATTGGCTGAACCTGCCGTCGCTGAACCTGCCGTCGCTGAACCCGCCGCAGACACAACGGCCACAGACTAGCTGCCACTTACTCCAAACTGCGCGTCAAATGCGGCAGCACCGGCGCGTGTAAACCGCACCACACGGCTGCCCTGCTCCCGTTTGGCCCAGCCAAGAGTTTCCATCTGCACCAACATCGCGCGACCTAGACCACCCGCCAGATGTGTGCGCCGCGCACTCCAATCCATACAGGTGCGACACACAGGCGCGCGCGCCTTCTGCAACGCCGCCAGATCCACGCCAAACTCTGACACAAACGCGGCTCCCGCGTCACTTAGCGCTACATCCTCACCGTCCTCGACCAGATCACTCCGCGCGAGCATCGCGTCATACATCGCAATCCCCCGCGCACCTGCCAGATGATTATAACAGACGCGCGCCTCGCGCAGCGCTGTATCCTTTGGCCCTGTGCGTGTGCGCAAATGCCCTTGTCCTGCGGCCAATCCCATCAATGCCTCAAGTACCGCCGCAACTTCTGCGCCCGCCAATGAGATATACTTGTGCCGCCCCGATTTACGCGCAGCCGTCAGCCCCCCCGCCTCCAGCTTGGCCAGATGCGCACTCGCCGTCTGCACCGTAACCCCCGCTTCATGCGCCAGCTCGGTGGCAGTCAAGGCCTTCCCGCTCATCAACGCTCCTAGGATATTGGCGCGTGCAGGATCACCGATCAGCGCGGCAATACGGGCGATGTCTGGACCTTCTCTCATATCAAAGCTTTCAAAATTGATTTCATACTTCGACCGTAGGCGAAGCATCCGCACCCCACAACACGCTAAACAGAGTGATCAATCATAAGGAAACGACCATGCTCACCTGTATTATCCGCTACCAGATCGACCCCACCAAAAAGGCACAGTTCCAACAATACGCCCGCAATTGGGGCCAAGCGATCCCGCGCTGCGGGGCCGACCTTGTAGGCTACTACGCGCCTCACGAAGGCTCCTCGACACTTGCCTACGGCATCTACAACATCCCCAGCCTTGCCGAATATGAGGCCTACCGCATCCGCCTCGCCGCAGATCCCATAGGCCGTGAGAATTACGAATTCGCCCAGTCTGAAAAATTCCTACTGCGCGAGGACCGAACCTTCCTCACACTCGCCTCCACCCCACATGGAGAGTCCAAATGATCGCCGTCATATTCGAAGTCACGCCCCATCCTGACCGCAAAGCCGACTACCTCGATATGGCAGCCCTCATGCGCCCCTTGGTGGACGAAATCGACGGCTTCATCTCCGTCGAGCGCTTTCAAAGCCTGACAAACCCCGACAAACTCCTGTCGCTGTCCTTCTTTCGGGATGAAGAGGCTATTGCTGACTGGCGCCGCCTCACCAAACACCGCGCCGCCCAATCCGCAGGCCGCGCAGGGATGTTTACGGACTACCAGCTGCGCATTGCCCATGTGATCCGCGACTACGGCTTGTTCGACCGCGATGAAGCACCCCGAGACAGCCGCGAGAAACACGGTTAAACTTGGTCAGCATAACCAAAACAGGACGCCTCATGCTCTTACCTGACATCCTCGCCCGCATCGCGGAACTGGCACACGCAGGCCAGCGCGTGATCATCGCCGTTTCTGGACCCGCAGGGTCCGGTAAGTCGACCGTTGCCGAGACGTTGGCAAATGAACTTGGCTCCGCAGCCGCTGTAGTCCCGATGGACGGGTTCCACCTCGACAACAGCGTGCTTCAGGACCGTGGGCTACTCCGCCGAAAAGGTGCGCCCGAAACGTTTGACGCTGACGGTTTTGTAACCCTGATCCGCCGCCTCAATGCACAGGATGAAGTGGTCATTCCAGTTTTTGACCGCAAGCTTGATATCGCGATTGCAGGAGCGCGGGTGATTGACGCCTCACACCGCATCCTTCTGGTAGAGGGGTCATATCTGCTGCTCGATCACCCGCCATGGTCCCAGCTAGCGCCGCTTTGGGACCTGACAATCGCGCTCGACGTGCCGATCGATGTGCTCGAACAGCGGCTCACGAACCGCTGGTTGGCCCATGATCACACCCCCGAGCAGGCTAAGGAACGCGCGCTGGCCAATGATATCCCGAACGCACAGTACGTTATCAGCAGGTCACGCCCCGCACAGATCACCGTCAAAAACGAGAGCTAGCGGCGTCTATATCTTTTTTGGCAGTCCGCGCCCATTGTTCCACCAACGGTTCGGGTTGTCGTTCTTGGGGTTATAGGCCGAATGGCTGGCCCAATCTTCACGTACATAAATCACCGGCTCTTCATATTGATGCACATACAGCACCGCATCCATCACCCGCTCCAGCACTTGCACGTCACGCGGCACAGAAATCTTCAATTCAACAATTGGATAGCTCTCGGTACCGCCTGCTTTGAACCCTTTGAGGTGCGTCGTCGTCGTCGAGCCCTCCTTGGGCTGTGAGGTCTCCCACCCGACAGCTGACACGCTCGCATTGCGTTGGTAGTTGCCGTATTCCAACGGGTGCACTTCCATCACAGCATCCAGAATACGGTCTACATCCGCAGGCAGCGTCTGTATCTCCAACGTCCAGACAGCGACCAGATTGCCCGACTTGGCGCGATAATTGCTTAGATCATCCATGCGACTACTCCCGATTTCCCTGATGGGAACCTAACGTCAACTTGACGCTCTGAATAGTATGCAACGTACGTTCCGTTACTGCCCCCAAGGGGCATACGGGGCATACACAGGGAATTTACATTGCTGCACGCGAGGCAGACAGGGCGTAAGCGCTATGCTCGTTGGCTGCTAATCTATGATTCGCGGCTCATGTCTCAAACCACTTCGCCGGCATCCAGTTTCGCCAGAACGGTATCTGCATCCGCCAGCACTGTGCCCCGCTTGTCCTCATCCATGCGGTCCCACGTTCGGTACATATTTCCCATCCGCACGTTATTAGAAAATCGCTCGCGGTGACGATCAAGGAAGTGCCAGTATAACGTATTGAACGGACATGCCCCCTCACCCGTTTTCTGGCTCACCTTGTAGGCACATCCCTTGCAGTAATCCGACATGCGATTGATGTAAGCACCCGAAGACACATAAGGTTTCGAGGCGATTACACCTCCATCGGCGAACTGACTCATGCCCACAACATTGGGGGCTTCAACCCATTCAAACGCATCCGCATAGACTTCCAGATACCAATCAGAGACTTGAGACGGATCAATGCCCGCCAGCAACGCAAAGTTGCCCGTGACCATCAATCGCTGAATATGGTGCGCATAAGCTTCCCGCGCCGTCTGCCCGATCGAGGCCTCCATACAAGCCATCTTCGTCTCGCCACCCCAATACATCGCAGGCAAATCCCGCTTTTGTTTCAACGCGTTTCGCGATGCATACTCTGGTCCTTCAAGGAAGTAGATCCCCCGCACGTACTCTCGCCAACCGATGATTTGCCGGATAAACCCTTCCACTGCGTTGATCGGCGCATCACCGCTTTCATACGCTTTTTCAGCCGCTTGACAGACCTCCAGCGGCCCCAATAACCCGATGTTGAGGTAAGGCGATATGATCGCATGAAACAAGAAGTCCTCCCCCCGCAGCATCGCATCCTGATAATCGCCAAACGTAGGCAGGGAATTGGCAATAAAGTGGTCCAATGCCTCTAACGCCTGCTCCCGCGTCGTCGCAAACCAGAAAGGGCGCAACTCTCCGAAATGACTTCCAAATCGACTTTCGACAAGTCCCAGAACGTCGCCCGTGATATTGTCAGGTTCGAACTTCAACGGCCCCTTTGGGGCAACGCTGCCGGGTGCGGGTTTGCGGTTGTCATGGTCAAAATTCCACTGACCGCCGATGGGTTTATCCCCGTCCATAAGCAGACCCGTTTTGCGCCGCATATCACGGTAAAAATACTCCATTCTCAAGGCCTTACGCCACTCGGCCCACGCCTCGAATTCCCCATGCGAGGCGAGAAACCGGTCGTCTTGCAGAATGGTCGTTTTGATCGGCGCATGGGTCAGCTTGTTGATCAACCGCCATTCTCCCGGCTCGGTACAGATCACCTCCTGCGCCCCCGTCTCCTCGGCCCTACGCAGCAACTCGCCGACGATAGAGCCCGCGTTGTCCGTGTCGTCCAATTGCGCATAGGCAACAGTCCAATCATCTGCCTCCAACGCCACCGCGAACTTGCGCATTGCACTGAAAATCAACGCAATCTTCTTGGGGTGGTGTTTAACGTAAGTAGCCTCTTCAACCACTTCCGCCATCACAACAGTATCGGTCTCACGGTCCCCTTCGCGCAGCGCGCTCAGCCCTTCAGACAGTTGATCGCCCAGCACCAGAATAAGACGGCTCACCACACTACCTCCGCACCGGACCAGTCAAAGAACCCACCTGTCTGCATAGGCTCCAACCCATTCATCACGTTCAACAAATTCTGCGCTGCCTCCGCTGCAGGCACAGCAGGATGCCGCGCCAGATACTTCTCGGTAAAAGGTGTTTGCACCGTACCCGGATGCAGAGAGACACAGATCAAATCCTTGTGCGTCCGCGCCAATTCAATCGCCGTGGTATGTACAATCTGGTTCGCAGCAGCCTTCGCCGCGCGGTAGCTGGTCCAGCCGCCAATCTTGTTGTCGCCAATCGACCCTACCCGCGCCGTCAGCACCGCACACACACTGCGCCCCTTGCGCGGCAGCAGGCGTGCAGCATGCCGCAGCACAAGCGCGGGCCCGATGGCATTCACTGCAAACTGGTCCGCCATTCCTTTAGCGCTCACAGCACGAATGCTTTTCTCTGGCTCGGCGCCATCAATCTCCAAGGCACCAGAAGCTACGATCAGCCCGTCAAACGGCCCCTCCAGTGCTCCCAGATGCGCCTCGACGCTTCGCTCGTCCGTAATGTCAAACCCATCAATAGAGCGCGAAAGCCCCACAACTTCAGCACCTTGCCCGCGCAACGTCGCTGCCAGTGCCATGCCAATTCCGCCCGAGGCGCCAATAATCAATACTTTATCCATACCCGCCAATTAGCGCCCCATGATTGCTATTCAACGCCGCACTTTGTCTTCATTTTGCCCCAGAACGCATCACAACTTGCCCGAGTGCAAGTTGCTACAAAAGACTCCAATCCCCCTCTTCCCATCTGAAAAACCGACGTTATAACTGTGTCTATGAACACAATAGCACATAGCCCTCGTTTCGCGCACCCGACTGCGCCCCTGCTAAGTGCACTCCTGCTGCTAGCCCGCCTCTGAGCGTGCCGAATAGGCGCGCCCGCTCAGAGGGATGTGCCGCGCGCCAAGATCAGCAGATAAAAGAAAGCCAAACTTATGACGATTAGCAAACAAGACCGCGTCTTGATCTTTGACACGACATTGCGTGACGGGGAGCAATCTCCTGGCGCCACGATGACCCATGCCGAAAAGCTCGAGATTGCACAGCTGCTCGACGAGATGGGTGTGGACGTGATTGAAGCAGGGTTTCCCATCGCCTCCGAGGGAGATTTCGCCGCCGTGTCAGAGATTGCACGCCAAGCGCAGACAGCACAGATATGTGGCCTTGCCCGTGCACAATTCGGCGACATCGATCGGTGCTGGGAAGCGGTGAGACATGCAAAAAACCCACGCATTCACACGTTTATCGGCACTTCGCCGCTGCACCGTGCGATCCCTAACCTGACGATGGACGAGATGGCCGACCGCATTCACGAGACCGTTTCCCATGCTCGCAACTTGTGCGAAAATGTGCAGTGGTCGCCGATGGATGCCACGCGAACCGAGGCCGATTACCTTTGCCGCACTGTCGAGATCGCGATCAAAGCGGGTGCGACCACAATCAACATCCCGGACACCGTAGGCTACACTGCGCCACGTGAAAGCGCCGCGTTGATCGCCATGTTACTGGAGCGTGTGCCAGGCGCAGACGAAATCATTTTTGCCACCCACTGCCATAACGATCTGGGCATGGCGACGGCGAACTCTTTGGCTGCTGTTGAGGCTGGCGCACGCCAAATCGAATGTACAATCAATGGCTTGGGCGAGCGTGCGGGTAATACAGCACTGGAAGAAGTTGTGATGGCTATGAAGGTCCGCAACGACATCATGCCTTACCAAACCCGCGTGGACAGCACCAAACTAATGAACATCTCGCGCCGCGTGGCCAGCGTGAGTGGTTTTGCCGTGCAGTTCAACAAGGCAATTGTGGGCAAGAACGCATTTGCACACGAAAGCGGCATTCATCAGGACGGCATGCTTAAAAACGCCGAAACATTCGAAATCATGCGCCCCGAAGATGTAGGCTTGACTGAGACAAATATCGTGATGGGCAAACACTCTGGCCGTGCAGCGTTGCGCTCAAAACTCGAGAACCTCGGGTATGAGTTGGGCGATAACCAACTCAAGGACGTCTTTGTGCGGTTCAAGGAATTGGCCGACCGCAAGAAAGAAATCTACGACGAGGATTTGATCGCCCTGATGCGTGTTGCCTCCGATCCTGAGGCGGACCGGATCAGACTCAAATCAATGCATGTCGTTTGCGGAACTGATGGTCCCAATGAAGCAAAGATGACTCTTATTGTGGATGGGATCGAACACAGCACTGAACAGTCGGGCGATGGCCCTGTGGACGCATCCTTTAAGTGTATTAAAGCAATGGTCGATCACACCGCCCGCCTGCAACTTTATCAGGTGGCTGCCGTAACTGAAGGCACGGATGCACAAGCAACAGTGTCCGTGCGCCTTGAAGAGGACGGTCGTATTGTGACCGGCCAATCTGCAGATACGGATACGGTTGTTGCATCTGCCCGTGCCTATATCCACGCGCTCAACCGCCTGCTGGTACGTCGGGAAAAAGGCGGCACAGATAAGCGTGAGATCAACTACAAAGACGCAAATTGAGTTAGCAACCAGACCCAGACTTTCATTGAAAGTCTGGGCACAAATCTGCTGGGAAGATTTGATCCCCGCTCAGCAAACCCTATCGATACGGGTTTCGCGGTGTTCGATCCGCGCTCAGCGACCCCTGCGACCGCTCTACAATCTTTACAGCCGCATCCGCTAGATGTTCACGCGCAATCGCTTTGTCGCCACGCTCAACGCGCAGCTTATGTGCCTCCAACATCACTTCTGCGTGGCTGCTCCCACGTGGCGGGATGAAAGTGTAGCAGGCGAGTTCAATCAACAGGCCCAACGGGTCCTTAAAATAGATCGAGTGCATGAATCCGCGATCTTTGACACCAGAATTGCCGATTCCCCGCGCCTTGAGCCGCTCCAGCACCTGATCAAACATGGCGCGATCCACTTCGAAGGCCACATGATGCACGCATCCCGCATCCATAGGCGTGCGGTTGTGGACACGCTTGCGAGTCTCGTTGGTGAAAATCGTAATGAGCCGCCCATCACCGGGATCGAAGTAGAGATGCCCTTCGTTTTCATCATCCAGATTGGGCTGATCGAACAGGAACGGCATGCCCAGCACTCCCTCCCAAAAGTCGATGCTGGCTTGGCGATCTGCGCCCATCATAGTGATGTGATGTACGCCAAGGGTTTGAATTTTCTTCATTTCATGCTCTTTCTTATCCTTGCCCGCATACTGCTGCAAATGTCCCATCATATGTGAAGCGCAAACACGCCTAGCCATCCGTAACACCCCCTTTATTCCCACGAAATGCGAGCCTATAAGAGCGATGCCCAGTCTCAATAGAGTCGTGGGCCAATATCTATTTTGCAAGGTGCTAAATCACATGTCGATCTTTGGAAGCCTGCGCGGCCTGTTCTCGTCTGATATGGCGATTGATCTGGGGACTGCCAACACACTGATCTACGTGAAGGGAAAGGGCATCGTATTGTCAGAGCCTTCCGTGGTCGCTTATCACGTCAAAGACGGCGTAAAAAAAGTGCTGGCTGTAGGTGAAGATGCAAAGCTGATGCTGGGCCGTACACCCGGCAGCATTGAGGCGATCCGCCCAATGCGTGAAGGTGTGATTGCAGACTTTGACACCGCCGAAGAGATGATCAAACACTTCATCCGCAAAGTTCACAAACGCTCGACATTTTCAAAGCCCAAGATCATCGTCTGCGTTCCATATGGTGCAACACCTGTTGAAAAGCGTGCGATCCGAACATCCGTTTTGTCCGCTGGTGCACGTCGGGCTGGCCTGATTGCAGAGCCTATTGCAGCCGCAATTGGTGCAGGCATGCCGATCACTGATCCGACGGGCAACATGGTTGTCGACATCGGGGGTGGCACGACTGAAGTTGCGGTCATGTCGCTGGGCGATGTGGTCTATGCCCGCTCTGTGCGCGTCGGCGGTGACCGGATGGACGAAGCGATCATCAGCTATCTGCGCCGCCAACAAAACCTGCTGGTCGGAGAGACAACAGCCGAGCGGATCAAGACCTCCATCGGTACAGCGCGTATGCCCGACGACGGACGCGGCACCTCAATGCAAATTCGTGGGCGCGACCTGCTCAATGGTGTCCCCAAAGAGATTGAAGTGACCCAAGCGCAGATCGCTGAAGCCTTGGCCGAACCTGTACAACAAATCTGCGAAGCGGTGATGACCGCGCTTGAGACAACACCGCCCGACCTTGCGGCGGACATCGTGGACCGAGGTGTAATGCTTACGGGTGGCGGTGCATTGTTGGGTGAACTGGATCTCGCCCTGCGCGAGCAAACAGGCCTTGCGATCTCTGTTGCTGACGAGCCGCTCAACTGTGTGGCTCTCGGCACAGGTAAAGCGCTTGAGTATGAACAGCAGTTGCGCCACGCTATCGACTACGACAGCTAAAGCGTCCCCGCGCGGGTGCGCCTTAGTTTTTGCACCAAAGCCCTCATTACGCGACCGGACTGAGGGCTAGACCAAGGGAATGTCACGCCGTCATGGCAAGAGACCAATACAACTCCAACGACTATACTGGCCCTCTGCGCCGGTTGCTTCTGGCGGTGCTGGCGCTGGTCCTGGCTGCAGTATTTATTCTCTGGCGCATCGACAGCCCACGGGTCGAGCGGTTTCGCGCACAGGTAACAGACAGCCTCGTGCCAAACCTTGATTGGGCAATGGCCCCCGTAACTGGCACCATCAATCTGCTGCGCGATTATCAAAGCTACCAGCGCCTGTCGGAGCAGAACCAAGAGCTCCGTTCCGAGTTGCGGCGCATGCAAACGTGGAAAGAGGCAGCCCTCCAACTGGAGCAAGAAAACGCCCGCCTGCTTGATCTGAACAACGTTCGTCTTGACCCTCGCCTGACCTATGTGACGGGTGTTGTCATGGCAGATAGTGGTTCGCCGTTTCGCCAATCTGTGCTGCTCAATGTCGGTGCGCGCGACGGGCTGATCGAAGGGTGGGCCACGATGGATGGCATCGGACTTGTGGGGCGCATATCGGGTGTCGGGGACAATACGGCGCGGGTGATCCTGCTCACCGACGCTTCAAGCCGCATTCCCGCTGTGATCCAGCCTTCCGGCCAACGCGCAATTGTGGCAGGCGACAACTCCGCCGCGCCGCCGATAGATTTTCTAGAGAACCCCGAATTGGTTCGCCCCGGTGACCGGGTCATCAGCTCTGGCGATGGCGGCGTATTTCCTGCAGGCCTGCTGATCGGGCAAATTGCGGCTGACCCTGGCGGCCGGTTGCGCGTACGCCTTGCTGCGGATTTTGAGCGGTTGGAATTTCTACGCGTGTTGCGCCATCACGGCACTGACACTGTCGTGAACTACCCTTCCGTAATCTCGACGAACCCACAAGTCCAGGGGCCGCAACCACTTGCCGAGATCGCCGACCCCTTAGTGAGCGAGTAGACGCAGATGGACGAGCTTTCACCAGCAAGACTATGGCTAATGCGCAGTGCCTTTATCGCACTCACGCTTTTGATCCTATTCTTTCATCTGTTGCCAATTGACACCCAACCCGTGTCACTTTTCACGCCCGAGCTTTTCCCGCCATTGGCAGTTATCGACCCTGCAGAGGCCCGCCTGCGCGATCTACTGGACCAAGGCAGCAACCGCTTTTTGATCGGCCCAGACCTCTTGATTGCATTTGCTTTTGCATGGTCGCTGCGCCGCCCTGAATATGTGCCATCGCTCCTGCTCGCTCTGGTTTTTCTGCTGGCTGACTTATTGCTCCAGCGACCACCTGGCCTTTGGGCTCTTCTGGCATTGCTGGCATGTGAAAACCTCAAAGGACGCAGTAGGTCTTTGCGGGATGCTACATTTGGCGCCGAGTGGGTTTCAGTGGCTGTGCTGCTTACAGGTATTTTGATCGCGAACAGGATTGTGCTATCCCTTTTACTGGTGCCAGCGCCACAGCTACGGCTTAGTTTGCTAGAGCTTGGCATAACGATCTTGGTTTATCCCGCCGTCGTTTTTGTCACGCGCTCCTTAATGGGCGTGCGCCGCGCTGCACCGGGAGAACTTGACGCCCTAGGCGGGCGCGCATGATGAACAAATGAGGCAGACAGCATGAGACGCAGCAGAGCCGAAACAGATGCCAGCCACGCAAAGCTGGGCCGTCGTGCCGCCCTTTTGGGCGGGGTGCAACTGTTGTTCATGGGCGGCCTTGCCGCGCGTATGCGGTACTTACAAGTAGACCAAGCCGACCAGTTTCGCCTGCTTGCCGAAGAAAACCGGATTAACATCCGCCTTATTCCACCAAAGCGCGGCGAGATATTTGACCGTAACGGCATGCAGCTGGCCCAGAACGTGCCCAGCTATCGAATTGTTATGGTGCGCGAGGATGCAGGTAATGTTGAGGACGTGATGCAGCGCCTCGCCAGCCTGATTAACCTCACCCCGGAACAGACCGAAAGTGCTGTGCGCGAGCTCAACCGCTCTGCGCCCTTCCTGCCCGTCACCATCGCTGAGGACGTCAGCTGGGACGCGGTCAGCGCCGTTTCTGTGAATGCACCCGCCCTTCCCGGCGTTGCCCCCGAAGTCGGCAGCACGCGGGTTTATCCGCGCGGCTCCGACTTTGCCCATGTTGTGGGGCGTGTGGGCCGCGTGAGCCAGAAAGATCTTGATGCGCTTGAAGATCCCGACGCGGTTCTACGCATCCCCCGCTTCCAGATCGGCAAGATCAACGTTGAGGCGCGTGAGGAAAAACTCCTGCGCGGCACGGCTGGCACCAAACAGGTTGAAGTGAACGCAACAGGCCGTGTGATGCGCGAGCTTGAGCGCCGCGAGGGTCAGTCCGGCGCCGCCCTCCAACTTACTATCGATGCGAAATTGCAAAATTATGTGCAGGCTCGCCTGACTGGCGAAAGCGCGGCGGTGGTCATCATTGATTGCGAGAAAGGTGACATTCTCGCAAATTCCTCTGCGCCTTCCTATGATCCAAACCTGTTTATTGGCGGCATCTCCTCCAAGGATTATGACCCGCTGCTCACGGACAAATACCGCCCATTGGTGAACAAGACCGTGCAAGGGGCTTACCCGCCAGGCTCCACTTTCAAAATGATGACTGCAATGGCCGCAATCGAGGCGGGGATTATCGGGCCGGATGAGACCGTTTATTGCCCCGGTCATCTCGAAGTGGGCGGGCGTAGATTCCACTGCTGGAAGCGCTCTGGTCACGGCTGGGTCGATCTTGAAACGTCGCTCAAACGCTCCTGCGATGTGTATTATTATGATCTGGCGCTCAAAGTCGGAATTGAAAAGATTTCAGCCATGTCCAATCGCTTTGGCCTCGGCATCCGGCATGATCTGGCCCTCAGCTCGGTCAATTCGGGTCTGACACCGACCAAAGACTGGAAGCTGCAAAACCGTGGCGAGGACTGGGTCATCGGCGATACCGTGAATGCATCTATCGGGCAGGGCTTTATGTTGGCGTCTCCTATGCAGCTGGCGGTGATGACTGCACGTCTGGCGACGGGTCGCGAAATCACACCAAGGCTGGTGAAAACAGTAAACGGTGTGGAGCAACCCGTAAAAGGCAATGCACAACTCGACATGAAAGAGGGCAACCTGCGCAAGATGCGCAAATCCATGTATGCCGTTGTGAATGATCGCCGTGGCACGGCATACCGCAGCAGGATCATCGCCGATGGCATGCGCATGGCAGGCAAGACTGGCACCTCACAGGTCCGCTCAGCAGTGGTGAACAACAGCGAAGTCCCATGGGAGCAGCGCGACCATGCCTTGTTTGTTGGCTTTGCCCCTTACGACAACCCGCGCTACGCCTGTGCCGTACTGGTCGAACACGGTGGCGGCGGCTCGACTGCGGCGGCGCCCATTGCGCGGGATGTGATGCTACAGGCACTTTATGAGGGCGAACCGCCACTTGAGGCCTATCCCACGGGCGACCGTGGCCGGATCAAAATCCAGCAGCGCAAACTGCGCGATGTACAGCCCGAGGCCCGCATCAAAAAGAACAGCGATCAAGCATGAGTTATCTTGAATATACCGTCAAATCGGTCCCGACCGGTTTTCGCAAAATCCTGTACTTGAACTGGCCACTGGTCCTGCTGCTCACTGCTGTAGCAGGCACAGGTTTTCTAATGCTCTATTCCGTTGCGGGGGGTGGTTATTCCCCTTGGGCAGAGCCGCAGATGAAGCGGTTTGCCCTGGGCCTGTGCTTGATGGTGGCCGTTGGATTGGTCCCTATCTGGATGTGGCGCAACCTTGCCGGCGTGGCTTATGGCGTCTCTATCATGCTCCTGATCGGAGTGGAGTTTTTTGGCGCCGTCGGTATGGGTGCCCAGCGCTGGATCGATCTTGGATTTATCCGCCTGCAACCCTCCGAGATGACAAAGATTACTTTGGTCATGTTTTTGGCCGCCTATTATGATTGGCTCCCCGCCAAGAAAACGTCGCGCCCCTTATGGGTGTTGCTGCCCCTGCTGATCATCATTGTCCCCACCGCCCTTGTTCTCAAACAGCCCGACCTTGGCACTGCGATCCTGCTGATGGCTGCGGGGGGCGGGTTGATGTTTTTGGCGGGCGTGCATTGGGCATATTTCGCAACAGTCATCGCGGCAGGCATCGGCCTAGTGGTTGCTGTCTTCCAGTCACGCGGCACCCCTTGGCAATTGCTCAAGGATTACCAGTTCCGCCGCATCGATACGTTTTTGGACCCAAGCTCGGATCCCCTCGGAGCGGGATATCACATCACCCAGTCCAAGATCGCTCTCGGTTCTGGCGGCTGGACAGGGCGTGGTTTCATGCAAGGAACACAGTCGCGGCTGAACTTCCTGCCTGAAAAGCATACCGATTTTATCTTCACCACATTGGCAGAGGAATTCGGCTTTATCGGGGGGATATCTCTGCTGGTGCTCTATGCGCTGATCATCGTCTTTTGCGTGGTTTCTGCGGTCATGAACAAAGACCGGTTTTCATCGCTGCTCATCCTCGGCATCGCGCTGAACTTCTTTTTGTTCTTTGCCGTTAACATGTCGATGGTGATGGGGCTGGCCCCTGTTGTGGGCGTACCTCTACCACTGGTCAGTTATGGTGGCTCTGCAATGCTCGTTCTCATGCTTGCCTTTGGCCTTGTGCAATCGGCGCATGTACACAGGCCACGCTAACCGCTTCTCCATGTTCAAACACGTCAGATAAGGTCCGCCCAGTATGTCCATCTTCCACTTCGCTTTTAACGTGACCGACCTTGACAAAACACGTGCGTTTTACGGCGGCCTTTTAGGATGCAAAGAGGGGCGCAGCACGAACACTTGGGTCGATTTTGATTTCTTCGGGCATCAATTGTCCTGCCACCTTGGCACCCCGATGAGTGTCGCCTCCACGGGTCTGGTAGGTGAGCACAAAGTACCGATGCCCCATTTCGGTGCTGTTTTGCCCTATGCCGACTGGCGCGCTTTGGCTGACCGCATGGAGGCCAAGGGCATTGAGTTCATCCTTGCACCCCAGACGCGATTTAAAGGTGAGCCAGGTGAGCAATCAACCATGTTCTTTACCGATCCTTCTGGCAACCCTATTGAGTTCAAAGGACTGGCCGATATGAACGCGGCATTTGCCAGATGATCAATATCCTTTTCGCCGCAAAGCCCGAGCGCTGGACCACCTATGAAGCCCCCCTGCGCAGCGCTCTTGCCGCCGCAGGCATCGAGGCACATCTAAGTCAAGATATCGCCCCCGATCAGGTCGACTATATCGTCTATGCGCCCAACAGCGATCTACAGGATTTCACACCCTACACCCGCGCCAAGGCCGTGTTGAACCTTTGGGCAGGGGTTGAGCAGATCACGGGAAACCAGACGCTGAAAATCCCGTTGGCGCGGATGGTTGACCCCGGTCTGACCAAAGGGATGGTGGAATGGGTCACAGGGCATGTAATGCGCTACCACCTCGGGATGGACGCGCATATTGTAAACCCCTCGCACGGTTGGACTGTTAAAACGCCGCCGCTGGCACAGGAGCGCGAAGTCGTGATTTTTGGCCTCGGCGCTTTGGGGACGGCCTGTGCGCAGGCTCTGCTCGGTCTTGGGTTTCGTGTCACGGGCTGGTCTCGCAGCTCCAAGGATGTAGCAGGCGTTACATGCTTGAATGGCGAAGATGGTCTTGCCGATGCCTTGCGCCGTGCCGAGATCGCTGTGACGTTGCTGCCCGACACGCCTGCAACGACGAACCTCTTCAATGAGGAAACGCTCGCTCAAATGCCGCGCGGTGCGTTCCTCATCAATCCGGGCCGGGGGCCGCTTATCGACGATGACGCGCTGATTGCCGCTTTGGACGCAGGCCAAATCGCACACGCCACATTGGATGTGTTTCGCGTCGAACCCCTGCCGCAGGAGCACCCGTTCTGGGCGCATCCTCTGGTGACTGTGACGCCCCACATCGCCGCAGAAACGCGGGCCAGCACAGCGAGCGAAGTTATCGTGGAGAACATCAAGCGGGGAGAGCAAGGCGCGGATTTCATCAATCTCGTTGACTGCACCTTGGGATACTAGGCAGCCTTTAGTCCACGCCCTTTGAGCAATGCCTCGACACCAGGCAAACGGCCACGGAACGCGATATAGAGTTCTGCTGCATCACGGCTTCCGCCTGTAGACAGGATATGCTCCTCCAGCGCTTTTGCACGCTCGGGGTCAAAGGCACCAGTGGCCTCTTCGAAAGCCTCAAACGCATCCGCATCCATCACTTCCGACCACATATAACTATAATAGCCGCTGGAATATCCATCACCGGAAAATACATGCGCAAAATGCGGAGACGCGTGGCGCATGGTGATCGCGGCGGGCATGCCGAGACCGTTCAGCACTTCGCGCTGTTTCACCATAACGTCGGCAGGGGCATCCCCTTCATGGAACGCAAGATCGACAAGCGCGGAGGCAACATATTCAACCGTCTGGAAACCCATATCGAAGGTCGATGCGCCCAACACTTTATCAAGCATCTCGCGCGGCATCGCCTCACCCGTTTTAGCATGGGTCGCAAACTCGCCCAGTACTTCTGGCACGTCCAGCCAATGCTCATAAAGTTGGCTTGGCAGCTCCACGAAATCGCGCGCTACAGAAGTGCCTGAGACACTCTCATAAGTCACATCCGACAGCATCTGGTGCAGCGCATGGCCAAACTCATGAAACAGCGTGCGGGCATCGTCATATGACAGCAGCGCGGGATCACCCTTGGCAAAGTTGCACACGTTGATGACCACAGGGGCCTGAACTTTGGGGAACTTCGCCTGCGCACGCATGGCCGAGCACCACGCACCAGAGCGCTTGGATCCGCGTGCGAAATAGTCGCCAATGAACACGGCCACATGCTCGCCATTCCGCGTGACTTCCCATGCGCGACAATCGGCGTGGTACAGCGGCACATCAAGCGGCTTGAACTCCAATCCAAACAGCCTTGTCGCACAGGCAAAAGATGCCTCAATCATACGATCAAGCTGGAAGTAAGGCTTGAGCGCCGCCTCATCCAGATCATGCTCCACAGCGCGGCGTTTCTCCGCGTAGTAGCGCCAATCCCATGGGGCCAGATCACCGTTCACCCCATCCGCATGCATCATCTTGGTGAGCACTTCTGCATCCGCATTGGCCTGCGCCTTTGCCGGCTCCCAGACCTGCATCAGCAGATCACGCACAGCGGCGGGTATCTTGGCCATTTCCGTCTCCAGTTTGTAGTCTGAAAAGCTATTATAACCCAAAAGCGCCGCCCGCTCCTTGCGCAAAACCAGCGTCTCCGAAGCGATTGCACGGTTGTCTGTCTCGCCACCATTTGCCCCACGCGCTTCCCATGCTAGGAATGCACGCTCGCGCAGATCTCGCCGCGGGCTGAATTGCAAAAATGGCGTGATGAGCGAGCGTGACAAAGTCACAACTGGCCCACCCGCCTCTTTTTCCTCACCGGCAGCACGCGCTGTATCAATCACGAAGTCAGGCAACCCCTCAAGGTCAGCCTCTTCCAGCTTCATAAACCAGCTCCGCTCATCGCCCAGCAAGTTTTGCGTAAACTCGGTTCCCAGTACAGCAAGGCGCCCTTTGATCTCTTTCATCCGCGTCTCATCCGCGCCAGTCAGCGCGGAACCCGCCCGCACAAACCCCAGATGCGTCAGCTTAAGCACACGCGCCTGCTCGTCGCTCAGGTCCAGCGCATCACGCCCTTGCCAGACGGCATCCACCCGCGCAAAGAGCGCTTTATTCGCAGAAATCTCAGCGAAATGCCCAGATAGCTTAGGAGAGAAATCGCGCTGCAACGCCTCACGGGCAGGATTACTATCTGCGCCTGCGACCGTATAAAAAACGCTCAGAACCTTATCTAGCTTACCGCCCACAGCCTCCAGCGCCTCAACCGTGTTTGAAAAACTGGGCGCTTGAGGATTGTCTGCAATCGCGTCAATCTCTGCGTTATGAGCAGCTAAGGCCTCCTCCAGTGCCGGTGCGAAATCATCATCTGAGATTTGGTCAAAGGGCGCTAAGCCAAAGGGGGTCTTCCAGTCTTGCAAAAGCGGGTTCATGTGGTGGTCTCCTTTGCACCCAAAGTAAGAGTGCGGTGTGGGGCTTACAATGTTCAGGCTTGCATATGGGCGCAAATCGGACAGTCGCTGCGCGGGGTCAATTTGATACTGCGGCTCTCGGCATAAAGTGCATCATAGATCACCATCTGGCCGCGCAAGGGCGTGCCTGCGCCCGTGATAATCTTGACTGCTTCCACTGCCATCATCGCGCCGACCACACCCGGCAAAGGGCCAATCACACCCGCCTCGGCACAGTTGGGTGCCAGATGCGCGGCGGGTGCGTGGGGAAAAATACACTGGTAACAGGGCGCGCCGTGGGCAGGGTCAAATACGCTGAGCTGCCCTTCCCACTGGCTCAGCGCACCAGAAACAAGCGGGACACTTCCGGCAACACAGGTCGCGTTCACCAGATATCGTGTGTCGAAATTGTCGCAGCCGTCGATCACCAGGTCATATTCCGCAATCAACTCGGGCGCGATGCTTGCATCGAGGCGGCGGTGATAGGGTTTGACGGTGACAAAAGGGTTCTGAGCAACCATTTCCGCCTGCGCCGAAAAGACCTTGGGCATACCGATGTTGGCGTCCTTGTGAATCACCTGACGCTGAAGGTTGGTATTCTCGACCGTATCATCGTCAATCACGCCAATCGTGCCAACACCTGCTGCCGCCAGATATTGCAGCACAGGTGCGCCGAGCCCCCCTGCCCCGATTACCAGCACCTTAGCGTTTTTGAGCGCTTTTTGCCCTGCGCCACCCACTTCGCGTAGAGCAATGTGACGAGCATACCGATTCAATTCCGTCTCTGAAAAGCTGCCCTGTTTGCTAATTACCATCGCAGGCGCATCATCCGCCCCTGTCTGCACCCGTATCCGCGCAATGAAACGCGAATAGATGAATACCAATGCGCCAATACCACCAAAAATAAACCAAGGTGCCGCTGATCCGCCTGTTGCCGCGCGCAGGGAATGGCCCTCGGGAAAGACCAGTTGCACGATGATGACCATAACCAGCAACAAGCAAATCATTATCCACCGTGCAGGACGCGGCGTGCCCATCGCAGCGCCCACACCCCAGATCACACCCGCTAAAATCAGTACCAGCACTCGGTCACTCCGTTCCGGTAGAGCCAAAACCGCCAGCGCCACGCGCCGTCTCGTCAAGCTCGTTTACAGGAATAAACCTAGCTTGGATGACAGGTGCGACAACCATCTGTGCGATCCGCATGCCGTGTTCGATGATAAAGGGTGCGTCGCCTTGGTTCATCATGATCACACCCAACGGCCCGCGATAATCTGCATCGATGGTGCCAGGACTATTGGGCAGTGTGATCCCGTATTTAAGCGCCAATCCGGAGCGCGGCCTGATCTGGACTTCATAACCTTCGGGAATGGCGAGACGCAAACCTGTAGGCACTAGGGTTCGCGCCCGCGCTGCAAGGATTATTGCCGCCCGACCTTCTAAATTCGCCCGCAGATCCGCTCCCGCAGCACCTAGCGTTTCATAGCGAGGCAAGCCCAGTGTCGTGTCAGCATACGGCTCCCACATCATGCGGATATCGACGCCATTCATCGGTTTATGGCATCCGCAATACGCACAGCGAGCTTTTGCGCCACTTCATCCTTGCCCATGCGCGGCCATGCTTCAGACCCCGCATCGCTGATAAGGGTCACGGCATTCTCCGCTCCGCCCATGATCCCAGTCTCGGGCGAGACATCGTTGGCCACAATCCAGTCACAGCCTTTGCGCAGCCGTTTTGCCGTAGCATTCTCAATCACATCATTCGTTTCGGCGGCAAAGCCGATCACCAGAGGCGGCCGGCCCTTTTTCATCTGGCTCACGTCATGCAAGATGTCAGGGTTCTCGGCAAATTCCAAAACGGGCAAACCGTCCTTGGTCTTTTTCAACTTCCGATCGGTGGCGGAAGTCACACGCCAATCCGCTACTGCAGCGGCAAACACCGCAGCATCAACGGGAAGTGTCGCATCAACCGCCTCTTTCATCTGCTGCGCAGTTTGCACGGCCACCACCTCTACGCCGTCAGGGGGCGGTACATCCGCAGGACCTGTTACAAACACCACTTCCGCGCCCAGCGCCGCCAGTGCACGCGCCAATGCCGTACCTTGCGCCCCCGACGAGCGGTTCGCAATATAGCGCACAGGATCAATCGGCTCATGCGTCGGGCCAGAGGTCACAAGGATGCGCCGCCCCTTGAGCGGACCGTTCGACAATGCGGCCTCAATGGCAGCAACAATCTCCATCGGCTCCGACATGCGGCCCGGCCCATGTTCACCACAGGCCATATCGCCTTTGTTAGGGCCTACTATCGTGATGCCGTCCCCCTTTAGCGCCGCCAAATTGCGTTGGGTCGCAGCATGCTCCCACATGCGAACATTCATTGCAGGCACGATCGTCACAGGGGTATCGGTCGCGAGCAACAACGTCGAAGCCAGATCATTGGCCAAGCCATTCGCCATCTTTGCCATCAGGTCTGCAGTCGCAGGAGCAACCACGACAAGATCGGCAACGCGGCTTAGCTGGATATGGCCCATCTCGGCCTCATCATCCAAATCAAACAGATCACGGTGTACTTTGCGCCCCGCCAAGGCGGAGACGGACAGCGGCGTCACAAACTCTTCTCCCGCGCGGGTCAGGACAGGCGTGACAGTCGCACCCCGCTCCCGCAGACGGCGGATCAGATCGAGCGATTTAAACGCAGCAATTCCGCCGCCAATGATCAGAAGAATATGTTTGCCGCTCAGCATATTGCGCCCCTTGGACCCGTAAATTCAGGCTCAACATAGGCCGCAGGCCACCGCAGCGCCAGACCCTACTGGGCGAAGGCATCACACGGATCACCCCGTTCCGGCGCGGGGGCATCCAATGTCAGGGAAAAGCCGCCCCCTACATCTGACCCGTCCTCACCCTGTGCCAGCGTAAAAACTGTGATCTCAGGCGCGGCATAGGCGACCAATGCAGGCATGCCCCAATCGGTGCGGGCGTGGCCGTTGCCCGTTACAATCACAACAGGCCCGCCCGTCCGCTCCAGCGCCCGCAGTGCTGCATCGGCCAGCCAAATATCACGAAACCGCTGGGCATCGACCATCATCGGCAGCAGGTCTTCGGGCAGTGCGCTGCAATGGGCTTCGGCTTGGAGCGTTTCGCGGGCGGTTTGCTCTGCCTTATCCACTGGACGTTCAAATCCGAATTTTGCAGCAATCCTGTACTCCCCTAAAGGGCGCTCCAGTAAGCCCTCCAAATCGGATCTCGTGAGGCCAGCGCCGTAAATGATGGCTTCGGGCGCGGCGGCAAAAATCGGATAATACATTTCAAAAGACGGCCACGCAGTTTCTGACCAACCAATCAGCGCGTCCAGCTCTGCCTGATTGCTCCACGCGCCGTGCGCCTTCTTTCCCTGCTCGGGCGTGAGCATCTCGAACACAAGCGCTTTAGGGTTCAGCGCGGCGACCCATTCCGCTTGGCGTGTATGATGTGCAGGATTGTCATGCTGTTCACCCAGCACAACGAATTGCGCATCCCGCGCTTCTTGCGGGATCTCAGCACGAACAGCAGATGCAAAAAGCGCGGCCAAGACAGCCGCGCTCGTGCACATTTTCTTAGGAGAAAAATGCCTCATCAGTTCAGAAAGTGAAACACTTCTTGGGACTGCATCTCTAGCGACTTGCGCATTTTCTGGAAGGCTGCGGCCTCCAACTGGCGCACGCGTTCTTTGCTCAGGCTCAGCTCTTGGCCGAGGCTCTCAAGAGTGCGGGGTGTGTCGCGCAGCTTACGCTCCCGCACGATGAACTGCTCACGTTCATTCAAGGCGGACATGGAGGTTACCAACCAAGCCCGCAGCTGCTGAGTGTCATGGCTATGCTCTACATTCTCGGCGGCTTGCGCACTATCGTCCTCAAGTGCGTCGATCCACTCGCGGCCTTCATCTTCTGCCGATTGTGTGGCGTTCAGAGAGTAGTCGGAGCCGGAAAGACGCCCCTCCATCATTTCCACATCATGCAAGGGCACGCCTATCTCCGTTGAAATCATCTGGCGCAGCTGATGACGATCAAGCTCTTCTCCTGCCGATGCTGCCTCACGCTCAAGTCGCGCCTGAACCCGGCGCATGTTGAAAAACAGGGACTTTTGGGAAGAAGTGGAGCCAGTTCTCACCATAGACCAGTTGCGCATCACGTGATCCTGGATGGACGCTTTGATCCACCAGACTGCATAAGTTGAAAAGCGTACCCCGCGGTCAGGGTCAAATTTGTCGGCTGCTTTCATGAGGCCGAGGCCGGCTTCCTGGATCAGGTCATTCATGGGAGCGCCGTAGCGTTTAAACTTCGATGCCATTGAAATGGCTAAACGCATGTAAGCTGTGATCAGACGGTGCAACGATGCCTCGCAGCGCTCGTCGCGCCACGCATATGCCAGTTTCAACTCGGTCTCGGCGTCCAAAAGCTCCGCTTTCATCGCGGTGCGGGTCAGTGAAAAGTCCTGCGCAGTACCCATTGCCATCTGTTCCGGCTCCCTTAGTGTGTGTAGTCACTCTTTGGTGACGCTTTGGTAAGATTACGCACCAAAGTGCACTTTGGTTCACAAAAGGTTTCAAATAATGTTGCCACGCGGGACATTCATTCTAGGCGGAGCTGCATCAGGGAAATCTGAATGGGCAGAAACCTTTATACTTTCCAGTGACTTGAACAGTGTATACCTCGCGACAGGCAAAATCGAAGACGCCGAAATTAAATTACGCGTCAAAGTGCACAAAGAGCGTCGCGATACTCGTTGGACAACGGTGGAAGAGCCGCTTGACCTTGGGCCGGCCCTTGCAAAACTCTCTCCCGATACTCCCGTTCTCATTGATTGCGCGACCATGTGGTTAAGCAATCTAATGATGGAGGAGGCAAATCTCGCTAAGGCTACGGACACCTTGCTGGTTGCGCTGCGCGAATGTTCGGCACCGTGGGTTATTGTCTCCAACGAAGTCGGTCATGGCATCGTGCCCGACAACAGACTCGCCCGCCAGTTCCGTGAAGCTCAAGGGCGGCTGAACATCGCGCTGGCGCGGGAGGCCGATCTGGCCGTAATGGTGATTGCTGGCTTGCCACAACTTCTCAAGGGGACATTTCCATGACCACATGGCACTGGGTCCGGCACGGGCCGACGCATGAGAAATCTTTTGTTGGTTGGCGCGATGTACCTGCCGATTTGACAGATACAGCTTTGATCGACCGCGTTCGGGCTCATTTGCCTGACGAGGCGGTGATCGTCTCCTCCGATCTTATCCGCTCGGTCACGACCGCTGATGTTCTGACCCTGCCCGCCCATCGCCGCTTGCCGCATGAACCTGACCTGCGCGAGATGGATTTTGGCGTTTGGGACGGAATGCGATTTGATGCGGTTGCGGAACGCGATCCACAACTGAGCCGTGATTTTTGGGAAAAACCAGGAGATATTCAAGCGCCAGACGGCGAAAGCTGGAATCAAACGATGTTCCGCGTGAGTGCAGTCGTCGACCGATTAAACGCTGCGCATCGCGGTGCACATATCATTGCAGTCGCACATTTTGGAGTCATCCTTACGCAGGTTCAACGCGCTTTGGATGTATCAGCCTACGAGGCGATGGCCCATAAAATCGACAATATCTCTGTCACTACCGTTCAACATCACGGCGAGGAACAATGGGACGTGCACCGGATCAATCACCTTCCGTGATGGAGCAGCGCACTCGAATGAATTTGTCCACTCAGAAACATGCGGCTAAGGATAAATAATGACATATGAACTCTTTATTGGCGACCGCACGTTTTCAAGCTGGTCTTTGCGCGGCTGGTTAATGCTGCATAAATTCAACTTGCCCTATCGCGAACATCTGGTCGGGCTTTATGGTGGCACAATGGCAGAGGATATGGCCGCACTTGCGCCTGCACGCCTTGTGCCGGCGATGCGAACCCCCGAGGGTGATGTCGTTGGAGAAAGCATCGCCATGGCTGAAACATTGGCAGAACGACATCCAGATATTGCAATGTGGCCCAACGATCCTGCAGCGCGTATCCGCGCCCGCTGGCTATCCGCTGAAATGGTGGGCGGCTTTGATGCATTGCGCGGCGATTGCTCCATGCAGCTGGCCCATGTCGATGCTGATTTCGCCCCCTCGGATGCCGTCAAATCCGACCTCACGCGGATTGAAACGCTCTGGGCTTTTGCGCGTGAAAAAGCCGCTGATGGTCCGTGGCTGTTTGGAGCATATTCCCTTGCGGATGCGTTTTATGCGCCTGTTTGTGCGCGAATAGTCGGTTATAATCTGCCTGTGTCAGACACCGCTCGCGCCTATTGCAAGACCACCCTCACCGATCCTGCGTTTCAGCACTGGCGTGCCGAAGGACTGAGGGAAACGTATGATCCCTTTCCCTATCCTCCTGTGGGTCGCAGGGACCCTTGGCCTTTCTAAGCGTTAACCATTCCTAAAGACTCCCTCCGGTACCGTTAACCACTGGGTAAGGACGGAGTGGAAGAATGGTCGCACGCGCCTACAGCGTTGCATTCCAAGGTGTTGAAGCGCGGATTGTTGAAGTACAATGCGCCGTTACACCAGGTCTGCCCGCCTTTTCGATTGTCGGTCTGCCGGATAAAGCCGTGTCAGAGGCGCGGGACCGTGTCCGCACGGCGCTGACATCAATGGCGATCGCGCTTCCCTCCAAGCGGATCACTATCAATCTCAGCCCGGCGGACCTGCCGAAAGAGGGCAGCCACTTTGACCTGCCTATCGCTCTTGCTCTACTAGCCGCTCTCGACATCCTGCCATCTGATGTTGTTGAGGGTGTCGTTGCTCTGGGTGAGTTGTCTTTGGATGGATCGCTTGTTCCTGTTGTTGGCGCGTTGCCTGCCGCCGTTGCTGCAGCGCAGGAAAACCGCAGTCTGCTGTGTTCCCATGCATCCGGCGCCGAAGCTGCATGGGTCAATGCCTGTCAGGTCATTGCCGCGCGCTCCTTGGGCGATGTGGTGCGTCACTATACGGGGCAAGTGCCCCTTTCTCCGGCCGAACCAGGTGAAGTGGCCATGATGAGCCACTGCCGCGATCTGCGCGAGGTGAAAGGTCAAGAGCGTGCGAAACGCGCGCTGGAAATCGCCGCAGCAGGACGGCATCATCTCATGATGGTTGGCACACCGGGATCCGGAAAGTCCATGCTCGCTGCGCGATTGCCAAGCATCCTGCCACCGTTGTCTGCATCAGAAGCGCTTGACACCTCGATGATCCATTCCCTTGCGGGGCTGCTGGATGAAGGCGGCATTTCGCGCGCGCGCCCTTTTCGTGAGCCGCATCATACCGCGTCGATGGCTGCAATCATCGGCGGCGGACGAAACGCGAAACCCGGTGAGGTTAGTTTGGCCCACAATGGCGTGCTGTTCATGGACGAGTTTCCCGAATTTGCCCGCAATGTCTTAGAAACGCTGCGCCAGCCCATTGAGACGGGTGAAGTCATGATCAGCCGCGCCAATGCCCATGTAAAATACCCTTGCCGCTTCATGCTGGTTGCTGCGGCAAACCCGTGCAAGTGCGGCTATCTCACCGATCCTGCGCGCGCTTGCGCAAAAGTTCCTCACTGTGGTGAAGACTATATGGGCCGCATTTCAGGTCCGCTCATGGACCGTTTTGACATGCGTGTGGATGTGCCTCCGGTAGCATACACCGACCTTGACCTCCCGTCGTCGGGCGACAGCTCTGCCGAGGTGGCTCAGCGCGTGGCGCAAGCCCGCGACATCCAAATGGCACGCTATGCGGCAAGCCCCGAAATGCTGTGTAACGCAGACGCAGAGGGGGATATCCTTACACAAGTCACAGCACCAGATGCGGAGGGCCGTGATTTGTTGATGCGTGCGGCAGATCGGTTTCATCTGTCTGCACGGGGCTACCACCGTGTCCTGCGCGTTGCCCGAACGATCGCCGACCTAGACGGGTCCGCAGATGTACGCAGACCCCATATCGCAGAAGCCGTAAGCTTTAGACTGCCCAGTTCTGCTGTTGCTTGATCCATGATGCTAACGCGTTCAGGGTTTCGCGCGCTTCGGGCAGGATATTATGAAAAATCGGCCAAACATGCGGCAGGTCATCCGCGATAACCAGCGTCGCCTCCACTTTGTCATGCTGCAACTTTTCTATCATTCTGCGCCCGTCATCTAGCAGAATTTCGGTATCGCCTACTGTGATCCAAACAGGTGGGCCGCCCTGAAAGCTTGCGTATAGCGGGCTTATCTCTGGATCGGCACCTTTGCGACCGTTCAGGTACATGCCTACCATCTCGGCGCCACGCTCCGCTGCTAGAACAGCTTCGACTTCAGCGTTCGTTCTAATACTTGCTCCGCTAAATGTAAGATCCGTCAACGGCGAAAAAGCGAACATCGCACTGGGCACTTCCGCTCCTTCAGCACAAAGCGCTGAAATCAGGCCTAACGCCAATGCACCCCCTGCACTGTCCCCGCCCACGACAATATTCGCTGGCGATACGCCACTTGCTATAAGCCCATCCCATGCTTGGCGCACATCATCGGGTGCAGCAGGAAAAGACGATTCGGGCGCAAGTCTGTAGCGCGGTAGTACTGCCCACGCCCCGAGTTTTTGAGCCAACGTTGCAGCCATTGCACTGTGCGTGTCTGGACTGCCAAAGACGAAACCGCCCCCGTGAATGTAGAATAACACGCGGCCCTGCCGCACACCGCGCGGGAAGAGCGTCAAACATCGGATGCCTCCGTACTCCCGCCAGCTGCTTTTCGTGCCGCGCGGCGGATGAAAGAACAGGCGCGATTGCACGCGAAGTGCCCGCCGCAACGTCGCTACGCTGCCGTTGCGCATGCGCGGCTTCTCAATCGTGCGCAGCCAAAAATTCAGCGGACGGCGCAATATGCTCATGCGCGCTTGGCTTCAATCACATCCCAGATCTTGCCTGCGATATTAACGCCATCAAATCGCTCCAGCTCCTGAATGCCGGTGGGTGAGGTTACATTTATCTCGGTCAGATAATCCCCGATCACATCGATCCCGACAAAAATCTGTCCTCTTTCCTTCAAAACACCACCGATTCTGGCGCAAATCTCCAGATCACGCTCCGTGAGGCCTACCTTCTCCGGACGCCCTCCGACATGCATGTTTGAACGCGTTTCCCCTTCCGCCGGGACGCGGTTAATCGCGCCAACAGGCTCCCCATCGACCAGAATGACGCGTTTATCGCCCTTGGCCACGTCGGGTAGGAATTTTTGCACAATCAATGGCTCTCGCGAGAAGCTCGTGAATAATTCGTGTAACGAACTAAGGTTGCGGTCGTCCCGCGTGAGTTTGAAGACGCCAGCGCCGCCATTGCCGTAGAGCGGTTTAAGAATCACATCGCCGTGTTTTTCCTTAAACGCTTTGATCGTCTCAAGGTCATGGGCGATGGTCGTCGGTGGCGTGAGGTCGGGGAAATCCAGCACTAACAGTTTTTCCGGAAAATTCCGCACCCAGAATGGATCGTTCACCACAAGTGTCGTCTCGGAAATCCGGTCAAGAAGATGAGTGGACGTAATGTAATGCATATCAAAGGGCGGGTCCTGCCGAAGCCAGACCACGTCGAATTCGCTCAGATCAACTTCACGCATCTCTCCCAATCTCGCGGGATCGCCTGCTACGCGCTGCACCTTCATATCTTGACCGCGGGCGGTTATCCGTCCCTCCTGATAGGACAAGTGATCAGGTGTGTAGAAAAAAAGGGTATGACCCCGCGCTTGTGCTTCTTCGGCGAGGCGGAAACTGCTGTCTGCATCGATGTTGACGTCCCCGATGGGGTCCATTTGAAAGGCGATTTTCATAACTTTATCCTTACTGTTGTCATCTTGATGACAAAGCAAGCGGCGCTACGCAATCCTCAGCAGTGACCAAAAGCGTTTTCTATAATCTTCGTTTCACCGTGCCCGTTCACCAATGCCACATCAAAACGGACATCCGTAAGGTTCCCGTTAGGCTGCGTATCCAGATATTCCTCAGCACAGCGATACAGTCGACGAATTTGCGCACTACTCACAGCAGCGGCGGCACGGTCAAAATTCCGGCTCTGCTTTACTTCTATAAAAATCAGTCCATCGCCATTTTGAACTATCAAGTCAATCTCCCCTGATTTGCCGCGCCAGCGTTGCCGCGCCACCGCAAAACCACGCCGTGCATAGTCCTGTGCGATCTGCCCCTCGGCAGCAAGGCCCGCATGATACGACATACTCCCTCGTTGAGTGCGTCTTTGCGTGATCTCTTTCATCATCGGCTTCAGTCCTTGTTTGAGCTAAGCTCCAACGCTGCCTGATACACCTGTCTGCGCGGTAACGCGTGGGCCTTCGCGACCAAGTCCACAGCGTCTCGCATCGATAACTCTTCCAAGGCAGCCTTCAGCGCCACTTCTAAATCATCCGAGTTAATTGTTTCTAAATCGCCCCGATCCACCAATACGACAATTTCGCCCTTGGTTTTGTTTTCAGCGTAGTATTCGGCCAATTCAGCGGCTGTTCCGCGCCTAATTTCCTCAAACTTTTTGGTAAGTTCGCGGCACACTGCTACACGTCTCTCCCCTCCTAAGGCGGTTTGTACGTCCTTGAGCATCACTCCGACGCGCCGCGCCGATTCGTAAAATACCAAAGTGGCACGTACATCGCGCAGCCCTTCCAGCGCAGTTAGCCTTGCCGCTTTTGTACTTGGTAGAAATCCGGTAAAATTGAACGCATCAGTCGGCAAACCTCCCAATGTAAGGGCTGTAAGCACCGCAGAAGGCCCAGGCGCGCAAGTTACGGCCACGCCTGCGGCTGCGGCGGCCCGCGAAAGCTCAAACCCCGGATCGGCAATAAGTGGCATCCCTGCCTCAGAGGCATAAGCGATGGATTTTCCCCCTTGCGCGGCCGTGATGAGGCGCTCCACCGCCCCTGCAGGGGAGTGATCATGCAAGGCGGATATCTTACGCCCATCGAGTGAAATTCCGTGAATATCCATGAGCTTAAGAAGGCTTCTGGTATCCTCTGCCACCAGCATATCGGCACTCGCCAACACGTCTAATGCACGCAAGGTTATGTCGCGTGCTGTGCCTATCGGAACACCTACAAAGGTGATTCCGGGCGCTAACTTCTGCATATTAATATTCAACGCTGGACCCGCTCCTTGGACACGATATGATTGCCGGAATGACAGCGCAGGACCGTACCTGCGCCTTTGACTGGGGAGTACCGTTACCATGTTTGCCATTCTGCGCACCATCCGAAAGCCGATCCGGATGCTAATGCTGCCAATCTTTGCAATGATGTTGTCAGCCTGTGATCCTGCGATGCTGGGTGGCCTTGGTGGTGGTCCCAAGATTGACCCGAATGAGCCGATCGCTGTTGCACTTTTGGTTCCGCGTGGGGGCACAGCCTCCGACGATCTTCTGGCCAAGAACCTCGAGAACGCAGCACGCCTTGCCATCCGCGACCTTGAAGGTGTGAAGATCAATCTGCGGGTATATGGCACGGCAGGAAAAGCATCCAATGCCGCAACAGCAGCTTCTCAGGCTGTGGCAGAAGGCGCGAAGATTATTCTTGGACCTGTCTATGGTGAAGCCGCAAATGCAGCAGGCGTTGCTGTTGCTGAATCTGGTGTGAACGTCCTGTCCTTCTCCAATAATACAACAATCGCTGGCGGAAACGTCTTTGTGCTTGGACCAACATTTGACACCACCGCCAACCGCTTGGTCCGCTATGCAAAGCGCACGGGCAAAGACAAGATTGTCGTGCTTCATGCGAACAACATCGGCGGTCAGTTAGGGCGGAACGCAATCCAGCGGGCAATCGCAGCAAACGGTGCCACCATGTCAGGTGATATCGAGTATGCGCTTAGCCAAGAGGCCGTACGCGCAGCAATCCCTCGTGTAAAAGCTGCCATCGACAGCACAGGCGCAAACGCACTGTTCATGACGGCGAACTCCTCAACGGCTTTGCCTCTTTTGGGTGACTTGCTACCCGCCTCAGGCATCAAAAATAACACAACACAATTTGTTGGCCTGTCGCGTTGGGATATCCCAGCACAGACGCTCGCCATTCCGGGCATCCAAGGTGGCTGGTTCGCTCTTCCTGACCCAGGCGCAAGCGCGGCCTTCGCTGCACGTTATAACGCGACCTACGGCGAGCGTCCCTTGGACATTGCAGGTCTCGCCTTTGACGGTATCGCCGCCATTGGCTCACTTGTGAAAAGTAAAAAGGGCAATGCACTGACAGCGTCCGCACTGACCCAAGGTGCCGGTTTCCGTGGTGCAAACGGTATCTTCCGCCTGCTCAAAGACGGCACAAACGAGCGTGGCCTTGCTGTCGCTACGGTGCGCAACAATCAGGTAGTCCTACTCGAAGCTGCACCCAAGGCGTTCGGCGGCGCAGGCTTCTGAGTGCGCCAGTGAACAGCACGGACCAACCAAACTCAGACGCCGCCCTTGCGCCGCGTCTGAGTGCATCACCCAACGAGATCTATAACCACCTCGCAATCGACGCACAGATTGCCGAGGCCGCAGAACGCGCTGCAACCCCTGCAGACCTGCGCTCCGAAACCATTGAAATTTTGAAAGCCGCACAAGCCAACGGGCGCGCGGCAATTGCATCTGCTTTTTCTGCAGCGCCATTTGATGCGGCAGCGATGACCGCCTCCTATACTTATCTGACGGACGGCATGGTAAAATCGGCGCTTTTCGTCACCACACAGCACCTCCATCCAGCCCCAAAGAAAGCACCCGTACTCAGCGTGATCGGTGTTGGCGGCTATGGCCGTGGAGAGATGGCCCCCTTCTCGGACGTAGACCTTCTGTTTTTGGTGCCAAATACGAGCACCAAATGGACGAACACCATCATCGAGGCGATGCTATATATCCTGTGGGACCTAAAGCTGAAGGTCGGGCATGCAACCCGCACGATAACGGACTGCGTGCAGCTGGCGACAGAAGATTACACCATCCAGACCGCTCTGCTGGAGCACCGATATGTCTGCGGCGACACCGATCTGGCCGAGCAACTGGATGAAACCCTCAAACGCGACCTCTTCTCTGGCTCTGGTCAAGCGTTCATTGAGGCAAAGCTGGAGGAGCGTGACAGCCGCCACCTCAAACAAGGCCAGCGATATGTGGTCGAGCCGAACGTCAAAGAGGGCAAAGGCGGGCTACGCGACCTTCAATCTCTATTCTGGATCGCGAAATACATTCACGGCGTAGAACATTCCGCTGATCTCGTCGCCGCTGGTGTGTTCCGCGCAGAGGAATACGAGACCTTCAAAGCCGCTGAAAACTTCCTTTGGGCCGTGCGCGGACACCTGCACCTGCTAACAAAACGAGCCACCGAACAGCTCACTTTTGACATGCAAGTGAGTGTGGCCGAAGCAATGCAATACGAGGATCAAAACGGCCGCCGCGCTGTCGAAGTCTTTATGCAGGCCTATTTCCGCCACGCCACCGTAGTAGGGGATCTTACGCGCATCTTTCTGACCAAACTTGAGGACATGCATGTAAAGTCCGAGCCGCTGCTGGAGCGCTGGTTCCGCCGCAAGCCAAAGATCAAAGAGGGTTATCGGGTTGTCCACAACCGGATCGCGATTGCAGACGAAGCCGCATTTCTGAGCGATCCGCTGAACATGCTGCGGCTGTTTGAAGAAGCGCTGCGTACGGGCATGCTCATCCATCCCGACGCTATGCGAACGGTCAAAGCGAACCTGCACCTGATCACCGACACCGTTCGGACCAATCCCGAAGCCCAGCGCATTTTCCTTGATCTGCTGCTCAAACATGGCAACCCCGAGCGTGCCCTGCGCCGCATGAACGAGTTGGGCATGCTTGCAGCGTTTATCCCCGAGTTTGAGCCGATCGTGGCGATGATGCAGTTCAATATGTATCACAGCTATACTGTGGACGAGCATATCATCCAGACCATTGCCAACCTCGCCCGTATTGAGAAGAACGAGTTGGAAGAAGAGTTGCCCGTGGCCTCTTCTATCCTGAACCGTGGTGTGAACCGCAAAGTGCTTTATGTGGCTCTGTTGCTGCATGATATCGGCAAAGGCAGGTCCGAAGACCACTCCATCCTCGGGGCTCAGATCGTGCGAAAAGTGGCGCCGCGCCTCGGCCTCAAACAAGACGAAGTCGATACCGTCGAATGGCTTGTGCGCTATCACCTGCTGATGTCTGATATGGCGCAAAAGCGTGATATCTCCGACCCGCGCACTGTCCGCGACTTTGCCAAAGCCGTCCAGACCGTGAAGCGCCTTGACCTGTTATGCGTCCTGACGGTTTGTGATATTCGCGGCGTCGGTCCTGACACATGGAACAACTGGAAGGCCGTACTGATCCGCGCCCTCTACCGCCAGACCGAGCGTGCGCTGGAAACCGGCCTTGAAGACCTCAACCGCCAGAACAGAGGTGCAGAGGCGAAGAAGGCCCTGCGCGAGGCATTACCTGACTGGCCCAAGAAGGCCCTCCAGATCGAGACAGGGCGCCATTATGACCCTTATTGGCAGGGTCTGCATGTGACTGCCCATGTCGTTTTTGCGAAACTGCTGCGCGATGTGGATCCTGATGTGGTCCAGATTGATCTGCACCCCGACGAGGACCGCGACGCGACGCGTGCCTGTTTTGTCATGCCTGATCACCACGGCATCTTTAGCCGCCTTGCCGGTGCCCTGGCACTGGTTGGTGCCAACGTGGTGGATGCCCGCAGCTATACAACCAAAGACGGCTATATCACCGATGCGTTTTGGATTCAGGACAGTGAGGGCAACGCCTATGAGGCCTCAAAACTGCCCCGCCTGCGCCAGATGATCGAGAAGACTCTGAGGGGTGAAGTGATCGCCCGCGATGCGCTAAAGTCCCGCGATAAGGTAAAAAAGCGCGAAAAAGCGTTCCGCGTGCCGACTTCTATCACTTTCGACAATGACGGCTCCGAGATTTATACGATCATCGAAGTGGACACCCGCGATCGTCCCGGCCTTCTCTATGATCTCGCACGCACTCTTGCGGCGGCCAATGTCTATGTCGCCAATGCCGTGATTGCGACCTACGGGGAGCAGGTCGTCGATACCTTCTATGTGAAGGATATGTTTGGCCTAAAATACTATTCCGAAAGCAAACAGCGCACGCTTGAAAAGCGTCTTCGCGAGGCGATTCTCGAAGGGGTTGCCCGCGCCGACAGTTGATAAGTGCCACGCGCACCATTGCGCTGATCCCGTGGTTTCAATTCCTCAATTCCCTGCTGTTCTGGCAAGCGGTCTGGTTCCTTTATTTTCAGAGCAACTTGTCAGGCGCAGAGGCGATCATCCTCTATTCCGTCTACGATATCTCCGTCACGGTCCTCGAAGTACCCTCCGGCTATTTCTCAGACCGCATCGGCCGCCGGTTTACGCTTCTGCTGTCTACGCTCTGCTCCCTACTAGGTTGCCTCGTGCTTGCCTTAAGCGGCAGCTTTGCCCTTTTCGCTTTGGGCCAAGCACTCCTCGGCGCTGGCTCCGCCTTCAAATCTGGAACCGATTCTTCCCTACTATACGAGTCGCTGGAGGCCGCAGGCCGCGCCGATGAAGTCGAAGAACAAGAAGTCCGCGCATGGCGTTTCTCGCTGGTAGGCTTCGCCCTCTCCGCGATCTTTGGCGGCGCGATGAGCATGTGGTCAGACAGCTTGCCTTTCTTTGCCACAGCGCTTGCATTCGCCATCGCCGCTCTCTTGGTGTTTGCCATGTCCGAGCCGCCGCGCAAAGCGATGGAGGCGCTGCGCGGCCAGCTTGCCACACTCAAAACTGCCCTCTTACATCCCGTCCTAGCATGGCTCTTCACTCTCTCGGTTTTGATGTACGGATTCAGCCACCTACCCTTTGTCTTTGGTCAGCCCTTCATCCTCACAGCACTTGAGGGATGGGGCCTTGCCGCCGATGCTCCGCTGGTCAGCGGAGCCATCACAAGCGCGATGATGCTGACCTCTGTACTTGCCTCCTTGGCCGCTCTGCGATTGCGCCACGCGTTGGGCCTGCCGCTACTGCTGCTCTGCGCCTTCGGCCTGCAAATCGCACTCATCGGCGCACTCGCTACCAGCACCTCCACGCTGATCATCGGCGTGCTGCTATTGCGCATTGTGCCAGACTCGCTCGCCAACCCCTTCATCCTCGCCCGCATCCAACCCTTGCTGGAGGACGGCACCCGCGCGACTTATCTGTCGCTCAAAAGCCTCGGTGGAAAAGTGCTCTTCGCTGGAACTCTCATCCTTGCCGCGACGACCGCGAGTGATGCAGGGTTATTGCCAGCGGATGATCTTCAGCGCATCCTTGGCTGGTACACCGTTGGCGGACTGATCTGCATTGCCGCTCTCGCAGTCACAGCACGGTGGGTCCAGATCGCGCCGCCTCAGAAAACCGAATGATCGCCCAGCGCAACACTGCGGCCCTCTGAAAGCAATGTCGCGTAAAACTCAAACAGGGTGTCCGTACCTGTTTCGGGCGTAGCATCCGCATCATAGCGGGTGCCATCCCAAACCAGCATTGATTCCGTTGCATAATAGCGCCCGATGCCAACCAACTCGGCCTTATCCGCCATCTTGGGGCTGACCTTCCCCAAAACGCGCAGCACACTGCGAATGGCATCCATCATCGCTACAGGCACCCGCTTTACACGCACAGGTTTCCCCAGCAGCGCAAACAGCGCCTCGGCCTGATCCATCGGCGTAATCGCAGGGCCAGGGCCACCAATGGGCAACACCTGATTGGCGCGCTCGGGATTGCCCACACAGCTTGCAATAAACGCCCCTAAATCTCGGTCGCTGATCGGCTTGCACGCCGTCAACTTACCATCCCCAAACACCAAAAACGGCTTACCCGCCCGCATACGGTCCAATTGGCCCGACAGCGATTTGAAAAACGCTGTTGGCCGCACAATGGAGTAGGTCAGCCCTGAAGCCATTAACTCCGCTTCAAACGCCAGCTTGGCATGCTGAAATTCCAAAAGCGGCTTTTGCACACAAATGGCCGAAAGCATGACAAACTGCACGATGCCCGCTGCCTTTGCCGCGTCCAACAATACCGAGTTGTGCCCATAATCCACCAGCCAAGCATCGCGCGGCGTGCCCGTACGCGATGCAATGCAAGACACGACGGCGTCAAACGCCTCACCACGCAATCCGTCCCGGATAAGTGATATCGGATCACCAGCGTCCCCGACACGCACCTCCGCATCCAAATCGGCCACGGCGCGGGTAAAACACACAACCTCGTGGCCCGCCTCTTGCAAGGCTGCCAGCGTAGCACGGCCCGCCGTACCAGTGGCGCCCGTGAGAAAGATGCGTTTAGGTGTCATATCCCGCGCACCATCGGGAAAAATCCGCGCACGCGCAACCACTCACAAAAGACATTTGCAACGGCTGCGTCCAATCGCTACGCCATGCACTAAGCGCAGCAAAGGCAAACACCATGAAACCCATTCGCCTGATGACAGGCTTTTTCACTGTAGGGGTCTGGACCCTGTTGAGCCGCATCTTGGGCTTTGTGCGCGAAGTTATGATCCTGTCGCTTGTCGGCCCTGGCCCTGTGATGGACGCATTTGTGGCCGCCTTCCGCTTACCCAATATGTTCCGCCGCTTCTTTGCCGAAGGGGCGTTTAACGCAGCCTTTGTGCCGATGTTTTCCAAGCGCCTTGAGGCCGATACGGACGCTGCCGCCTTTGCCCAAAACGCGTTTTCAGGACTGTTCTTTGTTGTCACACTTCTGACCGCCCTTGGCATGATCTTTATGCCTGCGCTGGTTTGGGCCACGGCGGAGGGTTTTTCCGACGACGCACGTTTTGACATGACTGTCGGCTTTGGCCGCATCGCCTTTCCCTACATCCTGTTCATGTCGCTTTCGGCTCTCTTCTCTGGCATCCTCAACGCCACAGGCCGCTTTGCCGTGGCCGCCGCAGCACCCGTACTGCTCAACATCTTTGTCATTTCCGCCCTAACCATGGCTGCAGTGACAGGGGGCGAAGCCATTAACTGGCTTATATGGGCGATCCCGATTGCAGGTGTCGCACAGCTTGCCCTTACGTGGCGCGCAGCGTCCCAAGCGGGATTTGACCTGCGACCCAAGCGTCCACGCTGGAACAAGGACATGCGCGATCTGGTAATGATTGCCCTGCCTGCCGCCCTCGCCTCCGGTGTGATGCAAATCAATCTTGTCGTAGGCCAATTGGTCGCATCGCAATATGAGAACGCAGTGAGCTGGCTTTTCGCGGCTGACAGGCTCTATCAACTCCCCTTGGGCGTGGTCGGTATCGCTGTGGGCATCGTCCTCCTCCCCGAACTTTCGCGTCGCCTTCAGGCAGGTGATGATGCAGGTGCAAAATCCGCACTCAGCCGCGCTGCCGAAATCTCGCTCGCGCTTACTATCCCTTCCGCCATCGCGCTTATGGTTATCCCGCTTACGCTCATTTCTGTTCTGTTCGAGCGAGGCGCTTCTGGTCCTGATGATACCGCTGCGATTGCCACTGCCGTAATGATCTATGGCCTCGGTCTGCCTGCCTTTGTTCTGCAAAAGATCGTGCAGCCCCTTTACTTCGCGCGCGCCGATACAAAGCGGCCTTTCTACTACGCTGTGGTTGCAATGACCGTGAATGCAGGCCTCGCGATTGGCTTGGCGCCGTGGGTCGGCTGGCTTGCCCCTGCAATCGCCGCGACAGTGGCAGGCTGGGCGATGTATGCACAACTGGCCTTCGGCGCACGTGGCTTTGGCGATGCGGCACGTGTCGACGCTCGCTTTCGCAAACGCATCTGGCGGATCATTGCGGCATCCGTGGTAATGGGTGCTGTGCTATGGTTCGTAAACCTGCAAATCGGCCCATTGCTTGCCCTACCATGGTGGCGCGGGTTGGGCCTTCTGATCCTTCTGAGCATTGGCGCTGTGGTCTATTTTGGCGCGGGGCAACTCTTTGGGGCATTCAGATTGTCAGAGTTTAAATCAGCCATGCGGCGCGGCGGTTAGCGCTGGCGCAACCGCCCCAATATCTTTGCCCATTCGCCGGGGGCACAAAGAAAGCAAAGTAAGAAACCGCAGATAAAACCTGATAATTCCGCGACCCAGCCGTTGCCTACGGTGCCGAACAGGCTCCAGACCAATTGTAGGCCCATCAGCATTCCGATGAGGGTAAACGCCTGCATCTGCTGGCCGCCCGTTGCCCCCAACCTACGCCACATCAAAAAGCTGTAGCCGCCGATCAGACCATAAACAGACGGGTAGGCACCCACCAGCCAGACAGGGTCATCCAGCAGAAGAGCATAGGCCAATGCCCCACCAATGCCCGACAGCATAAACAGCGCCAGCATCGCAAACTGCCCCATCACTTCTGCCGCCATCTTCCCCAGCGCCAACATCAGAACGATCGCGAGCAGCGCGTGGGTGAAGCTGAGGTGGATAAACGGATAGGTAATGAGCCGTGCAACATGTTGTGCAGTCCAGTAGTTTTGCGCAATCATCGCATCGAACAAATCACCCGAGAATCCCCAGTCGCGCACGAGTGCCAGACGCCAACCTATCGCGTTTGGTCCGCCTACCAACCCCGCCTCGCCCAGCGACAGCACCGCCTCGACCCCCGCCATCAGCAGGAACAGGACCACCACCACAACAGGCAGTTTATTGAAAGGTGGCTCGAAATCAGGATCGTTTTGTGGCGTGTACTCGTTTGGCATCGGTCTCTTTCGGTCTGTTGACGGGAACCTGCGCCATGGGTAAGCCCATCGCAACAGCATATCCAGCCCCAACCGGAGCATCCCATGACCGAAACCAAATTTACCCCCCGCGTATTTTCCGGCATCCAGCCTTCGGGCGGCCTCACGCTGGGCAACTATCTGGGCGCGATCAAACGCTTTGTGGATATGCAGAATGTGGGCGATTTCCAGACTATCTATTGCATGGTCGATCTGCACGCCATCACGGTTTGGCAAGACCCTGCCAAGTTGCGGCACAATACGCGTGAGTTGGCTGCCGGTTTCATTGCAAGCGGTATCTCCCCTGAAAAATCAGTCCTGATCAATCAATCCGCGGTGCCAGAGCATGCGCAACTCGCGTGGATCTTTAACTGCGTCGCGCGCATGGGCTGGATGAGCCGCATGACACAATTCAAGGACAAGGCCGGCAAAAACGCCGAGCAGTCGTCGCTGGGCCTGTTCGGTTATCCTGCGCTGATGGCCGCTGATATCTTGATTTATCACGCGACCCATGTGCCCGTAGGGGAAGACCAGAAACAGCACCTTGAGTTGACCCGCGACATTGCGGCCAAGTTCAACCACGACTACGGCGTTGATTTCTTTCCCGTGACTGAACCTGTAATCGAAGGGGCTGCAACCCGCGTCATGTCCTTGCGCGACGGCTCCAAAAAGATGTCTAAGTCTGATCCCTCTGACGCCAGCCGCATCAACATGACCGATGACGCCGACACCATCGCCAAGAAAATTCGCAAGGCGAAGACAGACCCCGACGCGCTGCCCTCCGAGATCGAAGGCCTCAAAGACCGCCCCGAGGCGCGCAATCTGGTAAACATCTACGCCGCGCTTAACGAGCAAACGGTCGAACAGGTTTTGGCAGACGTTGGCGGTCAGCAATTCGGCACCTTCAAACCTGCGCTCGCAGAACTGGCTGTGGCAAAACTCAGCCCGATCTCGACCGAGATGGCACGTCTGATGAGTGACGTAACCGAAATCGACAAACTGCTGGCAAAGGGCGCACTCCAAGCCCGCGAAATCACCGCTCCGATCCTCAAGAAAACCTATGAGATCGTGGGGATGGTAGGCAGCTAAGGACACTTCCCTAGCGGTAACATCTTCGTATACTGTAAAGATATTCAAGCGAGAGATTTTACCATGCCCATACTTCTATTGATTTTGAGCGCCATTGGCGGCGCGATCTGGTTCTGGGTGCGTAACAATCCCCGCGATGCCATCCACGCCGCCCAAGACGCAGCAACGACAATCAAAAATGCCCCGCGCAAACTGGCCTTTCGCAAACAAACCAATGCGCATCCTGTTGAGGGCATTGATGATCCGCGCATTGCAATCTGTGCGATCGGGCAAGCGTTCATTGAGTTGGACGACCTGCCCACGCTCGACCAGCGCGAACATATGGGCCAGCAGCTTCGCGCAGTGGTCGGCTGTTCCAAGGATGAAGCTGACGAGATGCAAATCCTTGGCCGCTGGCTGATGAACCAATGCCAAGGGCCGGAGCAAGCTGTGACACGCCTTGGTCGCCGCCTTTACAAGATTGACGGCGATGCCTCTTGGGATCTGCTACAGGAGTTCCTCGGTTCCTTGGTGCAAGACGGCCTATCCTCATCCCAGATTGACGCTATATCAGAGCTCAAACGCGCCTTTTGCAAGAAATAGTATTAGCGCCATGCCAGCCGTGGACAATTCTCGCCCACTTTGCCACGCTCCGCTTCAACGATAGGAGAGCACTATGGCAACCGGATTTTTCTGGGATGAGCGAACGTTTTGGCACGCAGGGGGCAACTATGCCATGACGCTGCCCTTGGGCGGTTTGGTGCAGCCTCTGGCGGCTGGCGGACTGCCGGAAAGCCCAGAGACCAAGCGCCGTTTCAAAAACCTGATGGATGTTACCGGCCTCGCCCGTGAACTGAACATGCGCACGGCAGAGCATGCCACTCGAGAGGAGCTGCTCCGCGTGCATCCCGCCTCCTACCTCGACACCTTCAAAGCCGCCTCTGATGCAAATGGCGGTGAGTTGGGGCACCACGCCCCCTTCGCCAAAGACGGCTACGAGATTGCGACGCTTTCCGCAGGCCTCGCCACTGCCGCAGTGCGCGCCGTGATGAGTGGTGAGATCGACAACGCCTATTCCCTCTCCCGCCCTCCGGGTCATCATTGTGAGCCAGACAAACCCATGGGCTTTTGCCTGCTTGCCAATATCGCCATCGCCATTGAGGCTGCCCGCAGCGAGGGGCGTATTACCCGCGCTGTTGTCCTTGATTGGGATGTGCACCACGGTAATGGCACAGAAAAAATCTTTTACGGGCGCAATGATGTGCTGACGATCTCGCTACATCAGGAAAACAACTACCCGTTGGAAAGCGGCCCCCTGCTTGATCGCGGTGAGGGCGCAGGTGAGGGGTTTAACCTCAATCTCCCGCTGCCCCCCGGCTTAGGCCATGACGGCTACCTGCACGCAATCGACACCATCGTGATCCCTCAGATCAAGGCGTTCAATCCCGACATCATCATCGTCGCTTGCGGCTATGACTGCGCCATGCCCGATCCACTCGGTTCCATGCTCGCCTCCGCCCAGACCTTCCGGGATATGACGGCCCGCATCAAACAAACCGCCAACGAGGTATGCAACGGAAAGCTGGTCGTTGTGCATGAAGGCGGCTATTCCGAAGTCTATGTCCCCTTCTGCGGCCATGCCGTGATGGAGGAGTTGAGCGGCAGCAAGATCACCGCACCAGATCCCATGGCCGAAGCTATGCACTTACGCCAACCCAACGCCCGCGTCACCGCCTTTCACAAAGCGCTGATCGACGACATGAGCTATGAGATAGGTCTATAAGAATGCCCGTACCAAACCCTGCCGCACTTGATTTCCTGCTGACGCGCCGCTCGCGGCCGGCGAAGACACTTACAGGCCCCGTGCCTGACCGCGATATGCTGATGCAACTGCTCACCGCCGCATCGCGCACGCCTGATCATGGCAAGCTTGAGCCGTGGCGCTTTATCATCGTGGACCGTGCTGCGATGGGACCATTGGCAGAGCTTGCCCAAACTCGGGGCGAAACGCTCAACCTCGCCCCTGACCAAATCACCAAAGGCCGTACGCAATTTGACCAAGGACATCTGGCCGTAGCCGTGATCGAAGTGCAGCGAGACTCCCCGAAAATTCCCGCATTAGAGCAAACTTACACCGTAGGCGCCGTTTGCCTCGCCTTGCTCAACGCCGCACTTGCCGCGGGATGGGGTGCAAACTGGCTCAGCGGTTGGGTGAGCCACGACCGCGAATTCATGGAGCAAGGATTCAACCTCGCTTCGCATGAGCGTATCGCAGGCCTCATCCATATCGCGACCGAGACGAGCACGCCACCAGAGCGCCCCCGCCCCGATATAGAGACGATCACAACATGGCTTTAGACACTGTTTTCAAGGCAATCAGCCTTGCGTTGAGTCAGTTGGGCGATCCCCGTTTTCGCCGTGTTCTGCTGCTTGGCGTCGGCGGTGCAGTTACGCTTCTCATCGCCTTTACTTGGTGTTTGTCCGTCCTTGTCGGGTGGCTCACAGGCGACAGCATTTCATTGCCATTCGTCGGCGAAATCCAATGGCTCGATAACGTCTTTAGCTGGGGTGCAGTCGTCTTGGCACTGCTCCTGTCGGTGTTCCTGATGGTGCCCGTTGCCTCCGCCATCACGTCACTGTTCCTAGACGACGTGGCAGACGCGGTAGAGGCCGTACACTACCCCAACATCGCGCAACAGCCCCGCACACCCTTTGGCGAGGCCTTGCGTGATACATTCGGCTTTCTCGGCGTGATTGTCATCGTGAACTTGCTCGCGCTGGTTCTCTATGTGATCTTCGCGCCCATCGCGCTCTTCATCTTCTGGACGGTGAACGGCTTTCTGCTGGGGCGGGAATACTTCATGTTGGTTGCCATGCGCCGCGTGGGCCGCAAACGCGCCAAGGAGTTGCGCCGCAAGCACTTCCTCACCGTCTGGGTCGCGGGCATACTTATGGCGATGCCGCTCTCCATTCCGCTGCTAAACCTGGTGATCCCGATCTTGGGTGCTGCGACTTTTACTCATTTGTTCCAGTTACTGCCGCAGGAGCACCGCGGCCCACCCAATCCTCCAGATTATCGACGCTGATCACACCTGAAAGAATGATCGCCACAAAGCTTCCCCAGATGAGGAAGGATAAGCCCGTACACCACAGCGCCTTTTTACCTAGGTGGTGGTGTTCCGGCGCCCCTGCGTGGGTGCCAGGCACGATATCTTCGAGGTCACCCTGCGTCTGCACACGAATGGGCAAGATGATCAGGAACAACATGAACCAGACGATCGCATACAGAACAATGGCCGAGACGGGACCCATTAGACTTGCTCCAGCTCAACGAGGGCACCGTTGAAGTCCTTGGGGTGGAGGAAGATCACAGGTTTGCCATGCGCACCAATCTTTGGCTCGCCGGTCCCCAATACCCGCGCGCCAGTGGTAAGCAGATGGTCACGCGCCGCAATAATATCATCTACCTCATAACAGATGTGGTGAATGCCGCCGGCGGGGTTCTTGTCCAGAAACCCCTGAATCGGGGAATTCTCTCCCAAGGGATAAAGCAATTCAATCTTGGTGTTCGGCAACTCAATGAAAATGACCGTCACGCCATGGTCAGGCTCATCCTGCGGTGCGCCGACATTGGCACCCAGCGCATTGCGGTACTGGTCCGCTGCAGCCTCAAGGTCAGGCACAGCGATGGCCACATGGTTAAGACGTCCGATCATGGTATTCTCCTCACAGCTTTGGCTTTTTGCGTTTATGGGCTGCAAAAGATCGACGTGCAATGCGGCGTGTTAACTCTCTCTTAGGGAGGCCTGCGCCAGAATAGGGAAACTTGTATGGAATCGGAGAGCACGATGGATACCAATGACCCATTTGCGGCAAACTATCCCGCGCCAACCGCTGCGCGTCCCCTGCTGGGCCTCACGGTTCTGGTGGTAGAAGACAGCCGCTACGCTTGCGAAGCCATGCGCCTACTGTGCCTACGCTCCGGTGCGCGGATCAGACGCGCAGACTGCATACGATCTGCACGCAGGCACCTCCAAGTGTACCGTCCTTCTGTGGTGGTTGTTGATATGGGCCTGCCAGATGGCAATGGTGCTGACCTGATTGCAGAGCTTGCACAAACCGAGACGGAAAAAAGCGTTGTACTTGCCACTTCCGGCGATGACATGCTTGAGGGTGAGGCAATGGCCGCTGGTGCACAGGGCTTCCTTGGCAAACCCATTACCTCTCTTGCCGTGTTTCAGCAGATGGTTCTTGCATCACTGCCTGCGGATCGCCAGCCCCCCGGTCTTCGCGCGATCGTAGATGAGCAGGTCTCGCCCGATCAAATCGCCTATCACGATGATATCAACTACGCGGCGGAGTTACTGGACAATCTGCCCAACGACAAAGCACTGGACTACATCGCACAGTTCCTGCAAGGGGTCGCCCGGTCGGTCGAGGACAACCGCATGGAACAGGCTGCACGCGCACTCGCAAACAAGCGCGCGTCCGGGGAAGCGACAACATCGGAGATGGCGCAAATAGCAGGACTGATCCAGCAACGGCTTGCAGACAGAATCGCAATATAAACGCTAGGAAGGCAAGGCCGGATCGTCGGACACCCGCACAAGGCGCGTCATATCCCCAAGGCTCTCGCGTTGCCGCCCTGCAGCGTCAAAATTTGTCGGCGACAGCCAAGCCGCATATGCTTCCTTCAGAGATGGCCACTCTGCGTCAATTGCTGCAAACCACGCAGTGTCCCGGTTGCGTCCCTTTGAGACCGTGGCCTGACGAAACACACCCTCATAGCTAAGGCCGAAACGCTGGGCCGCGCGTCGCGATGCCTTATTGAGTGCGTTACACTTCCATTCATAGCGGCGGTACCCTGCGTCGAACGCCCATGACATCATCAGATACATGGCTTCGGTCGCCGCCCGCGTTCGTTGGAGCGCTGGACTGTAATTGATATGTCCGACCTCAATAGAGCCCGCCTCAGGTGCAGCGCGCAAATAGCTTGCAACGCCCTCCCAGTTTCCGGTTTCCAAATTCTTGATGGCGTAGAAATACGTATCATCCATGGCCGCATGGTCACGCACCCAGCGATGGTATTGCGACGCAGATGAGAATGGACCATAGGCCATATAATCCCAGACCTGATCGTGCTCCGCGAATGCGCGGTAGAGTAATGCCGCATGATCCTCCGCGTTCATACGTTCGAGGCGGACATATTGGCCTTCGACCACGTCCCAGTTTGGAATTCTTGGCGTTGACCAATTCGGAACTGGCATCCCTAAAAGAGTATCAGAAGGCGGATTGTTATTCATACAGGAGTGATAGGCTGCATCCGGCGGATCGCCAACCCCTGATGAGAGCTACTCGTTTGCATCAAATGCAAAGCACTTCCCTTACCTATCCTCTAATTCGCGCCTTATTCAGACGCTATTCTTTCCTCAACACAGAGGAACAAGGATATCGAAATGATCACATTTCTACGCAGCTTCTCACATGACACATCCGGCGCTGTGACCGTTGACTGGGTTGTTCTCACCGCCGCTGTTGTCGGGCTCGGCATTGCCGCCGCAGTGAATGTTGCAGATGGTACTGTTCAGATGGGCGACAACCTTGGAACATTCCTAGAGACGGAGCGCCCATTCATTCAAAACGAGTAAGGTCACCAACCATATCGAAAGAGCGCCGCAGTTATCTGCGGCGCTCTTGTTTAGTCCAGCGGGATTACGCGTAGGCCAAGCTCCATCAATTGGTCTGGCATCGGATCGTTTGGTGCGTTCATCATCAAGTCTTCCGCACGCTGATTCATCGGGAAAAGAATAACTTCGCGAATGTTGCTCTCTTCTGCAAGCAGCATCACAATGCGGTCAATCCCAGCAGCGCAGCCACCATGCGGCGGAGCACCATATTGGAAGGCGTTAACCATACCACCAAACCGTTTCTCAACCTCGTCTTTACCGTAACCGGCAATTTCAAATGCTTTAAACATGATCTCCGGGCGGTGATTTCGGATCGCGCCCGAAACTAACTCGTATCCGTTACACGCTAGGTCATACTGATACCCAAGCACCTGAAGCGGATCACCGTTCAAAGCCTCCATACCACCCTGCGGCATCGAGAACGGGTTGTGTTCAAAATCTATCTTGCCGCTCTCCTCGTCTTTTTCATAGATCGGGAAATCCACGATCCATGCAAAAGCAAAGCGGTCCATATCCGTCAGGCCCAACTCTTCGCCAATGACATTGCGCGCGCGCCCTGCCACTGCTTCAAAAGCTTTCGGCTTACCCCCAAGGAAGAAGGCGGCGTCGCCAACACCCAGCCCAAGCTGCTGGCGGATGGCTTCCGTCCGCTCTGGTCCAATGTTCTTGGCCAATGGCCCTGCTGCTTCCATGCCTTCGCCCTGATCGCGCCAGAAGATATATCCCATCCCAGGCAAGCCTTCTTTTTGCGCAAAGGCATTCATCCGGTCACAGAATTTTCGGCTACCACCCTTAGGCGCGGGGATTGCACGAATTTGTGTACCATCCTGCTCCAACAGCTTCGCAAAAATAGCAAAGCCGGAACCAGCGAAATGCTCCGACACCACCTGCATCTTGATCGGGTTACGAAGGTCAGGCTTATCCGAGCCATACCAAAGCGCAGCATCTTTATAAGAAATTTGTGGCCACTCCTGATCCACAGCCTTATCGCCACCAAACTCCTCGAAGACGCCCGTCAGTACAGGTTGGATCGTATCGAACACATCCTGTTGCTCGACAAAGGACATCTCAAGGTCAAGTTGATAAAAGTCCGTGGGGGAGCGGTCAGCACGAGGGTCTTCATCGCGGAAACACGGCGCGATTTGAAAGTATTTGTCAAAACCCGAAACCATAAGAAGCTGTTTGAACTGCTGCGGAGCCTGAGGTAGGGCATAGAATTTACCTGGGTGCTGACGTGAGGGGACAAGAAAGTCCCGCGCACCCTCCGGTGAAGATGCAGTAATGATAGGTGTTTGGAATTCCTTAAAGGATTGATCCCACATCCGTTTTCGAATGGAACTCACGACGTCAGAGCGTAAGATCATATTGCGCTGCATCTTCTCACGGCGTAGATCGAGGTAACGATAACGCAAACGCGTTTCTTCAGGATATTCCTGGTCGCCAAACACTTGCAGCGGAAGTTCACCGTTCACGGTGCCCAAAACTTCAAGCTCACGGACAAAGACTTCAATTTCGCCAGTTGGGATTTTGGTGTTAATCAAATCAGGTGCCCGCGCTTTTACTTCGCCATCAATGCGTATGCACCATTCCGCACGTACCTTTTCAACTTGCGAAAAAGCAGCGGAGTCAGGGTCGCAGATTAACTGGGTCATGCCATAATGATCACGTAAGTCGATAAATAAGACACCGCCATGATCACGGACGCGGTGGACCCATCCTGACAAACGGATTTTTTCGCCAACATGTGTGGCATTTAATTCGGCGCAAGTTTGGCTTCTATAGGCGTGCATGGTGGTCCCTCTTACTTGGTCGGAAATGGACTGACTTTGGCCATTTAACTTCTTTGGTTTCGTCGGCAGCTACACAGGCCGAGGGGTATGAAGTCAAGGGGGACTTCGTATAGGGATAGTGAGGTATTTGTTGCTGGCTTGTTTCGTAGTTAGTATTTTTTTGCATTGGAAGTTTTTGGGGAGGTTTTTTTTTGGGCTGGTGGGTATGCGTTTTGGATGGTTTGACAGGTCTCTGATCTATCGGAGGATGGGTGGAGGCGATGCTGGTATTGGGATTTTGGTTTTGGATGTGTTGCTACAAGAACGGGGTGATCCGGAGGGTTTGCGCTGGATCAGGATAAATGTGGTCCATTTTGGGAGACGGAGATTGCCACTAACTTTCTGGCAAACGACGTTTTCAGCAATCATGGTATAGAGAAAGGCCGATTTCAGAACCTTGGAAGGTCTGCGATGATCGGCTGGTTGACAGTGTCATCAAGAGCATACCGACAGCAGAGGGGGCATCCGTCGCACCTGTCTGCCGGGCCCTAGCAACGTGCCACAGGGCATGCTGACGGTAATAGGCCAGGTATTGTTTGCGAAGCCTTTTCCCACTCCCGAGTTATTTCATGCGCAACAGCTGACAAAGCTCGATGCTTCAAACAGCAAAACGCCGCCCAGTTTTCACTGAACGGCGTTTTGATTACATCGAAGAGAGATACTCATGAGGAACTTATTAGGTTTGGCGATGACCTACTCTCCCACGCCTTAAGACGCAGTACCATCGGCGCAGTAGCACTTAACTGCCGGGTTCGGGATGGGACCGGGTGTTTTGCTTACGCTGTGATCACCAAACCAAATAAATTCCTCATGTCCAAGTCAGTACGCTGATTGTGTGTGTATGCTTTTGATAACGAGCATTCGAAGAATGTCTCGCTGATCAGTTTCAGTGAGGCGTTAAGTCTCTCTGTTACTGGATCAAATCAAGCCTATCGAGCCATTAGTACCAGTCAACTGAACGTGTTACCACGCTTACATCTCTGGCCTATCGACGAGGTAGTCTACCTCGGCTCTCAGGGATACCTTGTTTTGAGGGGGGCTTCCCGCTTAGATGCCTTCAGCGGTTATCCTGTCCGATCATAGCTACTCTGCACTGCGGCTGGCGCCACAACAGATCCACCAGTGGATCGTTCACCCCGGTCCTCTCGTACTAGGGGCAACTCCTCTCAAGTATCCTACACCCACGGAAGATAGGGACCGAACTGTCTCACGACGTTCTAAACCCAGCTCACGTACCTCTTTAAACGGCGAACAGCCGTACCCTTGGGACCTGCTCCAGCCCCAGGATGAGATGAGCCGACATCGAGGTGCCAAACACTGCCGTCGATATGGACTCTTGGGCAGTATCAGCCTGTTATCCCCGGCGTACCTTTTATCCGTTGAGCGATGGCCCTTCCACTCGGGACCACCGGATCACTATGACCGACTTTCGTCTCTGCTCGACTTGTCAGTCTCGCAGTCAGGCTGGCTTCTGCCATTGCACTCAACGACCGATTTCCGACCGGTCTGAGCCAACCTTCGCGCGCCTCCGTTACGATTTAGGAGGCGACCGCCCCAGTCAAACTACCCACCACACAGGGTCCCGGATCCGGATAACGGACCGCGGTTAGACATCAAGCAGAACAAGGGTGGTATCTCAAGGGAGGCTCCACAGGGACTAGCGTCCCTGCTTCAAAGCCCACCACCTATCCTGCACATGTTCGGCCTAATGCCAGTGTGAAGTTGTAGTAAAGGTGCACGGGGTCTTTCCGTCTAACCGCGGGTAACCGGCATCTTGACCGGTAATTCAATTTCGCTGAGTCTATGTTGGAGACAGCGGGGAAGTCGTTACGCCATTCGTGCAGGTCGGAACTTACCCGACAAGGAATTTCGCTACCTTAGGACCGTTATAGTTACGGCCGCCGTTTACCTGGGCTTCAATTCAGAGCTCTCACCCCTCCTTTTAACCTTCAGGCACCGGGCAGGCGTCAGACCCTATACGTCGTCTTACGACTTCGCAGAGCCCTGTGTTTTTAATAAACAGTCGCCACCCCCTGGTTTGTGCCCCCAGCCAAAACTTGCGTTTCGACCGGGCCTCCTTCTCGCGAACTTACGGAGGTATTTTGCCGAGTTCCTTCAACATAGTTCTCTCAAGCGCCTTGGTATTCTCTACCTATCCACCTGTGTCGGTTTAGGGTACGATCTAACGATGGAGCTATTTCCAGGAACCTCTAAGCAGCCCATTCAATCCGATAAGGATGAACTACCCTCGAGATCCGTCACTTCCATCTGGCCCAGGAATATTAACCTGGTTCCCATCGACTACGCCTTTCGGCCTCGCCTTAGGGGTCGGCTTACCCTGCTCAGATTAGCTTTAAGCAGGAACCCTTGGATTTTCGGCGAGAGTGTCTCTCACACTCTTTGTCGCTACTCATGTCATCATTCTCACTAGTGATCTCTCCACGGGATCCCTCACAGGCCCGCTTCACAGAAAGCTCCGCGTGTCCAATCCTACCGAAGTAGGTAAGGACACATGGAACTATGTCACACTACGCTCTGCTACCATGCAATAAATGCATCCTAAGCTTCGGCTCATGGCTTGAGCCCCGTTACATCTTCGCCGCAGGACAACTTATTTAGACCAGTGAGCTGTTACGCTATCTTTAAAGGATGGCTGCTTCTAAGCCAACCTCCTGGTTGTTTTGGTCGTCCCACCTGCTTTCCCACTTAGCCATGAATTAGGGGCCTTAGCTGTAGGTCAGGGTTGTTTCCCTCTTCACGACGGACGTTAGCATTCGCCGTGTGTCTGCCGACTAGTACTCATCGGTATTCGGAGTTTGGTTAGGATCAGTAAGCCTGTGGGGCCCCATTACCCATCCAGTGCTCTACCCCCGATGGTATTCGGTCGACGCTCTACCTAAATAGATTTCGCAGAGAACCAGCTATCTCCGAGTTTGATTGGCCTTTCACCCCTAGGCACAGCTCATCCCGATCTTTTTCAACAGATGTGGGTTCGGTCCTCCAGTAAGTGTTACCTTACCTTCAACCTGGCCATGCCTAGATCACTCGGTTTCGGGTCTGATCCCTCAAACTCATTCGCCCTATTAAGACTCGCTTTCGCTGCGCCTACACCTAACGGCTTAAGCTTGCTTGAGAGACCAAGTCGATGACCCATTATACAAAAGGTACGCTGTCAGGCCGCAAGGGCCCTCCAACTGATTGTAGGCGTTCGGTTTCAGGTACTGTTTCACTCCCCTCGTCGGGGTGCTTTTCACCTTTCCCTCACGGTACTGGTTCACTATCGGTCAGTAAGGAGTACTTAGCCTTCGAAGGTGGTCCTCCGATCTTCAGACAGAATTTCACGTGTTCCGCCCTACTTAATACGTCCAATCATGCTTCTTATACGGGACTATCACCCACTTTGGTTGCGCATTCCAACGCATTCTAACCACACTCATGGCTCGGCTGGTCCCCGTTCGCTCGCCGCTACTAGGGGAGTATCATATTGATTTCCTTTCCTCCGGGTACTTAGATGTTTCAGTTCCCCGGGTTTGCTTTTCTGAGTCTATATATTCAACAAAGAAATACCTGGTTAACCACATTATTAGCTACTCACGAATGAGTAGTAATAACATAGTATCAGGTGGGTTGCCCCATTCGGAAATTCATGGATCAAAGCCTATTCTCGGCTCCCCATGACTTATCGCAGAGTATCACGTCCTTCATCGCCTCTTACTGCCAAGGCATTCACCAAACGCCCTTTTCGCGCTTGATTTGATCCAGAA
>NZ_CANMQD010000001.1:0-1945000 GCF_947499945.1 uncultured Sulfitobacter sp. | reverse complement strand
ATCTCTTCAGATATTCTATTTTCAAATAACGTGGAGACAAAAACTAAACCGATGCGCAATTCTCACTGCGCGCCCGCCAGTCAATCTCTCCGAATTCTGCTTCGCTTCAAAGTCCTCGGCGTCTCCGCTCCGTTCCCTCCGCTGCCCCGTGTGACGCTCGTTTGCGCCTCCGGTAAAAGGGGTTCTAGTGTTAGTTCCACATGGCCGCAAGCAGATTTTACACCTATTTCCACTTTTTTGCCATTTTTCTTATTTTTATGGAAATTCAATAATTTAGCCTAAGGTGATTGCGCCAACATACCATTTCGCGCAGCTTTGTTGCGCGGCCCTTAGGTCAACTTTTACGACCCTCTATCCACATCTGGTGTTATCCACAGAGTTACCCACAACGCAAACCGCGATTCAGTACAATTTAGGTGCCCTCACCCCCCTATTCACGTGAATCACTATCAGGATTCGGGGAATCATCGCTTTGTTCTCTCTCATTCCGTGCTGATCTCATTCAACAGGCCTTTAAACACGATCGAGGCACAGACGAATGCCCATGCACCCAGACAAACGGAGACGATCTGCACCAACCCTGCGACTTCGGCACTTTGCGCAGTTGCCACAGACCGTAATGCCCCCAGCCCTATCGCAGCACCGAACCCTACAAACACATGCCCACCGATCAAGATGGCCAGCGACGCACCACCCGCAACCATACCCACCTTACCCGTAGCCCTCGCCTTCCCCGGCCGGTGCAGCATCGCGAGGCTCCAAGACAGCACAGTCACAAATCCGGCAAAGGCAAACAGCAGGGCTGCTTTAGGCGTGCCGTCCAACTCAAACAGAATGAAACCCAGACTTGCGAATATAAGGGCTACCACCACCAGCTTGGTCAGCGGCTTTTCCCAGCCCGCCTCTTGCGCATAACAAAGCTGCCCAAAGACCAGCATGCTCAGCGCCAACAGCCGCATCGGCCCAGCCCCGTCGATCCACGGCGTTAAACACATCCCTATCCCCCCCAACAAAAGGGCAACGCTGCCAAAGCGCGCATTGGGACTTAACAATAGAAAGGTAGAGTATAGCTGCATGGGATAGTCCTCCGGTTACCGAAGGCCTACCACCGAATGTTACTTCAGCAGTCGTTTATATCTCAGCGCTATCAACCCGAGGATCACAGCCATATAGATGATCGGCTCGAACTGGATGCCTTTAACCAGCCAAATGTAATGTATCCCTCCCAGTATCACCGCCACATAGGTCAGCTTGTGCAGCTTCCGCCACGAGGCAGCACCCATCTTACGCACAGACAGGTTGTTGGAGGTAATCGCCAAGGGCAGCAGCGCCATAAATCCCGCCATGCCAATGGTAATATAAGGACGCTTCCAGATATCCGCCCACATCTGCCCCCAGAGCAGGCTCATATCCAGCACCACCCAAACCAGCAGATGCAGCGCCACATAGGTAAAGGCCAACAGGCCCAACGTGCGGCGGAATTTCAGCAGGTTCAGCCCGAGGTGTTGGCGCAGCGGTGTGATGCACAGACCAATGATCAGCAATTGCAAAGCAATCTCGCCCAGCTCATGCTCCAACGCCTTGATCGGCTCACGCCCAAGGCCGCCCGTCTGCGCGAGATACAACAGCCACGGCACGGGCAATAGATAGAGTATATAGACAGCCCAAGTCGGCACACGGCGCACAGCACCATTAATCTTGTCTACAACACTACTCATGCGCACGTCCCTATCGCTTCACAAACAAAAAGCCGAAGCATCTTATGCTCCGGCCTTCTCTCTATACTACTCTTATATGTCTTTGCTCAGATCCATGCCCGCGTACAAACTGCCCACCTCGGCCTCGTACCCGTTCATCATCAGCGTCGGGATCCGCTTGGAGAACAACCCGCCCCCGATGACCCGCTCCGACGCTTGGGACCAGCGTGGATGATTAACCTCTGGGTTCACATTACTATAGAACCCGTATTCGCGCGCGTTGGCTTTGTTCCAGCTTGTGGGCGGCTGCTTATCGGTCAGCGTGATCCGCACCACAGACTTGATGGATTTGAACCCGTACTTCCACGGCACGACCAATCGCAGGGGTGCGCCGTTCTGGTTCGGGATGTCTTTGCCGTAAATACCTGTCGCCATCATGGTCAGCGGATGCATCGCCTCGTCCAGACGCAGCCCCTCAACATAGGGCCATTCCAGCACGGGATACTTCACACCAGGCATCTCGTCAGGCACCAGCGCTGTCTCAAGCGCCACATACTTCGCCCCCGACTGCACACCCGCCATGCCCAGCAGATCGGCCAATTCGAACCCGTTCCACGGAATAACCATCGACCACGCCTCAACACAGCGGAAGCGATAGATGCGCTCCTCAATGGTCATGGCCTTCATAATGTCCTCGAACGCATAGTCGCCCGGCTTATCGACCATGCCGTCGATCTTAACGGTCCACGGCTCCGTCGTCAGCGCTTTGGCGTATTTGGCAGGATCATCCTTGCCCGTGCCAAACTCATAATAGTTGTTGTACTGGGTGATATCCTCATAGCTGCTTGCCACCAACTCATCCGTTTGGGCAAAACTGGCCGTCGCCCCGATCGAGGCAAGCCCAAGGCCCGCAGCCGCACCACCCATCAATGAGCGGCGGTTCATAAACACCGCCTCATCCGTGACGTGATGATCTTTGAGTGTGTTCTTCCAGCGCATGGCCATGAGGTATCTCCCTAACTGTTACAGTCTAGGTAGGGTCAGAGCGGCAAAGCACCAAACCTTTTGTTGTAACATTTCAGGTTTCACACCCGAATGTCATAGGATGCTACAGACCCAAAAGGTCCAGCAGCTCGCTCATATCATCAAAGATCGCGGCACAATGGGGCGCAAGTTTCTCTCGCGGTCCACCGCGAGCAAAGCCATATACCGCCATCCCCGCCGCCTGCCCTGCCCGCGCACCTGTGGCTGTATCCTCCACAACAACACAGCGCTCAGGCGTCACTTCGCCCGCCGCCTTAAGATATACATCAGGCGCAGGCTTGGATGCCGCACAATCATGCGCACTATATACGTGTCCCGAAAAACGCGACCACAGGCCCGTGCAGCGCAGGGTGACATCCATTTTGGCCACAGGCCCGTTTGAGGCAACTGCATAGGGAATGCCCGCGCCGTCCAGCGCATCAAGCACGACCTCAATCCCCGCCACGGGCACACACTCAATCTCAAGGGCGGTAAATATCTCGGCATATATATAATCAAGCCAATCATCGGGCAGGCACGCGCCCATGCTGAGCGATTGATCCATCACACCTTGCATCGTTCCACCGACAAACAGCGTTTCAATACGGCTTTGCGGCAGGTCCAGCCCCCGCCGCGCCAAATCATCGCGCAGAACACGGTTTGTAGTCGGCTCACTGTCTACCAGCACACCATCGCAATCAAAAAGCACTTTGTCAGGTCTATTCATTCCCGCATCCTACACGGCAAGGCTTCGGGATGAAATGTCGCAGATACATTCAAAAAATACGCAATATTTTGCCACTATCACAAATACTTGGCCGGATATCGCTCAAATTTCAGCGGTAGTGCATACCCCTTTGGGGTCAAGGAAATATACTTGGCGCTTTATCTGAACCAAACACGATCTGTGGCGTATCACTTCCGATGCTAACAAACGCATTGCTAACCAAGATAAGGATTACACCATGTTTCGTAAAACACTTCTCTCCGCCGCCGCAGCAATCGCAATGACAACATCTGCTTTTGCAGCAGGTCACGCAAAAGACATCGTCGACACAGCAGCAGCCGCTGGTGACTTCGGCACACTTCTGGCCGCAGCAGAAGCCGCAGGTCTAGTCGAGACACTGAAAGGCGAAGGCCCGTTCACAATCTTCGCTCCGACAGACGCCGCATTCGCAGCGCTGCCAGAAGGCACAGTCGAGGACCTGCTCAAGCCAGAGAACAAAGAGACGCTGGCGGGCATCCTCACATACCACGTGATCGCAGGCAAAGTGATGTCCACAGACCTCACCGATGACATGGAAGCCGCCACAGTGAACGGCGACACCGTAATGATCGATCTCGACAACGGCGTAATGGTAGATGGCGCAAACGTAACCGCCGCCGATATCGAAGCTACAAATGGCGTAATCCACGTCATCGACGCGGTGATCATGCCCAACTCCTAAATCTCCCCCAGAGATTTAGAAACCGAGAAGCCCGCCGACACTCCCCCGTCGGCGGGCTTTTTCGTTCGCTATCAGGCCTAGTGTATCTTGCTTGCGATCAATACCAAACATCGGCGTTGCAATCATCAGACAAACTCAAAAGATCGGCTTGATTGTCACCTCTGACATCATCAAGATCAATAATATGGTGACCCGAACCATCTACATTCGCAAAGCCGAGCGTTCCATTGGCCGAAGAGACTGTAGCAGAAAAATATTCTTTGTCTTCTGAGCACTCCTGAGGAGGCACAACGGGGTCTGAACTTTGGACAGCACCAAGCCAAAGATGATTATGACAGAATACAAGGTGTCGAGGTTACAACGCGGCCAGGATAGTTTCCGATGTGACCGCCCGATCATGGTAAAGAACTATGTTAAAAAGACGTGTTGTTCAGAATCCCGTACCGAACGTAAGAAACCCTCTGCAACATCGCCGAAAAGCAGGATCATCTTCAATGGGCGTCTGCTCATCACAGTACAGGTTCAATAGCGAGAAGCCTGTAGCGTTAGCATGCACCAATCCAGATCTTTTCTACAGGTCATGGGCCTCCGCTGTCAGGTTAATTTCGACCTGTAGTGATTTTGGCGGTTACCCTTTTTGAAAGAACTTGCCCCTTTTCCAGCAATAACATCCACCGCATCACTATCATTTTAGCATGACTCTCGCCAAGTTTTTTGACCTTCAAGGGCCCGACTAACCGTACCGAAAATCACAATATTCCGGATTTCGTTGACCTTTAAAGGACAATTGATCGCGGCCATGCAATTAAGGCTGACCATCGACAACACCTAAGGCCGAGCAGCAGATGGAGACGGCGCAAAAAAACGGCTAGAGCAATTCTGAATAATTGTCCCAGCCAAACACCACTTCGGAAAGACCACAGGGGTCACCCTTGTAAAATCTCACATGATTCATGACCACGCACGAAACGACTCCAATAGCCTACTTAGAGTTGATCTAGAGTAAGCTTCATAAAGCCAATCGTTTGCACCCAGTTCAATGTGTATCTGCAAGCGGATCACGGAACCAAAGCTGTTTGTGCGGTTCCAACTGCAGGTCGGTATTCTCGCACACGGCACGGCTTTCCACAGCATCATATGCACCAAAGAAAGTCAGTCGGGCGGCCTCTCTCAGATCAAAGTGGCCGTGTGCGATATGTTGCCCCCGCCAAGGATCGCCCAAAGGCGACTGACCTTTCCGCTGACCAGCATCCCGTCTGTAACAAATGACAAATCTGTAGGGCTGCTGTTCATCCCTGCGGCATCAGTCAACTGCGCCAACTACTCCTCAATCATCGCTGTGTGCGAGTCAGCGACTCTCATACGCTGATTGCAACGCCCACACAAATTGCACAGCAGTTGCGGATAACTTTGGCGGAACTTAAAAAATACGCGGCTATCTTGTTATTGGCCTAGGCTGTGAGCCTGTCGCGACTGGGGGCGAGTCCGAATTTGCGTTTATAGTCTCTGCTAAAATGCGTCGGGCTTTCATATCCGACTGCATAAGCGGCCTTAGAAACTGTGGCGCCGTGTCCGACCAACAAGGTACGCGCTTCTATCAGCTTCATATCCTTTTGATACTGCAATGGCGTGACCCCTGTCACGGATTTAAAGTGTTTGTGAAACGATGACACGCTCATCCCCGCGACATGTGCGAGGTCGGACACGGCCACCTGATGGCGAAATTCTGCGCGCAATTTTTGAATTGCTTTCCCAATCCGACTGCCGTGACTGTCAGCCACAAGCAGAGACCGCAGCATCAGCCCGATCGGGGAGAGCAGCAGGCGGTAATGAATTTCACGCACAGTAGACGGCCCAAGGACAGTTGCATCGCGTGGATTATCCGCCAGTTCCATATACCTCACCAGCGGTGCAAGCCATGCGGGATCAGCTGGCGCACATGAAAGTGGCCTAGTGTGTGCACCCGCCTCAGGCCCATCCGCGACCTGCGCATAAAGGCTCCGCACATCTTTCATATTCAACGATAGAATCAGCGCGACATAAGGCATCTGCGCCGTCGCTTGGGTTATCCGCGACACAACGGGCAGGTCGTGAGTAACAAGCAAGGCATCACCAACTGATAGGTTTGCATACTGGTTACCCACGTTTGTCTCTTTGCTGCCCTGAAGGATCAGGCAGATGAGCGGCTCGTAAATTACTGCTTCGAAATCGCTGACATTTCCACGCTGATATAGGGAGAGGTGTGGCAATATCTGGATATTCTGAGCCTTTTCATCGGAAAATCCTGCGACCAATTCCGTCAATCGCTCAAGGTGCATGTCGTTCTCCTAACAGATTACACCTTATCGATATTTGCGGTCAGGCATAGAAGCGCCTGAATCAATTTGGAGGATTGGGCAGGTATTGCACAGGATGTGACAGGCAAAAAATGAGCTGCCAAGCTATCATTATGCTTGTCCCTTAAGGAAAAAATGATGTCGTCTATTCAATCCCAGTTTCTTGACCTTACCGCCCGCCATGACCGCTATGCGGCAATCGACACAAACTCAGCCCTGAAAAACAGCGCTGCAGAAAAGGTTATCTTTATCGCGGGCGCATCGCGCGGCATTGGTCAGGCCACCGCCATCGCCTTCGCCGAGGCTGGCGCAAAGGCTGTCTATATCACCGCAAGGACCGAAGGTTCTCTTAAGGAGACCCAAGCCTTGGTACATGCGGCCAACCCGGACACCCGATGCAGCTATTCGATATGTGACGTCACAATCGCAGCCGAGGTTGAGGCGTCAGTGGCGGATTGTGTGGCCAAATTTGGCGGTATTGATGCGGCAGATGCAAACGCAGGCTATCTGGGCCCTTGGGTCAAGATTGGCGAAAGCGACCCCGCGGGATGGTGGCGCAATTGGGAGGTAAACCTGCAAGGCAGCTATCACGTGATCCGCTTCACTCTGCCCCACCTGATTAAAAGCGCTAAAAAGCACGCCGCCGAGGGCAAAAGCGGCGGGCATCTGATTCTGCTTTCCTCCATTGGTGCACAGGTCCTGATGCCCGGCGCGTCAGACTATCAAACCTCGAAACACGCGATCAACCGCCTGTGCGAGTTTGTCCAAAGCGATCATGGCGATGATGGGATCAAATGCGTTGCCATCCACCCGGGCGGCGTTGCAACCGACCTTGGCCTGAACATGCCCGAGGCGATGCAAGAGTATCTCGTCGACAGCCCCGATCTGGCCGCTTGTTTTGCCGTTTGGGTCTGCTCCGGCAAGGCAGACTGGGCCAAGGGCCGGTATCTCAGCGCCAACTGGGACGTGTCCGAGCTTCTGAATATGAAAGATGAAATCCTGCAAAGCGATCTGCTGGTCAACCGCCTACGTGCCAAACTGAGTGCGGCAGGCTAGCAATGCAAAACTGCTGATGCCAGACTGGACCAGCACCCATAGGGAGAACCAAAGATGTATAATGAAGCCGTAAAACAAGGTGGCCTCGCAGTTGTCACAGGCTCTGCCAGCGGTGTAGGGCTGGCCGCTGCAATGCGTTTCGCGCAGGCGGGCCTTGGCGTTGTCCTCGCCGATCTCGCAGGCGACGCGCTGGAGAGCGCTGCCGCACAAGTGCGCAAGGCTGCTGGTGACGGCGCAACCGTCCTTGCCGTTCCAACGGATGTCAGTGATGCGGATGCTGTTGCCGATCTGGCCGATCAATCATTTGCCGCTGGCGAAGTGGCCGTACTGATGAACAACGCAGGCATCGGCATGCCAACAGGCAGTTGGGAAAAGGCGGATAACTGGCGCAGAAATATCGAGGTCAATCTTTTCGGCGTGATGAACGGTATCCACGCATTTGTCCCGCGTATGATCGCCGCCAATCGTCCTGCAGTGGTCGTGAGCACAGGGTCAAAACAAGGGATTACAACGCCCCCCGGAAATCCGGGCTATAACGTGAGTAAGGCAGGGGTAAAAGTTATGACCGAAATGCTGGCCCATGATCTGGTTCAGGCAGGCGCACCGATCTCAGCACATCTTTTTGTGCCGGGGTTCACCTATACGGGCATGATCCAACGTTTTATGCCCGAAAAACCTGCGGCTGCATGGACCAGCGAAGAAGCAATCGACTATTTTATCGCCCGCATGGCCGCAGGTGACTTTTATATCCTTTGCCCTGACAACGATGTTTCATCAGAAATTGATCACAAAAGAATTGCTTGGGCCTTAGGTGACATACTGGAAAACCGTCCGCCACTCTCTCGTTGGCATCCAGACTTTGCTGATGCTTTCGCAGCGTTCGAGAAAACTGATTAGACTTTAGCGCACAAAACATCACCCATCAGCAAAACGCGCAGTACTAAAAAAGGCCGAAGCAATCGCTCCGGCCTTTCCCATTGTTGTTAATGCACTGTCGCATCATTCGGTTTGGGCTTGTTACGCGCCGCGATACGGTCGCCGATGATCAACCCATCAGCCCCCGCACTCACGGGGATCGTATCCCCGTCGGTCACATCCCCCGCAAGAAGCATCTCCGCCAATGGGTTCTGCAAGGCAGACTGAATTACCCGCTTGAGCGGCCGCGCACCAAACACTGGGTCATACCCCTCATCGGCAAGCCATTTGCGTGCGCCATCGTCCAGCTGCAAATCGATCTTGCGTGCCGCCAACCGTTTGAGCAGCCGCGCCATCTGAATCGTCACAATGCCATCCATGTTCTCACGGTTAAGACGGTCAAAGATGATCGTCTCGTCCAGACGGTTCAGGAACTCGGGGCGAAAATGTGCCCGCACCGCATCCATCACATCACGCTTGGCATCAGCCATATCGCTGCCCTCGGGCGCAGTGCTCAAGGATTGCGCACCCAAGTTAGACGTCAGGATAATTAGCGTTTGCTTAAAATCCACCGTTCGGCCCTGACCGTCAGTCAGCACACCATCATCCAACACCTGCAACAGAACGTTGAATACATCGGGGTGCGCCTTCTCGACCTCGTCAAACAGCACCACCTGATAGGGGCGGCGACGCACAGCTTCGGTCAGTACACCACCCTCGTCATAGCCGACATAGCCGGGAGGAGCACCAATCAGACGGGATACGGCATGCTTCTCCATAAACTCCGACATATCGATACGCACCATCGCACTGTCATCGTCAAACATAAACTCGGCCAGCGCTTTGGTCAGCTCGGTTTTACCTACACCTGTAGGTCCAAGGAACAGGAACGACCCAAGTGGGCGGTCCTCGTCACTTAGCCCGGCACGGGAGCGGCGCACGGCATTGGCCACAGCTTTAACAGCCTGATCTTGACCAATGACACGGGAATGCAACTGCTCTTCCATCTGCAACAGCTTGTCGCGCTCCCCCTCAAGCATTTTGCCAGCAGGGATACCCGTCCACCGCTCCACGACAGAGGCAATCTGGTCAGGGCGAACGGCCTCTTCGACCATCATCCCGTCCTCACGGCTCTCCGCCTCAAGTAGTTCACGCTCAAGATCCGGGATCACACCATAGCTAAGCTCACCCGCTTTCGCGAGGTTGCCTTCACGCTTTGCGATGTCCAGATCGGCCCGCGCGCGGTCCAGCTTCTCTTTGATGTCACGCGCACCGGCCAGCTTGTCACGCTCTGCCTGCCATGCAGCAGTCATCGCGCCACTGCGTTCCTGCAAACCAGCAAGGTCTTTTTGAAGTGTCTCCAGACGGTCCTTACTCGCCTGATCATCCTCAGCCTTGAGCGCCTCTTCCTCAATCTGAAGCTGCAAAATCTGGCGATCCAGCGCGTCCAGTTCTTCGGGCTTGCTGTCCACTTCCATCCGCAGACGGCTCGCCGCCTCGTCCATCAAGTCGATGGCTTTGTCAGGCAGAAAACGGTCCGTAATATAGCGGTGGCTCAGTGTTGCCGCCGCGACCAAGGCACTGTCAGAAATCCGCACACCGTGGTGTAACTCGTACTTCTCCTTGATGCCGCGCAGAATACTCACCGTATCCTCCACCGTCGGCTCCAACACCATCACAGGCTGAAAGCGCCGCGCCAATGCCGCGTCTTTTTCAACGTACTTGCGGTATTCATCCAGAGTAGTCGCACCGATACAGTGCAACTCACCACGCGCCAACGCAGGCTTGATCAGGTTGGCCGCGTCCATCGCGCCATCACCAGCACCCGCACCAACCAGCGTGTGCATCTCGTCAATGAACAGGATCACTTCGCCGGCGGCTTGCGTCACTTCATTCAACACTGCCTTAAGCCGCTCCTCGAATTCACCGCGATATTTTGCACCAGCGATCAGCGCACCCATGTCCAGCGCCATCAAGCGCTTGTTACGCAAGCTCTCTGGCACGTCACCATCAACAATACGCAGCGCAAGGCCTTCGGCAATTGCGGTCTTACCCACACCCGGCTCACCAATAAGAACCGGATTGTTCTTCGTCCGGCGCGACAACACCTGCATGGCGCGGCGAATTTCCTCGTCACGGCCAATAATCGGGTCAATCTTACCCTCACGCGCCCGCTCAGTCAGGTCTTGGGCATATTTCTTCAGCGCATCATAGCCGTCTTCGGCGCTCGCCGTGTCTGCCGTACGCCCCTTACGCAGGTCGTTGATCGCTGTGTTCAGCCCTTGGGCCGACACTTTTCCAGCTTCCAGCGCAGTCTTTGCACCGGATTTGGTCATACACAACGCCATCAAAATACGCTCGACAGGGACAAAACTGTCACCCGCTTTTTTGGCCAATGCCTCGGCCTCCGCCAGCACACGGGTCGTCGCACCATCCAGATAGGTCTGGGCTGCATCGCCGGTCACTTTCGGCATCTTGCCAAGGGCGATATCAACCGCTTGCTTAACGGCCTTCGCATCCCCGCCAGAGGCAGAGATAAGGTTGCTCGCCAACCCTTCTTCGTCATCCATCAATGCTTTGAGGATATGCTCAGGCGATAGCCGTTGATGGCTTTCGCGTGTCGCAATCGTCTGGGCCGCCTGCACAAAGCCGCGCGACCGTTCCGTGAACTTACTCAGGTCCATGGTAGTCTCCTTTTATAAAAGCGTCCGCTATTTTCTGCACCCGCTCGGCGGCATGCATTAGGCGCGGACCTTACATACAGCACTTGGGGAGAGATTTGATTTGATCAAGGTCAAGAGCAGGTCAATTTCATCCTACATCACAACAAATCCAACTTCGCCAAATACCAATATCCAGACCATAAGACATCCAATAGGCTAATTTCAGCCTACTATATCTATCTGTTGTTAATGCATTTTTATCATGGATAGCATTTTTCGAACCTCATGGAGAAACCAATCGCCTTGTTACCAGTTATATTTCTGAATGCAGTGCTTAGATTCATTTTAGCGGTTTAAAAAAAAGCTCCACACAAAATGATGGGAGCACATGAGGATACGAGAATGACACATACACAAGTACACTTGAGCCAAGTTATCTACAACGCTGCCACGCAGTCTTTTGAGGCGCTGGCAACAGTTAAGACAAAAACAGATTCCAAGACATTTCCCTGCTCCATCGAAGCGCCGATTACTATGAGCTTTGAGCGCGCGGCATCAGGTCTCAAGACGCAAGCACTGCGTGCAAACGCGTCAGGCACCGGAATGTATTCCCAGATGCGCCATCACATGGCCACTGTTCGCGCAGGTCGCCCCCGCTTTGACCCGCGCACGTGGCTGGCGCAGTTGGGTTTCGGCTCGCTCGACAAAGCAGCGTAGTTTTTTTTCTAACTCGACTTTGCGCTGGCCCAATACCTGATCCGTACACCTGTCCCCGTGCAATCAGCGGCTGTGCAAAAACACAGATGTTTGCCTGCCTGCACACTCTGTGATCACTGTGCCCGACCTGCCTTCGTGCGGTCGGGCTTTTTTTATATACATTCACCTTTCCATCCCCTAAGCCCCCAATCGTTTGCCCTAAAATGTGATGGAGTTTATTTCTATGTCCGATGACCGCCTAATTGTCGCCCTCGATGTTCCAAATGCTGTCGCAGGATTGGAGATGGCCAGCCGAATCGGTGATGCCGTGAATTTCTACAAAATCGGACTGGGTATGCTTACAGGTGGCGGGCTCGCTCTCGCCAATGAGCTAAAGCAGGAGCACGGCAAACGTATTTTTCTCGACATGAAGCTCTTTGACATCGGTGCCACCGTAGAAGCAGCAGTGCGCGGTTTGGCGCAGTTTGATCTGGATTTCCTCACCGTTCACGGCGATCCCCATGTTGTCCGCGCAGCCAAGGAAGGCGCCGCCGGCACTGATCTCAAAATCCTCGGCGTGACCATCCTCACCTCGCTTGATCGTGCTGATCTGGATGCAAGCATGATCCGCGCTGGCGATATTCCCGAATTGGTGGTGGCTCGGGCACTCCATGCATTTGACGCAGGGGCAGATGGTATCATCGCCTCTCCGCAAGAGGCCGCACTCATCCGGGCACAACCCGAATCCGCTGGTCGCCTAATCGTGACGCCCGGTGTGCGCCCTACAGGGGCCGCTTTAGGTGATCAAAAGCGTGTAACTACACCTGCCCAAGCCATTGAAAACGGGGCAGATCACATTGTTGTCGGACGCCCGATCTGGCGTGCAGATGATCCTGCAAAGGCCGCTCGTGACGTGCTCGCAGAGATCAAAAATGTGACCTAATCAACCTAGCCGTGTGCCTTTTTGATCACATGGACAAATATTGACCGCTTCGCTGACGCCACCGCGCTATGTCATAAGCTGTACTCATGCTACTTTTATTGTGGTGATACTCCCCGACGGGCTGGTTCTTCCTGATGCCCGTCACCTCCCCTCGCTTATTAAGGCGGGGGGCTTTTCGCACCCCCTTCATTCTGATCGCGGACCGCAATCCACCGCGCCAAACGCGTCTGAAACGCTGGCACAGCTTTTGCATGGGCCAAAAAAACACTCTCCTGCATCATGCGCCACTCCTGCCCCTCATCGCCAAACGACACATCAGCAATCGCAGTTTCAGGCATCTGTGCCACAAAAAACCACTTCACCTCCGCGCCTTCCTGAAATGATCGCCCCCAAACAATAGCAGCCTCCGGCACCACCAGCCCCAATTCCTCATGACATTCGCGCAGCGCACAGGCCTGCGGACCCTCTGCACCCTCGCGTCCACCCCCCGGCAAGTCCCAATGATCCGCAAAAATCAATCCTGGCGTCGCATCCCGCAAAATCACAGCCAGTCTGTTCCCCAGATACAAAGCCAGTTTCGCACCGCCGAAAGGCCCGCCATCATACCGCTCAATGTCGAATTGCATGGCTCTCTCCTGTTCTGCCCTCTATGATTGGGCATCAAACAATAGATCACAATCCCCGCCATGCCCGCACTCTGCCGCGATTGCCTGACCCAGTTCGACGATGCCCGCCGGTGTCTCTCATGCGCCAGCCCGCGTGTGACGCGGCACCCTGAATTGTGGGACCTCAGCATCGCGCACATGGATTGCGACGCCTTCTATGCCTCGGTGGAAAAGCGGGACGATCCGTCGCTGGAGGGCAAACCCGTTATCATCGGCGGCGGCCACCGCGGCGTTGTCTCAACCGCCTGCTATGTGGCGCGCATCCGTGGCGTACGTTCCGCCATGCCGATGTTTCAGGCACTCAAGCTCTGCCCTGAAGCTGTTGTGATCCGCCCTCGCATGGAGGAGTACGTCAAAGCTTCCCGCGCCATCCGCGAAATGATGGAGGAGTTGACCCCAGCGATTGAACCGCTTTCGCTGGACGAAGCTTTCCTCGACATGACAGGCACGACCCGACTGCACGGCGCACCGCCAGCCGTGATGCTGGCGCACTTGGTTCGCCGCATGAAGACCGAGCTTGGCCTCACAGGCTCCATCGGCCTGAGCCATAATAAATTCCTCGCCAAAGTCGCCTCCGACCTAGACAAACCCCACGGGTTTTCAGTCATAGGCGCGGCCGAGACGATGGATTTCCTGCGCGACAAACCCGTGCGCATGATCTGGGGAGTGGGTGCTGCGGCCCAAGCATCCCTCGACAAAGCAGGAATCAGAACCTTCTCTGATCTGCTGCGCTGGGAGCAGACCGACCTCGTCGCCCGCTTTGGTGGTATGGGCGAGCGCCTATATCACCTCGCACGGGGCCAAGATCGCCGCCGCGTCTCCTCCAACGCGCCAATGAAATCAATCAGCAACGAGACCACCTTCAACGACGACATCTCCGATCCCGACCTGCTGGACGGATACATCTGGCGCATGGCCGAGAAAGTCGCCGACCGCGCCAAGGCCAAGAACCTCGCTGGCCGCGTCGTAACCCTTAAACTCAAACGCGCCGATCACACGCTGCTGTCGCGCCGTGTGGCGCTTAGCGATCCAACGCAACTGGCCGACCGCATTTACCGCACTGCCCGAAGCCTGTTTAATCAAGTCGGCGAAAAAGGTCCTTACCGCCTGCTCGGCTGCGGCATCTCGGACCTCAGCGATGCGTCAGGGGCGGACAAACTCGGTGATTTACTTGATCCTGATGCCACACGGCGCTCGGAAGCCGAACGCGCAACGGATACCATCCGCGACCGTTTTGGCAGCAAGGCAATCGTAAAAGGGCGCACATTGCGGTAACGCTCTAAGAAGACCAGTGCTATTCGGCAGCCAGTGGGATACGCCCCTGACCGATCAGCGCGACTTCCTTCACGACCTCGCGCAATGCGGATTGCACGGCCTCAAAATCGCCATTCGGGCGGATCAGTTTTTCATTCATATAAAGCGAGCGGTCAATCTCGACCTGCACCGCGTGCTGCCCCTTTGAGGGCTTCCCATAAGCTTGGGTGATATAGGCTCCCGCAAAAGGTGCATTGCGCGTCACAATGAAGCCTGCACTGGCAAAAGCAGCCTCAATACGGTCCACAACATCGCCACTCGCCGCCGCACCAAATCGGTCACCCAGCACCACATCTGGCCGCCGCATCCCTGCCCGCATCACCCCGTCCATCGCTTCGTGCGGCATGGAATGACAGTCGATCAGCACCGTCTGCCCATGACGGTTATGCGCCAAATCTAACAAGGTTTGTAGTTTATCGTGATACGGTTCCCAGTAGTCAGCGATCCGTTCTTGCGCCTCATTCAGGCTCATCTTTCCCCGGTAAATTGCACGCCCGTTTGCGACCACTCGAGGAATCACGCCAAGGCCCGACGCGACACGCGGGTTATGTCTGATTCGTCGCACCCCTTCGATGAGGGCAGGATCAAGCTCGTCGCGTGCGCGGTTTAGGTCAACAAAGGCACGTGGCGCGCCCGCTTTTAAAAAAGTCGCGCCAAATTGCGGAGCACATTCAAAAAGCTGATCCACAAATGCATCCTCGGACGAGCGGATCGCATGTTCGTTCAAAACCGTCTTACGCATGAACGACCACGTATAGTCCCGTCCCGAATGGGGCGAGGCAAATACAACGCAAGAAGTTTGCGCAGTAGGCAATAAGACGTCAAAGGCAGCAACGGGCATATCTGTATCCTAACTGATAAAATACATAGCGCAGAATATAACAAAGCCAAAACCCCTTGATCACTGTGGCGACTCCTTTTATAGCACGCAGACGGCGCGGTGTTTTCGCGCCCCATTTTTGTTTGGGGCATGACCAGCGCGCTCATATAGTGGATGATTAGCTCAGCGGTAGAGCACTTCGTTGACATCGAAGGGGTCACTGGTTCGATCCCAGTATCGTCCACCATGTATTCTCTGGTGTGTTCACCTCGTGAACACGCTGCCCGTAACCTAGGCGCTGGCCCGCGCCACAACTTGGAAGGATTGGACTTATGAAAGTTCGCAATTCACTCCGCTCGCTCAAGAACCGGCACCGTGACTGCCGTGTTGTGCGTCGCAAAGGCCGCGTATACGTGATCAACAAAACCCAGAAGCGCTTCAAAGCCCGTCAGGGTTAAGTCGCCTCTTCGCATTGATCTGAAAAAAGGCTGCTCCCGCGAGGGGCGGCCTTTTTGCTGTTCCTCTGCTAGGGCCCTCACAAAAAACAGTATCTCGAGCGTAATCTAAAAGCCAATCGTGCATGCTCGGTCTGAAATTCACTGGAGCGAGGGTAATGATAGATCGGTCCCATCTCCTCCAACCAGCTGACAGTCTGACAAATAGAAAGATCCACTTGGGTCAATCGACCGAGGTCAGTTTCGGTCAAATCAATCAAATGACCAGCTTTTCTGCTCAGCCCCAAGACTTTGAATGTCATCGGTTCCGGCATTTCGATGATACGGGTTTTGCCGAATGCACCAAACATCGTACCGTCATCCCTCCACGACACACCGGAGGCAAAGCGCACTCGATACGTGCCAGGCGGCACCAACACTCTAAAAAACGTTCCGCCAGTGATGAAAGCCGCCAATACATCAGCGCCAGTCTCTATATCTGACAATAATAAAACGTAGTTTTTCCCACTGTTCGTTTTAACCTGAAGGGGGAACACGGCGGGCAAACCTGTCTTGTTCCACATCAAGCCATGCTTTGGCTGTGCACTGCCTTGCGCTGTCGCGGGCGCTGGTACCAATTGCGCGCCCATTAGAAAAACCACGCTCAGCATCACAGTCATTTTTCGCATCAACCACATCTCAGACTTCCGAACCCTTTGCATATACCTCAAGCCTAGCCCATCTTTCTTCTCGCGCCAAACCCGACGCGCCGTAACACGTAAGTTTGAAGCTACTGGCACTTGCCGCGTCAAAACGCCACTATATGTTGAAGGCTAATCTTCATCAAAGGACACCGCTATGACTGAATATACGCCCCCCAAAGTCTGGACATGGGAGGCCGAGAGTGGCGGCAAATTTGCCTCGATCAACCGCCCCGTTGCCGGCCCCACACACGATAAAGAGCTGGAAATCGGTAAACATCCGTTCCAACTCTACTCGCTGGCGACCCCCAATGGCGTAAAAGTCACGATCATGTTCGAAGAGCTGCTAGCTGCAGGCCACAAGGACGCGGAATATGACGCATGGCTGGTCAACATCGGCGAGGGCGTACAATTCGGCTCGGGCTTTGTCGACGTAAATCCCAACTCCAAAATCCCCGCCCTGATGGATCATTCCGTCACCCCGCCCCAGCGCGTGTTCGAAAGCGGCGCGATCCTGCTGTACCTCGCCGAAAAATTTGGTGCCTTCATCCCCAAAGATCCCGCACATCGCACCGAGATGATGAGCTGGCTCTTCTGGCAAATGGGTTCGGCCCCCTATTTGGGCGGCGGTTTCGGCCACTTCTACGCTTACGCACCCGAAAAATTCCAATACCCCATCGACCGCTTCTCAATGGAGGCAAAGCGCCAGCTTGATGTAATGGACCGCCATCTAGCCGAGAACGAATGGTTCGCGGGCGAATACTCGATCGCCGACATCGCGATCTGGTCTTGGTATGGCCAGCTGGTTCTCGGACGCCTCTACTCAGCCGCGGAATTCCTCGACGTAGAAAGCTATAAAAACGTCATGAAATGGGCCAAAGCCATCGACGCGCGCCCCGCTGTCACTCGTGGCCGCATGGTCAACCGTGCATTCGGCGATGACCTCTCCATGCAACTGCACGAGCGTCACGATGCATCTGATTTTGAGACTAAGACCCAAGACAAAGTCGCAAAAGACTAACACAAACACCGCGCGCCACATCCGAAATGGCGCGCGGTCCAACGCCTCCTTATTTTGCTCTTAAACTGAATCCCGCAAGGGGACAAAGGCGCAACTCTACCGGTTCCGCCCCACCTGCCGACAAATCAATATCACCGGCAACAGCCCCATGGCCACGATAACCAATGAGGGCACCGCCGCCCCCTCCAACCGCTCGTCACTCGCCAATCGGTAGGCCTGCACCGCAAGCGTATCAAAATTGAACGGCCGCATGATCAACGTCGCTGGCAGTTCCTTCATCACATCCACAAACACAATCAGCAACGCCGTCAGCAAACTCGGCGCAAGGATCGGCAGATGCACGCGGCGCAGCGTCCCAATCGGCCCCTGCCCCAAGGAGCGTGAGGCCGAATCCATATTCATATGCACCATCGCCTGACCACCTTCGTAGGCCCCCAAGGCCGCAGCAAGAAACCGCACCATATAAGCGATCACCAACAGCCAGATCGAGCCGGTGATGAGCAGCCCCGTAGAGATATCAAAAGTGCTTCGCATCCACGCATCCAGCGCATTATCAAATGCAGCAAACGGCACCATTAAGCCGACAGCAATCACGCCACCAGGCACAGCATACCCAAGGCGCGCCACATAGGCAGCCCCCTGCGCCACACGGTCGCCGCGCATCCGCTGGAAGAACCCGACACTTATCGCCGCCATCACGGTGACAACTGCCGCGACCGAAGCAAGTGTTGCTGAATTCTTGATAAACCCCAGATACCGCGCGCTCAAAAGGTTTTGCTCGGATCCGATCCCCATGAAAAACAGCACAACAATCGGCAACAGCGCCCCGAACACCACTGGAATAGCACAGAGAACCGTCGCGGCAATCGCTTGCCCCCCGCGCAATTGCAAAGGCGGAGCCACATTGGCCTGACGCGAAGGGTCATGATATTTGGCATCCCCCCGCTGAAGGCGCTCCAGCATCGCCAGCAACAGCGCAAAACTCAACAGACACAGAGCCAGTTGCGCCGCCCCCACACGGTCAAACAGCGAGAACCAGCTTGTATAAATCCCTGTGGCAAACGTCTGGACGCCGAAATACGCCACTGTGCCAAAGTCCGCGATGGTTTCCATCACCGCCAGCAAAACACCCCCCGCAATCGCAGGGCGCGCCAGCGGCAAACTCACTTTGAAAAACGCGGCCCAAGGGGAAGATCCCAGCGCACGCGCTGCCAGAAACGTCGTCCCGCTTTGCTGTAGAAATGCCGCACGGGCCAGCAAGTAGACATAAGGATAAAGCACCAGAATCAACATCGCCGCCGCCCCGCCAAGGGAGCGGATATCAGGAAACCAGTAATCGCGCGGCCCCCACCCCGTCACGTCGCGCAACACCGTTTGCACAATGCCGGGATGATCAAGGACATGGGTATAGGCATAGGCCAGCACATAAGCAGGAAAGGCGAGCGGCAGAACCAGCCCAACTTCAAAAAACCGCACGCCGGGGAATCGCGTCATCGTCACCAGCCACGCAGCCCCCACACCGATGGCAAAGGTCCCCGCCGCCACCATCAGCACCAGTGCCAGCGTGGTCCGCGCATAGCCGCCCAACACAGTATCCGCCAGATGCCGTACCGTGTCGGTCCCGCCAGACATCGCCGCTATCAACACGGCCAGCATCGGCAATGCACACAGTCCCGCCACAAGTAACGCAACACCGGACAAGGTCCTTGCGCCGTCCCGTTTTTTCACTTGGGAAGATGTCGTCATATCGCTCATAGCTCTATGTCGACTATTTTAGTCAGAATGAAAAGTGCCTCAAAGCCACAGTTTTAATCGTAGGTGCGCTGGTCCTCGATCACCAACCCGTCTTTGGGCAGGCTGTCGGGGGCGACCACTTCGATGCGCCCTTTGAGCTTGAGCAGAGCGGCAACAGAGGCCTCGTAGGCCTCCGCATCGGGCGACCCACTCTCGATCCGCACAGTCATCACATCCTGCTCGGCCTCACGGCTCGCCACCACCCGTGCGCGGGTGATCTCCGCATGTGCCGCAACCAGTTGCGCGACCTGTTCAGGGCGTACAAACATCCCCTTAATCTTGGTCGTCTGGTCCGCACGGCCCATCCAGCCCTTGATGCGTATATTCGTCCGCCCACAAGGCGACGCGCCTGCCATCACAGCACTCAAATCACCCGTCGCAAAACGGATCAGCGGATAGTCGGGGTTGAGCGTGGTCACAACAACTTCGCCCACTTCCCCCTCAGGCACAGGATCACCTGTTCCGGGCGTCACAATCTCGACGATCACACCTTCATCCACAATTAGCCCCTCCATCGCAGGGGATTCGTAAGCAATGTTGCCCAGATCAGCCGTCGCATAGCTCTGCAAACACGTGATCCCACGCCCCGCATACCACTCCCGCAAACTCGGGAACAACGCGCCACCGCCAACAGCAGCACGGGTAATCCCAAGGGTCACCCCCATCTCGTCCGCCTTCTCCAAAATCACCTTGAGGTAATCAGGCGTCCCCGCATAAGCCGTCGTGCCAATATCGCGCGCCGCAATAACCTGAAGCTCGGTCTGCCCTGTCCCCGCAGGCAGCACCGCCGCGCCAACAGCCCGCGCACCACTCTCGAATATCATGCCCGCAGGGGTGAGGTGATAGCCAAAGCAGTTGTGAACGATGTCACCCTCACCAATGCCAATGGCGTGCAGGAAACGCCCCATCCGCCACCAGTCAGGATCGGTGGACGATGGCTCATAAATCGGGCCGGGAGACTGGAATATATGGGAAAACCCGCTGGCAGGCTTGGTCGTAAAACCGCCAAACGGCGCATCCGCTGCTTGTGCCTTACCCAATTCGGATTTGCGCAAAACAGGCAGATCCGCAAGCGCTTCTACGGATGTAACAGACGCGGCATCAATACCGTCCAACGTACCAGCATATCCCGCAACCCCTTTGGCGCGGGCAATCTGCTCGGGCAGATCGCGGGCCAGATCGGCGGCACGCTGGTCTGCGCTGCGGATTTCCAGATCGTCGAAAAAGCTCATATCAATCACTCGTTTTCCTCACAGGGCACAACCCGCATCATTTCCAATCGAAAGTCCGTCTTAAACAGAAACGCCGAACAAGCGTCCCACGGCAGCAGTTACCGCCATGGCAAGGCCGCCCCAAACCACAACCCGCAAGGCCGCAGGCCCGATAGACGCCCCGCCGGCAATCGCACCCAAGGCCCCAAGGCCCGTCAGCGCAATCAATGTCACAATGACCACCACAGGGATCAGGACCGCCGCAGGAGCAACCGCCGCTGCAATCAGCGGAATCGCGGCGAAGGCGCTGAAGGTCAGGGCCGAGGCAACAGCCGCCAAGAGCGGTTGCGCCGCCTGTTCCTCTGTCAGCCCCAATTCATCCCGCACATGCGCACCCAAGGCATCCTTCTCGGTCAGCTCACGCGCAACCTGCCGCGCCGTATCCTCCGACAAACCCCGGGCCACATATATCGCGGCCAGCTCCGCCTCTTCACCCGCAGGATCGTCGACCAACGCCTGGCGCTCCCGCTCAATGTCCGCTTTTTCCAGATCAGCCTGCGAAGATACGCTGACATACTCACCCGCCGCCATCGACATCGCACCAGCGGCTAAACCTGCACCACCCGCAATTAGTATCGCACGCGGATCGGGGTCCGCCGCAGCAACCCCCACGATCAACGAGGCAACAGAAACAATCCCGTCATTCGCCCCCATAACTGCCGCCCTAAGCCAGCCGACACGGTCCACCAAATGCGGGTCGTCAGAGTGTGCAGAAGGCTCCATTAGGACAACCAGCGCTTGCGACGGCGATAGCTGCGCACCTCACGGAATGACTTGCGCCCTTCATCCGACATGCCCAGATAAAATTCCTTAACGTCTTGGTTCTCGCGCAGGTCCTTCGCAGGACCGTCCATCACCACACGGCCGCTCTCAAGGATGTAGCCATAGTGCGCAAATCTCAGTGCGACGTTGGTGTTCTGCTCGGCCAGCAGGAAGGTCACGCCTTCCTTCTCGTTGATCTCTTTTACGATGTTGAAAATTTGCTCAACCAACTGCGGCGCCAAACCCATGGACGGCTCGTCCAGCAGGATCGTCTCGGGGCGACTCATCAATGCGCGGCCAACAGCACACATTTGCTGCTCCCCACCAGAGGTATAGCCCGCTTGGCTTTTCTTACGCTCCCGCAAACGCGGGAAATAGTTGTATACCATCTCCAAGTCTGCCGCGATTGCACCCTTGCCGTCAGTGCGCGTATAGGCACCCGTCAAAAGGTTTTCTTCAATCGTCAGATGCTCAAAACAGTGACGGCCTTCCATCACTTGCACTACACCCTTTTTCACCGTCTCGGCAGGGTCTTGCGCTGCAATCGACTCACCGCGATATTTGATCGATCCTTTGGTTACTTCGCCCCGCTCAGAGGCCAGCAAACCGGAAATCGCCTTGAGCGTCGTCGTTTTGCCTGCACCATTCCCGCCCAGCAGGGCCGTGATACCACCCTTGGGCACGTTCAGGCTCACGCCCTTGAGGACAAGGATCACGTGATTATAGATCACTTCGATGTTGTTCACTTCGAGCAGATTATCGACCTGCACCTCGGCGGGTTTTGCGTCCAACATGGCACCTAGTCCCTTCTTGAATTCTTAAAATAACTCTGGCCGCTGCGCATGGCAGCGGCCAGAGAACCCGCGAGCTTACTTACACTCGGGCGTGATGTTGTTTTCCGACGCATAGGCTGCGGAATCTTCTGCGATCAAACCGTCAATCAGCTCTTTGTCTGTCGCGGCAAAGTCAGAGATCAACGACCATGTCTTGGTTGACGCATCCCACTGGGTCACACCAACCATGCCGTCACCACCATGGTTCTGGCAGGACACTTTAAAGCTTGGACCAAAGTTCGGCAAACCAAGTGCGGCCATCTTCTCTTCGGTGATTTCCAAAGCTTCCATACCATCGCGCATTTGTGACGCGTTGATCTGCGCTACGCCGTGGATTTCCTGTGCTGTTTTCGCAGCTTCAGCCGCCAGCATCGCAGCATACAGACCACGGTTATAAAGAACCGTACCGATCTGGTCGCCTGCACCCGCTGCATTGCCTGCATCGACAACGTGCGTCTGGATGTCCGCAAATACAGGGAAGTCGCTGCCCACACCGTGGAACGTCAGCGCCTTATAGCCATTGGCCGCATCGCCTGCCGCCAGCACGTCATTCTCGGAACCGGACCACCAAACACCGATGAAGTTTTCCATCGGGAAACGAATGTTCGCCGCTTCCTGGATCGCAACCTGATTCATAACGCCCCAGCCGTACATGATCACATAGTCAGGCTTGTCACGGCGGATTTGCAGCCACTGTGATTTCTGCTCCTGACCGGGGTGGTCAACTGGCACTTCTTTGAACTCGAAACCGTGCTTGGCCGACAGCTCGGTCAGCGTGCGGATCGGCTCTTTGCCATAGGCAGAGTTGTGATAGACCAGCGCGATTTTCTTGCCGTTCAGATCGCCACCGTTCTCGGCCAGCAGATAATTGATCGCACCCGACGCACCATCCCAGTAGTTGGCAGGATAGTTGAACGTGTGCGTGAACACTTCGCCGTTCTTTGCAGACGTACGGCCATAGCCCATCGTATGCATCGGAATGTCATCCGCCGTGGTTTTCGGGATCAACTGATAGGTGATACCTGTGGAAAGAGGCTGGTACACCAATCCGCCGCCGCCTTTGAGAGACTCGTAGCATTCAACACCCTTCTCGGTATTATAGCCTGTCTCACACTCTGGCACCGCCGTCATCACGCCGCCAATACCGCCATCACGGGCGTTCAGCATGGTGAAGTAATCCGCATAGCCATCTGCGAACGGAATACCGCCAGCAGCGTATGGACCCGTGCGATAGGACATGGACGGGAATACAAGATCCGCCAGAACGGGGCTTGCTGCCATCACGGCCGCGACGGCCATTGAGGTTAGTTTAAGTGTCATCGGTGTTTCCTCCCTTAGGTTTATCCGATTGGTCTTGATGGGCGGGTTTTGCCGCCTCATTTTCTCATAGCCGCCCCACTAGTGCGGGAAGGGCCACAATCTCAGTTTCTCCTTGGCCACGCGCCACAGCTGATTGATGCCGTGTGGCTCCGCGATCAGGAATACGATAATCAAAAATCCGACAACAACCAGATTCAAATGCGCCACGATATCCGTGGGCCACCCGAACCAGTCAACGCCAACCACCTTGAGCGCCACAGGCAGAAGCACAAGGAAGGCCGCCCCCGCAAACGAGCCAAAGATACTGCCCAAGCCGCCGATAATGATCATGAACAACACCAGAAACGATTTCTGGATACCAAAGGCTTCGCCAACTTCCACAGCGCCGAGATAGACGGAGAAGAAGAGTGCGCCAGAGATGCCGATAAAGAACGAAGACACCATGAAGGCCGTCAACTTGGCACGCAGCGGGTTCACCCCGATGATCTCGGCGGCGATATCCATATCACGGATCGCCATCCATTTGCGTCCAGACGCGCCTCGCGTCAGGTTCCGTGCCACATAGGCACTGACAATCGTAAAGAACAAACAGAACAGATAGGTCGCCCAAGGCGTCGTTGACGGACCCGTAATCAAGATTCCAAACAAATCACGCTCAGGTGCGCTTATCTGGCCCGAAGCAGAGTAGTTATAGAACCACGACACACGGTTAAACAGCCACACAAGGAAGAACTGCGCCGCTAGTGTCGCCACCGCCAAGTAGAACCCTTTAATCCGCAAGCTGGGCAAGCCAAACAGAACCCCCACAAGGGCCGTCATCACACCCCCCATAATCACGGAGAAGAAGATGTTGAACTCGGGCAAACGGAACAGCAATTCACCGCCCCACCAGATATCCACACCCGTCATGAACTTGTAACAGCTATACGCCCCCACAGCCATGAAACCACCGGTTCCAAGGCTCACCTGACCGCAATATCCCACCAGAATATTCAGCCCAAGTGCGGCAATCGCATAAATCAAAAACGGCAGCAGCAGCGAGTTCACCCAATAGTCATTGAGCGCAAACGGCACCACAAAGATGGCTATGAACAACACCAGATAATAGCGGTAGCGATCAAACTTGATCGGAAACGTCTGCTGGTCCTCGGCGTAGGTCGTGCTAAAGTCGCCTGCTTCACGATAGAACATTGATTAGTTCCTTTTGTTTATAGCCAAAAAGTTCGCGATGATAAAAACCGCCACACTGCTTCCAAGTGCAGTCTTCATCGCAAGCCAACGAAGCGGATGATAATTTGGATAGGCATATTTTGCCTCCGTTCCAGGCAAGCCATCGACCAATGTCGCAAAGAACATTATCGCGAGCATCACTAGAATTCCAAGAACCGACGCTATTCTGAGGAAGGTCAAAGACATGCGCCTGATCCTCACACCCGCTCAATGATCTTCTCCCCGAACAAGCCTTGCGGACGGAACACCAAGAACAGCAACGCCAGCATGTAGGCAAACCAGTTCTCGGTCGCCCCTCCAAGGAACGGCGCACCAATAAGGAACTCAAACAGCTTCTCACCCACACCAATGATCAAACCACCAACAATGGCCCCCGGGATCGACGTAAACCCACCCAACATCAGCACGGGAAGCGCTTTAAGCGCAATCAAAGACAGTGAGAACTGAACACCAGATTTCGCACCCCACATGATCCCCGCAACCAAGGCGACAAATCCCGCCAGCGACCACACCAAGATCCAGATAAAGTTAAGCGACACGCCCACAGACAACGCTGCCTGATGGTCATCCGCAACCGCCCGCATCGCGCGGCCCTGCTTTGTATACTGCGCAAACATCACCAGCCCGATCACAAGGATCGCCGCAATAATACTCGCTACGATATCGAGGTTGTCGATGAAAAAGCCATAGCCCAGCGCCTCATAGGTCGTCCCCTCAAGCCACATGTTCATACCCTGCGGCAAACACGCGCCCTCGGCGGCACAGACGTTGAGCGCCTTCAACTCGGACCCCCACATCAAATCCGCTACCCCTTCAAGGAAGTAGGCCAGACCGATGGTCGCCATAAACAGAATGATCGGCTCTTGGCCCACCAGATGACGGAACACAAACCGCTGCACGGCCCAAGCCAGCGCAATCATCACAAACACCGTCAGAATGATGGCTAGGAACGAATGCACCGACCACCCGAATTTGTGAATATCCGTACCAAAGATCGCGTTGATCAAATGCGAAAACGGCACCTGACCGTTCTGGATACCGACCAGCGTCATGGCCGCAAACAGCGCCATAACACCTTGGGCATAGTTGAAAATTCCAGACGCCTTATAGATCAGCACAAACCCAAGCGCGACCAGAGCGTACAAAACCCCCGCCATCAGCCCGTTGGCAAAAACTTCGATTGTAAAAGCAAGTTGCTCGTTCATGTTGCGTCCTCCTCGTCATGGGCCACACCCAGATAGGCATCAATCACCGCCTGATTGTTGCGCACATCATGCGGTGTGCCGTCACCAATCTTTTTACCGTAATCCATCACAACCACACGGTCGCTCAGGTCCATCACAACACCCATATCATGCTCAATCAGCGCGATCGTCGTGCCAAACTCGTCATTCACATCAAGGATAAAGCGGCTCATGTCCTCTTTCTCCTCTACGTTCATCCCCGCCATCGGCTCATCCAGCAACAGGATCGACGGCTCGGCGGCCAGCGCACGCGCCAACTCGACCCGCTTTTTCAAACCATACGGCAGGCGGGCCACAGGTGTTTTGCGAATGGCCTGAATTTCCAGAAAGTCGATGATCTTCTCGGCCACTTCGCGGTTAGCCACTTCTTCACGCTCCGCCGCCCCGCGCCAAAGCATCTGGGACAACATCCCCGTCTTCATGTGGGTCAAACGGCCCGTCATCACGTTGTCGAGAACAGACATCCCCTCGAACAAGGCGATGTTCTGGAACGTCCGCGCAATTCCCTGTTGGGCCACTTCAAACGGCTTAACGGGGGGCCGGCGGGATCCCTTGTACCAGACCTCACCCTCCTGCGGGACATAGAACCCCGAAATCACGTTGAGCATCGACGATTTACCCGCACCGTTCGGTCCGATAATCGCCCGAATTTCGCCCTCGCGAATATCAAACGAGATATCCTTGATCGCTTCCACACCGCCAAAGCGCAGCGTGATATTCTTCATCTCCATGACCACAGGGCCAATCGTGCGCCCGTCCGCGGTCACATAGCTCTCGGCGTTATCTTTCACGCGATGCCCCCCTGCTTCATTTGGCCAATTAAACTCAATCTTTCACGGGATGGCGGGCGGGGCGTCGCGGTACGCGCGCGTCGCATCGCCATCATTCCGCCGCCATCTTGCGATTATCCGCAAATATCTTGGCGCTGCGCACTTCCAGCGTCGCCTTGATGCTGCCCTTGCGCCCGTCTTCATAGGTCACTTCCGTCTCGGTGCTGACCTGCTCGGACCCGTCATAAAGCGCTGCAATGATATCCGCGTATTTCTCTTCGATGATACGGCGGCGTACCTTACGTGTCCGCGTCAGCTCCCCGTCATCCGCATCCAGTTCTTTGTGTAGCACAACGAAACGGTGCACTTGACAGCCCGACAGCATCTCGTCCTCGGCCACGCTTTCGTTGACCGCTTCCACATGCTCTTGGATTTGCTGCATCACCTGTGGGTGCCGCGCGAGTTCCTGATAGGAAGCATAGCCGATGTTATTACGCTCCGCCCAATTGCCCACCGCCGTCAGGTCAATGTTAATAAACGCCGTGCACTCTGCCTTACCGTTGCCAAAGACCACCGCCTCCAGAACATTGGGGAAAAACTTGAGCTTGTTTTCAACGTATTTCGGCGCAAACAGCGATCCATTCGCCATCTTGCCTACGTCCTTGGCACGATCGATAATCCGCAAATGCCCTGTATCAGGCTCGATAAATCCAGCATCTCCTGTCGCGACCCAACCTTCGGCGTCCTTGGTGTCCGCCGTGCTCTCGGCGTTCTTGTAATACTCCACAAACACACCGGGCGAGCGATAGAAAACCTCGCCATTATCCGCGATCTTCAACTCCACACCGGGGCAGGTCACGCCAACTGTGTCACTCCGCACCTGACCGTCCGGCTGCGCCGTAATAAACACCGTCGCTTCCGTCTGACCATACAACTGCTTGAGGTTGATCCCGAGCGAGCGGTAGAAATCGAAAATCTCAGGTCCAATCGCCTCACCCGCCGTATAGCCAACGCGCACACGGCTGAATCCCAGCGTATTTTTCAGCGGGCCATAGATGAACAACTCACCCAAGCGGTACTTGACGCGGTCCATGAAGCCCACGTCCTTGCCGTCCAGAATATCCGGCCCCACCTTGCGGGCGACAGCCATATAATAATCAAACAGCTTCTTCTTGAACTTGCTCGCGTCTTCCATGCGGATCATCACATTGGTCAACTGCGTCTCGAAAACACGCGGCGGGGCAAAGTAGTATGTCGGCCCGATTTCACGCAAATCGACATGCATCGTATCCGCGCTCTCGGGGCAATTCGTACAAAACCCCGTCCAAAGCGCCTGACCAACCGAGAAGATAAAATCCCCGACCCAAGCCATCGGGAGATAAGCCAGAATTTCGTCTGTCTGCCGCAAATTATCAAACTCGGATGACGACTTCGCCGTCTCAATGACATTGCGGTTGCTCAGCACAACACCCTTGGGCTTACCCGTGGTGCCGGATGTATAGAGCATGACACCCGTGCTATCGTAATTCAACTTCGCCTGACGCGCCTCAAGCTCCTTTATGTGCTTGTCTCGGGTCTTGCGGCCCATCTCTTGCACGGCTTGATACTGGTCCAGATGCTCATGATCATACTTTCGCAAACCGCGCGGATCGAGATAGATCATCCGCTCGAATTCGGGCAGCTGGTCTTTCACATCCGTGATCTTGTCGACCTGCTCTTGATCGCCCACAACGGCAAACCGCGCGCCACAGTGGCTCATGACATAGGCCATCTCTTCGGCGTTGGCGTCCTGATAAAGCGGCACAGGGACTGCTCCACACATCTCTGCCGCCATCATCGCCCAATACAGATACGGACGGTTGCGCCCGATGATCGAAACGAAATCACCCTCGTTCAGCCCCAACTCCATAAAGCCAAGCGCCAGCGCTTCAACCTCGTCGCGCGTCTGGGCCCACGTCCAGCTTTGCCAGATGCCATATTCCTTTTCGCGGTACGCAGGCGCATCCGCAAACATCTTCGCATTACGGTGCAGCAGCGCAGGTACGGATGCGGGTTGCCCCGCAGGACATTCGATCAAAGCCAAAGTGTTTCCTCCCAGTTCCTGTCTTTGTCGACAGGCAGACCGCGTTTGCGCGATTCAGTATCGTCATAGAATGGCAGCATCACTGTCAGCGTCAACTTATTCGTGATGTTTTCTCAATCCTTACGAATTGTAACAAGCACGCCTGACCCTTTGACACCCAGCCGCGCGGATGCAAACTACCTCATGGCCCCAAATACCGAACAAACCCAAACCATGACAATGGCCGGTCTGAACCTCATCGCACAGGCCCTTTCGATCTATGACCGCGACTTGCGGTTGGTGGTTTGCAATGCCCCGTTTCAAACCATGTTCAACCTTCCCAACACATTGGTCACACCAGGGGCCAGCTTTCGGGACACAATAACCCACCTCGCCCAAAGCGGCGAATACGGCGAAGTCACCGATGTCGCCGCTTTTGCAACCGAGCGCATCAGGCAGGCAAAAGCGTTCCAGCCCCACTACATGGAGCGCACCCGCGCCAATGGCCGCACCATTAGCGTCGAAGGCTCACCGCTCGAAGGGGGCGGCTGGGTCACCGTCTATACTGATATTTCCGCGACAAAAGCCCAAGAGGCGCTGCTCCGCGCCCGCTCCGATGCACTAAGCGATCAGGTCCTCGCCCATACCGAGGCGCTCTCCCAGACCAATCGCGAACGCGCTGCCATGATTACAGCGCTGGAAGAGACCAAACGCCAGCTCACCGCATCAGAGGCCCGCGCACGCCTCACTACCGAAATGATGCCTGCCCATATCGCCCACGTGGATGCAACGGGCCACTATACCTATTCAAACCAACGCCTGAGTGCTGTCATCCCACACCGTCCTTCCGACATTCTGGGTCAGCACATTCGCGAAGTACTTGGGCCTGATAATCACGACCAAGTCCTGCACTCCCTGAACACAGCCTATGGCGGTACCTCCGCCGTTCAGGAGTTTACCGACGCTACCAGCCTGCGCCGCATCCGCACCGCCTTTACCCCTGACCGCGCGGGTGGGGTTTATATTCTGTCGATGGATGTAACGGAGGAAACTCAGACCCGCGCCGCCCTGCAACAAACCCGCAGACGAACATTGGCCGCGCAGATCACTTCAGGCCTCGCTCATGACTTCTCGAACTTGCTCACCATCATCCTCGGCCTGCAATCGCGCCTTGGCCGCCTGCCCGCACTTCCCGCAGATGCCGCACCACTCATTGAGGGCACACTCAACGCCGCCCGTCGTGGCGGTGCCCTTCTCAGCTCCATCGCCAAAATCTCCGACCCGCGCAGCCTGCGCCCCACCGCCACCGATGTCACGGCCCTAATGCAAAACCTCGCCACACTTGCAGAACCGACCCTGCCTGACGGCATGCGCCTTCATCTGAATATCCCGCCTTTAGAGACTGTTTTATTGGACCAAGGTATGCTTCAGGACGGTTTGCTCAACCTCATCCTGAATGCCCGTGACGCGATGGGCACCAGCGGCGAAATCACCCTGACCGTGCGCCAGATCCACGACACATGGATCGAATTCCAAGTGAGTGATACCGGCTCGGGCTTCTCCCCCAATGCGCTAACTCATGCGCTCGACCCCTTCTTCACCACCAAGGGGTCCGAGGGGTCGGGCCTGGGCCTGCCGATGGTTTATGACATGACAACACTTGCAGGCGGTGATTTGCGCCTGTCCAACACTGGTACAGGCGCAAAAGTTACAATTCGCCTGCCCTACCGCGCCGCCGTGTCGTCAACTACAGGCCTCGCGCTGCTGGTGGAGGATCGCGATGACCTGCGCGCCCTCATGCGCGATATGCTGATGGTCCTTGGCCATTCCGTGATCGAGGCCGCAAGTGTGGACGAAGCGACCGCCCTGCTTGCCGATCTGCCCGACATCATCCTCATCCTCAGCGATATTCAGTTAGAGGGGGAGGCCACAGGCACCGACCTCGCCCGCCGTCTAGGCGAGGGTAGCCCGCCGCTGATCCTGATGACCTCACTCCCCTCCGATGCGCCGCTCTTTCTGGAGGCACAAAAACACGCCCCCGTCCTGCGTAAACCCTTCTCCGCCGACAATCTCGCGGCCCTCATCACCACACCAAAGGTCGCCCCATGACAAAACCACTAGTCAGCATCCTCGACGACGAACCCGAAATCCGCACCCTACTGTCAGATGTGCTGCAAGAGGCGGGGTTCGAGACGATCAGCTTTGGCCGCGCCTCCGCATTTGAGGCCGCTTTGAAAAAGCGCACCCCTGATGTTTGCCTTGTCGATCTGTCCCTGCCCGACACCGACGGCCTTACGCTTGTTCACCGCCTTGCCCTTGAACAAGGGGCTGTGGTCATCATCATCTCGGGCCGCGCCCAAGTACAAGACCGCGTCACAGGGTTGGAACTCGGCGCTGACGATTACATCAGCAAGCCTTTTGACCCTGCCGAAGTGGTCGCCCGCATCCGCGCCCGCCTACGTGGTGCCAAAACAACGCCCCGCGCCTCCAATACCGCACAGTTCAAAAACTGGACTGCTCATTTCGACCGCTACATGCTCGAAGATGATACTGGCGCCGAGACGCCCTTCAGCCATGCCGAAGGGGAAGTGCTCCGCCTTTTCCTCGATGCCCCCAAACGCCTCATAAGCCGCGCCCAGATGCAAGAGCACCTGGGCGGCGCGGCTTCCGAGAGTTTTGACCGCGCTATGGACGTCCGCATCTCACGCCTACGCACAAAATTGCGCGAAGATCCCAAAAACCCGCAGCTGATCAAAACCATCTATGGCGCAGGCTACATTTTCCTTGGCGATGTGGCGTGGATTTAGGGTTGTACACCGCTTGATGACAGGGAGTGTACGCATGGCGTTCCGCTGTTTTCAACTCTCCAACGCCTCAACCGCCCCTGCCAAAACCCGCAGTCCCGCGATCAGATCAACCTCGTCTGTGTCCTCTTCGAAAGCGTGACTGATCCCCCCGATCGACGGCACAAAAAGCATCGCAACAGGCATCAGTCGCGACACATTTGTTGCATCATGCAAAGCCCCTGACGGCATCACTCGCCACCGTCCTGGAGCGATTGATGTCGCACTATTTTCCAACGCTTTACGCAGCTTCGCATCCATCCCTACAGGCTCCAACCCCAGCAGCGGACCGAAGGAAACCACCATCCCCCGCGCGTCCGCAATCTCCTGCGCCAGCACCCGAATGATCCCCTCCATGCGCCCCAGACGTCCCGCATCCCCGTCCCGCCACTGCATTGAAAACACGGCCTTTCCCGGCACAATAGACGATGCATTGGGATGCAGCCTCATATGCCCGATGGTCCAGACAGTTGCAGGCGTCACCACATTTCTAAGCCGTTCATTTAGTTCGAAATTAAAGCTTGAAACCGCCTGAAACGCATCCCGCCGCAAATGCATCGGCGTGGTCCCCGCATGGTTCTGCTGACCTTCAAAGGTGATCTTCATGTCGCGGATTCCGACGATGTCCGACACGACCCCGATCTGCTCGCCCGCCGTATCCAGAACAGGACCCTGCTCGATATGCATCTCGATAAACCCCGTGAACTGAGCAGGATCAACGTCGCCCGTTACAGGCACATTCCGCCGCGCCTCGGCAAGAGATACTCCATGGTGATCAAACAACAAATCAGCCTCGGCAAGGCCCATGTGCCCCGACCAAATCGCGCTCCCAGTCGTCACGCCAAAGCGCCCCTCCTCATCCTGAAACGACACAACTGATATCGCAGGACCACCAGCCTCACGGCTCGCACGGGCCACCTCCAGCGCCGCAATTACGCCCAGCGCACCATCCAGCCATCCCCCCTCGGGCTGGCTGTCACTATGCGACCCAAGCAACAGCGAAGGCCCATCCGCCAATCCAAACAGATTGCCCATGGCATCCGTTTCAACACTTAGTCCAGCCTCAAAAAAACGCTCCGCCAGCCAAACGCGCGCAGCGCTATCGGCATTAGAATACGCAGGGCGCACGACACCTTTGCCCACACCCGACGCCCCAAAAGACCGCAACATATGAAGGTCTGCCAGAAACCGATTTTGATCAACCTGCACAACAGCACCCTTCATCTTCAATTGGCCCTTTAAACTTCAGGGAGTGGGAGCGTGGCCCCTCACACTCCCCAGATCATTCGGCCGCCACAGCAGAGGCGACAGCTTCGACTTTCACTGCCGAAAACTTAAATTCGGGAATCTTGCCATATGGGTCAACCGCGGGGTTGGTCAGGATATTCGCCGCTGCTTCGACATAGGCAAAGGGCAGGAACACCATATCCGGCGATACCGCACGGTCCATCCGCGCCATAATCTCTATGCTGCCCCGCTTGGTCGTGAGCCGCACCAAATCACCCGCCTCAATGCCCAATTTGCGGAGGGTAGAGGGATGCAGCGAGCAGTTTGCCTCAGGCTCCAACCCGTCCAATACACTGGCGCGGCGGGTCATGGAGCCTGTATGCCAGTGCTCCAGCTGACGTCCTGTTGTAAGGATCATCGGATACTCCGCATCGGGCGTATCATCGGGTGCAATAATGCTCGCCGGGGTAAACCGCGCACGACCACCGGCACGGGGGAAGCCATCGGTAAACACAATCGCCTGACCAGGATCTTCTGGGCTAAGCGAGGGATAGGTCACTGCGTTCTGCTGCTCCAAACGGTCCCACGTGATGTTGTCCAGCGACTTCATATTCAGCTTCATTTCAGCAAAGACATCCGCAGGAGATGCGTAGTTCCAATCCAGACCCAGACGCTTGGCAAGTTCCACTTCGATCCACCAATCCTCGCGCGCCTCCCCGGGGGGCGGCACGGCGATACGGCCCATCTGGACCTGACGGTTGGTGTTAGTCACGGTACCCGACTTCTCCGCAAAGGCACTCGCAGGCAGGATCACATCGGCAAAGTTCGCTGTCTCGGTGATGAAAATATCCTGCACCACCAGATGCTCCAGCTTGGCCAGTGCGTCGCGGGCATGCTCTACATCGGGGTCGGACATGGCGGGGTTTTCGCCAAGGATATACATCCCGCGAATATCGCCATCATGCACAGCATCCAGAATCTCGGTGACCGTCAAACCCTTCTCGGCGCTAAAATCTCCGCTCTCCCAAACATCCGTAAAGGCAGAGCGCACACCATCATCCGTAACAGACTGGTAGTCCGGCAGGAACATCGGGATCATGCCCGCATCAGATGCCCCTTGTACGTTGTTCTGACCGCGCAGCGGGTGCAAACCTGCACCGGGACGACCCACTTGACCTGTCATAAGCGCAAGACTGATCAGGCAGCGGGCGTTGTCTGTGCCGTGGATGTGCTGGCTCACCCCCATGCCCCAGAAAATCATCGCTGCGTTTGCACCTGCAAAGGTCCGCGCGACGTCGCGCAGCATTTCCGCATCAATGCCACAGATCTCCGCCATTTTTTCGGGGGTGAAGTCCTTGAGGTGCGCCTTTTCGGCCTCCCAATTCTCGGTATAGGCTTGGATATACTGCTCGTCGTAGAGCTTCTCCTCAACGATCACATGCATGATCGCGTTGAGCATGGAAACATCCGTGCCGGGCCGAAATTGCAGCATGTGCGAAGAGTGACGCTTGAGCGCTTGTCCGCGCGGGTCCATCACGATGAGCTTGCCACCGCGCTTGGTGAACTGCTTAAAATAAGTTGCGGCAACAGGGTGGTTCTCGGTCGGGTTGGCACCGATCACGATTGCCACATCAGCGTTTTCGATTTCGTTGAAGGTGGCAGAAACAGCACCCGAGCCTACGTTCTCCAACAGCGCCGACACGGACGACGCATGGCACAACCGCGTGCAGTGATCGACGTTGTTATGCCCGAATCCTTGGCGAATGATCTTCTGGAAAAGATAGGCCTCTTCATTGGTGCATTTGGCAGAACCAAAGCCCGCAACACCTTTGCCGTCAATCTTGCGCAGACCATTAGCAGCGGCATCAAGCGCCTCATCCCACGTCGCCTCGCGGAAGAACTCGAGGTAGTTCCCCGGATCGACGTTCAGCCCCTTGGCGGGAGCATCATCGCGGCGGATTAGCGGCTTGGTCAGGCGGTGGTCGTGGTGGATGTAGTCAAAGCCAAAGCGACCTTTAACGCACAAACGTCCTTCGTTAGCGGGACCGTTTATGCCGTCCACATATTTGATCTTGTCGTCTTTGATCTTGAGCGAGATTTGGCAGCCCACGCCACAAAACGGGCAAATGCTTTCGACCTCTCGGTCAAAGTCCGCGCTGTCACCGACCTGATTTTCGTTCACCACTGTAGAAGGCATCAGCGCACCTGTCGGGCAGGCCTGCACACACTCCCCACACGCTACACAAGAGCTGTCGCCCATTGGATCGGCCATGTCGAAAGTGGGATAGCTATCCATGCCACGGCCGGACATTCCGATCACGTCGTTCACTTGCACTTCACGACAGGCCCGCACACAGAGGCCGCAAGAAATGCAGGCATCGAGGTTTACGCTCATCGCGACGTGGCTATCATCCAGCAGCGGAATCCGCCCTTGCTCCAGCTTGGGAAAGCGGCTCTCGCTCACGCCGTTCATCTCGGCCATATCCCACATATGACTGGATTTATCGTGCGACACTTCATGCGTGGGCAGATCGGCCATCAACAACTCGACTACCATCTTGCGGGCATTTTCGGCGCGTGCGTTATTGGTGACGACGACCATGCCCTCAGCAGGTTCACGAATGCACGATGCAGCCAAGGTACGCTCGCCTTCGATCTCGACCATACAGGCACGGCAGTTGCCATCAGGGCGGTAGCCGGGGGCGGGTTTATGACACAGATGAGGGATTTTCAGGCCACGACCATTGGCCACTTCCCAGATCGTCAGACCCGCGTCCGCCTCAACCGTTTTTCCGTCGAGAGTGAATGTGACCTTATCCGTCATGGCGAAATCCTCCAAAGCGCTTGGAAAACTTGTATCGGGGCAGGTCCAATGCGGGAAGGCTGTTCCCGACACCACGCCACGCTTTTCCGCCATGCTCCGCTCTGCATGTTTCCGATAGGCCTCTTTCAACGCCCTGCCACCTCCCGTATCAAAGGGACAAGCAGCAGGAGCATCCATGTCCACCATTACACTCATCCGCCACGGTCAAGCCAATTCAACCGCTAAAGACGAGATCAGCTATGACCGCCTCAGCGATCTGGGACATCAACAAGCACGCTGGTTGGGCGAACATCTGCGCGAGACAGAGGCCCACAATACACGGCTTTATACTGGCACTTTGCGGCGCCACATCGAGACGGCCGATGGCATGGCAACCAACCTGACCCCGATCCGCGATGCACGCCTGAACGAGTTGGAATACTTTACGCTGGGCGGCTTGCTTGCGGAGCAGCACGGCGTCCCTTTCCCGACCGAGCAGGCAGGGTTCATCGCCCACCTTCCCACGGTGTTTCAACACTGGAAGGATAACAAGCTAGAAGGCGCGCCCGAAACCTATGCCCAGTTCCAAAGCCGCATCAGCGATGCATTGACCGAGATTGCGGCGGGTGACGGCCCTGCATTGGTCGTGACCTCGGGCGGCCTGATCGCTAATGTTATCGGCCAGCAAATGGATCTGAGCGTGGAGGCCACAGCCCGCACCGCCGTCGCAATATTTCATACATCACTGCATCAGCTACATCCAATTGGCGGCTACTTGTCACCCGTCCTGTTCAACGCCACGCCACACCTCGATTCGGTTGCGCGGCGTCTGTCCAAAACCAACATCTGAAAAGGGTCTTCCATGAAACTGTTTTACGCTGACGGCACCATCTCGATCGCGCCTGCCATCGCGCTCATTGAATCGGGGCTCGATCATGATCTCGCCCGCATTGACTTCGCTCAAGCGACACAAACAAAGCCCGAATACCTTGCCATTAACCCGAAGGGCCGTGTGCCTGCGCTGGTTCTTGAGGACGGAAGTGTTCTGACCGAAACGGGGGCCTTGCTTGATTATATTGCCACACTTGCTCCCAACGCGAAGCTCGTACCAGGCAAGGCAGAAGATGCTGCGCATATGCGCAGTGTGATGTACTATCTCGCCTCCACCATGCATGTGGCCCATGCCCACAAAATGCGTGGCAGTCGGTGGTCCGACAAGCCTGAGAGCCATGCTGACATGGCCGCAAAAGTGCCTGAAACCATGACGGCTTGTGCTGGCTATGTCGAAGCGGAGTGCCTGCGCGGTGACTATGTTTGCGGAGCGGATTTCGCCATTGTTGACGCTTATCTCTTTGTCGTTTGCAACTGGCTTGCGGGGGACGGGGTCATTGTATCCGACTTCCCGAAAATCACAGCCTTTATGGCACGGATGGAGCGCCGCGACAGCGTTAAGGCAGTCCGCGCAAAAGGTATGCTCTGACCCTGATTGCAAACTACAAAACGTAACAATCACGCAGTCCGAAAACGTAAAATGCCGCCCCTTTGGGGCGGCACATCGCTTTCAAAGCCGGAGAGGCGCTATGCACCAAAAATGCGAAAATAGAGCCAATCCGGCAAAAATTGACTGCCTCGAAACAGCAGTGAAAAAGCGAATGGAAAGCTTTTCTTAAATTTGTCGGTATTCATGTGCTCGAATACTTCCTGTGACGCCTGCTCGGGCGTCATTAGGAACGGCATTTTGAAATCGTTTTTGTCAGTCAGTTGGGTTTTGATAAAGCCGGGGTTGACCACCTGAACCTTCACCCCCGTCTTGCGAAGATCAGCATACATACATTCGGCCAAAGACATTGTCGCCGCCTTGGAAGCGGTATAACCGATGGATCCGGGCAAGCCGCGAAACCCTGTCAGGCTGGATGTTATGACAATATGGCCCGCGTCCCGCGCGACCATTTCAGGTACGACTTGCCCCATGACACGCATCAAGCCAGTAAAGTTGATATCAGCCATCGCTGTGGCTTGTTCCGCGTCCCATTCCTTGGCACCAAACGGCCAGTATACTCCTGCAAGGTAGACGATCCCGTCCACAGCGCCTACCGATTTTGCCGCTGTCACGACGCTCTCGTTGTCAGAGACATCCACCGTCACAACCTCCGCCTTGCCAGGCAGGCTGTCAGCCAGATCGTTGAGCTTGTCCTCGGACCGCGCGGACAGGATGACTTCAGCTCCCGCACGGCTAAGCCGCAGCGCAAGCGCTGCACCCAGACCATCGCTCGCCCCTACCAGCCAATACCGTTTACCCTGCCACTGCGTCATGTTGTTTCCTTTTTGCGTATCGTTGCCACCAACTCGGCGACCCTAAAACCAAACTTCCGAAACTGGCTTCGGTTCACGACTGTTCCATTTTTCGTCAAATACATGCAATCAAATGCCTTAAGCGTATATCCTCCCGCGTCCGCAGGCAGCTTGATCGGGTAATTGAACAGAACTGCCGGTCCCGCCACTTCACCCCGCCCTTTGCCCGGCACATCGTCGGCCCATGCCTCAAAATTCCCACCGCCATCCAGCTCTATCCGCCACTCGCGGTCCTGAGTGGAGCCATCATGGTACCGGAACTCTTCCTTTATCGTGCAGGTGTTGCCGTCCCATGTGATGTGAAAATCAGCGTTAAATGTACTGGTCACACGCCCAAGCGGACCAAAAATCACACCGTCACAAGACATCTCGCCGTTGAGGTGCTCTCGCATGTCAAACTGCGGATACTCGTCCGCATAATCATCTGCTGATTGCCCCATAAAGTCCGCAAACCTGCGGCGCAGACCAAGGACAAAAAGCACAAGCACCACGCCGAGTAAAAAGTAAAATGCAGGATCGCTCATCACGCAGGCCTTTCTAACTTTGTCCGCCACAACAAAAAGATCGCAGCGAGTTTCAATACGCATGGCACGCCAGCGTAAAGCAAACGTAACAAATCCACAGCTTTCTCAGGAGGAGATGCTGCTGCACCACTCACATACCCCGCCGTTTCCAAGGCTGGAAGTAGAATGACTGCGGCCAAGGCCAAGGTGAATTTGGACACAAATGACCATAATCCGAAACCTTCAGCCGCCGAGGGAGAGATTTGGGCCATACGCGTAGCAAAAAGTGCAGGCAACAATGTGAGGTCGGCTCCCATGGCCGCACCGGAGGCCACGCAGACAAGCGCAAAGAGCCAAACATCGCCCACACCTAGGAAAAGCGCGCCGCCGAAAGCAAAAATCGCAAGTAACATCGCGCTCAGCAAAACCTGTTGCGCACCATAGCGTTCTGCCAAAGCACCCCAGACAGGGGCCGCCCCTGCCGCCGAGAGGAAGAACAGCAGCAAAAGCGGCCCCTCGTATCCGGGAGCACCCAGCGCAGATTCTACATAAAACAAGAACAAAGTTGAGCTTACCGCCACAGGAGCCGCGTTGAGCAGGGCGATAAACAACAAGCGCCGCGCCAGTGGGTCGCGCAGCACGGTGCCAAATCCTGTACTTTCGGGCACATCAACCGACACCCATTCCCCGCGCATCGCCAGAGCAGCTGCCACTGAAAGCACGGCAAATCCCACCGCAAATCCAGCAAACGGTGCGTTCATCACGATACCCAGCCCAACAGGAGCCACGGACGCAACACATACACCCAACAGGCCGCCTGTTTCGCGCCAGCGTGCCAACCGCAAATGCCCCTGCCCCGCCATCTTGTCCGCCTTGGCGACCCCTTGGGCGTAAAAGCAGATCGTGAGGAAGCTGAAGGCCGAAAATACCAACGTCAGCATGATCCCGAACCACAGCACAGGGGTTGTCATCGGTGCCACGGCAAAAAGCCCGATCATTGCAGACGCAATGACTGCGCACCCGATACCAACCGCTAAACCGCGCTGGTTGCGCAGCTTCTCCGATAACCGCCCAAGCAGGGGGTCCTGCACCACGTCAAGCAACCGCAACCCGAACAAAACAGCGCCCAGCGCAGTCAGCGATACACCATACTCGTCGACATAGAACTTCGGCGCGTGGATATAGATTGGCAGACCCGCACAAGCCAGCAACGCCGCAAACAACGCGTAAGCGGGCAGACGTCTGGTGGCTTGCGCAGCCGTCATTTGGAGACTTCATCGCGTGGCGGTGTCGGGCGGCTGCGAAACAGCGCCCCTTTGATCCAAAGCTTGAGCGCTTGCCAGTGAATGAGCGCCAGCACGCGGCGCGCGCCCATAGGGCGACGAAACAAGCTCCGCAGAATGCCTGCATTGCTCAGCGGCTCCCGCTTGCCCGTCAGGGTCGCAATCAGCCCACCCGCCGCGCGCCCGTAGTCGATCCAGACGCCAATGCGGTCGTCGGTGATATCAAAGCGAAACGTATAGTCACCCTCAACAGGCTGAAACGGCGAGACATGCATGAGCTTGGCTGCGTGCAACTGATCACTGCGCGTGATCTCTGCCAGATCAGGGTGGTGGCACAAATAGCTGTGGCGGTCCCCATAGGTGTTAGTCACCTCCGAGATCACAGCAATCATGGCGCCATCCTCGCGGCGGCAGAGCCAGAAACTAACCGGATTAAAGACATGCCCGAACACACGCGGCTGGGCGAGCAGTTCAACCTTTTCCACCCCTTGGATTTGATATTGTGCCAGCACATCACGGACCCAAGCAGCTCCACGCCCCTGCTTGGGCGGTCCGCCATGATCAGTATCATGCAGCGAAGTAACGCCGCGTCCGTTGCGTGCGAACAGGCTTGGCGTTTCGACCTCTGCTTCGGCATCGATCAACACGTAGTCGACAGAGTAGCGAAACGCGTTCTCGATATTGCCCTTACGCCCATGATAGGTTTGGCCAACGATATGATCGACCTGCTCGCTCACTCTGCGGCCATTGCCTGCATGCGGGATACTTGCATCGCATCAACCACCTCCATCGCAGTGGCCAGTCCATCTTCGTGAAAACCGTTGCGCAGCCATGCACCACAGAACCAAGTGTTCCGCGTGCCATTCATCGCGTGCACTTTTCCCTGCGCATTCCATGCGGCCAGATCATACACCGGATGGCGCAGTGTGACGCGGTCATAAATCAGCTCTTCGCGGATCGTGCGTTTGGTGTTCAACGTCACAAAATGCGGATCATCATCTGGAATGGATTGAAGCGAGTTCATCCAATAGGTCAGATCAATGCGGTCTGACTTTACCTTCGCATCTTCGGTATAGACCCATGAAGCCCACGCAAGTTTTCGCTGCGGCATGACGCTTGTATCAGCATGCAACACCACATCGTTAGGTTGGTATTTGATCGCGCCCAAAGCTGCCTGCTCCTCAGGACTAGCATCAGTGAGCATGGCGAGGGAGTCGTCGGAATGGGTGGCCATCACCACCTCGTCAAACCGCTCCCATTCGCCGCCGCGTGTCTTTACCTCAACGCCCTGCGCATCGCGCCGCACACCTTCGATTGCAGCATTCAGACGGATATCGACACCGCGCTGTCGCATAGACGCCTCAATGCGGTTCACATAGGAGATCGAGCCACCCTCGACCGTGTACCACTGGTGCTGGCCAGAATATCCCAACAGCGCATGGTTCTGGAAAAACTGGATGAGCGCGTGAGCGGGAAAGTCCATGATCTTGTCAGTAGGTGTCGACCAGATCGCACCAGAAAACGGCAACAGATAATGGTCGCGAAAGTAATCACCTGTTCCTAGCTTTGCCAAAAAATCACGTAGGTTGAGCGATTTGTCCTGTGCGAGCGTCAGCGCGTGCTTGTTGAATTTCACCACATCGCGCAACATGCCAAGGAACTTCGGGTTCGCCACATTGCGCCGCTGCGCGAAAATCGCGCCTAGACTGGTCAGCGCATATTCCAAACGCCCGCCATCAAAGGACGCGCCAAAGCTCATGTTGGATTTCTTCACGGGCACATCCAACTCAGCGAACAGCGCGGCAAGGTGCGGATAGTTGGCGTAGTTGAAAACGATAAATCCAGTATCGACAGGCTGGTCGCCGTTTTTGCCCGCCATTTTTGTGCGTGCATGACCGCCAAGGCGGGATGCACTTTCAAACAAGGTCACGTGATTGTCGAGCGCGAGCTTATGTGCGGCCCCCATACCAGTGATACCTGCCCCGATCACTGCAATGCGGCGGGAAGGGTTAGACGAATTCAATGTCGCTTCTAATGGCATGTGGTGCTGTTACCTGTCTTACGTTTTAATCAGTGGCTATACGGGCCAGATAGCGCGGCGGATGTAAATGAGTTGGAATTTCTTTTTTGATCCAAGAACCGCTTTGCCACGTATTAGAGACATGTTAGCAAATACACAGACCTCATCGCGCAGAACGCCTGACGGTATTAGTCCGCAGGCGCATCCAGTTTTGGCGGGGCCAGTGAAGTTTGCAGGGCGCCGGTGCGTGAACGACAAGACAGACAAAACATCGCTTTGGGTTGACGAAATGATCCGCGTCCGCGATGGCCGTGATCGTACGGCATTTGCCGCGCTGTTTGCCCATTTTGCCCCGCGAATTAAAGGGTTTCTGATGAAATCGGGCACCGATGCGACCACTGCCGAGGAATGCGCCCAAGATGTTATGACAACACTTTGGCGCAAGGCGGACCAATTTGATCCTACCCGCGCCTCCGTCTCCACCTGGATATTTACCATCGCCCGCAACCGCCGCATTGATATGTTGCGCCGCGATCGCCGACCCGAACCCGAAGAGCTAACGTGGGGACCAGAGCCAGAGCCGGAACAATCGGCCGTACTAGAAATGCAGCAAGAAAGTGCGCGATTGGTCGAAGCAATCGCCGCCCTCCCCGAGAACCAGCGCAAGCTCATCGAACAAGCCTATTTCGGCGAGCTGACACAAGCGGAAATTTCTCAAATCACCGGTCTGCCTCTTGGCACGATCAAATCCCGTATTCGCCTCGCGCTGGACCGCCTGCGCCACGCCATGAAGTAGCCAACATGACACAAACACACATCAAACATCATCTCGATGACGCCACGCTGATGGGCTATGCCTCTGGCACCCTGCCCGAAGCGTTCAACCTGATCGTCGCAACGCATCTGTCGCTCTGTGACACCTGTCGCGCACAGGCACTCGCCTATGACGCTGTTGGTGGCGCGTTGCTGGACGATGCGGGCAGTGAAATGTCCGCAGACAGTCTTGCCCAAACCTTGGCAACGCTTGATGACGGTTTTGACGCTGCACCTGTTGCCACAGCTACAGGCGATCTGCCTGCGCCTCTTCTCAACTATGTCGGCGGTGATCTCGATAGTATCAAATGGCGCCCTGTCGGCATGGGGGTCAAGCAGGCGATCCTGCCAACATCCAGAGGGGCCACTGCTCGTTTGCTGTGCATCCCTGCGGGGACTGCGATGCCAGACCATGGCCACAACGGAAAAGAGCTGACGCTTGTTCTCAAAGGCGCGTTTCAGGACGATGACGGCTATTTCGCGCGTGGGGATATCGAAGTTGCTGACAAGGACGTGCAACACATCCCTGTGGCCGACATTCACGAAGACTGCATCTGCCTTGCCGTGACTGACGCGCCCTTGCGCTTTGATGGCTGGCTGCCGCGCATCTGGCAAAAGTTCGCTAGGATTTAACGAGCGCTTCAAAAGCAGGCATGCCCCGCACCATGAGCCTGAGGTATGTCTGCGCCCCCGGTGCTTTCATGATGACTTCGGCGCCCTGCGCCTTTGCCATGGCAATGCGGAAGGGGTTGGCGTTGGCCCGGATCACCACTTTTGCCGAGGCGCCAACCTGCCGCGCTGCCCAAGCCGCTGCAATCGCATGGTTTGCCGCACTGGCCGCTGTAACCCCTCGCGCAAGCTGCTCTGTATGAAGGCTGCGCGCCACCGACAACGCACCGCGTGCTTTGAATGTGCCTGTATGCTGAAAACACTCTAGCTTGAGCACCGCCGCACCCCTGCCCAACACGTCTGCCATGAGGCCCGTATCACGTGTCAGACAAGGTTGCGTATCACTTCCCCCGCCAGAACAGCCGAATTTGCACGGATCGCGTCCAGCGACAGGGCGCTGATATCAGGGGCTTGATCGGTCACACAACAGGCGGTCCTTTCACCAATGGCAGTGGCGTATCGTCGCCTTCAACTTCTTCAAAGTCAAAGTTATCCAACCGCGCAGCGCGTTTCCCCGCCCGCTCTGCTGCAGTGCCGATACCCTCGAGGTCCTCCCTTGCTTGGCGGAAATGGGTATCAAGCTTTGCCACGCGGCTAACCACAAGCTCCACATCACGGTGGAGCAAGCGCAAAGTCTTGCGGATCTCGCCCGCCTGCTCGCGCATCCGCGCATCTTTCAAAATTGCCCGCATAGTATTCAGCGTCGCCATGCAGGTCGTCGGCGAAACAATCCAGACCCGCGCGTCAAACCCCTCCCGCACCAGCTCGGGAAAATTCGCGTGCAGCTCGGCATAAACAGCCTCAGAAGGTAGAAACATCAGCGCACCGTCTGCTGTCTCGCCATCCAAAATATACTTCTCGGAAATGTCGCGAATGTGCTTACGCACGCTTGTCCGCATGTTTGCCACGGCTGATTTAAGCTCCCAATCCGTCTTGGCACGGTGCAGCGCCTCATAAGCCTCCAACGGGAATTTCGCATCAATCACAATCGGTCCGGGCGGATTGGGCAAGTGGATCAGACAATCCGCCCGTCGTCCGTTCGAGAGGGTCTTTTGCATGGTGTAGCTGTCAGAGGGCAGCGCCTTGTAGACGATGTCGTTCAGCTGTATTTCGCCAAACGCACCGCGTGTCTGCTTGTTGCTCAGGATATCTTGCAACGACAGAACATCCCCTGACAGCTTCGTAATATTGTCCTGCGCCTTGTCGATAGAGGCCAGCCGCTCTTGCAACTGCGTCAGGCTCGTTGTTGTGCGTTGGGCAGACCCGTGCAGCGTCTGGTTAGTACGCTCTTGCATTTGCGCCAACTGCTGCTGCATCTGAAGCTGCACAGTAGCGAGGCGGGTCTCAAGGCTTTGGATCAGTTGCGTTTGCGCATGGGCCTGTGTGTCGGACACGGTTTGCAGATTACCGCGTAACTGCTCCTGTCCGTTGCTCAGACTATAAAGCTGATGCGTCAGCGGTGCAGGAATACGTGCGGAACGCAAAAGCAGCACGACGAGTAAAAGGAGTATGAGCGTGAGGACGCTCAACCCGATGACAACCGCCAGAATAGCAGGATCGGTGAGATCAAACTGTACACCACCCAGCCGGATCATGTGCGCCCGAACAGCCGCTCAATATCGCTCAGCTTCAATTCGACATAGGTAGGGCGGCCATGGTTACACTGACCCGAATGAGGCGTCGCCTCCATTTCGCGCAGCAGGGCATTCATCTCTTCACCGCGCATCCATCGGCCTGAACGGATGGAGCCATGACAGGCAACGCGACTCAGGATTGCTTCAATCCGCGCTTGCACGAGCAGGCTCTCACCCTCGCCCTCCAACTCATCCAAAATATCGCGGATCATCGCTTCCGCGTTGACTTCGCCCAAAATCGCGGGCGTCTCGCGCACGGCGATGGCATTCCCGCCGAAGGGCTCGATCCCGAGGCCGAATTTCGACAACTCTTCAGCCACCTCCAATATCGCGGCACGCTCAGAGGAGGACAGCTCGATAATCTCGGGGATGAGTAGCGCTTGGGACGGAACACCATTCTCCGCCATCTGTTTTTTGAGCTTCTCATAGACCAGGCGCTCATGTGCGGCGTGTTGATCCACGATGACCATGCCTGTCGCAGTTTGCGCTATAATGTAATTTTCATGCACCTGACCGCGTGCCGTGCCGAGGGGGTAATTGGTACGCTCTTCTTGAACTTCCTCACGTGGCGTCTCAACCCGTCCCCACACGCCTTGCGTCTCGGCAAAACCCTGGGGCGCTTGGGCCTGATGGGCTGTGAAGCGCGCGCCTGTTGAGGGGCGATCCATCTGATACACCCGCGCCTCGCCCTGCCCCTCGGGGCGCATCGCACCGAGGGTGGCATCGGCCACGGTGGAGGAGGCTCGGTGCCCCGCATTGGCCAGTGCATGACGCAAGCCCGATACGATCAAGCCGCGCACAATTGCTGGATCGCGAAAGCGGACTTCGGATTTGGCGGGATGCACGTTTACGTCCACCAGATTGGGGTCGCAGTCCACAAAAAGTGCTGCCGCAGGATGGCGATCACGGCTCAGAAAATCAAAATAGGCGCCTCGCAGCGCACCGATAAGCATCTTGTCCTTCACAGGACGGCCATTCACGAACAAATACTGCGCCACGGCAGAGCCGCGAGAATAAGTGGGCAACGCTGCAAATCCCGTAAGGTGAAAACCGTCTCGCTCCGCATCGATAGCAAGGGAGTTCTCCGCAAACTCCCGCCCCAAAACCTGACGCAACCGGCCATGCAGCGCCTCGAACAGATCGCCCTGCTCAGCTTCGGCGCGGAAGACATCGCGGCCTGCACCATCGCCGGACACATCGCGCAAGACAAAGCGCACAAAAGGTTCCGCCATGGCGAGCCGCTTGATCACATCGCCAATCGCCTGCGCCTCGGCGCGGTCCGTGCGCAGGAATTTCAACCGTGCAGGCGTGGCGTAAAACAGATCACGCAGGGTTACGACTGTGCCAGCACTCAATCCCGCAGGTTTCACGGCGGCATGTTTGCCCCCCGTCACGCTGATCTCGGCCCCGTCACACCCAATAGCGCGGCTGGTAATTGTCAGGCGGCCCACAGCGCCGAGCGAGGGCAACGCCTCCCCACGGAAGCCGAAGGAATGGATATTCAGCAGATCACTGCCGTCAATCTTGGACGTGGCATGGCGCGACAGGGCGAGGGGTAAGTCCGCACCCGCAATGCCGCACCCATCGTCTGTCACACGGATGAGGGTCTTGCCGCCGTCTGCGTATTCGACTGTGATCCGCGTGGCCCCAGCATCGATGGCATTTTCGACCAGTTCTTTCACAGCAGAGGCAGGACGCTCTACGACTTCGCCCGCCGCGATACGGTTGATGGCAGTCTCGTCAAGCTGCCGAATTATCGGTTGCGATGCGCTTATGTTGGGGTTTGATTGGGTCATGCCCCAATACCTAGCACAACGATCCGCGATTCTGAAAGCAGTGCACAGGTGTTATCCACCGTTAATTTGAGGTGCTCGTGGCCCCCTTGGAATTGAGTTCAATTGGACAAATGAAGGATGACTTCAGGCGACAACCGTATATGGCCTATCAAATGTGACTTCTTCCAGATTATGTGTCGCTCCGATCCGGTCCACGACTGCAAATAGGCCAGGTGCGGCAAGCGGAGTTAGAACGCCGTGCCATGTACCACGGTGGAAATTCACTCCCTGATGCGGTGCTGTGAGGAACGCTTGCGGTGTGCCTGGTTTGCCGCTCATATCTTTCGCGACGATCACCAGAAACGGGTTTTCCGTCATGGGGATAAATGCCTGACTTCCGTCAGGGTGCCGCTCCAAAAGGTCAAAACTATAGGGCAGACTGCGAGGCTCTGCGCTAAACAGGCTCAGCCCAGCACGCCCTTCGTTACCGAAATCAAGTGCAGCGCGGTCATGGTAGCGGCCACATAGACCCGCGTTGATGATTTTATCAGGTGCGCCGTTGATTTCCAGCACATCACCGAAAGGCGCAAATGCCTCCGCCGTTAGAGGAGAGGTGTAGAGCTTAACACTCATAGCGGCATGTGACGGTTCACGTCTTTATAAAGAAGGTAGCGGAAAGGCTGATCGCCCGTCGCCGTGCAGGCCTGCGGACAAAAGGCACGCAGCCACATGAAATCGCCAGCAACTACAGGCACCCAGTCTTTGTTGAGCAGGTAATCGGCGCTCCCTTGCAGGACATAAAGACCGTGTTCCATTACGTGGATCTCGGCAAAGGGGATCACGCCACCGGGTTGGAAGGTTACGATATTGACATGCATGTCGTGGCGCAGATCGTCAGGTTCGACAAAGCGCGTGGTGGCCCAGACGCCATCACAATCAGGCATAACAGTGGGGGCAACTGCTTGGTCAGAAGTAATAAATGCCTCTGGCAGGTCCACCCCTTCGGCACCAACATACCGTTTGCGGATCCAGTGAAATTGCGCCGTTGCATCGCTGTCGTTCCAGATCGTCCACATCGCCTCCGGTGGAATATAAGCATAGCCGCCCGCCTCCAGCACATGGCGCGAACCGTCGATGTTAAGCGTAATCTGGCCAGAGGCGACAAAGACAACCGATTGCGCTTCTTCATCGACTTCGGGCGCGTCAGTGCCGCCTGTCGGAGCAAGCTCTACCGCGTATTGGCTAAAAGTCTCTGCAAAGCCAGACATGGGACGCGCGAGCACCCACATGCGCATCCCTGTCCAGCCGGGCAGGAAGCTGGTGACAATATCGCGCTGGGTGACGGCAGGCAAAACAGCATAGGCAGGTGTAAAAACGGCGGTGCCTTCGGGCGAGACTGTTTGATCTGGCAAACCGCCGGGGGGAAATGCATAGGTCATAGAAGTTGATCCAATCTAATGCGCGCAATGCGCTCTACCTGTTTGCAGGCGGTGGTAAATTCGGTGTCAGTCTCATTGGCGATCCGCGCCTCAAAAGCACGCATGATGCTATCTTTACTGTGATCTTTTACCGCAATGATAAAGGGAAATCCGTGTTTGGCGACATAGGCCGTGTTCAAACTGGTGAACCGCGTCCGCTCCGCATCGGTGAGCGCATCCAGATCCGCGCTGGCCTGCTCTGCTGTGCTTTCCGCCGTGAGGCGATGAGCTGCCGCAAGCTTTCCCGCTAGATCGGGGTGTGCATTCAGCACGCCGAGGCGCCCCGCCTGTGAGGCAGAGCGGAACATCCGCGCCAGCGCATTGTGCAGGCCCGCAGCACTGTCATGCGCAGGGCCAAGTTCCAGATCGAACGCCTGCTCGGCGAGCCATGCAGAATGCTCGAACACGCCGCCAAACCGCTTCACAAACTCGGCCCGTTCCATCCGACTTGGTCGCAGGCGGACAACAGGTGGATGATACGCGCGCCAATGATCGGCAATCTCGATGCGCCGCGGGGTCCAGACCCCCTCGAACCCTTTGATGTATTCAAGGAACCGCGCCAGAGCCTGTATCCGACCGGGACGTCCGATCAACCTGCAGTGCAGGCCAACCGACATCATCTTGGCGGCTCCATTCACCCCTTCGGCATAAAGCGCATCGAAGGTATCGCATAGGTAGGTGTAGAACTGGTCACCCGAATTGAACCCCTGCGGCGTGGCAAACCGCATGTCGTTGCAATCGAGTGTATAGGGAATGATCAACTGATCTGTGCCCGCAATGTCAGACCAATAGGGCAGGTCATCGTCATAGGTGTCCGAGATATAATCAAAAGCACTCGTCTGCGCAGCAAGACGCACGGTATTGACGCTGGTGCGGCCACAGTACCAGCCGCGCGGAGCTTCCCCCGTAACTTCGGTATGCAGGCGTATCGCTTCTGCCATATCGGCGAACTCTGCACCCTCGCTGTGGTCACGGTAATCAATCCACTTCAAACCATGGCTGGCGATTTCCCACTCCGCAGTTTGCATCGCTTCCACCTGCTCGGGCGCACGCGCCAGTGCGCTGGCCACGCCATAAACTGTGACAGGCACCCCCGCGCCTGTGAACAAACGGTGCAGCCGCCAGAACCCTGCTCGCGCACCATAGTCATAGATGCTCTCCATGTTCCAATGGCGCTGGGCAGGCCAAGAGGTCGCGCCTATAATCTCGGACAGGAATGCCTCAGAACCGCCATCCCCGTGCAGGATATTATTTTCTCCGCCCTCTTCATAGTTGAGGACAAATTGAACCGCGATCCGTGCGCTGTTCGGCCACTTGGGATCGACGGGTGATGCGCCATAACCGGTGAAATCTCTGGGATAGCGGATCATTGATATTCCTTTGGCACACTGTGCCGTCACCTTGCACAAAACCGACGCCCCGCGCAATTTGCAAACGCTGATCTCAGCGTAACGTACATGGTTTTCAAAACAGTCGGGCCGGACATTTCTGTCCAGCCCGCTGCTCGCCCGATTGTCACTGAGACATCTTTTTGTTCTTATTTCAGCTAGGTATAATTAACCGCTGGCCTATCTGGATCCGTTCGGGAGATTGTAGTGTGTTTGGATTGGCCTCTAGAATACGCTCGTACGCCATAGGATTTCCAAAGAATTGAAGTGCGATATAGGCGAGGCTATCGCCGGTCTGGACGTCATAAACACGTCTGCCATCTACGTTTTGAGTCCGCGCAACAGAGGCTGCAAAAATCTTGCGCGACATCCCGTTTGCTGCAGTAATACCCGCGTTGCTGTGATCGCTGCGCAGCGCAGTTTGTACGAGGTTAAACATCATCGTTTCCACATCAACATTGCCCTCAGGCGTGATGAGGGACTTGGACATTTCGATCTGCCCTTTCACCATCGCTTTGAGCAGAACATCAGAGGTATATGCGTCAACCAGCGGTGCATTGATCGTGCGCAACCGCACACGGGTCACGCCGTCTTTGACATAGGTTTCAATGTCGTAAACATCGGCCATCACACCTTCACGCAGCATACGAATTTTGTTGCGACCGAGGATTTCCAGCGCTTTCCTCGCAAGTTGGGCGTTGCTTGCCTGTTGTGCTTGGGGGGCTGCCGCTTGCGGTTGAAGCCCAGCCAAGACAGCCGCCGTTAATCCCGAAGGGGCCACCTTCTCTGTAGGTGCTACTGTTTGTGCCACGGCGTCGCTCACGTCCGTCATATCGGGTGTCAACGCACGTGTTGGCGTGTCCTGAAACGACGGCTCCGTCATCGGAGCAGAGAACGTCGCCTGCTGTTCTGTGGCAGCATCATTTCCACTAAACAACCACATCGCGGTGCCCAGCCCAAGGACGAAGGTCACACCAATGACGCCTGCAACAGCTAACATCGACCCATTGCGCTCCAAGAACGAAAGCTCGCGCGGTGCCATTTGGCCAAGCGCAGCCAGACGGGCGTGCTTGTGACTTGGTGGTGCCATCGCCGCAACTGGCTCGGCGACAGGCTCAGGCACAGGTTCTTGGCTAAGGTCGGCAGCAGGTGCAGGCTCCGTCAGACGGCGCTCCCATTCCATCCGGTCAAATTCGCGGTCCCGTATTGTCTCGAATTCCGGCTCCGGCGCTTCTACAGCTTCATAGGCTGTCACATCCTCTTGGAGCTCCGGTACGGCATCATACTGGTCATCCTGCGACACCGCTTCCCCATGCGATGGTTGGACCTCATCACGTTGCTGCGGCGTATGTTTCGGACCAAGGTCAGGCGACATATTAAACGAGATTTTCGGCTTATGGGTTTTCAAAATCATTATTCCTGAACTGTCAGACCCACAGCGGACCACACCTGCATACCACCGCGATAATAGCGGATCTTCTCCGGTGGATAGCCTACTTCCAGAAGATGCGAGATCAAAACTCCTGCGTCATTCTGTGTGGGTCCATTGTCAAATACGACAAGGTTCTGCGCGTCAACGAAATTAAACACATCCTCAAAGGCACGCGCACCAAGCGCTTTGAGGATCTCGTCACGAAATTCATTCTCTGCAGCCATTGTCTCATGCGGCAAGCTCACCGAGCCTGGAATGTATCCCAAAGCACGGCCATCAGGCATACGCGCGTCCACCAGCAATCCGGTATTTTCACCGACGGCAGTCACAAGGAAATCCAGAACCTCCCCCTCGATAAGCGTATCGATTCCAACCGCTGCCGTTGCAGGTGCGATGCAATAAGGATCACAGGATGCAGGCAACGCAGCAAACCGACCTGCATAGGTTGCAGCATCGGAGGCATTCGGGCCAATCTCTATACGTGTGCCGCCAAAGTTGAACGCCACCTGTGCGGTGGTGGAATAATCCTGCGCTTCAACGGTTGCTGCCTGCACAAAAAGTGCGGCAGCGAAAAATGCTGCTCGTTTAATCATGTCGTCCCCCAGACCTTGGACACCATATATAGTTTTTGCTGCCACAAAAATGGTAATCCGAACATGTTGCGACCAGATATAGTCTGAGAGCGAATCAGTCGTCAAAGCAAAAACGGACTAAAAAGGGGAAAAGATGCCTAACCCTTCTACCATAGCGTGAATTCACAGCGTCATGGCTGAATTTCGACCCCAAACCGCGTGTTTCAAAGTAAAAAGTTAATTATTTAGCGGGTAATGACGCGCAAGACAGACAAAGAAACACTCATCCAAACAAAGCCTCTTTGACCAAGCGCTACGCTGCGTCAGTTTCTGTATTTAAGAAGAGTCTCAACCCGGCGCGTTACCTTGCGCGAGCTTGCCTTGCCATCCATCGGCCGGACATGCGAGTTTGGGGATAAACCTGCACGAAAGGCACCGCCTTATGTCCGTCGACACTTATTCTGCGACCACCCATCACACTGCGCATCTGCCCCAAGTGACTGAACCGCGCAACGCGGGCATCCCGCTTGACCTCAATTGGGTGCTCGGCGCCCAAGCAAACACTTCCGCGATTGAACGTCGCGCCGCCTCCCTGCCAGCCCGTCGTTCGGTGAAAAAAGCGTATCAGGCCGCGTGGCTGCTTAAGGCCGTGACGTGTATCGACCTCACCACCTTATCAGGCGACGATACCGCACGGCGCGTGGGCAGGCTTTGTGCAAAAGCACGCCAGCCCATCGCGGCCAAAACGCTTGAGGCAATGGACATGCCTCCCATCACAGTGGGTGCAGTTTGCGTCTATCACGAGATGATTGCGCCCGCCGTGATCGCCCTGCGCGGCAGCGGCATTCCCGTCGCTGCCGTTTCCACAGGATTTCCCGCAGGCCTCTCACCTCTCCCTTTGCGCATCGCCGAGATCGAGCAGTCGGTCGCCGCTGGTGCTGCTGAGATCGACATTGTGATTTCCCGCCGTCACGTTCTGGAGGGAAATTGGCAAGCGCTCTATGACGAAATGCGCGCCTTTCGTGCCGCCTGTGGTGATGCGCATGTAAAAGCGATCCTTGCCACGGGTGAGTTGGGCAGCCTGCGCAACGTCGCACGTGCATCGCTGGTCTGCATGATGGCGGGGGCCGATTTCATCAAAACCTCGACAGGTAAGGAAAGTGTCAACGCGACCCTTCCCGTCACCCTCGTGATGATCCGCGCAATCCGCGACTATTTCGATCACACAGGCTACCGCATCGGCTACAAACCTGCTGGCGGCATCTCAAAGGCCAAGGATGCGATCACCTACCTTGCACTGATCAAAGAGGAACTGGGCGACCGCTGGCTCCAGCCTGACCTCTTCCGCTTTGGCGCATCCTCTCTGCTGAATGATATCGAACGCCAGCTTGAGCATTACGTCACCGGCAACTACTCCGCTGGCTACCGCCACCCCACATCCTGAACCGAGAGCGACATTCACAGATGACCGTATCCGACATATTCGAGACCATGGACTATGGCACCGCCCCCGAAAACGCATCCGAAGCGCTGGCATGGATCGTGGATCAGGGCGCACGCTTTGGACATTTCATTGACGGGGACATGACCACCCCCGGCGAAGTGTTTCAAAGCCGCAATCCTGCCAATGGTGAAATCCTGGCGCACTTGACTCAAGCGAGCCAAGCGGACGTGGACGCCGCCGTAAAAGCAGCACGCCGCGCCCAGCCCAAGTGGGAAGCCGCAGGCGGTCATGCCCACGCCAAGGTCCTTTATGCTATTGCGCGTCTACTTCAAAAGCACAGCCGCTTGTTTGCCGTGCTGGAATCCCTCGACAACGGCAAACCGATCCGCGAAGCGCGCGACATAGATATCCCGCTGGCCCAGCGCCACTTCTACTACCACGCAGGCATGGCCCAACTGAAGGATAGCGAACTGCCTGACGTCGTCGCCCTCGGCGTTTGCGGCCAAGTCATCCCGTGGAACTTCCCCCTGCTCATGCTGGCTTGGAAAGTTGCGCCTGCGCTGGCCATGGGCAATACAGTCGTTCTGAAACCCGCCGAGTACACCTCTCTCACCGCGCTGCTGTTCGCTGATATGTGCGCCCAAGCAGGTGTGCCAAAAGGTGTCATAAATATCGTTACAGGCGATGGCACCGTGGGCGAGATGATCGTGAACGCCGACGTCGACAAAGTCGCCTTCACAGGCTCAACTACCGTAGGCCGCCGCATCCGTGAGACCACCGCAGGCAGCGGCAAAGCCCTGTCGCTAGAGCTAGGTGGGAAATCTCCCTACATCGTGTTCGACGATGCCGACATCGACTCCGCTGTTGAAGGACTGGTCGACGCCATCTGGTTCAATCAGGGTCAGGTATGCTGCGCAGGCTCCCGCCTTCTGGTGCACGAACCTATCGCTGACATCTTCCACGCCAAACTGCGCACCCGCATGGACAAACTGCGCATAGGCTCGCCCTTGGACAAAAGCATCGACGTGGGTGCAATCGTCGACCCCAGACAACTCGACGCAATCACAAGCATGATTAACGCCAATACCGCAGGTACGACCCATGTCGCCGCCGTCGAGATGCCCGTGGAAGGTAGTTTCTACCCCCCCACCCTCATCACGGATCTGCACCCTGCTGATACGCTGATGCAGGAGGAAATCTTTGGCCCCGTCCTTGTCTCCACCACCTTCCGCACCCCGGCAGAGGCCGTGAGCATCGCCAACAACACGCGCTACGGCCTTGCCGCGACTGTGTGGAGCGAGAATGTGAATCTCGCCCTCGACATAGCCCCAAAACTCGCCGCTGGCATCGTCTGGATCAACGGTACAAACATGATGGACGCCGCCGCAGGCTTTGGCGGCGTACGCGAGAGCGGCTTTGGCCGTGAGGGCGGTTGGGAAGGGCTAGCTGCCTACACAAAACCCGCCAAAAAGGGCAAAGCGGTCAAAAAAATCGCCCCCCTGACGGGCAAAGGTGCACCAGAAGATAGCATCGATCGCACCGCAAAGCTCTATATCGGCGGCAAACAAACCCGTCCTGACAGCGGCTATTCCACTCCCGTCTGGTCAAAAAAGGGCACGCTATTGGGCCATGTGCCAAATGCCTCCCGCAAGGACATTCGCAACGCTGTCGAAGCTGCGCAGGCGGCAAAAGGCTGGGGCAAAACTACAGGCCATACCCGTGCCCAAATTCTGTATTTCATTGCTGAAAACCTTGCGGCACGGGACGCTGAATTTTCCCACACCCTTGATCAGATGCAAGGTGGCAAATCAGGTGCCCGAGAAGTCGATGCTGCCGTGCAAAGCCTCTTCACCTATGCCGCATGGGCCGACAAATTCGACGGTCAAATCCACGGCGTTCCGATCCGTGGCGTGGCGCTTGCGATGAAAGAACCCGTTGGGGTCATCGCCGCCCTCTGCCCTGCTGACAATCCATTGCTAGGCCTCATCGCCACGATGGCCCCCGCAATTGCTATGGGCAACCGCGTGATCCTCAGCGCGTCAGAGGCCTTCCCCCTCGCCGCAACCGATTTTACGCAAGTGTTGGAAACATCAGATGTTCCCGAAGGCGTGGTCAATATCCTGACAGGTCCGCATGTCGACGTAGCAGACACTATGGCCCGCCACATGGATATTGATGCGGTGTGGAGTTTTACCGACCCTGCACATGACGCCACCATCGAACATGGCTCTGCCAGCAACCTCAAACGCACTTGGGTCCAGAATGGCACAGCGATTGATTGGGCAAAGCCGGACACCAAAACATTCCTGACCCAATCAACCGAGGTCAAGAATATCTGGATCCCCTACGGGGAGTAACCCCCGCTTCATTTGGCGATTTAAACCCATCATCTATGCCCCCGCAGGGGCATAGATCCGCAACAGATCACTCGGCTGCCAGCCCCTCAGGCTTGCCCACGACCACAAAATGCAGCCCCTCGGGGTCCATCAGCTCACCAGCCACACGTTTCACATCGTCCAGCGTCACACGCTCTACCCGCTCGTTGCGGGTTTTGATGTAGTCGGACTCCAGCCCGATCAACTGCATGCCAACAAGGATGCCTGCAATCGTGCCGTTTCCGTCAAACCGCAGCGGATAGGCTCCTGTCAAAAACGTCTTGGCATTGCGCAACTCTTCCTCGGTGACACCATTCTCCGAGGCCAGCTTCCACTGATCCTTAATCACGGTGATCGCTTCGGCGATGCGATCATTGGAGGAGCTGACAGACCCCATGAGGGCATTCGCCAGATCGCGTGAGTGCAGGTATGAATAGACTCCATAGGTCAATCCCCGCTTCTCGCGCACTTCTTGCATCAGGCGGCTTTCAAAAGAACCGCCACCCAAAATCTGGTTCAATAGCACAGCAGCGAAGTAGTCTTCGTCATCAATCGCGATACCGGGCTGGCCGAACAGGGCAACGGACTGGGGCGTGTCAAATTCGACTACGGTGATCCCGCCCTCGATCAGCGGCTCAACTTTTGGCGGCAGCATCGGACCCGATTTCGGCAAATCACCCAACAGCAGGTCAAGCAGGCTACTCAGTTGCTCGGGCGTGATATCACCAACTGCGCCGACCAGAACGCGATCACGGACCAGCACGTTGCGGTGCGCTTCCACCAGATCGTCACGGGTCAATGCCGCGACACTCTCGGGTGTGCCAGAGGCCACCGTGCCGTAAGGATGCTCACCATAGGCCATTGTGGCAAATGTCTTGCCGGCTATATCATTGGGGTCTTTCGCATCAAATGCGAGACCTGAAATAACCTGTGCCCGCACCCGCTCGATATCTGCCTCGTCAAACCGCGGATTCTGCATTGCATCGCGCAGCAAAGCCACAGATGCATCAAAATTCTCGGTCAGAAACCGCGCCGAAATCGATAACTGCTCGGAATCAGAGCTGAAGCTGAAACTGGTCGCCAACGCCTCCTTGGCCCGCGCGAATCCGCGCGCGTCCAGATCGCCAGAACCTTCCTCAAGCAAACCCGTCATCAAATTGATCGCGCCACGCTTGCCTTCTACATCCAACGAATTGCCGCCGACAAAGGCGATTTCGAGTGCGATAAACGGCAGCGAATGTTCCTCAACCAGCCACGCATTTATTCCTCCCGGAGAGGTTATGGTTTGGATGTCAACTTCGGCGCGTGCGGGAAGGGCGGCAGCTGTTCCCAGAAACAGGGCTGTTGCAAAACGGATCATTCGGCTTCTCCTTCAGGACGCATCAACCAGCCCGTAACAGACGCCTCGCGGCGCAGCAGGCTGGCGGCTTGCATGATGTCTTCGGCGGTCACAGCATCAAGGATCGCAGGCCACGCCTGGACATCCTCAATCGTCAAACCAGAGGTCAGCGCACGGCCATAGCGGTTGGCGATACCGTCCACGTTATCCTGCGCATATATCTCGGAGGCACGGATTTGCAGCTTGATTCGCTCAAGCTGCTTTTCGTCCACACCCGTCTCCAGAAATTCAGCAATGGCCCGATCAAGGGCGGCCTCGCCTTTTTCAAGGCTGATCCCCTCGGCAGGTACAATAATCATGCGGAATGTCGTGTCATCCAGTGATACGCCCGAATACCACGCCGCTGTATACGTACTAACCTGAGTGTCAAACTGGAGCTTTTCGGTGAAAAAAGAGGTCGTCCCGCCCCCCAATATCTCGGACAAGATAGTCAGAGCTGCCGCAGTTTCCTGCGCACCACTGTCGCGCTCTGGCACCAGATAACTGCGCGAGATATAAGGCTGTGCGACACGGTCATCACGGAAAATTATCCGCCTCTCGGCGTTCTGGCGCGGCTCTTCAGTGCGCAACCGCTCTGGCAGATCGGGGTTACGCGGGATCGGTCCGTAATGCTTCTCGGCCAAGGCGCGCACTTCGTCAGGCGTCACATCGCCCGAAACCACAAGGATGGTGTTATTGGGCGAATAATAGAGCTCATAAAAGTTCAGCGCATCCTCAAGGTCCAACTCTTCCATCTCGTGCATCCAGCCGATGATCGGCGTGCCATAGCGGTGGTTTAGGTATTGTGCGGCCGAAAGTTGCTCACCAAACAGCGCTTGGGGATTGTTCTCGGTGCGCTGGTTGCGCTCTTCGATGATCACATCCCGCTCGGTTGCTATGTTTTCTGGCGTCAGGCGGATGTTCTTCATCCGGTCCGCTTCCATCGTCATCATCAGCTCAAGGCGGTCTGCTGCAACGCGCTGGAAATAGGCAGTGTAGTCATAGCTGGTAAAGGCATTATCGCGCCCCCCGTTGGCTGCAACAACCTGAGAAAACTCACCCGATTCCATCTTATCCGTTGCTTTGAACAACAAATGCTCAAGAAAATGCGCGACACCAGAAGATCCCTTAGGCTCATCCGCCGATCCTGCACGATACCACAGCATGTGCTGGACAACTGGGGCGCGGTGATCTTCGACCACAACAACCTGCATCCCGTTTTCAAGCATAAAGTCGGTGACCTTACCACTTGTCTCGGCCATTGCGGCCACAGGGATGAGGAAAACAGCCATCAAGGCAGTTCGGGCATATCGGAACATGAAAGAGGTCCTTTTTGGTCAAACGGTAAGGGCGCATGCACCTATAGGTACGTGCGAGAGACGCAGGTTCAAGCGGACCAGCGTAAAATCACAAAGATGTAATATTGGATCAGTTTGCAGGCGGCGCAGAAGGCGTGCGTGCGCCCGCACGGCGCCAGCGGTTCTGCTCGGCGGCGGCGTCAAGCGCCTGACGGCGATAGGCCTGATTATAACGATCCACCGGAATGATGCGGTACTGCGTGAACCGTGCCTTGCGGCGACGGAAATCTGCATCGGTTTGTGCCAGTGTCCCACGGATATCAGGGTTCACGCCCAAGCGGCTTGCGTGTTGTACCAACGCGCCATCGCGCGCAGGGATTGGCCCATTCGGATCACCCAGATTGCCGCCGAATGCCTTGGTTCCCTCAGAAACCGCAGAGCGGTCCGTACGGTTCGTACCGCCGGGTGTCGGCGTAGGAAGTTCGGTATAGCTGGCAGGCGCCTGCAAGGTTGCGACCGGCTGAATGCCGAACTCGTCAGGACCTTTGGAATTGCTCCGCAATTCCCGCAGGCCAACGTTCGCACATCCTGCAACAAGCACAGGCAATACAAACAACAAAGCAAGTTTACGCATCAAAGGCCTCCAGATCGCCGTTGCCCCTCAATATCGCAGGCACAGGTGCAATGTCACCCGCCTTTTTTCACAGGTTTGTTGCGCAGCTTCTTCTTGCCGCCTTTTGCAGTCTTGGCATCCGCATCGTCGGTAAAAAATATGAGGCCAAGTGCACCTGCAAAAATAAACACGTCAGCGATGTTGAATACAAACGGGTTATTGATCCCACAGCAAGACATATTAAGGAAATCAAGGACATACCCATAAATCATACGATCCAGAACATTGGCCAGCGCACCGCCAATCAACAGACCTGCGCTAATCTGCGCAAGCAGCGTATGCGCATTTTTCCGCGCCCAAACAAGAACAGCGATACAAATCACAGCCGCCAGAGCGATCAAAATCCAGCGGCTCGCTTCTGATCCCCCACCAAACAGACCAAAGTTGATGCCACGGTTCTCGCCATAGCGAAAGTTTATCAGCGGCGGCAACACGTCAATGCTGCGGATGCGGGCAAGCTCCATCATGTGGATCACTACATATTTGCTGATCTGATCGATCGCAAAAGCCGCAAAGCCTGCCCCAAAAATCATCCGCATAAAACGCTGCCCTCATTAATGCCGGAAATGACGCATTCCGGTAAACACCATCGCCAGACCCGCTTCGTCAGCAGCAGCAATCACTTCGTCGTCACGCATTGAGCCGCCCGGCTGGATCAGCGCAGTTGCCCCTGCTTCTGCCGCAGTTACCAAGCCATCAGCGAAGGGAAAGAACGCGTCAGACGCTACAACAGACCCTTGGGTCAGTGGCGCGGTCAAGCCCATCGCCTCGGCCATATCAACAGCCTTGCGTGCCGCGATGCGCGTGCTGTCAACGCGGCTCATCTGGCCCGCGCCAACGCCTACGGTCGCGCCATCTTTGACATAAATAATTGCGTTGGACTTAACGTGCTTGGCAACGGTCCACGCAAACATCATATCTTTCATCTCTTGCTCGGTCGGCTGTCGCTTTGTCACCACTTTCAGATCATCCATGCTCACGCGACCGATATCACGGTCCTGCACCAGCCAGCCACCGGACACTTGGCGAGGGGCAAGGCGTGCAGCCGTGGTATCAGCAAGTGCGCCGGTGGTGAGCAAGCGCAGGTTTTTCTTGGCAGCGAAAATCTTGACGGCATCCGCGTCAGCATCAGGGGCAATCACCACTTCGGTAAAGATGCCCGTGATTGCTTCGGCAGTTTCCGCATCCAACGTTTGGTTCAGCGCAATAATCCCACCAAAGGCGCTTGTGCGGTCACAATCAAATGCGCGCGCATAAGCCTCGGCCATCGTTGCACCTGTCGCCACACCACAAGGGTTCGCGTGCTTGATAATCGCCACTGCCGGGCCGTTTTCAGGATCAAATTCAGACACCAATTCAAACGCCGCATCGGTATCGTTGATGTTGTTATAAGACAGCTCTTTGCCCTGATGCTGCTGGGCCGTGGCCACACCTGCGCGGCTGGAACCATCAGAGTAAAACGCCGCAGACTGGTGCGGGTTCTCGCCATATCGCAGAGTCTGCGTCAGCGTCCCGCCAAAGGTGCGGCGGCGCGGTGTACCGCCCACAGCATCGGCCATCCAAGTCGAAACCGCTGTGTCATACGCCGCGGTGCGCGCATAGGCCGTCTGGGCCAGACGCTGGCGAAGGGCATAGGTTGTCTGGCCATCATTCGCCTCAAGCTCAGCAATATACGGCGAATAATCTTCCACATCGACGATCACACTGACAAAGCCGTGGTTTTTCGCCGCCGAGCGGATCATTGCGGGGCCACCAATGTCGATATTCTCGATGACTTCGGCGTATTCCGCGCCCTTGGCCACAGTCTCTTCAAACGGATAAAGGTTCACTACAACAAGGTCGATCCCACCGATCCCGTGCTCCTCCATCGAGGCGACATGCCCAGCGTCATCGCGCAGTGCCAGTAGGCCGCCGTGCACGACAGGGTGCAGCGTCTTGACCCGCCCATCCATCATCTCGGGAAAGCCTGTGACGTCCGCCACGTCCTTCACGTCCAGCCCCGCCTCGCGCAGCGCCTTTGCCGTCCCACCAGTCGAGAGCAACTCAACACCAGCTTTCGCAAGTGCTTGGCCAAACGCAACCAAACCGGTTTTGTCGGAAACAGAAAGAAGGGCACGTTTTACAGGGTAGAGATCAGCCATGGCAGGGGCTCCTTTGGTCAGTCGTCATTGAGGCCAGAATCGAGATAAGGGTCATCCCGTTCCAAATCACGCACGCCAATCGCAGTTTCCTGCGCTTTGGACAAGGACCAGCGTACCCGTGTGGCGGGATTTATCGCACGGCCCGTCAACACAATCTGCTGGGATGCACGCGGTTTCAGGCGCGTCGTCTCAAGATATGCTCCCGCTTCCAGCGTCAATTCGCAGGTCCCGTCATGGCGGAAAACCCATATCTCACCTGACTTTAGCGCCATCGACACCGCCGCCCCGCCTAAATCAACAGTAGCGTCCACTTCGGGATGCAAATGAAAGCGGATCTCGTATCGCAGCCCTTTGAGCTGGGTTTTATCCAACGCACGATCAAACCGCCGCTTTTCGGCATCTTCCATCGCCAGCAGCATGTCTTCACCCGCAACGGCACGTCCGTCATGGGTCAGCTCAAGCGTACGCGCATGGGTCAAGCCATGGGTAAGGACATAACCGTCATGCCCGCCTTGAAACTTCATCCCGTCACTCACTGGCGTGATCTCGACGGGCACATGGGTCGGACCGTCAATCAATGCTTCTATGCCACTGCGCTTGTCAGCGATCTCCAACCGCGCGCTGGAATACCCCCCAAGGCTGAGCGTCGAATGTGACGGTGTCGCCCGCCCCGCACGCCGCCAGTCCAGCCCGAAAGAAGCACCAGAACCGCAGTTCACAATCAAAGGGCGCCGTCCCGAGGTCAGTTCGAATGCTAATGTCGAAGCATGGGCGTTAGCCGAGGCCGCACCACTCGGCGGGGGGCTGGCATCAATAATCACGCTCGTGCGCCCCGCCGACAAACGGGCATATCCCATCGACAACCCCTCAGGCTGCATCTTACGCACACCAGACGAGGCCAGCGCATGATCAAGCCAGCCTTCCAACCCGCGACCGCCACCATGAAACCGCGCCAATCCGCCATCGGAATGGCGCAGTGTGCGCAATGTGGGGGCAATCCGCTCAATCGCGGCCAAGTGCGGCTGCGGTGTGCCACGCCCTGCATCTGATAGTGCAGCAGCTGCCCAAGTCAGCAGCGTAAAGACATCAAGCAATTCTTCAGGATTGCGCGTGGGCAAACCTCCCTGCGCATCAATCTGTGTCTCGCATTCACGTGCAAGCGCCTTGATCGCGGGATCGGCGAGCGCTTCTAGCCCCTCCAGTGACAAGCCTGCATAGATCAGCCCCGTCAGCGCCTCAAACCGCGCAAGGCCTGGTGCCGCTGCATGCCAGCGCTTGGACAAGAATCGCGTCTGCTGCCCAAGCGAGCGATAGAATGCCTCGCTGTCAGGCGCATTTTCACCCGCGCCATGCAGCATGAATAGCGCATGGTTGATCCAGCGGATAAGGCGACGGCCCGTTAGATCAGGCGACCAACCGATCCCTTTCCCGCTCCCATAAAGGTCAATCCACTGCCACAACCATTTCTGTGCCGCACGGCGTGAAGCGCTGTCTCCCACTGCCGCTAAATCATCAAGCCATGCAAACCCGTGCAAGCTTTGAGAGAATGCCTTGTCTGGGGCTTCCACTTCCCACGGTGTGCTCTCGGGCGCAGTAATCAAACTGCCTGCAAAAAGGAAATTGCCCGCCGCCAACTGCCGCCCCCGCGCAAAAGAGCCGATGGTCCGTGGCTCGGGCGAGGAGACAAAACCGCGCACCTGTCCACGCGCCCGTGCTGCCATGCGCGCATGCAACTGGTTTAACAAGCGCGTTCGATGCGCGCTTAGCTGTGGAAATTCGATCATGTGCTCTGCCTATACGCTCTGGTGGCGTTTTGGTTAGTCTAACGTGCGTACCACTACGTGTCACCGCATTTCCGGCACCTTTTCGCGCATCATGTCATATAGGCGGCGGATCGCCCGTGTGGCTCCCCCTTGTATAGGAAGGCGTCGCGGTGCAGGTTCGGCCGATGATTGCAAATTTAACTATGTATGCACGGCCCGAATTGGAAACGGCACATGTTCAATTTTGGGCCAGTATCCACGACTCTCTCGCCCAGCGCGGTGTAGAAGCACCGCTAAAATTGACGCAAAACGTCTGGGGTTTCGAGGTTTGGGAAGACCCCACATTGGTGCTGAGCCAAACCTGCGGCATGCCCTACCGCACCTGCCTGCACGGCCATGTCCAGATCATCGGAACACCCGATTATGGGCTGGAAGGCTGTCCCGCAGGATATTATAATTCTGCAATTATCGTGCGTGCAGATGACGCGCGTGCTTCTCTGTCCGAGTTTGCAAGTGCACGGCTGACCTATAACGCGTCCCATTCACAATCAGGCTTCGCCGCGCTATATAACCACACAAAGCCCTTGGACATTTTGTTTTCAGACCGAGTGGTAAGCGGCGGACACTTGGCTTCTGCGAAAATGGTCGCGCAAAGACAGGCCGATATCGCAAGCATTGATGCCCAAACATGGCGGTTGATCAGCAGGTATGAGCCAATTGCAGCGCAGTTGCGCGTTCTCGAATACACAACACCAACACCGGGCTTGCCCTACATCACAGGGCTCCAACACGATCCTAACGTAATCTATGATGCGGTGAGTGAGGCGATTTCAATGCTGCCAGCCCCAGACGCAACAGCACTGGATCTGCACGGGCTTGTGCAGATTGGCCCCGCCAAATATCTCGCGGTCCCGAACCCGCCTGCTTCTGCCGCGCTCTAGTCAGCTTTGCGCAAGCACACGATGTAAAATCCGTCCATTCCGCCCAGCTCTTCCCAATAGTCAGGACGCAGGCGCAAACCTCCCTCGGAAGAAATCCACTCAGGCTGAACGCCCGCAATGTTCAGCGCATCGCGGTCCACGGTCATATCGCCATGCCGTTCCATCGCCTCATCAATCTGGACCTCACCCTCGTCGGGCAACAAGCTACAGGTGCAAAACACCATCCGCCCACCGGGTTTGAGCAGGGACCATGCATGGTCCAGCAACTCTTCTTGCAACTCAATCAACGCGCCAAAGTCAGAGCCGTCCTTGGCGTGTGGCAAATCAGGATGGCGGCGGATCGTGCCTGTGGCCGAGCACGGCGCGTCGAGAAGGATCGCATCAAACTGCCCCTGAAACTGCCGCGCATCCTTAATGAACGTCCGCGCCGTGAGGCCCGTCCGCGCAAGATTCTCTTTCACCCGCTGCATCCGCGAATGATTGTCGTCTACCGCACGCACCTCCGCACCCGTCGTCGCAAGCTGCATCGTCTTGCCTCCAGGGGCGGCGCAAAGGTCCAGCACAACTTCGCCCTCTTGGGCGTTCAAAATCAGCGCTGGCAAAGCAGCAGCAGCATCCTGCACCCACCAATCGCCCTCTGCGAATCCTTCCATGGCCGAAACTTGGCCGCCCTCATGCAAACGCACTGACCCCGTCGGTAGCAATGTCCCGTTCAACCGCTCCGCCAATGCCGCCGCATCACCCTTCGCCGTCAAATCCAATGGTGCGCCCTTAAAATGCGCTGCCTCAATCGCGACGATCGCGTCAGAACCCCATGCCTCAACCAGCGGCCCGCGCAGCCATTTGGGCATCCGTGGCGCACGGCGCTCTGTCCATGCTTCCTCACCCTCGGCCGCGACTTTGCGCAACACAGCATTGGTCAGCCCCTTAAGATGGCTCAAATGCTTGTCCGCAGCGACGACCGAAACCATCGCATTCACAACACCATGCGCCGCACCACCGGTACACAGCTCCAACGTGCCGACCCGCAACGCATTGCGTACAGTCAGCGGTGGATACTTGTTCAGGTGCTTTTGTAAAATCCGGTCCGCCCGCTCCATCCCGCGCAACGTGTCCTGCGCCAAACGTTGCGCGCGCGCGCGATCCTCTGGCGCAAGCCTGTCAAGCACCCCTGCGCCCAGCAGTTCGGACATCAATTTCCCCTCGCCCAATATCTGGTCGAGCAGGAAAACAGCGGATTTACGGGCCGATACGCCGGTGTCTGACATGATGTAGGCTTTCTCTATGCGGTCTGGCGAGTGGTTCGGAGGTTGTCTGGGGCAAGGCGCGACGTATATCAAGAGGGAGTTGAGAAAGGAACGCCCCATGGCAAAAGCCCCCACACCCAAAGAACCTCCTATTCCAGACGCGCCAATCCCGCCTACACCCGTGCCCGAGCCTGATCTGCCGCCCCCGGCCCAAAGGGCCCTCGCCGAAGCTCAAGCACGCCGTGACGCCGAGAAGAAGTTGGACCTCCCACCAGAGCTGGGGGGCCGAGACGGTCCAGAGCCTGTGCGCTACGGCGATTGGGAGAAAAAGGGAATCGCCATCGATTTCTGATCGGGCCGATGCGAAGAACCCAGAGTTTCAATGAAACTCTGGGCCCAAATTTTCAAAATTTTGTAGTCACTCAGCGAAGCGAAAAGTCCGCACTGTCGCCGCTGCCCTGATCCGAGGTGAACCGGATTTTCCCTGCCGAAGCTTTTACTTCCTGACAGTTGTACCCCAGATCATCACCCCCCCATTCAAGGCTTCGGCAGAAATAACCGTTCTTCCATGTCCAATTTCCACTCAGGTCCCATGTCGCACCGCGACCAGAAATCGAGCCATTCGGGCTTACCTTAATTCTTACCAGAGGTCGCGTAAGCGTCTTCCCTACGACAATAGTTTTGAATTCTTCCGCGCTGTTTACCTTCGAAAACTCTGCTGCGGCAGGTGTAGCGGCGAAAAATGTCAGCGCCGCAATGACTGATATCATTTGTTTCACTTGGTTCTCTCCTTCGAGGTCCATCGTGAATACTACGTATCAAACGGGGATTCGGTTTCATTTAACCCAAAACAAAATAACGGCGCAGTGCCCTAATCATTTAGGCCCAGCACATCCAGCATGTCATATTCACCCGGTTTGCGCCCCTGCCCCCAAAGGGCCGCTTTAAGCGCACCCCGCGCAAACAAAGCGCGATCAGACGCGATATGACGCAGGACAATCCGCTCGCCCGCGCCTGCGAACATCACATCATGCTCGCCCACAATATCGCCGCCGCGAATGGCGGAAAACCCGATGTCGCCGCGTTTGCGTGCGCCCGTAATGCCGTCCCGCCCCGAATCGCTAACATCCGCCAGCGCCACACCGCGCCCCTCGGCCGCAGCTTCACCCAGCATCAAAGCTGTGCCAGATGGCGCATCCACTTTCTGATTGTGGTGTGACTCGATAATCTCGATGTCAAAATCCTCATCCAGCGCGGCAGCCACTTTCTTTGTCAGCAGCGTCAGCAAATTCACCCCGAGGCTCATGTTCCCCGCCCGCACAATCACCGCGCGTTCCGCTGGCGCGGCAAGGTGCGCAATCTCCTGCGCCGTCATACCCGTGGTCCCAATCACATGCACAATCCCTGCCTCCGCCGCAGCTTTGGCAAAACCAATCGTGGCAATGGGCGCCGTAAAATCAATCACCGCCTGCGCGTCTTGCATCGCTACTGCCGCGTCGTCAGTCACAATTACACCCAACGCAGCACCACCCATGGCAACGCCAAGATCCTGCCCAACCCAGTCATGCCCGCCGCGCTCTACCGCGCCGGCCAGATGGGTGTCTGCATTCAAAGAAACCTGCTGCACCAGCATTTGCCCCATGCGGCCAGAGACGCCTGTTATCGTGATACCTGTTGTCTGTGTCATGGTGCGCATCCTTTTATCTTTCGATCAGCGGTGTAGCCTGCTCACACGTCCTTGGCAAAGAAGTTCAGACCCCTTAGATGGGGGTCATGGCATATAACAAACCCAAAGAAAGCACCGGCCCTAACCAGCGACAGCTTCGCGTGGCCGAAACCATCCGCCGCGCACTCAGCGATGTGCTGGCGCGGGGCGACGTGCATGACCCCGATCTCAACCGCTTGTCCATTACCGTGGGCGAAGTGCGCACTTCCAATGACCTCAAAGTCGCGACCGCCTATGTGCTCCCCTTGGGCGGCATCGGTCAGGACGAAGTCATCGATCTGCTCAACCGCAATAAGTACGAGCTGCGCAAGCTGGTGGCCAAACGCCTCACGCTCAAGTTCTCGCCAGAGTTACGCTTCCAGCTGGACCGCACGTTCGACCAGATGGACGAGACCCGCCGCATGCTGGCCCAAGACCGCGTGCGCCGCGATGCGGAAGCCCCGGACGATGACGAGGCAGACAGCGAGTGATCCGTCGCGCAGCCATCATTGCTGCGCTCTGGATGCTGGCGCAGCCCGCGCTGGCCGCAACCTGCCGTGAGGAAACATATGAGGGCGTCGAATACGCTATATGCGATGTGGACGTCACCCAAGAGGTCTTGCGACTCTTTCTCTATGATGACAGCGGCACACGCCCCTACGGCTATTTCAGCACCCTCAACGCGGCGCTGGAGGATCAGGGGTACGCCCTCGGCTTTGCCGCAAACGCTGGCATGTACCACGATGACCGCGCGCCCGTAGGCCTCTACATTGAGGATGGCGCAACAGCACAAAAAATCATCACCAACGCTGGGCCCGGCAACTTCGGCCTTTTGCCCAACGGCGTGCTCTGCCTGCGCGACCACCGCGCCGATGTGATCGAGACGCTGCGCTTTGTCGAGGAGGCGCCCGACTGCACCAGCGCCACACAATCAGGCCCCATGCTGGTGATCGACGGCGAACTCCACCCGCGTTTCTTGCGCGATTCGACCTCCCGTTTTATCCGCAACGGGGTTGGCACCAGTAGAGATGGCACCATCGCTACTTTTGTCATTTCCAATGGCCCTGTCACCTTCCACACCTTCGGCAGCCTATTCCGCGATTATCTAGATTTAGACAACGCGCTTTATTTCGATGGCAATGTGTCGCGCCTGCGTGCGCCTGAACTGGGGCGCAACGACATCGGCTTTGGCGCGCTCGGCCCCATTATCGGTGTAGTCGAGGGACAGCGCCTGCCGCCACCGCCGCTAGAAGATCCCTACGCTGAGTGACCAACATCCCAAGCGCCTGAAAATCACACACGCCCGTTGCACGCAGGCGCACAATCTGCAAAACGGCGCGCAACAGATCAAATCCCCATTACCCCAAGGACAGCACATGGCACGCAAACGCAAAGGGCGCGATATTTCAGGCTGGGTCGTCATCGACAAACCTGCTGGCCCCACGTCAACCGCCGTGGTGAACAAAGTGCGCTGGGCCTTTGATGCAAAAAAAGCGGGCCATGCAGGCACCCTTGATCCCGATGCAACAGGCGTTCTGGCGATTGCCTTGGGCGAGGCCACGAAAACTGTCCCCTTCATTACTGATGCGCTCAAGGCATACGTCTTTACCGTCCGTCTTGGGGCCGCCACCAACACCGACGATCTGGAAGGCGAGATCATCGCCACTTCCGACCTGCGCCCCGACGATGCCGCGATCAAAGAGGCGCTGCACAGCTTTGTCGGCGATATCGAACAGGTGCCGCCGCAATTCTCTGCCGTGAAAATCGACGGGGAGCGTGCCTATAAACGCGCCCGCGATGGCGAGGAAATGGAGATCGCCGCCCGTCCTCTCTATGTCGACAGCCTCATCATGCTTGACCGCCCCGATGTTGACCACGTCACGCTTGAGATGGTTTGTGGCAAAGGTGGCTACGTCCGCTCCATCGCACGCGATCTAGGTGAAGTGCTGGGGTGCAAAGGCCACGTGCGCGAACTGCGCCGCACATGGTCGGGACCGTTTGAGGTCGCCAATGCCATTACACTGGCCCAAGTCGAAGAGTTGGCCAAAACGACCGAACTTGATGCCTTCCTCGGTCCGCTCGAATTGGGTCTACAAGACCTGCCCCAAGTCACAGCCTCTAGCGAAGGTACAAATAAGCTGCGCAACGGCAATCCGGGCATGGTTTTCGCCAAAGATGTTGAATACGGCGACGAATGCTGGGCCTCCCAAGACGGCCGCGCCGTGGCAGTTGGCGTCTACAAGGCAGGCGAATTACACCCCTCCCGCGTTTTCAACGCCTCAGAGATCAACGGCAAGTAACCCGCTATGATCACCCGCAGTCATACCAAAGGTGACGCCCCCTCCACTGCCGTTTATTCCGACTGCGAACGCTACCGCTACAGCCTCACCCGCGTCTGGGAGGCGCAGGGGCGGCGTGTGGTATTTGTCATGCTCAACCCCTCTACCGCGACCGAGGTGCAGAACGACCCTACCATCCACCGCTGTGAACAGCGTGCGCGCACGTTGGGCTTTGGTGGCTTCCGAGCGGTCAATATCTTTGCCCTGCGCGCCACCGATCCCCGCGATATGAAAGCAGCGATTGATCCCGAAGGTCCCGACAATACAGACGCTCTCATTGAAGCCGCGTCATGGGCCGGTATGGTAATCGCTGCGTGGGGTGTTCACGGCGAACACCGCACACAAGGACCGCTCACAGCGTCCCGCCTGCGTGATGCGGGCCATGCGTTGCATCATCTCGGTCTGACAAAATCAGGACACCCCCGACATCCGCTTTACCTGCCCTACAGCGCCGAGCCTAGGCTTTGGACCTTCTAAGGCATACCTCCGCTGTGCGACACCCGTCGTTAACCTTATTGGCGATAGAGTTTTGACGACTCACTGCAATTCTGCGCATATTTACTCTGGGCAGGTGCTCCGACATCATTGGATAATTCACTATGTTATGGCTAGCAGGATTGATGGGACTTATGGCGGTCGGAACCGTAGCATTTGTTGATCCTCAACTGAACGACGATGACGAGGAGGACTTTGCCAATTCCTCTGTACGTCTTGCAGATGAAGTTGAGGAAGAATTCGCGGAAGATAACTTTGAACCTGATTACGATCCACGCGGCGGTGATGATGCCGCCATTCTCTCTCCTCTTGACACATCTCCTGAAGATAGTGTCACCCTTACCGAAGGGACGGATTATGACGATCTATTTGAAGGTAGCGACGAGAATGATCGCGCACGCGGGCAAGATGGCGATGACACGCTGAACGGGGCCGCTGGCAATGACGAACTGCGTGGCGATGACGGCGATGATGTTCTAGCCGGCGATGTTGGGAATGACACATTGCATGGCCACGACGGCCTCGACCTTCTCGATGGCGGCGCGGAAGATGATGAACTTTTCGGTCATAACGCCAACGATATGCTCTTTGGCAACACGGGTAATGATGCGCTTCAGGGATCCGCTGGCGATGACTGGCTGGACGGTGGTGTGGGCGATGACACGCTACAGGGCGGCCTCGAAAACGACACCCTGATTGGCGGTGATGGTGCAGATGTTCTTTTTGGCGGCTGGGGCGATGATGTCCTAAGCGGTCTGATGCGCGGCGCTGTAGGTGGTGACGCAGACAGCAGTGATTACCTCAACGGTGGCGGCGGCAATGACAGCATCCTTGTTGGTTCTGGTGACATCGTGACAGGCGGTGAGGGCGCGGACGAGATCGTTCTCGGCGATTGGCTGACATCAGGTGAAGCTGCGCAAATCACCGACTACGCTGCCGAAGACGATAGCATTCTTTTGGTCTGGGACGACAGCATCGAAGCAACCATAGAACCGCAGATCACCCTGACCGTGAACCCTGACGTAGCGAACCAAACACTTGTTCTTCTGGACGGGACTGTGGTTGCGTCGGTTAATGGCAGTGATCTGTTGCCGAGCGATATTGCTTTGGTTCCTCTAAGCTCCGCTACACTCCTCGGCCTCACGGCGTCCTGAATATCACCGCAGCCAGACCTGAGGTGAAATAAGCCTTTGCCAAACCCATAAAACACGCCTAAACGACCCCATCACAGGTTCCGATCTGCGATTCCTCCACGGGCCTGCACTGGACGACATCCCGGGCTGCGCCATCCATATTAACCTTTTGACAAGGAGACCCCGATGTCGATTACAAAAGAAGAAAAAGCACGCATCATGAGCGAATTCGGCGCCAAAGAAGGCGATACCGGTTCCCCAGAAGTGCAAGTTGCTGTTCTCAGCTCGCGCATCGCGACACTTACAGAGCACTTTAAAACGCATAAAAAAGACAACCACGGTCGCCGTGGTCTGTTGAAGATGGTCGCAACGCGCCGCAAACTCCTAGACTATGTCAAGTCCAAGGACGATGCACGGTACCAAGACCTGATCAAACGTCTCGGCCTGCGCCGCTAAGCGTTTGTCGAAAAGAGGAATATCCTCTTGGGACCTTGTGATACCTACCATTGATTTAAAAACCGCGCCTTTACAAAAAGGTGCGGTTTTTTCATTTTACCGTTCGTCTTCACGCTCAAGCTGCCCGTTTTCCTCACAAAACTGACGTATTCGCTACTTTTTTCTCCTTCCCTTATTTCCACCAAGTGCCGAGCAAGTGCGAACTAGCAGGAGGGAACCCATGAGCCCGATACTAATTTTAGGCATGTTGTTTTTCACGTTGCTCACTTTCTATTCTGCGCTCTGATATAAATCAGAAGACATAGAAACTGACATTACAACACGCGTCACCAATGATCTGGATGCAGCGTCCACCAAAGATATCGGAATCGATGTCGATGGCCGCTACGTCACTTTGAGTGGTATCGTCTATGACACCGCCACATAGCGCGCGTATCTCGATACAGCAAACCAGACCTATGGCACTTTTGGCCCATTGACGGGCTAACGCTGCAAAACGGTGGCGGCGTTCTAAAGGCGGTCAAATCAGATGCAGGGGTAACACTGACGGGCGCTGTACCATCCGCTTCTGCCAAGGGACCATATGGCTCGGTTGTCGATGCAATGACTCTTGGTGCTGCAACAGGGGAATGCACAGACGAGGCAGGGTGACCTCTCCCAAATGGCCGCCCTTTCATCAGGTGCACTCTCGGTAACACCTGACAGCTGTACATTGTCCGGTACAACTTCGGGTGATGCAACTACCTTGCGCACGGCTATTGCTAACCGCGAAGGTTGGTCTGCAATCGTTTCTGCACCGACCGTTGAGACAAGCCTGAATGCCCAAGTTGAGAACTTGAACGCCATTATAGGCACGCTCACCACCGAGCGGGACAGTCTCAATGATACCCAGACCAACACCGCCAATCTGGCAGGCGAACTCGACAGATCAAAAACAGCGCTGGCACTCACCACCGCGCAACTGGTCGAAAAGGACGCTGTTATTAAAGACCTGACAGGTCAAATCAGCACGTTAATTGCAGATGTGGCTGCGCTAACCGAAGAGATAAAGGCACAGAAAGCTTCCGTATCTAGCGACCAGCAATCAGGTGCTGAATTGACATCAAAAATCACCGCACTTGAAGCTGATCTGGCCGATGCGAGCGCCAAAACCGCGATGCCGGAAAATGATCTTGCCGATGAAACTGCGGAACGCTATGCGGTGCAGGACAGGTTGAGTCCCTGATCCAAACGGTTCAGGACCGCGCCGCACAAGGTACGGATCTGACAGACCAGTTGGCAAATCAAGCCGACACAGGCTCTACCGCGACAGCACAAGTTGCGGCGTTGACCCGACACGTAGCAACTTTGGACGCGCAAAACGGGGACCTGACGGTTCAGGTAGCTAGACTGACGGCCGTCGTTGCAGCACGCGACGGGATAATCAAAGAGCTGAAGGAGGCAGAGCCAAAAGCGACCTCGATTAACACAGATCTGCCTGCAGATACCGCGCGAAAGCGATTGCGCAATTCATGATTGATCGCGGTGTACCTGCCGACACGCTCAAGCCTGTAGGCTATGGCGAGGCCCAACCCATCGCTGACAACGAAACAAGTAGGGGACGACAGCAGAACCGCCTTGTCTTCTTTGAGTGGCAGGTGCGCTGAGGCACCTAACCATCCCTACTTACATAGAAATATAGACGATCAGGAAAACCAATATGACTTATCTTTTCGTTCAAATGTTTCTTTACCTGCTCATCGCCTTCTTGCTGGGATGGCTGATCTGGCGCTACGAACAACCGTCCAGCAGCGAGATCGACACAATGCGCTCCTAGAACAAGCGCCTGCGCACTGGTCTCGAAACATGCACCACCAAATCAGATATTCTCGAAGCACAGGCCGAAGCACCCCGTGCAGCACCTGTTGCCGCAGCAGCGCCCGCCGCTGTCGCAGCCATACAAAAACTGACAGCGTCAAAACCAGCAACACCTGCACCCGTAGCAGCCGCCCCAAAAGTAGAGACCGCGAAAAAGCCAGAAGGCCTCAAAGATCCGCGCAACGGCAAACCTGACGACCTGCAGCTAATCCACGGTGTGGGACCAAAGACGGAGAAAATTCTGCATGGTCTTGGCTATTACCACTGTGACCGGATCGGCGACTGGACAGCCGAGGAAATGGTATGGGTCGACAACAATCTCGAAGGCTTCAAATTCCGCGCCACCCGCGACAAGTGGCAGACACAAGCACAGATGCTGGCCAAGGATTAAGCTCCTTCCAGTATGAACCATCCGAGCGGGCCTTCGAGTCCGCTCTTTTTCTTTGCGCCCCCTGCATTTTGCGCCTACGACTTGGCGCGAAATACATCTTCGGAGGCGGATCCATGTCCAAGACAATCGTAAACAGCTGGAACGAGTGGGACCCGCTCAAACATGTAATCGTTGGCCGCGCTGATGATTGCCATATACCGCCCGAAGAACCCGCGCTAGACGCAAAAGTCCCCGAGGACAGCGACATGCGCGGCCAATGGGGCCGCCGTCCACAAGAAACCATCGACCGCGCGAATGAACTTTTGGATAACTTTGCTGGCATGCTGGAAAAGCGCGGCGTGCGCGTGGACCGTCCCACCTGCATCGACCACTCCGTTCCCGTCACCACACCTGATTTCCACACCGAGAGCCAATTTGGCTGTATGCCACCGCGCGATGTGTTGCTCACCGTCGGCAGTGAGATGCTCGAAGCGACGATGTCCTACCGCTGCCGCTGGTTTGAATACCTTAACTACCGCCCGCTGATGCAGCAGTATTTTAATGAGGACCCGAATTTCCGCCACGAAAGCGCGCCCAAACCGCGCCTCACCGATGCCGATTACCACCCCGATTATCTGTCCGAAAAGATCGGCGACACCAAGCGCCTCGAATGGGCGGCCAAGAAGTTCTTTGTCACCACGGAGGAGGAACCGCTGTTCGACGCCGCCGACGTGCTGCGTTTTGGCCGCGACCTCGTAGTGCAACACGGGTTCACCACCAACCTCAAAGGCATCGAATGGCTGCGCCGCCACTTCCCCGATCACCGCGTGCACACCGTCAACTTTCCGGGTGACCCTTATCCCATTCACATCGACGCTACCTTCACGCCCCTGCGCCCCGGTCTAATCCTGAACAATCCGCACCGCCGCCTGCCCGAAGAGCAGCGCAAGATGTACAACGACAACGGCTGGGAAATCGTCGACGCCGCCACGCCCGCGCACAACACCCCGCCGCCGCTGTGCTATTCCTCCACATGGCTGAGCATGAACGTGTTGGTGCTGGACCCCAAAACCGTCTGCGTCGAGAAATCCGAAGTCTATCAGGCCGAGCAGATGGACAAACTCGGCATGGAAGTCGTCGAAGTCGAGCTGCGCGATGCCTACGCCTTCGGCGGCGGATTGCACTGCTGCACCGCAGACGTCTACCGCGAAGGCAAATGCGAGGATTACTTCCCCTCGCTAAGCAAGTAAGTAGACCAAAAGCGCAGTTATGGCGTGAACACTTATCCCAAAGGACCATGCCATGACTGACACCCCAGACGTTGCCCAACTGCTCGCCAATGCTCAGGCTCTCGCCGACACTCCAGAAGCGACCACCGACCAGATCGAGGCGATGGTGGTCGAGACCGTCTCCGCCTTCGAGGCGCGCCTCCAGCACCACTTCGCCCGCGGCCCGTTCTTTGTGAAACTGCGCAACAAACTGGCCGCCGAGGGCCACACCGACCTCTCCCAAACCGTCTACACCTACTACCTCGCCGCCAACGTGCTGAAACACGGCGGCGGCAAAAGCCTGCGCGAGCTGGAAAAGATCGAACCTGCACCCTTCACGTTGCAAGACGAAGAGGGCAAGGCGCTGATTGATGTGACAGCGGATGAATTTTTGGGCGGGTTGGTTGAGGTTTTAAGCGAAACTAAGCGAGTCTTAGCTGCAAAATAGCTGCCATGCAGCGAATGTCGGTTTTGAGCCCAAACCGTAAGTTACTGGCATTTGAACCAATGTCGCATTTCATGAAATTCTACTTATAAAGAGCATTCACCATCTTCTAATTCTATGGTCGCTGAGACACCGACGTATGTCTCGTTCTCGCCAACTTTTGGTCCGTAAAAATCGAGTTGGAGTTTCAACAATGAAACTTCCGGTGCTTCTTCCATACGCGTCGAAATCTCTAATATGTCATCAAGTCTTCTGTCGCAAAATTCGGGAAAAACCGCGTAAAAATCATCTTCAACGGCTACGCGATTACTTGGGACATAGACTGTGAGACCATGCAACAAATCCCCACTATCATTAGTCTTTTCGAAAAACCCGAGTTCGACTGAGTTCCAATCAAGTTCGATTTCGTCAGCGAAGACTGAAGTGGCACAGCATACAGCTAAACATGCGATTGCTGTGTCCAAGTATTTCACCATGTCGTTCTCTGCCCATCCAAAAATCTGCTGTTGGCAGATGTATATCATTCTACATTACCGTATCAACGCAGTTCGTTTACTGATTGTTAGGTTTACTCACAGCGGTAAATTCTCAATAAGCCCGATGCAGACATTGGCGGAAGGTTATCCGATGTCGGTTTTGTCCGCAAAGCGGACCATCGCAGCTCCCAGCAAAAAATTTGTAGGATACGTTACCCGACTTCGATCACACCAACTTCGGTGACGATCAAATCAAGCGGTTGGTCGGTCTCCTCCAACGGTGCTACATCCACCTCCTGCCCCGCGAAGGCAAAGCCAATGGCCAATATAGCGCGGCGCCCGCGCAGGATCTCGAGCGTGCGATCATAGAACCCACCGCCATAGCCCAAGCGCCCACCTTTGCGGTCAAAGGCCAGCAGCGGCACAATCACTATTTCAGGCTCGAAGAACTCAAGGACAACGGGTACTTTCGCACCAAAATGTCCCGCAACCATCTCGGCCTCAGGCGTCCAACGCGCGAACTTCAACGGCTGTGCTTCGGCTTCGATCACCGGCACGCCCACCATCCCGTGCGCTGCCGCCTCGCCCATTGCGGGACGCGGGTCAATCTCGGTACGGATGGGCATAAAGCCTGACGTCGGCACACCGCGGTAGCCTGCAAGGACTTCGCTCAGATATTCCGATTGCGCTGCATTGGCCTGCTCGAACAGCGGCTTGCGACGGGCAAAGGCAGCCTTTCGCGCGGCTGCTTTGGCCTCGGCCATGCTCATAGAAGAACGGCAGCCGCCAGCCCGAGGAAGGCAAAGAAGCCAACCACATCGGTCACTGTCGTCACAAAGGCACCGGAGGCAAGTGCGGGGTCGACGCCGATCCGTTCCAGCACAATCGGGATGCCTGTTCCCGCCAGCCCTGCCACAACCATATTCACCACCATAGCCACCGCGATAACACCGCCCAGCGCGGGCGAGCCGAACCAGATGACGCCGACAATCCCCATGACCACCGCAAAGATCGTTCCGTTGATCAGCCCCACCAGACATTCACGGCGGATAACCCGCCAAACGTTGGAGCCGGTGAGGTCTTTGGTCGCCAAGGCACGCACGGCGACGGTCAAGCTTTGGGTTCCAGCATTGCCGCCCATTGAAGCTACGATTGGCATCAGGACAGCAAGGGCTACGATCTGCGCAAGCGCCACTTCGAACTGCGCGATCACCATCGAGGCAGCAATCGCGGTAACGAGATTCACGGCCAACCACGGCAAACGCTGTTTGGTCGTCATGATAACACGGTCGCTGAGTGAGCCCTCGCCCACACCCGCAAGGCGCAAGATGTCCTCCTCGTGCTCTTCATCCAGCACGGCCATCGCGTCATCAATCGTGATCACACCGATCAGGCGACCATCTTCGTCCACAACAGGTGCTGAAATCAGGTGATACTGGTTAAACGCATAGGCCACGTCCCCCTCGACCTGCATCGCCGAAAAGACCTTGAAGGTCTCTTCATAAAGCGCTCTCAGCCGTGTCTCCCGCTTCGAGCGCATCAGCTTGCCCAGTGTTACATTGCCGACAGGATGCAGACGCGGGTCGACGATAATGATGTGGTAAAACTGATCGGGCAGCTCTGCCTCAGGTGTCTCGCGCAGATAATCAATGGCTTGGCCTACGGTCCAATGCTCTGGCGCCATGACAACTTCGCGCTGCATCAGACGACCCGCGGAATACTCCGGATAGGACATCGCCTGCTCGACGGCGGCGCGGTCACCTTCGTCGAGTGCGCCCATAATGGTTGCCTGCTGCGCGTCCTCAAGGTCTTCGAGAATGTCAACGACGTCATCACTGTCCAACTCGCGCATCGCTTCTTGCAGGACTTGAGGTGTGAGCAAGGCGACCACTTCGTCGCGGATGGCCTCATCAAGCTCGGACAGGATTTCACCGTCAAACTCACGGTCATAAAGACGGATCAGACGTGCACGATCAAACGAACTGATCTGTTCCAATAGGTCGGCGATGTCGGCTGCGTGCAGCGGCTCCATCAGCTCGATCAGCTTTTCACGGTCGTCTATCTCGACAGCATAAAGAATCGCGGAAACGTCGCGCTTGCTCAGCACATATGCTTCGGGTTCACCGCTTTCATGGTCCGTCTCAAACACCTGATCCGACATGCGTGCTACCCCCATAAGCGTTTGGCGCAACATAGGCAGGCACGGCGTGAACCACAATGGGTTCACGGGTCCGCGTCAGGGGTATTTGAGCGCTCTGCCATTGCTTGAACACCACAAACAGGTACAACCATTGCCATGCAGAAACAGACTCTCCTCACCGGCCAGACACTCACCTTCACCGGCAATCCTTTTGAGGTGCCATGGGAGGAGTGCGTTCGGATCAACAGCGCAGGTGCGGTCCTGTTGGATGGCTCACGTATCAAGGCGGTGGGTGACGCGGATACGGTCAAAGCCGCCCACCCTCAGGCCGAGGTGATCTCTTATAGCAATGATCTGATCTGTCCGGGATTTGTCGATGCCCATGCACATTATCCGCAAACAGCGATGATTGCGAGTTGGGGCAAACGGCTGATTGACTGGCTTAACTCCTATACTTTCCGCGAGGAAGCACGCTTTTGCGACCCTGAATATGCGGCTGCGATTGCCGCACGCTATTTGGACCTGACAGCGGCAAATGGCACGACGACAGTCGCTTCATTTGCGACGATCCACCCCGCCAGCGTCGATGCACTGTTTTCTGAGGCGGCCAAGCGGGGGCAAGCCGTGGTCACAGGTAAGACCTGCATGGACCGTAACGCCCCCGATGACCTGCGCGACACGGCGCAATCGGCTTATGATGACAGCAAAGCTCTGTTGGAGAAATGGCATGGACGAGGCCGCGCACAATACGCGATCACGCCGCGGTTTTCGCCCACCTCCACGCCAGAGCAATTAAGCGCGTTGGGTGCCCTATGGGCAGAGCATCCCGAGTGCCTGATGCAAACGCATCTGAGCGAGCAGACGGACGAGATTGCATGGGTGCGGGAGTTGTTCCCGCAGGCCCGTGATTATCTGGACACTTATGAGGCGCATGGCCTGTTGGGATCACGGGGACTATATGGTCATTCCATCCACCTGACCCAGCGTGAGGTGGATAGGCTGGCCGAGGTGCAGGGCCGTGTGATCCATTGCCCCACCTCTAATGCTTTTATCGGTTCCGGTGCGCTTGACTTGCCTGCGCTGGCGGCGCGGGGTATTCCACTCGGCCTCGCGACAGATACAGGAGGTGGTTCATCTTTCTCCATGCTGCGCACCATGGCTGCGGCCTACGAGGCCGCACAGCATCACGGCTACCCCTTGCACGCGGCACAACTGATGTGGCTCGCGACTGCTGGATCAGCGCATGCTCTGCACCTTGCATCAGAGATCGGTACGCTTTCGGCAGGTCACTTTGCGGATATTGCAGTTCTTAACCTGCGCTCAACGCAGGCGATCAACCAAAGGGCCAATCGCTCAGGATCTGTCTGGGAAGATGTATTTGCGACCATCATGTTGGGCGATGACCGCGCGATACGTGCCACGTGGATCGGCGGGATCTGCACGACAGGTTAATAGCATCTTCCCGATCTCACTCACAGCTCGGTCAACACTTTCTGGCGGCGAGCACCATCACAGAATAGTCTCCAGACCGTGCAAAACCGAATTCACGCGCTTTGCGGTTGACCATATTCCGGTAGTGTCCCCGCGAAACGCGCCACGCCTCAATTGCACGGGGCGAGGATCGGTAACCTTTGCCGACATTCTCTGAGACCGTACACCACGTGTAACCCGCAGCCTTCACACGTTTCGCAACGGAGGAGCCATTGCTGCCCGTGTGACCGAAGAAATTATTGCTCGCCATATCATTTGCATGGGCTTTCGCAGCTGCATCAAGCACACGGCTACGTTTTACGCCTGAGACACCTGCCTGCTTGCGGATTGCATTGACCAGGGCGGCGGGTGAGCCGCTTGTCTGCGTAAATTGCTGGGCTACTGGTGCGGGACTGGTTGTGGCGCAGGCGGCGAGGGCAAGGCCCGTAACAAGTGTGAGTGCGATCCGCATTACTGCATCTCCTTTAACTGATAGGCCAACTGGCGTTGTCGTGACAAAAGGGCAGTCATGTCTACTGTCACCACTTCCCCCTCTTTGACTACAACGCAACCATTAACAAAAAGATCCCTTACGGTTGTGGGACCGGCCAAAAGCAGCGCAGCAGGATCCCAAGACCCCGCCGCTTCGATGCCCGAGATGTCCCAGACTGCGATATCCGCACGTTTGCCTGTCTCAAGCCGCCCACAGTCGGGCCTGCCCAAAATATCTGCCCCGCCCCGCGTGGCAATTTCCAGCGCCTCACGCGCACTCATCGCATCAGCCCCACGGCTGACCCGCTGGAGCAGCATCGCCTGACGCGCCTCCGCCACCAGATTGCCTGCATCGTTACTGGCCGAGCCATCAACCCCAAGGCCCACAGGCACACCCGCATCACGCATTGCGCGCAGGGGCGCGATGCCACTGCCAAGGCGGCAGTTTGAACAGGGACAATGCGCTACACCCGTCTTTGTTTGCGCAAACAGTGCGATCTCGGAGGGATCAAGTTTGACACAATGCGCATGCCACACGTCTGGGCCAACCCAGCCAAGGCTTTCGGCATATTCACCCGGACGACAGCCGAAGGTTTCCAATGAATAGGCGATATCCTCGTCGTTCTCGGCCAGATGGGTGTGCAGCATGACGCCCTTGTCCCGCGCGAGAATAGCCGCGTTGCGCATCAGATCCGTGCTGACGGAAAACGGCGAACAGGGCGCGATACCTACGCGGCACATAGATCCTTCGGCAGGGTCATGGAATGCGTCGATGACGCGGATGCAATCCTCCAGAATCGTACCCTCGGCCTCGACCAGCGCATCAGGCGGCAGGCCACCATCACTCTCCCCGATGCTCATCGCACCGCGCGTGGGGTGAAAGCGCAGGCCAATCTCGGCAGCAGCGTGGATTGTATCCTCAAGCCGCGCACCGTTAGGATAGAGATAAAGATGATCGGAGCTGAGCGTGCATCCCGAAAGCGCCAGTTCGGCCAGCCCCACTTGGGCCGAGACATGCATATGGTCGGGGGTAAACCGCTGCCAAATCGGATAGAGCGTGCGCAACCAGCCGAACAGCAGCGCGTCCTGCCCGCCCGGCACGGCGCGGGTGAGACTCTGATACAAGTGGTGGTGGGTGTTGACCAATCCCGGCGTGACCAGACACCCCGCAACGTTCAGCACGTCAGCCCCCTCAGGCGCGACCAAGCCTATGCCAATCTCGGCAATCACCCCGTCACGCATAAGGATATCATGCCCCCCCAATTCGCGCCGCGACTCGTCCATTGTAAGGATGATATCGGCACCGCGCAGGAGGGTTACACTCATGGGCCGACCTGCGCGCGAAGAATCGCCAAAGCTTCAGCGTGGATTTCCGCGTTTGCAGCCGCAATCGCACGCCCACCGTTATGCGCAGGGCCCCCCTCCCAATTCGTGACAATCCCGCCCGCCGCCTTGATCAGCGCTAGTGGCCCTTGGATATCATAGGCGTTCAACGCAGCCTCGATCACCAGATCAACCTGACCACAAGCAACCAGCGCATAGGCATAGCAATCCATTCCGTAGCGCGTCAGCTGGGCACGTGACGCAACGGCATGAAAAGCAGCACCTTCTTGCGCACTGCCGACTTCCGGAAACGTGGTGAAAACCACAGCTTCGGACAGGGGTCGTGCCGCGCGGGTATGAATGGCGCGCGTCTCGGTTCCACGGATCAGGCTTGCGCCCTCAGGTGTCCCGATAAAACGCTCTCCGATGTAAGGCTGATCAACGATGCCGATAAACGGACCTGCTTCATCGCCAACCGCGATCAAGACACCCCATGTCGGCGTGCCCGAAACAAACCCCCGCGTGCCGTCAATAGGGTCAAGAACCCACGTCAGCCCCGTTGTTCCCGTCTTTGTGCCCATTTCTTCGCCTAAAATGGCGTCATGGGGGCGATGTTGCGCGAGCACTTCACGCATCGCAGCCTCCGCTCCACGGTCCGCCTCGGTCACAGGATCATAGCCATCAAGCAGCTTATTATCCTGCCCCAACCCCTCACTGCGAAAATAGGGCAGGATCACCTCACGCGCTGCATCTGCCATCAAATGCGCCACACGAGTCAGTTCGTCAGTCAATGTTCGATCAATATTCATGACAAGGTCGTCTCACTCCCGTGGCCACCATGCAAGTAAACTGTGCCAAAATCATGCAGTTTGCTTATGCAACATCACTCAGCACGCGTGCCAGATCAAACAAGCGGCGGCGCTGGTCGCATGGAATGGCATAATAGGAACGCACCAAATCCATCGCCTTTTTATCTGCCAACAGATCGGCGGGAATGTTCTTTTGAGGGGCGCGTTCTTCGCGGTGCAGCCCTGCAAAGAAATAGGCGATCGGCACACCAAGCGCTTCGGAGATGTCCCACAAACGCGATGCACTCACACGGTTGGCTCCCGTCTCGTACTTCTGGATTTGCTGGAATTTGATACCGACCGTCGCGGCAAGCTCTTGTTGGGTCATGCCGATAAGCCAACGGCGCTGGCGGATTTTCTGACCCACATGGGTGTCTACGATATGGGTCATGGTAACCAAACTTCCCTGATACGGACGCACTAAAACACTACCAGAGTTTTGCTGCGGGGGCCGTGAAATTGAGGCTGCAACTGGTCTGGCTACTGGGGCGGGACCTTAGGCGATGTATGCAGCCCCGCAAAGGGCTATGAACCGCAGTATTTCTCACGAAGTTGCGACAGAAATTCTACCTTCTTTGACTACAAATCATATGGCCGACGCGAAGGTGTTTTCCGACTGCACCATATGTTTAACGAATACTCTGCTGCATTTGCCGCAACAGTGAACTGATGATTTCTGGCAGAAATGAAAACAATATGAGACACTTGAATCCCGCCACCTAACCTTGCCCCCCTGCCCGTTTTGCTGGCCCCGCCCTTGGCCACAGACCACAGAAGGCAACGAGGCAGGCACGGTGCAGCCCTATTTTTCGCCCAAACGCGCCCGCAGCAAGGTCGCAAGCTGCTGCATGGGTTCCGAAACGTCACCTTGGGCGATATACATATTTATTAGTTGATCAGGCAGATCCGGCAATGCACCAGCGTGATCGATTCGCGCAAATTGCTGCGGCTCTGTACCCTCAATCGCGGTGTGTACGGCCAAATCGGCACTAACAGTAGCATGGATCGCGCTATCGTTGTCAGTCTCGAGCAGCATCTGCCAGTCAATCCCCGCGCGGTCCAACGCTCCCACAACCAAGGGGCGAAACGTACACAGGCGACCATAGGCAATGCTCAGCGGCCTTTGTCGCCATGCTGCCCCGCCCCGCGCACCGATCCAGTGGAGCGGCCGCTTCGCCAATGTGACACCGCCTGCCGCCACGTCGGTTTCTGTGGTCAGGATGATGTCGCATTCACCCTTTGCAAACATCTCTTTCAGGGTGCGGGTGTGACACGATTCCAGCATGATCCGAATGGCGGGGAACATCGCATTGAACTGCTTGAGAACTTGGGGAATCGCAGGATTCACGATGTCATGTGGCACCCCGAGCCGCAGACTTCCCGCAAACTCCTGCGCCGTCAGGCGTGCCACAGCCTCGTCATTCATGGCGACCATACGGCGGGCATAGCTCAGGAGTTGGTCACCGCTTGCAGTAAAGGCAATAGAGCGGCCGCTGCGATCAAGCAGTTGGACGTCCAGCAATTCCTCCAACCGCTTTAGCTGCATCGACACAGCCGACTGTGTGAGGTGCAAAAAACCCGCTGCACGCGTAACACCGCCAGCATCAGCAACAGCGACCAAGGCGCGTAGGGTCGCAAGATCGAGATTTCTCATACATCACCAATTCAAATGAGTCACATCAATAACATTGGTTATCATTATGACCCAGTCCATGTCATTCATCAAGGACCGGAATGTAAATTCAAATTAGCATCACATATAATGGAGCATCCTCATGCGTATCGCCCTTACCCAATCCGCCTCCAGCCAGCGCCCCGCACGGCTTTCTCTGCGCAGCGCCCTCGCGTTACTGCGCAGCCGACGCGCCCTTGCAGCACTGGCCCCCGAACAGCTACAAGATGTGGGGCTAACATCCGAAGAGGCACAAGCCGAAGCACAAAAACCCGTCTGGGACGCCCCTGCGTCATGGAAGTGTTAACCAAAGCGAAAAACCTGACCGAAAAACCTTGAAATACATGGCATCTGTCACGATATTAGCGCTATCCCCGCCGGAAAATCTTTGTGCGGGCCAGCTTTAGGGAGTTTTACATGGCAGACGTGAATACAATCCGGACCAGTGCCGGAAGCCGCACCGCCGCGATTGATGAAGGCCTGCGCGCACACATGAGCAAAGTTTACGGCACAATGTCCGTAGGCATGCTGATTACTTTCGCCGCCGCTTGGGCGATTTCAGGCCTTGCGGTCACATCCGATCCCGCTGGCGCCACGATGGCACTGCGTGAAGGTCAGTACCTCACAGGTCTGGGTCAGGCGCTTTATGCTTCTCCGCTCAAATGGGTTGTGATGTTCGCTCCGCTTGCGTTCGTCTTCGGCTTTAGCGCGATGATCAACAAAATGTCCGCTGCCACAGCGCAGCTGATGTTCTACGCCTTTGCGTTTGTCATGGGCTTGTCGATCAGCTCCATCTTCCTTGTGTTCACTGGCGCGTCGATCATTCAAGTCTTCTTGATCACCTCCATCGCCTTCGCGGGTTTGTCCATCTATGGCTATACCACGAAAAAGGACATTTCCGGTTGGGGTACATTCCTGATCATGGGTGTGATTGGCCTGATCGCTGCGTCGATCATCAACCTCTTCATGCAGAGCGATGCGATGACATTTGCGATCTCCGCAATCGGTGTTCTGATCTTTGCTGGCCTGACCGCATATGACACCCAGCGCATCAAGACCGACTACATCGCCCACGCACAGCACGGCGACACAGAGTGGCTTGGTAAATCCGCGATCATGGGCGCGCTGAGCCTGTACCTGAACTTCATCAACATGTTCATGATGTTGCTGCAGCTTTTCGGCAACCGCGAATAACCCGCCTGATGGTGCATGATCATCGGGCCGACCCCTTGCCGGGTCGGCCTTTTTTGTGGTCGCTGCGTCACCTGCGCCGCGGGACGCGCCTGTGCAGGAATGACACGTCAACGCTGCCTTGACCCCATTGCTCTCCCCCCGCCAGCCGTCAGATCGTGGCAAGCCAGTCGCGAACCTGCGCAGCGCTCCGCAAGTGCACCGTTTTCGCGCACTGCCGGGGACCGATCAACAGCTTGGCGACCTTGTCGCGCTGGCTTTGGCGGGTACGCCAGATATAGCGGAAAAAGCGGAGTGTGTGACGGTTGGGCCGCTCTATGCATCCGTTGGGCAGGCCAAGGCGGTTACGCCCCGCATAGCGAAAGGTCCGCATGATGACCCGCCACAACCGTGAGGCAACGGGCAAATCCAGCCAGACCAGCATATCAGCACGGACAGCCCGTTGAGCACAGGTTGTTGAAACACCGCCCTCGAATATCCAGGCGTCTTGTGCCTCGATAGCGCGTGCGCGTCGAATTTTTTCGGCACGGTCGCGCGCCACCCAGCCGTCTTGCCAGTGGATCTGGTCCATGTGGTAGACAGGTAGGTTCAGGCGCGCACCCAACTGCACCGCCAGCGTTGATTTACCGGAGCCGGGCCCGCCAATAATCATGATGCGGCGCATAGTGGCCTCTTAAAGACGAAAGGCCGCGCATTGCTGCACGGCCATAACGTTTGGAAAAAGAAACTGATCCTACTTGATCTTGCCTTCTTTGTATTCAACGTGCTTGCGCGCTACGGGGTCATATTTCTTCATAACCATCTTTTCGGTCATGGTGCGCGCGTTCTTTTTGGTGACGTAGAAATGGCCTGTGCCCGCGGACGAGTTCAGACGGATCTTGATCGTGGTTGGCTTAGCCATTTTGTATTCTCCTGTGCGGCGCTGCATACCCCTTGATATGTGCGCGTAATCTCTAAGTTTCGGGTTCTACCCCTGCCACGCCCTGAGTCAACCCCGTATCGCGCAACACTGGCCTCAAGAGGCGGAAAACTCCAATTTTCCGGCACAGAGTTTAGGAAAACTATGCCCCACTTCGAATAAGTATGCGCGGAAGGCCTGTAAGCCGGATTTTGTCCCGATGAGTCGCTAGGCAACACATCATAGATGACCATTCCTCTGACCCTGCCGTTACCGACAAAGCTACAGCCGCCAACCCGGACCTGCTGGAGCATAAGAGGCTCCGCTGATCTGCCCGAAGACAGATGCAGCACGCGGTCCCTATTTGGCGTTGCTCCAAGTGGGGCTTGCCATGCCGCCGCTGTTGCCAGCCGCGCGGTGGGCTCTTACCCCACCGTTTCACCCTTACCTGCCGACACACCAAAGCGAACTCTGGCACGACAGGCGGTTTATTTTCTGTGGCGCTTTCCGTCGGGTTGCCCCGCCCGGGCGTTACCCGGCACCGTTTCTTATTGGAGTCCGGACTTTCCTCCCCATTACCCGAAGATAACAAAGCAGCCATCCAGCCTTCCGCGCAAGAAGGGCAGTACGCCCAACGCGGGCCTTTGGTCAATGGCGATATTTTTGCCCTCTTGGTTCTAAAGAACGAAATCAGCCTTTTGCAGCGGACCTCTGCGCCAAGGTGCGCGGCGTAGCCGGGTCGTGTGCAGCAGCGTATCAAAGTCGGCCTCAGCAGTATAGCCAACCGCACTTGCCGCGTCTCTAAACGCTACCTCGTCGAGGACACCGGTTGCACGATCCTGCGCACCAGCGGCGAGGCCCCGCCGTTCAAGCCGTGCCCAATCGAAATGTGGGCCGGGGTCGGTTTTGCGGCCCGGCGCCATGTCAGAATGTCCGATCACACCCGACGCAGGTATATTCCAGCGCTGCATAATGCCGCGTAGCAATTCCTCAAGAACTGCCATTTGTGGCTCAGAAAACGGATGATGACCACGGTTGTCCAGCTCGATCCCGATAGAGCGTGAGTTGATGTCATCGACGCCACACCACGCCCCTGCCCCTGCATGCCATGCGCGGGCCGCCTCCTCTACCATTTGGATAACGTCGCCCCGCGTACCGATCAGGTAGTGGGCAGAGACTTCGGCAGTGGGGTCGCACAAACGCTCAAGGGCCGCTTCGGCGGTCTCCATCGCGGTATAGTGGATAACGATAAATGCAGGTGTCAGTCCGTTGCGCCGCGGCCCGCAATTGGGCGAATGATGCAGCTGCACCTCGGCGCCCACGTTATCCGCTGTTTGCTGTGCGGTAAACCGAGGGGTCCCAGCGACAGGCATACCCGTCCCCGTCAGGGTCCATGCCATTGCGATCTCTCTTCGGACCGCCAGCCGCGAGGAACGCGGCTTGTGCCTGATCCTTGAATTGGTACTGGCTACAGCTGCGCTCATACTTTCTTTGTGCGTTGAACCCGCTACGACGGTAAACTTTTGTGCCAACCGGATGTGTGGTCGACAGCGCATAGGCCACAATATTTGGGCCAGTCTCGGTCCGCTGCGGCAGCGCTTGGGGCTGAATGACCTGATATTGGGCACGGTTGGCAGCAAGGCGCGCTGCATCGCTTTCAATGCTGCGCTCACCAGATACGGCGTCAAAGTTATTTTCGCGACTGATACCAGTTGTGTTGTCAATAACGGCAGGGGGCGGATTGGACGGGCTTGCTACCAGCGGCGGCACACCAGAGTTGTTGGCCGTTGCAGCAAGGGTTTCTGCATCCGCACTCTGATTTGTTTGCGCCAACAGTGCAGTTGTCTGTGCGGCTGTGTCAGCAGCTGATCCCGAAGCGGGCAATGGCTGTGCGCTTACGGAAGGGGCTGCCGGCACAATGTTTCCGGCGGCCAGTGCAGCATCACGATTGGCACGCTGGGCATCAAATGTCTGGTCAAAGCCTACGCCGAAACGGCTGTCTTCCGGCACGGCTGGCTGACAGGCCACAAGGCCTGCCACTGCACATGCACCCAATACAATTCTAACACTCATCATCTCAATAGCCTGCATTTGTTACGCATTAGAGCGCCGTTTACCACCATTTATGCGGTTTGGCTACAAAGCCTGCCGCCTGCTCAAGCGCGTAGGCGGAAGACAGCAGATCGGCCTCTTCCCATGGACGCCCGATCAGTTGCAAACCCAAGGGCAATCCCTGTGCGTCCACACCCGTCGGAACCGTAATTCCGGGCAATCCCGCGAGATTCACCGTCACGGTAAAGATGTCATTCAGATACATCTTGATCGGGTCCGCATCCGTCATCTCGCCAAGACCAAAAGCTGCGGAAGGCGTGGCAGGTGTCAGGATGCAATCAATTCCGGCGGCAAATGCATCATCAAAGTCTTTCTTGATCAACGTCCGCACACGGCGCGCACGGTTGTAGTAGGCGTCATAGAATCCCGCTGACAGGACATATGTCCCGACCATCACACGGCGCTGAACCTCTGGCCCAAAGCCTTCGGCGCGGGTCTTCTCGTACATCTCGGTGATGCCATCGCCTGCATCCAGCTTGGCGCGGTGGCCGTAGCGCACACCGTCATAGCGCGCGAGGTTTGACGATGCCTCCGCAGGCGCAATCACATAGTAGGCGGGCAGCGCATATTTCGTATGCGGCAGGGAAATATCAACAATCTCTGCGCCCGCATCCTTCATCATCGCAATGCCGTCCTGCCACAGCGCATCAATCTCGGCTGGCATACCGTCCATTCGGTACTCCTTCGGTATACCGATCTTCTTGCCACGCACGTCGCCTGTCAGCGCCGCCTCGAAATTCGGCACAACCAATTCGGCAGAGGTGCTGTCCTTGGGGTCATAGCTACACATGGCTTCCAGCATGATCGCCGCGTCGCGTACGTTCTTGGTCATCGGGCCTGCTTGGTCCAGTGAGGAAGCGAAAGCCACCACACCCCAGCGCGAACAACGGCCATAGGTCGGCTTGATGCCCACAGTCCCCGTCAGTGCCGCAGGCTGGCGGATGGAGCCGCCCGTATCCGTCCCCGTTGCGGCAAGGCACAGATCAGCAGCCACCGCAGCAGCCGAGCCACCAGAAGACCCACCAGGCGTAAGCGGTGCATCAGACCCTTCACGGCGCCACGGGTTCACCGCGTTGCCGTAAACAGATGTCTCGTTCGAAGAGCCCATAGCGAATTCGTCCATGTTGAGCTTACCCAACATTACCGCACCAGCGTCCTGAAGGTTCTGGCTCACCGTTGATTCGTATTCTGGCTTGAACCCCTCAAGGATGCGCGACGCCGCTTGGGACGGCACACCCTTGGTGCAGAACAAATCCTTGATGCCGATAGGCAGGCCACACATCGCATGCGCATCGCCTGCTTTGATACGGTTGTCGGCAGCGGCGGCACGCTCCAGTGCGATCTCGGGCGTCTGGTGCACAAAGGCATTCAGCGCCCCTGCCCCCTCAATAGCCTTGAGGCAGGCCTCGGTCAGCTCTTTCGATGTTGTCTCACCCTTACGGAGCAGATCACGCGCTTGGGCCAAGCCCAGTCTATTTAGGTCGCTCATCGCGAATTTCCCTTCAAATCAGTCGGGCTCCGCCCGTTTACGGCTGAAACGCTCCCCCGGGGCATTTCCAAGACGCCGCTCACTCAACCACCTTAGGCACAGCAAAGAACCCTTCACGCGCATCGGGCGCATTTTTCAGAATCGCCTCCTGCATGTCGCCATCGGCAACCACATCCGCGCGACGCTTGATGCTCTGCGGCGTCACAGATGTCATCGGCTCAACGCCCTCGACATCCACTTCGCTCAACTGCTCGATGAAGCCGAGGATGGTGTTAAACTCCTGCGCCAGTGCAGGAAGAGCCTCGGGCTCTACCTTGATGCGGGCCAGTTTTGCGACACGCGCGGCGGTGCTTTCATCAATCGACATATTCAATCCCCATCTGCTTACCCGTCCTCTACCGCTCCCGCGCAGCGCAAGCAAGTGACTGGCAGGATCGATCGGTCGTGCATTGCCGAAATTTTGCGCACCCTCTCGCTATCGCCGCGGGGGACGCTAATGTATGCCCAAACAATCAGCAGGAGACGCACAAATGAACATCATCTGGCTTGGGCATGGATCGTTCCGCATCGAGATAGAGGATCAGGTTATTCTGGTGGACCCGTGGCTGACCGGCAATCCGATGCTGCCCGAAGACCAACACGCCGCAGCAGTTGAAGGGGCCACACAAATCCTCGTCACCCATGCGCATTTTGATCACATAGCCGATGTTGTGCAGATCTCCAAAGAAACTGGTGCGCCCCTGTCTGGCATGTACGAACTGGCGATGCATCTGCACACTCAGGGCGCGGTTGAAGGGTCACCATTCAATATGGGCGGCACGATTCCACTGGGCGATAAGGTCAGCGCCAGCATGGTGCCCGCCTCGCATTCCTCTGCGGCTGACGTGGACGGCGTGCGACAATACATGGGAACTGAGTCAGGCTTTATTGTGCGTGGCGAGAACCGTTGCATCTATATCTCTGGCGACACGGGGCTGATGGCGGATATGGCGTGGATCGGCGATTATTATAAACCCGATATCGGCATCCTGTCGGCGGGCGGTCACTATACCATGGACATGGAAATGGCGGCCTATGCGGCACGGACCTATTTCAATTTCAATGTCGTTATTCCATGCCACTACCGGACGATGCCTATCCTTGAGCAATCTGCCGAAGCGCTGATCAACGGCGTCCTGCCTGGCACCTCCGTTCTGGAGCCGCAGGTCATGACGGCAATCACGCTTTAGCTAATCAGCCGCCGCGTTTTGCTGCGAAGAAATCACGCAGCAACGCGGCGGCAGCCTGCTCCGCAATACCGTCAAACACGTCGGGCACGTGGTGGCACTGCGGATGCGCAAACACCCGTGCGCCTTGTGCGACCCCGCCAGACTTCGGATCTGATGCCCCATAATAAAGTCGGTCGATCCGCGCTGCCGAAATGGCACCTGCGCACATCGGGCACGGCTCTAGCGTTACATAAAGCGCACAACCAATGAGCCGCTCTGATCCCAAATGCGCACATGCAGCGCGAATCGCGAGCATTTCAGCGTGGGCAGTGGGATCATTTTCAGCGCGGGTGCGGTTTCCCGCGCTTCCGATAACGTCTCCGGCCGGCGAGACCACAACTGCGCCAACAGGCACTTCACCGCGTTTCGCGGCAGCGCGGGCCTCCGAAAGGGCCGCTTCCATATGAGATTTGAAATCCATTTCCCTTGATGGCGGCAAAACACGTCCTTTCGCAAGGGGGGCGGTTGCGCTATGGCAATGCCATGAATGACAGCACATCAGATACGCCAAGCGGCGACCGCATCGCAAAGACCCTCTCCCGTGCAGGCATCGCCAGCAGGCGTGAAGCCGAACGGATGATCGAGGCAGGCCGCGTCAGTGTGAACGGCAAAGTAATAGACTCACCCGCGCTCAATGTGACAGCCGAAGACCGCATCGTGGTAGACGGCAAGCCTGTGGGTGCGGCGGAACCAGCGCGCCTATGGCTTTACCACAAGCCGCGCGGCCTTGTGACAACCGACAGTGACGAAAAAGGTCGCGAGACGATCTATGATGCCCTGCCCGCAGATATGCCGCGGGTGATGAGCATCGGACGCCTCGACCTCAATTCAGAAGGCTTGTTGCTGCTCACCAATGACGGTGGTGTAAAGCGTCGGCTGGAGCTGCCCTCCACAGGCTGGCTGCGGCGCTACCGCGTGCGCGTCAACGGACGCCCCACCGACGAAGAGTTGGAGCCGCTACGCAAGGGAATCATCGCTGAAGGCCAACCTTTCCAACCAATGGAAGTGGTGCTCGACCGCCAAAAAGGGGCTAACGCGTGGCTCACTGTAGGTCTGCGCGAGGGGAAGAACCGCGAAATCCGCCGCGCCATGGAAGTGATCGGAATGACGGTAAACCGCCTGATCCGTGTGAGCTACGGCCCGTTTCAGATCGGTGAATTGGCGCAAGGCGCCGTAGAAGAAGTGCGCCGCAAAGTGTTGCGCGACCAGCTTGGCCCTGATGCCGACGATCTGTTGGGCGCAGCCCCCGAAGCACCAACCCAAGTCAAACGCGGGTTCAAGCGGCGCGTGCCGCATAAGGGTGAATTTGGCGGTCCCGGTCAACCCGGCCTGCCCCGCGCCCGCAATGACGACGAAGATAATTACGTCCCACGCGGCAAACCGATCAAGACATTCCGCCCAGACAAAGCAGCGCGTGATGCGGCAAAACGCGCAGGCGGTGGAGGCAAAGCACCCGGTTCAAGTAAATTTGGCACAGGCGGCAAGGTCTTCAGCTCTGGAAAGCCAAAGCCCGCAGGAGGCACGAAAAGCGCACCTAAAGGGCAGCGCGGCCGTTAAGAATTCTAGCCGCGCATCAGGGCGTTTGCCGTCAAGACAGCACCAACTGCGGCCAATGTAATGCGAAAACGCCTGCGCTGGCGGAACCGCGCACTGGCGACGCGCTTGGGTTTGGGGATGTGTATCAAATGTCTTTGCTGCATTTTTGGTTGGTCCATGAACTCAAAATCTCTGACAAGCTAAAACAATTTATTTCAACTGCCTTGCAGGGACATTTATCTCCCGCTTTCCCCCTGCCGCTCAATTCACAATAGACCCGCGCTGCGCTAAGACTGACGGCGAAAACACATTAAGGAACGACCATGGCCGATCTGCTGACAATCGAAAATCTAGGAAACCTCATTATGCTCTGCTTCTTGCAGGCGGTACTGGGCTTCGACAACCTGCTTTATATCTCCATCGAGAGCCAGCGCGCTCCCGTGGCCCAACAAGCAGCGGTGCGCAAATGGGGCATCATCCTCGCCGTGGCGCTGCGGGTCGTTCTGCTCTTTGTGATGATCAAAGCAATTGATGCCATGGCCGAGCCGTTCTTTATCCTGAATTGGGAAGGTGTGCTGACAGGCGCCGTGAACTTTGCCACACTTGTGTTCATCATCGGTGGTATTTTCATCATGTACACGGCAGTGAAGGAGATCGGCCACATGCTCTCCGTTGAAAATCTGGGCACCGATGTAGAGGGTAAGTCGGGCAAGTCGGCAGCCAAAGTTGTGGGCCTGATCGTGCTGATGAACCTGATCTTTTCGTTTGATTCCGTGCTCTCCGCGCTGGCAATCACCGATGTCTTCCCGATCCTCGCCTTTGCAATTTTGTTGTCCGGCCTTGCCATGCTGCTGCTGGCCGAGCGGGTCACACAGTTTCTCGAAGCCAACCGCATGTATGAGGTTCTAGGCCTGTTTATCCTGCTCATCGTCGGGGTTGTCCTGCTGGGCGAAGCAGGTCAGGCTGCGGCCCACGCGATGCATGATCCCGAAATGGCGCTGCGCTTCTTTGGCTACGAAGTCATCCCTATGTCCAAAACCACATTCTATTTCAGCGTCTTGGTGCTGGTCGCCGTCGAGGTGATCCAATCGGGCTATACCCGCAAACTCAACGCGGCCCGCCGCACAGGCCAAAGTGGTGGCATAGGCCACTAGAAACCTAGCACGCCACTGCTTATGATAGGTAAAGAGTGGCGTGTGACACGTCACAACTGGGGGACCGATGGGACCGAAACCGCTTCAAAAGGCTGCGTATATCGCATTGATCGTGCTGCTGTTCGGCGTCAGCTCCGGCTGGCTCGGAGGGCTTTGAGCATGGCAAAGCGGTTTGGCGGGAAATACAGCCCTGATGGGACAACGGATGAGGCCACTGGCAAAACGCCACGGCGCATTGAGGTCGATCCCGTTGGGGGACGGGCAAATATTCTGTTCATCCCTGCGATCCCTCTTGTTGCGACCAGTTTTAATGACGGGGCGGCCAGCCTTCTTTTTGCGTTGCTCGGAGCTTTGTCGCTAACGATGGCCGCATGGTTGGTGCGCGGCGGATTGCGTGCCGAGGCAGCCTATAACGCACGCAAAGTGGCGCGGCGCCCTGCTCTGCCGCGTAAAATGATTGCTGCTGCATTTGGCGGTGTCGGCACCGCGCTTGCGGTCATGGCACATCTCGACAGCTTTGATATCGTCTCGCCTGTGCTGTACGGCATCATTGCAACGGGGCTTTATATCGCTGCCTTCGGCATCGACCCGCTTAAAAACAAAGGTATGGATGGCATCGACACCTTCCAGCAGGACCGCGTTGCCCGCGTCGTGGATGAGGCGGAAAAGCACCTTGTGACCATGCGCGAAACAATTAACCGCGCAGGTGATCGTCAGGCCACCGCGCGTTTGGAAGACTTCAGCGAAACCGCGCGCGACCTTATTCGCACCGTTGAGGAAGACCCCCGCGATTTGACTGCAGCGCGAAAGTATCTGGGCGTCTATCTACAGGGAGCGCGGGATGCGACTGCGAAATTCGCCGACATCTATTCGCGCACCCGCGACGCAAAGGCCCGCACCGATTATCTTGCGCTACTTGATGATCTTGAGCAAAATTTCGCCGCCCGTAACCGCAAATCGCTGCTCGAAGACCGCAGCGATCTCACCATTGAAATTGACGTGCTGCGTGAGCGGCTGTCGCGTGAAGGTGTGCGTTTGAAGTGATCCCTGATCCCGCGCTACACCCTATTAACGAAGGAATGATACATGTCTGAAGCCACCCGCGAAAAAGCCACTCAAGCCCTTGCCATGGTCGAGGAAGTGACCGCCGTGGTCCTGCCCGAGCCTGCGGATGCAAATGCCGTTGTCACGCTTGAGCAAGCGGATGCGCCTGTCGGTGCCGAAATTCGCGCACGTATGGATGAGCTGGACATGAGCGATACGCAGTCGATCATCAGCTTCGGCTCAGCCGCGCAGGCCGAGTTACAGGAAATCTCCCAAGCGATGCTGCAAGACGTGCGTAACAAAGACGTTGGCCCCGCAGGCGACAGTTTGCGCGGGATCGTCACCACCATTCGAGGCTTTTCCGTCTCCGAACTGGACGTGCGCCGCGACCGCAGCTGGTGGGAGAAACTCATCGGCCGTGCGGCCCCCTTCGCCAAATTCACAGCCAAGTTCGAGAAAGTCCAAGGCCAGATTGACAAGATCACCGACAATTTGTTGAGCCATGAGCATACGCTGCTCAAAGACATTAAATCCCTCGACATGCTCTATGAGAAGACCTTGCAATTCTACGACGAGTTGGCGCTTTATATCGCCGCTGGTGAAGCGAAGGTTGCCGAGCTGGACGCGACGGTGATCCCTGCTAAAGAAGCCGAGGTGCAGGCCGCCGCCGAGAACGATCAGGTCATGGTCGCCCAAGAGCTGCGCGATATGCGCTCTGCCCGCGATGATCTGGAACGCCGTGTGCACGACCTCAAACTCACCCGTCAGGTAACGATGCAATCCCTGCCTTCTATCCGTCTGGTGCAGGAAAACGACAAGAGCCTTGTGACCAAGATCAACTCGACCCTCGTCAACACTGTCCCCCTCTGGGAGACACAACTGGCCCAAGCGGTCACAATTCAGCGCTCTGCCGAGGCAGCTGCCGCCGTACGCGAAGCCAACGATCTGACCAACGAGCTGCTGACTTCCAACGCCAAAAACCTGCGGTCGAGCAACAAGATCATCCGCGAGGAAATGGAGCGCGGCGTCTTCGACATCGAAGCGGTCAAAGCGGCCAATGCTGACCTCATCGGGACCATCGAAGAAAGCCTGCAAATCGCAGATGCAGGCAAAGCCAAACGCGCCGCCGCCGAGGTGGAACTCAAGGAAATGGAAGCCAAGCTGCGCGATACGCTTGCTGCTGCAAAATCCAAAAAGACAGGTCTGGGCGATACAGCTGGCGGCGCGGTCCCAAGCTAAGCATGAAAATTGGACGCGTCATAAATGGGACTACAAAGTGGGCAGGTCTGGGGCTGCTGGCCCTAAGCCTTGCCGCTTGCGCAGAGCTGCAAACGCCTGTGCAGCCCGTCCTAAAGCCGTTGGCGCGTCCTAACATTCCGCCCAAACCTACTGCCAAGCCGCCAAAAGTGGCCAAGCCGACTTCGGAGGCCAGTGCGCAGTTGCGCAGCTACCTCAATCAAGTGCAGGGCGCACAATTGAGCCAAGGATTGTTACGGCGCGATGGCGGTGGCTCTGACACCCCATTCACCAATACCATGCTTGCCCGCAATTTTGAGCAGATTGCCTTTTTCAACGAGTATAACAGCACGTTTTCGGGCCGCGGAGGGCCAAGTCCGCTGCGCCGCTGGGCGGCTCCAGTGCGGATGGACGTTATTTTTGGCGACGCAGTCCCCCCCTCGCAACGCAAAAGCGATACGGCCAGTGTGCGCAGTTATGCCGCCCGTCTGGGCCGCGTAACAAACCATCCTGTAAACATGAATAAGCAGGCCAATTTCATTGTTGTGATCGCGGGCGAGGATGATCGCGGAGAAGCACTGTCACAAGCAGCCGCCCGTATTTCCGGTATTTCAGCCTCAAGCCTTGCACCTTTGAACAACTTGCGCAGCGACACTTATTGCGTGGTGGCTGCCTATGCCGCTGGGTCGGGTGCTAATACGTATACGGCCGCTCTTGCCGTGATCCGCGCCGAGAACCCCAGCTTGCTACGCCTATCGTGCATCCATGAAGAACTGGCCCAAGGCTTGGGCCTTGCAAATGACAGTCCAGCTGCACGTCCTTCGATATTTAACGATGACGACGAGTTTGCGCTGCTCACCCGCCACGACGAGTTGTTGTTACAGATGCTCTACGACCCACGGCTCAAGGTAGGCATGACAGCAGATCAGGCGCGGCCCACGGTGCAAAAAATCGCAGCAGAGCTGGCAGGTGGTGGACCTGTATGAGGCTGATATCCAAATTGGTCGGCGCTATCGCCGCCCTGTTGCCAGCCGCTGCAACCGCAGGCGTCACCACACCCGAATACATCCTCGCACGCGCCCCCGAAGGCAGCACACTGTCCAACGTATTTGACTGGACACCCGCAGGCTCTGAACTTCAGGTTGTGGACCCCGTTGTCTTTCCTGAAAGTTACAACAGCAGCTGGATAACGATCCCCGACAAAGCGGCACAGGCTCAGATGCTCCTGACAGGTCCGCCCTACCATGAGCCGATGGCCGCCTTTGTCACCTTCTCGGACAACACCCCGGTCTGTAGTAGGTCGGTAGGGTTGTTGGGTGTCGATGGTGGAATGGGAGCGTTTACAACGGCCAAGGTTCAGCAAAGCATCAAAGCCTATCTTGCCACACTCCCCGAAGGATGGAGCCTCTATGACGGGCTTTTGTCCGATCAAAGCGAGGACGGCCGCAACGATCTCACGATCTTCCATCTGCCTGATGGGGTCGAATTCCCCGGATTTTTCACAGGTGGTGATGGCGGCTTTTCTGTTGTTGCATTGTTCGATGGCGCGGACGCGACTGTGTCTGTAGTCATTACCTTTAACCGAACCGCCGACTCTTCACTCGTTCCTCCGACATGCGCGGCGTGACGCGATTGTAGCACTGGCAGATCTAACGCCAAGCCAGCTGTTTCTTGATAACCAGCTTTGCTGCGATTAGATTACTCCCAAACAACCCTAAAGGACATTCCATGGGCATTTTCGATTTCCTCTCCGGCCAATTCATCGACGTTATCCATTGGACCGACGACACCCGCGACACGATGGTCTGGCGTTTTGAGCGTGAGGGACACGAGATCAAATATGGTGCCAAGCTCACGGTACGTGAGGGACAGGCGGCAGTCTTCATCCATGAAGGCCAGTTGGCCGATGTCTTCACCCCCGGTCTCTATATGCTTGAGACCAACAACATGCCCGTGATGACGACCCTGCAACATTGGGACCACGGCTTTAAATCTCCGTTCAAGTCTGAGGTTTATTTCGTCAACACCACGCGCTTCAACGATCTCAAGTGGGGCACCAAGAACCCCGTCATCGTGCGCGACCCCGAGTTTGGCCCCGTGCGTCTGCGCGCCTTCGGCACCTACTCCGTCCGCGTCATCGACCCCGCCCTTTTCTTGCGCGAAATCGTCGGCACCGATGGTGAGTTCACGATGGACGAGATCAGCTATCAGATCCGCAACATCATTGTGCAAGAGTTCAGCCGCACCATCGCACGTGCACAAATTCCTGTGCTCGACATGGCCGCCAACAGTCGTGAGTTGGGCAAACTCATCGGTGGAGAGATTGCCGCACAACTTGCCGAATATGGTCTCGCCCTGCCAGAGCTTTACGTTGAAAATATATCGCTCCCGCCTGCGGTTGAAGATGTGCTCGACAAGCGCTCGTCTATGGGCGTAATCGGCAACCTCAATGAATACATGCAATTTCAGGCCGCCGAGGCGCTTGGCAAAGATGGTGCTGGTGCTGCGACGATCCAAGCAGGTCTTGGCGCAGGAATTGGTATGCAGATCGGCGCACAAGCAGCAGCAGGTGGACCGTGGGGTGTAGCCCAGCCCGCTGCACGTGTCGCTCCCCCGCCGCCGCCAGTTGAGCACGTCTGGCACATTGCCGAAAGCGGCAAGACGACCGGCCCCTTCTCCAAAGCTGCGATGGGCCGTATGGCAACCGATGGAGCCCTCACGCGGGAGACCTACGTCTGGACGGCGGGTCAGGACGGCTGGAAGCTGGCTGAGGATGTGATGGAGTTGGCACAGCTCTTTACTGTTTTACCACCCCCACCCCCCGAAGCCTAACTGCGGCATGACCCGCAACGTCGTCTTTCCTGAGGCTCTGGCACAGGCTGTCGCCGCCAGCGGGTTTTCCCCCGCTGTGCGTGCCGGTGATCTGCTGTTTCTTACGGGGGCCACGGGCAGCGATGCCAAAGGCGTAATGCCCGAGGGGATTGAGGCGCAGACTCGGAACGCTTTGACCAAGGCGATCACCATTTTGGAAGCAGCAGACGCCACAGCGCAAAGTGTCGTAGAAGCCACAAGCTTCCATATCGGACTACAAACCCATTTCGATCAGGTCGATACCATCCTGCGCGAGATATTGGGCGTGCCGCTGCCTGCATGGACGGCTGTTGAAGTCGCAGGGTTGCGCAGGCCCGGTGCGCTGATCGAGTTGCGCCTCGTTGCTCACGTTCCAGCGACAGCTTGAAACCACGCCTCGCTGCGCCACTTCTTGGCTTATATGAGACGTTTCGCACGATACAAACCGCACCGCCGCACCGTCCTGAAGTGGACCCATGGCCTGATGATCCCTCTGTTCATCTGGTTCATGCTGGTGACGCCTGATATGGTGGTTCCCATGGGTGCGCCGTGGTTCGCAATCCACTCCAATCTCGCACTGGTATTCGTCTCGATCTGTCTGCTTTGGACCGCCGATGTCATGCGCCGCGGCCTTGCATCGCGACCCGGTCCAAAGCTGCAAGGCTGGGCGCGGGCCATTCACCGCCCCCTGCATTTGGTGATCATCTGGGGGCTGTTTCTCGTGGCACTTGGTGGTTTTCTGCTGGGCCTGACTTCGATGGTACAACTCAAGGCGGGGCTTTGGCTGCCTTTTGCACCCCCCATGGGATGGCGCGAAGCAAACGAGATTATCGGCACCCTACACATCTATCAGTTCTACTTGCTCGGGGTGGTGATTGTCGGCCATGCGGCCTTTCATATTTGGCGGCATTTCAAACTCCGCGACAACGCTCTGCGCATCATGGCGCCCAAGGCCTTACACCGCTTTTTGTAACCGCCCCTTGACCCTCCCGCCGCTAAGCTGAATGTTACGCCCGACCCCTCCAGCGCTAAAGGCCCGCCCTTGTCCGATTTCCAATCCACCACCGTTGAGCAAGAGCACAGATTCCCCTGTGACACCTGCGGCAGCGATATGCGCTATGACCCAAGCAGCGCGGATCTGAAATGCGACCACTGCGGCCATGTAGAGCCGATCGGCAGTGTCTGGACCAAATCTCGCGCTATCGCAGAACTAGACCTGCAACGCGGCCTCGCCCAAACTCTTGACACCGCCGAGATGGAAATAACCCGCGTTAGCCAATGCCCCAATTGCGCAGCGCAGGTCGAGTTCGACAGCACCACACAAGCAGCGGAATGCCCCTTTTGCGCTACGCCCATCGTGGTGGACACCGGCACCCACCGCCACATCAAACCCCGCGCCGTTCTGCCCTTCGCCCTTGCCGAAGAAACTGCCCGCGATGCGATGAAAGACTGGCTCGGCGGCTTGTGGTTCGCCCCTAATGGTCTGCAAGCTTACGCACGTAAAGGTCGCCAGATGGACGGCATCTATGTCCCGTACTGGACCTATGACGCACAATCCGACACCCGCTATACAGGTGAGCGCGGCACCGTCTATTACGAGACACGCACCGTTATGCGCGACGGCAAACGCCAACAGGTCCGCGTCGCAAAAGTTCGCTGGCGTGGCACCTCTGGCCGCGTCGCACGCTTCTTCGACGATGTGCTGGTCCTTGGCTCCCGCTCCCTGCCCAAACGCTTCACCGACGCACTAGAGCCGTGGGACCTGGCCGCCCTAGAGCCCTACGCCCCCGAATATCTCGCAGGCTTTCGCGCCGAAGGCTACACCGTAGCCCTCGACGAAGGCTTTGACGAGGCCCGCGCCAAAATGGACGCCATGATCCGCCGCGACATCAAATTCGACATCGGCGGGGACCGCCAGCGCATCCATTCAGTCGATACCAATCTGAGCGATATGACCTTCAAGCATATCCTGCTGCCCGTCTGGCTCGCCGCCTATAAATACCGCGGAAAAACCTACCGCTTTGTCGTGAATGGCCGCACGGGACGGGTACAAGGGGAGCGCCCATACTCCGCGATCAAGATCACTTTCGCCGTGATTTTAGGGCTGATCCTCGCCGCAATCATCGGCTACCTCTATGCTCAAAATTCCTGAATGCAAAACGATGCTCAAAATTCCTGAATGCAGAACGGATAAGACATGACCGCCATCGAAACACTGAGCCAAATCCTTGAGGACCGCTACTCCTGCCGCGCCTTCTTGCCCAATTCTGTCCCGGATGCCGACCTGACCCGCATCGTAGACACTGCCCGTCACGTGCCCTCATGGTGTAACGCCCAACCGTGGCAGGTAGAGATCACACGCGGTGCCGCCACTGACCGTTTGCGCAACAAGCTCCAACAGACCGTACTCGCAGGCACACCGCCCACCCCTGACCTCGCATGGCCCTCCAAATACACTGGCGACTACGCCGAGCGGCGGCGGACCTGCGGCTTCCAGCTCTACGACGCCGTAGGCATCGAGAAATCAAATCGCGCAGGCCGCGCCCAACAGATGATGCGCAACTACGCCTTCTTTGACGCGCCGCACGTGGCAATCATCCACTCCCCGGCCGAGCTTGGTCCCTACGGCGCAATGGACACAGGCGGCTTTGTCACCGCCTTCGCACTGGCCGCAACAGCGCTTGGGGTGGCCACGATCCCCCAAGCCGCGATCGCCGCCTATGCGCCCCTGCTCAAAGAGCACTTGGGGATAAGCGACGACCGCCTGATCCTCTGCGCAATATCGCTCGGCTACGCGGACAAAGACGCCCCCGCCAACAGCTTCCGCACCGAACGGGCCACCCCAACAGACATCATCCGCTGGCACGACACATGAAGGCGCTCCTGCAACGCGTCACTGACGCCAGCGTCACGGTCGAAGGCGACGTGATCGGAAAGATCGGCGCAGGCTTGCTGATCTTCGTCTGCGCGATGCCCGAAGACACATTCGACACCGCCAAGGCGCTCGCCCTTAAAATCTCGAAACTGAGGCTCTTCAAGGATAATGCCGGCAAAATGAACCTGAGCCTTGCGCAAACCGGCGGCGCCGTCCTCGTCGTCAGCCAGTTCACGCTGGCCGCCGATACCTCGCGCGGCACAAGGCCCGGCTTCTCCTATGCGGCCAAGCCAGACATGGCCGAAACCCTGTACCTGCAATTCAAAACCGCCCTGCATGATCTGAACATCCCCGTGCAATCCGGTCGCTTTGGCGCGGATATGGCTGTGGCCCTCACCAATGACGGCCCCGTCACCCTCTGGCTCGATACAGACAGCTAAACCCGCAAAATGCGGACCACATCGGTCCGCATCCTATACAACTTAAAACATGTCTTGCGCGTCAGCGCTCCATCAGGTCACGGTTCGCGGAAGGCTTCTTTTGACTTGTACAAAGGCTTGAGCAGATACTGCAAAACGGTTTTAGAACCTGTGTGCAACTCCACACTCGCCTGCATACCCGGACGGATTTCCAGCGCTACCTGACGCTCGGTCAGGTTCTCGGTGTCTACCGCAAGCGTCACTTTATAGTGGGGATCGCCGTCAGGATCACGGGCACGGTCGTCCTTGAACGTATCCGCCGAGATCAGCTTTACCTCACCTTTTAACGTGCCATAAATCGTATAGTCATAGGCCGATAGCTTCACTGTTGCCGCTTGACCGCGCCGCACACCCGCGATGTCCTCTGGCTTCACCCGCGCTTCAACAAACAGTTCCTCATCGAGTGGTATGATCTGTAATATCTCCTCACCAGGGCGCACAACGCCACCAATGGTGGTGACTTGCAAATTGTTTACAATCCCGCGCATGGGGCTGCGCAGCAAAGTGCGGTCCAGCTGGTCTGTGCTCGCCTTGAGGTTCTGGCGCAGGGTCGATAGCTCTTTCAGCACATCAGAATATTCCTGCGCACGGTCCAGCTCGGTGCCTGTCACGATCTCGTCAAACTTGATCTTCGCATCGGCAAATGACTTGCGCGCGCGGGTCGCTTCAATGAGCGATACAATCTTGTTCTTCAAAAGCGCGTTCATCAAATCACGCTCGCGCTGCGCTTCGACCAAAACCTGCTTGGCCCCATCCACCGAGGAAACGTAGTCAGACTGACGGGCCTGCAAAAGAGCCGCTTCTGACGCTACAATGTTCGGGGTGCGTGCGCCCCACTCGGCCGGTACATCAAAGGCATAGGCCCCGTCCATCTCCGCCTCAAGGCGCAGGCGGCGGATCTCGAACCCGCTGATCTGGTCTTGGAGATCATCCACCGCAGATTGGAATTGCGTGTTATGCAACCGTGCCAACACGTCGCCCTTTTCTACGATATCTCCTTCCCCCACTCTGAGATCGGCCAAAATACCACCCTCAAGGTTCTGGATGATCTGCGGACGAGAACTGCTAATCATCGACCCTTCGGCGCGTACAATCTCGTCCACCCACGCAAAGAAGGCCCAGGCGATAAACACCACTACTGTCGCCGCACTTAGCCAGACGACCATAGAGGGGCCGCGCATTTGTTTGTCGATGTGGCTGTCCAAATCAGGGCTCATGCGGCGCCTCCTTTGATGGCGGTGAGATGCGCCATGACTTCGTCCTTGGGTCCATCAATGCTCATCCGACCATTGTGCAAAATGATCGTTCGGCCGGTCAGCGCGAGGATCGGTGCACGGTGCGTGGCGATGATCGCAGTGCGTCCGGCCATCCATGTCTGCAACCGTGCAACCAACGCACTCTCCAGCTTTTGATCCAGCGCCGCCGTAGGCTCGTCCAGCAAACAAATTTTTGGGTCTTGCAGCCACAGCCGCGCCCAACCGATGGACTGGCGCTGACCAATCGACAGGCCCGCGCCTGCATCCATAATCTCCAAATCCAGCCCCTTGGGGTGGTTGCGCACAAATTCGCCCAAGCCCGCAAAATCAAGAGAAGCCATCAGCCGCGCATCATCCCGCTCCAGCATCGTCAGGTTCAGGTTATCGCGCAGGGTGCCAGAAAACAGGCGCACGTCTTGGCCAAGGTATCCAATCAGGCGGCGCAGGTCGCGCGGCTCGATCTGGGTCATCTCCGTCCCGTCAATCAACACACGCCCCGTTGTCGGCGCGTAGAGTCCGCTGAGCACTTTCAGCAATGACGACTTGCCGGAGCCATTAGCCCCAAGGATCGCAACGCGCTGACCCGGCAGAATGTTAATGCCCGGCAAATCAAGCGTCGGTGCGCCCTCTTCCATATAACGGAAGGTCACATCGCGCAGCTCGAAGTTCCCCGCAAGATGGTCGCGGCGCATATAGGTGCGGCCCTCTGCGGCGTCCTGATCGGACCCTGCAATCAACTCCAACCCATCCAGCGCAGATTTCACATTGCCCCAACGCGCCATGGTACCGGCAAGCTGTGTCAGCGGTGCCAACGTGCGCGAGGTCAGAATACCGACCGCAATGATGGAGCCGACAGTAAACTGACCCGCGAACACCAGATAGGTGCCCATGATAACAGCCGCCACATAAGTACCCTGCTGAACCCCTTGGCTCCAGAATGTCAGAACGGAGGCCAGCTTGCGCTGCTCGCTCGATTTCACCGCAGAGAGCGTGGTCAACTCGGACCACAACCGCTGCACACGGTCTTCGCCGCGCTGAGTTTTCACAGTGTCGAGTTCAAAAATAGCCTCGTGCAACAGACGCGATGATTTTGCCGTGGCCCCTTGGGTCTCTTGCGTCAGGCGGATCATCCGTTTTTGCATAAAGAAGCCCGGCACAACCATAAGGATGCCACCAATCACCAGCACCCAAACCACATTGCCCGCAATCGAGGCGACGAGGAACAGGAAGACGAAGATAAACGGAATATCCGCAATCGTACCAATGGTAGAGGCGGTAAAGAACTCCCGCACAGAGCCGAACTCGCGCATGGAGGAAAACAGATCGGACGGCGCTTGTGGGCGCTTGTCGCTGCGCATGCCAAGGATGCGCTGCATCAAAGTGGCCTGAACCGATAGTTCAATCTGGCGACCAGCGCCATCCATCAGCTGTGCGCGGGCAATTTTGATGAAGGCTTCCATCAAGAGCGCCAACACAGCCCCCGCCGCCAGCACCCAAAGGGTCGCCTCCGATTGGTGCGGGATCACCCGGTCGTAGACCTGCAAGGAGAAGAGCGCGACAGCAACAGCCAGAAGGTTCGCCACGAAAGAGCCGAGGGCCACTTCGCCGAGCTGGCGTTTGAACTTAGAAAACTGCCCCCAAAACCAATGCTTTGGTTTCTCGGCAGTTTTATGAACTTCCTCCACCTTCTCAATCGGCATTGTCGCACGCAGCGTAAGGCCAGAGAAGAAAGGTACAAAGTCAGCGGCAGGCACCTGTGCACGATTGTCAGGGCAGGTTTTGTCATAGACCACCAAATCTTCGCGCTCACGCCCCATCACCAACAACAACTGGCCTGAGGTCATATAGACGAGCGCGGGGAATTTCTGGTCATCAAGGCTTTTGCTGCGCACCATCTCGGCAGTGAGGCCATTGCGGCGCAACAGCGTTGTAATGACCTGCGCCTCATCTTGCTCGGACGCATCAGGGGTGAGCCGTCGGGCAAGAGCATCGGCCAGATCGCCTTGGGAAATCTCACTGCCCAGTACGCTAGCGTATGTCGAGATCAACGCACCGCGCGCACGTAAGCGATCTTCAAAGGTGGAGGTGTTGTCTGCCTTCGGGATCTCGACAACTTCGGCAGGCTTCAGACGGCCCGAATTGCCATTAACGATTGTAAGGGTAAAGGGTTTACTCATATTTCAGATCCATCAGCCAACACGCCCAAAAGCTCGGCCATGGCCACCCGCAAGCGGATCGCCTCATATTTCAACGTAACTTCGGCTTCTTGCTGCCGTGCGAATGTCTCGTAGACGCCGACCACATCCATGACCTGACGCTGCCCTGCGTCATACTGGGCCTGAAACAGATCGAGGTTCTTCTTGGCCTGTGTGGTAAGGGCTGCGGCTTCCGCCGCTTGACGTTCTTTGGAAGCAATCTGGCCTTCAAATTTGCGCAGCTGGCGGTTTGCATCCTCGGTAGCTTGTGCCACACGGCGGCTTGCTGCCTCTTTGGTCGCTTCAATGGCACGCAGGCGATCGCCTGTACCCAACCCCAAGAGGCCGTCGGACTTAATGACCAGCCCACCAGAGCCACCCTGCCCCACAGTTCCCGCAGCACTAAGGCCCGGAAGCTGGTTGGCGCGGTTCACTTTTGCCGCGGCAACGGCGCGGATTTTTTCGGCTTCGGATTGCGTGACGCTGAGCGGCTGGGCCAGCCCTGCGCGAACTGGAATGGACGACGTACCCCGCACCGATCCCAAATCACCAACGGACATCGCGTTCAGTTCTGCAATCGCAGTGCTGGCTGTCTCGGCGGCGGCTGATTGGCTGGCACGAATTTCGAGAAGCTTCTGGCGCAGAATGTGCAGATCGGAGCTGTCAGAGACACCGCCCTGAACGCGCTGCTGCATCACCCATTCAAAGTGACCGATGTCTTTTGCGCTCTTGCTGGAAAGCTCAAGTTTCTCACGCGCTTCAACAGCATTGATATAGAGATCAAGGCCAGTGCGGACGCGATTATTTGTGTCGGTGGCCAATGCAACAGCGGCAACTTCGACATCTGCCACAGCAAATTCGCGCTCGCCCTTCTTGCGGCCATTGTCATAGATCACCTGCTCAACCACCAAAGTCGCAACAAGCGAGCCAAGCGAGGACAAGCTGATGTTCGGACCAATCTGTGGGAGCCAATTCTTGGAAGCAGCACGCGAGCGCATCTGTGCCGCGCGCAATTCGCTTTCGGCACTGCGCGCGTTCGCCGCCAACACGGCAGAGGCCACGCGGTCATAAGCACTGCCCGATGGAAGCACCGAACGACGGGCGATCAGACCCTGAATAATCTCGCTTTGCGCATTGATTTTCTCGGAATGTGTGGGTTTGGACGTGGCTGTGTTGCCCGCCGTACTTTGCATCGCGACAACATCTGTTGCGCCCGCGTTGCCACCTACATCCGACAAACATCCTGTCACCAACAATGCACTCACGCACACCGCTGCTGTCTTTAGCCTACACTGCCCCATATCCTGCCCTTAACGTGCCGATATTTATATATATTATTATTTTTATTTTTATTTGGTGTCGGGTGCGGCGGTGGTTTGGCCCCGCCGCATCCCGTTTTCTGTATCGTAGTAAGCCGCTTAGATGGTGACAGGAATATCCTGATCAACCAGCAGCGTACCCTCGGCACCGACCGAGTAGACATTGTATGTCTGACCGTCGTCGCCAACCGTTGTACCCTGCGCAACACCGCCCTGAATGATCACTTCGTCCTCGCCCGAACCGTGGATCGTCAGAGTGTTGGAATTGGTGGACAATGCAAGCAGGCTTGCTTCGTCGATCACAACACTGGCCGCTTCGGCAAAATCGAGATCGAGGTTTTCGATCTGGTAATCACCCAGCGCCATGTTTGTAAGATCAACAGAGTTGGTCGCTGCTTCATCATCAAGAACCAGAAAGGTACCCGACGTGTTGCCTGCCGCGTCTGTCGAATTCACGATCAACTGAGAACCGTTCGGCACATCGTTATCAAAAACAAAGTCTGTTTCAACGCGCAAAGAGTTGAAGCCCTGCTGGCCTGCAACGTCCACAATCGTACCGTCTGATTGGACTTGGACAAGGGTCTGAGCATCTGTGGTAGGTGCGCCGTCGACCATCTCGGTCTCGATGGAGATGCCCCGGATGCCGTCACCGTCGCGGGTGAAAGATGCAATAACAGGACCGTCAGGTGCATCTGTGTCGATGGACAGTGTGTCCTCGATAGTGGCAACATTGCCGACATGGTCTGTCGCTTCGACCGAGATGTTGGCCGCATAAGCACCGCCGCGTACGTCAGCCGCTGGTACGGTCAAAGACCAGTTACCCGCTGCGTCAACGCTTGCGTCATAGGTTGTGCCATCAAATGTGACACGAACGGTGGAGCCTGCTTCGACTGTGCCACCGAGATCGATGCCAGCAGCCGCTTCGGCAGCATTCACAACCTGATCGGAGCCAGCAGAGTTGCTGGTCATGTCCAATGGAACAACTTCGGTATCTACATCAACGGTTGCAGCGATGGCGCGTGAGTTGCCTGCCGCGTCTGTCGCTGTGACGTCTACATCGGCAGTGTACGTACCTGTCGCCAATGCGCTGCCGTTAAAGACAGCAGACCAGTTTCCAGCTGCATCAACCACTGCGGAGGCTGTTTGACCGCCCAGCGTGACCACAACAGAGGTGGAACCGACTTCGGTGGTCCCGGTTACGGTGACGTTGCCGTTTGCTTCGGCGGCGCTGATGATGTTGTCCACCGCGATGTCGTTTGCATTTACGCTCAAATTGTCCACACGGGTGTCTACTTCGACACTGTCTGTGGCAGAGCGGCTGTTGCCTGCGGCATCGGTTGTTGTTGCTGTGATTTCAGCTGTGTAGACGCCTGCTGCTACATCATTGGCAGAGAAAAGTGCTTCCCAGTTGCCGCTGGCGTTTGCAACGACGTTGTGGCTGACACCCTCCATGGTGACTGTAACCACAGCGCCCGGATCGGCGGTCCCTGTGAGAATAACGCCATCGCTGGCTTCGGCTTCGTTCACAACATCATCACCTTCAACCGGTGTGCTGTCGATGGTCAGAACGCCTGCATCTGTATCAACAACAACCGATGTGGATGCTGTATCTACGTTACCTGCCGCATCAGTGGCGGTGGCTGTCATTGTTGCAGTATATGTGCCTGCTGCAACGCTGCCGGCAGCAAATGTTGCTGTCCAACTGCCATCGGAAGAGACAACCGCAGTGGTGGTTGCGCCACCCAGTTCAACAGTCACGCTCGAGCCTGCCTCGGTCATGCCTGTCACTGTGAGGGGCTGGCCTGCTTCTTCTGCGTTGATTACACCATCGGCGCCGCCAGTGGTGGATGTGATCGAGAAGTCGCGCACATAGGTATCAACTTCGAATGTACCCGATGTGCTGGCTGTATTGCCGTAGGGGTCAGTCGCTACAACGCTCACGGTGCCAGTGTATTCGCCGTCTGCCATCTGTGCAGAAGTGAATACCGCGCTCCATGTACCAGCGGATGTTGCTGTCACGGTCTGGGTGACGCTGCCGATTGTCACTTCAACAGACGAACCAGCCTGCGCTGTACCGGTAAAGCTTACGCCACCGTCATATTCCGCGCCGTTGATTGTACCGTCGCCACCGACAGTCGCTGTATCGACAGTCACGGATGTGACGGTATCCACAATCAGGTTCTCGCTATAGCTGCGTGAGTTGCCAAAGCTGTCGGTCGTGACCGCGGTGATTTCTGCTGTGTATTCACCAGCTTCAAGCGACCCTGCGGCCCATGAAACAGTCCATGTTCCTGCTTCGGATACAACAGTTGTCTGCGTCACACCTGCGATGGTGACTTCAAGTGTAGCACCCGCCTCGCCTGTACCATTCAGCGTTACGCCATCGGCAAAGTCAGCTTCGTTAAAGAAGTCGCCAGTACCTTCGGTGCCGGAGGTGAATGTGATTTCAGGTGCAATCGTATCAATTTCGAAAGAAGGACCATCAAGTGGCGTTTCAACACCGTCAGGGTTTGTCACAACGACTTCTGAATCGTACACGCCATCTTCGGGGAAGTTATCACCCTCAAAAACAGCTTCGAACTTGCCATCTTCGTCAATGACCGTCTCAACGTACTCTTCACCCACATGAACAACGACGGTGTCACCCGGCTCACCGCCGCCTGTGATCGTAATTGTCTTATCGTCACCATCGCCACCGATGACCACATTCGCATCGCCATCGTCTACAAAAGGAGCAGCGGGACCAGCTGGTTCATCACTTCCGCCACCTGCAAGACCACCAAGGATCGCCGCACCACCAACGCCCGCGGCAGCAATACCGGCAGTACCTAAAAGGCCGCTACCACCCAGAAGGGCCGCGCCAAGCATAGATACATCGCCGTCGCCATCTGCGAGCGGCACACCAGCAACTTCGGAGTTGCCAAGGAAGATCAACTCGTCAGACGGGCTCCACTTGCCCCATTCTGCGGTTGGACCGTATTGCGCATACAAGTTACCCTGCCCCGCATCTACAAAGCTTACCTCGTTAAGGTAACCGTCGGATGACACGAACAGGCGGTTTGCTGCGCCGCTGTCATTAAAGAAGTTATCGATTGTGATAACGCGCCCGTCGCTCAACGTGATGACCAACTGGTCACCTGTGCGTACTTGGCTGGCAAAGTCGGACTGCCGCGCGTTAATGGAAATCTCTTGGCCTGCTCCGGCCACGATAGTTTGGTTAGATGCATCCGCTGACACTGTGCCACGCTGCAAACCGCCCGCACTTCCACGGACGACGAAATCAATCGTCTTCATTGTATTACTCACTCTACCTCGAAAGCGCCCACTTTGTTGCAGGTCACTTGATTATGATTTTTATATTGCTGCTACCCAGCCCGTTCGTGCGCGCCGTGATTTCACCTTTATTACGTCACATTACACAGAAGTTCGCGGGGAAATCCAGAACTTTATCACCTATATTTCCCCCCTTACGCCATATGTGTGGGTCTGGAGCCACAAATGCCCGACATATGGACATCGATTGACCTCCTTCTCAGTCACGTAAGGTCACATTTCAATTGAGTGCCTTAGTTTCGCCACAAACACTCTGTCGTTGACATCTGTTGTGCTGAAACAGACGTTCGGAGTATGGTAAAAAATGACAATGACCTGCGCACTGTCGCAGAAGACCCCGATCACGCAATCATCCTGGCAGACGGCACCCGCCTTTCGGCGCGAATTTGGCAACCCGAGGATGCGGTGGACGATCCTGTACCGCTGATCCTCGAATTCCTCCCTTACCGCAAACGAGATGGAACCTGCGCACGTGACGCGCTTACCCATCCTTATTTCGCCGCACGCGGATACGCCTGTGCACGGGTGGACATGCGCGGCAATGGCGACAGCGAAGGTCTGATGGAGGACGAATACACCGCCCAAGAGCTTGCCGATGCCGTCGAAGTGATCCAATGGGCCGCTGCGCAGCCATGGTGTAACGGGCATGTCGGCATGATGGGGATCAGCTGGGGTGGCTTCAACTCCCTACAGGTCGCCGCGCTCGCCCCTGACGCGCTCAAGGCGATCATTACACTTTGTTCCACCGTCGACCGCTTTGCGGACGACATACATTACAAAGGCGGCTGTTTGCTCAACGAAAATCTTGGCTGGGGTGCCACCATGTGGAGCTATTCCTCCCGCGCGCCCGATCCCGCCCTGCGCGAGAACTGGCGCGAGATGTGGCTGGAGCGGTTGGAGAACGAGCCGTTCCTCCCCGCCGTATGGCTGCAGCACCAACGCCGCGATGCCTATTGGCAACATGGCTCCGTCTGTGAGGATTATTCAAAGATCAAAGCAAAAGTGCTGGCCATCGGTGGCTGGGGCGACGCCTATAAAAATGCCGTGCCAAAACTGGTCGAGGCACTGGATGGCGCAAAAGGTATTGTGGGTCCGTGGGTGCACAAATACCCCCACTTCGCTGCGCCAGAGCCACGCATAGGATTTCTGCAAGAAGCCCTGCGCTGGTGGGATCGCTGGCTTAAAGGGATCGATACGGGCGTAGAGGCAGACCCCGACTATCGCGCCTATTTGATGGACGGTTTGCGCCCCGCGACATGGTTCACAGAAAGGCCGGGTCGCTGGATCGCGGAAAATCACGGCGCCACTCAACACCTGCCTGTCCAGACATTTCACCTCACCGAAACGGGCGGCCTTGATGAGGCGCCGCAGATGCTGGAGGCAAAGATCGCCTCCCCCGCCCATTGCGGTGCGGCGGCGGGCGAATACTGCGCAATCTGGCTTGGTCCTGAAATGGCAGGCGACCAGCGCGGCGATGATGCGCTCTCGACCGTCTTCACCTCGGCGTCCCTCGACGCTGATATGGATTTGGTCGGCGCACCTCGTCTGACCCTCACCCTGAAATGTAACAAACCCCAAGGCCAGATCGCCGTGCGCCTCAACCACATCCATCCAGACGGGGCGGCGACACGCATCACTTATGGCGTCTTGAACCTGTCGCACCGCAACAGCGCCGCGGATCCCCAACCGATGCCCCCGAACAAGGCCGAGGAAATCACCCTCGACCTCGATCATATCGCCTACCGCGTGCCAAAAGGGCACCGGATCAGAGTTTCAATCTCCACTGCCTATTGGCCACTTATCTGGCCCTCCCCCGAGGCCACGCAGATCACATTGACCCAAGGCAGCCTGACCCTGCCGCAGCGCCCAACTGCCGGAGGTGACGAAGTCTCCTTCTTACCGCCCGAAGCTGCGGCACCTTGGCAAACGATTGAGATACGACCCGAAAACCATATCCGCCGTCAGGAAGTCGACATGACGACAGGCATCCACAGCCTTGTCATCGAAGATGACTTTGGCAAGCTGCGCGATGCGGAACACGGCCTTATATCGGGGTCCATTGCGCGGGAGCGGTGGGACATCCATCCCGATGATCCGCTGTCCGCGCGTGGGTTTTGCGATTGGGAGGATGAGATCGAGCGTGATGATATCCGTTTGCGGACCCGCGCCCAATGCACCATGCACTCAGATGTCACAACCTTCTACCTGACCGCGAAAATCGAAGCGTGGGAGAACGACAAACTGATCTACACCCGCGAACAATCCGACGCGATCCCGCGCGACCATCTATAGTGTCAAGGGGCGGGGCGCGGGGTAATACCCCTTGCGACCTGCGCCCAAATGCGCAAACTTGATGCACCAATCAAAAAAAGCGCACGCAAAAGACGTGCGATTCCAACTGGGAGACTACACTATGAACAATCAACTCAAAAAGCTGAGCGCAGCCGTCACGAGCGGTCTGATGACCCGCCGTGAATTCGTTGCCCGCGCCGCAGCACTGGGTGTCACTGCCGCCGTTGCCAACTCAATGCTGGCCAGCACGGCCCAAGCTGATGCACACGCCAAACCCGTCGCAGGCGGCACATTCCGCATGGGCGTCTCAGGCGGCGAGAGCACAAACACACAAGACCCCGCAGGCTGGGCGTCCGACGTGCCACTCGCCACGGGCTTTTTCTGGGGCGAACCTTTGGTCGAGCTCGGCGAAGATGGCAAATTGCGCGGTCTGGTCGCCGAAAGCTGGTCTGGTTCCGAAGATGCAAGCGTCTGGACCTTCACCGTGCGTCAGGGCTGTACCTTCTCCACAGGCGCACAAGTGACCGCCGAAGACGTAATGAAAACGATGGAGCGTCACTCCAACGAAGAATCCAAATCAGGTGCCCTCGGCATTATGACTGGCATCAAGTCCATGTCCGTAGACGGTAACAACTTCATCTGTGAGCTGGAGACTGGCAACGCCGACCTTCCCTTCCTGATGGCCGATTACCACCTGATCATCCAGCCCAACGGTGGCTTTGACGATCCAACTGCCGCTATCGGCACAGGCGCCTACACCATGGAAGACTACGAGCCGGGCGTTCGCGCCACAGCCGTACGTCGCGCTGATTATTGGGGTGGCACACAAGAAGAAGTCGCCCACTATGACAAAGTCGAGCTGATCGTTCTGAACGATGCCACAGCCCGTACTGCAGCCCTGCAATCCGGCCAAGTTGATGCAATCAACCGCGTCGAGCCAAAGATCGCAAAACTGCTGGACCGCGCACCAAACCTCACGGTGAAAAACGTATCTGGCCGTGGTCACTACGTCTTTATCGCGCACGTCGACACTGCACCGCTGGACAACAACGATCTGCGTCTGGCGCTCAAGTATGCGATTAACCGTCAGGAAATGGTCGACAAAATCCTGCAGGGTTACGGCGGCATTGGCAACGACACGCCCATAAACGCAGCCTACCCGCTGTTCGACGACAGCTTGCCACAGCGTGAGTTCTCGCTCGAAAAAGCCGCAGAGCACTACAAAAAGTCCGGTCACGACGGCTCGCCTATCGTTCTGCGCGTTGCAGACGGTGCCTTCCCCGGTGCGGTCGATGCAGCAGCGCTCTTCCAGCAGTCCGCCCAAGCGGCAGGCATCCCGTTGGAGATCAAGCGTGAGCCAAACGATGGTTACTGGTCCGAAGTCTGGAACGTACAGCCCTTCTGTGCTTCCTACTGGGGTGGCCGTCCGGTCCAAGACCAGATGTTCGCGACAGCCTACCTTTCCACTGCGGACTGGAACGACACACGCTGGAAGCGTGACGATTTTGACGCAATGCTCCTTGAGGCCCGCGCCGAACTGGATGAGGCCAAGCGTACAGAAATCTATGCCGCGATGAGCAAAATGTTGAACGAAGAAGGCGGCGTTATCCTGCCAATGTTCAACGACTTCGTGGATGCGATCTCCAATGACGTCCAAGGCTATGTGGGCAACCCAAGCGGTCCACAAATGTACTGGAAGACCTTCAAGTACACATGGAAGACGGCATAATCCGTGCATCCTATTATTAAATTGGTTGCCCAGCGTTTAACGCTGGGCATCCTGCTCCTCTTCGCCGCGTCCATCCTCATTTTTGCTGGCACCACCATGTTGCCCGGCGATGTGGCGCAACAAATTCTCGGACAGGGTGCCACGCCCGTATCTCTCGCAAACCTGCGTGAGGAACTGGGGCTGAACACGCCCCCTGTCACACGATATTTCAACTGGTTGGGCGGTGTCTTGCAGGGTGACCTCGGCACAGCACTCACCAATGGCCGCGACATTGCCGACAGCATCGGCGGGCGTCTCAAAAATACAATGTTCCTCGCCTTCTGGGCGGCCGCGATCTCGGTCCCGCTCGCAATATTCCTTGGTCTGCTGGCGGTCCGCTACAAAGACCGCTGGCCCGATAAACTCATCTCCGGCGTGACCCTTACAACCATCTCGATCCCCGAATTCATGATCGGCTATATCCTTGTGTACTGGCTCGCGATCAAGTGGCGCTTGTTCCCCTCTGTCGCGATCATGAACGATAGCATGAGCCTCGGTGAGAAACTCAACGCGATTGCAATTCCCGTCATGGTGCTGACGCTCGTCGTCCTCGCCCACATGATGCGCATGACCCGCGCCGCGATCCTCAATGTGATGCAATCGGCCTATATCGAAACGGCAGAACTAAAGGGTCTGCGCATGCTGACCGTCATCCGCAAACACGCCTTCCCCAACGCAGTCGCCCCTATCGTCAATGTGGTGATGATCAACATGGCTTACCTCGTGGTGGGCGTTGTGGTTGTCGAAGTCGTCTTCGCCTATCCCGGCATGGGCCAATATCTGGTCGATCACGTCGCAAAACGCGATGTCCCCGTGGTCCAAGCTTGCGGCCTGATCTTCGCGGCTGTCTACATCGGCCTGAACCTGATTGCTGACATTGTCTCAATTGTTACCAATCCCAGATTACGGCACCCAAAATGATGCGCATCCCCCCCGCAGCTCTGCTCGGCCTCCTCTTCACTTCTGTCTTTTTCTTCTGCGCCATCTTCGCGCCGTGGATTGCCCCCTATGGTATGGCCGAAGTCGTCGGCGACGTTTGGGAGCCCTCCTCCTCTGAATTTCTGCTTGGCACCGACAGCATCGGCCGCGACCTGCTCAGCCGCATGATCTACGGCGGACGCACGACGATCTTCATCGCCACTGCCGCAACGATCCTAAGCTTTGTGACAGGTGCAACTCTTGGCTTCTTCGCTGCTGTTTCTGGTGGTTGGGTCGACCAAGCCCTTAGCCGATTCATCGACCTCATCATGTCGATCCCCTCGCTGATCTTCGCGCTGGTCGTGCTCTCCGTTCTGCCAACGACAATCTGGACACTGATCATCCTGATGGGCCTGCTCGATTCAACGCGCGTCTTCCGCCTTGCCCGCGCCGTGGCCGTGGACATCACCGTTATGGATTACGTCGAAGCGGCACGTCTGCGCGGCGAGAAAATCGCATGGATCATCTTCCGTGAAACACTGCCCAACGCGCTCTCGCCTCTCGTGGCCGAGATGGGATTACGCTTCATCTTCATGGTGCTCTTTGTCTCAACCCTGTCGTTCCTCGGCCTTGGCGTACAGCCACCCCAAGCTGACTGGGGCGGCATCGTGAAAGAAAACAAGGAAGGCATCAACTACGGCATCCAAGCGGCGCTCTATCCCGCCTATGCCATTGCGACCCTGTGCATCTCGATCAACCTGATCGCCGACTGGGTGCTCTCGCGGACCACCTCACTGAAAGGGGGCCGCGGATGAGCGAGCCACTGCTGAAAGTACGCGGCCTCAAAATTGGTGCAACCATCTATCCCCCCGGCGAAAAATCCCGCCACATCGACATCGTGCACGGCGTCGATTTCGATCTTGAAGCGGGAAAAGTCCTCGGCCTCATCGGTGAATCCGGCGCAGGCAAATCCACCATCGGCCTTGCCGCCATGGCCTACGGGCGCGGCGGCGTTGAACTGACGGGCGGTGAGGTCTGGGTCAACGGCCGCGATGTGCTGCAATCAAACATGCCCGACAAACGCCGCCTGCGCGGAGCCGAAGTCACCTACGTCTCCCAATCCGCCGCAGCCTCGTTCAACCCCGCAAAACGGATCATGGAACAAGTCACCGAGGCCGCAATCGGCCAAGGCAAGTTTTCCAAATCTGACGCCGAAGCCCGCGCCATAGCCCTCTTTGACAAACTCGGCCTGCCCGACCCCGAAAACATCGGCTCGCGCTATCCACACCAAGTCTCTGGTGGCCAGCTCCAACGCTGCATGACTGCCCTCGCACTCTGCCCCCAGCCCGATCTGGTGGTGTTCGATGAGCCGACAACTGCGCTGGATGTCACCACCCAGATCGACGTGCTGGTCGCCATCAAAAACGCCATCCGCGACACAGGCGTGGCCGCCCTCTACATCACCCATGACCTCGCCGTGGTGGCGCAGGTCAGCGATCATATCATGGTGCTGCAACAAGGCGCGATGGTCGAATATGGCACTACTGACCAGATCATCAACAACCCACGCGAAGAATACACCCAAGCGCTTGTCTCCGTCCGCTCCATCAAACACATCGAAAAAGCACCGACTGACACCCCGCTCCTGCGCGTCGAGGGGATTACCGCACGCTACAAGGGAACCGACTTCGATGTCCTCAAAAACATCAACGTCGACATCCACCCCGGTCAGACCTTGGCCGTTGTAGGTGAAAGCGGCTCGGGCAAATCAACGCTCGCCCGTGTCATCACGGGACTACTCCCTCCTTCCGCAGGCGAGATCACCTTCGACGGACGCACCCTGACGCCGGACCTTGCGACACGTCCCTTGGACGATCTGCGCGAGCTCCAGATGATTTACCAGATGGCCGACACTGCCATGAACCCGCGCCAGACCGTCGGCACGATCATTGGGCGCCCGCTAGAGTTCTACTTCGGCCTAAAGGGCAAAGCGAAACAAAAACGCATCCAAGAGCTCCTTGACGAGATCGAGCTCGGCGATGGTTTCCAAGACCGCTACCCCGCCGAGCTGTCGGGTGGCCAGAAACAACGCGTCTGCATCGCACGTGCATTGGCGGCCAAGCCCAAGCTGATCATCTGCGACGAGGTCACCTCCGCGCTGGACCCATTGGTGGCGGACGGCATCCTCAAACTGCTGCTCAAGCTCCAGAAAGTCGAAGACGTTTCATATCTCTTTATCACCCATGATCTGGCGACGGTAAAAGCCATCGCAGACAGCATCGCAGTGATGTTCCAAGGCGAAGTCGTCCGCTACGGCCCGAAATCCCAAGTGCTCGCACCGCCCTTCGACGACTACACCGACCTCCTGCTCAGCTCTGTCCCAGAGATGCGCCTAGGCTGGCTCGAAGAGACAATTGCCAACCGCAAAATGGAGAGCGCAGGGAATTAAAGCAAAGTACCGTATTGCCTCACCGCAGCGGATGGCGGCTTTGAGTCCATTTTGCCGATTTTATGCGCCGCCGCTAATGTCTGGTATCGGGAAACTTACATTTTTGTGAGCTAAGCAGTGATCGCATCTTGGCTTTCGAAATTTGCGCATGTTTCGTTTTACGCTCGTCCCACATAGAGTAAGTGGGGCACTTAAAGACGGTGCGTGGGGAAAATCAAGCGATGTCCCATACGACGCGGAAGCCCTGATAGCTTGTGGTGCTGTCTGGTGAATTCCCTGTTCGCGCAGCTATTCTATAACGGTAGCAATAACTTTTGTGGCACAGGGCCGACCCGCCTTTGAGCAATTTGAAACCCTGCATCTGCGAGAGCTTGGTCTTTACGCTTTTCTTGAGGGACTTGATCTTGAACGGCTCGGCTGTCCATTCCCAGTTGTTTCCAACGATATTGTAAAGACCGAAGCCATTTGGCTGGAATGACTTTGCCGGCGCCAAACCGACATATCCGTCGCCGCCGGTGTTGGATTTGGGGAATACGCCCTGCCAGATGTTGCAGGGAAAATGACCAGAGTCGTCTGGTTCCCGTGCGCCCCACGGAAACGGCACATCGCCCAAACCGCCGCGGGCTGCATGCTCCCATTCGGCCTCGGTGGGCAGGCGTCCTCCAGCCCATGCAGCATAGGCTACAGCGTCATTCCACGACACGTGGACAACGGGATCCTCTGGCGCTGCCTCAATGATGTCCGTGGTGCTGCCATCGGGATCACGCCAATAGGCCCCTTCCACTTTGCGCCACCATTCGAGGCCCGGGATGCCGTCTGTTTGGATATGGGCGGGAACCTGCGACCAGAACACAAAGCTCCAGCCGAAACGCTCGGCTTCTGTGACATAGCTGGTCGCCTGCACAAAATCTGCGAAGGAACGGTTGGTGACGCAGGTCCTTCCGAGTCTGAAAGGCTTGATCTGCGTTTTGCGCAACGGGCCTTCGCCATCGTCCGCGACAAGCGGATTGTTTGTCCCTACCAGCGCAGTGCCGCCCGTGATCTCGACGCTTTCATGCAGAAAGTCACTGGCACTGCGCGGGGCAGGTTTTGGCGCGATGGTCTGTTTTACTGTCTCAGACCTACTTGGGGTGCAGCACCCTTTGATCACGCGGTTCCAACCGGAATTTGATCGGGCAGAACGTCACTGGGGCGGCTGTCGATATAGGTTTGCAATAAGGCTTGAACATCGGCAGCTTCGGGCGCGTCAAACAGGTTCACCATCTCGTCTGGGTCTGTCGCGAGATCGTACATCTCGCCCGCGCCAGAAATCAGGTCCATGGTGAGCTTATGGGTGCGCGTGCGCACAGTCCGCAACTCAAGTGCTACACCGACACGGCCCGGCAAGAGACCCCATTCGTTACGGGCAAAGTCGCGGGTGGCATCCCCTTCGATCAGAGGGCGCAGGGTTTCGCCATGCTGGGTGAGGTGCGGAACAGCTGCACCGTAATCGCAAAACGTCGGCCCCAGATCGAGGGTCGATACCGGCTCGTTCACAACTTTGCCAGCGGGCACACCAGGGCCTTTGACGATCATCGGCACTTTCAACAACCCCTCGTAATGCATCGGCCCCTTCAGGATCAAACCGTGGTCGCCCATCCAGTCGCCGTGATCCGAGATGAAGATGACGATGGTGTTTTCATCCAAACCTTCTTCCATCAGTGCGTTCATAATTCGCCCCACCTGATGGTCGATAAAGGCGATCTGGCCGTAGGTGTTGGCGATAATCTCGCGCAGCTGCTCATCGGTTTGGGGCGGGATGCGGCTGTAGGCTTTTCGGATGTCCGCGAATTTGGGGTCCGCCGGTTCGCCCTCCATTGCCGCCTCGTGCCACCACGGCTTGCCCTCGTAGGATCGTGTGCGGTTTTCTGGCAGATCAACCTCGGCTGGATCATGCAGACGCGACCACGGCTCGGGGCAGTCAAACGGGTGGTGCGGGTCGGGGAAGCTGATCCATGTGCAAAACGGTTTTTCATCCTCGCGGCCATGGCGCAACCATTCAATCGCGCGGTCGGCAGTCCAAGGTGTGTTGTGGTAGGCCACAGGCAGTTTCGAGTGCCATACCTGCGCAGCTCCTTTTGTGTCGCCTGCGTTTTCCCACATCAGCTTGGTGCGCGCGTCCCCTTTGCCGTCCATATGGTAGAAACGCTCGTAATGCTGACCTGCGGGCGGTTTTTCAGGCGCCCACCAGTTGTGACCGACCAACATCAGCTCGACATGTTCAAATCCCATGTAGGGGCCATTCCATGTGTCGGGATAGCTTGCAGATGAGCGCAGGCATTCCGGTGTGCCGGTGGGTTCATACGTGTGGTAGGTTGAGAAGTGCGCCTTGCCGAAGTAGCTGGTCTGATAGCCCGCAGCTGCCATCGCGCCTGCGAAACCCTTTTCCCCTACCTCGGGCGGCAGGTCGATGCCGTTGTCATGCACGCCGTGGGTGCGACACAGCTGCCCTGTCAGAATGGACGCCCGCGCAGGTTGGCACACAACCGACGGCGTGATGCAGGCGTCAAAAACCGTGCCCTCAGCGGCCAGTTGATCCAGATGGGGCGTTTTGATGTTACGCCCCTTGAAGCCCATGCAATCAGCGCGGTGCTGATCGGCTGAGATCAGGATGATGTTGGGTCTGCTCATGGCGCGGTTCCTTTGGGTTTGCGTCCCGCAAAAAGTATCACGGCAACGGACATTAGAACAAAGATTAAGGCGATGGGATTATTCAGCAAGAAGAACGGATCATTGCCGGTAGCTGAATAGGCCTGCCGTGCGGTTTCCTCAAGGCTGCGGCCAAGGATAAAGGCGATCACAAAAGGGAGCGGCGATATACCGAGCACCCGCATGAAATAGCCCAAAACGCCAAATCCGAGGGCGAACCAGATCGCCTCGATCCGTGTCTCCTGCACATAAATTGCGGTAAGGGTCAGCAAAAGCACCGCAGGCAGGAGCAGCGTCTTGGGGATGTTGATCATGAACCCCATCGACCGCATGAAAACCCCGCCGATGGTCCAGTTGAACAGGTTGGCAATTGTCATACAGGTGAAGAGGCCAAAGGCGATGACCAGTTCGGGATTCACCACGTCTGGCGAAAAGCGGAACACCGCAGGGCCTGGGTTGAACCCGCCGATGGATTCCGCCGCGAGGATCAGAAACACTGCCGCCGCGTTACCCGGAATACCCAAAGACAGCACGGGGATCAGGTTGGCGCCTGACACGGCGCTATTTGCGGCCTCGGTTGCAGCAATCCCTTCGGGCGCGCCTTCACCAAATCGGGGGGCATCGGCGGCTCTGATCTTTTGATGGCGCGCACGTCCAACCGTATAACCCAGTGTCGCGGCGAGTGTGGACCCAACCCCCGGCAGCGCACCGATGGCGGTTCCAATAAACGCCGAGCGCGCGATGAACGGAAACAGCCGCTTTATGTCTGCCCAATGTAGATTTTGATCACCGCTCTCAACGGGGGCTTGGACGGGTGTTGTCCTTTGGGTGTTACGCCACGCCTCTTCGAGTTCTTTGAACACCGCCCCGATGATCAACACACCGAGGACCGCCGTGGTGATGGGAAATCCGCGCGAAAGGCCGTCCGCCCCCAGCGACAGTCGCGGATAAAAATCCTCGCCCGTGCCGACATAGACGGCCAACAATCCCAGTCCGATCGAGATGAGCCCTTTGCCGGCCGACCCGCCGATGACAGCGGCGATGAAGCTGAGGGAGAGGATCAAGAGACCCGTCTTTTCAGGCAGGTCGAGGTAGGCCTCAACAATGATGGCAAGGAAGGGGGCGCAGACAAACAGCACAATGTCCGAAAACGTATCACCAGAAGCGGAGGAGAAATGCGCCACCCGCAGTGCCTTTTTCGCCTGACCTTTTTGAGCCATTGGAAAGCCGTCCAACGTGGTCATAAACGCGTCCGGTGTGCCAGGGGTGTTGAACAGGATTGCGGGCACAGCGCCCCCTATCGTGGCCCCCTTCATAATGCCAATCAAAAAGCCCATGACGGGGAGTAAGGCATCGGGTGAGTAGCCAAAAATCGAAATCAGGATCGGTAGGGAGATTGCCATAGCAAAGGGACCCGCCAACCCCGGTGTAGCCCCGACAACTATGCCAAATAGAAAGCCGCACAAGACCATCATGACTGTGATGGATACCGGAATACCCAAGATGCTGAATGCCTCAGGCCCTAGAAAGACAGCTTGGATACCCAGCCAGATATAGGCAAGAACATCCATCAGACATCGCCGTTGGGAGGCAAAAGCAGATCGTCGAACGGCAAATCAAACGCTGCAATAAGGACAAGTACAGCTATGATGCCAGTCAGGATGGCACGGCGGGTGAGTTTCCGCTCAACAACGGCGATCAGACCGCTGATCATAAACGTTCCGCCCAAAATGAACCCGATGTGTTTCCATCCCGCCGTGGCGCGCAGCAGGCGGTACTCCAGAGGCTCGGCGCGGAAGAGTTTGGTTAACTCGACCGCGACAGGCCCCGCAAACCGCATGATCGTGAAGCCTGCGATGATCACCAAAGTCAGGCTTGCCACAAATTTAAGTTGGTTTTTTCGTATCACGGATTGTTCGGTAGCGTTTCGTTCCAGCAGCATTAGGAGGCCGCCCAACAAGACAAAAACAGCTGCGACTGTGGGGGCCAACCCGTCCCCGATATTGTATTTGCCGCGTGCTTTGACGACGATCCCTGTCTTTGTGTCCAGCGGAATCCAGATGAACATCAGCACACAAGCGAAAGCGATGCAGAACAGCCCGAGATAGAGGTTGGATCGCGATTGCCCTGTCATGGAATGCTCCTGCAAATGCAATACGGGCGTCCCTTTCAGGACGCCCGTAGAAGTGAAGTCTTATTCAGAAGCCGCTTTGATCAGAGCCTCGGATTCAGCGAAGTCGCGTGCCACCATCGCATCAAGTTCCGCACCTTGAATTGTGAGCGGGCCGCCGAAAGCACGCGCGATCAGTGCACCAACTTCGGTTTCTGGGTCAGATGTTACTTCGGCAATCGCAGAGGCGATCGCGTTGCGCGCATCATCAGGCATGCCAGCGGGGCCTGCGAACATGAAAATTGCCGCTCCGTCAAAATCTACGCCGAGATCAGGCAGCGTTGGTGCATCGGGTGTTTGATCCAGTGGCTTAGCCATGCCGGAGGCTAGATTGACAAGGTCCCCTGCTTTTACACCCGGTGCCTGAATACCCGCCATAAAGCCCACGTCCATATCACCGGCAGTCACGCCATTGAGCACGGCGCGCCCCCCTTTTACGGAGATGATGTTGAGGTCAATGCCCTGCGCCTTGCCCACAAGGTATGCGAGTTCGCCCAGGCGTTGGCTCATCACGCCAAAGCGGATCTCCTGGCCGCCTTTCGCCGCAGCGACCATATCTTCAAACGAGGTCCAGCCTGTTGCAGCACCCGCAACGATACCCATCTGGGTACCCGCAGTTGTTGTGATCGCAGTGAAGTTTTCTGGCGTGAGGCCAATGTCTGCGGTGTAGAGGTTGTAGCCCAGTGATTCCGCGACGATCATCCCGATGACTGTTCCGTCATTGGGTTGGTCTTTCATCTCGTTGAGAAGGTTAACACCCCCTTTGCCCGTGACCTGCTCTGGAATGAACTCCCATCCCAAGCGGTTCTCAAGCTCGGTCGCGATCAGGCGTGCTTGGGTATCTGCACCACCCCCTGCGGCAAAGGCGATCATCAGTTTGATCGGACCTGGCGGGGTCCAGTCCTGCGCCTGAACAGCAACAGCGGATGCTGCGATAGAAATGGCCGCGGCTGCGGCTACAAATAGGTTTTTCATAGAATCCTCCCAGATTTGAAATCCAGAAAGTCACAAGAAGGTTGCCCCGTCAACTAATTAGTTGACGATACCAGTAGGACGGGTGATGCTCGGTGTAAGAGGTGACCGATGAACGACCTAAAGCAAAAAGATTTTAATCCGCAACTTGCACAGTTGAACCATTTTCTGACCTACCGGATTTCGCGCCTACATCAGAAGTTGAATACGCAAGCGACCAAAATCCTCAGCGACAGTGTTGGTGTGACGCTGAACCAGTGGCGCATGGTGGCCTTCATCGGCGGGGCCGAGACGGTAACGGCATCGGAATTGGTCAGATACACCGCTATGGATAAGGGCCTTGTCAGTCGCAATGTGAAATCGTTGATCGCAGAGGGGCTTGTTGCCTCGTCCGAGCATGCCAAGGACAATAGGGTTCATGTCCTTAGCCTGACGTCCGAGGGCAAAGAGGTGTTTGATACAGCCTTACCCAAGATGCGGCGGCGGCAAGAGAATTTGCAAACCGATCTGAGCGCCGAAGATGTTGCGAACCTGCGCCGCATGCTGGCCATTCTTGAGCGAGCAGCGGAAAAGGTAGAGACCTGATGACATCAAACCTATTGGTCATTCTGTCGGATGAGCATCAAGCCCGCGCTATGGGCTGTGCGGGCCATCCCTTTGTTCAGACGCCGAACCTTGATGCATTGGCGGCACGCGGCATGCGCTTTACCGATGCCTATACGCCGTCGCCGATCTGCGTGCCTGCACGGGCAAGTTTTGCGACAGGGCAATATGCCCACCAGAACCGTCTGTGGGACAATGCAATGCCCTATCACGGGCAAATCCCGGGGTGGGGGCATTGTTTGCAAAATGCAGGCATTCCGGTGGAAAGCATCGGCAAACTTCACTACCGCCAAGCGGGCGATCCCGCAGGTTTTGACCATGAGCATATCCCCATGCATGTCGCAGGCGGCGTCGGGATGGTATGGGGATCAATTCGAGAAACGGGGGAACGGATCACACCTGCGCCGCGCATGTTGGGTGAGCACATCGGCGCAGGGACCAGTAAATACACCGACTATGATCAGGCTGTGACGGACCGCACGGTGGAATGGCTGGCCGATCATGCGCAGGATGATGCGCCTTGGTGTCTTTACGTCGGGCTTGTCGCACCGCATTTCCCACTGGTCGTTCCTCAAGAGTTCTTTGACCTTTATCCGCCCGACAGCCTGCCTTCGCCCAAGATGAACCCCAACGAGGGCTATAAGCGGCATCCATGGGTGGAGCTACAAAATGCGCAGATGGACAGCGAGGCACGGTTCAAATCCGAAGCCGAACGTCGAGACGCTGTGGCGGCCTATTACGGCCTCGTGACGTGGATGGACCACAATGTGGGGCGTATTATGACTGCACTTGAGCAGGCTGGGCTATCAAAGGATACCACCGTGATCTATTCCTCCGACCACGGTGATAATCTCGGGGCGCGTGGGCTTTGGGGAAAGTCGAACCTCTATCAGGAATCCGTCTCGGTTCCGTTGATCATGGCAGGGCCCGATATTGCGGTTGGCACTTGCGCTACGCCAGTTGACCTGTTGGACATATCCGCAACGATACCCGCCCATTTCGGCCTCACATTTGACTGCGCGGGCAAGCCGCTGACGGAGATCGCGGCGCAGGCAGAGGACCCCGACCGCGTAATATTTAGCGAGTACCACGCTGTTGGTGCAGTCTCTGCAGCGTATATGCTGCGCAAGGGGCGCTATAAGCTCAACACCTACATCGGATTTGAAACAGAGCTGTTTGACCTTATGGCAGACCCTGAAGAGGCAACAAATCTTGCGGGTGATCCTGCCTTTGCAGATGTAATAGCGGACCTCACGGCAGAGCTGCAAAAGATGATCGACCCCGAAACCGTCAACGCGCAGGCCTTTGCAGATCAGGACGCTTTGATCGCGCATCATGGCGGCAGGGAAGCGGCCTTGAAACTCGGCGCAACGGGGGCGACACCCCCGCCAGCAACATGAGGCTCACGGTCCTCGGTTCAGGATCTCCCGAAGCCTATGCGCGCCGCGCATCGTCAGGGTTTTTGTTGGAAATCGGCAGTGACCGTATTCTGCTGGATTGTGGTGGGGGCGTCTTTGATAATCTGATCCGCTCGGGCCGTTTGCCCCGCGACATCACACATCTGTTTTTCACCCACTATCACAGCGATCACATGATGGACTATGCCCGCTTGGTGCATGCCGCATGGGACGAAGGGGCGCCCCCGCTGAAAGTGTTTGGACCGAAACCTTTGGCGGCAATTACCGACGGCTATTTCGGGCGCAATGGCGTGCTGAACAACGATTTGCGCGCCCGCACGGAGTTGCCGCAAAGCCAACAGGTATGGGTCGCCCGTGGCGGCACCCTGCCGCGCCCTTGGCCTGCGCCCGAAGTGACCGAGATTACGGCAGGTTTTACATATGAAGGGGACGGATGGACGCTCACTGCTGCCAAAGCGACCCATGCCGAACCGATCCTCGATTGCCTTGGGTTCGCGGTGCAGGCAGACGGGAAAAAGTTCGTCTACTCGGGGGATACAGGATTGTGCGATGACATCGCGAACCTGTGCCGTGATGCCGATTTTGCCGTCCATTGGTGCTATCGCGGGTCGGGTGAACAATTGCACCCAGCGACGCAAGCCTTTTGCCCTGATCCTGCGCAGGTGGCTGATATGGCTCAAAGTGTTGGCGTCAAACGGCTGTATCTGAGCCATTTTCGCGTGCATATGGACAGCCCCGAAGGGCATCAAAAGGCGATTGCCGATCTCAATGATCAATTTGGAAGTGCTTCAGGGATTTTGGAAGATCTGGATGTGTTTGAGATATAACTGGTGCATCAAGCGGTCTCAAGACTTCTGACGTGCATCGCCAATAGTAGCTGGCAATAAAAACGGCGTTTTCGCGCTTTGTCTTTGGGTTCAGGAAAATGGAGGTGGCACTTTGAACGACATCAGTTCATTTTTGAAATCGCAATAAAATCGGACGTTCGTGAATTACCAGCCAGTCGCAGCTAGGTCTGCATAGCCACCATCGGCATGCGAAACTCAGACAAGCGACGATCGCAATCGCAGCTAACGGCAGCTTAGAGCCCTTGGTGTGAATTCGCTTCTCCTTCTGCATGCGCTCGCAGCGTGGAAAATGCTGCGTCAGCGTAAAATTCGGTGCTGCCGCGCGGCGGGAAAACCAGCCATTCGTGCAGAGTGCAGTAGGGATCAGAGGTCGAATTCACAGACTGCGGGACATAACGACCGTTGGACCTCTAAAGTTTAGCGTCTGCTTTACGCTTCTCCCTAATCACGATGTGACTTGACATGATACCATTTAGTTTCGTATGTAAATGATACCAAATAGTATCATAAAGGGATCAAAGTGAAACAAGCATTCTTGGCATCAATTATCGCATCACTCATTGCGCCACTATCTGCACACGCCGAGCAGATCACATTATTGGACGCGGACGATTATGTTTGGGAGGTAACGCCCGAAGGCGTCGCATTTTCTGCTCTACAGGGGGATCGGTTTGCAGAGCCTTATCAGGCCCTTGTCAGATTGCCCGCTGGCACGATAAGCCCGCCACATGTGAAATCTGCAAATATGTTTGGGGTCATGTTGCAAGGTGAAATGACCCACTATGCCAACGGCGATGATCCTGACGCAGCCAGAGTAATCGGACCCGGTTCTTACTACCGAATTTCAAGCGGTTTGGCGCATATCTCTGCATGCGTATCCGATGAGCCATGCATTGCTTACCTCTATCAAGATGGGGCATTTGATTTCCAGCCCGTAGCACAATGACAGGCGCTGAACAGATGGGATTTCGGGCGTTGGCCGACCCTACCCGACGCAATATTCTTCAATTGCTTGCGAACAACGACATGACGATTGCCGAAGTCGCTGACAACTTTCAGATGACCCGGGCGGCGGTGAAAAAACACCTGACGATCCTTCGCGAAGGCAATCTCATCTCGGTTCAAGCAGAGGGCAGGTCACGGCTGAATTCGCTGAACACGGATGGGCTGAAGAAAGTAATGAGCTGGTTCGATTACTTCGATGCCTTCTGGGACGAGCGCCTCAACACTCTTAAAGATGAAATAGAAAAGGACATGCAATGACCGACACCATACTCCAGAAATCAATATATCTCAAAGCAACACCGGCACAAGTCTGGGCATATCTGACCGACCCCGACAAGCTGGCGATCTGGTTCCACAAGCCGAAGACAGCGCTGGTCGAAGGCGATTATGAAATGTTTGGCACTGAGAGCGGCGATAAGCTTATGTGGGGCAAGGTCCTTGTCGCAAAGCCGTTCACGCAGCTTGAGTACACCTTTGCCATTGCGCCAATGGGGGATCAGTCCAGCACGGTCAGATGGCTTCTAACCGAAGTTCCGGGCGGCACAAATCTATCCCTGCGACATGAAGGTCTGCCACAAGGGGCAGAAGCCTATGGACTTACACTAGCGCTGGACAAGGGGTGGGATGATCACCTTGCGCGGATGCGGACCTCCGCTCATGGCGACTAGAACAACGTCTGGGGTTTGGTCGTATCACATCGGCCAAACCTGACATTCACAGCAACGCAGAAATTCTGTAACGTTAGGCTCCAAGCTGTCTTTTGCTTTCGCAGAAACACTTGATGACGCGCCAGCGGCGAAGCCGTCATTTGATTTAGGCTATAATACGTAGTCAGCGCTGTGTTGATTTTTGGGCAGGAGGGTTGGATGAAGGCCAAATCATGCCAAGAGTTCAACTTCCCGCGGCCACCCCAAAACGAAGAGCCTGGAATAGGGGCACCTCGTCGGGCAAAGGCGCCCGCTTCCACCAAAACAGGTCTGGGCCATCCGCGCTCGCCTCGAACTAGCGTGTAATCTCCGCGATCTCGCATTGTTCAACGTCGCAATAGATAGCAAGTTACGCGGTTGCGATTTGGTGTCACTGAAGGTCATTGACCTACTCAGGGACGACAGAATTCGTGAAAGAGTGTCCGTCGTTCAAAGCAAAACGAACAAGCCTGTCCAGTTTGAACTGGCTGAACACACATGAGAAACTGTGACCAACTGGATCAAGTCTCCGGAAATGATCAGGTGCCATTTTTTGTATCCGAGTCGATTCCATGATCGACCGCACATATCAACACGCCAGTATGGGCGCTTGGTTCGGGATTGGATTGTCTCGATTGGTTTAGAACCTAGCGGCTATGGCACCCATTGCATGCGCTGAACAAAGGTGGCGGAAATCTATCGCAAGACAGGCAACATGCGTGCTGTTCAGATGTCGCGAGGCCACACAAAAATTGATAGCACCGTCAGATATCTGGGGGTTGAGCTCGAAGACGCGCTGAGCATTTCCGAGCGGATTGATATCTGAGAATTCTGACGAACGGTTGGAGCCATTCGTCATTTCGAAGCGCTCTTGATCGTATGATACTTCCTACGGCAGCGCTGAGCCCCGATCGATCGATGCTGCACGATTTACGAATTACAGCTATCGGGGTTTAGACGTCCTATTGGACTATGCAGCCACACTTTTGCCAGTTTTGGAGTTAGGACTTATATCGACTCTGGGCCACGCCAACGCCATGCCACCCCAATAATGCCGACCAAGGCGATCAACTGAATACCCATGAAAAAGACGTTGTCTAGGTCGGGTTTGAGGTTCATCGCGACGATCGTGACCATCGTTAAAAGGCCAACCCCAATGTTCGCCCATCGATTGGCCGCATGTGGCAACAGCAATGCGAGAACTGTCATCAAGATCGGGATCTCTATCATGATCCCTCCGAATAGCATCAACATTTCTGTGACGACGACCCCGTCAATTGTGCCGGAGATCATCTGTTCCAGCATGCCGGGGCGGCCCAATTCATGAATATCGCGTGCAAAGAAATTCAGGATGATAAAGACCCAAAGGATCGACAAAAGAGGACGGGGATTGCCATTTTGGTACGTCATTTCAAATCTCGTTTCTTGGTGTTGAAGGCCGAATAGGAGGCAGTGACGAATGGTTTTGCCGACGCTGTAGCGGCCTCAGCATTGCGCAGATGAAGATTTCTGCGGCGAGCAGATTGACCACCCACGCGAAAATCATCAAACCGTCGCGGAGGGGGCCCATCGCTTCGGCGCCAACAGCGATGATCCAAGCAATGCCCACAACGGCCTGCGTCGACGCGCCCTGACCGATGGCATAGGCCCGCACCATCGACGCGCTGTGTTGGAAAACGTTGCGGGATCTGATTGCGATCACCGCCCAGATAATGAGTCCGATCATTGCAGTGCCTAAAACCATCCGCACCCAATAAAGTAATGGGCCCTGAAGATCCTCCGGAAAGACATAGAAGTGCGTCATCCACAGACCACTGAGCGCGGAAACACATCCCGCAACCGCAATCACCCGTCCGATGGGGCGATGCGCCGCCGGGCGTTGGCGTCGCAGACTTGGTATGAATTGAAGAGCGCCGACGATGCAGAACAGAATGCTGCTTAGGATGTGCAGGGTAATAGGTAGCGGCGCAAGCAGTGCCCGAGAGTTCGCTGGTGCGATTTGTGGTCCGCCTGCAAGCTCAAGGACCCGTATCATCCCGCCGATGACAGGAATGAACGAATAGACTAAAATCAGGCCCAGAACGACCCATTCGGATTTTTCAAAGCGTAATTTTGGAACTTTTCGACTTGGAGAGATCATTGGGGCCGCCGCGCCCAAAAGGCAGTGCTCGTAAAGCCAGCGGAGCCGAGCCGAACCGCTTGGTATCCGACATCGACAAGCTGGGATGCGTGCAGCCACGCGATGCCCTCTTGTTCTGTGATCGCCCATGTTCGCCACAAAAGTTGGACCAATGCGCCGAAAAGTGAGGGGCGCGTCACGCAAATGAACACCATCCCACCCGGCCTTAGAACGCGAACCATCTCCGCAAGAGCACGTTGCGGATCCGGCAGATGTTCAAGGACATGCGCGGCCATAACAACGTCAAAAGACTGATCCTCATAGGGCAATAACATTACATCGGCCTGTTGAAGGTGCGGGTTCAGCCCAGCGTGCTGCATCACGGACTTGGCCTGCACAAGCATTTCAGCAGAGGTATCAATTGCATGGAAGTCGGCCGGACCCTTCGTGAGGCTATTTAGCGCAATCGAAAGGCTCCCATTGCCGACGCCGCAATCAAGGATCCGCGCCTTTGGCTCAACCCGCATAAGATCTATGACAACCTGAGAGGCCAGAAGCGGTTCGCAATATGCGGCATTCAATCGAAAACGGCGCGCCGTCCGCGCCCATTTGTCTGAGACGGCGTCGTAACGGTTGGCAAGGTCAGCAGAGGAGAGCGTTCGCCTACTGATGAGAACTTCCCAAGAGCCAAATCGACGAGTGGTCATGGGGATTGCCTGTTCCATCGTGGCAGCGTGCGATGAACCGAGGCCTTTGGTGTCTAGCTGCGTCATATCTCTTACCTGCTTTAAGTTGTTCGTTGGCAAAATATAGAATGCAGCCTATCAATACGGAATTGCGTATCTTTCTTGGATTGGTATACGTAAATAATGGAGTGGAAACGATCAGCTTTCGACTGGAACCAAGCGCGGGCATTTCTCGTCACCGCTGAAGAAGGGTCGCTGTCTGCCGCTGCGCGCGCGCTTGGGCTGACGCAACCAACACTAAGCCGACAGGTCGCGGGCCTCGAAGAGGCGCTAGGCTTGGTCCTCTTCGAGAGGACATCGCGCGCACTCTTATTGACACAATCAGGTGTAGAATTGCTGGCGCATTTTCGGATGATGGGCGATGCAGCAAACAGCATATCCCTTGCTGCAACGGGCCACTCCGATGCCGTGACCGGACATGTGTTGATTTCGGCCACAAACCTGATGGCAACGCATTTTCTACCGCCAGTCCTTAAAAAGCTGCGCACAACCGCGCCAGACCTTCAGATCGAGATTATCGCATCAAATCAATTAAGCGATCTGCGGCGGCGTGAAGCTGACATCGCAATCCGTCATAGTCGCCCCAAAGATGAGACCCTCTTTGCAAAACGGCTGCGCGACACAAAGGCACATCTATTTGCTTCAAAAGAGTACCTCGACGAAGTTGGTCGCCCAAAGACGCTCGCTGATCTTGAAAAGTTAAAGTTTGTCGGGTTTGACCAACCCGAACAGCGGCTTGGTTTGATGACGTCACGTGGCGTAAATCTGACGACAGCAAATTTCAATTTTTCGACGTCGAGCGCCACACTAGCCCTCGAACTTGTCCGACAAGGTTTTGGGATCGGCATTCTACCTATCGACATCGGGGCGGCTTATCCAGAACTCGAAAACCCGACTTCGGCGTTCGAGCCGATCAGTATCGAGACATGGCTGGTGGCCCACCGCGAGCTTAAGACAAATCTACGCATTCGGGTGGTTTTTGACCTTCTGGCAGAGGGTATTGGTTAACCGGCTAGACGGTATCAACTGCACAGAAAAAAGCGATCAAATGTAAAACCACGAACGGTCTCTGACACAAGAGTTGTCTATAGTTGTTTCTCGGTGATGAATTCCCCAACCGCTTCTTTGCTAAAGTCTCCGATTTCAACAACGCCAGCCACGACCAGCAATTTCTACGATACTGATATGCTCCAAGGATGTGTCGAACACCCAAAACGCTTTATTTTTAGCTACACCCCATGAAAGTGCTTAAATGCTGACGGGGCCGACTACGGATTTCTCGAAAGCCGCCTACTTCTTGTTTCTGTCTCGTAAATTCTCCAGCAATACAGATGATCGATCCATTATGTCTTTAACCAGCAGGAGATCATCAGATGAGTAGGCCTTGTCCATCTCTGCGACAACATCATTTTGTACGCCGACCACCTGTCTGGCCAACGTCTGCCCTTTTTCAGTCAATGAAAGGCTCCAGGCGCGTTGATCTTTCGGGGCGGGGGTCCGTTTAATAAGGTCATCTGCTACAAAGCGCGCAACAAGCATGCTGATCCCGCTTTTGGCGGAAAAACACCTTTTCGCAAGCTGCTGTTGGGTAAGACCCGGAGATCTGAACAAATTTATCAGGATTTCATGCTGAAGCAGCGAAACCCCCATCGGCGCGAGAAGGTGGGTAAGTGTTGCCGTACACTCGTTGTACGTGCGCACAACTGCGATCCACGTAGCTGTCGGGGGTATAGCCACGTCATCATAGGTTTCTGATTTAGAATTTTTCATAGGACGCCCCAGTGTGAAAGAACTTGCATAGTTCAAGATTGAACAATATGGTTCAAATATGAACTAATATGGTGTAATAATGAACCTCTACTTTAGGCTAATCTGGACACTTTTACGAGCATGGCGGCTTCCCAAATTGGTGATGGATGAGGTTTTCGAACGAGAATTTAGAGTGCTGCCAAACGATATTGACGTAAATCTTCATATGAACAATGGTCGTTACTTAACAGTGGCTGATCTCATGACTGTCGAGTTTTTTGTGCGCACTGGTTTCCTCAGGATTTTGTTGAAGAAAAAGTGGAAACCTTTTGCAGGTGGAACGATCATGACATTTCGCCGCCAGCTCAAATTGGGTCAAAAGTATCGGCTGCGTTACCGTTGGACGGGGTGCGATGACCACTGGAATTACTTCTTCGTCGAATTCCTGACACTTGATGGAGTAATCTGCGCGAAAGGCTATTCAAAGGGGGCAATGGTTTCAAAAACAGGACTTGTTTCCATGGTTCAGTCATTTGAATCCCTTGATTTCGAGCGCAAAGACAATGAGTTGCCCGAAGCCGTACTTCATTGGAAGGAAAGCGAACAAAAGATAATGGGCTGAATTTCATAGGATGTCATGACGCAATGCAGGCGATTTCGATGCACGTGATTTCACTAAATGTAGCAGGATCATCGCTGGCTCCTAATCGAGCAATCAACCGGATCACAAAGAGCCTTGCCCTGATTGCAGCTTTCCTCACAACACTGGAGCGATGCGATGACACTAGATTGGCCTACCTCTATAAAACCTGTTTTGCCCAACGAAGCACTCCCGGATGCAAACTGGGCGGACGCTTTTGAAGTTTCGACGCACCGCAACTTCGCCACCATGCGGGAAATTGCCGACGCGACGGTTGGGACGTCGCCGACTTGGGCCAAGCGACTCTTCAAGATACGAAACTTTATTGTTGCCCCTTTTGGATTAAAACCAGACGGGAAAATTGACGCGCCCAGATCTGAGTCAAGAATATCCATATTTCCTATCTTGCAGGAAAGTGAGGACAGTATTGTACTGGGCATGGATGATATCCATCTGAATTTCCGTATTCTTATTGAACGTTTCGCTATTGGGGGTGACTTCCAGATACGTGTGACGACGCTCGTTCAGCGGCATAATATCTTGGGAAAGGTCTACATCATGCTTATAATGCCATTTCACAAGCTCATTGTTGCATCCGGTATGCGGAACGTAATTTAGGTTCGGATTGAGGCTATTTTCATGTGGTCGTTGCAATATTTTTGACAGAAGCGGGTTTTTACAATGTCTGGAATAACCGACCGCGACCTGAGTGATATCCAGAGGGGTGATTGGGTCGAGCGGTTCCTTCCGCTGCCCGTTCGTCCCTACATCCGTTTAGCGCGGCTGGACCGTCCAGTTGGTATCTGGCTTACGCTTTTTCCTTGCTGGGCTGCGTTGTTGCAGGCCGCGCATGGCTTTCCAGATTTGCGCACTCTTTTGGTGTTCACCCTTGGTGCTTTTGTGATGCGCAGCGCGGGTTGTACAATCAACGATATTGCCGACCGCAATTTCGACGGCCAAGTCCAGCGCACCCGTTTGCGACCATTGGCAAACGGCGAAATTAGTCTGTTCGGGGCAATAGTGTTTCTGGCGGTTCAATTGGCGCTGACCGCATCTTTGCTGATTTTTCTATCTTCGTTCGCGCGCCTTCTGGCGATCGGTGTGCTGCCGTTGGTCGTGCTCTATCCCTTTTGCAAACGCTTCACCCACTGGCCTCAGGCGGTTTTGGGGATTGCTTTCAATTGGGGGATGCTGGTGGCTTGGGCGCAGATCGCCGGTCATGTACCGGTTGGCGCGGTGTTGATGTGGGCCGGTGCGATTACATGGCAGATCGGATATGATACGACCTATGGATATGTCGACATAAGGGACGACAAGCGTCTAGGTCTCAAATCCACAGCTGTTCTGTTCGGTGCGCATGGAAAATCGCTGATCTCCGTGTTCTATGCACTAACAGTGACAGCATGGTCCCTGGGGGGGTGGGTGCTGGGCATGTCGTCGCCCTACGCTTTCGGGATGTTGGTAATTGCTGCCCACTTTGGCTGGCAGGCGTGGCGCTTCGACATAGTCCGCCCCGAAGTCAATTTTCGCCTTTTCTTAGCTAACATCCTGACCGGCGCTGTTCTGGCTGCCTCGGCTTTTATCGGAACCCTATGATATTTTGCAAACAGCGGGTGTTCGGGGCGCCACCGTCCTATGGGCTGAAACAATCATCAAGATTTCGTCCGGCCTGAATTTTGGAATAATTCTAGCATGGCTTCTAACCTTGGATGTCCGCTCACCGTGTCGTTTCTCGCTTCGAACATGCCAGTCAGCCGAAGGTCGATATAACCATGCACCATAGACCATAGAGCAATTGCATAAGTCTCAACATCGCGATTAGTGCACATTTTTGCACCTGAAATTTCAGCGCAGCAAGCACCATAAAATTGATTCATTACATCAAGCAATTCAGGATCGCTGTGATCGACCAATCCGGTATGCCAAAGCAATCGATAGCGGTTGGGATGGGTCATTGCATATTCAAATAGCACAGTGGCAAAAACTGAAATACGCTCGTTGGCAAGCAAGTCCTCGCTGCGAAGTTTCTTAATTACACAAGCCAAGAGGTCCTTGAACAGAACTGTCGCAAGTGCAGTAAGAAGCGTTTCTCTATCTTTGTAGTGATTAACCGGCGCCGCATGGGAGACGCCCGCTTCGCGTGCGACAGCTCTGATCGTTACGCCGTCAGGCCCGTGCATGTCCAACAGCACTACTGAAGCGTCAAGCAATGCCAGTTTCAAGCTGCCATGATGGAAGGGTTGTTTCATTTTCATCAGTCTATATTGACAGCGTCAATTAAAATGTCAATATAGACAGTGTCAACTTCAAAGGATTGATCATTGCTATGGCACATACTGTTCTTGGAAACCCGCTCTCACCGTTTACCCGAAAAGTGGTTTTGTTCGCTTATGAGATGAGCTTGGACATCCACTTGAAAGAGGTAAATCCATATTTCCCACCTGACGACTTTGCGATGGTCAGCCCGCTCAAACGCGTTCCGGTGCTTCAATCAGGTGATTTTACACTAAGTGATAGTTCAGCCATCTGTGCCTACTTCAACGCGGCTCACCCCGAGAAGGCAACGCTCGTTCCAAAAGAACCCAAACATCTCGGTCGTGCGCTGTGGATTGAAGAATATGCAGACACCGCACTTTTTCATGAAATCAGTACCGGAGTTTTTAGACCCATTTTCATTAATGAGATGCGCGGGTTGCCTATTGATTCCAAAACCGTTCAGGCGTCAGTTGCCGAACATCTTCCTCCGTTGCTGACCTATTTGGAGTCCCAGATATCTGGCAAAAGCTGGTTTTGCGGGAATGAACTCTCGATAGCTGATCTGTCTGTCTATTCTCAGATGGCCAACCTAAGACATTCAAAGTGCCTACCAGATGAAAATCGATATCCTTACTTGATGAAGAACTTTGAACGGGTGTCGTCGCGACCGGTAGCAGTTAAGTTGCACGAGGCTGAATTGCTCTATCTCCAACAGACGCGTGCCAAGTTGAAGGGTGGCACTTGACCCAATTCAGGGAAGCAAGGATGCTGGGCCCTGAGCAGAACAAACGCCGGAGAGTGGCCCACTTAGTGGTACTGGGAAGTCGACTTTAACGAATCTTCCGAACGAAAACAAAAATGCTGCTGTCAGGGCAGCGCAAACCAATCAATTAAGCAATCATAGCGCATTTACGTTTTCTCCACATGTCGATTGTTGAGACCGCGTTCAGCGAATAGGTGGTTTGGATTGCGTGGGTTCTGACCCTATGGAATGATCGGTCAGATGGCATTCGCTGCTTTGCCGAATGTACTACGCTGCATATGCGAAGGTTTTCTGCGTCAGCAATCGCTGCAGCTGCAAAAGTCGGCTTTGTCCGCATAGCTGACATGGAGATTACCCGCCCAATCCACCCCTCCCTTCCCATCCTCCCCAATCTCATGTACAGCCCACGCATCTACCCGTTCGCATTCAGTCCCCGATGCAGGCGAGGAAATAAAGGGGTCAGAGGGAATACGCCCTCTATGCAATGGCTAATGGGCCAACAAGGAAACGATGATGTTTAACGAAGTTAAGAAAAGCATGCAGTGGGGCGAAGAGACGCTCACACTGGAAACAGGGAAAGTTGCGCGCCAAGCCGACGGTTCCGTCATCGCCACATATGGCGAGACATCCGTGATGGCGAACGTGACATTCGCACGCAAGCAAAAGCCGGGTCAGGACTTTTTCCCACTGACCGTGCACTATAACGAGAAATATTACGCCGCAGGTAAAATCCCGGGTGGTTTCTTTAAACGCGAAGCGCGTCCAACAGAAAAAGAAACACTGACAAGCCGTCTGATCGACCGTCCGATCCGCCCGCTGTTCGTCCCCGGGTTCAAGAACGAAGTACTGGTGATGTGTACCGTTCTATCTCACGATCTGGTTAACGATCCCGACATGGTTGCGATGATTGCGGCCTCCGCAGCGTTGACCATTTCCGGCGCGCCGTTCATGGGCCCGATTGCCGCGTGCCGCGTTGGTTATGAAGGTGGTCAGTACGTTCTGAACCCTGAAATCGACGACATGCAGGACCTCAAGAACAACCCCGATCAGCGCCTTGATCTGGTAGTTGCCGGCACCAAAGACGCCGTGATGATGGTTGAATCCGAAGCATACGAGTTGAGCGAAGAAGAAATGCTCGGCGCGGTTAAGTTCGCCCATGAGCATATCCAGCCCGTCATCGACCTGATTGTTGAGCTGGCAGAGACAGCGGCAAAAGAGCCGTTTGACTTCCAGCCCGTTGACTACTCCGATCTCTCCGCTGCTGTTAAGGCCGCAGGCGAGAAGGAAATGCGCGCTGCATTCGCAATCGGTGACAAGCAAGAGCGTACAGCAGCAGTCTCCGCTGCCCGCGACACGATCATGGCCGCATTGTCCGAAGAGCAGCAAGCCAATGCAAACCTCGGTTCCGCGATGAAAGGCCTCGAGGCCTCCATCCTGCGCGGTGACGTTGTGAAAACCGGTGTGCGCATCGACGGTCGCAAGACTGACGAGATCCGCGATATCGTTTCCGAGACTGGCATCCTGCCCCGTACGCACGGCTCTGCCCTGTTTACACGTGGTGAGACGCAAGGCTTGGTTGTGACCACTCTGGGTACCGGAGACGACGAGCAATTCATTGACGCGCTGCACGGCAACTTCAAATCCAACTTTTTGCTGCACTATAACTTCCCCCCCTACTCTGTGGGTGAAGTTGGTCGTGTGGGCCCTCCAGGTCGCCGCGAAATCGGTCACGGTAAACTCGCATGGCGCGCCCTTCAGGCCGTTCTGCCCGCTGCGACAGACTTCCCTTACACCATTCGTCTGGTCTCCGAGATCACCGAATCCAACGGCTCCTCCTCCATGGCGTCCGTTTGTGGTGGTTCCCTGTCGATGATGGATGCGGGCGTTCCGCTCAAATCCGCCGTTGCCGGTGTTGCCATGGGTCTGATCCTCGAAGAGGACGGCTCCTACGCGATCCTGTCGGATATCTTGGGTGACGAAGATCACCTCGGCGATATGGACTTCAAGGTAGCGGGTACCGAAGCAGGTATCACGTCATTGCAGATGGACATCAAGATCGCAGGCATCACGCCCGAGATCATGGAAAAAGCATTGGCTCAGGCCAAAGCGGGTCGTTTGCACATCCTTGGCGAGATGAACAAATCCATCTCCGGCGCAGGCGAGTTCTCCGAGCACGCCCCACGCATCGAGACCATGCAGGTCCCAACGGATAAAATCCGTGAAGTCATCGGTTCTGGCGGTAAAGTTATCCGCGAGATCGTTGAAGTGTCCGGCGCAAAGGTCGACATCAACGACGAAGGCATCATCAAGATCGCGTCACCAAACGCCGACTCGATCAAGAAAGCCTACGACATGATCTGGTCGATCGTGGCCGAGCCTGAAGAAGGTGCCGTCTATACCGGTACCGTTGTGAAGATCGTCGATTTCGGCGCCTTTGTGAACTTCTTTGGCAAGCGCGACGGTCTGGTGCACGTATCCCAGATCGAAAACCGCCGCCTGAACCATCCTTCAGACGTTCTGAAAGAAGGTCAGGAAGTCAAAGTGAAGCTCTTGGGCTTTGACGATCGCGGCAAGGTTCGTTTGTCCATGAAAGTGGTCGATCAGGAAACTGGCGAAGAGATCAAAGAAGAAGAGAAGAAAGAAGACTAAGCCTTCCTTCTTTAAAATCAAAAGAGGCCCCTGTGGAAACGTGGGGGCCTTCTTGTTTTGTCAGGGCGGTTATGCCTTCAGTCACCCAAACCAGTACCCGAGCATCCCAAGGATGCCTTGAAAAGCTTCATGCGCATCTCCATGACCACCCCGAAGTCGCCGCAGCATCGCCTCGTGCGATAGATGGTCGCCATCGCCCGTCCTTTCGACGCCGTTCCCGCCTTCTGCACAAATCGGCCCATTGGTCTGGTACAGCACCCAATGCAGACGCCGACGTCCCTTTGCTTAATGGCCCTGTGATCTTTGTGTCTCGTGCACACTTCGAAGGGATCGGCGGCTTTGACGAGGCGATATTCCTCTATCACGAGGACGACGACCTGAGCATGCGCTTAAAGGCATAATACGGCCACCTGGGCCATGTCCATGAAGCCGTCTTTACCCATGCCGAAGGCAATACCACTACTCCATATCTAAGACAAAAATGATCAGCGATGCCATTCTGCAGATGATCTCGCCTCTAAACCTGTAATCTGCCCGCAAGAGGGCAAAGAGTATGGCATTTCTAAAGGGCGCACTGCGGACAATAGGCACATAGCCAAGGAGTTGAATACCATCGTGAAACAGTAGCTTTGGGACATAACAGCGGATGTGGCGACGCACGAAAAAATGAAGAGCCTGTTTTTTAACATTCATTTCAAGACCTTAAAAATCCTACTTTTTCTCAATAGATCGAATGAGCGTGAGGGTCGGGTAAACCAGACTCACGTTTCTGCCTGTTTTACGGTATAGGTTAACCATTAAACCAAGAATCATTACAAAGTCTGGAGACACTGCCATGTCCTTATTTGATCGCCGCACCCTTATGTTGTCTGGCGCCGCAGCCCTTCTTGCTGGCCCAGCCTTTGCATATAATGTGCCCAACCACCTGCGCCCGCGCATGGTGGATATCAAAGACCGCTTTCGTCCTAACGAGATCCATGTCGATCCCGGCCAATTTGCGTTGTATTGGACCATGCCCAACGGCAAGGCGATCCGCTATTCCGTAGGCATCGGTACGGCAGGCCGCTACCGCTCCGGTACGTTCCGCATCCGTCGCAAGGCGGAATGGCCCCGGTGGACCCCAACTCAGGCCATGATCCGTCGTGAGCCGCATATCTATGCAAAACACGCGGCAGGCATGAAAGGGGGTGGGATGAACCCACTCGGTGCGCGCGCGCTCTATCTCTACAGCGGCGACCGCGACACATATCTGCGCATCCACGGAACACCAAAGCCACAGACAGTGGCTGCGCGCGTCTCAAATGGTTGTGTGCGGATGATCAACGCCCATGTGATTGACCTCTATAACCGTGTGCCAAACGGCACTCGCGTGGTTCTCCACTAAGAAATCTGTCCCTAAGATGCAGAAAGCCCCGCTAGATAGCGGGGCTTTTTCGTTTTAATGCTTCTTAATCACTCCGGCAGCTTCGCCATACGCAAATAGGGTAACACCTTATTGAATGTTCCGAATTTGGCAGTTGCATCGGCATCCGACACAGAAGTCGGAATAATCACATCATCGCCCACATTCCAATTTGCAGGAGTGGCAACACCTTGACCCGCAGAGGTCTGCAACCCGTCAAGTGCACGCAACACTTCGGCAAAGTTGCGACCAACAGTCATCGGATAGGTCATCGACAGCTTCAGCTGTTTGTCAGGCCCGATGATGAACACTGACCGCACCGTTGCACTGTCCGCAGGCGTGCGCCCGTCAGGTAGGTAGGCTTCCGCAGGCAGCATATCAAACGCCTTAGACAGCGTAAGATCCGTGTCCGCAACAATCGGGAAACCTGCCTTGGCCCCGCCAACAGTTTCGATATCCGCTTTCCACTTTTTGTGGTCCTCGACACCGTCCACAGACACACCCAAGACTTTGGTCCCGCGCTTCTCCCACTCATCCGCCAACTGCGCCACTGCACCAAACTCGGTCGTGCAGACAGGTGTGAAATCCTTGGGGTGAGAGAATAAGATCGCCCAGCTATCGCCCACAAAATCATGCAAGCTGATCGTCCCTTGATCCGTTTCAACCGTTAGATCAGGGATCGTGTCGTTAATGCGCAAACTCATCGCTGCGTCCTCCTCTAAAATTGTTATTACTCTTACGTAGTCATTGCCCGATGGAGTTTCATCCCCCAAGTTCGCAGCCCTGCCTTGCAGTGGCTTAACCGCAGTGCCACAGTGCCTTCAAATCTCAAACAAGGAGCATCACCATGCTGGAGAAACGCGATTTTTACATCAACGGCGCGTGGGTTGCCCCCGCCGCCGCAAACGACTTCGCCGTAATTGACCCTTCCACCGAAGAACAATGCGCCATCATTTCGCTCGGCGACCAGTCCGACACAGATGCTGCCGTAAACGCAGCGCGTGCCGCCTTCGACAGCTGGTCCCAGACTTCGAAGGAAGAGCGCACCGCTCTGATCGAAAAACTGGCCGAAATCTATGACACTCGTCAGGAAGAAATGGCCCAAGCCATGTCCATGGAAATGGGCGCACCGATTCTGCTGGCCCGCCAACAACAAGTGGGCGCGGGCAGCTGGCACATCGGCGGCTTCCTCAAAGCATTCAAGGATTTCTCCTTCGAGCGTGATTTCACCGCCACTGAGAAAACCCTGCTCGAGCCGATTGGCGTCTGTGCGCTGATCACCCCATGGAACTGGCCCATGAACCAGATCATCCTTAAGGTGATCCCAGCGCTCGCCACAGGCAACACGGTCGTCTTGAAACCCTCCGAGATCGCACCCCTGTCGGGGCTGCTATTCGCCGAATTCGTACACGAAGCAGGTTTCCCCGCAGGCGTGTTCAACCTCGTCAACGGCGACGGCCCCGGTGTTGGCAGCCAGCTGTCATCCCACCCCGAAGTCGACATGGTCAGCTTTACAGGCTCCACCCGCGCAGGCATCGCGATTTCCAAAGCTGCGGCAGACACGCTCAAGCGCGTCAGCTTGGAACTGGGCGGCAAAGGTGCCAATATTATCTTTGAAGACGCAGATCCGTCAGCCGCCAAACAGGGTGCTATCCGTTGCTTCCGCAACTCGGGCCAGTCCTGCAACGCACCAACCCGCATGCTGGTCCACAAATCCCGCTATGACGAAGCTGTGGCATCTGCCTCCGAAGTCGCAACCAACACTCACGTTGGCCCCGCGTCCGAAGAAGGCAAACATATCGGCCCCGTCGTCTCCGAAGCCCAATTTAACAAAATCCAAGGCCTCATCGAAAAAGGCATGTCCGAGGCGCGCCTCACCGCAGGTGGCCTAGGCCGCCCCGATGGCCTGAACCGCGGCTACTACGTCAGGCCCACGGTTTTCGCAGATGTCACCAATGATATGACCATCGCCCGCGAAGAAGTTTTTGGTCCCGTCTTGTCGATCATCCCCTTTGAGACCGAAGAAGAAGCCATCGCGATCGCCAACGACACACCCTACGGCCTGACCAACTACGTCCAGACTGCAGACACGGAAAAGCGCCGCCGCGTTGCCCGCCGCTTGCGCTCGGGCATGGTTGAAACCAACGGCCAAGGCTTCGCTCAGGGCTCGCCCTTTGGCGGATACAAGCAGTCCGGTAACGGCCGCGAAGGCGGCGTATTTGGCCTTGAGGAATTCCTCGAAGTCAAAGCCGTCTCTGGTTGGGCTGCAGAGTAACCTCCACTAAACGGCACCGACTAGGAGAGGGCTACTTTCGGGTAGCTCTCTCTTATTTTTAAACAATACGCTAGGTGGAATGTCGGAAGTGAGTTTAAAAGGGCGCCTTGCTGCGCACGCGGGTCGATTGCCCACCATCGGGGTGTTTGAACCGCAGTTCTTCCGAATGTAGCATCATACGCGGGAAGTCTTTTGCCGCCCCCTCCGCATAAAAAGGATCACCCAGTATCGGGTGCCCGAGGCTGAGCATATGCACGCGGAGTTGGTGACTACGTCCTGTATGGGGTGACAATCGCACACGAGCTGTATCGCCTTCGTCTTTCACCATGCGCCAGTCGGTTTGCGCCGGTTTACCCGTTTCAAGGCAAACCATTTGGCGCGGACGGTTGGGCCAATCTACAATTAGCGGCAGGTCAATAGTCCCTTTCTTTTCCGCAGGAACGCCCCAGATACGCGCAATGTAGGTTTTCTTTGTCATCCGTTTTTCAAACTGCAGATTTAGATGCCGCTGCGCATGACGTGTCAGGGCAAAGATCATCACACCCGATGTATCACGGTCCAAACGGTGAACCAGCAACGCATCAGGAAATGCCACTTGCAAACGCGTCAGCAGGCAATCAGCGAGTTCAGGCCCCTTACCAGGCACCGAGAGCAAGCCAGCAGGCTTGTCGACCAGAATAACTTCGTGATCGAGGTGCAGGACCTCAAGCGGATCCATCGGAGGGGTGTACGTTGCGTCCATGCCGCCTCAGTCCCATGTGCAGGCTTTGTTTTCAACCCGTCCCGTGGCACGCTGTTTGGAAACAGGAGAACAAGCATGCATCCAACCATCCAGAAGTTTCATGACCTCGTCCTTGCGCATGACCACAGCGGCGTGCCCGCGCTCATGGCCGATGACGTAAAGTTCCAGCCACCAACCTATTGGGCAACATGGAACGGTCGCGATGCAGTGGCAGCCGTACTTGGGCATGTGAACGAAGTCTTCACCGATTTTGAATACCGTCGCGTCATGGGGGCGGGCAATGATTGGGCGCTTGAGTTCCAATGTAAGGTCGAGGGGCTGGACTGTGTCGGTGTTGACCTGATCACCCTTAACGATGACGGCTTAATGCAGACTTTTGAAGTCGTCATGCGCCCGTATAAAACCATCGGCGCACTCAGGGCCGCCATGAACGAGCGCGTCGCAAAAGACCCCTCGTTCATGAAGCATAAGTCGGCCTTAACTTAAGCTGCGCTTTGCCTGCATTTGCTGCACCATCGAAACAGTATAGATGATCAGCGCAATCCAGATCAGCGGCAGTGCAATCGCGCGGGCACGGCCAAACGGCTCCCCAAAGATGAACACTGCATTGAGCATGATCATCGTGGGCGCGATATATTGCAGGATGCCAATAGTCGACAGCCGCAGCAACTTGGCACCGTTGGCATAGCACAGCAGCGGCACGGCGGTTACAACCCCGCAACCCAGCAGCAGCCATGTATCGCTGGCATCGCCCAGAAACTTCGCCCCGCCCGTACTGCCCATATAAACCGCATAAGCCAACGCAGGCGGCAGCAGCAGTAGCACTTCCATCAGAAACCCTTGGTTCGGCCCGATCGGCAGGCTCTTTTTCGCCAGCGCATAGAACCCCCATGTGAGCATCATGCCAAATGCCAGCCATGGCGTCTCCTCGGCGTCCACGATCAACACCAATACCGCCACACTTACAATCGCCACCGCGATCCACTGCATCCGCGCCAATCGCTCCCCCAACAGGACCGCCGCCAAAAACACGCTGAACAGCGGGTTGATATAATATCCAATCGCCGCGTCCAACGCGCGGTCCGTCACAATCGCATAGACATAGATCCCCCAGTTGAGCGAGATCAGCGCCGCCGTGACACAACCCATGGCCAACATGCGCGGATTGCGAAACGCCTCACGCAGGGTCGCCGTGCGTCCCAGCAGGATCAACACCACCGCCGCAATCGGCACCGACCATATGATGCGATGCGCAATCACTTCGGCCACAGGAATATGGCTCAGCAGCTTCATATAAAGCGGCAAAAACCCCCACAGTACATAGGCACCGCCCGCAAACAGCAGGCCTTGAGGCGTGTCTTGATCCGTGTTGGGCGTGGCCATATCAGTCTCCTTGCCCCACAGCGTTAGGGCAAGGAAGGGGGCAAGGGAAAGCCCTCAATTGTACCGCTACACTTTCACACGCGCAGAGGTGGGATCATACATCGGCTTGAGCGAAGCCTCGGCGCGCACCCGCGTCCCCATCACGTCAATCTCATAAGTCGAGGCCAGCACATCGGCCGGCTTTTCGCCCTTACACGGCACATAGCCAAGGCCCATCGCGCCGCCCAGATGATGCCCGTAAGAGCCAGAGCTGAGGTATCCCACAATCTCGCCGTCCCGCAGCACAGGCTCATTGTGATACAAGAGCGGCTCGGGGTCCGTCAGCTTGAACTGCACCATCCGCATGTCCAGCCCCGCTTCCTTCTTCTCCAGCACAGCCTCACGCCCAATAAAATCAGGTTTGGTGGTCTTCACCGCAAAGCCAAGCCCCGCCTCAAGCACGTGATCCTCGCTTGTGATGTCATGGCCAAAGTGGCGGAAGCCCTTCTCGATCCGGCAACTGTCCATCATATGCATCCCGCACAACTTAAGGTCAAAATCCTGCCCCGCTTGCGCCAGCGTCTCGAATACATGGGCGGACTGATCCGCACTCACATAAACCTCCCAACCCAGCTCGCCCACGTATGTCACGCGGTGCACACGGGCCAAACCCATCCCGATCTCGATCTCCTGCGCCGTGCCAAAAGGGTTCACATCATTGCTGAAATCATTGGGGCTTACGGCTTGCAACAACGCACGCGCTTGCGGCCCCATCACGGCTAGCACCCCTTCGCCTGCGGTCACATCGGTAATAACCACGTTGAAATCACCTTGATTGCGCCGCAGCCACGTCTCATCCGCCAGACGCGTCGCCGCAGGTGTCACCACCAGATACGCCGTCTCAGACATCCGCGTAACAGTCACATCCGCCTCAATCCCACCACGCTGGTTGAGGAATTGGGTATAGACAATCTTGCCGTTCGGGACGGAATAATCACCACCACCAACATAGTTCATAAATGCCTCGGCATCGCGCCCCTCGACACGGATTTTGCCGAAGGACGACATGTCATACATGCCGACATTCTCGCGCACGGCCTTATGCTCGGCGGCGACGTTTTCGAAAAAATTCTGCCGCTGCCACGAGTATCTATATTCCCGTTCCTGTCCTTCGTTCGCGAACCAGTTGGCGCGCTCCCAGCCTGCGATCTCGCCCATGACCGCACCGCGTCCCAGCAGATGCTGGTGGAATGGCGTGCGCCGCACACCGCGTGCCGTGGCCTTTTGGCGGAAGGGGAAGTGATCCGCGTAAAGCAGTCCCAGCGTCTCCTTAGACCGCTCAAACAGATAGGTCTTGTTGCCCTGAAACGGCTGCATGCGGCTAATATCCACATCGCCAAGGTCGAACGGCTTTTGCCCCTCGTCCATCCATTGCGCCAGCGCCATACCCGCACCGCCCGCAGACTGGATACCAATAGAGTTGAAGCCCGCCGCGACCCAGACATTGTCCATCTCGGGCGCAAGCCCAAGATGGTAAGCATCGTCAGGCGTAAAGCTTTCAGGCCCGTTAAAGAACGTATGGATACCCGCCTCCGCCAGCATCGGCATACGGTTCACCGCATGTTCCAAAATCGGCTCAAAGTGGTCGAAATCCTCTGGCAACTGATCAAACTCGAAATCCGCTGGGATGCCATCCATCGCCCAAGGCTTTGCATTCGGCTCGAACGCGCCCAGCAGCATTTTGCCCGCATCTTCTTTGTAATACGCACACTCATCTGGCACCCGCAGCACGGGCATTTGGGTCAGCCCCGCAATCGGCTCGGACACGATATAGAAATGCTCGCACGCATGTAGCGGCACGTTTGTCCCGGTCATCTTGCCCACCGCATGGCCCCACATGCCCGCACAGTTCACGACCATATCCGCCGCGATATGCCCCGTCTCTTCGCCCTGCTGCCAGTCAACGCCAGTAATTCGACGCCCCTCGCGCTTAACACCCGTCACCGCCGTCCGCTCGATCACGCGTGCACCGCGCTGCCGCGCACCTTTCGCCAGCGCCAGTGCGATGTTCGCAGGATCACCCTGTCCGTCCTTGTCCAGATACACGCCGCCCGTCACACCCTCGATGTTCAGATGCGAATAGCGCTCCTTGACCTCGGCAGGCGAAATCTCTTCCACATCCACACCGAACGCCCGCGCCATGGCCGCCTGACGGAAAATCTCCTCGCGGCGTTCCTCGGTCAGCGCCACAGTGATCGACCCACAGCGTTTGAAGCCTGTCGCAACACCCGTCTCGGCCTCAAGGTTGCCGTAAAGCTCTTGGGAATACTTCGCCAGCTTCGTCATATTCGCCGTCGCGCGTAGCTGCGCAATCAGGCCTGCTGCATGCCAAGTTGTCCCCGAGGTGAGCTGCTTACGCTCCAACAGCACCACGTCTTTCCACCCCAATTTCGTAAGGTGATATGCGACCGAGCAGCCAATAACACCGCCCCCGATAATAACAACGCGTGCATGTGCAGGAACGTCAGCCATGGAAGACCCTTCTTAAACGATGGTGTGGCCCGCATCGCGCAAGCGACGGGCAATTTCAGCAATATGATCTGGACCAACTTCACAGCAGCCACCCACAATCGTGGCCCCCGCACCGACCCAATTCATGACATGGTCCGCATATGTGTCAGGCGTCAGATCGGTTCGCGCACTCAGCGCATCGACCGTTGGCGCGTCTTTCTTGAAGTCGTCGGTAATCATCGTGAACCCGTTGGCATAGCCGCCAAACGGCAGCCCGCAATCGGTCAGCATCGGCAGGCCCTGCGTGATCGCCTCTGGCATAGAACAGTTCAGCAATACGGCAGCGGGTTTGTAGTGGTTGAGCATCTCCGTCACTACAAACAACGGCTCGCCTGAGCGCAGTTTCGTGCCGTCCTGATCATCGACAGAAAACGCCATCCAGAGTGGCTTATCCGTGCCAGACGCCTCATACCCCTGAAAAATCCCCTCCGCCTCCTGAAGCGAGCAGACAGTTTCCGCCAGCAGAAAATCAATGCGGTCCCCCAACAGGAGGATGTGCTGGGCAAACTGATCCTTCGCCACCCCCACATCAGGTTGCAGATCAGGGCGATACGTCGCGAGCAGCGGCCCCATCGCCCCCGCCACACGCCCAGCGCCATGCGCATCACGCGCAGCCACGGCCTGTGTCACGCCAATATCCATCAGTTCGCCCTGCTTGTTCGCAATCCCCGCCCGCTCCAAACGGTTCAGGTGAACAGCATAGGTATTGGAGGTCGCCACCGACGCCCCCGCGGCAAAATAATCGTCATGCACGCCGCGCACCAATTCAGGCTTTTCCATCATCACACTGGTCGACCACAGGTTGGTCGGCGGGCCATTGTCCCGTTTCACCAGTTCTTGCCCGATAGAGCCGTCCAGAAGGGTGATGTTTGTCATGCGCGTAATCTTTCATTTTCGGGATCCCAGAGTGGGCGGTCCGCTTGTACAATTGCCTTGCACATACGCCCGAAAATGTTGACTTCCAACTCGGTTCCTTCCACCGCAAGATCAGCGCGGATCGTGCCCAGCGCGATGCTTGCGTCTACGCGGTAGCCCCAGTCGCCGCTGGTCGTCTCACCCACAACTTTTCCATCATGATAGACCGTCGACATATAGGGCGCGTCCTGATCCCCCGCCTCGACAATCATGGTCACAAACCGCTTCTTTACGCCCTCGGCTTTCTGCGCAATCAGCGCCGCCTTACCCGTGTAATCTTGCGATTTATCGAGCTTGACCCAACGCTCCAGTCCCGCTTCCAACAAAGTGTAATCAGTCGACAAATCACCCTTCCACGCGCGGTACCCCTTCTCGATCCGCATCGAGTTCAGCGCATACATACCAAATGGCTTAGCACCAGCAGACAATACGGCAGCGTATAGTACAGGCATATCCGCCATCGCCGCATGGATTTCCCAACCCAACTCTCCAGCAAAGGAAACACGTGCCAAAGCGCAGTCGATGCCAGCGACTTTTGCGGGCTGAATCGACAGCCACGACGCCGCAAGATCAGCCTCCGTCCCAATCGCCTCAAACAGCTCCCGTGATTTCGGACCACTCACAATCAGCGTCGAATATTCGGTGGTATGGTCGGTCAGGCTCAGCCCCTCAGGCAGCCCGTTGTTCAGCACGTCAAAGTCATGCCATTGTGCCGTTGCCGCCGTGATCAACGTGAACTGATCCTCAGCGTGCCGCATGATAGACATCTCTGTCAAAATCCGTCCGCGACTGTCCGCGAAATAAGCAAGGTTCATGCGGCCAACCTTGGGCAACCCGCCCGTGATCCGCCCGCGCAAATACTCCGCCGCACCTGCGCCCGACAGGTTAAACCGCGAGAAACCGGGCAGGTCCAAGACGCCCACATTGTCACGCACCGCCTCGACTTCTTCTTTAATACGCACGGCCCAAGGCCCCGCACGGTCCCACGTCTGGGTGCTCTCCTCGGACACATCATCGCTTGGCTGCGCAAACCAGTTGGCGCGCTCCCAACCGTTGTAAGCGCCCATCTGGCCGCCTGCCGCCAACACTTCATCATGCACAGGCGACAGCTTCTTATCGCGCCCTGCTGGCCACTCATGATGCGGGAAATGCATCGCGTATTCATGGCCATAAGTCTCAAGCGCCTTGGCCAGACAATGATCGTGATCGGTATAATCGGTATAGCGGCGCGGATCAGTGGCCCACATGTCCAGCTCCGTCTCGCCGTGCATGATCCATTCCGACAGCACCTTACCCGCACCGCCCCCTTGCGCGATGCCAAAGGTGAACGAGTGCCCCTCATAGGCGTTCGGAACCCCCGGCATCGGGCCAATCATCGGCAGCCCATCAGGCGCGTATGGAATAGGCCCGTTGATATTGCGCCCCACGCCAGCCGTCCCAAGGATCGGCACACGCGCCATGGCATCCTCGATATAAAACTCCAAACGGTCCAGATCGTCGGGATAAAGCTGAAAGGAGAAATCCTCCGGCATCGGGTCCTCGGGCGTGACCCACGCCGCCTGACAATTCCGCTCATACGGTCCAAGGTTCAGGCCGTTCTTATCCTGCCGCAGATAGTAGGAGATATCGACGTCGCGGATCATCGGCATCTTATGCCCCTTCTCCTTCGTCCACGCCTCCAGCTCTGCAATCGGCTCGGTCAGGAAATACTGGTGTGACATGGTCACCATCGGCACCGTGCGTCCGCCAAACGGCTTGAACATCTCACCCACTCGCTGCGCGTAATAACCCGCGCAGTTGACGACTTTCTCACAGCGGATATCGCCTTTCTCGGTCTTTACGATCCACTCATCGCCGTCACGCTCAATCCCCACAACAGGCGCAAACCGCTCAATCCGTCCGCCTGCCTCCCGCGCACCCTTGGCCAAAGCTTGCGTCAGCTGTGCGGGATCAATGTCACCGTCCAACGGGTCCCACATACCCCCCTCAAGGTCGTGCACCTCCATGAACGGATTGTACTCTTTCAACTCGGCAGGCGTCAGCATCCCCATTTCAAGACCCTGATACGCACCCATAGAGGCTACCCGTTCAAACTCCATCATCCGCTCTTTGCTATGCGCCAGACGTAAGGAACCCGTAACGTGGTAGTTCATCGGATAATCAACATCCTCACCCAAAGTGCGGTACATCTCCAATCCATATCGCTGCATGTTCATCACAGCCCACGAGCTAGAGAAGTTCGGACAGTTCCCCGCCGCATGCCACGTCGACCCTGCGGTCAATTCGTTCTTCTCTACCAGAACACAATCACTCCAACCCGCCTTGGCCAGATGGTACAGCGTAGATGTGCCGACAACGCCGCCGCCGATGATGACCACACGGGCCGTGGTTGGAAAATCGTTCATGTCTCTTGCTCCTCTTGGGGGATGGTGTCCGCAATGTCGTAATAATCGCCTTTATCGGCGGTAAAAATGTGGCGCTCCAGCCGCAGACCCGTTGGCCCGTCCACCGCGCCAAGGCTGACGCCAGTGTCAGGATCATCTTCACCCTTCCAAAACAGGAAGGACCCGCAAGTCGGGCAAAACCCGCGCTTCGCACTTTCACTGGATGCAAACCATGTCGGGTTGCCCGTAATCGTTAAATCTGCATCCATCACTTGCACGGATGCCCAGTGATGCCCTGATTGCTTGCGGCATTGCGTGCAGTGACAGGCCGCAGGATCACGCGCAGCACCCTTGGCCGTAAAAGTAACTGCCCCGCATAAACATGAACCATTCAACACAGCGAACCCTCTCAATACACAGGCGGGGCGATGACCCAGATCGCCACCACGGGATCAGGGGTGCGATTGGCCCAGCGAAACGGCTCCCCCCGCACACGAAAACTATCGCCTGCATTCAGGGTATGAACCTTCCCAGCAATCTCCATCTCGAGCGTGCCGGAAATGACATAGCCGACCTCTTGCGTCGGCCGCTGCACAGCGTGCTTGATGCGGCTGTGGGGGGCGAATGTGGAATGCACCATCTCGAAATCATCAGTGAGGTCGGGGGAGAGTAGCTCTTCAACCAGTCCCGCCACGCTCGACCCGATCGGCCGCCGCGTGCCACTGCGCACCACATATCCCGCCTCATCCGCAGGGGCCGCCGCATGGCGAAAGAGGATCGACACAGGCACATCGAATTGCGCCGCAATCAACCGCAAGTCTGTGATTGACGGTTCTGATTTGTCCCGTTCCACCTGACTGAGCCAACCCACCGAACGCCCCAACGCCTGCGCCATCTGCGCAAGCGTAATGCCACGCGCACGGCGCAGCGCACGCAAATCAGCGCCAAGCGTCAAATGGGTGTCAGGCAGATCGTGGCGCATGGAACCTCTAGCAAAAAGGACTGTTCAGACCCCGCGCTCCACTCCCAAACGCGGGTCCTGACAAAACCCTGTCAGAGGTCCGTGAAAAAATCTAGTATTATTTCACGGCGGCAAATGTCGTTTTTAGGATACCTGCCAGCGCGTCTGCATCCGCTTGGGTAAAGGCGTTTAACTGGTCGCTATCCAGATCAAACACTCCCAACAGCTGCCCTTGCCCCCCAAACACAGGCAACACCAATTCCGACCGCGTAGAGCTGGCACAAGCGATATGCCCTTCAAAGGCCTCCACATCCGGCACCAACTGAGCTTCACCCGTCCGTGCCGCAGCACCGCAAACACCGCGGTTGAACGGGATCACCAAACACCCATGCCCGCCCTGATACGGCCCGATCTTGAGCATTTGTGGCCCCGTCACGCGGTAAAACCCCGTCCAGTCAAAACGATCATCGCTGTGGTACACTTCGCAGGCCACAGTCGCCATGAGCGCTACGGCATCGGTTTCACCCTCAGTCAGAGCAGCGATGGTTTTGGCGAGGTGGTCATAGTCGATAGGCATGGGCTTGGGTGCTTCTGTTTGAGTTGAGTTTATGGCAAAATGACAAGGATCAGGCGCGCTCAATCGCGATAGCAGTGCCTTCGCCGCCACCGATACAGATGGCCGCAATACCGCGTTTCAGGCCACGTTTCTCCAATGCGTTGAGGAGTGTCACCATGATTCGCGCACCCGATGCGCCAATCGGATGGCCCAACGCACAGGCACCACCGTTTACGTTCACCTTTTCGTGGTCGATTCCCATCTCATGCATAAAGGCGAGCGGCACCACAGCAAAAGCCTCGTTCACTTCCCAAAGGTCCACGTCATCCTTGCTCCAGCCGATCTGCTTGAGCAGTTTTTGCGCGGCAGGCACGGGGGCAGTGGTGAATAGCCCTGGCGCTTGGGCATGGCTGGCATGGCCCACTATGTGAGCGCGAATGGTGAGGCCTTGGGCCCTAGCAGCCTCCTCAGAGGCGAGGATAAGCGCCGCCGCGCCATCGGAGATCGAAGAAGAATTCGCCGCTGTCACAGTGCCTCCTTCACGGAACGCAGGCTTGAGTTGTGGGATTTTGTCAGGCCGCGCGCTCTTGGGCTGCTCGTCGGCATCCACTATCACACTCCCCTTGCGGGATTTCACGTCAACCGCTGCAATTTCGTCGGCAAAAGCACCGCTCTCCTGTGCCTCCAACGCACGGCTCAGCGAGGCCAGCGCATAGTCGTCCTGTACCTGACGCGTGAACTGAAACGTTTCCGCACAATCCTCTGCAAATGTCCCCATCAAGCGCCCCTTGTCATAGGCATCCTCCAACCCGTCGAGGAACATATGATCGACCACAGCCGCATGGCCCAACCGCGCCCCGCCGCGCATCTTGGGCAGCACATAGGGCGCGTTCGTCATGCTTTCCATCCCGCCTGCAACCATCACTGCCGTATGCCCAAGGGCGATCTGGTCAAATCCGATCATCGCCGCTTTCATGCCAGAGCCGCACATCTTATTGAGCGTGGTCGCCGGTACTTCCTCACCCAATCCAGCGGCAAACCCCGCCTGACGCGCGGGCGCTTGCCCCTGACCTGCGGGCAGAACACAACCCATCAGCACCTCTTCCACAACAGCTGGGCCTGCACCGCTCAGTGCTGCACGGATAGCTGCTCCGCCCAATTCCGCCGCTGTCATCTCCGAAAACGCACCCTGAAATCCGCCCATCGGCGTGCGCGCAGCGCCTACAATAACCACTTTGTGCATTTCCGCTCTCCCAATTTGATGTGCTTACAACTTCTTAGCCATTTGGCTTTAGGAGAGGAGAGCACGTAATCCTTACAGGAATATATCATGGAACTTACCAGCTCAACAGAACACGGCCTCCAGATTGTGACCGTACAGGAACCGCGCATTGATGCCGCCGTGGCTTTGGCCTTCAAGGACCGCATGCGTGACACAACCGAAGGGGGCATTGATACCGTTGTTCTTGATCTCAACCACGTTCAGTTCATCGATTCGAGCGGCCTTGGCGCGATTGTAGCAGCTATGAAAAACCTCGCCCCTGATCGCAAACTGATTCTTGCTGGATTGACGCCAACAGTGGATAAAGTATTTCGCCTCACACGGATGGATTCGGTATTTGGCGTTTTTCCCACGGTTGAGGCCGCCCTGACAAAGCTGCGTGCATGATTACACGGGACAGGAGCCACCACTTTGCCTGAACTTCTCCCCTTTGCCGTGTCCCTGAAGGGGACCGAGAATGCCGTGCGGGACGGGCTTGCCCAAGCGATGGCATGTCTTGCGCCATTGCATCTCAACACGGACGACGCTGGCACTGTCGAACTTGTCCTGGCAGAGGCGCTCAACAACGTGGTGGAGCATGCCCTTGCGAGCACACCTGAACTCACCGCAATTGAGATTCGGGGCAGCCACGGCGCGGATGGCTTACACATCACGGTAATAGACTGTGGTGCGCCAATGCCAGACGGGACAGCACCCCTTGCAAAAACACCCAACCTTGATGTCGAAACGCACGATATGCCCGAGGGCGGATTCGGATGGTACTTGATCCACACGCTTGCAACCGACGTGAAATACTCCCGTGTTGGTGCCGCCAATCATCTTAGCTTGCAACTCCCTGTTGGTGTCTAAACTAAAATGCAATCAAATACGCATTTCCTCAAACATGCCCCACACTGATCACATTTCCGCCACGCTTCACCGTCATACCATTCCTTGTAGCTGCATATAGCTTCCTCCGGCGTCGCGTTTTATTGCCCCCACCCAGTACGCGGCGCCGGAGCACTAACCTCCCCCTCATCAGCAATCCTAATTCGCTTTGGCATTCGCATTGGCAGCCCCGCCAATCCGCATTAGGTTCACGACAGTTCTTTGATTGAGTGAGGCTCCCCTGATGCGTGATTTCCAATTTCCTGGTCGTTCCCCTGTTCTGGCAACGGGTGGCATGTGCGCCACCTCACACCCTCTGGGCGCAAAAGCCGCCATTGACGTGCTGGAGCGCGGCGGCAACGCCATGGATGCCGCAATCGCGGGTGCTGTACTGTTAGGCATTTGTGAGCCACAGATGACAGGGATCGGCGGCGATTGCTTTGTGCTCTGGTCCGAGGGCGGCAGCGACGAAGTTCACGCCCTCAACGGCTCGGGCCGCGCCCCTGCCGCACTAGATGCGGCACTGCTGCGCGATGCGGGCGAAAAAACTGTCCCGCTCCACTCTGCCCATGCCGTCACCATCCCCGCCGCGATGGATGCCTTTTGCTATCTCTCCGACAAAGTTGGCAAACTCGGCCTTGATGCGATCCTCGCCCCCGCGATCCGCTATGCGGATGAGGGCGTCGTCGTCGCCCCGCGCGTATCTTTCGATTGGGGCAATGACGCAGATACCCTCCAAGGGTCCGCCCGCGACAAATACCTCATGGGCGGCAAAGCTCCCAAAGCGGGCGATATCTTCCGTGCGCCCGGACAGGCCGAAGTACTCCGCCGCGTTGCAAAAGATGGCCGCGATGCCTTCTACACTGGCGAAGTGGCCGAAGACATGTTGGCCGCGCTCAATGCCATGGGCGGCATGCACACCGCTGAAGATTTTGCCGCAGTTGCTTGCACCCCCACCACACCCATCTCCGGCACCTACAAAGACCTCGAAGTGGTTGAGCATCCGCCCAACGGGCAAGGGGCAACAGCCCTGTTGATGCTCAACATCCTGTCACAGTTCGACATGGCAGGCATGGACCCGCTCGGCGCACAGCGCGTCCACATTGAGGCGGAGGCGACCAAACTGGCCTATGACGCCCGCAACCGTTTCCTCGCCGATATCGATTATGCGACCCGCGCCGATTACATGCTTGAGATGGACACGGCCAAGAGCCTCGCCGCGCTCATCGACCCGAGCAAAGCAATGCAAAGTACGGCGGCAATTTCAGAGGCCGTCCACAAAGACACGATCTATATCACCGTCGTCGACGGCAACGGCATGTCCGTCTCGTTGATCTATTCGATCTTCCACGGCTTCGGCTCTGGCATTGCGTCCGATAAATTCGGGCTGCTGATGCAAAACCGCGGCGCAGGTTTCACGCTGGAAGAAGGCCACCCGAACGAGCTTAAAGGCGGCAAGCGTCCGATGCACACCATCATCCCCGGCATGATCCGTCAGGGGGGCCGTGTGATTATGCCCTTCGGTGTAATGGGCGGTGCGTACCAATGTTGCGGCCACGCGCGCTTCGCCTCCAACCTAACCGATTTCGGGATGGACCCACAGGCCGCAATCGATGCGCCCCGCGCCTTCACCGACAACGGCACCCTCAATGTCGAGCGTGGGTATTCGGATGCGATCCGCGCCGAGCTGTCAGAGATGGGTCACACTGTCGCGATCCCCAGAACAGCAATTGGCGGTGCACAGGCGATCAAGATCCACGAAAGCGGCGTTCTGGAAGGCGCGTCTGATCCACGCAAAGATGGCTGCGCGCTAGGATACTAAGGGCGCCAACACGGTGCACGGGGGGTGCACGCATTGCACCCCCCGCTTAGTTCAATTGGAAATGCAGCGGATATGTGCCGTTCTCGAACGGGCCGAACAGGTCAGGAATATCAGGATGATCGACCGGCTCCCCGCTGTAATCCGCAACGAGGTTTTGCTCCGACACATAGGCCACATAGTAGCTTTGATCGTTCTCGGCGAGCAGGTGATAAAACGGCTGTCCCTTGATCGGGCGGCTCTCCTCGGGAATCGACTCATACCATTCTTCGGTATTTGCAAACTCTGGGTCCACGTCAAAAATCACCCCGCGAAAGGGGTGTTTTTTATGACGGACCACTTGTCCCAGGTGATATTTCGCGCGCGTTCTAATCATTGCAATGCGCTCCCTACTCTTGGTTCTTACTTGAAACAAGTACATTTTGTCCAACACTTGCCGCTTACTTAAAGGAAACAGTCTGTGAACTTGACACTCACGGTTCTAGAGATCGTCGCCCCTGTTTTCCTGCTCGCTGCGGTAGGATTTACATGGGTGAAACTCGGATATGAATACCGAATTAACTTTGTCACGCAGCTTGCCACAACTCTTGCGGTGCCCTGCCTGATCTTCACGGCATTGATGCAGACAGACATTGATCCCGCAGCCCTTACTGCCCTCTCGCTGGCTTCAGTCGCCGCCTATGGGGGCGTAACAGTGATCGCATGGGGTCTGATCCGCGTGGCCGGCTATGATCGCCGAACCTATGTCGCGCCGATGATTTTCGGCAACACCGGCAATCTGGGCCTACCTTTGGCGCTATTTGCCTTTGGAGGTGAAGGGCTTAGCCATGCTGTCATCGTCTTTTCGATTATGGCGATTTGGGCGTTTACTTTCGGTGTCTGGCTGGTCGCAGGAGCGGGTAGCTTTGGCAAAGTGCTCCGCGAACCGCTGGTCTGGGCCACGCTTTTAGGTGGGCTGTTTTTGTGGCAAGATTGGCAAACACCACTTTTTCTTACCAACACACTGGAGCTGATCGGGCAAATGGCGATTCCGCTCATGCTCATCACACTTGGTGTTGCAGTAGCGCGTCTTACACCAAAAGGAATCGGTCGGGCGGTGGTGCTCTCGGCGCTCAAACTGGCCTTTTGTGTCGGCATCGCATGGCTGGCCGGCTTGGCCTTCGCCTTGGACCGCGTCGCCTTTGGCGTGCTGGTGCTCCAAGTGGCAACTCCCGTCGCCGTAACCTCCTATATGCTAGCCGAAAAATATGGCGCAGATGCTGAGTCGGTCGCAGGTCTGGTCGTGGTGTCGACCCTGATATCTGTCGGCGCATTACCGCTTCTTTTGGCGGCGCTACTGTAGGTTTTTACTGTAAAAACCCAACGTCTTCGGCTATAATCAGTGAAAATAAAATAAACTAAAATTGAGCAGATCACATGAAAACACCTCTCCGCGCCATGATTGTCGTGCTACTGCTGGCAAGCTGTGGCGGCTCCTCCACGACCCCTCCGCGGGATCTGGACAATGCCTGTACGATTCTCAAACAGCGCCCCGATTATCACAAAGCCTTCAAAGCGGCCGAACGTAAATGGGGCGTCCCCGTTCACGTGCAGATGGCAACCATCCATCAGGAAAGCAAGTTCGTCGGCGATGCGCGGACACCGTTCCGTTATGTCCTTGGCGTGATCCCGATGGGTCGCCAATCGAGTGCGTTTGGCTATGGCCAAGCGCTTGATGCGACATGGGACGAATACGTCAAAGCAGAGAACCGCCGCTTTGCCCGCCGCGACGATATCAATGACGCCACCGACTTTATGGGGTGGTATAAGAATATTACCCGCGAGCGTAACGGCGTTGCTCTCGATGACGCGCGCAACCAATATCTGGCGTATCACGAAGGGCATACCGGATACCGCCGTGGCTCCTACAACAGCAAGCCATGGCTGGTACAGGTCGCAGGAAAAGTAGCGACACGGTCGGATATGTACCAACAGCAGATTGCGGCGTGCCGCCTGCGTTAGAGGAAAAGGGTCGCTCCTTTTTTTTGGGAGCGCCCCTTTGTATTTAGCGGTTAACCGTTCCGGGACTGCCTACATCGAACAGTTTGTTAGCAAGGTTTCCACCCTTCTTCAGCTCTCCCAAAATCACTGTTGTCTGGCTGCCGTTGCCATCGTTGATGATCCACTGCCGCAACTCGGGATTAGGGCCTGTAAACTTCATCTGGATGTTACCGTATTGCGGGTTGTCGGGGTCTTGCGCTGTGACCGTCGTCGCAGTGCCATCATAGGAATGACCCGTGACCATCTTGGCCTGCGACAAGTTCACATTACGCGCCAGAATAATCGACAAGGGCGTGCGTGACAGAGGATAGGTCTCTGGCGCCTGATTTGATTTCTTATCGTAAATCACAACTGTGTTGGACCCTGCGATCACCAGCCCTGTATCGGGCGCATTATATTCAAACCGCACACGACCGGGCCGTTTGATGTAAATCGTTCCGGTTGAGATTGTCCCATCCCCATTGATCTGGGTGAAGTCCCCTTGGGCTGTGGTCATCGCATTCAAATAGCTGCTGATACTGCCCAACGGCAGTTTGTCCGCCATGGCCCCCGTTGCGGCAATTGCCAAAGCAGCGGAAAGCGTGATGGTTTTTAAAAATCGCATGGGTCAGTTCCTGTATAATTTCATTGGCGATGCCTATCACATAAGCCACCGCACCTTGATATGCGATATCAAGCGCGTTTTTTGGGCATGACATCGCGCATATTGGAACGATCTGCAACTTTGGAGACTTGTAATACTAACTGAACCAAAGACGAAAAGGAGATATTTCATGCCAGAAGCATTCACATCAGGCCTTGATGATCAAACCCGTCACAAGATGATTGATCTGCTCAACGCGCGGCTTGCCGACCTTGTATCGCTAACCCTTGCGGTGAAGCAGGCGCACTGGAACCTCAAAGGACCCGGCTATATCGGCGTGCATGAACTGCTCGACGATGTAGCTGACCGGTTGCGCGACAGCGCGGATATGATGGCAGAGCGTACCGTGATCTTGGGTGGCCACGCGAAAGGGACGGTGGAAGAGGCCGCAGGCAAAACGATGCTGGATCCTTATCCTGTGGAGATGATAAAAATCGAAGAGCATATCGCAGCGCTCAAAGAGCGTTTCCTCGTCACAGGCAAGCGGGTACGCAACGCCATCGAGGACGCATCCGATGCGGGCGATGCGGATTGTGAGGATTTATTCACCGAAGTGAGCCGCCAACTTGATAAAGATGCTTGGTTTATCGGGTCAAACGCTCCTGTATAAGGCGCGATAAACAATAAAAATGGCCCCCTTCTGAGAAAGGGGGCCATTTTACGAAGGCACCATTAGGGGAGGTTAGCCCTGTTCTGGTACGAGTATCTCACGCTTACCGACATGGTTTGCAGGGGAGACCAGTCCTTGATCCTCCATCTGCTCAACCAAACGGGCGGCCTTGTTATAACCAATCGCAAGTTTGCGTTGGATATATGATGTCGAGCATTTACGGTCTTTGGTCACAATCGCCACGGCAGTATCATAGAGCGCATCTTCACCATCGGTATTGCCACCAGTGTTGAGGCCTAACACTGTATCAATATCGTTCTCTTTGTCCTCAGGCGGCCCTTCGACTACGCCAGATACGTACTCGGGCTCGCCAAATTGCTTGAGATGGTTGACGATCTCTTCAACCTCCTCGTCGCTCACAAACGGACCATGACAGCGAACTACTTTCGATCCTCCCGCCATATAAAGCATGTCACCCATGCCCAACAACTGCTCGGCGCCCATCTCACCCAGAATGGTGCGGCTGTCGATTTTACTGGTCACTTGGAATGAAATCCGTGTGGGGAAGTTCGCCTTGATCGTGCCGGTGATTACATCCACGGAAGGACGCTGTGTCGCCATGATGAGGTGGATACCAGAGGCGCGTGCCATCTGCGCCAGACGCTGAATGCAGGCTTCGATCTCTTTGCCGGCAACCATCATCAAGTCGGCCATCTCGTCTACGATCACGACGATGTAGGGCAGCTTTTCGGGTGTGTTTTCTTCTGTCTCAAAGATCGGCTCGCCAGTATCATCGTCAAAGCCGGTTTGCACAGTGCGCGAGAACATCTCACCTTTAGCCAGCGCTTCTTTCACTCGGCCGTTATACCCTTCGATGTTGCGCACGCCCATTTTGGACATCTTACGATACCGGTCTTCCATCTCGCCCACAGTCCACTTGAGCGCTACAAGCGCCTTCTTGGGATCCGTCACAACGGGCGAAAGCAGATGCGGGATACCGTCATAGACGCTGAGTTCCAGCATCTTGGGGTCGATCATGATCATGCGGCATTCTTCGGGGCTGAGTTTATACAGCAGCGAAAGGATCATGGTGTTAATCGCCACAGATTTACCCGAACCCGTCGTACCCGCGATGAGCAGGTGAGGCATCTTGGCAAGGTTCGCCACCACAGGTTCACCACCGATATCCTTGCCAAGAGCAAGCGGCAGGTTCTGGTTACCATCGCCAAAGTCGCGACTGCTGATTATCTCGCGCAACACGACCTTTTCGCGGTTCTCATTTGGCAATTCGATTCCGATCACGGAGCGGCCTGGCACAGTGGAAACACGTGCCGACAGGGCCGCCATGGAACGGGCGATATCATCAGCAAGGCCAATCACACGGGACGCTTTGAGGCCGGGAGCGGGCTCAAGCTCGTACATAGTGACAACAGGACCGGGTCGAACCGCTACAATTTCACCTTTGACGCCATAGTCATCCAGCACCGACTCCAACATGCGGGCGTTTTCTTCCAACGCTTCGTCACTCAGTTGCAGGCGGGGCGTATCTTCAGCTGATTCCAACAGGCTCAGCGGTGGCAACTCAAAACCAGGATGACTGTCCTCAAACGACAGCGCAGGTTGCGCTTCGGCTTTAGCTTGCTTGCTTTGCGGCACCACCTTGCGTGTCATCGGCATGACAACGCGCTTAGGCTCGGCGACTGGAATTTTAGGGGCTGCGGCTGCGACGGGTGTTGGGGTGTACATTGGCTCTTCTGGTATGGCCTCTTCAACGACCTGCGGCTCGACAAAAATATTCACTTCATCATCGGCGTGAGGTTCCATAAACGCGTCATAGCTCTCCATCGGAGCTGCATCAGCAAAGACGGGTGCGGGAGGTGCAGTCGGGATTGCACGCGCTGTTACAGGCGGTTCGACGGGCGCAACACCCGCTGGTGCAGCTGCATTTGTGACACGCGCAGTCAACGGCGGCTCTGGCCGTGTTGTGTTGAGTAGGAGCGGATCAGGCCCACGGCCCCGCCCACGCGTCAAGGGTGCCGTTGTTGGCGTATGGACGGCGTTTGTTGTGCGCACACGATTCTTGATAATGTCGGAAATCTTGGTTTTGATCCGCTCTTCGCTGGGTGCTTGCTCCAGCACAGGCTGGTGCTGCGTCTCGACCAATTCAGGTTCGGGCATAGCATCTGGGCGTTTGATGAGGCCGGGCATGCGTGCCAGAAGGCTTTGCTTTGCTTCAGGCTCTGGCGCTGCTTCATACTCCGGCTCTGTCGTATACTCAGGCGCATGGCTCGGCGCTGCGCGGCTCGCAATCAGGCGCGGCATACGGGAGGTCGCCGGGACCACTTGCGCCTCAGCTTGTGCATATTCGGCGGCATAGGCATTTGCCTGAGCCTGCTCGGCGCGGCGCTGCTCGCGGCGCTCTGCTTGTTTGGCTTGCAACCCCTGCGCCGCGTTAATTGCACCACCTGCACTGCGGCCAAGGATGTTCATCAAGGTCGCATATACCATGATCGTACCAACCAAAAGGAAACGGGCAAAGCGGGTCAGTTCAACCTTGGTAAAGCCAAGAACAAAAGCACCCAGAGCAAGGATACCAATTCCCATAAGGAACGACATTAGTTTGACTGTAAAGGTAGAGCCAATCGGCAGAACTGTCAGAATGACTCCCATGATCGTATCACCGAACAACCCACCCAAGCCAAAGCTGTGGGTTTGTAGCCATTCAGTGCCAGGGGTCAGAGTCGCGGCATAAATTGCGCCAAGGGCCACAGCAATAGGCGCGAAAATCAGGCGGCCCATGGCGCGGTCTTGACCGCGGTGCAGTGCAAAACGCACCCCCCAGACCAAGAGCACAACAGCCAAGCCCCACGCGCCCCAGCCCACAATCATAAACAGCGGTGCGGCCAATGACGCGCCCATACGACCAAGCCAGTTTTGCGCAGGCGCATCTGTAGCAAGCATCCAGTTCGGATCATCGGGGGTATAGCTACCGATCATCATGGCTGCCATTACACCAAGCACGACCAAAGCGATGCCAAGCAATTCCTTGCCCCGCTTCTCAATCGCTTCTGCTGTGTTGCTGTCGAGCAAAGGCTCGCGCTGTCGTGTTTGATATGCCATTAACTCGTCCCTCTTAAACCGCATAAAGACAGTCACGAATGGCCTGTAGGCCGCGCTCTGTCTCTTCTTTTGGCGCCACTAGGGCTGCTCTTATATATTTTTTGCCGGGGTTCTCGACGCCCGGAACATCTTGGGCAAGGTAGCCGCCGGGCAGCACCTTTACGCCTGTTTCGCACCACAGCTTCACTGCGGCTTCTTCGTCATCCTCAACGGGGAGCCACAGGAAGAACCCTGCTTCGGGGCTTATGTAGCCTGCGACATTGCCAAAGATACGATCCGCAATCTCGAACTTCTCGGCGTACATCGCGCGGCTTTTTATCACGTGGGCCTCGTCGTCCCAAACAGCCGCTGCTGCCTGCTGCAACGGCAAAGGCAAAGGTGCGCCTGCATAGTTTCGCAGCTGCTTGATCTCGCGCATCGTCTCAGGGCCAGAAGCGCAAAAGCCTGAGCGCAGGCCGGGAAGGTTCGAGCGTTTGCTCAAGCTATGGAAAATCACAACACGGTTGAGGTCGCTCTCCATCTCGTGGGCAACCTGCAATGCACCGACAGGCGGTGTGTCACGGTAAATCTCGGAATAACATTCGTCCGCAAAGATAAAGAAGTCATGCTTTTCCGCCAAACGGATCAGCGCTTCCCAATAGTCACGGCTCGCCACAGCACCCTGTGGGTTCGCAGGCGAGCAGATGTAGACGGCAACGGTACGGTCAAGCGTTTCGGCATCAACAGCGTGGAAATCAGGCAAATGACCTGTGGCCTCAGTCGCGTTCACCATAACGGGATCACAAGCGCCCGAAATCGCGCCAATCATATAGACCTGATAAAACGGGTTCGGCATCAGGATCGCAGGCTTCTTGCCGTTTTTCATTTCAGGGCACAAGGCGATGACTGCATTGTACAGCCCTTCGCGCGTGCCGTTGAGCGCCATAACTTGGGTATCGGCATCCACTTGCACACCGTAACGACGATTGACCCAAGCAGCGATAGAGGCACGTAGCGCGGGAGAGCCATCATTGGGCGGATAGCTATTAAAACCAGCAGCATTCTGAACAATAACGTCAGTGACCCAAGCCGGAAACGCATGTTTCGGCTCGCCTATGGTCATCTGGATCAGCGGACCGCCTCCCTCGTGCACATCAAGAAGTGCACGCAGACGGGGCCACGCATGAGCTGGAAGGTTCGAAAACCGCTCAGGAAAATTCATCAAAACTGCCTCGGATCGGGATCGTTGTCGCCCCGTTTGGCCTAAGGTAGCTTAAATCGTCGTCCGTCGTCTAGGAAAATTCCAATGTATATGCACAGCTTGTGGCTTTTTGGCCTCTTAGGCGAGTGCAGCCTCTGCTGCTGCACCCAAGCGCAGGATGGCATTGTCAAAATCGGGCGGCCCCATAAGCATCAAACCGCAGCTCGGCGTGCCTGTCGGCAGAGTAAGTGCGCAGAGGCCCAAAAGGTTGCCGATGCGGGTGTTGCGCAGCGCCAGCAGGTTCTCGGTCACATAATACTCTGGCTCTGCAATCAGGCGTGCAAGGTTCGGCGGCAGAACAGGTGCAGTGGGCGCGAGGATTGCATCATAGCCAGCAGCGGCTTGGTCATACTCCGCCCGCGCGGCATCAAGTTTGGCCCAAGCCGAGACATAGTCAGGGCCTGAATGCTCCGCCCCTAGGCGGAAGCGCCGCAAGATTTCCGCATACATTTTCTCTGGCGCAGCTTCGATAACATCACGCCATAGGCCATAAGCCTCGGATGTGATCAAGGGACCCGATATGTCCAGCGCGTGTTGTACGGCGGGCACTTCGATTGTCTCGATTATTGCGCCCGCAGCTTCCAACCGCTTCACTGCCAGAGCAAATGCCGCTTCGGGTGCATCCCGCACGCCGTCCATCATAACAGTCTCTAAAATCGCAAAACGCCGCCCCTTTAGCGATGCGCCGCGTAGGTCAGGTGCTTTGCTGCCCTCCAATGCAGCCGTAAGCAAAGCAGCATCCTCGACAGAACGACAGAGCGGACCAATGGTGTCGAATTTGAGCGCGAGTGGCACCACTCCTTCCAGCGTCAATCGACCATGGGTGGTCTTCAGCCCTACCAGATCATTCCATGCCGCAGGTATGCGGACAGAACCGCCTGTATCAGACCCGATGCTGGCCGCCGCCAAACCATATGCAACGGACGCGGCAGAGCCTGACGACGACCCTCCCGGAACGGCGTCGACATCATTCACACAAGGCGGTGTTGCGGTTGACGGATTGTGGCCCAGTCCAGAGAAAGCCAATTCGCTCATGTGCACTTTGCCTAGGCAGACAAGTCCAGCGGCAGTTGCGTTTTCAAGTACCACTGCATCACGGTCCGGCACCCGCCCTTCAAGCAGTTTTGTTCCTGCTTCGGTCACGGTACCAGCGGTGTCAAAGAGGTCTTTCCAGCTGATCGGGACACCGTCCAGAAGCGACAAGCGCTGGCCTGACGTCGCACGTGCCGAAGCGGCAGATGCCTCACTGCGCGCACGGTCCGCTGTGACACGGGCATAAATGCGGTCCCGCAACGGGTGCGCTTCAATGGCATGGAGATACGCATCGCAAAGAGCTACTGGATCGATCTCCCCTGCCCCAATTCCACGGCCAAGGTCTGCTGCTGTCATCGTAAGCCAGTCTTGCATGTCACTCTCCCCTATCTGATTGATATGACGGTAGCGGCGCATGGGCGCATGGACAATCCCCTGCCAGCCGCCATATCTAGGGGCATGAATTTTGACACAGATATCGCCATTGTCGGCGGCGGCTTAAACGGCCCTGCCCTTGCCCTCGCCCTCGCAGCCAGCGGGCTGAAGGTAACTGTCATCGATGCGTTGCCAACGGGGGCCAGTACACAGGACGGGTTCGATGGCCGCTCCTACGCGCTTGCGCTCACTTCTGTGCGGATGTTGGAGGGGATCGGCCTATGGGAGGCGATTGCAGACGATGCGCAGCCCATGCTGGAGATCAAAGTGACAGACGGGCGTGCAGGCGAAGGGCCGTCCCCTTTCTTCATGCATTTTGACCATGCCGAGATTGAGGAAGGTCCGATGGGCCACATGGTGCAAGACCGTCACTTACGGCGTGCTTTGGTAGAGGCGGTTGCAGCCTCGGAAGCCGTACAGATGATGTATGATGAACGCGTGATTGCGCAGGATGTGGATGCCACAGGGATCACACTTACCCTAGCTTCGGGCAAAACGCTGCGGGCGCGGCTGTGCGTCGGTGCGGACGGTCGCAGTTCGGAGACAGCGCAGCGTGCTGGCATCAAACGCACAGGGTGGGCCTACGGCCAAACCGCGCTTGTCTGTGCCGTGGCACATGAGTTGCCACATGACGGCATCGCCCACCAGTTTTTCATGCCACCAGGACCGCTAGCAATCCTGCCGTTGACAGGCAACCGAAGCTCGATCGTCTGGTCGGAGACTGCCGAGAATGCCGCGCGTGTTCACGCCTTGTCAGATGCCGAGTATCTTGACGTGCTGCGCCCGCGCTTCGGCGATTTTCTGGGTGAAATTGCTCTGGCTGGTGCCCGCTATACCTATCCGCTGAGCCTCTCGCTGGCGCATGAAATGATCGCTCAGCGAGTGGCGTTGGTGGGCGATAGTGCGCATGGTGTGCATCCAATCGCAGGTCAGGGTCTAAACGCAGGTTTCCGCGACATCGCAGCCTTGTGTGAAGTGATCGTAGATGCCCAAAGGCGTGGCGAAGATTTTGGTGCAGGTGCCGCATTGGCGCGGTATCAGGAATGGCGGCGGTTCGACAACGCGGCACTGGCGCTCGCGACAGACAGCTTTAACCGACTGTTCTCGAACGATAACACTTTGATCCGCATTGCCCGTGATATTGGTATGGGGATCGTCAGCGCCTTACCGACATTACGACGAGGCTTCATTCGCGAAGCGGCTGGACTAAATGGTGATCTGCCCCGCCTGATGCGGGGCCTACCGCTTTAGTCCAGCACCCTAGCCTCATCAATAAGCATCACTGGAATACCATTGCGGATGGGATAAGCGAGGCCTGCTGACTTTGATATCAGCTCTTGCCGCTCTGCGTCATAACGCAATGTCTGCTGGCTGCGCGGACAAATCAGTGCCTCCAACATACGACGGTCGAATTCGACGACTGTGTCGCTCATTGCATCATATCGCCTTCGCTGCCACCACGCAGAGCATATTCAATCAATGTCACCAACGTCTCGCGCCGTGTGCTAAGCGAAGGCGCTTCAAGCAGCGCCTGTTTTTCATCAGCGTCGAAATCAAGCATCATCGACAAGGAATTGATCAGCAACTCGTCATCAGCATCTTTGAGCGTTTCCCAATCAGCCGATAAGCCGCGCACGTCGAAATATCGACCCAAAGCATCCAAAAAAGGTTTCCGCTTAAAGGCGGTATCTGTCTCCTCTGGCTCAAGGTCGAGGTCGAACCCCTCCCATGATACATCGCAGCGACGATAAGGAGTGAAACCCTCTACCTCTTTGACAACGCGAAAACGCGATATGCCTGCGAGAGTTACCATGTAACGCCCGTCCTCAGTCTCGGAAAACTGGCTAATCCGCCCGCCGCAGCCAATCGTGTGTAAGCCCGTACCTTCACGGCCAGGCACGACATTCGGTTGCACCATCCCGATCATTCGGGTGGATGTTTTCAGCGCATCCTCGATCATCTGGAGATACCGCGGCTCAAATATATGCAGCGGCAATCGTGAGCGCGGCAGCAGCAGCGCTCCACCCAGCGGGAAGATCGGGATCGTGTCGGGCAAGTCTGCTTTTTTTATCATGAACCTTAAGTAGCGCGTATGTTGCCTCAGGCAAATATCATCGAGCTCAATTTTCTACGGCCATTCAATACGACGGGATCATTCGCTTTTAGCGCATCGAATATGGTGAAAAGCTGGGTTTTTGCAGCTGCTTCATTCCATTCGCGGTCCCGTTTGAACAATTCTAACAACTGCTCCACTGCGCCCTCGGCATCACCATTGGCATAAAGTGCTTGGGCCAAATCAAACCGTGCCTGATGATCGTTCTCATCCGCCTCTACCGCAGCGGTCAAATCTGCTACTGGACCGGCATCTGCCGCTTGACGTGCCAGTTCTAACTGCGCATGAGCGGCTTCTAATTCAGCAGCTTTTGAAATCTCAATGGGCGCGCCGTTGAGCAGGCCCTCGGCCTGATCCAGATCGCCCAACGCAATGTGCGCACGGACCATGCCGCCATAAGCACCCGCATGCAGGGGGTCTTCACCCAGGATTGCGGCGAAGGTCTGTGCCGCATCCTCGGCCTCACCCATGCCCAACATTTCTTCGGCGGCTTCAACAGCATCGTTGAGCGTGTCTGCAGGTGCCTCGCCCCCTGCCGCTTTAATGACACGGCCAATAAAATCAGCAATCTCGGACTGTGGCACCGCTCCTTGGAAACCATCAACAGGTTGACCTTTCCAGAAAGCATAAACCGTTGGCAGCGACTGAATTTGCAGCTGGCCGGAAATGCCTTGGGCCTCATCCACGTTGAGCTTTACCATCTTCACGGCGCCTTTCGCCGCGACAACAGCTGCTTCAAGCTGCGGACCGAGGGTTTTGCACGGGCCACACCACGGCGCCCAGAAATCAACAATGATCGGGGTAGTTTGCGATGCTTCAATGACATCGGCCATAAAGTTGGCCTCGGATGTATCCTTGATCAGGTCGGCATCGGGGGCGGCGGCGGAAAGGTTCAGATCCATCATAATATCGGTCCTAATGTGCTGTGCTTAACGGTTGGGATTCATATGTGGCCCCTGCGTGCAGTTTGTAAGGGGCTTACGCTCAAAGATCGAAAGTTGCAAAAACAGGTGCGTGGTCGGACGGTTTTTCCCATCCACGCGCGGCCCGTAAAACGCGACTGCCATGCGCTGCTGACGAAATATCAGATGTGGCCCAAACGTGGTCAAGTCTGCGACCTTTGTCGGCCACACCCCAATCCTTGGCGCGGTAGCTCCACCAGCTATAGAGCAGACCCTCAGGAATATCCTGCCGCGTCACGTCGATCCAGTTGCCTGCGTCTTGAGTCTGGGCCAGCGCTTCGACTTCGACGGGCGTGTGGCTGACCACTTTGAGCATTTTCTTGTGATCCCAGACATCATCTTCGCGCGGGGCAATGTTCAGATCACCCACAAGGATAGATTTCTTTGGCCCCTCGGCATGAAAGAAGTCCCGCATCTGCGCGAGATAGTCCATCTTTTGTCCAAATTTTTCATTCACTTCCCGATCGGCCACATCACCACCTGCGGGAACGTAAAAATTATGCACCGTCACGCCATTAGGCAACTTTGCCGCAACATGCCTCGCATGACCGAGCTGGGCAAAATCATGTGCACCAGCAGCCTCCAGTGGTAGTTTTGACAGGATCGCAACGCCGTTATAGCCCTTCTGCCCTTCGGCAACCATGTAACGGTATCCAAGGGCTGCAAACTGCTCCATCGGGATTTTATCAACGGGGCTTTTGCACTCTTGCAGGCACAAAACATCCGGCCCTTCTTCGGCCAAGAGCTTGCAAACAATCGGTTCGCGCAGGCGGACAGAGTTTATGTTCCAAGTGGCAAGGGTAAAGGACATGGGTGCGCTCCTGCTTCGGTTTTGCTCACTCTAACGCGAGGCACGGACAGCAACCACCACAAATAACGCAAAAAAATGCCGGGCACAAAGGCCCGGCGAAGTCCAACAGGGAGGTAGAGTGGCAATGATCCCGCCACTCATCGTAGGGTTCCAACCGACAGGAAACTCATGAAAAAAGCCCGTCTGCTGATAGTGTAACTTCGCAGGAATTAAAAAGTTCCTACAGTTTAGATCATAAGCCGATAGCCGCCGGATTCAGTCACCAAGAGCCGCGCATTTGAGGGATCAGGCTCAATTTTTTGACGCAAGCGATAGATGTGCGTCTCAAGCGTGTGAGTCGTCACACCCGCGTTATAGCCCCAAACTTCGTGCAGCAGCACATCACGCGGGACGACACCTTCGGCAGAGCGGTGCAGAAACTTGAGAATATTCGTTTCCTTTTCCGTCAATCGAATTTTCTTGTCGTCCTCGGTGATGAGCATCTTCATCGACGGCTTGAACGTATATGGCCCAAGCTGGAAAATCGCGTCTTCGGATTGTTGGTGCGTGCGCAACTGGCTGCGGATACGGGCGAGCAATACAGGAAATTTGAAAGGTTTAGAGACATAATCATTGGCACCTGCGTCGAGACCGAGGATCGTGTCAGCGTCGCCATCGTGCCCGGTAAGCATCATGATCGGGCTTTTGATCCCCTGCTTGCGCAGCAGGCGGCACAGCTCACGGCCATCCGTATCAGGCAAGCCAACATCGAGAATGAGCAGGTCATAAATCATCTCGTTGGCGCGGCTCAACGCTTCGGCACCGTTGGCGGCCTCAAATACGTCAAAATCCTCGGTCATGAGCAACTGCTCGCTCAGCGCTTCACGCAGATCGTCATCGTCATCAACCAGCAAGATTTTTTTCAGCTGTGCCATTATTTGACCTCCAATATGTTGATTCAAAGATATGGACCCGGCGACAATCAACAAGGGGGCAGCGCCGTTTGTCACAGCGACGTGTCGCATTGCGGTCAAATGTTTCAATTCACCCGATCATAGCCTAGATATTACTCAGTTGACCCCATGAGTTGTAACAATCCCTATGTCCTTTGCCCCTGACGTGACTGAAACACTGGCCCGTGCGCGGGCGGATTTGCGCATGGGCGTGCCCGTAGTGCTGGGCGATGTGCTGGTACTGGCGGCAGAGACATTGACCGCGCAGCGCTTGGCGGATGTGCAAACGCTACAAGGCGATGCTGTGCTGGCAATTACGGCTAGGCGTGCGCAGACTTTGAAAGCGCGGGCCTATGACGGTGATCTGGCACGGATTGTTCTGCCAAAAGATGTGACGTTGAAATGGGTGCAAAGCATTGCAGACCCAGCAGACGATCTGCGTGCGCCCATGAAAGGGCCACTCGCCGCTGTACGTGACGGGAACGCGACCCTTCATTCAACTGCGCTCAACCTTGTAAAATCGGCGCGACTTTTGCCCGCTGCTGTCATCATTGAGCTGTTCGATGCGGCAGCATTCACCCGAACGCACGGCCTTACTGCTATTGACGGAGTGGCGGCCGCCCTGCATCTGGAGACGCGCAGCCCGCTTCATTCGGTGATCCATGCTCGCCTTCCGATGGAGGTGTCGGAGGCAGGGCGACTTCATATCTTCCGGCCTGAGGACGGCGGTGAGGAGCATTACGCCGTCGAGATTGGGCGCCCCGACCGAAGCGCACCTGTGCTCTGCCGCCTCCACTCTGCTTGCTTCACAGGTGATTTGTTGGGCAGCCTCAAATGCGATTGCGGACCGCAGTTGCGCGCTGCTTTGGCTCAGATGGGTTCGGAGGGGCATGGAGTTCTTCTATATCTCAATCAGGAAGGGCGCGGGATCGGGCTCGCGAATAAGATGCGGGCCTATTCCTTGCAGGATCAGGGCTTTGATACGGTTGAGGCGAATCATCGCCTTGGATTTGAGGATGACGAGCGGGATTTTCGCCTTGGGGCGGATATTCTCAAAACCATGGGTTTTTCTGCGGTGCGGTTGCTGACCAACAATCCGCGCAAAGTCGAGATGATGAACACTTGCGGGGTTACAGTAACCGAGCGCGTGCCGCTGGCCGTGGGTGAGAACCGCCATAATGCAGCATATCTAGCGACCAAAGCTGCAAAATCTGGCCATCTGCTGTGACGTCTGATGATATGGTGCTAACGCCTCAAGGTGTGCGATTTCAAGGGCGACTTTGGCCCTGCACCATCGGCAGAGGCGGCATATCAGGGCGAAAACGCGAGGGCGACGGAGCCACGCCAAGGGGCGTGCACAGTATTGTGGGAATGCTTTACCGTCCTGACCGCATAGCGCAGCCAACAAACTGGGCGAAACCGATCGGACCGCAAGACCTGTGGTCAGATGACCCCAACGATGAAGACTATAACATGATGGTGCGCGCACCCTATCCGCACAGTCATGAGCGGTTGCGACGCCCAGATCCCCTCTATGATCTGGTGATACTAACCGATTGGAATTGGCCCTATGCGGTGAAGGGGCGCGGATCGGCGATCTTCATCCACCAATACCGCAGAGCGGGTTATCCAACAGAGGGGTGCGTTGCGTTTTCGCGCTCTCACTTGCACGAGATTGCGCGGCGTATCCGCTACCGAACACGGCTTATCGTGTCTTAAGTCGGGACACGTTCCCCGAAAATTGCAGACCCTACGCGAACATGGGTCGCCCCGAGCGCAATTGCCTTCTCGAAATCACTACTCATCCCCATCGACAACCCCTCCAGCCCGTTACGTGCTGCAATTTTTGCTAACAGCGCAAAGTGCAGCGAAGCCTCTTCATCCACAGGGGGAATGCACATCAGGCCGCGCACGGGCAGATCAAGGGCGCGACATTCAGCAATAAACCCGTCCGCATCGGCGGGCATAACACCCGCTTTTTGGTCTTCCTCGCCTGTATTAACTTGAATGAACAATTCGGGGCAGCGGCCAATCTCCTGCGCCAACCGTGCAATGATATTGGCCAGCTTTGGCCGGTCCAGCGTGTGGATGTAATCAGCAAGCTCCATCGCTTGGCGTGCCTTGTTTGTTTGCAACGGACCGATCAGGTGCAATTCAATACCGTCATATTGACTGCGGAAGTCCGGCCACTTACCAGCGGCTTCCTGCACTTTATTTTCGCCGAATATACGATGGCCTTCATCAAGGACGGCCTGCACCCGTGCGTCGGGCTGCACTTTACTCACCGCGATGAGAGAGACAGCGCCAGCGGCGCGGCCTGCGTTATTCTCGGCTTTGGCAATTCTATCGGTGATGTCGCGCAGTGTCATGGTGGCCTCCTGTTTGAAGACTAAAGATAACAGCAATGCGCAAAAGAAAAGGGGCAGACCGAAGTCTGCCCGAAATCATTTAGGTAATTTCGTTCAACTTAGAAGTTGAAGCGAACACCCATGTCAACACGTGTGGTGTCGTCGCCCAAGGACGCGATACCACCACGGAGGGACGTGCCGCCACCCATGTCGTGGTTGAAGTCGATACCGTAGGATGTTTCTGCGAAGTAATCCGCATCAGCAACGTATACTTCTACGTTTGTTGCTGCGCCTACGTCAAAGCGACCGGCCAGAACGATGTGATCGCCATCTGTGCCGTTGTCGGCATATGCCAGAGTAACGTCTGCGATACCGAAGGAACCACCAACAGATGCTGCGAATTCTGTGTCAGTTGCGGAGTCGGAGTCCTGTGCACCCAATGCGAATGTCCAGCCATTCCACTTATACGCTACGTGTGCTGCGATACGGTCGTTTGTCTCGGAAGCAGATACGTGTGCGGAGAAGTCGCCTGCGGAGTACATTACTTCAACACCGTTGGAACCGGACGAGCCGTTACCTGCGGAAGAGTAAGCATCTGCACGGAAGTTGTAGGCTGTGTAGTCATAGCCGAGACCGGTCAGACCAAGGTCGATTGGGTACATGCCAGGCATGAATTCCAGAGCGCCGAAGATGTTACCAACACCGACTTCAAGACCACCGGAACGTGCGAAGAAGCGTACGCCGTTCATGCCGGTCTGTGCGGAACCTTCAGAAGTCTGAAAGCGAGTGCGTGCACCGAATGTAACGCCAGCATCGGACTCTGCGGATACGTCGATCTGCAGGCGAAGACGGCTTGTTACGTCTGTGGAGTCTGTAACGCCGTTGTCACGGTATTCTACACCAAAACGGCCGTAGCCGGAGAATGTAACGTCTGCTGCTGCAACTGAAGCTGTGGCGACCAGAGCTGTTGTTGCGAAGAGAACTTTTTTCATGAGTTTTCCCTCGGTTGGAAATGTATGGGACCCGACCGGGGAATTCCGATCTAGGTATGAGCCTCTTTTGCGCCGCTCCTCCCCTTTTGGCAAGCAAACCGATAACCGCAAAAGCAATGTGACCTGTCATGGTGCAGCTTTGCCACAGTTTCGGCAACGGACCCGATAACAACAGGAGTATATAGTCTCGCCAGACGGCACTGCCGATACAACCCTCTATAGTACATAGACCTTGCCCAGATGCGTCAGCTTGGGTATTGCATAGCAAAACAGTATAAAGGTGGCGGACATGGGGCGCATGAAGGCTCAGAATTTTGCAGTACTGGCGCTTGCGCTTGGTGGATTGGCGGCATGTGGCAGCATCGGCTCCCCCGCACAGCCCCTCGCGGACCAATATACCAACGCAAACAACCCGAATGTTATCGAGACCAACCCAGAAAACACCATTTGGTCGATCTTCGGTAAGAAGAACACCGAAAGCGTCGTGCTCGTGAACAAGTACCTGTGGAGCGCATCGCTTGAAGTGCTTAACTTTTTGCCAATTCAGTCGGTTGATCCTTTCACAGGTGTGATCGTCACCGGCTACGGCACTCCTCCGGGTGGGGGCCGCGCGTACCGTGCGACTGTCCTGATAGACGATCCAGCCCTCGACGCACGTTCGCTCAATGTAGCACTGCAATCGCGTGGCGGTGCCGTAACTGCCTCAACAAGCCGCGCGGTCGAAGACGCAATCCTGTCGCGCGCACGCGAACTCCGCATTGCAGATAACAAACTCTGACTGCCCTTCCATCCGTTATTTTATAGTGCAACGCCGGGCCTTGTGATCACCACACGTCCGGCGTTCCTGCGTAAAAAGGCCTAACTCCATGACTCCCACGTCCCGCTATACCCCATCCGAGATTGAAGCCCGTTGGCAGTCTGTCTGGGAAAAGCACGAGATCTTCAAAGCGGTCCGTTCGGCTGACAAGCCAAAGTACTATGTGCTTGAAATGTTCCCCTATCCGTCGGGGCGAATCCATATGGGCCATGTGCGCAACTATACCCTTGGGGATGTGATCGCACGTTACAAGCTGGCAAAGGGTTTCAATGTTCTTCACCCGATGGGGTGGGATTCGTTTGGTCTGGCCGCTGAAAACGCCGCCATGCAAAAGGGTATCCATCCGGGTGAATGGACCTATCAGAATATCGCGGACATGAAGGCGCAGATGAAGCCGCTGGGCTTCTCACTCGATTGGTCGCGTGAGATCGCAACCTGTCACCCTGACTATTACCAGCACCAGCAGGCCATGTTCATCGATATGATCGAAGCGGGCCTGATTTATCGCAAAAATGCGATCGTGAACTGGGATCCTGTCGATATGACAGTTCTCGCGAATGAGCAGGTAGAGCAAGGGCGCGGCTGGCGCTCTGGAGCGCTGGTTGAACGTCGCGAACTGACGCAGTGGTTCTTTAAAATCTCTGACTATTCCGATGAATTGCTGAGTGCGTTGGACACTCTTGAGAACTGGCCCGCCAAAGTGCGCCTGATGCAGGAGAACTGGATCGGGAAGTCGCGCGGGCTTCAGTTTGCTTTCTCTACTGTGAATGCACCGGATGGGCATGACCGCATCGAGGTCTACACGACTCGTCCCGATACGCTACTCGGGGCCAGTTTTGTAGGCATCTCGCCGGATCACCCTATTGCCAAGCTGTTGGAGAGGGACAATGCGGAGGTTGCTGCGTTTGTCGCCGAGTGTCGCAAGGGTGGTACGACAGAAGAAGCTATCGAAACTGGCGAGAAGTTGGGCATGGATACGGGCATCCGCGTGCGTCATCCGTTTGATACAGCCCAAGAGTTACCTGTCTATATTGCGAACTTCATTCTGATGGACTACGGCACTGGCGCAATTTTTGGCTGTCCTGCCCATGACCAGCGCGATTTTGAATTTGCGACCAAATACGGTCTGCCCATCATCTCGACCTATCTGCCCTCCGAAGATGCTGCGGATGAGTTGAGTGAGGCATATGTCCCACAAAAGACTGAAAAGGTCTTCTACAACCGTGGTTTCGCAGGCGAGCAGTGGCAGACGGGCCTTGAGGCCATCGACGCCGCAATCGCATTCTGCGAATCCCAAGGGGTCGGCCAAGGTGTGACCAAGTTCCGCCTACGCGATTGGGGCCTGTCGCGCCAACGCTATTGGGGCTGCCCGATCCCGGTTGTGCATTGCGACGATTGCGGTGTGGTGCCCGAGAAGAAAGAGAACCTGCCCGTTAAACTGCCCGAAGATGTGACTTTCGACATTCCAGGCAATCCGCTTGACCGTCATACCGAATGGCGGACCACGCCGTGTCCGTCCTGCGGCAAGGACGCGCTCCGCGAGACGGATACAATGGACACGTTTGTCGATTCATCGTGGTATTATGCCCGCTTTACCGCGCCGCACGCCGATACGCCCACCGTCATGGAAGACGCCGAATACTGGATGAACGTCGATCAATATATCGGCGGGGTGGAGCATGCGATCCTTCACCTGCTCTATGCCCGCTTCTTTGCCCGCGCGATGCAGATCACGGGGCATTTGCCACAAAAAGCGATTGAGCCGTTTGATGCGCTGTTCACCCAAGGGATGGTGACCCACGCGATCTATAAATCAGTTGGTGCCGATGATCGCCCCATCTTTCACTATCCCGAAGAAGTGGACCTCAAAGGAGATAAAGCCTTTCTCAAAGAAAGCGGTGCAGAGGTTGAAGTTATCCCGTCCGCAAAAATGTCGAAATCCAAGAACAACGTGGTCGACCCACTCAGCATCATTTCGGATTTCGGGGCAGACACAGCGCGTTGGTTTGTTCTGAGCGATTCGCCCCCAGAGCGGGATGTGGAATGGACAGCCTCCGGTGCAGAAGCCGCCTACAAGCACCTCAACCGCGTGTGGAACCTCTGTGAGCGGATTTCCGTCATGGATCAGGGGCGGACAGGTGATGGCAACGACGATCTGCTCAAACAGATGCACAAAGCGATCCACGACGTGACCATGGCAATCGAGAGTTTCGGCTTCAATGCGGCCATTGCAAAGCTCTACGGCTTTACCGCCGCGATCCACAAATCCGACGCCTCCCAAGCTGTGCAACGTGAAGCCATCCTGACGCTTGCGCAATTGATGTCCCCGATGACACCGCACTTGGCCGAAGACATCTGGGCAAAACTGGGCGGTGAAAGTTTAATCGCGACTGCGTCTTGGCCTGTCGCGGACGAGGCGATGCTTATTGACGATACCGTCACCCTGCCGATCCAAGTCAACGGCAAACGGCGCGGTGAGATTGACGTGCCAGCCGACATGCCAAAGGACGAAGTTGAAAAGCTGGCTCTTGCTCACGAGGCTGTGGTGCGTATCCTTGAGGGTGGGACACCAAAGAAGGTGATCGTCGTTCCGGGACGGATTGTGAATGTCGTTGTATAACCGCCGAAGCCTGCTTGCTTTGCCTCTCGCCCTAGCGGCCTGCGGCTTTACCCCTGTCTACGGGACGGACGGTGCGGGAGCGCAACTGCGCGGTCAGGTGCTGGTGCAAGAACCATCTACCCAAGCAGGCTATTTGCTCACGCGGCATCTCGAAACGCGGCTGGGGCGCAGTGGATCATCGGCTCGCTATGCTCTTGATCTGGCAATTGATACCAGTGAAGAAGGCCTTGCCATTAACGCGGCAGGTGACATCACACGGTTTAACCTGATCGGGCGTGTTGATTATGCCCTGCGCGACACAACTGCTGGCACCGTCGTCACCTCTGGCAAGGTGCAAAACTTTACTGCCTATTCTGCCATCGGCACTACTGTCGCGTCCCTCGCGGCGGAGCGGGACGCAGTTGAGCGATTAATGGTTATTCTGGGCGATCAGATAACCACCCGCCTTTATGCAACGGACCTCCCTAAATGAAATTGGGCCGCCGTGACGGGGCGGGCATCGTTGCCAAACCGCCAACTGACAAGCTTGGGCTGCTGCTCTATGGTAGCGATTCAATGCGCGTCGCCCTCAAGCGTCAAGAATACCTCAGAGCGCTGCTCGGATCCGCTGCTGACGAGGAAATGCGCCTGACCCGTATTCCCGCAGCTGATCTGCGCCGCGAGCCTGCACTCCTTATGGATGCAATCAAAGCTGTCGGATTCTTCCCCGGTCCTCGTGCTGCGTTTGTCGAAGGTGCAAACGAGCTGGTGGCAGGAATTATCATCGATACCCTAAAAGATTGGCAGGCGGGAGACGCGCAAATTATCGTAACAGCGGGTGATCTCAAAAAAACCTCAAAACTGCTTAAAACCTTCGAAGGACACCGCGATGCCTATGCCTGGGGGATATTCGACGATCCCCCTGACCGCGCAGAGATTGAGCGCCTGTTAAACGAGGCAAAGCTGCGCGCAGACGGCCCTGCGATGGGAGCCCTTGAGGAGTTGGCACGCAGCCTTGACCCTGGTGACTTTCGCCAAACGTTGGAAAAGCTGTCGCTCTATAAACTGAGCGAGCCTGACACATCCGCAAGCCTAGAGGACATTGCCGCCTGTGCGCCCGCATCTGTTGAAGCCGCAGTGGATGATATCCTCAATATCGTGGCTGAGAAAAAATCGGCGCTGATCGGCCCGTTGATGCGCAGGCTGCAAAGCCAAGGGGTGAATGCGGTGACCTTGAGCATCATGGCGATGCGCCATTTCCGCACGTTGCACCGTACAGCCTGCAACCCGGGTGCACCAATTTACGGCGTGCGGGACCGTGACCGCGTGCAGCGCCAATCGCGTGACTGGGGCATACACAAGCTGGAAACGGCCCTCGGCATCCTTACAGACACAGACCTCCAGCTCCGCTCGGCCGGCCAAACAGCACCTGCGATGGCCATTATTGAACGCACGTTTATCCGCCTGGCTATGTTTGGTGCCAGCAGGTGACCCAGAAAGGACACCCCATGTATAAAGTTATTGGCAGCGTAAAAACCCGTGCCTTCCGCGTAATCTGGATGCTGGAGGAATTGGGTCAGCCTTATGAGTTGATCGCTGCGGCCCCCCGCTCGGACGAGGCAAAGGCGTTTAATCCGACGGGCAAAGTGCCCGCGCTGATGGACGGTGACGACCTGCTCACCGACTCTGTAGCCATAATGCAGTATTTGGCGGACAAGCACGGGATGCTCACTGCCCCCGCTGGCACCATTGCACGAGCGCGACAAGATGCAATGCTGTTCTGGCTGATTGACGAGTTTGATGCGATCCTTTGGGCCGCCGCCAAACACAGCTTTGTCTGGCCCAAAGACATGCGCGTCCCGGAAATTAAGGGCAGCCTAAAAGCTGAGTTTGCGCGCGCAGCCGAAACGCTGGCAGAGCGTTTGGAGGGACCGTTCCTGATGGGAGACGAAATCACCGTGCCTGACCTATTGGCAGTGCATTGCCTCAACTGGTCCATCGGTGCGGGGTTTGAGCCTGTGAATCCACGTCTGGCAGACTGGGCCAGTGGCATACGCAAGCGCGAGGCGTTCAAAGCAACCCGCGCCCGCGATACAGCTTAAGCGTTCAGTCGGGCCGCTGCATTGTGGCCCGCCCAAGCCCCTGTCGCCAGGCAGGCGGTGATCAAATAGCCGCCTGTGGGCGCTTCCCAATCAAGCATTTCACCCACTGCGTAGGTGTTTGGTAGCGCTTTTATCATAAGCGCGTCATCCAATGCTTCGCGAGTGATCCCCCCCGCTGTTGAAATCGCCTCATCCATGGGCCGCAACCCGTTATGGCGAATGGGCAGCGCCTTGATGAGTGCTGCAAGCGATGCAGGTTCATTTGGCAAAGGCATCGCCATTTCCTGCAAGAGCGCGATCTTCACCGCATCCAGCTTGAGCGATTTGCGGATATGGTTCGTCAGCGTAGCCTTGCCCCGTGGCTTCGAAAGTTTTTGTGTGATCGCTGCGACAGTCAGATCAGGCGCAAGATCGAGCACCAGAGGCTGCCCTTCACGAACCCCGCGTGACACCGAATAGATGCCACCACCTTCAATGCCATTGCGCGATAGTATCGCCTCACCACGTGACGCATAAGATCCCGACCTCAGCGCTATACTCTTGAGCGCCGTGCCGAGGTGTTTCTCCATAAAGGTCGACCATGTCACCGACAGGCCCGCGTTTGCAGGCGCAAACGGGCTGAGCCGCAGACCCTTTTCCAACAGCACCGAATACCATGCGCCGTCTGAGCCAAGCCGCTGCCAGCTGGCGCCGCCCAGCGCGAGAATCGTCGCGTCTGCCGCGATGCTTTGTGCGCCGTCGGGTGTATCGAATGCCAACGCCCCGTTTTGCCATCCCGTCCAACGCCAGCGGGTATTTACCGTGACGCCCAGATCGCTCAGACGCATCAACCACGCGCGCAACAGCGGCGACGCTTTCATGGCCTTGGGAAAAACGCGGCCTGTGGTGCCTGTAAACAGATCTTGCTCAAGACCTTCTGCCCATGTTCGCACTGCCTCTGGACCAAACGCATCCAGTATCGGGATCAGCCATGGCTCAGCCTCGGTATAAGATGCGTGAAACGCAGGGGCGGCTTCCTCTTTCGTGAGGTTCAAACCAGACTTTCCCGCCATCAGGAATTTGCGCCCGACGGATGGCTTTGCCTCACAAACCGTAACTTTGATCCCCGCCTGTGCCATTACTTCGGCAGCCATCAGGCCCGCAGGCCCACTGCCAATTACAACGGCATGTTTCATTCCGGAACTCCTGAGACGGCGGCCGGAAGGCCACCTTTGATTTCGACAACGCGCTGGGGATAGGGGATCTCAATGCCGTTATCTTTGAGTGCATTCCAGATCAGGAACAGCACATCGGATGTGTATTTGTTTGGCCCGTCGTCGATACCGTTTACCCAAAACTCTACCGCAAAATTGATACCGCTATCACCGAATCCTCGCAATTCGCAATCGGGCGGATAGGGCAGATCAAGCACTTCGGGATGCTTTGATACGGCAGTTTCGATTATGTCGGGCACCAAATTGATATCGGTATCATAGCTCACCGAGAATTCTGCTTCATACCGGTTGGCAGATCCAGAATCGGAATAGTTCACCACCCGCGTTGTGATAAAGTCTTCGTTCGGAACCACAATCCAACGGCCATCAAAGGTCTCTAAGATTGCAGCACGGGCAGTCATTTTGACAATCTTGCCTCTTTCGCCGCCATCCAGTTCGACATAATCCCCGACCGTTGCCTGACCCTCAACCAGCAGGATTACACCCGAGATAAAGTTCGATGCAATTTTCTGAAGGCCAAAACCAAGACCAACACCGATCGCACCACCAAGGACCGCCAAGGCGCCTAGGTTGATCCCCATCACATTCATCAGCACCAAGAAGGCAACGCCAAAGATCATGAACTCGACGGTTTTGATCAACAGCTGTCGAATGGACGGGCGCATTTCCTGTTTTTCGATAAGCGCAGATGTCTGGCTATTGGACCATTGACCCAGCCAGAACAGCAGTGAGCCTGCGATGAGTCCGCGCACAATCGACATAAGCGAGAAGCGAATATTACCTACGCCAACAACAGTCTCCGTGAGTTGCAGGCTAACAATATCGAGCAGACCAAAGGTATAGAGTGCTGCGATAGGCAACAGCATGAACCGGCCCAGCAGCTTGAGGAACTGGTCTTTTAGAATTTCACGCACAAAAATGCGCACCGCCAAGAAGAGGAACAGGCGTTTTCCGAAGGCAATTACCGCACCACTGTCGAAGATAGAGCGGACGACCTGCTCCCCGATGCCAGTCAGCGCAAATGCCAGCAGTGGCAGAATCAGTGGCAGGAACTGCAAAATAAACAGCCGCGCAGAAGTGAACAGGTTTTGCGTTTCACCCGGATCTATCAGCTTATGCAAGGCAGGACGCAATCTGCGTGTGATGAGCACCGCCAAAAGATAGGCACCCACAAGGATCCCGAACTGCGACCACGCAGCAGGGCTCAGCAGCCACCCCATTGCCAGCTCGTAGCCTTGCACCGCATAGCCCGCAATTTGCTGCACGATTGGAGGATATTGCGTCAGGTCGAAATCCATACCAGCGCCTTTGCTTATCTGGTTGATCGTTCTACCCTCATGACCCAGTGACACCGCAGGATCAAGTGGAGCGATATGATCAACCGCTCGCAGTGCGCAAAATGCAGCCACTCACATCGCCCGAGCATGATAAACCGATGTGCAGGGCGCTAGATTGTGCTACATATCGCAAAACGTCCGAATGGGCCAAGCAGTTACAGGAAACACATCATGCGTATCGCTCTTATTCTCACATCCCTTTTGCTTTTGACCGCCTGTGATGTGCCGTTTGTGCCGTTGATCTAAGTTACTGGCACATCGCCTTGATCCCTTGCGCAATATGCTGGGGCGCGGCGATGGTATCAACGCAGAGCATTTGCGCGGACTCGAGGAGCGCTTCAGGCGCTACAACACGGTCAATTAGGCCGTAGGCAAGCGCCTCATCTGTCAGTATCTTCTGTCCACCCATCAGAATCAACTTGGTCCGTGAGGGTCCAATGAGGGCTGTCATGCGTGCTGGATCACTTGGTTGCGGTAGAAACCCAAGCTTCATTACCGGGTAAAAGAACTTGGCCCCTGGCACCGCGATGCGCATGTCGCAGGCCAACGCCATGCCCATCGCACCGCCCGCAAGTGTGCCGTTGAGTGCCGCAATCGTAAGGCCGGGAAGCACGGCAATCGCAGTCGACAACCGTTCCCAGAGATCCGATACGGCAAGACCCGCGCGTGCAGCTTCAAGATCGGCACCTGCGCTGAATATCCTGCCGCGCCCCGTCAGGATCACGGCACGCGCATCGCCAGCGCGCTCCATAATCTCGCACAACTCGCGCAGCATATCTTCGGTCAGCGCGTTCGCCTTATCTGGACGGTTGAGTGTTACAGTCCAGATACCGCCTTCTTGCGACAGCTCGATCATATGAGGCCTACCGCACGGCGAATGGTATCTTCGCGCAGTGAGATTTCCTCACCGCAATATTGATCCGCCTCAGCGCTACACATCCACAGGAGGCATCTCGCAGGCCAATCCGCTGGAATGTGCACGTCCCAATCCAGCTGGCTCACTGGATTTATTCCCGATGCCTTGATCTTACGCTGCATTTCGGTTGCTACCGTTCCTGGCGACAAACCGATGGCACGAATGCCATTCGCCGCTTCTTCGAGGTGCAAGGAACGGCCCATCATGTTGACGGCAGCCTTGGAGGCGCAATAGGCGCTCCATGCCTCAATCGCGTTATGCGCGGCACCTGAACTGATCGTGAGGATAGAGCCACCTCCGCCTGCTTTGATCGCGGGTAGTGCCGCGTGCATGCCATTGAAGACGCCTTTAACATTGATGTCGATCAGCTGGCCCCACGCATCGGGATCGGCGTCTTCCAAATGGCTGATGGGATCGACCACGCCAGCATTATTTATCAAAACATCAAGCCCACCAAAGACTTGCACCGTTGTCGCGACAGCCGCTGATATTTCGCCGTAGCGGGCAACATTACACGGAATCGCAATCGCACGTTCGCCAATCTCCCCCGCAAGGGCGGCAATGTCGTCTTGGGAGCGGGCCAGCAGAGCCACATTCGCCCCCGCATTGGCGAAAACCCGCGCAGCTTCGGCACCGATGCCACGGCTTGCGCCTGTGATCATTACCGTTTTTCCTGTCATATCCATTGGTATTCTCCCTGTTAGAGCAGGTTAAAGTGTATCCGTTGGATCGGAACCTAGCGTGCGGCGCCAAAAGGAACCACCCCTTGACCAAGCCACCTCTTTGCCAGACTTTTAGACAACATATTGAACCACGAGGATTTCCAGACATGTCACTTACCCGCTCCTATATAGCGACCACTGCACTTGGTCTTACACTCTTTGCGACCACGGCTAGTGCGGATCTTACCGCTGGAGATGTCTGGGGGGACTGGCGCGGATACCTTGAAGGAATGGGATATACAGTCACAGCTACCGAAGCTGCGGAAGCTGGCGCGCTTTTGGTTTCTGGAATCTCTGTGGCGAGTAATGGTGGTGCGGCCACTGATGCAATTACCGTACGCATCGGTGACCTCCAGTTTGTCGAGAACAATGATGGCAGTGTTGCCATAGTGATGCCCAGCGAGATGCCCATCACCATCGACGTGACAAACCCTGCCCCGCAGCCACTTGAACAGATTGGGGCTCTATTAACACAAACAGGGCAGGTTATGACCGTACGAGGTGATGCTTCTGCATTGGTCTATGACTACACAGCAGATACCTTTGGCTTGGCGCTCACATCGCTAACCGAAGGTGGTGCTCCGCTTGATGATTCCAGCGTACGCTTTTCTTTGACTGGCACAGCGCTGGCTTCAAAAACCAATGTGACAGTCAGCGATACGCGTAGCTATACACAAACCATGCAGATCGGCAGCATTGCCTATGATTTATTCATGCAAGAAGAAGGCGAAAGCGAGAATATAAGCATAAACAGCGCGCTTTCCGATCTTTCCTTTCGCGGAATAAGCAATATGCCGATGGGAGATGTCAGTCAAACGCAGGATGTCGCCGCACTGCTGGCGCAGGGTTTTGCAGTAGACGGGACGTTTAACGCAAATGGTACGGAAACCCAAATCGAAGTTACTTCTGACGAAGGCACAACCAAGATCAAGACAGGTACGGCGCGGTCCACTTTTGGTATAGCTATGGATACCCAAGGTGTGCGGTATGACGTAAGCGCCGATCAGGTACAGATGGGCGGACAGCTTGCTGGCTTGCCGTTCCCACTGTTTGTCGAGATGGCCAAATACGGATTTGAACTTCGTGCCCCTGTGGCCAAGTCCGACGATCCGCAAGACTTTAAACTTGCCTTCAACATGACTGATTTCACCATGTCCGATATAATCTGGGCGCTGTTTGATGCCTCTGCTCAACTTCCCCGTGATCCTGCGACCGTGGCAATCGATCTAAGCGGCAAGGCAAAGGTTCTGGTAGACGGATTATCCCCGCAAAACGCACAACAGCTCGCTATGACAGGCGCCGCTCCCGCAGAACTGAACGCGCTCAAGATTGACCGCCTGCTGGTCGACGCATTGGGGGCCAAAGTTGAGGCGACAGGTGACATTACATTCGACAACATCGACACAACCACGATGGCAGGTATTCCCAAGCCTGTGGGCGATATCAATATCAACATCGCAGGTGCAAACGAGCTGATGGATAAATTGACCGCGATTGGCATGTTGCCTGCCGAACAGGCTATGGGTGCGCGCATGATGATGGGTTTGTTTGCTGTCCCCGGTGCTGCGCCCGACACGCTCACCTCCAAGATCGAATTCAACGATGCAGGTCAAATCCTCGCCAATGGGCAGCGGATTAAATAACGCTCTTTTCATGTACGAACGACAAAGGCGGCCCAACGCGGGCCGCTTTTCTTTTGGCACGTGCCCTTGCGGGAGCAGGTCCGCACAGCTACCTCTAGCCTCTAATCAGGAGAGTATGATGACCCAAGCCCTCGATGCGCTCACAGCGCAAATGTTGGAAGTCGCAAAGTCAGCGGGCGCGGATAGTGCCGATGCAATGGCCGTACGCGGCACATCCCTCTCTGTGGATGTGCGTGCGGGTGTGCTGGAAGAAGCCCAACGCGAAGAAGGCACCGACATCGGCCTGAGAGTTTTTGTGGGCCAGCGCAGTGCCATTGTCTCTGCCTCCGATACCTCCTCGCGCACTCTGTCAGAGATGGCGGAGCGTGCTGTGGCAATGGCCCGTGAAGCGCCTGAGAACCCCTATGCGGGTCTTGCCGACACTGACCAGATTACAAGCAGTTGGGATGCCGAGGCGCTTGAGCTATTTGACCCGACACCAGAGCCTGATCCAGCAGCCCTTCAGAAAGATGCGGCCGAGGCCGAGGCTGCCGCTCTCGCCGTACAGGGTATCAGCCAAGTGCAATCCGCTAGTGCAGGATATGGTGCCCGGGAAGTTAATCTGGCGGGCTCAAACGGATTTTCGGGCGGCTACCGCCGTTCTGATCGCGGGCTTAGCTGTGTCGCAATTGCTGGCACTGGCAGCGGGATGGAGCGTGACTATGACGGGGACGGCCGCATTTTCCAAAGTGACATGCGCAGTCCCACCGAAATCGGTCGTATCGCTGCCGAACGGACGTTGGCGCGGATCAACCCGCGCAAGCCGCCAACAGGTACTTACCCTGTTTTGTTTGACGAGCGCATTTCAAGCTCTCTCATCGGGCATTTGTTAAGCGCGATCAACGGTAGTGCAATCACGCGCGGTGCATCCTTTTTGCGCGATGCTATGGGGGTGCAGGTTTTGCCAAAAGGCATATCGCTCACCGAAGATCCACACCGTCCGCGCGTCACTGGAAGCCGCCCTTTCGATGGTGAATTCCTCGCTACTTCAAAACGTGAGGTGGTTGAAGACGGTGTGCTGAAAAGCTGGACGCTCGATCTGGGTACAGGCCGCCAGCTTGGCCTGCCCTCAACCGGTAATGCTGCACGCGGAACCAGTTCTGGCCCCACGCCCAGCCCGTGGAACATGGCATTGACCCGAGGGGAGGCCAGCCGCGACGATCTGATCCGTGATATGGGGACAGGGCTGCTCGTCACCTCCATGATTGGCTCAACCATCAATCCGAATACAGGGGATTATTCACGCGGTGCAGCAGGCCTCTGGATCGAGAATGGCGAAGTCACCTATGCGGTTAATGAATGTACTATCGCTGGAAACCTGCGCGACATGCTTCTTTCAATAGTCCCTGCCAATGATGCGCGAACACATCTGAGCCGCGTTGTCCCCTCTCTCCTTATTCCAGGCATGACCATTGCCGGCATCTGACCTCCCCCTTCTCATTGATACCGTGCGGATGGCGGGCCGTGTGGCCACCAGCTTTGTTGGGAAAACAGCAAAGCGGTGGGACAAAGGCGATGGTGCGGGACCTGTGACCGAGGCTGATCTGGCCGTAAATGACATGCTCAAACAGCAATTGCTGTTGGCGCGTCCAGACTATGGCTGGCTGTCGGAGGAAACCGAGGACGGGACACAGCGGCTATCTCATGATCGCGTGTTTATCGTTGATCCCATTGACGGCACACGCAGCTTCACCGAAGGCGCCAACACTTGGGCCCATGCGATTGCCGTGGCTGAGCACGGACAGGTTACATCGGCTGTTGTCTTCTTGCCCTTGCGCGGCCTTCTTTATACAGCCGCTCTTGGGCAAGGCGCCTATCTCAATGGCGCTCCAATCCGCGCCTCTGGCATCTCACAGTTTGACCAGTCAACGATCCTTGCCGCAAAACCTGCCCTCGCTGGCCCGGTGTGGCGCAGCGGTGCCTGTCCTCCGTTCAAATGTGCTTATCGTCCATCGCTGGCATATCGCTTGGGACTTGTCGCTCAGGCACGGTTTGACGGCATGCTGACCCTGCGCCCCAGCTGGGAGTGGGATATTGCGGCAGGCGCATTGATCATCGCCGAAGCAGGCGGCACAATCACCAACCAGCGCGGCGCACCGTTGCGGTTCAACAGCGCCGATCCGCGGCTGGACGGTGTTGTTGCTGGCGGTGGTGCTATTCATGCAGCGCTTATGGATGCCTTAACTTAAGCCTGCGACTGCTTGACGCCATGCCCCTGCCACGTGCAAACACATCACAAGCAAATTCAAAGGATACATTCCCATGACCCAACGCCTGCACCTTGTTTTCGGCGGTGAGCTGGTAACCCCCAGCGAGAATACGTTCAAAAATGTGGACGACCTGCATATCGTCGGCATTTTTCCGAACTATGCCGCCGCGTATGATGCATGGAAAAATGAGGCGCAGCGTACCGTGGACAATGCTCACATGCGCTATTTCATCGCACATTTACACCGCCTGCGGGACGAAGAAACGCCCGCCTCCTCCACCGAAGAGCTGGGCTAAGACATTATGGCTGGCTCACTTGGCCTCACAGCGTACCGTGCACTCGCTCGGCGTGGTGAGGCACGGATGCCAGCCTTGGACACGCTGCGCCCAGAGGGGGAGTTGCTCTGGATACATTGCGCTGAAGGGGACGCGTTTCTGGCGGTCCAAGACCTTGCAGTACGCCAGATGATCGGCAGGCCTGGGCTGAATGTACTCATCACAATGATCGAGATTCCCCGCAACCTTGTGGAAGATCCGACAAGCATCCCCACCGGCATCCATGTGACCCAGATCTGTGATGATCATCCAAGCAGCGTGAATGCATTTCTAGACCATTGGGCACCTGATTGCTGTGTCTGGATTTGGGGCGGATTACGTCCCAATCTTATCCTCTCCACCGCAGAACGGAACTGCCCCCTGTATCTGGTCAATGCCGACACATCAGGGTTTGACGGGCGACGCGACAGGTGGCTGCCCGATGTAGCACGTAGCCTGCTGCCCTTGTTCGCTGCCGTTATGGTCCGCACCCCTGCGACTGCGCGGCGGTTGATGCAGCTGGGCCTGAACAAGGATGACATCGAAATAACTACTGCCCTACAAGCAGGCAGTCAGGCTTTGGGATGTAACGAGGCGGATCTCGCCGATCTCGCCGCCACCTGTATCGGACGGGCCATCTGGTTTGCCAATGGTGTGCAGCAAGAAGAGCTGCAGACCGTGCTGGCCGCGCATAGGCAGGCTTTGCGCCTGTCGCACCGCCTGTTGCTGGTGCTGCGTCCTGCCGGAAACCTCACCGCTCAAGACGCCGTTGAAGAAGCGCGAAAGCAGGAATTCAGAGTGCTGAGTTGGGATGACGGAAACTATCCCGATGAGACCACACAGGTCCTCATAAGTGATGATGTGCGCGATGCGGGTCTGTTTTACCGCGTGGCGCCTGTCTCGTTCCTTGGTGGCTCACTCGTCGCGGGGCGGCACGGGGTTGATCCACTAGAAGCGGCGGCATTGGGGTCTGCGGTGCTCTATGGCCCGCGTGTTGGCAAACACCTGCAGAGTTATTCGCGGCTCGCTACGGCAGGTGCCGCACGCATCATTAATGACAGCTCGGCACTCGGTATGGCCGTCTCTCGGCTTGTGGCACCAGATCAGGCCGCGATCATGGCGCATGCTGGATGGGATGTCGTGACAGAGGGAGCTGCCTTGACGGACCGGATTACCGATCTGGTGCAGGACACTCTGGACACACAGCAGGGGGTGAATTGATGCGTGCACCCGATTTCTGGCATCGTCCCCGCGCAGGACTGCGCGCACGTTTGCTCCAACCACTTGGTGCGCTTTATGCGCGGGCGACCGCCCACAGGTTGGCACAGGGGCCAAGGCTCAAGATGAAGGTGCCGGTGATTTGCGTCGGAAATATCAATGCAGGCGGCACAGGTAAAACCCCTACTGTGATCGCCGTTGTCGAGTATTTGCGCGATCAGTATCTTGAGCCGCATATCGTTTCGCGCGGCTATGGCGGTACGCTCGAGGGTCCAGTACGCGTTGATCCCGCCAAGCATACCGCTGAACAAGTCGGGGACGAGCCATTGTTGCTGGCCGCCTTTGCTGAAGTATGGATTGCGCGCGACCGTGCGGCGGGTGCCGTAGCAGCACAAGATGCGGGCGCACAAGTGATTGTGCTTGATGATGGGTTCCAGAACCCCGCACTTGCTTATGATCTGAGCATCGTGGTTGTTGATGCGAAAAAGGGGTTCGGAAACGGATTATGCCTGCCTGCTGGACCCTTGCGCGAACCGGTCGCGGTTGGGCTTGCCCGCGCTGATGTGCTCCTGTCTATCGGTGATATGGCATCTCAGGACAGCTTTGACACTTCAACTCTACCGACAACACTACCACTGGCGCGCGCCTCACTGGCCCCCTTGCAAACTGGTATGGATTGGACCGACACGCCCCTGCTCGCTTTTGCGGGCATTGCCCATCCTGAGAAATTCTTTGCCACTTTGCGGGGCTTGGGCGCTACCTTGATACATGCTGAACCGCTGGAAGATCACCAGCCGTTGACAGCAGCATTACTGGGACGGCTAGAGGCAGATGCTCGCGCAAAAGGAGCTCAGCTGGTCACCACCGAGAAAGACGCGGTACGTCTGCCCCCTGCGTTTCGCTCCAAGGTGATAACGCTGCCAGTCCGGTTAAAAGTTGTAGAGCCAAGCCCCCTATGGGAAGTTCTAAAAAAAGTGATGCCTTCCCCCAAGTAGAGCAGAATTTTCAGAAAAATTTTCAACCAATTTTTTCAGAAAAAATTGCTCCCCGCCTCAGTCATCTTCGCCCAATTTGGGCGAAGGGCGCGACAGATTCAGTTCGGCACCTGAAAACTTGAAGGGCGATCTTATGCCCGGCACACCGTCCAGCTCAATCTGCATACCGCGCGCTTTCACCTGAGGATCGTTAAACATATCTTCCATTTTGTTGATTGGCCCTGCGGGGACGTTATGCGCCTCACAGCTTGCCAACAAATCATCACGGGTGCGCAACCGTGTAGCGCCTTCAATGCGCGCATTCATTGCCGAACGGTTTGCAACGCGGTCTGCGTTTTTGGCGTAATCGGGATCAGTTCCCATTCCTTCAAGTCCAAGGAGATCACACAAGCGCTGGTATTGGCCGTCATTGCCAGTCGCAATGATGAGGTGCCCGTCAGATGTTTCAAACACCTCATAGGGTGTTAGATTTGGATGGGCATTCCCCATACGGTTTGGCGAGATGCCCGTAGTGAGATAGTTCATCCCTTGGTTGCCAGTGATTGCGACCGCTGTATCCAGCAACGACATATCGATGTGCTGACCTACGCCTGTAGTGTTTCGCTGATGCAGGGCTGCGAGGATCGCCGCGACTGAATAAATCCCTGTAAATACATCTGTAATTGCCGTGCCATGCTTTTGCGGCTGTCGATCCGGCTCTCCTGTAATCGACATAAGGCCCGATATCCCTTGAATAATAAAGTCATATCCCGCGCGGTGGGCATAAGGTCCTGTGTGGCCAAAGCCGGTGATGGAGCAATAAATGAGCTTCGGAAACCGTTCTTTCAACGTGTCATAATCCATGCCGTATTTGGCAAGGCCGTCTGTCTTGAAATTCTCGATCAGAATGTCAGCATCTTCGAGCAACGCATGCATCTTTGTTTGCCCCTCTGATGTACGCAGATCCACAACCACAGACGCCTTGCCACGGTTGGTCGAGTGGAAATACGAGGCTGAGTGATCATTTTCGCGGTCGATAAACGGTGGTCCCCACTGGCGTGTGTCGTCGCCAGTAGGGCTTTCCACTTTTATCACTTCCGCACCCAGATCAGCAAAGGTCTGACCAGCCCATGGGCCCGCCAGCACACGCGCCAGCTCAATCACCTTGAGTCCTGTGAGCGGCGCCGCCATCAGTTTGCCAATGCTTCGTCAATGATCGCCTTCATATCCTCATAGGACATGTTGGCGTGCTTTTTACCGTTAATCACAAAGCTCGGCGTACTGTCGATACCGTCAGCTTTTGCGTTCTCCTGATACCATGCCACAAGGTTTTGGGCGCGGTCGCCATCCTGCAAACATGCCTCAAGCGTCTCATTATCCAAACCAGCCAAACGGCCAATCTTACGCAGCTCTTCGACAATTGCGGCAGGATCACCTGCACGGCTCCAGCCGTCCTGGTCTGCATAGATCAGATCAGCGATACCAAAGAATTTCTCTTCGCCACCACATCGCGCGATCAAGGATGCCCAAAGACCGAAGCGATCAAAGTACACTTCGCGGTAAATGAACTTGATCTTACCTGTGTCGATGTATTCGGACTTCAGCTTTTTGAATGCGCCCGTGTGGAAGGTCGCACAATGCGGACACGTAAAGGATGCATATTCAATCACTTCAACTGTCGCATCAGGATTGCCCGAAATCATGTCGGGAATAGACGAAGTATCGACATCACCAGTGGTTGTTTGGGCATTCGCAGCACCGGGCAGTGGCGCGTCAGGAAAGGCAACAGTCGTCGTGCTGCGGTTGCTGGTCATATACCAGCCACCAAGGCCAAGTACGGCAACGGAGCCAAGGAGAAGGTTTCTGCGGTTCATATGGTGCATCCTTTATTCGGTGTCATGTCAGGCTGGCGTGCGCTCAGCGGTTTTGTTTGTTCAATATGTTCTCGCCCAGCCGCGCAAGGGCATCGCGCAGGCTTTCGTCACCAATGGGGGCAGCGGTTTGTGTGGCTTTTGCTTTGATCGCAGGGTCAGGCACTGCGATCTTTTTCTGCGGCGCATGCTCAAACATGACCTGCCCTTCAGAAAACCCTGTCGCGGCGGTTTGGGTAACACGGACACGCGCAATGGCGTTATAGCCGTAAACCGCGTTTACTCGTGCGCGCAGTTGCTCTTTTTGCATTTCAAGGATGGGGGCATTAGCCCCTGTGGTGAGCAATGTCAGCGTGGCGCCCATACCGCCGCGACCATATGAAACTTCAACAGGTCTTGAGATGGCGGCAGCATCTTCGCCCGCAACTTCAGCCCAGTTGGTGAGCAGTCGCGACTGCGCAAACCCGCGACTTTCCGAGGCCTTGCGAATTTTGCTCGTCAGCAAGCTTGCCGTGCGAGCGAATCCTTTGGTGGTGGTGCGGCGGGGTGGCATTGCATGCTTTCTGCTGTGGATGCTGGCACCCAATGGGGTGCCGCGCTATGTTCTCGACTGGTATCATAGCGCAACGCGCAGGCCGTGCCACTATAGCAATTCAGGATTGGTTCATAAACAGTGCGTGATAAGAATAACATCTCTGTAATGTTGTTGGATTGGTATGATGTCCATGCCCGTGAGATGCCTTGGCGCGTGTCGCCGCAGGACCGTGCCGCAGGGCAAATTCCCGATCCCTACGCCATCTGGATGAGCGAGATCATGTTACAACAGACAACTGTTGCCACGGTGAAGGACTATTTCAGAAAATTTATCGCCCGGTGGCCCACAGTGCGCGATCTGGCGGCTGCTGAGGATGCTGATGTCATGGCAGAATGGGCGGGCCTTGGGTATTATGCCCGCGCACGCAATCTGCTGAAATGCGCACGTGCTGTTGTTGAGGAGTATGACGGGACTTTCCCCGCTGATCATGCGGAACTTCTGAAATTGCCCGGTGTCGGGCCGTATACAGCCGCAGCCGTCTCCTCGATCGCGTTTGATCTGCCCCACGCCGTTCTGGATGGTAACGTAGAACGGGTTATGGCACGGCTATACGATGAGCATACCCCCCTTCCCGACGCGAAACCGCAGCTGATGATGCATGCGCAAACCCACACCCCTGATGTGCGGGCTGGCGATTATGCTCAGGCCGTTATGGATTTGGGTGCCACCATCTGTACGCCAAAATCACCTGCTTGTGGTATTTGTCCAGTTCATGAGCCCTGCGCAGCACGTCGTGCGGGAACGATGGCAGCATTGCCCAAAAAGCTTCCGAAAAAAGCAAAACCGGTCCGTCATGGCACCGTCTATCTCGGTCGCCGGAGCGATGGTGCGTGGCTGTTGGAAACACGCCCCGAAAAAGGGTTGCTTGGCGGTATGCTCGGCTGGCCCGGGTCGGAATGGGTCGAGATCAGTCTACCCCATCCAGAGAGCGCCCCACCCGCACAAGGAGATTGGGAAGAAGTCGAAGGAGAGGTGCGCCACACCTTTACGCATTTTCATCTCATCCTGCGCGTAATGACGGCAGAGCTGTCGCAGAATGAGGCGCCGCATGTGGGCACGTTCAAGCCACACACAGATTTTCGGCCCTCGGACCTGCCAACCGTGATGCGCAAGGCGTTTAACCTGCTCCGCGATGACGTAACGCCACATATGACAACACACGGACCTTTGATATAGTCTGTCCAACAGTTTGAGGCCAAACCCATGACAGATGTAACGATTCCGCCTTCCGAGATGTCAAAACTCAGCCGCGCCTTGCCATTCTGGATATCCTTCGGGCTGATCCCGTTGGTGTGGGTTGGGGCGCTGTTTGGGGGTTGGACACTACTGATCGTACCGCTGGTCACTTGGTATATGTTTTCTCTTCTTGATGCGGCCCTCGGGCTGAATAGGGAAAACGCAGACCTTAGTGCAACCGAAGACGACCTTTTCTGGTACAAGATGATCACGATCGTTTGGGCCCCTGTGCAGTTTATTTTGTTGATCAGCCTGCTCTGGTATGTCCCTCAGGCAGAGCATCTGAGCGCACTTGAACGCGTTGGCGTATTCTTTGGTCTTGGCGTGATTACGGGGACTGTGGGGATTAACTATTCCCACGAACTGATGCATCAAAAGAGCAAGATGGAGCGCTGGATGGCGGATGCCCTTTTGGCGATGGTTCTCTACTCCCATTTCCGCTCTGAGCATCTTCTGGTGCATCATCGCTATGTGGCGACCCCGCGCGATCCCGTGACAGCGCGCTATAACGAGGGTTTCCACCGCTATTACCCGCGCGTGCTGCGTGAATGTTGGCACAGCGCATTTGGTGCGGAAAAGGCGATGCTGGCACGTAAGGACCTGCCATGGACCGACCTGAGCAATCCATTCTGGCGCTATTGGGGTTTGCAGCTGGGGTTGTTTGTCATGGCCTTTGCCCTTGGTGGCTGGTCGGGTGTGGGGCTGTTTGTGGTGCAGGCTGGCGTTGCGATCTGGCAGCTGGAACTGGTCAATTACATCGAGCACTACGGCCTGACCCGCAAACATCTGGGGGACGGCAAATATGAGCACGTCCAACCGCACCACAGCTGGAATGCGGCACATAAGGCATCCAACTGGTTGCTCATCAATCTACAACGCCATTCAGACCACCACTATAAGCCCGACCGCCGCTTTGCCGTGTTGCAAAACTATGGCCCTGAAGAAGCGCCTCAACTGCCCTACGGCTATCCAGTGATGACTGTGATGGCGATGATGCCACCGCTCTGGCGGCGCTTTATGAATCCGCGCGTGCGTCGCTGGCGCGAGCAGTACTATCCCGAAATCCTAGATTGGCAGGCTTACAACAAGGCTGAAACCCCGCAGCCGCGCTAAGGTCATCTTAATCCCCCGCTGCGATACCTTCGACGTAACACAGTTGTCAGGGGATTCTTATGCAGCAGCACGCCACCGCAATTCCGCAAAAAAATGCGACATGTTTGATTGTCGAAGACAGCCAGTTCGACCAACAGATGATGACCCGCGTGGTGGGACGATCGCAAGGCAAGATGCAGGTTCAAGTCGCAGCGACGCTTCAATCTGCGCGTGAGGCACTGGTATCTGGTAAGATCTCGCTCATTTTGTTGGACAACAACATGCCGGACGGTTTGGGGGCAGAATTTGCAATCGAGCTGGCCTCTAACCCGAAACTCTCCACAATTCCTGTAATTATGGTCAGTGATTGGCCCACTCCTTTTATGTGGGAAAAAGCGGCCTCTGCTGGCGTTCTCTACGTCGTGAACAAGTCGGAGTTTGGCGTACGCTATGTCGAGCAGGCAATGCGCAGCGGCGTGCGCAAGCGTGCGCGTGTGAATTAAGCAAGGGAACATGTGGGCCGCGATCTGAGAGGCGTTACAAATTGTTATACCTACCCGCGCAGTTTAATTCGTCTCTTGTCGGTATAGTGTTCAACAAAAAAAGCCCCGCCATAACGGCGGGGCCAAGGTGAGTGTCATCGGCGCATGCCTCATATGGAGGGTGCGGTGACACTGGCGGTGTTCGAAATAAGGTGGTGAATCAGGCTTGCATTTCTGCCCTGATTTGCTGGCGCAAAACGTCGATTGAGACGGTTTTTCCTTCTTTTTTATAGCACCAGTATGTCCATCCGTTACAGCTGGGGGCTCCTTCGAGGGCAGCACCTACTTGATGGATGGAGCCTTTGACATCAGCGCCAATCAACGTGCCATCTGCACGCACTTTGGCTTTGTGACGGTTGTTCATGGAATAGAGGTTCTCGCCCGGGCGCAGCATGCCCCGCTCGACCAGCTGGCCAAAGGGGACACGTGGTTCAGCGCGCTTGGAAGTGGTGGTCTGGAGTGCTTCATTGTCGAATTTACGCACACTTGCGATGCGTTTGGTGGCCACCTTGCGGTATTCTTCCTCACGCTCGATTCCGATGAAATCACGGCCCAGCATCTTAGCCACTGCGCCGGTGGTGCCTGTGCCAAAGAACGGGTCCAGGATCACGTCGCCAGGGTTGGTGGAACCGACCAGCACACGGTGCAGCAGGCTTTCGGGCTTTTGAGTGGGGTGCGCTTTGTCACCGTCCTCATTTTTCAGACGCTCGTGGCCATTACAAATCGGAAGAACCCAATCGCTGCGCATCTGGATGCCTTCGTTCAACGCCTTGAGCGCCTCGTAGTTAAAGGTGTATTTGCTTGCCTCGTCCTTACCCGCCCAGATCATCGTTTCATGGGCATTGGTAAAACGTTTACCGCGGAAGTTCGGCATCGGGTTCGACTTCCGCCAAACCACATCATTTAGGATCCAGTAGCCCTGATCCTGCAACGCAGCGCCAACACGGAAGATGTTGTGATAGCTGCCGATGACCCAAATCGCGCCATTCGGCTTGAGCAGGCGCCGCGCCGCTTTTAACCATGCTTTAGTAAACTTGTCATAGACGGCAAAGCTGTCAAACTGATCCCAGTCATTATCGACAGCATCCACTTTGGAGTTGTCAGGACGGTGCAGATCGCCACGCAACTGGAGGTTATACGGGGGGTCTGCAAAAATGAGATCGATACTTGCTTCGGGGAGTGAATTCATCACCTCGATACAGTCGCCATCAAGGATCGTGTTCAGCGGAAGCGCATGCGCTTCCTTCTTTTTTACTGTCATTGCTCTGCCTCATTGCCCGGTGCATTTTTTGCACTCGTTGCTTGAGACCTAACATGACTGCTGCATGATTCGTGGTCAATTTGTTTATTGAATCAAAGTATTAGGAATTATTCTTGCCACAAGATGTTGTGTACCGGCTTGAACGAACGTCTATGGTGTGGGGTTACGCCCAATTCTTGAAGTGCAGACATGTGTCTTTTTGATCCATATCCCATGTTCGTCTCCCAGCCATATCCGGGGTGCTGTTGCGCCAAGGACAACATGACATAATCTCGACATATTTTGGCCATAATTGAGGCCGCTGAAATCGAAACAGAACGGGCATCACCCTTGATGATTGTCTCGGAGGGCAACAACAATCCGCGCGGCACCATGTTCCCGTCAATCAGGCAATAGTCTGGCGGTGTCGAGAGACCCTCCAATGCGCGAACCATGGCAATGTGGCTTGCGCGGAGAATGTTGTGTTCGTCGATTTCTTCAACACTCGCATGAGCGATTGAAACATCCGCCACCTCCATAATCTGCGCATACAGCGCTTCACGTTTCTTATGGGTTAGCTTTTTACTATCGTTCAGTCCTTCGGGGATGCAGGTCGGGTCCAGCACAACTGCTGCTGCTGTGACAGGCCCGGCTAATGGACCACGGCCAACTTCATCAACACCAGCAATGCGAACATAGCCGTGAGCTTGGGCGGCAATCTCGAATGAATAGTCAGGTTCCATATCGTCACGAAAATCTCATGACGAGAAAAGGTGCAAGAGAAAAAGGGGAGAGATGCCCGAACATCCTCCCCTCCCCACATCACGCTATCTTAACTGCAGCGTGATCTCAACGCACTGCCTCAAACGACATCCGCGTTGAATTCCATGTTAACGACGCGCAACGCGGTATCCGTTGCGGCGCAAGCATCGTGCGTCAAAGCCCGCTCGTATCCCACGGTCTGTACGGACACGCTGGGCGCAGTTTTGCGGCAACCGGTGCACAGCACGGTAATTTCTCTCAAGACAGCGTCTGACAAACATATTCACCTGTCCGCGCCGGGTCTGAAAACTGCGAAAACATTGCGACGGCAACGCAGCGCGGCCTACACGCCGTGGCAGGGGGCGTGGCTTGACTGTGCCGCGGCCTACCTCGTGGCTTCGGCGATTGACGGTAACATGCCCATCCGAGCGATCCTTGTTATTGTCATGAATTATCTTGCCCACGACAGCGAGGCCAAGGAGCGTAGCGATGGTACGCGCCGCGCGGTCATTGTCAGCATAGGCTGGTGCTGCGGTAAATGTCGTCACTGCAATCGCGACAGCAGTGAAAGTTCCAATGAGGCGGGTGGGGAAAGTGAGGTTCATGAGAGTGATCCTTTTAGAGTGAAGAGGCTGCACGCCGACGACGTGCTGCGGTATGGGATCAATTTGGCGTTACCCGCTTCAGACAGGCAATAACAGCGCCCTGCTATTGGATAACATCCAGTGCGAAGGCAGCCTGTTATTGTATATCAGGTCGAGAAAACGCATCTTTGGCCTCATGAAACATATTTACCTCCCCTTTCTTGCCACCTTGTTGCTCATCCTCAGTACCCCTGCCTTCGCAGCGGATTGCTATGCCGACTACAAGGCCAAGCAGGACAACCCCCTTCGGCTGCATTACGGTGTTGCGAAGGTGACAGGCCCGTGCACCAAAGCATCGGCACGTGCGCAACTTGACCAACGGTTGCGTGCGCAGAACTGGAAACTGCTTAATGTCGTATCAGTCTTCGGGCCTGAAGGACTTGCGCAAAGGAAAAACAGTGCCGGATCAAACTTCCTCCGCTTCTGACATGCGCCGCGACGGTGGCCGGTTTGTTGTCATTGGCATTTGTGCCGTGGCTGGATTGCTCGTGATCGGGGCGGTTGTGATGTTTTGGGCGCTGCCCGATGCCAATGCGTTTAACTCACGGGTTGAGCGTATCTTTATCGAGAATGACAATCTGACGTCCGCCTCCGAGATCAAGCTTCTGGAGATTCTGGCACAATCTGGCACTGCCTTTTCAGACACTTTACGCAACTACCGTGTGCTGATTGGTGTCCTGCTCATCTTTGCTGCTGCGATGTTGGTGGCAGCAGTCGTATTTCTCACACTACTTATCACATTCAACCGCCGTATGGCCCAGATTGAGAGAACGGGAATTCAAGTTTCCTCCCTTCTAATCAGTCGCGAGGAAAACAAAGTCTATCTCAATAATCTCGGATTCAAACTTACCGATGCGGCGATGGAGACATTGGCCGTGCTGGCCGAGGCGCGGATGGACGACGACATCCTCACCGGCTCCGAAATTGAGGGTGTGATTTCTGGTCGCGCGTCAGCCGACTGTGACGAGGCGGCTGGCGCCACGCGGATCAAGCGGTTGCGCGATACATTGGGCAACCAGATGGTAAGCGAGTTACTGGTAAAAAACATCGCACGCCGCGGCTATATGCTGGCGATTGATAAAGACGTGATCAAGGTCCTTTGACTCGCTCAATTTTCGAATAACTCGCAATCCGAGGCTGTCGTTACTATCTTGGGCGTATGAACAGAAGACAATTTACCGCTTCACTTGGTGCTCTCTCCGGTGCCGCTGCCCTGCCTGCGTCGACTCTCACCTCAACAGCCTCTGCGCTGCCTCCCGTGTCTTCGGCGACATATGCATGGGCAAAGGTTATTGTGCGGGCACAGGCAAAAGCGGATCCCGCGATGTTGGCGCGGCATCTCAAATTAGCGCCTGATGTGGCGCAAACGCTGTTTCAAACATTGGTCAGGGATGGCGTGCTGCGCGCATCCTCTGCTGCGGGGATTGCACGGGCAGCACATCCGATACCAACCGCAAGTCAAACCATGCGCCTGCCGAAAACGATCCCGCGTGAGATCAAGGCCATATGGGACCATATTCGAGGTGATGATCAATCTCTGGTCAATCAGGAGAGTCCAGCGGTAGGGTGCGATGACACCCAAGAAAAGGACTGCCCCGATGCCCGCACCGATCAATCCGTTCAAGAGAGCCCTCAAACAGGGTGAAATGCAATTCGGCTGCTGGTTGGGTCTGGCCGATACCTTTTCAGCCGAGATGATGGGACAAGCTGGCTTTGACTGGCTGGTGGTCGATGGAGAACATGGGCCAAATGACCTGCGCTCCATCCTCGCGCAGCTGCAGGTTTTGGCAGGTACAAACACCCATGCCGTTGTCCGCCTTCCCGTGGGCGAGACGTATATGGTCAAGCAGACGCTCGATGCAGGGGCGCAAACCCTTCTTATCCCGATGGTCGAGACGGTTGAGCAGGCACGCCAACTGGTACGCGATGTAAACTATCCTCCGCATGGTGACCGTGGGGTCGGCTATGCACTGGCACGGGCGTCACGTTTTAGTACAATAGCAGATTATGGAACCACTGCTGATGCGCAAATTTGCTTGCTTCTACAGGTGGAAAACTTGCGCGGACTTACGGCGTTGGATGATATCCTTGCCCTTGAGGGTGTGGACGGTGTGTTTATCGGCCCTGCCGATCTGGCTGCTGATATGGGCCACATGGGCAACGCCGCCCATCCGGATGTACAGGCGACGATCATGGATGCCCTCAAGCGGATAAGAGCGGCAGGCAAAGCGCCCGGCATCCTGTCCACGCGTGACGAGATGACGAATGATGCCATCGCTGCGGGAGCACAGTTTGTGGCAGTAGGTGCTGATGTACTGCTGCTAGGTCAGGCGGCACGCGCCTTGGCTAAAAAATGGCAGGCGACCAAAGGATGAATGCTGGTATTGCGCTGCTCGCCTTTGCCTATGTGCTGAGCCAGTTTTTTCGCGCCTTCCTCGCAGTGCTCAGCCCGTTTCTGGCGACAGACATCGCGGCCACGCCTGAGGACCTCGCTTTTGCCTCCGGCTTGTGGTTCATCACTTTTGCTGCGATGCAACCGCCGATCGGTTGGGCACTTGATACCATTGGGCCACGGCGCACGGCAGCCACGCTCCTGCTTCTAGGAGGCGGTGGCGGTGCTGCGGTTTTCGCCCTTGCGACCTCCCCGCTTCATGTCTCGATTGCTATGGCGCTGATTGGAGTTGGGTGCGCACCTGTTTTGATGGCGTCCTACTATATCTTTGCATTGGATCATCCGCCTGTACGCTTTGCTTTTCTTGCATCGATGATGGTCGGGGTTGGCATGCTCGGCAATATCGTTGCGTCCTATCCCACCACTCTCGCGGCAGAAACTATGGGGTGGCGCGCCGCCCTATGGACATTATGCGCCCTGAGCAGCGCGACGGCGGCAGGCATCTGGCTCGCTGTACGTGATCCGATCAAAGAGGCATCCGAGCAAAAGGGCAGCTTTGCCGAAGTCCTGCGCATCCGTGCGCTATGGTTCATCTTCCCGCTCATGCTGGTAAGCTACGCCGAAGTTGGCGCACTGCGCGGCTTGTGGATCGGACCCTACCTTACCGAAGTATTCAATTCCCCCCCTCGCGTGATCGGGCAAGCAACCCTTGCCATGGGGATCGCGATGGTGGTTGGGCCGTTCATCTATAGCAAGCTCGACAATATATTTCGCACGTTAAAATGGGTTATTTTTATCGGCAGTGCTGGCATGCTCTTGTCCACTTTCGGGATGATTATGCTCGTCGATCACAGTGTCATCTGGATCATCATCCTGATGTGCGCCATCGGTTTATTTGGCTCAACCTATCCAGCGATCATGGCGCATGGCCGCAGCTTCTTGCCGCCGCATCTTGTGGGGCGCGGAGTGACGATGCTCAACCTCTGCAGCATCGGCGGCGTGGGCATCGCACAGTTCGCCACTGGGCGGATTCACGCGGAGTACTCAGGCAGTTTGTCGGCGTCCCTTCCCTACAGCCTAATCCTTGGTTTTTTCGCCATACTGTTGAGCATTGGCCTCATCATCTATCTGTTTTCCCGCGATACCGAACGCTGATCGCCCAACCTCTTTCAATAAGGCCTAAAGCGGTATAACAGGCGCTGACCATCAACCATCAATATTGGAGAAAACGAGATGGGTTATCGCGTAGTCGTCGTGGGGGCCACTGGAAATGTGGGCCGCGAAATGCTGAACATTCTGGCCGAGCGCCAGTTCCCTGTGGACGAAATGGCCGTATTGGCCAGCCGCCGTTCCTTGGGCACGGACGTCAGCTTTGGCGACAGAACGCTTAAGACGAAAGACCTTGATACGTTTGACTTCACGGGCTGGGATATGGCGCTGTTTGCTGTCGGTTCCGAGGCCACTGCGAAATACGCGCCCATCGCGGCCAAGCAAGGCTGCGTTGTGATCGATAATTCCTCGCTCTACCGCTATGATCCGGCGATCCCGCTGATCGTGCCAGAAGTGAACCCGCAAGCGATCCACGACTATAAAAACAAGAACATCATCGCTAACCCGAACTGTTCTACTGCGCAGATGGTTGTGGCGCTCAAGCCGCTGCATGATCGTGCCACGATCAAGCGCGTTGTGGTGAGCACGTACCAGTCCGTCTCCGGTTCTGGTAAGGAAGGGGCAGACGAGCTTTGGGATCAAACCAAGAGCATCTATAATCCTGTCACCGATGTGCCGCCAAAGAAGTTCCAAAAACAGATCGCCTTCAACGTAATCCCGCAAATCGACGTGTTCATGGATTCCGGCGATACAAAGGAAGAGTGGAAGATGATGGTCGAGACGAAAAAGATCGTCGACCCCAAAATCAAAGTCACCGCGACATGTGTGCGCGTTCCTGTGTTTGTAGGTCACTCCGAATCGATCAACATCGAGTTTGAAGACCACCTCGACGAGAACGAAGCGCGTGACATCCTGCGCGAAGCACCTGGGATCATGGTGATCGATAAGCGTGAAGATGGCGGCTATGTCTCCCCTATTGAATGTGTGGGCGACTATGCAACTTTCATCAGCCGCATCCGTCAGGACAGCACAATCGACAATGGCATTAACCTTTGGTGCGTTTCCGATAACCTGCGCAAAGGGGCTGCATTGAACGCTGTCCAGATCGCTGAACTGCTCGGCCGTGAGTGCCTCAAGAAAGGCTGATTTCCGCCCATATGGATATGGTTGAGGGGTGCCTGCGCGGGCGCCCCTTTTTCTTTGGCCTGCCGCGATGCATGTTGGTGCTGAACATAAGGACCACATAAATATGCGCTTGCTCCCTCTCGCCCTTGCCGCTCTCCCGCTTCCTGCTTTGGCCGACACTTATACAGTCACCTCGGCTCCGACGGCGGCGACCGTCTATAGCGGTTTTGCTATGGTTACCCGCGAGATTAGCGTTGATGTGAACGCTGGCGTGCATGAAGTTGTGCTTCCCGATCTGCCGCAATGGATCGATGCGGGCAGTTTGCGTGTCTCGGTCAGCGGTGCGAACCTCAGCGGCACGCGGTTGCGCACTGATGCACTTCCGCCGCAGCCAAACAATGACAGCGAAGCGGTGGTTGCTGCGAAGGAACAGATTAAGACAGCAGAACGCGCGCTGCTTGAGTTAAACGATGCCGCACAAGATGCCGGATTTGGTGCGAATGCAGCAGATGCACGGGTCAAATTTCTAGAGAGCCTCGCATCCAGCGATACCTTGCCCTCCGCTCCACAGGCATTGGCCGAGCTTGGGCAGATGATTGATGCCGAGATTTTGAATGCCCTACTTGCGCAGGCACAGGCCGTTCGGGATGTTAGGGACATCGCAGAAGGGCGCGAAGCACTTGAGCGTAATCTTGCAGATGCCCGTGCAGCCCTCGCCGCACTCACACCACCAGCAGAGCCAAAAGCGCTTCTGGCTCTTTCCATTGCGGCACAGGAAACTGGCACCGTTATTGCCTCAGTAAGCTATCCCGCCCGCGCTTCTTGGCAGCCGACATATGATGTGGTGCTTTCGCGAGGTGATGATAGTCGCATATCATTGCGCCGCGCCGCGCTGATCTACCAAAACAGCGGGGAGAATTGGGAAGACGTGGCTCTCACGCTCTCTACGCTTGCGCCAAGCGGTCAGGTTGTACCCTCCGAGCTGTATCCCCCATTGCTCCGCTTTGAAGATCCTGAGCGGCGCAAAGAACTCCAACGGTCCAGCTTGAGTGCTGATGTGGCCGGCGCACCAATGGTTGCGATGGAAGCAGCGCCGGTGCCGCAGCCCAACTTTGACGGACCTGGTGTGACATACACACTGCCCTCCCCGCTCACCATCGCGCAAAGTGCCGAAGGGGCGCGGGTTGAACTGGACGCGCTCGAATTCAACGCCCGCGTATTTGCGCGGGCAGTTCCTTCTCGTGACAGCACTGCCTTCTTGATGGCAGAGGCAAAAAACGAAGGCCTCGAACCTTTGCTCGCCGCAGATAGCGCACAGGTGTTTATTGATGGATCGCTGGTGGGGCGCAGCAGTTTTGCCGCAGTGCCAGCAGGCGGGACACTCACCCAAGCATTTGGTCCAATCGAAGATCTTCGCCTAAGTCACAAGATCATCGACCAAAGCGAAGGCGATCGCGGTCTTATCAGCCGGAGCAATGCCCAAACGCAGGAAGTGCGCATGAACATCGAAAACCTTGGTCGTGAAGCCTGGGATGTAGAGCTGCTTGAGGCGCGTCCCTATAGCGAACAGGATGATCTGATAATTGAATGGAATGCCCAGCCCAAGGCGAGCGTGACCGACGTGGACGAGCGGCGCGGCCTTGTGCAGTGGAGCTTTTCACTGGCCGCTGAAGCCAACCAGCAAATTACAATCGAGCAGGTTGTGCGCTGGCCCGATGGAAAGGTGCTGCACTGACCTAACGCTGCGAGTTCATTTCCGCATTTTGATTTTACCGCGGCAGTTTGTCTAGGCTTTGCCCATCACCGCAGGTTAAGAGTGACCCGGTAAAGGACCACCAAAGCGATGGACAAGCGTGCCGAGCGGCGCACCAATCGAACCTGCGTTGCATAGATGCCTGCTTGTCGCTGCGACGTACACGCCAAGGTCAGCGCCGACAGGCCGCAGCTCCATCCCTACACAAGCAAGTCGGTTTATCAGGTCAGGCCAGCCTTTGGCCTGTGCAAAATTTTCTGACAGCATCGCGTGGCGCGTTGCATCAATATCCCCTGCGGGCATTACACCCAGATGCGTATTGATGTGTGCAGGACGGGGCATCGGAGCGCCAAAACGTTTGGCCAGTATTGCTTCGGAGAAGCCTATCTCGGCCGCCTTGCAAACATGAGTACCGCAACTGGATTTGCGCAGGATAATTCCGCCACGCACTTCACGCAATTCATAGCCGTGCAGGCGCAACCGATCAGCCAGATCGCTCCAGTCACTCGCCTCTTCCATATCACGCGCAAGCAGCGCTTTGAGCGCAGTCAGAAGCCGCTTGTCGGGACCACCTTCACGTGATGTACCAAGTTGACGGTCCACCTCCCGCTTGAGCAGTTGGCGCACCATATGGCCGATGCTGACATCGCGTGCTGTCGCGACACGTTGTGCGCCAGACAGAAGTTCGCGGGGGAGTTTGAGAGTGACTGATTCCAATTCCATACCCAAGCCTGCGTCAGGTACGGTTAACGGTGCGTTAAAACCGTTCGGCCCGCAGGACGTCACAATCGACGATGCTCACCACACCGATGTGCCGCTCTACCACGGCAAAGGCGGCATCAAGTAGCGCATCAAGGCGCTCGGGTTTAATAATGCAGACCACCTGCACCATGCCCTGCGCACGGCTTACCTGACCTGCACGTGTCCATGGACCCGAACGGCCTGATCCGCCCAGAACGGGCAGAATGGAATATCCCGTCACCCCCGCCTTGCGCAGCGCATCGGTCAGGCGCGATTCCATCACGTTTTCGATGGTGATTTCGACCCGCTTCGCTTTGTGAGTTTCCATAATTCAGCCTCCGCTAACGGCCATGGCAATTCCGACATAGAGCGGGATACCGATGGTCAGGTTAAAAGGAAAAGTCACACCCAGCGACAGAGTGAGATAGAGCGACGGGTTCGCCTCGGGCAAGGCGACGCGCATCGCGGCTGGGACGGCGATGTAGGAGGCCGAAGCAGACAGCACCATCATCAGCGCCACACCACCAGAGCTCAGCCCCAGCAACATGCCAGCCCCTAGGCCGAACATAGCCCCTACCAAGGGCATTACGACGCCAAACGCCAGCACACCGCGAGTCAACACACCGCCACCACCGCGCAAACCGCGTCCGGCGACTAACCCCATATCCAGCAGGAAGAGGCACAGCACCCCTTTGAACGGGTTAACGATAAAGCTCTCGATTTCCTTGAGGCCCTGCTCTCCAGTAACCCAGCCTATTGCAAAAGCGCCAACCAGCAAAACGATGGAGCCGTTGAGCATGATCTCCCGCAGCAACGCACTGTCCATCCCTTTGGAGTCAGCACCACCGCCACGTGAAATGAGCCAAAGCGCGGACAGGATCGCAGGCGCCTCCATGGCTGCGGCGACTGCTACCATGTATCCTTCGGACGGGATGCCTCGCCCTTCCAACACCGAAGTCGCCGCAACAAAGGTCACGATCGAGATCGAGCCATAATGCGCAGCAACTGCCGCAGCGTCCAGACGACTCATCCCCGTCATCACCTTCAGCAATCCAAAAGCAATGATAGGCAGCAGAGCAGACAAAACTATTCCCGCAAGCAAGGAAAAGCCCAGCCGCGCATCAAGTCCGTAGGAAGCAACACTGGCCCCGCCCTTGAAGCCGATGGCGAACAGCAAATAGATCGACATGCCCTTTGCAACAGCCTCGGGAATGTTCAAATCAGACTGGGCAAGCGCTGCCAAAAGACCAAGCACAAAGCTGAGGATGATCGGTGAGAGCAAGTTCTGCCCAGCAAGACTCAGAAACTCAGACATTCAAATACCTTGTTTAGAAACACCAAACACACCTGGGCTTAGACTGGCTCGAACAACTGCGTCTCGGGGCTATAGTACTCCAGACCGCCTTCGGCGATATCGGTCCACATTCCATGTATCGTCAAATCACCTGATGTGACCTTCTCCGCAAGCCATGGAAACGTCATTAAGTTTTCGAGCGAGATCATAATCGAGTGCTTTTCGAGCTGGCGAACCTGCTCTGCGGGATCAGCGATATCCTTGACCAACTCGTACTTGGGTCGCAAGATGTCCATCCATCGCCCGACAAAACTCTCTTTTTCGTCGAGGTCAGGCGCATGGCCTGTGCACATGTCCAGACACCCCTGCACGCCACCACAATTCGAGTGACCCAACACAATAAGATGCGCAACTTTCAGCACACGCACTGCGTATTCCACTGCGGCCGAGGTTCCGTGCTGCGCCCCATCCGGTTTATAAGCCGGTACAAGGTTGGCGATATTACGGTGGATAAAGAACTCTCCCTGATCCGCGCCAAAAATCGATGTCACATGCACTCGGCTGTCACAGCACGAAATAACCATCGCGCGGGGATGCTGCCCCCCTGTCGCGAGCTTGCGGTACCACGCGCTATTCTCCGCGTAAGTGGTGGCTTTCCAACCGTGATAGCGCTGCAATAAGTAGCTTGGTAAGGGCTTTGCCTCGTTCATGGAAAGCGGGCCTCCTGATAATTGTTCGCACACAGTTAGACTGAATTATCACCGAATTCGAGCGAAAACACCGCTTGGCGGCAACCATTTAAAAACTCCTGCCCCTCATAAGGACGTCAGCCGTGGGGGCATAATTTAGGGGTGAGAGATGAACCACATTGTAAATATCCGTGTTGCCGAACAAATCCAGCTGGATCAGGTCAGGCTGGGAACACTCTATGCGCAGTTGGGAGAAGCAGGTGCGGGGAATGTCATTTCCCGCGCGATGGAGGAGTTGGCCGTGCGTTTAGCACAGTGTGATGCGCTGTGGCGTTCCAAAAATCCTGTGCAGCTACGCAAACATGCGCGGTCACTGATTGCGATTGCAGACCAGATCGGAATGCACCGCCTTGCGCAGGTCGCCGCTGATGTGACCGTTTGCCTTGATGCCGACGATGACGTCGCTGTTGCCGCCACATTATCAAGGATGCTGCGGATTGGAGAGCGGTCGCTATCAGCGATATGGTCTATGGAAGACCTGAGCATCTGAGGCCGCTTGCAGCGGGGGCAGGATTGTCTAGGCTGGCGAACGTATTTCATCTGAAAGGTCTGCACGCCCATGACATTAAGTTTCGCCACCACCACATCTGATGTGATTAATCTTTATGTCGTACCTCAGGATGAGGCGAATGCGTGGCTAGCGACGTTGCCTGCGGCGACTGCTGAATGGGCACGGGCCAGCGGATTTACCGGTGCAATTGGTCAGGCACTCACGCTGCCTGCCACTGACAAATACCCCGCCCTTGCCGTGGTAGGGTACGGCAGCGACACAACACGGAAACGGGGGAGGTTCCATCTTGCGGCCGCGGCGGTGAAACTGCCTGCGGGTACGTACCGTATCGCAAGTGGCGTGCCAAAGGACCAGTTAGAGATCGAAGCACTTGGCTGGCTGCTGAGCAGTTATCGCTTTGATCGTTATAAAACCATTCCTCCGATGACTGCTTATCTGGTCGCACCCGCAGGTGTTGACGTCACCCGTGTCGAAGCGATTGCAAATGGCGAAGCGCTCACCCGCACACTGATCAATACACCTGCCTCCGACATGGGGCCGCCCGATCTGGAGCAAGCCTCTCGCGATCTTGCCGATATGCACGGCGCAAAGATTGAAGTCACTGTGGGGGAGGACCTACTGAAGGCGAATCTGCCAATGATCCACACAGTGGGCAGGGCCGCTGATCGTGCGCCACGCTTGATTGACATGCGTTGGGGCGATGCAGGTCCCAAGCTCACATTGGTCGGTAAGGGTGTTTGTTTTGACACGGGTGGTTTGAACCTGAAACCCAGTGCCTCAATGGGATTGATGAAAAAAGATATGGGCGGTGCTGCCGCAGTATTGGGCCTTGCGCATATGATCATGGCCACAGGCGTGCAGGTGCAACTTCGCGTGCTAATCCCCGCCGTTGAAAACTCGGTTTCTAGCAACGCATTTCGCCCGCAGGACATCCTGATTTCTCGCAAGGGTCTAACCGTTGAGATCAACAATACCGATGCCGAGGGTCGTTTGGTGCTGGCCGATGCATTAGCTTTGGCAGATGAAGAGAAACCCGATCAAATCATCTCGATGGCAACCCTGACGGGCGCTGCACGCGTCGCAGTTGGCCCCGACCTCGCACCCTATTTCAGCGATGATACCAAGTTTGTTGCCGCTCTTGAGGCATCTGCTGCATCTGTTGCGGACCCTGTCTGGCGCCTGCCCTTCCATGATCCCTATGAAAATATGATAGAGCCTGTGGTTGCCGACCTCGATAATGCACCCTCTGGCGGGTTTGCAGGGTGCATCACCGCAGCCCTTTTTCTGAGGCGGTTCGTGACTGCTAGCAACTATGCGCACTTCGACATATACGGCTGGCAACCCGTCGCCGCACCCGCGCGCGCCAAGGGGGGCGTGGGGCAAGGCACCCGCGCATTGCTAGACGCTCTCGACAGGATATTGACCAAATGACCCACGCCCGACTGACCCCCGATCCCGAATTTTCCGGCCTGAATGAAGACGCGCAAATCGGGCGCGGGGTGGTGAACCTTCTGCGCAAACCCAACGGTGCGCGAGATCGCCAGCTTTTGCTGGGTGCGGAGGTCAAAGTTCTATGGCGGCATGAGGGCTGGGCCTATGTCCAAGCAAATGCAGATGACTATTGCGGGTTTGTAGGCGTTGCCTCGCTGACCAAGCCACAGGTTTTGACCCATAAAGTCAGCGCACCTGGCAGCCACGGATATCAAAACGCGGCATTCAAATCGATTGACCGGAGTGCCATGAGCCACGGCAGCTTACTCGCTTCCTCGGGCGAGCAAGACGGTTTCATCCAGACTTCGCACGGCTTCGTGCCGGTACAGCACATCACTGCAATTGATGATTTTGCAGATGATCCTGCCGATATCGCCTCCCTTTATGCAGGCACGCCCTACCTGTGGGGCGGTAATAGCCGCTGGGGCATTGATTGCTCTGGTCTGGTGCAAGCAGCCTGTGCTGCCTGTAACATATCCTGCCCCGGTGACAGCGATATGCAAGAAGCCGAGCTGGGTACCCTGCTTGACGATACGGCCGTACCAGAGCGGAATGACCTGCTTTTCTGGAAAGGGCATGTGGCTCTCGTATGGGATGAAGAGACACTCATTCACGCCAATGCACATGCAATGGCGGTGGTCTTCGAGCCGATCCAAGACGCCATTGACCGTATCGCGCAAACCGACGGAGCCATCACTGCACATCGCAGGCTGGTTATTCCTTCTTGAACTGCGCAAAGCTCTTTTTGTTGCGTCCAGCGATATGCTCCCCAGCTTTAACGGGCGGGTAGAGGCACGCGGAATCTGGTATGCCCAGATCACGGGGGTCCACAATAGTATCCGTGTGAGGGTCAAAGAACACAGGAATGGAATAGCGGGCGCGGCCGGATCTATTGATCACGCGGTGTAGGGTTGAGGCGAAGCGGTCATTGCTCCACCGCGCCAGAAGATCACCGATATTGCAGACCAATGTACCCGCAATAGGCGGGGCCTCGATCCATTCGCCTGACTTGAGTTTGACCTGCAAACCACCGTTCATGTCTTGCAATAAGAATGTCAAAACGCCAAAATCCGTGTGCGCCGCCACACCAAACCGCTCTTCCGCGTCATCCGTCGCTGTTGAAGGCGGGTAATAAACCAACTGCCCTCGCGCCAATGGTTTTTCATAGGCTTTGGCGAAGAAATCAGCCGGGCGATCAAGGCTGAGCGCAAGTGCAGACATCACATGCCGCGCCACGGCGCAGACCGCGTTGTAATATGGCGTCAGATCTTTGCGCAAACGGGGATAAGCTTTATCGGGCCATTGATTGATCGCCACCAACGGTTTGCCCGCAAGAATATCTACATCGTTCGCTGCTGTTTGCGGCCCCCAGAAGAACACTTCCTTCAAATCGTGGGTCTTGGCCCCTTGGAGGGTCGACATCCCCGTGGCCATCCACCCACGCTGGTTCGTGTTGACGGCGACGGTTTCTTTGATGCTCGCTCGTTGGGCAAAAAAATCCTGCGCCACGGCAAAGGCGGCGTCCATCATATCAGGCAAAATCCCGTGACCGTTGATGTAAAAAAACCCAATCTCAGTGGCTGCACGGTGTATTTGGTCTGCAACCCCCTCAACATCAGAGCCGTTCAGTGCTGGCCCCACGTCAATGACGGGAATGGCGCTTTGCTCTACTTGTCCAGCGGCAGCAAAATCATCCAAATTGCTTCTCCATCAATCAATCGCCCGGATCAACTTCCGCTCCAGCACGCGTAAAACACCCTTGAGATCATGGCCCCTTTTCAGAACCTGACCGTTTAAGCCAATCACAGCGTATTCACCTTGTTTCAGGCGTAGTTTAGGCCGTTTCTCTATCCGGTAGAGTGGCATCTCGGCGGTACGACGAAAGACCGAAAACACTGCCACTTCTCGCAAGCACGAAATACCATAGTCACGCCATTCACCCGCCGCGACCATTCTGCCGTATAGCGACAAGATCACCGAAAGCTCGGTTCGATGAAATGCGACCTGCTCTACAGGTTTCTGAGGGGCAATCGAGCCAACTGGAAGTCTGGGTACATTCATACCATCAGAGTTGCCCCGCATGCCGCGCAAATCAAGCCCTTTAGCATCAAAATGCTTGATTGTGTTACAAATAGAGATATGGTTCGAAAATTGTGAAACGTATTGAGGCTAAGCCATGACCCCACAAATGCGCGCCGAAAAAGCAGCAAACGCTATGCTTTCGACCGATAATGCGACCAAGAGCTTGGGTATGGAAATCACAGCCATTGCACCGGGGGCGGCGACACTCACCATGCGGGTGCGCGACGAGATGCTGAACGGCCACAGCATTTGCCACGGTGGTTACATCTTCACTCTCGCAGACAGCGCTTTTGCCTTTGCGTGTAACAGTTACAACAAACTCACAGTCGCTCAACAAAACCAGATCACTTACATTGTGCCGGGAAAGGCGGGCGAATTGCTCACCGCCACGGCATCCGAGACTGCATTGAGCGGGCGGTCAGGTGTGTACGACGTTTTGGTCACGGGGGAAGACGGGCGCACCGTTGCCACCATGCGCGGCCTGTCGCGTACAATAAAGGGACACCTATTTCCCGAAGATGGAGAAAACGCATGAAAGACCTTACACCAAATCACAGCACCCTTGATCCGATCGAGATTGCCAGCCGCGACGAGATCAGCGCGCTCCAGCTGGAGCGGTTACAATGGTCCGTGCGCCACGCCTATGACAATGTGCCCTTCTACAAGAACAGCTTTGACAAAGCAGGGGTACATCCAGACGATATCAAAGACTTAAGCGATTTAGCAAAGTTCCCCTTCACCGTCAAAACTGATTTGCGTGATAACTATCCCTTTGGCATGTTTGCCGTACCGCAGGATCAGGTAAAGCGCATCCACGCCTCCTCTGGCACTACCGGGCAGCCGACTGTTGTGGGTTATACAGAGAATGATCTCAAAAATTGGGGCAACGTCGTTGCGCGATCATTGCGGGCGGCCGGGATGTGTCCGGGTGATATGCTGCACAATGCATATGGCTACGGCCTGTTCACAGGCGGGATGGGCATCCATCTGGGAGCCGACGCACTGGGCCTGTCGACGATTCCGATTTCGGGCGGGATGACACCGCGTCAGGTCCGCCTGATTGAAGATTTCAAACCTAAAGGTATAACTGTCACCCCCTCTTATGCCCTTTCCATTCTGGATGAGTTTAACGCCCAAGGGCTGGATCCGCGCGATTGCTCACTCCAGGTGGGCATCTTTGGCGCGGAGCCGTGGACAAACGCTATGCGCCTCGAGATTGAGCAGGCGTTCGACATGCATGCGGTTGATATCTATGGTTTGTCCGAAGTGATGGGGCCAGGTGTCTCGATGGAATGTGTCGAGAGCAAGGATGGCCTGCACATCTGGGAGGACCACTTCTATCCCGAGATCATCAATCCAGAAACGGGCGAAGTCATGGCCGAGGGGGAGCAGGGGGAATTGGTGTTCACCTCCCTCACTAAAGAAGCATTTCCCATCATCCGCTACCGCACCCGCGATCTAACGCGGCTCTTGGCGGGGACGGCGCGCAGCATGCGGCGGATGGAGAAGGTCACAGGGCGCAGCGACGACATGATCATCCTGCGCGGTGTCAACGTATTCCCCACCCAAATCGAAGAGCTGATCATGCAGCAGCCCGCTCTTGCACCGCACTTCCAGATTGAGCTAGCGCGGCCTGACCGCATGGATCAGATGCGTATTCTCACTGAAATCTCGGACCCAAGGGCCAATGATGCCACCCGCGCCAAAGCGACAGCCATGCTCTCGGCGGCGGTAAAACAGGCGGTCGGCATCAGCGTCAAAGTCGAAGTCGGTACAAGCGGCTCTGTCCCACGCTCAGAAGGAAAAGCCGTTCGCATCGTGGACAATCGTCCAAAATCCTAGCCGCAGGTGATGGCAATGATATTGTCAGTCTCATTCAGCTGAATATTCAGGCGACCCGCATTGAAGTCAGTGGTCACTGCATCGTTTGGACCAACAAGGCGCTTTGGCTCTGGCAAAGCCAAAGATGAGGCCGCGTCCATTCCGATCAAACCCTGATGGGCTGCTGCGTTGCAGTTGTCTGGCCCACCTGCCGGAGCGGCGCCTGTGCGCGGTGTTGTAACAGGAAGTGCGCCACAACCTGCCACGAATAACCCTGCCAAAAGTGCATATTTCATCTGCTAAGCCCTAATAAAATTCTCTGTGCAACGTTATCGCCTAACTGGGCCATGTTCGCCAGTGCTGCTTGAAACGATCCGCAAACATCCTATCTGCGCAGGTGACATAACATGCTAATTTCCACTAGCGGAAGAACCATCGCCAAGCTATCTGTCGAACATGCTGGCGATCTTCCTCAAAACTCTACCCTTTTTTGCACTCATCGGTCTGGGGTACTGGGCCGGTCGAACGCGGTTCTTTACCGCTGAGGCGACTGCCTATCTGACTAAATTTGTATTCTACTTTGCCCTGTCGGCGATGCTGTTTCGCTTTTCCGCAAACCTTTCACTGGCCGAGGTCTGGAATGGCCGACTGGTTGCCGCCTATCTTTGGGGCACCGCATTTGTATACGGCATCGCAATGCTGGTGAGTTATTTGCGGGGTCTGGATGTCGAAACCACAGCGATAGAGGCCCAATGCGCGGCGATTGGAAACGTGGGTTTCCTTGGTGTACCGATGCTTGTCCTCTTGTTGGGGCCAGATGCGATCGGTCCTGTGATGTTGGCATTAGCGGTTGATTTGATCGTGTTTTCTTCGCTCATCACCATCCTGATCACTGGATCACGCGATGGCAGGATGAGTCTAGCAATTTTGCGCACAGTAGGCCTTGGCCTGCTTCGCAACCCGATGATCGTTGCGATCACGCTCGGACTTTTATGGTCCGCATTAGAAATCCCGATTCCTGCGCCAATGAACGAGTTTCTCACCCTGCTCGGTGCCGCAGCAACGCCCGGCGCGTTATTTGCAATCGGTGCGTCGCTGGCCTCGAAATCAGCTGAACGTATCTCGGTCGCGGGTTGGCTAAGTTTCTGCAAATTGGTGCTGCACCCGCTCTTGGTGGCCTTCGCCTGCTTTGTCTTGTTCAAGGTGGACCCTTATCAGGCAACCGTGGTCATTTCAGCCGCTGCACTGCCTGTGGCGGGAAACGTTTATATCCTTGCACAGCATTACGGCGTAGCACCCCAGCGGGTCTCTGCTACGATTTTAGTCTCCACAGCGCTGAGCATCGTGACCGTCAGCCTATGGATTGCATGGCTCACAGGCAGCTAACACTTGCCCCGCCGCGCCACGCTCGGTAGCCATGGGTGATCTCGCAATAGGAGCCACCATGGAAACTCTCTCGTCAAACGCCTGCTTTGGCGGCATGCAACATGTCATCAAGCACGCCTCCAGCAGTTGCGCTTGCGATATGACCTTCGCACTCTTCCTTCCAGCAGAGGCACAAGACGGCCCTGTTCCAGTTTTGTGGTTTTTGTCGGGCCTGACCTGCACCCACGAGAATGCGATGGTCAAAGCGGGTGCTCAGTCATGGGCCGCAGAGCAAGGGATCGCGCTTGTGTTCCCCGACACCTCACCGCGCGGTGAAGGAGTAGCCAATGACGAAGCATATGATTTGGGCCAAGGCGCAGGTTTCTATGTGAACGCGAGCCAAGACCCGTGGAAACCGCACTTCCAGATGTGGACCTATATCGCTGACGAGTTGCCTACCCTTCTGGCCGAGCATTTTCCATTGGATATGGAACGCCAATCCATAACAGGACACTCTATGGGCGGGCATGGCGCACTCACACTCGCGATGTCTTATCCCGATCGCTTTGCCTCAGTCTCCGCCTTTGCGCCCATCGCACATCCTACGGCAAGCGACTGGGGCCGCAAACAGCTTACCGCCTATCTGGGCGCTGATGAAAGCACATGGTCTGCGCATGATGCGACCTTGCTCATGCAGGAAAAAGGGTTTGACGGGCCCGTGTTGATTGATCAGGGGACCGATGACCAATTTCTTGATTTACTCCAACCCGAAGCGCTGAGCGCTGCTATGGCAAAACGCCGCCAGAACGGCATTTTCCGCATGCAGCCAGGATATGATCACAGCTATTTCTTCATCGCGACCTTTATGGAAGATCATGTGACTTTCCATGCTGACGCGCTGTGGTCTGCATGACTGCTGTCTATATTGATGCAGATGCCTGCCCCGTAAAGGATGAGGCAGAGCGCGTGATTACGCGGCACAAGATCAAGATGTACATGGTCTGTAATGGCGGTCTTCGTCCCTCGCGCAATCCTTATGTCGAGAATATCATCGTGCCAGACGGGCCGGACGTGGCCGACATGTGGATCGCAGATCGCGCGGGACGTGGAGATGTGGTGGTCACGGGCGATATTCCGCTGGCAGCTAAATGCGTTGAGGCGGGGGCGCGGGTGATCAAACATAACGGTGAAGCGCTCACCGAAGCCAACATCGGCAATGTGCTGGCAACACGCGATCTGATGACAGACCTGCGCGCTGCCGATCCGTTTCGACAAGGCGGTGGCAAAGGCTTCACCAAGGCGGACCGCTCGCGGTTTCTAGAGGCTCTTGAGCGTGAAATCAGGGCCGCGAGCAGACTGGTGTAATCGTTTTGGAGAAGTTTCAATCCGAGTGAAAGGCAGAATATGACCCCTAAGGCTGTGATCTTTGACATCGGGAACGTGCTCATTGAATGGCAGCCCGAGCGTTATTTCGACGGCTGGCTCGGTGAGGAGCGGCGACGCAAAATGTTTGCCGAAGTCGACCTGCACGCCATGAATGATCGTGTCGACAAAGGTGAGAGCTTTACCCGCGTCATTACCGAGACATCCGATGCGTTTCCACAATGGCACGCCGAAATCTGGCATTGGCACGAGAACTGGCTCGATCTGGCCTCTCCTGCGATTGACCATTCTGTCCGCCTAATGGAAGCCTTGCAGGAAAAGGGTGTGCCCGTGTTTTCGCTCACCAACTTTGGGATTGAGACATACGCGCTGGCTGCGACCAAATACTTCTTCTTGCGCGGCTTTGACCGCGATTTCATCTCAGGTCATATGGGCGTGATCAAACCCGACCCGCAAATTTATCAAATGCTGGAGTTCGGATCTGGCCTATCGGGGAAAGACCTCTTGTTTACGGACGACCGCGTAGAAAATATCAAAGCCGCCTCCCTACGAGGGTGGCAAACACACCTGTTTGAAGAACCCCAAGGCTGGGCCGACTGTTTGGTAACCGCAGGGCTGCTCATGGAGAACGAAGCACGATGACGTCTATACCTTTCATCTCTTTCGATGCTGGCGAAAAATTGCTCGACTGGATCAATCTCACTGACGCTTTGGCGCAGGGGCACACCCGACCAAAGGCCCAAATCGGCGATACCTTCCTCTACCGCGATCCCGATACGTTGCTGAGCCGTGCAGCATGGATTGACGGGATGGGAATAGCCGTAAAATCCGCAACGATTTTTCCCCGGAATGTCGATAGCGGCAGGCCAAATATCAACGGCGGGGTGAACCTTTACTCCGACACCGACGGCACATTGGAAGCCATTATTGATTTCCATCTTGTAACAAAGTGGAAAACTGCAGGAGACAGCCTATTATCAGCGCGACGGCTTGCTCGGCCCGATGCCACGCGCATTCTGCTGGTTGGAGCAGGCACAGTTGCACAGTCTCTTCATGCTGCCTATTCCGCAGCTTTTCCAAATGCTTCCTTCACCGTCTGGAGCCGCACACAGGCCAGTGCGGATGTTTTCGCTGAAAAAATGCCCAATGTTGCAGTTGCCGCTGATTTGGAAACGGCAGTGGGCGGGGCCGAGATCATCGGCAGTGCCACAATGACGACCGAGCCTGTTATAAAAGGGGCATGGCTTCAGGAGGGTCAACATATTGACCTCATCGGCGCATACCGACCCGACATGCGCGAAGTAGATGACGAGGCACTGCGACGTGCGCGGCTGTTCGTTGACAGTTTTGACACCACTTTGGATCATATCGGTGAGATTAAAATACCGTTGGAGAGTGGTGCCATCACACGCGAGCATATTATTGCAGACTACTATGATCTGGACGCTTTCAAGCGGACTTCCGACAGTGAAATTACTATTTGCAAGAATGGCGGCGGTGCACATCTGGACCTGATGACCAGCCGGTATATCCTCGACCAATGGCATAACGCTGCCTCGTGATTTGGCTCATCCTCCTTCTTGCCGCGCTTGTCGCGACCCCTTTCGTTATTGAGCATTATCGCCCAGTGATGAGCGATGGGCGCCGCGGCTCTGCACCGGGGCGGTTTGTGGAGCTATCCCAAGGGGTGACGCATTTTCACATAATTGGCCCAACGGAAGGTCCCCTGATCGTCTGCATCCATGGATTAACAACCCCGAGTTTTGTTTGGCGGCCACTTACAAAAGGCCTTGTATCGATGGGTTTTCGAGTTCTGGTCTATGATCTCTATGGTCGTGGATTTTCGGACCGTCCAAGCGACCCCCAGGATAAGGTATTCTTTAACCAACAGCTTGATGATCTGTTGGCGTACCTCGATATTGATGATCCTTTTTACCTGATCGGCTACTCGATGGGCGGCGCAATTGCGACTGGGTTCACAGCGACCCACCCCCAACGCGTGCGGCGGCTCATCCTTCTTGCATCAGCCGGAATGACACTGGGAGATGCCCCCCTGCGCAGGTTTATTCGTGACCGTGGCATTGCTGGTCATTGGCTAATGCTGGCCGCTTATCCAAACCTGCTCCGCCGTGGTATCCGAGCTGAACGGGAACTGGGAATTGTCAGCTCAGACATTTCCGAAGGCCAAGAGGCGCAGCTTTCCTTCCAAGGGTTTGTTCCTGCGGTATTGGCCAGCCTGCGGGGTATTCTATCTAGACCGATGGAGGGGGAGCACATGGCGTTGCGCCGTGCTGGTTTACCTGTCCTCGCACTTTGGGGTGCGGAGGATGACGTAATTCCTGCCAGCGCAATGGGCCGGCTTGCCGCGTGGAACCGTGATGTCACGCAAGAGGTGATCGAGGATGCGGGACATGGCATGCCTTATACGCACACTGACGAAGTCCTTGCCCATATCGCCGCTTTCCTACCCGCGCCCGAAGGTGATGATTGGGGTCACGACACTTAGCGAAAGGCGGGGTAACAGGCACCTGACGTTTTGCTGATCTTGCAGGCACTGCGCATATATTTTTCGTATTTCGCCTCGCTTCGTCCGTCAAAACCACCGCGCTTGTACTCTTGTGCTGTCATGTAACACCCCCATGCATGCCCTGCTTTGCACATCTTAGAAAAGGTTTGAAACTGGCATTTGGGAGTAGACGCTTCGGCGGGCTTGCCCCCGCTCCAAACAGTATTTTTGATCGCGGCACCTGCATTCACACAGGCATTTCCATCGCCCAACGCACATGCCCGCATGTACAAAGGGTAGGTCGCCAGATTGTCGTCTGGCGAGTTTCCCGCCTCAACAATTTGAGCGGAGTCGAAGCATGCTTTTCCGTTACCGCTTTTGCATTGGCTGATACACTGACGCGGATTTTTAGCGCAATCCGCAACTTCTCCTGCGACAGCTGCCCCCGTTTTATAGACATTTGCAGGGCATGACTGTGGATAGGTACTTAACAACGGATCTGACCGGACAAAGCTGATCATCGCAACAGCCTTTTTCTGCTGCGCGCCGTTGCTTCCTGAGTCGTCAGGCTGCGCACTGTTACAAGCGGCTAAACCTAGCATCATTAGAAAAATTACTATGTATCTCATACCACTATCAATCACGTTTCACTGTGAAACTGTCAAGCAGTTGCAAGGCGCACAGGCTTTTCCCGAACGGGCAGATGGACAATTGCGCTGAACGCCCCCACGGCCACGCCGATCCACCAGACGGTGGTATAGGTGCCATAGGCATCATACATGCGTCCGCCCAGCCAAACGCCAACAAAGCTGCCCAATTGATGGCTGAAAAAGATGATCCCGTAGAGCGTGCCCATATACCGCAAGCCATAGATATGGGCGATCAATCCCGACGTGAGCGGCACAGTGGCAAGCCAGAGCGACCCCATCGCAACAGAGAAAAGGATCACACTCAGCGGCGTGATTGGCATTAAAATAAAAATCGCAGCGATGATTGTGCGGCCCGTGTATATGCCAGCGAGCAGGTACTTCTTCGAGTACCGCTTGCCCGCCCAACCAGCGAGCAGTGTACCCCCCACATTCGCAGCGCCGATCAGCGAAATAGCGACAGCACCGAGGGCCGATGTGGTAGTGATGCCCATGTTGTGCAGCGCACTTCCTGCGAGGATGGGGCCGCACATCTCAGTCACAAATGCAGGGAAATGCGCCGTGATGAATGCCAATTGATATCCGCAAGAGAAGAAACCGAGGAAGATGAGCGTATAGCTGGGATCCTTGAAAGCGCGCAGCAGGATCGTTCCCATCGCCTCTTCCAGCTCCGCACGGTTGACCTGAACAGGTGCCCGCATGAAGGGCAGCGTGAGGATCATCGACAGAATTGCAGCGGCAAAGACGACAAACACCATTTGCCAGCTCATTATACCCAGCAGCCATTCGGCCAATGGTGCGCCAAATATCTGGCCCGCACTGCCCGCTGCCGTGACAACCGCCAGCGCCATAGAGCGGTTGTCGTCAGATGCAGCACGCCCCACAACAGCAAGGATCACACCAAAGCCTGTGCCTGCAATGCCAAAGCCCACCAGCCAAGCATAGGTTTGATGGGCAATCGGCGTGTCAGCCCCCGCCGACAGGATAAGGCCCAGCGCATAAATCACCGCACCCAGCACAATCGCTTTGCGGTCCCCGATCTTTTCCGCCATCGCCCCGAACAGCGGCTGCCCGATCCCCCATGCGAGGTTCTGGATCGCAATCGCCAGCGAAAATTCGGCCCGAAGCCAGCCGAACTCTTCTGCAATGGGAATCTGGAAAACGCCAAAAGAGGCGCGGATGGCAAAGCTAACCATAATAATCACGCAGCCCACAATCAGGACAGGCGAGAAGAGAGGTGATTTTTCCATGGGACAGCTCCAGCAAATGCTGCACCAAACTGCGCTTGCTCTCACGCATCGTCAATCAGATGATTGTATGCACACACTTTCCAACGACACTACTTGGCGTTAGGGAAATGCTCATGACGAACCTGCGCACTCAATATGACCGAATGATCGCTGATGGCACTTTGCACCCTGACCCGGCGCAAGAAGCCTTGATGCCAGAGTTTGACCGCATCCGCGATGCGCTGTTGAATCCTGTGAAAACGGGGTTTTTTCGCAAATCGCCCGAACCACCCAAGGGGCTGTATCTTTGGGGCGGTGTAGGTCGCGGAAAGTCCATGTTGATGGATATGTTCGTGAGCAATCTGGAGGGCATTCCTGCGCGACGGGTTCATTTTCACGCCTTTATGCAGGAAATTCACAGCGCCATGCACGAGGCCCGCAAAACGGGCGTGGACGATGCCATTGCCCCTGTTGCAGAAGCAGTTAGCAGCTCTGTTCGGTTGCTGGCCTTTGACGAGATGCAGATCACCGACATTACCGATGCAATGATTGTTGGCCGCTTGTTCGAGGCTCTGTTTGCAGATGGTGTCGTCGTCATTACTACGTCGAACCGTATCCCCGATGACCTCTATAAACATGGACTTAACCGTAATTTATTTGTGCCATTTATCGAACTGATCAAGGAAAAAATGGTTGTGCATGAATTGGCTAGCCCGACCGATTATCGTCAGGACCGCCTGTCGGGCAGCCCCGTCTATTTTACCCCCGTAAACGCAGAGAGCCGCGCAGCAATGGAGGCGGTCTGGCACGATCTAACTGGCGGAGAGGCAGGCCCACTGACTCTGCGCGTAAAGGGGCGCGATGTTGTCCTGCCCGCGTTTCGCAACGGGGTAGGCCGTGCACGTTTTCATGCATTGTGCGGACAGCCCTTAGGCGCTGCCGATTACCTCGCTATTGCAGAAGCTGTCAAAGTGCTGATGCTAGATGATATCCCCACATTAGGGCGTACCAATTTCAATGAGGCAAAGCGCTTTGTGACGTTGATTGATGCGCTCTATGAGGCACGCGTCCGGCTGATCTGTTCTGCGGCGGCGCAGCCAGAAATGCTCTATCTTGAAGGGGAAGGCACGTTTGAATTTGAACGCACCGCTTCGCGCCTGCGCGAAATGCAAAGCGAGGATTGGGCCGCAGCTTAATTACTCTCTGCTATTCCCGTAAGGTCTGACGGCCCCCGCGTCACCGCATCGTTAAATGCCTCGGGATGGTAGGGTGCCTTTTGCCCCAAAAGGCTCCACGCGCCGAGCCCCATGATACCCAAAGCAACACTACACGCGATTACCTGACGCAGAATGGCCGTTTTAGAGTCAATTGTGGTGTCGGTTTTTGTTGGCTCTACAGGCATGCGCGATCCTCGGAATTATCAGTACTCATGCAATGCTCTACATGGTCTGTTATTGCGAGTTTCCTAATGCGCGCTATTACCTTAGGTCAATCGCTCCAAGCTGCATTTGGTGGCTGTTTAACCGTTTGACCGCAATATGTTGCCTGCAAGATACAGCGAACCACAGATCAAAATGCGTGCATGAGGGTCGACATCGACGATTTTACCCACTGCGGTTTCGACATCTTCCGCCTCTGTTGCGACCATGCCAACACTCTGGGCCGCTTGCGCTGTCGTAGCCGCTGGCAGCGTTGCCGCTTCACCAGGAATTGAGACGGCATGCAGCGCTGTCACATGAGGCGCAAGGGGGCGCAAATAGCCCGAGATGTCTTTGGTGCTGAGCATCCCGCAAATCATATAGGTCGGCACAATTGGCAACTCATCCAGCACAGTGGCGAGTGCCACGCCTGCCGCTGGATTGTGCCCCCCGTCCAGCCAAAGCTCGGCCGCACCTGCGGCATCAATCAACGGACCATATTTGAGCCGCTGCATCCGTGCAGGCCACTGAGCGTTTGTGACCGCCCCTTCGCAGGCTGCGTTATCAAAACCCAGCGCACGAAGCGTTGCGATGGCCCCTCCTGCGTTTTGCACCTGATGTAACCCCGGCAATTTGGGGAGCGGTAGATCAAGCAATCCTTGCTCGTCTTGATACACCATCCGTCCTGCTTCGCGGTATGCATGCCAATGCTGGCCGTAAATACTCAGCGGGGCAATATTTCGGGCGGCAACCGCTTCGATCACCTCTAGGCCTGACTCCTGCTGCGGGCCCACAATACAGGGCACGCGACGCTTGATAATGCCGGCCTTCTCGCCTGCAATCTCGGGCAATGTCTCACCTAGGAACTGCTGATGGTCGAGGTCCACTGGTGTGATGACTGTGGCCGCTGGCGTGTCGATGACATTGGTCGCATCCAAACGCCCGCCAAGGCCGACTTCAAGCAGCGTGTAATCCGCTGGTGTGCGCGAGAAGGCGAGCAGGGCCGCACAGGTTGTGATCTCGAAGTAAGTAATGTTCTCGCCATTATTGGCGGCATAACACTCGTCCAGAACTTGTGTCAGGTGCTCTTCGGTAATCAGCTCTCCAGCAAGCCGGATACGCTCGTGAAACCGTGCAAGATGGGGAGAGGTATAGGCGTGAACCTTCTTGCCAGCAGTCTCTAAACCCGCGCGGATCATCGCTTGGGTAGAACCTTTACCGTTGGTGCCTGCGATGTGGATCACGGGAGGAAGCGCGTTTTGGGGATTGCCCAGCGCATCAAGCAGCTTGAGCATTCTGTCCAGCGTCAGGTCGATAATCTTGGGATGCAGCGCCATCATGCGCTCAAGGATGAGGTCGGATGTTTCGGCCGTCATATAGAAAAATCTCTTCTAAAATGCGCGAGTACAAATCCACAATATGCAGCATTGGCGTCGCTCGAAACCAATCGCGGCAACGCCTTCAGGGTCACTTTTTCGGATCAGACTGTGGCGCGACATCCGCTTTTTGCGGCACTTCATCAGAAACGTCAGAAGGGGCTGGTAAGTCACCACGCACAGCAGGCGGCAAACCCATTAACATGCGTGTAATCGTGATCAACTCATCGCGCATTTCCGTACGCGAGGTGACACGGTCCAGCATCCCATGCTCCAGCAGATATTCTGCACGTTGAAACCCTTCGGGCAGTTTTTCGCGGATCGTCTGTTCGATCACACGGGGGCCAGCAAAACAAATAAGCGCGTTTGGCTCCGCGATATGCACATCACCTAACATTGCATAGCTGGCGGTGACGCCGCCCGTGGTCGGGTGGGTCAGCACGACGATATAGGGCAGATCAGCCTCTTTGAGCATCTGAACAGCAACCGTGGTACGCGGCATCTGCATCAGGCTCAGAATGCCCTCTTGCATGCGCGCACCACCTGCGGCGGAGAAGAGGATCAGCGGACGCTTGAGCTTTACTGCTTCTTCGGCTGCGGCAATAATCGCGTTGCCCACATACATGCCCATGGAGCCAGCCATAAAGCTGAAGTCCTGCGCACAAGCCACAATCGGCGTGCGGCCAATCTCGCCTGCGGCGACGAGCATCGCCTCGTTCTCTTCGGTCTGTTTTTGCGCGGCGCGCAGGCGGTCAGGATATTTCTTTTGATCGCGGAACTGGAGTGGGTCCACGGTGGGCGCAGGCACCTTGACCTCATTGAACACACCGCCGTCAAACAGGGCTGCAAAACGCTCACGCGCAGTGATGTGCATGTGGTGGCCACAGTTGGTGCAGACGTTCAGATTGTCGCTGACCTCACGGTGAAACAGCATCGTGCCGCATTCATCGCATTTCGTCCAAAGGTTTTCGGGTGTCTCGCGGCGCGAAAAGATCGAGTTGATCCGCGGGCGGACATAGTTGTTGATCCAGTTCATATCGCGGGCCTCGTACCATTACGCATGCCCCTCAAATAAGGGGGTCGCGCGGGAATTGCAATCAGCGGCGCAAGGCCAGTCGTGCTGCCAGCCAGCTTACAATCATCATGGCGAAATCGACGGGCATCCATGCGCGTAGCTGTGCCTCATCCTCCATCCCGAAGGGCGTATGCCAAAGCGACAAACCTCCAAGAGCATCGGGCAACGAGGTGATCAGAAGAGCCGTGACATTGTTCACAAAATGCACAGCTAGCGCGGGCCCGATACTGCCTGCTCTCGCTGTCAAATCAGCCATCAGCACCCCAAACAGGCATGCCCAAACGACAATCATCACAGCATTCTCACCTGCCTCTGCAGGTTGATAGTGGAGTATCCCGAACAAAATGGACGGCAGCACCATCCAAACCAACGGTGAGGAAAAGCGCGCCCCGAGTTGCTGTTGCAGATACCCGCGAAAGAAAATTTCCTCAGCGCTGATTTGTACAAACACAGCGAACATCGAAAGCGGGAGGAGCAGCGCCCAAAGACCGAAGGCCATATTCGGCACCAAGTCGCCTCCGATTCCATAAGGAGGCAGGATCATTAGTACCGCTCCAAGCAGGATCAAAATGCCTGTCACGCGGAGAAACTGCGGAACCGCAAGGGTAATAGGGCCAAAGACCGTCAATGCGTCCCGCTTGTGCACAAACTTCACTACGGCAAAAACGCTGATACTAATGAGCGCAAAACTTGCCAACAGGACATACATGGCCAGCGGCGTATCACTCGCCATAAGCTCATCCTGAAAGGTAGGGCGACAACGGGTCAGTCCTGACACAGCCTGATTAAAGAGTAACGCCAACGGAATATACACCGCGACCATCGCAACGATACCAAGCAATGTCCGCCACAGCTCTGTGCGTTTTACTGCCGCTGTCGTGTGCAGCACGTGGGCGGAGTAGTCTGGTATCAGGCGCATCACGGTTCATCCTTGAACGTATCACGGGGAATTTCGATTTGCGCATCGCGTATCACTTCCGCTGCACCGCTCAAATGCCCTGCTACGGTTTTTAGCAAGCTCATCAAAACGGTTGTATCACTCTCAATGACTGATCGGAATTCTTCGGCACCAATCCTGAGGAAACGTGTATCTTCAAGCGCTTTCAGACTCGCTTTGCGCGGCTCATGGATGATAACAGCCAGATCGCCAATGACACGACCCGGCTCAACAGTTGAGATGTGATGCTCTATGCCGTCCTTATCAAGCAACCTCACCTCGGCTTTGCCAGAGAGGCACAGATAAACCGCGTCAGCCTTTTGCCCCATACTGAATATGGTCGTCCCAGAGGGCGCATCATACCATTGCGCCGCAAAGGCCAAAAGCCTCTGGGCCCGCGGCACGAGCGCACCGAACAAGCTGCTGCGTTGAATCAGTTTCAGCTTGCGCCGCAAGTCGTCGGAAATGTTGTCAGAGCTGTCGAACCGCTCGGTGCTGTCGACCCCGTCAATCCGGCCATGGTTAATTTCCACGAACATATCATAGCTGTCAGGCGCATCAAATGCATCATCGAGGAATATCTGCGTCGTATCAGGCAACAAGTCACGCAACCGCTCACGCGTTCGGGTCAGGTCACTTCCGGCAAGAGCTTGATCAAATATGATCACATCAGGTCGTTTGATCGCAGCGCGGGTGAATGCAGCACGCTCATGTATCGTTTGAGGCAGATTGGTGCCGCCAATTGCGGTAGGTATGTCAAAGGCAATACGGGCCACTTGGGCGCGCAAATCATGCTCTCGCAGCACGTCGGATACAGCATCCACAACCAGATCGGCCTGCACCCCTGCCATCGCTGAAATACGCCCGTAAATGAGGTTCTCAAGCAGGGTCATCCGTGGCAGGAAGTTATCAGGTGCAACGGGCACAAAAAGATCCTTGGCCAACTCCCGCAGTTTCGCGCCCCGACTGCGCCGGATTTTTAAGATTTCGTCCTTGAAAGCTTCGGGAAAAGCGGGGCCGATCTGCTCTGCTGTCAGGGCGAAGGGAACGGTCAGAAGCAGTGCGAATTCATCTTGGCTCAATGCGCCATCGCCTTTGGTGCGGCGGCGGGTGGCAATATCAACAAGCTGCTCATAGAGGTCTTCGTCGATGTTCAAAGAGGTGAACAGCGGATGGTTTGTGCCGTCCATGCCAAAGGTTTGGTGCAATGTCTCAACCAGCGTTTGGGAAATCCCGATACCCTGCTCTGCCAGACCTTTTTCAGCGATCATTCCGATAAACACTTTTTCTGCGGCAAGGCCACGCTGGCTGATATCACGACGCGGCGCAGCAAACATCAGGTTACCGCCAAGCGGGATCGCAGGATTGAACTTTTCCGGATCAAAGCGGTGAATCGCCCCATCAAGGTTGCGCTCTTTAAGCGTCTCATAGACCTGCTCTCGAAGGCCAATGATCGAACGGGCCAGCGCCGCATGTTCGGTCACGTCAATTTTAGCCCCCAACATGCCTCGGATGATGGCCTCGTCAGTATTGAGCACGCGGCTCAACTCAAACCACCAATCATAGACGTCGTCCATGGTATCCAAGCCAGCTAATGCAGGATCAATCCACTCGGCACGCAAGCTATCAAGGCTATTGCCTGCGCGGCGTGCCTCGATCCCGAGACTATCTTTGTGATTGGGGTCCCACAACACCGTCTTGGGCGATGTCCGCAATGACATCAAAAGGTTGTCGCCGATGGTACCGTGAAATAAATACGGTTGCGCACGCACATAACCGATCCGCGCCGCAATCACCGCCTGATGCAGCGTCGAAATATCGATGTCGCCCATGACAACACTGCCGCGCGTTGGTATGATCTCACGGGTCAGCAGTTCAGCAATCGCACGCCTCTCGGACGTCGAGGATGTCTTGATCGCGACTTGTGAGCCTTTGGGAATATCCAACGTGATATCTTCCAAAACTGCACTGCCGTCAGTGCCGCGCACAAACACATTCTGCAGTGCGATGGTACCTTTTAGGTGAGGTACGCTTTCTGGTGTGCCCTCGAACAGGGCTTCATCAATCATGCCAGCAGGCGCAAACCGTTCGGTCACGATCTCCCATCGCAGCGCCATATCTTGGGTTTGGTTGTAATAGGCCAGCAACTCTTTCCACGGGTTACTCAGGTCTTTGTAAGCTGCGAGGGCCGCGACCAGTGCACCCACTGTGATCTCGCCCTGAATGGCGAGAATACCGCCCACGAGGTAAAAGAAAAACGGCGTCAGCTGTGTGATAAAGTTGTTGAGAAACTTCATGAAGAATTTCTTTTGGTAGATTTTGAAGCGGATCTCGAACAACCGGCCCAAACGGTCGGTAAATTGCGCCAGCCGGAAGCGCCAACCGCCGTTGTTGCGCAGATCGGCAATGCCAGCAGCTGTTTCACCGATCTCGGCAGAGAGGAGGCGCACTTCGGTAATCCGCTCCTTGTTCAACAGGTTGATCTGGCGTTGCAGGATGGGAATGACATAGGCCTGCAATGGGATAAGCGCGATACCAGCGAGGCCGAACCAGAAGGATTGTAGGAACAAGAAGAAAACAATGGTGATCATCTGCCCCGCTTGAAACACAGGCTGCGCAATAAAATCGCCCATCAGGCCACCCATCGGCTCTGCCTCGGAGGTGATCATACTGACCAGTTCCCCCTGTGATGTGTCCTGAAAATACCGTGTTGGGAAGCGCATCGTGCGCGAAATCAGCGTGTACCGGAAACGGCGCAGCAAACGCTCGGCCGTGACACCCTTCATGGTATTCAGGCGCATTTTGAGCAGACCGTGCACCAACACGGCAGCTAAATAAGCGAAACAAAGCGCGGTCAAAAACTGGATTTGGCTAAGCTCAACGCCAACAACGCTGACCATCGGATCTTCAGCACCGATCGCGTCGTTAATGATCTGCTTTGGCAGGACCAAAGTCGTGTACAGCAGTGGGAAGGTCATCAGCGTAACCGCTAACAGAACAATCTGCTCACGCTTGGAGTGCTTCCAGATAAAGGCGAACAGGCTGCGGTCCATACTATGGCTTTCTGCGGGAATTTGAGTGTCATACTTAGGAGGTTACACCCTACAATGCCAGCCACCGCACACTGCAAACGCTTGCAGCAAGCGGTCAGCGCCATTATGCCGTTGTCAAAGAATTCTTCTCAGGAGTGCCCTTACATGTCCAGCAACCCACGTTTCGATAAATCCAAACTGCCCAGCCGCCATGTAACCGAGGGGCCGGCACGCGCACCGCATCGGTCCTACTACTACGCAATGGGCATGACGGAGGAGGAGATTCACCAGCCGCTGGTTGGTGTTGCGACATGCTGGAACGAGGCGGCACCATGTAACATCGCGCTCAACCGTCAGGCGCAGTCGGTTAAAGTCGGCGTCAAGGCTGAACAAGGGACGCCGCGCGAATTTACGACCATCACCGTTACCGACGGCATCGCGATGGGCCATGAAGGCATGCGCTCATCTCTCGCTTCACGTGAGGCGATTGCCGACACCGTTGAATTGACGATGCGCGGTCACTGCTATGACGCGCTCGTGGGTCTGGCCGGTTGTGACAAATCCCTGCCCGGTATGATGATGGCGATGATCCGCCTCAATGTGCCATCCGTATTCATGTACGGTGGCTCTATTCTGCCGGGCCGTACCGCCGAAGGCGCGAACGTGCCAGAGCAGTTCGCAAACCGCGACCTGACCGTTCAGGACATGTTCGAGGCTGTAGGCAACTGGCAAGGCGGTACGCTCTCCGAAGAAGCGCTTGATGTGCTTGAGCGCGTAGCATGCCCCTCTGCGGGTGCATGTGGCGGCCAGTTCACGGCCAACACCATGGCATGTGTGTCCGAAGCGATCGGCCTTGCACTGCCAAACTCGTCCGGTGCACCTGCCCCGTACAAAAGCCGCGATGAATACGCGATTGCTTCCGGCAAAGCAGTGATGAACCTCATTGAGAAGAACATCCGCGCCCGCGACATCTGCACACGCCAAGCGTTTGAGAACGCAGCACGTATTGTGGCCTGCACAGGCGGCTCTACCAACGCGGGTCTGCACTTGCCTGCGATGGCGCATGAGGCTGGCATCGATTTCTTCCTCGAAGACGTCTGTGAAATCTTCCGCGACACGCCACACTTTGTCGATATGAAGCCGGGCGGCGCGTACGTGGCCAAAGACCTCTATGAAGCGGGCGGTGTGCCTGTTGTCATGCGCGAGCTGCGCAAAGCGGGCCTGATCCACGAAGATTGTATGACGGTGACGGGCTATTCCATGGGCGAAGAGCTGGACAAAGTTGAGCGCGAGGCAGACGGCAAAGTCATCCATGCCATCAGCGATCCCATCAGCAAAACGGGCGGTGTTGTGGGCCTAAAAGGCAACCTTGCCCCCGAAGGAGCAATCGTCAAGATCGCAGGCATGAGCGACGAGGACATCGTGTTTACGGGTCCCGCATTGGTGTTTGAATGTGAACAGGACGCGTTTGAAGCCGTCCAAAACCGCACCTATTCCGAGGGCGATGTGTTTGTTATCCGCAACGAAGGTCCGCGTGGCGGCCCGGGCATGCGCGAAATGCTGGCCACCACGGCAGCGCTATCGGGTCAGGGTATGGGCAAGAAAGTGGCTCTCATCACGGATGGGCGTTTCTCTGGTGCCACACGTGGTTTCTGTGTTGGCCACGTTGGGCCAGAAGCAGCACTTGGCGGTCCTATCGGCCTTTTGAAAAATGGCGACATGATCACGCTAAACGCGATCACAGGCTCCATCTCTGTTGATCTAACAGATGAAGAGTTTGCTGAGCGCAAAGCGGCGTGGACAGGTCCACGCGAGACACTCTACGAGTCAGGCGCGCTTTGGAAATACGCTCAACTGGTCGGCCCAACCTATCTAGGAGCGGTAACGCATCCTGGCGCCAAGAAAGAGCGTCATGACTATATGGATCTCTAAACCCCTTATCGCGCTCGGCTTTATCTCAACGCTGGGCGCGTGTGAAGCGATGGATAAGGGCAATACACTTCTGGCGGGTCTCGCGCCGCCAGAAGATGCCGCCCTTCCCGCAGTACCATTGACACAAGCGTTAATGATGCGTGGCAATGTCACCTTGGTGCCACCATCAGGGTATTGCATAGACCCCGAAAGCCTGAGCCAGAGTTTTGCGCTTATGGCACGCTGTGACAACTTGGGAGCAGCGACTGGTGGGGAGGGTGCGCCAACGGGTGTCCTCACCGTCAGCCTTACGCGCAATGTCCTGAACCCGATTCTGCCAACTGCACAAGAAGTGGCAACGGCCGCGGGCGTGGGTGCACCCGAGGACGCGCGGAGCAACGACGACAGCATCGTTTTCCGCACTAAAGGGATCGCTCCGTCACCCGATCTTTCGCCCACACATTGGCGGTCTATCGCCAAGGTTGGCAAATATACGATGGGGGCCGCATTGTTTGGCCCTGCGGGCCGTCGGGCCGTTTCATCCGAAGGGGCCGCCGTTCTCGAAGAGATGATCAAACGCACCACAAATAAAACGAACGCAGGTTAAAAAATCACGATGCTTGCGTGGCACTAGGCTTGCATGGCAAACTGGTGATAATATGCAGGCTGCGGACATCTCGACAGTTCTGCGACATAAAAAGACACCGAGAGCAGCAAGGCAGACGATATGGCCAAACTTGGCGAACACCTCATTGATAAGGCAGTCTTTAGCCGAACACTCGCAAAGTGGGCGCGCAATGCGCGTATGGCGCGGGCCGCAGACCTGATCTCTTTGCGCCGTCAACGAATGCGCGCACGACAGCTCAAGGCGCATTTGGACCAGCTGATCCATGTCGCAGACGAACGTCTGGCCCTTCCCCTCGAAGGGTCCACCAGCTTTCCCAAGCCACATAATGCTGACTGGGCATGGCGCCCTGAACTTTGGCGCGGCCCCTTGCCAAAACCGGGTATGTCCGCTGTGCAAACCCGCTCCATGCTGGGCAATGAAATTACGCTTTTCCACGATTGCGAGTATTCAGAACTCACCCTGCGCCAGCTGCGCAACTTACGCGAAGAAGACCTCGCCCCCTACGGTCTGCGCATGGATGTGTTTCGTTTTGACGGGTCGTTCCTGTCGCTGGTTCTCGATCTGCCGGAAGGGGGCGTAGAAGGCCTCAAGCGAACCCACTTGATCCGTATGGACGTCATCGTCGAACTGGAAAAGCCGATCGAGATTTTTGCCCGCCTCAATATTAAAAACGGCCCCAACACCGAACAGATCGTGCGTGAGTTAGATCTGACGCAGGACCAAACCGTGGTTGAATTCGATCTGGCCTACTCAAACCTGAACGAGCGGCGGGTAGAAGGTGCATGGCTTGACCTGATCTTTGAGGGGCCTGAGATGAATCAGGTTGTTTTGCGTGATCTCACATTCTCACGCCGCCCCCGCGCCCAAATTTAACCCAAACTTTTCCCGCCCCTAAGGGCGATGGAGGGACGCTATGACCAGCCTCATTCTCACCAAAACCAAATTGCGACAGGGCGTTTGGGAAGGATTGCTTACCGGTTCGGTACAAGACACATCACCCGAGCTTGATGTTGTGCATCAAGGCAACCAAGTGCCAGACGTCACCGTGACAGCCCTGGAAGACAAAAGCGGATTTGCCGTACGCGTGCCCATCCCTCAAGATGCCATTGCAGACGGTATGCAGACGATTGTCGTATCTGACACGAAATCGGATGAACAGCTTGCGACAATCACGTTGATGGCAGGCGAAGCCTTGGGTGACGACATGCGGGTTGAAGTAGACCTGCTGCGTGCTGAACTGGATATGCTCAAGCGTGCATTCCGCAGACACTGCCTTGAGACGACCTAAGAGGCCTACACCGCGCAGACCTCAGTCCCTTCCGGTTATAATTGGAAACGACAAAAAAGGGACGCCCTGATAAGGGCGTCCCCAATCTTTCTCATATAACTTGGGTCAGTCCTTTGGACCCAGTGCAGACAACCCTTTGAGGATGTCGATGGCATAGGCCAGCTGGTAATCCTCGATGCGCAAGTCTGCTGCTTTCTCGGCCTTTTCGCGGTCGGCCTCGATCTGCTTAATCTCGTCTTCGCTCAGGCTGTCGTTGTTCAGGCTGCCGCGCAAGTCAGCTTCGGAGCGCGAGCGGCGGACTGTTGTCTCTTCCTCTTCGCTCTCTGTTGCGCGGGGTGGCTGTGCCACGATGATGTCAGGCGACACGCCCAGTGACTGGATCGAACGGCCCGATGGCGTATAATACCGCGCCGTTGTCAGGCGCATCGCGCCCTCGGAGCGCAGCGGCATAACCGTCTGAACCGATCCTTTGCCAAAGCTCTTGGTCCCGATAACAATCGCACGGCGGTGATCCTGCAATGCACCCGCAACAATTTCGGAAGCGGAAGCAGAGCCGCCGTTAATAAGAACAACAATCGGTTTACCCTCGGCCAAATCGCCCATCTTGGCGTTAAAACGATCACCGTCAGAGGCTTCGCGCCCACGCGTGCTCACGATTTCACCTTCGTTGAGGAAAGCATCGGAAACTTTGATCGCTTGGGTCAGCAGACCACCAGGGTTGTTGCGCAGATCGATCACAAAGCCGTTGATGTTGTCGATGCCGCCAGCGGCCTCGACTTTCTCAGCGAGTTGCTCTGCCATTTTGGGGTAGGTCTGATCGTTAAATGTGCTTAGGCGCAGCACAACGCTGTCGCCTTCGGTGCGGGAGCGAACAACAGTCAGCTCGATCGTGTCGCGGGTGATAGTAACGTCAAATGGCTCACCTTCACCTTCACGTACAACCGTGATCACAATGTCGGACCCAACTGGTCCGCGCATCAAATCAACAGCTTCGTCCAGCACCAGACCCAACAGGCTTTCACCATCCACATGGGTAATAAAATCGCCAGCCTCAATGCCCGCCTCATCCGCAGGAGTGCCGTCGATGGGCGAGACAACTTTTACAAAGCCGTCTTCTTGTGTGACTTCGATACCAAGACCGCCAAACTCTCCGCGCGTCTGCTCACGCATTTTTATGGCATCTTTTGGCGATAAATAGCTGGAGTGCGGATCAAGGGACGTGAGCATCCCGTCAATCGCTGCTTCGATCAGTTCACCCGAATCAACTTCCTCGACATATTGTGCTCTGATCCGCTCAAAGATATCACCAAAGAGATCAAGCTGCTCATAGACATTCTCTGTCTTGGCTGCTTCTTGCGCCAGCAGAGGTGCTGCGATCTGGGTCGTGGCAATAACACCAAGGACCGTACCACCTGCGGCGGCCATCAAAAACTTTTTCATCTACTATCCATCCTTGTCAGTCCTGAACCAAGATGCGGGATCTTGGGGAACATTATCCTGTCTTACTTCTACATAGAGCGTTTCTGAGCGCGCAGCACCAGTCTCATCACCATCAGTTGATAATTCACCGCCTGCTTCGGCTCCACCCATAAGCCCGATTGGCGTACCAGCGGCAATAACCTGTCCTATTTCACCATATACCGTTTCCAACCCCGCAAGCACAAACAAAGTGTCTGCACGTGGCTCAAGGATCATCACATTCCCGAAATCCATGAGGGGCCCTTGGTACCGTATGGTAGCGGCTGTTGGCGATGTGACAATGGCACGCGGTCGCGTGGCAAGTAAGACACCAGGGCGTCGCACTCCTGCGGCGTCCGCCTCATTCATACTGCGCAGCACAATACTTTGAACTGGAAGGGGTAGCGCACCGATCTGCCCTTCAATACTTACAGGCACCTCAACGCTCAGGTCTTCCCCCGTCACGATCTGCGACAGACCAGAAGCGAACCCGCCCAGCGTCTCGGTCGAAGCGATGAGAATCGCAGTTGAAACAGGATCCTCGGTGAACCGTTTTGGCAAATCGGTCCGCTCTGCCATCGCCTGATTGAGTGTAGTACGGGCATTCTGGACTGCTGTGAGGCTGGAACGCAGACGCGCTTCAGCGTTTGTTTGAAGGCTCCGCAGCGTTTGCACATCTTCCAGATCGCGGCGCAACTGCTCCGCCCGCTGGTTGAGGGCGGGCGTCAACTCGGCCAGTAAAAGGCCCGCTCGCGCTGTGCCCGTTGGCCCATCAGGATGTAAGAATGCGGTGGGGCTGTCGGTACCGATGCTTTGCAATACTGCAAGTAGCTGCCCCACCTCACCATCTCGCGCATCCAGCCGCGCAGAAAGCTGAGCCTCACGGATCGCGGCCTGTCTGAGGCCTGTGCGCATAGCGGCAAGGCCTGTCTCAAAGGCCTGGATAGTCTGCGTGAGAGCCTGCACACGATCACGCGCGCCACCTGCCTCCTCAAGTTGGACAGCGGCCTCCTCAAGCATGGTAACAGCAGCGCGCGCCTGTGCTGCGGCATCCCCCTGAGCCGCAGCAGGGCCAACTAAGGCCAGAACAAAAAGCGCTGCGCGAAGTATCATGTGAGCAAACTCTCCCCTGTCATCTCAGCCGGTTGGTCCAGCCCCATGAGCGCCAGAACTGTCGGCGCCAAATCGGCCAGACGGCCAGTACGCAAGCCAGCGCCCTCAGGGGCACCAACAACTACGACAGGCACAGGATTGAGCGTATGAGCAGTATGCGGACCACCCGTTTCGGGATCGATCATCATTTCGCAATTCCCGTGATCCGCAGTCACGATCATCGCACCGCCTACTTTTTCAAGCGCATCGAGGGCGCGGCCAAGGCCCGCATCAACCGCCTCGCAGGCAGCAATTGCAGCGTCGAGATCACCTGTGTGCCCAACCATATCGGGATTGGCATAATTCACGACGATCAGATCGTACTGCGCTTCGATGGCTTTCACGAACTGCTCCGTCACTTGGGCAGAGGACATTTCAGGCTGCAAATCATAAGTTGCGACGTTGGGCGACAGCGGCATGAACCTGTCCTCCCCTTTCTCGGGCTCCTCCGCTCCACCATTGAGGAAGAAGGTCACATGAGGATATTTCTCTGTCTCGGCCAGCCGGAACTGGCGCAGCCCTTTGGCCGCGACCCATGCGCCCAACGTGTTGATGATCTCAGGCTTCGGATACATCGTTGTCATATAGATGCTGTGCGCACTGGAGTACTCAGCCATGCCCATAACGGCGGCCCAGTCGGTTCGCGGCCCGCGGTCAAAGCTGTCAAATTCTGGCGCACTAAGTGCAGACATGATTTCGCGTGCGCGGTCAGCGCGAAAGTTCAGACAAAACAGTCCGTCACCATCCTGTGCGCCCGAATATTCGCCAATCACACAAGGCTTGATAAACTCGTCTGTTATGCCATCCGCATATGCGCCTTCTACGGCTTCTTTCGCACTTGTGACTTTCACGCCCTCACCCTTTGCAATCGCACCATGCGCCAGCGCCACGCGGTTCCAACGATTGTCGCGGTCCATAGCAAAATACCGACCTGTCAAGGTCGCAATTTTCGCAGTTTCGGGCAGTGATGCTTCCAGATGCGCAAGATCAGCCAGCGCCGACTGCGGTGCGACATCGCGCCCATCAGTGAGGGCATGGATCACAACCGGAACACCCGCATCGGTGATCGCCCGAACTGCCGCAATCATATGCGAGACGTGTCCATGCACTCCCCCGTCAGAGACCAACCCCATGAGGTGCGCAACGCCACCCGTTGCCTTGATCGCGGCAATGAAGTCACGCATCGGTCCATGTGTGGCAAAGCTGCCCTGCTCAATCGCCAAATCAATCTGACCCAAATCCATCGCAACCACACGGCCTGCACCAATGTTAGTATGGCCCACTTCGGAATTACCCATTTGCCCTTTCGGCAACCCCACGTCAGGCCCGAATGTTGTGAGCGTGGCCGAAGGGCAGCTATCCAATATGCGGTCCATGTTGGGCGTTTTCGCCAAATACGGTGCGTTACCTTCCGGACCCGTGCCAATGCCCCAGCCATCAAGAATGCATAAGACGACAGGTTTGGGTACTGACATGTGGACTACGTGCTCCGGTCGGGACAAAAGGAAGTATTGCCGCCTTGTAGCCATCCCAAGTCGGTACGTGAACCACTTTATCACTTGGCTCTCTGATATCGGTCAGGTTATGCCGACAGGTGCTCTGTGCGTCCCGCCCCCTTGCCCGCACCGCTTGCATTAGCCATAACAGGTCAAACAAATTCCCACATGCTCGAAGGCCATGACATGACAGCAAACGCACCAGAGACCCGCATCGTTACGACAAACCGCATCGCATGCGATGGCGGTGCAGGTGGGCACCCCCGCGTCTGGCTGCAAATCCCTGCCGATAAGGGCTTTGTCGAGTGCGGCTACTGCGATTGCAAATATATTCTCAAGGGTTTCGAGGACAAAGTCTGAACCACTTGTCGCAATCCGTGCTTCCCCTCTGGTGAGCACGCCGTTGCCGTGGCAAAAGGATGCTCACCATATTTAGGGAGCACGGCACATGGCATTTGGCAAAGGTCACCACCTTCATCTGATCGACGGTTCCGCGTTTATCTTTCGCGCCTATCACGCGCTGCCCCCACTCACGCGAAAATCTGACGGGCTGCCCATCGGGGCGGTGTCAGGCTTTTGCAACATGCTGCAACGCTATGTCGAGGGGAACGCGGGCGGGGACGTGACCCACGTTGCTGTGATCTTTGACAAAGGCAGCCATACGTTCCGCAACGACATGTACGACCAATACAAGGCCAACCGCGAGGCCATGCCAGAAGAGCTTCGCCCGCAGATCCCTCTTACCCGCGAAGCAACAATTGCCTTCAACATCGCCTGTGAAGAGAAAGAAGGCTATGAGGCCGACGACATTATCGCGACTCTCGCCGTTCAGGCCCGTGAGGCGGGCGGGCGCTGTACCATCATCAGCTCTGACAAAGACATGATGCAGCTGGTCGGCGGCGGCGTCGAGATGTTTGACGCTATGAAGAACAACACCATCGATCGCGAGGGTGTGCATGCCAAGTTCGGTGTCTATCCCGAACGGGTAGTAGATGTTCAGGCATTAGCAGGCGACAGCGTCGACAATGTCCCCGGTGCGCCGGGAATCGGCATCAAAACAGCCGCCCTCCTGATCAACGAATACGGCGATCTGGACGCCCTGCTCGAGCGTGCCTCCGAGATCAAACAGCCCAAGCGCCGCCAGACGCTCATCGACAACGCAGATCAAATCCGACTGTCGCGACGGCTGGTACAGCTGGACGAAAAGATGGAGTTGGATTTCACCCTCGATGATCTCGAAGTCCGTGACCCGGACCCTGACAAGCTGCTCAAGTTCCTGACAGAAATGGAATTCCGCACATTGACTAAGCGGATCGCAGATGCGCTCAAGGTTGAAGCGCCTGCGATCCCGACACCACCGCCCAGCGCGGACGCGCCCGAAATCGAAGTTATCCCCTTTGAAAAAGCCACCTATACGCAGGTAGGCGATGCCGAAACCCTGCAAAAGTGGATCGACCGTATCTATGCCCGCGGCTATGTTGCTGTGGATACCGAGACGACGGGTCTTGATGAAATGGTTGCCGATCTGGTTGGGATATCGCTTTGTGTGGACGCGGGTGAGGCATGTTACGTTCCGCTTATCCATAAAGCCAACCGCGCTGATGATCTGTTTGGTTCTGATGATCTGGCCGAGGGTCAGATGAAGACCGAAGAAGTGCTACAAATGCTGACACCCATGCTGGAGGATCCTGCAATCCTCAAGATCGGGCAAAACATGAAATATGACGCCAAGATTTTTGCTCAACTTGGCATTACCGTCGCGCCTTTTGACGACACGATGCTGATGTCTTACGCGATGAATGCAGGCCTACACGGCCACGGCATGGACACACTGTCAGAACGCTATCTGGGCCACACACCCCTGCCCATCAAACCCTTGCTAGGATCAGGAAAGTCCGCCGTCACATTCGACAAAGTGCCGTTGGAAGATGCTGTGCCGTATGCTGCCGAAGATGCCGACATCACTCTGCGCTTGTGGCAAATGTTCAAGCCCATGTTGCACCGCGCTCAAACCACACGCGTCTACGAGACACTTGAGCGCCCATTGGTGCCTGTGCTGGCCCAGATGGAGCGGCATGGAGTCAAAGTGGATCGCGATACACTGAGCCGCATGTCAAATGCCTTCTCTCAAAAAATGGCAGGACTGGAAGATGAAATCTATGCGCTTGCCGGGCGTAAGTTCAATGTGGGCTCTCCCAAACAGCTTGGTGAAATCCTGTTCGATGAAATGGCGTTAGAAGGCGGCAAGAAGGGTAAGACGGGCGCCTATGCCACTGGCGTAGACGTGCTCGAGGACCTCGCGACAGAGCATGAACTGCCTGCCCGCGTGCTTGACTGGCGTCAAATCAGCAAGCTCAAGTCAACCTATACAGATGCATTACAAACCCACATCAATCCCGACACAGGGCGTGTGCACACCTCCTATTCAATCACCGGTGCCTCAACAGGGCGTCTGTCCTCAACCGATCCCAACCTTCAAAACATCCCTATCCGGACCGAGGAAGGTCGGCGCATCCGCGAGGCTTTTGTGGCTGGAGAGGGTAAGGCGCTGGTCGCTCTGGACTACTCCCAGATTGAATTGCGCCTGCTGGCACATATCGCCGACCTGCCCGCGCTGAAACAAGCATTTTCTGACGGGTTGGATATTCACGCCATGACCGCCTCAGAGATGTTCAATGTGCCGATGGAAGAGATGACCCCCGACATTCGCCGTCAGGCCAAAGCGATCAATTTTGGTGTCATCTATGGCATCTCCGGCTTCGGTCTTGCGCGTAACTTGCGCATTCCTCGCGCCGAAGCACAGGGGTTCATCGATCGCTACTTTGAGCGCTTCCCCGGTATTCGCAAGTATATGGACGACACCAAGGCGTTTGCGAAAGAGCACGGTTATGTCCAGACTTTGTTTGGGCGCAAGATCAACACGCCCGAGATTACCTCCAAGGGGCCACGCGCAGGATTTGCCGCACGCGCCGCGATCAACGCGCCGATCCAAGGCACCGCCGCCGATGTGATCCGCCGCGCGATGATCCGCATGCCTGCCGCGATCGAAGGCATGCCCGCAAAGATGCTGCTCCAAGTGCACGACGAACTCTTGTTCGAAGTCGAAAAAGGTGCGGAAGATGATCTGATCAAGGTAGCCCGTGATATTATGGAGAACGCCTCCGATCCTGTGGTGAAGCTGGATGTGAAACTCAGCGTTGATGCTGGCACGGGGGCGAACTGGGCCGAAGCACATTGAGCGATTTTGAGACGACAGTCAGGGTCTGGCTGCGCGGTGTGATTGACGGCGCCACGCTGGACCAGTTGGACCACATGCGCAGCGCAGGAGGCGCAGGTGTTCGCCTGGGTAATACCGCTGGCCTTGCATCGCTTCTTGGTCAAAGTGGGGCTATTGCTTCGGCGCTCTCTCCTATGCTTGTCGATTGTTTTCCGACGCGCGTTGTGGCCTTTGACAAATCCCCTACGGCAAATTGGGGCGTGCCTTGGCATCAGGACCGCACAATAGCCGTGGAGGAAAAGGTCGATATGGAAGGCTACACTAATTGGTCGAACAAGGCTGGATTGCACCATTGTGAGCCCCCGCAGATGATCCTTGATCATATGCTTTTCGTGCGTTTGCATTTGGACGATGACAGTATGGAAAGTGGCCCGATGCAGATCGCTCTAGGGTCGCATCGCTGCGGCTTGGTTCGGTCCGAGGATGCACAAACCCGCGCCAGCGCTCATGAGGTCGAGACATGTATCGGCAAACGCGGCGATATCCTTGTCCTCAAAATGCTCACGTTGCACCGGTCCTCGGATGCGACACAGGCGACGTCGCGGCGGGTGTTGCGTGTGGATTATGTCAATGCACCCCTGCCACAACCGTTACGATGGCATCGGCTGGACGCATGACACCAATCTTGTATTCCTTCCGCCGCTGTCCTTATGCGATGCGCGCACGCCTTGCGATTCAATCGGCACAAATTTGCGTCGAGCTGCGCGAGGTAGTCTTGCGCGACAAGCCTCAAGCGTTTCTGGATGTGTCACCTTCGGCAACTGTACCCTGCCTCGTCCACGCAAGCGGAGTGATCGACGAGAGCCTCGACATTATGCAATGGGCGCTGGCGCAGAATGACCCACTTGGATGGCTCAACATGCCTAAGCACGGATTTGAGTGGATCGTCCGTAACGATGGCCCCTTTAAACATGCGCTGGACCGCACAAAATACGCCAGCCGCTATCCCGATGAGGATGCAAGCGCGCACTGCTTGGACGCATGTGCCTTTCTCGCCGATCTTGATGCGCAACTCGGGCTATGGATGTTTGACCACCCCACACTGGCAGATTTCGCAATCGCACCCTTTGTGCGCCAGTTCGCATTCATCGACAAAGCATGGTTTGATACCCAGCCATGGCCAGACCTACACCGATGGTTGGACCAGTGTTTGACTGCACCGGAATTCGCTATGTCCATGCAGAAATTTCCACAGTGGCATGTGGGTGACGCGCCCTTCCTCTTTCCCCAAGACGGCGACTGAACTAGACTTAGAGCATCTTCATCCAGCCAAATGTGTCCTTTGTCGAAGGGCCGGGCGTATACTCGCCGCTTACCCAGCCATCGTATCCAAAATCTCGCATTTCTGCGAATAGGGCGGGAAAATCGACATCACCACTTCCCGGCGCACCACGTGTCGGCGTATCCCCAATCTGCACATGGGCAATCAGATCACGGTACTTCCGGAACACCTCTACCGCGTCGCCATGGATCATCTGCGCGTGGTAGCTGTCAAATTGCAGTCGTAGGTTCGGGGCGTCCACTGCCGCGATAATCTCGGCGGCCAAAGCATAATCATTAAGATAATAATCGGGCTGGGCCTGCGGGCAAAGCGGCTCTAACGTGAGCATTAAGCCGTTGTGTGCAGATCGTGTCGCTGCTTTGAGGTTGGAAATCATCGTGGCCTTTGCCGCAAGTCCAGAGCCCTCGCCAGACATCACATGGAGCATTGGCACACTCAACGCTTGGGCATAGCGCCCTGCACGCCGCATGTCGTGGGCAAAGCGATCTTCGCGCCCGACCACCGCAGCGAATCCGCGTTCACCGCCCGTATAGTTGGGCGGCGGTGCATTTATCAAAACCAACTGCAACCCACCGCGCATCAGAGCACGTTGCGTCTCTTTCGCGGGAACATCATAGGGGAACAATACTTCGACACCGGTAAAGCCAGCCTCCGATGCCGCATCAAAGCGGTCAAGGTAGGGTAATTCCGGCCACAGATGGCTGAGATTAGCAGCCGCTTTCACTGTTTCGCTCCAGCTTGGACAAGCATACCGATCAACTCGGGATTTTCAAAAGCAGCGGCATAGTCGAGGACTGACTGGCCTTTAGCATCACGGGCACTCGGATCCGCACCTGCTTCAAGGTAAGCTGGCAGGAAGTTGAAGGCATCAGGCTCTGTCAGGCTCACCATGATCGGTGTGCGCCCCCAGACATCGCGCAAATTAATGTCACCGCCCGCAGCGACGATTGTTGGTATAAATTCGGGGGTGATAATAAAATGTAACAAGGCATGACCCTGATCATTCTGCGCATTTACGTCCGCACCAAATCGCTGCAACAACGCCAATTTCTCGTCAAACTCGATTTCGTCCAGCATATGAATGGCGGTAAAGTCATACTGGTCACGCGCTTTTGCCAACGCGGGCTCTCGCTCTAATGCTTGCGCAACCTCGGACGCAGAACCGATGGCGACAAGGTCAAAAAACACCTTCAGATTCATGTTTTGCGCGGCAACCGACGTACCTGATAGGCCCAAGCTAGCGAAAACCGTTACTATAATTTGGCCGATGCTGTTCAAAAGACGCTCCTAGGATTCGGCGGGTAATTCGTCGGATGGAATGATGCCAAAAAACATACCTCCCGACCAGACACCGAACCAGCCCTCGTGATGGAAACCCAGATCGACCAAACGGTAGAAACTTTTGCGGTCAATCAGCGCCTCAAGGTTGCGACGAACACGGACATAGGGGGATGGTTCGCCAGTATCAGGGTCGCGCACGAATCGAAGGGGCGTATCGGGTCCTGCGACGCTGATGTCCTCAAGATTGGTGGTAAAAGTGAGACGCTGCGCTTCTGCCTCACCTGATGCTTCAAAGTCGACAGCAACAAATGGAGCATCTTGTACGCGGATGCCCACCTTTTCCACAGGGGTCACAAGGAAATAGTCGTCCCCCTCCCGAATAAGAATCGATGCAAACAGTTTGACCAAACCGGGTCGACCGATGGGCGTCCCTTCATAGAACCAAGTGCCATCACGACGGATTTCCATGTCGATGTCACCGCAAAATGGCGGGTTCCACGTCTCTACCGGCGGCAAACCGCGCGTTTTTGTCGCTTTTATCGACGCAGCAAGCCCTTCCGCCGATGGAGTAACAGTTTTTTGTCCGCTCATAACTTTTGCCATTCCCTCTAATCGAGATACACTTACATGGTAACGATATAACCTGCACAGCGGAGAAGTCATGACCCAAGCGGACACACAAGCCACAGAAGACATGGTCGAACAGATCGAAACCTTGGGCGAAAAGCTGGGCGAGGCACGTAAATCCATCACTGCACGCTTCATCGGACAAGAGCGGGTCGTCGAGCTTACGCTGACTGCGCTGCTGTGCGGCGGGCATGGTTTGCTTGTTGGATTACCTGGTCTGGGCAAGACCCGATTGGTCGAAACACTCAGCACAGTAATGGGTTTGGACGGCAAGCGGGTTCAATTTACTCCTGATCTGATGCCGGCGGATATTCTTGGCTCTGAAGTGTTGGACACAGACGACAAGGGCGCCCGCAGTTTTCGGTTTATCGAAGGGCCGGTATTTTGCCAGCTTCTGATGGCCGACGAAATCAACCGCGCCTCACCGCGCACGCAGTCCGCGCTATTGCAAGCGATGCAGGAAAAAACTGTGACCGTTGCGGGGCAGAATCGCCCGTTAGGGAACCCCTTCCACGTTCTGGCCACACAAAACCCTATTGAACAGGAAGGGACATATCCGCTCCCCGAGGCGCAGCTTGACCGTTTCCTTGTGCAAATCGACATCGAATATCCCGATCGCGCGACAGAGCGTGATATTCTAATCGCGACTACGGGTGAGGCCGAAGGTCAATCCGTCGAAGTTTTCACTTCTGGTGAGTTGCTCGCGGCACAACAGCTTTTGCGCCGCATGCCTGTCGGTGACTCGGTGGTCGAGATGATCCTTGATCTCGTCCGCGCATTCCGCCCTGACGAAGAAGGCGTGAGCGCACGTGTGAAAGAAACCGTAGCATGGGGTCCTGGCCCACGTGCGGCCCAAGCCTTAATGCTCGCTGTCCGGGCGCGTGCATTGTTGCAAGGTCGCTTGGCCCCTTCTGCTGAGGATGTGATCGACATGGCACGACCTGTTTTGACGCACCGCATGGCGCTCAACTTTGCGGCGCGTGCACGCGGTGACAGCCTGACTGCGCTGATCGACGAGACTGCGTCCGCACTTGCCTCACCAAAAGCTGCCGTTGCATGAGCAATCCCCTCACCCTGCGTGCCACGTCGGAGACTGAAGCGGCTGCCTTTCCAGCGCTTCTGGCGCGGGCGGAACATTTGGCAGGCGCTGTCCTTCTGGGCGCACATGGTCGCAGACGCGCAGGTGCAGGGGATGATTTCTGGCAATACCGCCCCGCGCAAGTTGGTGACAGCAGGCGATCTATTGATTACCGCCGCTCGGCAATGGGCGATACGGAATTTGTGCGTGAGCGCGAGTGGCAAATTGCACAATCCGTAATGCTTTGGGTGGATCAGGGCGCTTCAATGCGTTTTTCCTCCAATGATTCGCTACCGCAAAAGATCGAGCGTGCGCGAGTTCTTGCACTGGCCCTTGCCATCCTGCTCAACCGCGGTGGAGAACGTGTCGGCCTAACTGGAACCGAGCTACCGCCGCGTGCAGGACGACCGCAAATTATGGCATTGGCTGAATTGATGTGTCGGGATGATCAGGCGGACTATGCCCCACCAGAACACCGCGCCATGATCCCGCACGCACGGGCTGTTTTTATCTCTGACTTTATGGGTGACATTGATGGTGTCCGGACTGCACTGACAAAAGCGGCAGATCGCGGTGTGCGCGGTGTACTGTGCCATGTTCTCGATCCTTCCGAGGAAGCATTTCCGTTCACCGGCAGGACCATTTTTCAATCGATGGGTGGCACAATGAGCCACGAAACTCTCAAGGCGAACGACCTGCGTGACCGCTACCTTGCGCGGCTAGCGGAGCGAAAGGCCGAGCTTCAATCGCTTTGTGCGCTGACGGGATGGCGCTATGGCGTCCACCACACGAACAGCGCGGCGCAGGCAGGGTTGCTATGGCTTTATGGCGCACTTGATGCGCGGGGTGTTGCGGCATGATGGTTCTGGGCGGCATCGGGTTTACCGCGCCTTGGCTCTTACTTGCCCTTGGCGCGCTACCAATTTTGTGGCTGCTGTTACGCGCCGTGCCGCCCGCTCCGATCAAGCAGCGCTTTCCTGGTGTGGCGCTGCTTCTTGGCCTAAAGGATGACGAGACGGTGTCGGACCGCACACCTTGGTGGCTGCTATTGCTCCGCATGTTGGCCATCGCCGCGATCATTATCGGCTTGGCTGGTCCCGTGCTGAATCCGGAAGCGGAACAAGCCGAAGGCGACGGTCCGATCCTCTTTGTCCTTGATGGATCATGGGCAGGTGCGACCCGCTGGTCCCAGCAGCAAGAGGCGATTGAGGCTCAGTTGACCCGCGCCAGCCGCATCGGCCGTACCGTTGGCTTCCTGACGCTTACCCGACCTGCGGAACCGGTTTTCCTGTCCGCCGATGTCTGGCGCAGCCGCCTCCCAGGATTTGCGCCTGCGCCGTGGCAACCCAACCCGAATATGCTGGACCGTGCTAGTGTTGCTATCGCCGATGTCGGCGATTTTGATACACTTTGGTTCAGCGATACGCTCGGCTATGAGGGGCGCGATGCGTTGCTCGACACACTACAACAACGAGGTACAGTTGAAGCCTATGAGACAGGGACCAACGTTCTCGCCCTCCTTCCTGCAACTTATGAAGACGGTGCGGTACAATTGCGTATTCTTCGCGCTACGGCAGGAGCAGAACGTGAAGTCGTAATCCAAGCGCAGGGTCGTGATCCAGCAGGCAACGGGCGTATCCTTGCCTCCGCGACTGCGACCTTCGAACAGGGTGCAACCGAGGCGCAAACTGCTCTCGTCCTGCCATCCGAGCTTCGTGCGCGCATTACCCGCTTTGACATTGCAGGACAGCGTTCGGCAGGGGCCAGCACGATAAGCGACGACGGGCTACGTCGTCGCGAGGTCGCCCTTATCTCCGCCCGCGAGAACCGCGAAGGCTTGGAGCTTTTGTCGCCACTACATTATATTGAGCAGGCCTTGAACCCTACGGCCGACCTCCTGAATGGTTCGCTTGGTGATGTGCTGCCTGCTAACCCCGATGTGATTGTTTTGGCCGATATCGCAACGCTGTCAGAGGCCGAGGCTACGCCCTTAACCGAGTGGGTTGAGAGTGGAGGTATGCTGGTTCGTTTTGCAGGGCCACGTATCGCGGCCAGTGATATTTCCCGTGTCGACGAGGATCCGCTTATGCCTGTGCGCCTGCGCGCTGGCGGGCGAAGCGTGGGTGGGGCAATGAGCTGGGGGGAGCCAAAAGCGCTCTCGCCTTTCTCGAACGGCTCTCCCTTCTTTGGTCTGAATATACCCGAGGATGTCACAGTGAGTGCACAGGTCATGGCGCAACCCGATCCAACATTGGCAGAGCGTGTGATCGCGTCCCTGACCGACGGCACACCACTGGTCACGCGAAAAAATGTAGGCCAAGGGCAGATTGTCCTGTTTCACGTCACTGCCACAGCCGAGTGGTCTACGTTGCCTTTGTCAGGATTGTTTGTCGAAATGATGGAGCGGCTGGCAATTTCTTCTTCTGCTGCGAGTACATCACTTACCGCGCTTGAGGGCACAACATGGATACCGCGCCGTGTGCTCGACGGGTTTGGAACGCTATCGGACGCAGGCACATTACCGGGTGTGGACGGCCCGATGTTGATCGAAGCACCTACAGGGCCGATGTTGCCTCCCGGTCTTTATGCCTCCGGCGATCGTACATTGGCGCGCAATGTTCTCACTGCCGACAGCACCCTCACGCGCAGCATTTGGCCATTAGACGTTCCCGTTCGCGGCCTCGCAGTTGCACCTGAACAGCCTGTGGCGGGATGGCTTTTGAGCCTCGCAATTCTTCTGCTGTTGGCTGACGTCGTTGTATCGCTCTCTTTGTCTGGCAGGCTGTTGAGCCGCAGCAATGCTGCTGCAACTATTTTTGGGGCATTGATGTTGTTTGGTATGCCTGCAGATGCGCAGACTGCCGAGGAAGAATTCGCACTGTCAGCCACGTCGGAACTGACCTTGGCCCATATCATTACAGGTGATGCCCAAGTCGATGAAGTAGCCCTTGCAGGACTAACAGGGCTTAGCGACACATTATTCTTTCGCACGTCGGTAGAGCCGTCTTCCCCACTCGGTGTGAACATAGAATCAGACGAATTAGCCTTCTTTCCAATACTCTATTGGCCCATCACTTCGCGCCAGCCAACCCCCTCGACTGAGGCCTATGCAAAGCTCAACAAATACCTGCGCTCGGGCGGGATGATCCTGTTTGACACACGCGATGCCGACACAGCCAGCTTTGGTGCCTCCAGCCCGAATGGTCGCAAGCTTCAAGAGCTGGCTGCACCCCTTGATATTCCTGCGTTAGAGCCGCTTCCCAGTGATCATGTCATCACGCGTACCTTCTATCTGCTTCAAGACTTTCCAGGACGGCATAACAGTCGCGATGTCTGGGTCGAAGCCGCTGATCCCAATGCCGAACAGATTGAAGGCATGCCATTCCGTGACCTGAACGATGGCGTAACGCCTGTTGTGATCGGCGGGAATGACTGGGCCGCCGCTTGGGCGGTCACCGCAAGCGGTGCGCCGCTGCTGCCCGTCGGGCGCGGGTTCAGTGGTGAGCGACAGCGCGAGATCGCCTACCGCTTTGGCATCAATCTGGTGATGCATGTACTGACGGGTAACTATAAATCAGATCAGGTCCATGTGCCTGCGCTTTTGGATCGGTTGGGCCAATGACAACTACAATTGTATTTGATCCTCTGATCCCATGGGCGATGCTGGTGATGGTTGCCGTAATCGCAGGGCTGGGCATCTTGCTCGCCCTTGTGCGCGGCCTGCACGGTTGGCCGCTGCGAGCCTTGGCGGGGCTGGTCGTTCTGGTCGCGCTCTCTGGTCCGTCATTCCAACAAGAAGACCGCGCACCGCTCAGCGATATTGTCCTGATGCTGGAAGACGAAAGCGCTAGTCAGCGCCTCTCGGACCGTGCCACGCAAACCTCTACTGCCGCTGACACTCTTGCCGCGCAGATAGAGGCACGCCCCAATACAGAATTGCGCCGCATTACCATACCCGATGGTCAAGGAGACGCCGGAACCGAATTGATGACAGCGCTGACCGAAGCATTGGCCGAGGAGCCACGTGCGCGGGTTGCGGGAATTGTCGCGGTGACGGACGGGCGCGTGCACGACACTGATCTGCCAATTGATCTGCCCGCCCCATTTCACGTGCTGCTCAGCGGTAAAGAGGCGGACTGGGACCGCCGCCTGAGTGTTATTGGCGCCCCAGCTTTTGCCATTATCGGCGAGCCTGTTGTACTCACTCTGCGCATCGACGATCTTGGAGCCGCTCCTGCAGGTGAGCTATTCGCCGAGCTTGATATCTCCATCGATGGAGAGGATGCACAACGCTTCAGCGTTCCTATCGGTCAAGACTTGGAGCTGCCCGTCACCCTGCCCCACGGCGGACGCAATGTGATCCGCTTTTCCGTTCCGGAGGCCGAGGGAGAGTTGACCGACCGCAACAACGCCGCGGTGATCCAGATGAACGGCGTGCGCGACCGTCTGCGCGTCCTGTTGGTAAGCGGTGAACCCCATGCAGGCGGCCGCACATGGCGTAACCTGCTCAAATCCGACAGCTCGGTCGATCTTGTACACTTTACAATCCTGCGCCCACCGGAAAAGCAGGACGGTGTGCCCGTGTCAGAGCTGTCGCTCATCGCGTTTCCGACCCGCGAATTGTTCATGGAAAAGATTGATGATTTCGATCTCATCATCTTTGACCGCTATAAACGGCGCGGCATCCTGCCTTCGCTCTACCTTGAAAATATCGCCCAGTACGTTCGAGCCGGTGGCGCAGTCCTGGTTTCTGCAGGCCCTGACTTTGCCAGTGCGGACAGCTTGTTTCGCTCCCCTTTGGGCGCGGTGCTGCCTGCCACGCCAACCGCCCGTGTAATTGAGGAACCGTACATGCCACTGGTATCCGACCTTGGTAACCGCCATCCCGTTACAGCTGATCTGCCACAAAACGGGGAGTGGGGCCGCTGGCTGCGCCAGATCGATATCACGGCAACTTCGGGAAACACCGTCATGACAGGAGTTGAGGACCGCCCTCTTCTGATCCTTGATCGCGTGGACGAGGGGCGTGTGGCCCTACTTGCGTCTGATCATGCGTGGCTTTGGAATCGCGGCTATGAGGGGGGTGGGCCACAGCTCGAACTCCTCCGCCGTTTGGCCCATTGGATGATGGGAGAGCCCGAACTGGAAGAAGAAGCGCTGACTGCCAATGCGATTGGCCAAACGATGCAGATAGAGCGACGAACATTGAATAAGGAAGTACCGCCGCTCACGATCACTGGACCTGATGGAACGGTCACTGAGTTGGAGCTTTTGCCATCTGCACCCGGTCGGTTTGAAGCCACGTTCACGGGCCCCGAGATTGGCCTCTATCGCCTCGAGAACGGCGATCAGCTGAGCGTGATCGGCCTTGGACCCGCTGCCCCGCGCGAGTTTGTGGAAACCATCGCGGATGCCGCTGTGTTAGAGCCTGTTATCACCGCCCTGCGCGGCGGTGTCGTCCGCATTGAAGATGGACTGCCAAGTGTGCGCAACGTCCGCACAGGTCGTCCAGCTGCGGGGCGCGGCTGGATCGGGCTCACACCCCGTGCGGCCTATGAAACTCGCGATGTACGCCAGACACCAATTTTGCCTGCATGGCTGGTCTTGTTGCTCAGTGCAGGACTCATCACTGCTGCATGGCTTCGTGAAGGGCGCCGTTAGGGACAATGTTGATCCGCGATTTGCGCAGTGAAGATTTTGACGATGCCCTTAGGCTCTACCGCATCCTTACCCGCGATCCGGTGCCGGTCGCTGACGACCCTGATGCTTTTGACGCGGTGCTACGCCACAACGGCACCACGATCATCAGGATGGAGCATGACGAACAGATCATCGCGATGACGACGCTTCATCTGCTTCCCAACATGACATCAGGAGGCAGGCCCTATGCTTTGATCGAGAATGTCGTGACTGACCCTGATTACCGCAATAGGGGCGTTGGGCGGACCGTCCTTCAGGCCTGTATTGACCGTGCAAAATCCGCGAACGGGTATAAAATCATGCTGCTCACAGGAGAGGCCCGAGGCGTGCGCGGGTTCTATGAGAAGCTGGGGTTTTTAGGACATGAAAAGCATGGGCTTGTCCTGAGGTTCTAAAGCAGGAGATGCGCCCAGATGGGCAGCACCAGCAACGACAATACCACCTGCCATGTCATAATATCCGCATAAAGATCAGCGTCGCCACCCATCTGCTTGGCCACAATATACCCATTCGAAGCGGCAGGCGCGGCAAAGACCAGAACCCCAGCAAAAACCTGTACCGCTGGAAGCCCCATCCAAAGACTGAACATCACAAAGATGCTTGAGGCCGCAATGGGCCGCATCACCACACCCAGACACACCCGCCAATCCAGCCGCGTCAATCTGCGCAGGCTGATACCTGCGCCAACTGCCATCAGGCCAACGCCCAAAGCACCACGCCCAATCATATCAAGCGCTTCAATCACAGGGACAGGCAGGGACATCCCGCTAAAGTTCAACGTCAGGCCAATGACGCAAGCCTGCACCAACGGGTTGCGCACTAGTGTGTTCATTACTTTTGAGACACTCGCCTTTGACGGACCAAAGGCGGCCAGAACGACAATACACGTGATGTTGATCATCGGGATCAGCACAGCAATCGCGACAGCCAACACCGCCAGACCGTCATCCAAAAACTGTTCCGCAGCGGCGAGGGCGACAAAGGCATTCCAACGGACACCCCCCTGAAACAGCGATGTGAAAGCAGGGTTGTCCAACACTGTTTGCGACAACAACCTGAGGGAAAGCAACAATATGGTAATGACTAGCAATGTCCCGACAAGCGCCAAACCAAAGCCGCCAAACCGTTCCATCGACAAGTCGGATCGCGCAATGGCAAGGATGAGGGTCGCGGGGATCAACCCTCTGAAGGATAGTGTCTCAATCGCGGCCCATCCAGCACGCGGAATGATCAACGATTTGGCAAGCCCGTAACCAGCGGCAAGGATCAACAGCAGGGGAAGGACTGATAAAGCAAGAGACATGATTGTGCAGTGCCACCCGCCTAACGCTTAGTCCAGACGAATTTCCACACTGTCACTGCGCCCCCGCGCATCCACAACGGAGATACGGGTGAAGCCTGCCTGCTCAAGCGGCAAAACCACATCGCGGCTGCGCAGTTCGGTCATAACAGGAAAGCCGTCCACCAAAATAGTCAACGGGAATACCCCTTGGCGCAATTTGAGCGGTACCCCGAAACCGTTTTCTCTCAGGACGGCACCGTCGGGAGGAAAGGTCACAACAGGGCTGTTCGGGTCAGCAACAAACGCCGAATTTCGGCTCTTAAACGTACGGAGCCGTTGGGGCAAATGCGCTGTGCCGAGGATCAAGGCATCCGCAGGGGGCGACGATAAAGGGACACGAAACGCCCCAATACGGCCAAAAGCCTCAAAAAGGATCGGTGCCGCCAATGCACCCCCGAACGCCCCCGGAACGGGGGTGCCATCAGGACGTCCGAGCCAAACACCGACCACGTGCTGGCCGTCAAACCCGATCGCCCATGCATCACGGTGCCCGTAAGAAGTGCCCGTCTTATATGCAATCTGCCCGATAGCATCCCCACTCCCCTGCGGAGGTGCGATACCAGATAGGATATGCGTGACCTGCCAAGCTGCTACCGGCGACATGAACCGCTTGGGCAAGCCGCCCTTATCCTGCTTTTTTACTTGCAAAGGAACGGTACGGCCCCCTTGTGCAATCCCTGCATAGAGCTGGACAAGATCGGTCAAAGTCATCCCTACACCACCAAGAACGACAGCAAGGCCAGCCTCTCCCGCCGGCAATTGCGGCTGTGTGCCAGCGCGGCGCAGACCCGACATCAATCGCCCAGCACCCAACTCATGGGTGAGCAGGATAGGCGGGATGTTCAGGGAGAGTGTAAGGGCGTCCCGCACAGTGAGCATCCCACGGAATTGCCCGTCAAAATTCTGTGGCGCATAGCTGCCAAAGACAACAGGCGCATCGTTAATCAGCGTGTCGGGATGCACAAGCCCCTCATCAAACGCAAGGCCGTAAACAAGCGGTTTTAGCGTAGATCCGGGTGAGCGAAGCGCCGCGGTCATATCGACAAACCCGAGTGCGCCTTCGGCACCGGTAAAGGCGGGCGATCCCACATGTGCAATAATCTCGCCGCTCTGATGATCTGCAACCAATATCGCCGCCGAGACACTTTCCGCCTGACCCGCAACAGCGCGGCGTGCCAAGGCTTCGATCTTGCGCTGCAATTGCACACGAAGAGTTGTGTCATGGCGCAATTGAGCAGGCGATTCGCGCCGCAATGCTGCGGCCAGATGCGGGGCATGCTGCGGCAAAGGGCGTATCCCGCGTGGCACATCGGATTGGTTCAAATCAGGCGGCAGATCAAGCCGCACCAGAACCCGCGCTCGTGCGGCGTGCGCCGTTTGAGGATGGCGGTCAGGGCGTCGTGCCTCGGGGGATTGTGGAAGGGCGATCAGCAAAGCGGCTTGCGCCTGCGTGAGGCGCAATGGCTCTTTTCCGAACCACGCATAGCTGGCGGCGCGGATCCCCTCAATGGAACCGCCATAAGGTGCATGATGCAGATACAAGGTCAGGATGTCCTCTTTGCTCAGGCGCCGCTCCAACGCGAGTGCCACACGGATTTGCCGCAGCTTTCCCGCAGGGCTACCTGTGCCGGAGTTCTCCAGCAAACGCGCAACTTGCATGGTGAGCGTCGATGCCCCCGAGACGACTTCGCCATGCCAAACTGCTTGCCCTATCGCCCGCACCATGGCACGCAGATCGACACCTTTGTGATCAAAGAACCGCTTGTCCTCATAGGCGATCAGCATTGCAATGAACTGTGGATCGACCTGTTCCAGCTCTACACCAAGGCGCATGCGGCCGTTCTCAACCGCGAAGGCGCGTAGCAACGTGCCGTCATGCGCACGCACCTCCGCTCCTACCTCCAACAGGACGGGCGGAAGCTCTGTCTGCGCAACCCACTGCTCAAACTTGTCATGGATCAAAAGAGCGATGCCAAGAGCAACCGCCAATACCGCCAGCGTGGTGATGGCGCCGCGTCTCATTCTGTGACGGTCAGCCGTGATGTCGCGGTATTTGCGCGGTACTCTGGGCGGTACATGTCGGTCACTAAAGCAGCGGGATGATGATATGCTCCGGGACTTACTGCACGCACGACATAGGCAAGTTGGAAACGACCCGCGCCCTCATGGACCACCGCTGCCAAAAAGCGGTCACTGCGGAACTCAACATTCTGGGGTTGTGCAACCTCAAGCCAGTCGAGGGATTTCACCGCACCACTGCGCAACAGGTTGGGGTTATCGATCTCAAAGCCGCCAGGCAGCGGATCATCAATCATCAACCGCGCCCCGATCTTCTCGAATGATTGCACGTCCAGAACAGCAACAAGCCGTGTGCCTGTCGCGACAGGACCAGCAACCTCCTGCCCCTCCATCGTGAAATACCGCCGCGTGAGGGAGTAGCCGTAACCACCCGCCGCAGGTGCGACCTCTGGCACGCCGAATGTGGTGAGCGTCACGGCCGTTGGCTTTGATGCTGTGTTGCGGATGACCTGTGTCACGGGATTACGGTCACTGATCTGCCGCACGACATTGCCGCGCAGGGTTTCGCCGTCAACCTCAACTGTCCCCCCCGCTTGGGACGTGCCAAGCGCATGTGCGGCCAAGACTACTTGGGCTGCCTCTTGGGTCGACAAGTTGCGGTCCTGCGTCCACACCGATTGCGTCAAACTGGTGAGATTTATCACGTTGCTGCCTGCCTCTGCCGCTAGGGAAAGAACAGCAGCACGGTCACGCAATCCACTGCCAAAATCATCGCGCCACCTGTTCCGATCAGGCGCGTTCAGCAACAAGGCACCTGCACGGGTAAACATCAAATCGGCACGCGCTGGATCACCGTAGGCGGCAAGTGCAGCCCCAAGCTGGGCCGCTGCCATCGGTGTGGCAAATGCACCCGCTTTAGTATCTGCATAATAGCGCAAATCACCCATTTGGGCAGCACCCGCACGGGCAAGAACCAGCAAGGCATAGGCAATATCCTCACCGCCTGTGTCAAAGTCGGGGGCAAAGTTGATGCGGTTTCGCAAGTTGTCCAGCGCCAAAGACAATGCCCGCGCGGGAACGGCATGCCCTTGCGTTTGCGCCTGCCACAAGAAATCACTGACATACGCATCCAGCCAGAAGGCACCCGTATCCGCACGCCACATCCCAAAAGCGCCATTTGAGGACTGCCGTGCCAGAACACGGTCGATGGATTGGGAAATCTTCGCTTCAATCTCGGACGGTGTTCCTACCCCTGCGTCCTGCGCAAGGCGGCTCATATACAGCAACGGCAGCGCGCCCGATGTAACCTGTTCGGTACAACCGTAAGGATAGCGATCCAACTGTCGCAACAAGCCTGGCACATCAAAGCGGGCAAGCCCCCCGACATTCAAAGTTGCGCGGCCTGTCCCTGCGCGAAGGCCGGTGAGAACGGCTCCGTCAAAGGTAAACGCTTCACCTGCGCCGAGCGTAAATTGGCGTGTGACTGCCACTTCGGGATCATTGATCCGCACAGGCATCTGCAAAACGCGGCGCAAGGTATCGCCCTGAGGTGTTGTAAGGACAACAGTGATTTCATGATCCCCAATCTCGCGTGCCGATATCTCCAAGGGCAAACGCAGTGTGCTGCCTTCTGTGATATTCACCTGTACTGGCACTTGCCCCATCGCGATACCCGCATCAGCAAATACGTCCAAATCCATCACCCCGCCTTGACCACTGGCATGCGTCATTTCCAGTAGCAAGCGGCTGTTATCTTGAGGGGCCAGAAGGCGCGGCAAGCTAGCGGTGATCACGACAGGATCGCGGGCGACAACGTCACTTGTCGCATTGCCCACTGCCGTCTCGGACCACGCCACCGCCATCAAACGGATAGTTCCGTTAAACGCGGGGCGCGTCACTTCGATCACTGCACGCCCGTCAGCGCCCACAACAACTGGACCGCTGAAAAATGCCATCAATGCTTCGGTTGGCGGTGGCGATTGAAGCTGGGCTGTAGCAGCCGCATCCCCGCCAGACCGGATTGCCCCCATCGTGCCGCTGAGGCCATCAATCAACCGCCCGTATACGTCACGCATCCCAACGCCCAAGCGGCGCTGGCCGAAATAATGTTCCGAGGGATCAGGCGCGTCAAAATCGGTGAGGTTTAGGATACCCACATCAATCGCCGCAAGCGTCACATAGGCTGTCTCACCTGCTGCGATCCCGTCAACTTTTACAGGCACACCGAACGTTCCGGCCTGTCCACTCACCTCGGACACAGCACCCAAGGTAACACCAAGCTGTCTGGCCTCTGGCAAGATCGCGGCATGGACCAGCCCGAGGCTGCGCGCGGGGTTAAGGCCAGCATCAACATCCATCGGCCTGACAACTGAAGCCGCGACATAAGCGCTGTTGCCCCACTCTTGCGTGACAGGCAATGCGATGAGGTTCTCACCTTTTTGTACCGCGACGCTTTGCTGATCGATCACACGGTTAGACAAGACCGATACCAAAGCAACGCCATCAAACGGAGCGACGATCCGAAACTGCGCAGTATCCCCCACCACATAGCGAACACTGTCCAAAGAAACTGCAAGGAAATCAGGTGTCGCAGAAGCATCGCCGCCTCCGTACCATCCTGAAGCCAACAATACCGAAGAAGCCGCATAGGGCGCGGCAAGCTGCTCTATCACTAACTCGTACTGGCCCCATTGCGTTGGTTGCGTGAGGGGGGTTGGCGAAGGGCTCAGCTTTACGTCACCAGTCCCCACACGGATGCGGCGGGTGATAGGCTCCCACGCCCAGCTGCCGCCATTTTGATACCACTGATATCGGGTCTCAACCTTGTTAAAGGTCCAGCGAACAGGCATCTCGCCCTCGGTGGAGATCACGTCAAATTGTGCGTCGGCCCCTTCGGACAACACATCGTCAAATTTGGGTTTAATCCCGATGAGCGCACCTTCGGGCGATAGTGCTTTTGTCATCCGACGCTCGACAGGGCGCCCCGACCCTTCTGCTACCCGCGTTGTAATAGCGAGTTCGAGGGGTTGGCTTGGCACTTCGTCAATCTGCGGCAGGGTCAAAGGCAGCGTTACCACTCCCCGCGCGTCGGTACGGGCAGGGTCAAAATACGCAGTTCGCGCATCGAACCGCGCATCATGAAGGCCGAAAAAATATCCGCTGTGCGCCGCAAGGCTTCGGGTCGTACGCAGCCGCACCTCTCCTTCCACGGCCAAATCACCAGCAGGTGCGCCAAACAAATACCGCGCTTCAATTTGAAGGGTCGGCGTATCGCCCAGCGCAATGGGTCTATCTTCAAGCTTCATGTCAAACTCAATCCTGTCAGGAAGAAAATCCTCGACAAGCACAGTTTGAGAAGCAAGTGGCCCCTGTGCAGGATCGGAAATAATGTCCAAACGCCACGCCCCGCGCGGCGCTTGCGACCCAACAGGCAGAGCAAAGACATGGCCACCTGCCATCGCGTTCGCTGTAAGGGTCCTGCTATATTCCGCGCCGTCAGGACGGATCAGCACCGCCACCAAGGGCAAGCCATTGATCGCGCGGCCCTGTTCATCACGCGTCAGAACCGTTGCGAAGATTGTCTCACCGACGCGGTAGGCACCTCGGTCCGTCGTCAGAAAAGCATCAATCGTAGGTGCTGGCGGCAGCCCCTCAACACCGCGATCCGACAGGTCAAATGCCGGATCGGTAAGCGACAGAAATGCGACGTCGCCAGAGGCGTCCTGCGCCATAAGCAATGCAGGCGCACTTGCGCCACTGCCACGGGTTAGGCCACTTGCAAACTGCGCGCGACCCTGCGCGTCGGTAACAGCTTCACCCAGCACCGCATTTGCACGAGAGAGCAAGGTTAGCGTCACATCCTCGCGTGCAACTGCATCGCCCAACCCTAAAACTGTCACAGACAACCCATCGATCCCCGACATCGTGGTCAGGCCCAGATCGGTCAGAATAAACCACTGTGTAGCTGAGGGGGTCTCGTAGGGGTCAGCCCCTTTTATCGCAGCCGTTAGCGCATAGATGCCTGCGGGCTGATCGGTCAATGCCTCACTCAAGGGTAGCCGCGTGGTCATCGCCGTGTTGAGTGTGTTTTGCACAACACCCGCGCCCTCCCAAACATCCTGCGCGATAGTGGAGGAGAAGGCATCCTCTTCATATTTGCTCAACGGTTTACCGAAATAGCTGTCCTGCATGGCGCGCAGCAAATTTCGGTCACTGACGCGCCGCAGCTTCAACGTCACTGTATCCGTGTTAACAGTCTCTACAGGCAAAGCAGCATTAGCCCCACGCGGCAGGACATAGGCACGGCCCGCAAACCGCACAGCGGGGTCACGGTCGCGGACATATTGAACCACAGTCACATCTTTATGCAGGACTTCACCACTTGCCGCAGGCAGGCCCGCCCGAAAATTCGCGGTGTAACGGGTGCCAAAGGTGACACCGTCAATGCAAAGTGTTTGACTATCGGCCTCTACAACCAGCTTGGGATCATCCAGCCGCACAAAAGTAGCGTAGTCTATTCCGGTCTCAACTAGCTTTTCCGAAAACTCGGCACATATCCGTGGCCGCGCGGTGTTGTTATCAACACGTGTGTTTGTGATGCGAAAACCGTATTTTCCGATCGCTTGATCCAATGCGGCTTCAAACTCTGCACGCGGCTCGAGTGTTGCAGCGATGCGGAGCGGACCAATCATATCCCGCCCACGGCGGTTGACCTCAAGGGCGCGGGCAAGCAAATCCAATGCGGTCACTCGCGCATCTGTCGTCTCTGCGCGCAGATAAGCGTTGATTGCGGCGGGTACTGCCTCATTGGACAAGCGGCGGGCAAGATCGCGCGATGTGTCCCCTCGCGGACGCAGGCCAAGCCATGCCATACGCGCCCATAATTCGCTCCGATCTGTCAGGGCAACCGCTTGTCCTGCCCAGCGTGCAGCAGCCGCAACATCGCCTCGCCCGATCGCTGCATCCATTGCAGCAACCAGATCAGGGGCATAGTCGCCGTCTATCGGGTGACGCTCGGCATTCAGACGCACAAGATTTGTTGCCGCTTCAAAATCCTGTTTTCCCAAGAACTCAAGCTCGCGCTTTCGTGCCAGTGCCAAGGTGTGCGCCTGCGGGCTTGTTAAAAGTTTGCGTGCTGAAACCGCCCCTGCAAAAAATTGTTCTTCAGTCACGTCGGATTTAGGGAAACATGCATTGGAACGCGTGTTAAATGTGAAAGCAGTGCAGGCTGCTTGGGCCGCACACGCACGTGCGCAAGCGTCCTTTGTTGTCTCGAACAGAGGCCCGAGGTCCGCACCATAAAAATCAGCATCGTTGCTGTAGACATAGCGGTGCTCGGGAAGGGCCTGCTGCGCCACAGCACCAAAGGATCCAACAACCAGCCAAGTCACCACACCCACAACCTGCATCAAAATACGCATGACAGAATCCTCTGTTGTTTAATGACCCCAGCGTGCCATGCCCCCATACACGCAGGCAAGGTTGTTGGTTTTTAAGATGATCTTTACCCGCCATGCGGCAAAAGAAGGCCTGCACAGTACGATCAATGAGGAACGGATGAGCCTACAGCAAAAACTCACCGAGGAGCGGCGTGGTCGTTTGGCGGCAGAACGGATGCTAGAGCTCAAGAAAGCGGAGCTTTTTGCTGCGAACCGGAAGCTTGGCCGCAACACCCGCGAATTGAGCGACGAGATCGTCGGCACTCGTGCCCTGATGGAAAGCATGGGTGCAGAGAATCGCAAGGTGAAGTCCGACCTGACCGCAGCCCATGAGAAAATCGCTGTGGTCGAGCGGCGACTTTGGCATTCCATTGAGACGATCAAAGACGGGTTTGCATTCTTTGACGGTGACAACCGTTTGATTATGGCAAATCAAGCTTATTTGGCAGTTTTTGAGGGACTTGAAGTCATTCAGACAGGTGTCAACTTTGTGACTATTCTTCAAGCGCTCACCGATGAGGGCATCGTCGATTTGGGCGGGATGGAGCCTACAGCATGGCGTCAGCGCATGCTCTCCCGCTTTCAGGCCCGTCATCCAGAACCGGAAGTGATCCAGCTTTGGAATGGTAGTTATATAAAGATGATTGATCAGCGCGGACCCGGCGGTGATGTCGTCTCGCTGGGTCTCGATATCACTGCTACCGTACAATACGAGCGGGAGTTGGACGCAGCGCGTGAACTGGCCGAATCGGCCAACCGTGCCAAATCAGCTTTCTTGGCCAATATGAGCCATGAAATTCGCACGCCAATGAATGGTGTTGTGGGTATGGCTGATCTGTTGGACGACACCCACCTCAACGAAGAACAGCGACTTTATGTCCAGACCATCAAGAACTCTGGCGAGGCTCTGTTGGTGATCATCAATGACGTGCTCGATTACTCCAAGATCGAGGCCGACCGTCTGGAACTTGTGATGGCACCTTTTGATCTGGAGCGTGCCTGTCAGGAAGTCATCATGCTCTTGCAACCGATGGCACGTGAAAAGGGGCTTGAGCTTTTGCTCGACTATGATCTGTTTTTGCCAACCGATTTGATGGGCGACGCAGGGCGTGTGCGGCAGGTTCTTACGAACCTGATCGGTAATGCAGTCAAGTTCACCACAGAAGGACATGTTTTGATCCGCGTCACAGGCATCGCGGATGCGGGCACTGGTAATGTATCGGTCCATATCGCCGTCGAGGACACGGGCATCGGTATACCGGCACATATGACAGACCATATTTTTGGCGAGTTTAATCAGGTCGAGAATGAACGTAATCGCCAATTTGACGGCACAGGCCTTGGACTTGCGATTACCAAGCGTTTGGTACAGCTGATGCGGGGCGAGATTTGGGTCACGTCAGAAGAGGGAGTTGGTTCGTGTTTCGGCTTTAAAATGGAGATGGCCGCAAACGGCGCAATCGACACTGCATATCCGACGCTCCCACGCGAGATACGCCGCGTCATGGTCGTGGATGACATGCCTGCCAATCGCATAATCCTCGAAAGGCAATTGGCTCAATTACGTCTGCAGACTGTGGGCGTCACAAACATAAATGATGCGTTAGCAAAACTGAATGATACCATTGATCTGATTATCACAGACCACAAACTGCCACATCTGGACGCGCTGAGTCTTATGGAAAATTTGAGTGCGCAGGGGAGCACTGTTCCGGTTCTATTAGTGTCCTCGAACCTGGTCGGCCTTAATGACGATCCTCGGGCATTTAATTTCGCGGCAATGTTGCAAAAACCATTGCCGCGCCGCGTTCTGTTCACTGCATTAGAGAAAATCGCGCCGGCCACAGAGATGCCAGAGCGCCCAGTAACGTCAGGTAAAATGCGCGTGTTGGCCGCAGAGGATAACCGGACCAACCAGCTTGTTTTTAGCAAGATGGTCAAATCGCTAAACATCGAGCTGGAGTTTGCTGCCAATGGTGAAGAAGCTGTTGAACTCTATCAATCGTTCAAGCCTGATCTTGTTTTTATGGATATCTCGATGCCTCGTATGGACGGCAAACAGGCCACCCAGAAAATACGTGAGATCGAAGCCCGGACAGGCAAGCATATTCCTGTCGTAGCGATGACAGCGCATGCAATGCCTGACGATGACAAATCAATTCTCAAAGCAGGCTTGGATCATTACCTCACAAAACCGCTGCGTCGGGCCTCAATAGAGGAGCATGTGAAACTCGCCCAACCCAACGGGACGGAGCCGCTGTTTAAACCCGATGCTCAGGACGCGGGATAGGGGCGCAAAAACACAGGTGCGTCAGGTTTAGAAAATTCTGACACATGAGCGTAACCGCCTGCGTCGAAATCAAGAAGACCATCAGCCGAGTTGATGCGGTTTTGCATGACAAACCGTGCCATCGCACCGCGCGCTTTCTTTGCGTAAAAGCTGACGATCTTTGGCCCTTTGCCATCCCCTTTATCTTCCATAAATTGCGGCGTTATCACACGCAGTTTGAGCGCCTTTAGATCAATTGCGCCAAAGTATTCCTGACTGGCACAGTTTACCAGAACATCGCTGCCCGTAGCTATAGCTTGTTTATTTAGCGCTTCGGAGAGTGCTTCCCCCCAATATTCATAGAGATTCTTGCCATGCTCTGTCTTGAGCCTACTGCCCATTTCCAAGCGATAAGGCTGGATCGCGTCAAGCGGGCGCAACACACCGTAAAGGCCCGACAGGATGCGCAGGTGATCTTGGGCAAAGGCCATCTCGTCCGCGTCAAGGCTATCTGCTTCCAAACCCTGATATGTATCACCCGCAAAGGCCAGCGCGGCGGGGCGCGTTGAATCATCTTCAGGGGCTTCGTCATAACTTTGAAAGCGGTCGCGGTTAAGCGTAGCGAGGTTCTCGCTCAATGACATAAGCGACTTCAGGTCATCCACACTAAGCTCGCGCGCAGCTTTCACCAACTGTGCGGCATCGTCCAGAAAATCAGGGGTAGATGTGGCCACATCGCGCTCGGCCCAATCCAGCTTTTTCGCTGGCGAAATCACAACAAGCATATCCGCTCCTCTTTGTTCTAGAATGTTATCTAGTCCGCGCCCCGCAGCACGTCCAGAAATGCGGTGCCGAAACGCTCGGCCCGCTTGTCGCCAAGCACCCGCTCAATCGCACTTGCATCCGCATTGTGCATCTGTGCCACCTTGGCCAACAATGATGCGGAGCAGCTCAGCGGTTTTTCAGTGCCCAGCGCGCCACGCGACAAGTCGGCCTGCACTTCGAGGAGTTGGTCATAAAGATCACCTGCGCCACGCCCTGCAAGCTTGCGCCGCTGGGGATGCATCATTTCAGCTTCGCCGTTAATCACCTCGAGAAACGCTGCGCCGTAGCTTTCGAGCTTTTTGGCACCAATACCGCTTATCCCCGCCATCTGATCGAGGTTCATGGGCCGTGTCTCTGCCATCTCGATCAAGGTGCGGTCAGTGAAGATGATATAGGCTGGCACTTTTGCAGCTTCCGCCAGCCCTCTGCGCTTGGCCTTGAGGGCACTGAGCAGGGGCGCGTCTTCCTCGTTCACCATCGCTTTGACCGCAGGACGGCGCGAGGAACCGGCCGCTTTGATGCTGTCACGGCGCAGGGTTATGGCTTGTTCATCTCTTAAAATAGGCAGTGCTGCATCCGTCATGCGCAAAGCACCATGGCGTGTGGGATCAGGCCGCACCAGATCGCGCCCCATCATTTGGCGGAACACAGCTTGCCACTCCGGCTTGGAATATTCTGTACCAACGCCATACGTCGGCAGTGACTGGTGGCCGCGTTGCTTCACCTTGTCCGTCTCGTTACCGAGGAGAATATCGATCAGGTGACCGGCACCAAACCATTCGTCTGTGCGCAGCATGGCCGACAACGCTTTTCGCACTGCTGTGGTGCCGTCAAACGTATCAACGGGATTGTCGCAAAGATCACAGCGGCCGCAGGTGACTTCGCTCTCGTCAAAATAGCCGAGCAGCGTTTTGCGGCGACATTCCAGTGCCTCAGCCAAACCAAGCAGCGCATTGAGGCGGCCATGATCTGCCGCACGGCGTTCTGGCGGGGCAAGCCCCTCGTCAATCTGGGTGCGGCGCAGACGGATGTCTTCGGGCCCGAACAAGGTGAGCGTTTCGGCAGGCGCACCATCACGACCTGCGCGGCCAATTTCCTGATAATAGCTCTCGATGCTTTTGGGCAGATCGGCGTGTGCAACCCAGCGGATGTCAGGCTTGTCGATGCCCATACCGAACGCAACAGTTGCCGCCACGATCAGGCCGTCCTCTTGCTGGAACCGGCGCTCCGCAATGCGGCGGTCCTCTGCCTCCATCCCGCCATGGTAATGTATCGCTGTTTGCCCTGCGTCATTGAGCGCTTTTGCAATGCCTTCAGTCTTGGCTCGCGTGCCGCAATAAACGATGCCAGACTGCCCCCGCCGTGCGGCAGCGAAGTTCAGTATCTGGCTGCGCGGTGAATTCTTTGCCGCAAATGCCAAATGAATATTTGGCCTGTCAAAACCACCCAAAAAACTGCGCGGCGGCGTGCCCTCAAAAAGCTTTTGCACAATCTCGTCGCGTGTTTCGGCATCGGCAGTAGCAGTAAAAGCGGCCAGCGGTACATTGAGTGATCTTTTTAACTCTCCAATGCGCAAATAGTCGGGTCGGAAATCATGGCCCCATTGGCTTACGCAATGGGCTTCATCCACGGCGATCATTTTCACACCGACCCGTTTGAGCATCCCGATAACAGAGCCGGCGGCAAGGCGTTCAGGTGCCATATAAAGCAGTTTGAGCGTTCCTGCCTCAAGCCCCTCCCAAACCGCGTCAGTTTCTTCGGGTGTGTTTCCTGAGGTGAGCGCTCCCGCACCAACGCCCAATTCCTGCAAAGCGCGGACCTGATCGCGCATGAGGGCAATCAGAGGCGAGATTACAACAGTGACACCGTCCCGCATAAGCGCGGGTAGCTGGAAGCACAGCGACTTACCGCCGCCTGTGGGCATGATAGCCAGCACGTTCTCCCCTGCCGTAACCGCCGCCACAATCTCTTCTTGTCCGGGGCGAAACCCGTCAAAGCCGAATACATTTTTTAGCAGCGGGGTGGCGCCGGACATAAGTGAACCTGAAACTTGGGAAATGCAGCGACCGCAGAGTCACATATCACTTGGTAAGGGGCAAGGGTCTGTCAGGCTGATACGGCCCTTTTTCCCATCAAAGTGCGAATGCTTAGTAGAACAATGCCGCGTTGTTGGTCAGGACGATCCGCGCAATCGCAACACCGATCAGCACTGCAAGTGGCGCCAGATCAAGACCACCCATATTTGGCAGAACGCGACGGATCGGCGCATAGATAGGCTCTAATAGACGATTAATGCCATACCAGATTTGTGCCACTAGCGGCTGGCGCGTATTGAGAACTTGAAAGTTGATCAGCCATGACATCACTACGTGGGCAATGATAAAGAACCACAAGATGTTCAGCAAAAGCATCAGGATCATAAAGATTGAGGTCACAGGCGGCCATCCTTTTTCTAAGCGCGTGAAATGCAGTTAAGCCTGCTGTTCAAAAAGGACAAGGGTGCCGCGAGGTTCGTGGTTGACGTTAGGCCAAGACGGGTCAATTGAGCGGACAAAGGAGTGACCCTCATGTTCCCGTTTTTCCGCCTGATCAAAGATGTCTTTCTGGCAAGCCGTCAGCCGCCGCTCACAACTCTCACGGAGGTTCACGTATCACAGCATGTTTGCTGGCCTCAGGATCTCGATATCTTTCTCGAACTTAATAACGGACGTGCTCTTACGCTTTATGATCTGGGTCGCATTGCGATGGCCCAGCGTGCGGGACTGGTTGCGGTGCTAAAACGCAAGCGATGGGGACTCACCATGGCAGGATCGCATGTGCGCTTTCGTCGCCGCATCCGCGGATTTGAACGGTTCGAAGTCCGCAGTCGCGCGGTCTGTTGGGATGACAAGTTTATTTACATCGAACAATCAATGTGGAAGCGGGACGGGGAATGCGCGAGTCACGTTCTCTATCGCTCTGCCGTGACGGACAAGAACGGGATCGTCATACCTGCGCGGGTGTTGTCCGCAATGGGACAAGATCGCCCCTCACCAGAAATGCCCGAATGGATTGCACATTGGACCCGCGCTGAAAGCGCAAGGCCATGGCCCCCAATGCAGGATTGATGGCGTGAACCGCTAAACCAATTCTTGCACCAATGCATTTGGCCTGTTCTATGATGATCCAAACGGGGAGTGGTGTTCAATGTCAGTGGTATCAAAGCGCAAACGTATTTGGGGTTGGTACTTTTTCGATTGGGCCAGCCAGCCATATAATACACTTCTTCTGACATTCATCTTTGGCCCCTATTTCACCAGCACCGTAACGGCGAATCTGATTTCAGAGGGTGTCACAAACGAGGCCGCTCGTGCGCAAGCTCAGGCTTATTGGGGTTGGGGGCTAGCCGCTGCGGGTATCTGCATCGCATTCTTGGCTCCCGTCCTTGGCGCAATAGCGGATAACTCAGGGCGCAAGCTGCCTTGGATCTGGTTGTTCTCTGCCATGTATTTTGTGGGATCGGGCGCTCTTTGGTGGACTGCGCCGCAGGACTTCTCAGCCGTTTGGACGTTATTCTTTTTTGGCATGGGCCTCATCGGGATGGAATTTGCGACAATCTTTACCAACTCCTATTTGCCAGAACTTGATGAAAACCCGAACGAGTTGGGGCGCATTTCTGGATCAGGCTGGGCGTTTGGATATGTCGGCGGATTGGTGGCTTTGGTCATAATGCTACTGCTGTTTCAGGCCACAGCAAACGGAACAACATTGATTGGACTGACCCCCTTGTTCGGATTGGACACTGTGACCAAAGCAGATACCCGCATCGTAGGCCCATTGGCTGCGGTTTGGTTTGCTGTCTTTATGATTCCCTTCTTTCTCTACATTCGCGACACTCATGTTGTAGGCGCAAAGCCCCTCCTCATTGGCGAGAGCCTACGCGATCTTGGTCGCACCCTCAAAGGGCTGCCCAAACATCCATCTTTGTTGGCATACCTCGGCTCGTCCATGTTCTACCGAGATGCGCTAAACGGTCTGTACACTTTTGGTGGCGTTTACGCTGTTGGCGTCCTTGGCTGGTCCACAACTGAAATCGGGATTTTCGGTATTGTCGCCATTATTTCTGGCGCTGTTTTCTGCTGGATATCCGGGCGGGTTGACCGTCGGTTTGGGCCTATGCCTGTGATTGTGGTCTGTGTTGTTGCGCTGGCATTTGTGTCGCTCTTGGTCGTGTCCATTACGCCCGAAACGATTCTGTTCATTCCAATTGCCGCAGGCTCTAACATGCCAGACGTCACCTTTTTTATTGCAGGGGCTGTAATTGGCGCTGCGGGTGGCGCACTTCAGGCATCATCACGCAATATGATGACACGCCAAGCAAACCCGGAAAGGATGACAGAGGCCTTTGGCCTATATGCCCTATCTGGAAAAGCGACATCTTTTCTTGCACCTGCATTGATCGCTTTGACCAGTCAAATGACTGGCAGCCAGCGTTTGGGCGTGAGCCCGCTTGTGGGGCTGTTCATCATAGGACTCATTCTGTTAATCTGGGTGAAACCAAAAGGGGATTTCTCCAAATGAAGATCAAAAACCTCCTGACCGTTGTCGCTTTGGGCATGGTGATCGCCAGTTGTGGCGGCGCGCGTGACATTAGCGGGTCAAAGGCCAAGAAGGCCGAGCTCCCGACAATCGGTGAGTTGGCTGGCCCTCTCGCGAATGTCGAAGCGAAGAAGCTCTTTGGCACAAAATCGGCGGGCACGCGCCAATCCCCTGCGCCCTTTGGGAGCTATGCAAAGGGATGTCTGGCAGGCGGCGTCCAACTGCCAGAATCTGGTCCAACATGGCAGGCGATGCGCTTGTCGCGCGGGCGGAATTGGGGGCATCCTGAGTTGATCGATATGGTAACCAAGCTGAGCCAGTTTGCCGCCCAGCAGCCGGGTTGGAACGGTCTTTATATTGGTGATATGAGCCAGCCGCGCGGCGGCCCGATGCTGACAGGCCATCGTAGCCACCAGATCGGTCTCGACGCGGATATTTGGATGCTCCCACCGAATTCGCTTAACCTCACGCGCAAGCAGCGTGAAAACATTTCATCTATTTCGACCCGCCGCGCGAGCGGTGCTTATGTGAACAGTTCTTGGACGCGGTCGCACCATGAGATCATCAAAGCAGCGGCACAAGATTCGCGAGTCTCCCGGATTTTTGTGTTCCCCGGAGCAAAGGTTCAGATGTGCGACGACGAACGTGGCAACCGCTCCTATCTGCGGAAAATTCGTCCTTGGTACGGTCACCACTACCACTTCCATATCCGCCTTGCGTGTCCCAAAGGGGCCAGCGGCTGTCGCGATCAGAATCCGCCACCTGCAGGTGATGGTTGTGATGACGCACGCGAATGGCAAGCAAATATATTGAACCCGCCAAAGGCAAAGCCGAAACCGAAGTCCACAAAACCCGCAGCGCCGCGCAAAGCGCGTCGTGAGCTGGTACTGGCCGATCTCCCAGCACAGTGTAAATCCGTGCTCGACTCAAATTGATCCGTCTCGCCCTTGCTCTGATCTGCTTGTGCGGCAGCGTACTGGCGGAACCTACGCTTCGTTCAAACGGAACGATGCGTTGGCAGCTTGATGCGCCATGGTTTGGGGGCTGGTCAGGAATAGAGGTAGGTGCGGAAGGCACCGAGATGACGGTGATCAGTGACCGTGGCCAAATTCTGGAAGCGTCACTTCAACGCTCGGACGGACGCCTCACAGGTGTTCGTGTCCTAAGCAACAAGCGATTGGGCAGGTCCTCCGGTGGGCGTCTGCGTAAAAAGGCAAGCGACGCCGAAGGTCTGGCAATCATAGGGGATAACCTCGCCTATGTTTCATTCGAGCATCGCCACAGGATAATGCGCGTTGATCTGGCGACAGGGCGCACATACGATCGGATCAAACTCCCTTTTGAGAATACGATGGGCGACAATTCCGGTGTAGAAGCGATGGCCATCGGGCCTGATGGTACTCTCTATGCAATCACCGAGGCGGCCCCCGCAGGCGGACAGCCGTTTCCCCTTTTTGCCTATGCAAACGGCAAATGGCGGGTGAGTGCGCGTATTCCCCAGCGCGGCCCGTTTCTCCCCGTGGGAGCTGACATCGACAGCAAGGGGCGGCTTTGGCTGCTTGAACGGGCTACGACGCCGCTAGGGTTCCGCACCCGTATCCGCCTGTTCGTCATCGACCCGCGTGCGCCGCGTGAATACACGTTACTTACGACAATCCCCGCACGCCATGACAACCTTGAAGGGATCAGCATATGGGACGATCCACGCGGGCAAATGCACGTAACGATGATCTCGGACGATAACTTTTTCCAGCTGCAGCGGACGCAGATTGTCGAATACACCGTCCGCGAATAGCTGTTGCAGTAACGCCCAAAGCCGCCTAAAGCACCAATCGTCTGCGATCCCCGCAGGCCAAGTCGCCGCACCCTTGCACAAAACGGTTTATATTATGACACGCACACATCTTCTTGGCATCATCGCCATGGCCGCCATCGTTGTAGCCTCAAACATCCTTGTTCAGTTCCTTTATGGAAACTGGCTCACATGGGGGGCGTTCACCTACCCCCTCGCTTTTCTTGTCACCGACATTATGAACCGTGTTTACGGCACAGCGGCAGCACGCCGCGTGGTACTGGCCGGGTTTGTTGTCGGCATCATTTGCTCGCTGATCGGAACACAGATCATGGGTGAATTTGGCCCATTGGTCACCGTACGCATCGCAGTCGGGTCAGGCCTTGCCTTTCTCACCGCACAAATGCTGGACGTAGGCATCTTTGCAGCGCTACGCGATGGCAAGTGGTGGAAAGCGCCACTTGTCTCCACCCTCGTTGGCAGCACAGTGGATACGGTTATCTTCTTTTCAATCGCCTTTTCTGGCGCACTGTCCTTCATTCACGTAGGTACTGACGTCTCTTGGGCATCGGAGGTCGTGCCGGTCCTTGGCATGGGTCCAGAAGCGCCACTTTGGGTATCTCTTGCGGTCGCGGATTGGGCGGTAAAGCTGACATTGGCTTTGGTTGCCCTCGTCCCGTTCCGTATCATCACAGCACGCTTGCGTGCTGCATAATCGGGCAGCACGGAAACGTTCAGAATAACCACTCAAAAAACACTTTGCTATTTGACGAACTTGTGCCAGCTTCAGGGTGAGTTCAACAAATGTAAAGGAGGTGATCTAGTGATTAGAAATGTGCTGGAGAAAGGTGTCGGAACAACTTTGGAGGTCGTTTGCTAGGGCAGCCCCTAGTTCACTGAAAGCCGAAGTGGACCATCGGTCTTACCGATCCCACCTCCTATGCAATTCGATTGGGCCGCTCTGTTTCAGAGCGGCCCTTTTTGCACCATGGATGATCAAGCCTTCACCTTGTGCTATTGTGCGCTATGATCTGCACCATGTTGCACATCACTGATAAGATTATCATTCAGGACTGGGAACTCACCGAGAGTTTCATGCGCGCCTCTGGCCCAGGTGGGCAGAACGTGAACAAAGTGTCGTCTGCTGTAGAGTTACGGTTTGAAGCCGCGACTTCGCCATCCCTTCCCTTACCCGTGAAGAACAGGTTGAAACGTCTGGCGGGGCGGCGGTGGACCAATGAAGGCGCCCTTGTTCTTCAATGTGACGAGACACGCAGCCAAGCACGCAACCGCGATATTGTACGCGAGCGACTGAAGGAGCTTATCCAAAACGCGCTCGCGCCCCCCAAACGCCGCATCGCAACCCGCCCTACGCTGGGGTCGAAAAAGCGGCGCTTGAAGGCAAAGAAGGTTCGCGGCGAAGTGAAGGCCATGCGCGGAAAAGTTGATCCTGAATAAGCGGCAATCGCCCCGCGTCAGTCTACTGTCACAATTTTTTTAGCAGTGATCAGAGTACCATCCAGCGCTAAGGGCCGATGATCGTTGCTGTTGAGCGAGACTTCGATCTCAACGTCACCTTTTGGCAGAGTATCAAGATGATACCAATCGCTGTACAGCCGCGCCAGTTTCACGCCGTTGACATAGATATGCGCATGACCTTCACCAGCTACATGGGCGAGGCTGGCCGATTTTGGGGCAAAGCGAAAACCATCGGCCACGACATGTAGATTATAGCCCGCCATTAGATCCTTCGTAACCATGATATCGATTGTAGGCGCTGACGCAGCATCAATTTCCAATGGCATGTCATGCAACATCGCGTGGCCTGCATCACTGTGGCCCGTCGCGGAATGATCCATGGTGCTGTGGTCCATTTCGGCGTGATCATGTCCCTCGATCTTGATCCCGCTCCCCGCCGCCACGGTGAACCCGCCTGCGATACCGAATGTAAGACCAATCACGAAAATCATAATTTTGCGCATTACCATCCCCTAACTTGGTGCCCACTTTTCTTTATCAAGAAAATATGCCGCCATACATCCCAAAATCACCCATCCTGCAAGGCCTGCGCCAAACACACGGGCAGCAAAGAGGGCTCCAATCTCGGGCGGAACCGGACCGAAAAATCTATCAGGCATTGGTGCCCCGATCAGGTGCGGTGCAGAAAGTAGGATCACTGCAACGCCCCACATTGACCAGTTTTTACCAAAGGCCAGCAACCACATTGCGACGGCAGCGGCACTCACTGTTGCAAACCACCACAATTGTCGTTCCCCAACATCAGCGGCAGCGGCACCCGGCACTTCGGGTGCCAAAGAGAACCCGGGAGCAAGGTGCGCTGCTACAAAGCCGGCGACACCCCAAAGAATACCAGTACGCACACTAACCTCTGCGCCCCGTTCCTCGGCAAGCAGCATAAGCGCGACCATTATCATGGCATAGCCTGTGTAAGTTAGCATCGTGAAGACAATGCTAAGCAGATCTCGGACAGGATTAAAAAATGGGAGGTTTGGCTGTACCGAAGGGGCCACCGCGCCAAAATGCACCAACGTACCACTTTCGTAAAGCTCGGCATGCAATAGGACCGGCTGAACAAAAAAGAGCTGCAGCAGACCTGCGATCAACCCTGCGGCCGCGCCAGCAAACAAACTGCCGGTTAGTAATTTTGACAACATATTTTAGTGACAGGGAAAACCGTTTGCGTGGCGCATATCATGGGCAGCACTATGCAAAGTTTCCGCCTGTAGATGACCCGACATGGTTACAATAAGAACACCCAAAACCAGCGCAAAAATCGCGGGAAGGACAGATGTCCGCTTGGCAGTAACGGCTCTTGCCTCGGTCTTCATTTTTGTTCTCCTAATTTGTACACATCTATTTTGCGCAAATCGCACGCCGTCAAATGGGTACTTTTTCTAATTTATGGTAGGCGAACTCCCCCAAGCGGTGCAATCGATTTCACTTCAATGGTTAGGTTTCCCGATTTCCTTTCTGGTCATTACCTTGCTAACGACACATCATGGCGGGATGAAAACTGATCGGACCCTGACGGCCGTCTTGCTGCTGCTTTGCGCCCTGACGCTTTTTGATGCGATGGGTCTGATCATTAAGTATCTCTCTCCGCGTTACGGCGCGGCTGAACTCTCTGCGTATCGGAATACCTTTGGGTTAATTCCCTCCTTGATTATCCTGTATGGCTCTCGCGATTGGCACGCGAAGGGGAGGATATGGAAGCTTAGGCAGTGGCGATTGGCCCTGTCACGCGGTGTCATCCTGACCTTTGCTCAATTCTCGTTTTATCTGTCGCTCGGGCTTCTGACCTTTGCCACAGCGTCTACGATTACCTATGCCAATTCGCTGTTTGCTGTGGCCTTGGCAACTGTACTGCTGGGGGAAAAAGTCGGTTGGATCAGGTGGGGTGCAGTCGTCCTTGGTTTTATTGGTGTGGTCTGGATTGTGCGGCCCGGGTCGGACACCTTCTCGCCTGCTGCGCTCCTGCCTCTGGGCGCTGCTGTCTGTTATGCCATGGTTGGTGTGACCGCGCGCATGATGGACGATAATGTGCCCACCCCTTTAATCAATCTCTATTCCAGCATTGTTGCGTTGTTGGGTGCCGTGATCCTTGCATTTATCACAGGTGACTTTTCACCATTGGACCGCGCGACAGACATCCTCTGGCTGATCGCAATGGGTGGATTTGGCGGCTCTGCCGTATTGTTGTTGATCATGGCCTACCGCATGGCGGAGCAAAGTAACCTCGCCCCGTTTAACTATTTCGGTATTCCATTAGCGTTTTTGCTTGGCTGGATCTTCTTTGACGAAGCACCATGGAACGAACTCTTCCCTGGTGCGCTCCTGATCCTCGCAAGTGGCCTGCTCATCGTTTGGCGCGAACGGCGCCTCAAAAGAGCTTAGCGTTTCTTGCGACAGTAAAGCTCAAGCCGATGATGAACGACTTCATACCCCAACTCACGCGCGATCTCGTCTTGGAGTCGTTCGATTTTGTCGGACTGAAATTCAATTACCTCTCCGGTGTCCACATCCAGGATGTGATCGTGATGCTCTTCATGGGAAGTCTCGAATCGCGCACCACCTCCTTTAAAGGAATGCCGATGCACAACGCCACTTTCCTCCAGCACAGACAGGGTGCGGTACACCGTAGCGAGTGAAACGGTCGGCTCGATCCGCTTGGCGCGATCGTGCAACTCAACCGCATCGGGGTGATCGTCAGCTTCTGCAAGAACCCCAAGCAATGCAATCCGCTGACGGGTGACACGAATTCCCGCTTTACGCAGGGCAGCCGTCATTTTTTCGGTTCTGTCACTCTCGCCAGCCATCATTACCGCCCTATTTTCGCATTAATATACTATCTTTGAGAATCGTTATCATTCTTATTTACAGTTGTGAATGGTTCTCATAAGCATTTTGTTAACGTGATGTAAGAGGATCAATCCGACCATGTCCAAGTTTGCCAATTCTGTGAAAATTTTTGCGACCACTTCCATCCTCACGCTGGCTGGTACCGCTACAATCGCAGGAGAGAAGTTCAAAGCTGTAACAACCTTTACCGTCATAGCGGATATGGCGCGTAATGTGGCGGGCGATGCAGCTATCGTGGAAAGCATCACGAAACCCGGTGCAGAAATCCACGGCTACTCTCCTACGCCGCGCGATATTATCCGTGCTCAGGACGCTGACCTCATTCTTTGGAACGGTCTGAACCTTGAGCTATGGTTCGAGCAGTTTCTGTCAAATTTGCGAAATGTTCCTTCTGCCACCCTCACCGACGGAATTGAGCCGATAAGTATTTCAGAAGGCGAATATGACGGCAAACCCAATCCGCATGCGTGGATGGGGCTGACCAATGCCTTGATCTACGTCGACAACATCCGCGACGCATTTGTTTTGCATGATCCAGACAATGCGGATGTCTACCGCGCCAATGCCGAAACCTATAAGGCGCAAATTTCCGAAGCGATTGCGCCTTTGCGTGCTGCCATTCTGGCACTTCCCGAAGATCAACGCTGGCTGTCAACATGCGAGGGTGCATTCAGCTATCTCATACGTGATTTCGGGATGAGGGAGCTTTATCTCTGGCCGATGAATGCCGACCAACAAGGCACACCGCAACAGGTACGCAAAGTAATTGATACGGTGCGCGAAAATGACATTCCTGCGGTATTCTGCGAATCCACGGTGTCGCAAGCTCCTGCACAGCAGGTCGCGCGGGAGACTGACGCGGAATATGGTGGTATCCTCTATGTAGACAGCCTGACCGAAGCAGATGGCCTTGTGGCAAGCTATCTCGACCTCTTGCGCGTCACATCCGAGACAATAGTAAGAGGGTTGACCAAATGAGTGAGGGGATATCTGCACGTGATGTAACCGTGACTTACCGCAACGGGCATACCGCCCTGCGCAATGCGACATTTGACGTACCACGGGGGACGATCACCGCACTTGTCGGTGTAAATGGGGCAGGAAAATCGACCCTATTCAAGGCAATTATGGGGTTCGTGCCCGCTGCTAAGGGTGAGATCACCGTTCTTGGTCTCCCTGTTAAAGAAGCGCTCAAGCGCAATATCGTGGCCTATGTTCCCCAGTCTGAAGAGGTTGACTGGTCTTTTCCCGTGCTGGTTGAGGATGTGGTGATGATGGGCCGATACGGCCACATGGGATTTTTTCGCCGACCTAAAGCAGCTGATCACGCGGCGGTCAGCAATGCATTAAAGCGCGTCAACATGTCCGACTTTCGCCACCGCCAGATCGGCGAGTTGTCAGGCGGTCAGCGCAAGCGTGTATTTCTTGCCCGCGCCTTGGCCCAAGAAGGTCAGGTGATCCTGTTGGACGAGCCGTTTACAGGTGTCGATGTTCAAACCGAAGATCAAATTATCGACTTGCTGCGCGAGATGCGCGATGAGGGGCGCGTGATGCTTGTCTCGACCCATAACCTAGGGTCGGTGCCAGAGTTTTGCGACCGCACCGTTTTGGTCAAGGAAACCATCATCGCCTATGGCACGACCGAACAGACATTTACCCATGACAATCTGGAATTGGCGTTTGGGGGCGTGCTTCGCCACTTTGTGATAGGTGGATCGGACCTGCATGACGATGACGATGCACGCTCCATCCGCGTCATTACCGATGATGAACGTCCGTTCGTTGTTTATGCGGACGAGACGCAAAAGGGCGAACCGGAAAAGGAAGACGTCAAGTGATGGAGACGCTCCTGCTGCCGTTCACCTACGGCTATATGTTCAACGCCATGTGGGTTAGCGCACTAGTGGGCGGCGTATGCGCTTTCCTGTCTGCTTACCTCATGCTCAAAGGCTGGTCCCTAATTGGCGACGCGCTCAGCCATTCCATCGTGCCCGGTGTGGCAGGAGCCTATATGCTGGGCCTACCCTTTGCTCTGGGAGCCTTTGCCGCCGGAGGATTGGCCGCTGGTGCAATGCTGTTTCTCAATCAACGTTCGGGCCTCAAGGAGGATACGATCATCGGCCTGATCTTTACCTCATTCTTCGGGTTGGGCCTGTTCATGGTGTCACTGTCACCCACGTCCGTTTCGGTCCAGACGATCACCATGGGCAATATTCTTGCGATCACCCCATCCGACACACTGCAACTGGCGATCATCGGCTTTGTCACATTGGCAGTGCTCTTGGCGAAGTGGAAGGATCTTATGGTGACCTTCTTTGACGAAAACCATGCGCGGTCGATCGGGTTAAAACCTGACCTGCTCAAGGTAATTTTCTTTATGCTGCTGTCGGCGTCCTGTGTCGCCGCCTTGCAAACTGTTGGTGCATTTCTGGTGATTGCGATGGTGGTGACACCGGGTGCCACCGCCTATTTGCTGACCGACCGCTTTCCACGCCTGTTGATTGTGAGTGTCGCCATCGGTGCGCTGACATCCTTCTTTGGTGCCTACCTCAGCTTCTTTGTAGATGGTGCTACTGGCGGTATCATCGTGAGTTTACAAACCGTGATCTTCCTGACCGCCTTTGTCTTTGCGCCCAAACATGGATACCTCGCCGCGCGGCGCAAGGCGCGCGAGGCATTACGCCCATGATAGAGACATTGCTCCAACCGTTCCAATTTCCGTTTATGCAAAACGCGTTTTTCATCATGCTAATGATCTCCGTGCCGACCAGTTTGCTATCCTGCTATCTGGTTCTCAAAGGATGGTCCCTGATGGGTGACGCGATTAGCCACGCGGTCCTGCCCGGTGTGGTGGCGGCCTATGTTCTGGGCATTCCCCTCATCATCGGTGCGTTTTGTGCGGGCATGTTCTGTGCGCTGGCGACAGGATTCCTATCTGAGAACAGCCGCGTGAAACAGGACACTGTTATGGGCATCGTGTTCTCTGGCATGTTCGGATTTGGCATCGTGATGTACACCAAGATAAGCACCGATATGCACCTCGATCATATCCTGTTTGGCAACATGCTTGGCGTAGGGAGTGAGGATTTGTGGACGGCGGGGCTGATCTCATTGTTCGTCGCTGTCATTATCATCGCCAAGCAGCGCGATCTGATGCTGCACGCCTTTGATCCAGTTCAGGCACAGGCGGTAGGTCTTCGCGTTGGTTGGCTACACTACGGGTTACTGGCGCTGATTTCATTGACGATTGTGGCAACACTTTCGGCGGTAGGGATTATCCTGTCCATTGGCCTGCTTATCGCCCCTGGAGCGATTGCGTTTCTACTGACCCAGCAGTTTTCGCGTATGCTGCCTATTGCGGTTGGAGTGACCATGATCTCTGGCGTAATAGGCGTCTATGCCAGCTTCTTTTTGGACAGCGCACCCGCGCCGACGATCATTTTGATCCTCACTGCGATATTCATCGCTGCGTTTATCCGCTCTGGTATCGTAACGCGCCGTGCATCCGCCAAGGGCTAACGCGCGATGTTCTTTGCAATAGCCTGCTTATAAAGCTGCCTGATCCGCTCCGTCACGGGGCGGGCTCCATCGCCGATAGGCTTGCCGTCAATCTCGGACACCAGCGTCTGGGCACCAAATGTGCCAGTTAGAAACGCCTCATCCGCACCGATCGCTTCATAGAGCGAGTAGTTTTTTTCGAATACTGGGATGCCATCGGCACGGCACAAATCAATCACCTTCTGCCGCGTGACACCATTCATGCAGTAATCGCCCGATGAGGTCCAAACCTCGCCGCGCCGCACAATGAAAAAATTGCAAGCGTTGGTGGTGTTCACAAATCCATGCGGATCGAGCATCAGTGCCTCGTCTGCGCCTGCTTGCTCGGCCTGAAGGCAGGCGATCACGCAGTTCAGCTTGGAATGGCTGTTATATTTTGCATCTTGCGACATGGGCAAGCCGCGCACTTGTGGAACAGTGGCAAGGCGGATGCCTTTATCGCTGAGCGTGGCGACAGGTTTGGAATGTTCCATAATAATCACCAGCGTCGGGCCGGATCGCGAGAGCGAGGGGTGCTGGAACGGTTTTACTTTTACGCCGCGTGTCAGCATCAGACGGCAGTGCACATCGCTGGTCATGTTATTGGCCTCTGCTGTCATGCGCAGAGCCTCCGCAATGCCCGCCTTATCCATTCCCACATCAAGCGAAACCGCTTTGCAGGAATTAAAGAAGCGGTCCATATGCTCATCAAAAAATGCCCAGACGCCATTATAGAGTCGCATCCCTTCCCACATGCCATCCCCCAAAAGGAAGCCGCTGTCATAGACCGAGACCGTCGCCTCGGCACGAGGTTTCAAATCACCGTTGACGTAGATCAGGATGTCCTGATTACGGGCGTCTTCATTCGCCTCGTGTGTCGTGGTCATACCACCACCTCCTGTGCGGTCTGCTCACCCATATCGAAAACCCGTTTGTAGCGCTCAATCTCATCCGCTGGTCCCATCGCCTTATTCGGATTGTCGGAAAGTTTCACAGTTGGTGATCCATTCGCACTCACCGCTTTGCAGACAAGGCTGAAGGGGGCGAGAGCATCGTCGGGCACAAGATTTCGGAAATCATTGGTGAGCAGTGTACCCCATCCAAACGATATCGCAGTCTTGCCCGCAAATTGCGTATGCAGTTCCTTGATCTTGGCCACGTCGAGGCCATCGCTGAAAATAACGCGCTTTTCGCGAGGATCTTCACCACGCGACTTCCACCAGTCAATCGCTTGCTGTGCTGCTGTCGCAGGGTCGCCACTATCGATGCGAATGCCAGTCCAACCTGCCAGCCAGTCAGGCGCGTTGTCGAGGAACCCCTGAGACCCGTAGGTGTCAGGCAAGATGATACGCAGGTTGCCCTCATGCTCGTCATGCCAGTCCTCAAGCACCTTGTAAGGCGCTTGGAAAAGTTCTTCGTCAGTCTTGGCCAAGGCGGCATAAACCATTGGCAATTCATGGGCATTGGTGCCTATGGCCTCGAGCTCACGCTTCATGGCGATCTTACAGTTAGACGTACCAGTAAATTTCGCGCCCAAGCCTTCATTCATCGCCTGCACGCACCAATCCTGCCAGAGGAAGCTGTGGCGGCGACGCGTGCCGAAGTCGGCAATCGATAGATCAGGTACATCGCGCAGCGCCTCTACCTTTTCCCACACACGGGTCATGGCGCGGGCATAGAGCACCTGAAGTTCAAACTTCTCCATGTTGCCTAAAACGGCACGCCCGCGAAGCTCCATCAGAACGGCCAGTGCAGGAATTTCCCAAAGCATGACCTCATGCCATTTACCCTCGAATGTCAGCTCGTACTGATCGCCCTTCCGCTCAAGGTGATAGGGCGGCAGACGCAGGTTCTCGAACCACTCCATAAAATCAGAGCGAAACATCTGGCGCTTGCCATAGAAGGTATTGCCTCGCAGCCATGTGGACTCGCCACGGCTAAGGCTTAGCGTACGGATATGGTCGAGTTGCTCACGCAGCTCTCCCTCGTCAATCAGCTTGGCCAGCGGGATATGCTTGGACCGATTGATCAGACTGAACGTAACTTTCGTATCCGGTTTGTTGCGGAAAATGGACTGGCACATCAACAGCTTGTAAAAGTCCGTATCGATGAGCGACCGAACAATCGGGTCGATCCTCCATTTGTGGTTCCAAACGCGGGTGGCGATATCAACCATTGTGCAATCTCCCTTAGGCCGTCGTTTTTGTGGCCTATGCCGCGTTAGGGGGCAAGTGGTTAGTCTACAGCGACGCCAGCACCCGCCATTGCATTTGTTGCCTCAGTTAGCGATCCATTCAGATCAATCGCACGGCAAAGCTCGGTGCGGACATGCGTTTTGAAGCCAAGCTGCGCAGCATCCACAGCGGAAAAGTTCACACAGAAATCAAGCGCGAGGCCAACCAATGTCACCTCTTTTATGCCTCGTGTCCGCAAGTAGCCCTCAAGACCCGTTGGCGTCTTATGGTCATTCTCGAAAAAGGCCGAGTAGCTATCGATTGCCGGATTATATCCTTTTCGGATGATCAAGTCGGCACAATCAGTCTTTAACAAAGGGTGAAATGCAGCTCCCTCGGTCCCTTGGGTGCAGTGATCAGGCCACAAAACCTGAGCACCGTAGGGCATCTCGATCATGTCATAGGGTGCTTTGCCATCATGCACGGAGGCAAAAGAGGAATGGCCAGCAGGATGCCAATCCTGCGTCAGAATCACTGCATCAAACTGGCCCATGAAAGCATTAATGCCCGCGACAATCTCGTCACCACCCGCAACAGCAAGCGCACCGCCGGGGCAAAAATCGTTTTGAACGTCGATAACAAGGAGTGCGTGCATAGGATTAACTTTCTGCCTGAATTCATCTTGGGACCAGTTTTAACCCACGGCCCTCTTGCGCAACAACCCCTACGCGGCCTATTTGGCATCCCATGTATACCATTGCCGCCCTTTACCACTTTGCCCGCTTTGATGATCCCGTCAGGATGAAGCCTCCGTTGCTCAAGTTTTGCTTGGAGCATCAGATCACTGGTACCCTTCTGTTGGCACGCGAAGGGATTAACGGCACCATCGCAGGACCGTCGCAAACGGCGGTTGATACTGTTCTCACTTATCTACGTGCGCTGCCCGGTTGTTCAGGTCTGGAGCACAAGATTTCACATGCGGAAAAGCCGCCCTTCGGCAAGATGAAGGTTAAGATCAAACGTGAGATCGTGACTATGGGTCAGCCCGATGTGGACCCGACCACCAGCGTCGGTAATTATGTCGACCCTGCCGATTGGAATGACCTGATAACCCGCGACGATGTCGCAGTGATCGACACCCGTAACGACTATGAAGTTGCAATTGGCACGTTTGATGGGGCGATTGACCCACAAACCGCCAGCTTTGGCGAGTTTCCCGCGTGGTGGGAAGCGAACAAGGACCGTTTTCACAACAAGAAGATTGCGATGTTCTGCACAGGCGGGATTCGCTGTGAGAAATCCACCAACTACTTGTTGGGTCAAGGGGTCGAAGATGTGTTCCACCTAAAAGGCGGAATCCTGAAATACCTCGAAGAAGTGCCTGCTGCGCAGAGCACTTGGACCGGTTCATGCTTTGTTTTTGATAACCGGGTGAGTGTGGAGCATGGGCTGAAACCCGGTCCACATCTGTTGTGCCATGGCTGCCGTCGGCCAATCCTGCCGTCTGATACGGAACGTGCGGGCTATGAGGCGGGCGTAAGCTGTCACCACTGCGTAAATGAGACCGCAGAAGATGATAAAAACCGCTTTCGCGAGCGGCAAAAGCAGATGGTTCTGGCAAAACGGCGAAAGTGGTAACTTAGGCCAATGCGGTATTTGGCATGCGTGGGCGGCTACGCGAAATTAGCCAGAGGACGATTGCGATGTTCATTCCATTCCAAACGATCCCATTAACGAAGGCGAGCATGTACGATCCACTCAGGTCATAGATTACTCCCGAAAGCCAACCGCCCAGCGCCATGCCCATGATCGTCGCCATCATGACGAAGCCGACACGCGCACCCGCCTCTTTGGCTGGCATGTATTCCCGCACGATGAGCGTATAGCTGGGCACAATCTCACCTTGGCTAAGGCCAAAGATCATAATCACCAAATAGAGCGAAATCATTCCGCCCGCTGGCAGTTACAGAAAAAGAGCCAAACATTGCAAAATTGAGCCGACCAGCAATGTGCGCACGCCCCCTAAGCGATCAGCAAGCAGCCCTGATACGATGCGGGAAGCAACGCCACCCAACAACATTAGCGAGAGCATTTGCGCGCCCACAGCAGGGCCGTACCCGAGGCCCACACAGAGCGCTACGATATGGACCTGTGGCATCGACATCGCAACACAGCACCCGATACCTGCAAGCCCTAACAGATATTGCAAGCCACTCGATGAAAGGCCTGCCGACTTTGCGTTAAACACAGAGGCTTGTTCGGCCGCAGCATTTAACTTATCGGGAAGCCTGCTCCGGAGGGCGAGCGCAAGTGGAACAACGACAGCAAGCGTCACAACAGCCATGACCAGATAGACTGCACGCCACCCGCAATCTTGCAGCACATTGGCCAGCAGGATGGGCCATATCGCACCCGATAGAAAGTTCCCCGATGCCGTTATGGCTACTGCGAAACCACGACGTTGCACGAACCAGTGCGAGATATCTGCTATTAAAGGTCCAAACCCAATCGTCGAGGCAAAACCGACCAAAAGCTGTGCCAACGAAAGCATGAGCAGTGACCCTGACATAGTTGCAAGGAGGTAGCCCAGCGCCGTTAGAAACGCCGCTATAATGGGTGACAGCATAGCGGCAAACTGGTCCGCGGCGCGGCCCATCACATAGTTCCCCGTCCCGAACCCGATCATCGTATGGGTATAGGGAAGCGAGGCCATGGCACGGCTGCCGCTATATTCTGCCTCTACGGCAGGCATGATCACAATAATCGCCCACATGCCTGCGTTGAGCACTGTTCCGATCAGGAGAGTAAGCGCGAGGCGGCTCCATGAATATCGACTATCGGTGATCTGGACGGGAATTGCCGCCTTTTGCAAGATTTACCTTTTGATAACCAAAGCTTTAGGCATTAGCCGTTTGCTAACTCCTCCTCCGCTACTCCTGAACTCGGGTGAACAAAAGGGGGTCGGTATGAGTGCGCAAGCAAATGTCAGACCAATCATTATAAAGAAGAAAAAGATCATCAAAGGTGGTGGGCATCATGGTGGTGCATGGAAAGTTGCGTATGCCGACTTTGTAACTGCAATGATGGCATTTTTTATGTTGATGTGGCTCTTGAACGCGACCACAGAGCAGCAAAAGGCAGGGTTGGCCGACTATTTCACACCAACGATTCCGATCGTTCAATCCTCAGGCGGAGGCAATGGTGCGTTCGGCGGCGAGAGCATCTTTTCCGAACAGACCCTTACCAAAAATGGTACTGGCGCTTCGGTCAGCCGCGTCTCTGCAGAAGATAAAGCGCTTGGTGAAACTATTGGTGACACAGATGGCCAGAATGAGGTTTTCGAGAGCCTGAACGAACTTCTGTTAGGTCAGGGCGGAGAATCCGAGGTCATGGAGAATTTGCTTGAACACATCGTAACTCGCATCACCGATGAAGGTTTGGTTATTGAGGTCTATTCGCGTGACGCTCTACAGATATTTGAAAGCGACAGCGCAACACCAACATCCCTACTGCGCGACCTCGCTACGTTGATCTCGGAAATCAGCAAAACTGTAACCAATGACATCGCGATTGGTGGACATGTGCGGGCGCGGCCCCTCGTCCTGATAGACAACCCCGTGTGGGACCTGTCTCAACAACGTGCGACGCAATTGCGACTGCTCCTAGAGGATCGAGGAATTGCATCAGGACGAATTCAACGGGTAACAGGACACGCAGACCGCGAACATGTCGTTCGTGACCCTATGGCCCTGCGAAATGACAGAATCGAAATCGTGCTTCTTCGCAGCGTGCTCTGATCTAGAATATTAGACTGCATTTTATCTGTTAGCCCGACATTAAAGTGTGTCGCGCTATGCCTTGTTCCAGAACAATTGGCAGAGCAGAAAGGCGTGTCTATGACAATATCATCTTCGCTAAACGCAGGCGTTGCGGGACTTCAATCTAACGCAACACGGTTGGCTAGTATTTCCGATAACATCGCGAATTCCTCAACCTTTGGCTACCGCCGAGTCGAAACCAATTTCGAATCTATGGTAATTTCCGGCAACGGCGGGCGCTACTCGGCTGGCGGCGTACGTGCAGACACAACGCGCCAAATCGATCAAAGCGGCTCCCTTGTCGCGACATCAAACGCGACAGATCTGGCGGTACGTGGTCGCGGAATGCTACCTGTGGGGCGGGTAACCGACCTGAACGTCGGCAACGGCGACACAAACATGCTTTTGACCAGCACCGGGTCTTTTCGAACCGACGCAGAGGGATATCTCACGACATCCTCAGGACTTGTTTTGCTGGGTTGGCCGGCACAGCCCGATGGCACCATCCCGACATTTTCACGTGATACCGATGAAGGTTTGGAGCCAATCCAGATCAATGTAAACCAGCTCACTGGCGAGCCAACAACACGAATGACGCTGGGTGTTAATCTGCCTGCCACAGAGACGGTTGCGGGCAGCTTGGGTGAGGCCCAGCAGCTTGCCGTTGAATATTATGGCAATCTTGGAACTTCGGAGAGCGTAAATGTAACATTCACTCCTACAGTCCCTGCAGCGGGCGCGTCAAATCAATGGACAATGACTCTCACTGACTCGGTAGATCCTGCTGTGACTATTGGAGAATACATCCTCACGTTTGAGGATAATAGGACTGCTGGTGGTACCTTAGCGACTGTAACGACTGTATCAGGTGGTGCTTATGATCCTGCAACAGGCAATTTGATTGTAGATGTGGCGGGCGGTCCAATTGAAATCGATATTGGCGTCATCGGACAAAGCGATGCCTTGACGCAACTGTCAGATACCTTTGCACCCGTTTCTATCACCAAAGACGGCTCGCCAGTTGGGAATATGACCAGCGTGAACGTTGATAGCAATGGATACGTCCACGCTACGTTTGATACTGGCGTAACACGCACAATTTATCAGGTCCCCTTGGTCGATCTGCCCAACCCTAATGGGATGGTCGCACTTGATGGTCAAACCTATCAACCTTCTGTGGATAGCGGCTCATTCTTTCTATGGGACGCAAGTCAGGGACCTACCGGTGATATCGTCGGGTTTGCCCGTGAAGAGTCTACAACTGATGTTGCTAATGAACTCACCGCAATGATCCAGACACAACGGGCATATTCGTCAAATGCAAAGGTGATCCAGACCGTTGACGAAATGTTGCAGGAAACAACCAACATCAAACGCTAATTTAATGGCAAAGGGGAGCGGCGACCGCGCCCTCCTCAACTAAACTAAGGGGAACACCATGTCGATTACCGGAGCTATGAATGCGGCCTTCTCAGGATTGCGCGCCGCAGCGCGGGGGTCAGAACTTGTTTCGAACAATATTTCGAATGCCCTAACCCCAAATTATGGTCGGCGCGGCCTAGAACTTTCATCGCTAAACTATGGCGCTAATGGCGGCGTTCGGATCGATAGCATTACCCGCAATATGAATGAGGGTGTTATAGCCGATCTACGTCTCGCGAACGCTGCGCAACAAAACACACAGACCGCTGTTGATTTCTTTCGTCGACTTGAGGACGTGACAGGTATTGCAGGTGATCCCGAAGGATTGGGTGGCCGTCTCGCTGCATTTGAAGAAAGCCTTATCTCCGCAGCGAGTAGACCAGACTCAATCGAGCGCCTTGATATAGCTGTGACAGATGCAAAGCGACTTGCTGATGGACTTGTGCGTACTTCAAAAGAAGTACAAAGCCTGCGAACGAATGCAGACACCCAGATTGCCCAAGACGTTGCAACACTCAATACTGCGTTGGAGCAAGTTGAAAAATTAAACAGTCAAATAGCGACCTCTATTGCAAGATCAGGCGGAAGTCCCGCACTTCTGGATCAGCGCCAGTCAGTGCTGGAGGCAATCAGCAGTATCGTTCCAATCAATGTTGTTCCCCGCGACAATGGGGCAGTAGCGATATACACTGGAGGGGGTGCGATTTTGTTGGATATCACAGCCGCCGAAATTGGATTCAATCAGCAAAACCTTGTGACCGAATTCCAAACCCTTGATGCTGGAACTCTGTCAGGTTTGACCCTCAATGGGCAAGATTTACGAACCGGCGCCTTAAATGGCGGCAGTCTAGGTGGTCATTTCGCTGTTCGGGACACCTACGGCGTTGCGGCCCAGTCTCAGCTGGACGCTCTGGCCAGCGATCTAGTTACACGGTTTGATGATCCAGCACTTGATTTAACGCGTGGTGCCGGCGATCCAGGATTATTCACGGATGCTGGCAACTTGTTTGATAACGCGAATGAAGTTGGTCTGAGTAGTCGATTAGCCATCAATGTTGCAGTTGATCCAGCCGACGGCGGGGAAACGTGGCGTTTGCGCGACGGATTAGGTGCATTGATTCCGGGTCTTGCAGGAGATGCTTCTTTGCTTAACGGCTTGCGTGCTTCCCTTGAAGAGAACCGCATACCTGCATCAGGGAATTTTGGTACAGGGTCACGCAATACTGCAAGCCTGATCTCAGCGTTTTCGGGTCTTCTCGCTTCAACCCGGGGAAGTGCAGAGCAGGATATGACATTCACAGCAGCACGTTTAACTGAATTGACAGAGCTGCAACTCTCAGACGGAATCGATACCGACCAAGAGCTACAAAACCTGCTGATACTCGAACAAGCCTATGCCGCTAACGCACGCGTCATTCAGGCCGCAAATGAAATGCTTGAAACAATGACGAGGTTGTAAGATGCGCATAGGTTCTCTGGGTGATATGGCCCAATCATACGCAATGCAGTCGCGCAACGCTGCGCTAAAGCAAGACATCCAACGCCTCACTTTGGAGATCGCTTCAGGTAAAGTATCTGACGTTCGGGAGGCCATCGGAGGAAACTCTTCCTATATCAATGATATAGAGCGGAGCCTAACCAAGATGAACGGCTATGAATTAGCGACACGAGAAGCTAACCAATTTGCTGAGGGCGTCCAAATAGCACTGTCCCAAATGAGCAATCTGAATAGTGCATTTCGTGACACTCTAATTGAAACAGCCAGTTCCGCCTTGGAAGCCAGCTCCAAAACGGCTATTAGCGAGGCTAAATCTGGCCTTAGCGATCTAATCAACGTGATGAATACAAGTGTTGCAGGACGATTTATTTTTGGAGGAACAGCAACATCTTCCAATCCTGTCGCACCGTCGGAAAATCTGCTTTCCGAATTAAGTGCAGCAGTCGGATCAGCATCAACCGTCGATGATATGTTAGCCGCTGCAAAGGCCTGGTTCAATGACCCGGCTGGTTTTGAGTCTCTAGGTTATCTTGGTGCGCAAACGTCGCTAGCACCGATTTCGCTTTCCGATGACGAAACCGCACAGTTTGGACTGCGTGGTGATGACCCGGCTTTCCGCGAAATACTACAGAACTTTGCAATGATTGCGCTGGCAGATGATCCGTCTCTTGGTCTCACCTCCGCGCAACAAACTGAATTGTTCCAAAAATCAACATCAGCAGTCGTCGGCGCGACTGATAGCATTGTCGAGCTACAAGCACGGGTCGGCGTCTCTGAGAGCCGGCTTGAGACCATATTAGTAAGACAAAGCGCCGAACGTAGCGCATTAGAAATGGCGCGTAATGATATTCTGGGCTCTGATCCTTTTGAAGCCGCAACAGAACTGGAGCAAGTCCAATTTCAACTTCAAAGTTTATACGCGATCACATCCCGCATGTCACAGCTTTCACTCGTGAATTTTCTATGAGATTTTTGGGTAAAATAGTTTTGTGTTTAGGTATCGTTTTCGCTCCCTTTGAGCCGGTAGAGGCCAGCCCCGTTAGAATAAAAGACTTGGTGGATTTTGACGGGGTTCGGGGTAATGATTTGGTGGGCTATGGCCTCGTTGTCGGACTTAACGGATCTGGCGACGGGCTGCGAAATGCACCCTTTACCGAAGACATAATGACAAATATTCTTGAGCGCCTCGGTGTGAATGTAACGGGAGAACAATTTCGGCCTAAAAACGTTGCTGCCGTTCTGGTTACCGCAACACTACCCCCTTTTGCACGTGCAGGAGGACAGATCGATGTGACAGTCTCTGCTATTGGTGATGCGAAAAGCCTCTTAGGCGGAACCCTCATTATGACCCCCATGAACGCTGCAGACGGGGAAATTTACGCCGTATCACAAGGAACGATAATTGCTGGTGGCGCTACGGTAGGCGGTGATGGGGGCCAAGTCACCCAAGGCGTGCCAACTTCAGGGACAATTCCTTCTGGTGCGCGGATTGAGAGGGAAATCGAGTTTCAATTAAGTTCTCTTAGCGACTTAAGATTGGCATTACGCGAAGCGGATTTCACAACTGCTGGCAGAATAGAACAAGCCATCAACAGGGATTTTGGGCGCGGGGTAGCTGTCATGCTAGATAGTGGCACAGTACTACTCGACGTACCCGCCACTCGAATGCGATCTGTTGCCCATGCACTAGGAAGAATAGAAAATATCGAAGTGGAGCCAGAACGTAAGGCCCGCGTCGTTGTTGATCAACGCTCTGGTACGATCGTGATGGGCGAGGATGTTCGTATTTCTCGGGTGGCTGTCAGTCAAGGTAACCTGACCTTGCGTATTCAAGAAGAGCCATTAGTGGCCCAGCCAAATCCATTTGCGGTTGGCGAAACTGTTATCGTTCCACGAACCCGCGCAGCAATTGAGGAGGAACCAGGGATCGGGCTTGCAGAAATTCCTTCTGGTGCATCCCTTTCAGAAGTAATCGCAGGTCTAAATGCTCTGGGCGTATCTCCTCGTGATATGATCGATATCCTTAAGAGCATAAAAGCAGCGGGCGCGCTTCATGCCGAATTTGTTGTTCGCTAATCCTTTGGGTCAAAACAGCTTGATCTCTTTGTGAAATACCGCTGTGAGGCCAGGCCATACTCCGCATTGCGTTAACAAAAGGGCACATATTCCTGCGTGTGTAAGTTGGGCGACCGCCCAAGTTTGTACAATCAAAATAGTATCCCAGTCATCGATTACAGCAACAAAACAAAGAAAGAAAACTACTGCTACACCAAGTAAAAGATCATGAAACACACGACGGTCATTTACCTGCATCAATAAGCTCGTAGCGCCAAACAGAACTGGTGTTGACTGACCAGCAACAGCCCATATCAATACTTGCCTAAAATCGCCACTATCTGCGCCAACAAGTTTGGAAATGTGAGATTCAAGACTCAGGATCAATAGAGCGACGGCGCCACATACCATTAAATAACCCAAGTTAACCCGTGCAGCTGCTGCTTGAAAGAGTGTCTGATGACCAGAATAAACAAGCGCTAAAAGTTGGGGCCGCACCTGATAACCGAGGTATGTGGTAGCGGCCGGGATCGCTGAGGAAGCCGCACGGGCGCAAATGTACGAATAGAGAACTAAAATATCCAAAACCCATGGAACAATCAATAAATCTGCATTTCGCAATAAGAGGCGGAATGAGATACTTGAGCCCCCAACACGCAGTTGAGACATTCCACTGCTTAAGAGCCTGATCAACTTTTCCATCATCCCGTTCCCATTTAACTGTCACCCCTGACATATGGAAATAGAACTAAAGGAAAATCCTGCTCACACCTTTAACATCGCTCTCAGAAGTACCTCTAAAACGATGCTAATGAGATTTATTATGTCTAAAAGTAGCTTCTTACAAGGCTACCTGCGATGAGGGCCCAACCGTCTGCTACAACAAAAAACGCCAATTTAAATGGCAGAGACACCACCGCTGGAGGGACCATCATCATACCCATCGACATCAGAATTGCTGCTACAACTAAATCTATTATGAGAAATGGTAAATAGATCAGGAAACCAATCTGAAAAGCACGCGAAATCTCCGAAAGCATGAAACTAGGCACTAGAACGGAAAGTGGAGCATCCGGCGTGGGCTGTGCGGCTGTAGTATCTGGCCGCAGTTCGGCCATCGCAAAGAAGGTTTCAGGATCGAGGCGGCCAGCCATAAATATGCGAAACGGTTCTAATGTGAGTTTAAAGGCTGTTTCGACGTCAATTTCTTCACGTGTCAACGGACCGATTCCATTCGCCCATGCTGCGGTAAAAACTGGCTCCATTATGAAATACGTAAGAAACAGGGCAAGGCTCACAATGAGCATATTTGGCGGAGATTGCTGCAAACCAATAGCCTGACGCAAAATCGATAGAACCGTTACCAGAAAGGGAAAGCAAGTGACCATAATGGCCAGCCCCGGTGCCAAACTAAGAACCGTGATCAGTACAAACAGTTGTATCGTCCGAGCTGAAATTGAACCGTCAGCGCCCAGCGAGATCGATAGATCCTGAGCGGCAACTCCACCAGGGAGAAATATCAGAACCCCAACTGACAGGAAACCGAGCAAGAGTTTCTGCATCAGATACCCTGGCGCATATCAACAACTTCTGTCAATCGCACCATGAGTTGGCCACTAGCGGCTCCCTCCGCCTCTTCTAAGGTACCACGTGCGATAAGCTTGTCGCCAACATAAAGATCAACCGGATCATCGACCCGCCGATCCAGCGTCAGAACAGCATTTTCGCCAAGCATGACGAGGTCACGAACCAAAGGTCGTGCTTTGCCAACGCAAACGGTGACTTCAATTGGAACAGAGGTGAACGGGTTTGAGACATCCGTGGCTAAGGTCGTTTGATCAGTCATCTGGGTACTCCGATTGGGAATGGAAGTTAAAGGCGTTCATCGCGGTGATGATTTCTTGGCAAACTGCGTCCAGGTTGATCTCACGCTCAACCAGATCTAACGATATGAAAAGTTGGTGAATGTGCAGATTTTTATCAGGAGCGAGTGAGACAGGAAGTTTGAGTTCTACACCCTCCAATAAATCCTCAAGCATCGGCAAATCGTTTTCAGATACTCGTAACGTGATTTGTCCATTTGTCTGCGAGCCAGCAAGTTCGACCAACTGCTCTATAACATGCGCCCTTAGCGCCGCACTTGCAGTACGCGGCAGCAGCGCTTTCATCATTTGCTCAAACATCGGATGCAATCCACGATTCAAATGCATCAGAGCCTCCTGGTACGTAAATGACAGGTCCCTTAATGTGTGCAGTATTTCGTCTGTCACATTTTTCTGTTCAGTTTCGAAGTTCTTTTCAGCGTCAGTCCATCCAGCCTGGTAACCCTCTTCAAAAGACTGCAACTTCTGATCTTCCACACGTTCAAGGGGAACAGGGTCAGACTGTGCGCCATCGGAGTCTAAAAAACTGAAATCTGCATAACGATGTGAAATGGAGGTCATACTTTTTCCTCTTTATCCTCAAGCCATCCGCGCAGAATTTCGACTGTTTCCTCTTGCCGTTCTCCGATCATACCTCTCAATCGCGCGACGGGATCTTGGGGTTGACCGTCAACACCATTTGGCAAACCTCGTGGATCAAATCGCTCGACACCAGAAGATGCTTGTGCGTTTCCCATATCCTCTGCGTCAAACACTGCTGGTAGGTTGCCAATTGGGGTGGGATCTCCTCCGGCTTTTTCAGCGACTTCCGGCGCTGCAAGTGCAGCAACTTCTACAGGCTGCCGGCTGAGAACGGGTCGAATCACAAACAGGCCCAAGATCAGTGTGACGATGGCCAAAACAATCATTTGAATGGCGGAAAGCAGATCAAGGTCAAATTGATCCATCAAGGAAGTACTGGCTGCAGTACCAGAAGGAGCAACGCTTTGAAGAGCCATAGATTTCAGCGTAATGATATCACCCCGCTCCTCGTTAAAACCGACAGCGGAGGAGACAAGCTCTCTCAATGCCTCCATTTCTTCTGGATTTCTCGGCTCAGTAACGGGTTCACCAACGTCGTTCAGGACAGTTGATTCATTCACTAATACAGCTACCGACAGCCTCTTTATCGCACCTGGAGCACGAATGATTTCACGTTCTGTTTCGGAAACCTCATAATTGATGCGTTCACGGGTTTCACTATTTTGCGAAGTAGACTTATCGCCACCACCTGCCCCTTCTTGATCGGGTAGATTACTCGCTACTGTAACGTCTCCACCACCGGTACCTTCGGCCGTGTTTGTCCGCTCTTCTGTGTCACTACTAATTGCTACACGACCATCGGGATCAAAACTCCGCTCACGGATCGACTCACTTTCGGTAACCGTGTCGACACTTACTTCAACCACTGCATTTCCGAAGCCAACACGCGCCTCAAGCAAGCGTTGAACACGATCACGCAAAACCTGCGCCTTGTCATCACCACCAACAGTAGGAGCAGAATCTTCTGTCGCACCAATAAGCGTACCGTTTGCATCAATGACCGCCACATCCTCTGGCGATAGGCCGGCAACGGCAGAGGCAACAAGGAAACGTACCGCTTTGCCCTGTGCTTGCGAAATGCCGCCACCATTTGGTGTAAGAGACACCGATGCTTTAGGCGTCACACCACGTTGAAAAGGATTCGATCCAGTGCTTGCGATATGAACCCGTGCCATCGCAATCGCAGGATTCGCTACGATAGTTCGTGCCAACTCACCTTCTTTCGCACGCCAATACGCTGCATCAAACATTTGGCTTGTGGTCCCAAACCCAGTCAATTGATCCAAAAGCTCATATCCGCGGTTACCATTCGCTGGCAAACCCTCGCTTGCCAGCGTTAAGCGAAGTTGATCACGCTGGTTGCTATCCACAAAAATAGAGCCGCCGCGCACGTCAAATGCAACGCCACGTTGCTCAAGCGAGCGTACGACGTCGCCAGCTGCGCTACTCTCCAAACCTGCATATAATAGAGTCATACTAGGAGCGGTTGTCATGCGGGCCATTGCGAGAATCGCAAAAAACATTGCCCCAGTCGCCGCGATTACAATGAGTTGACGCTTGATACCAAGCTTCATCCAGACATTCAGGTATTGCTGCACAACTGCCTCCGTCACACCGAACGTTCTGTCCGGCTTCGTCACAACAAATGACTCATCGGGCTTAACAACCCGTTAGTGCAATGGCGTCTATATCAATTGAAGTAGCAAAGGATGGACACACCATGGCAGCTGAACAGAACACACCCGAGGAAGATCCTCCTAAAACATCAAAGATGTCTTTGATCCTTGGCCTTGTGCTGGCATTGATAGGCGGCGGTGGCGGATTCTATGCAACGTGGTCAGGCATGATTCTTGATGGCAGCGAAAAGAGCGATCATGCCGATGCCACACATAAAGATGTAGAAGATCCCTTTGCCGATATCGCGTTCGTCGAGATTGAGCCGCTGACCATTTCGGTAGATGCACAACCTCAAGACAGGCTATTGCGGTTTCGCGCCCAACTCGAAGTACCAAAAAACCATGCGGAAGATGTGACCAAACTGCTACCGCGTGTTGTTGATGTACTGAACAGTTATCTACGTGCCCTCGAACTTACGGACCTCGAAGATCAAACAGCACTAACACGTTTACGCGCGCAAATGCTGCGCCGCGTTCAAGTCGTCACAGGACAAGATCGTGTGAATGACTTTCTAATCATGGAATTTGTACTGACTTAAAGGAGCATGTGATGGACCTTATCGCAGATATTTTATTAGCGGCAGGCGCTATTGGTGCTGGCATATATTGTTTTGTTTTGGGACGCCGACTGAACCGGTTTAACGATCTTGAAAAGGGGGTCGGAGGTGCGGTCGCAGTACTATCCGCACAGGTCGATGATCTTAATCGCTCGTTGGCAGCGGCGCAGAAAACAGCCTCTGATTCAGCACATACCCTGACAGCCTTGACCACACGCGCGGAAGATATGTCTCGGCGATTAGAGCTTCAAATGGCATCGTTGCATGATATCCCAACCGCCCCACTATCTGAGCCAGAACCTGCAGTTCCTACGCCTCCGCAGTCCAGTCCTGCAGCACCTCTGTTTGCTCGACGTGCCCAGACGGCAGGAGGTACAGCATAATGTTATCCATTATGAAAAAAATACTCGTCCCTTCGGGACGCGGCTCAGTAACAGTCATTGCAATACTTCTTCTAAGCTCGGCTTCGATAAGGATGTTAACCAGCGGTAATGAAGCCTTTGCGCAGGGGGGCCAATTACCGACTACGCCGATGCCTGCCTCAGAAACGCCAGCCAGCACAGAAATCACTGCCAACAAGGCTCCTCGTACCCCCTTTTCAACATCTTCGCTGGTAGATGATGGTGAAATGTCAGCGCTCATTGCAGCGTTGACCGAACGTGAAGCGCAAATTTCTCAGCGTGAGAAAAAACTTGAAATGCGGCTACAGGCCTTATCCATCGCTGATGGCGAAATTGAGAAGCGACTCGAAACGCTCCGTGAGACGGAACAGAATCTTCGTGCCACCCTTTCGCTTGCAGATGAGGCTTCCGAAAAGGACCTACTGAACCTCACTACAGTTTACGAGAATATGAAGCCAAAGGAAGCCGCCGAATTATTCGAACAAATGGAGCCCAATTTTGCTGCTGGCTTTCTCGGACGAATGCGCCCCGAAGCTGCAGCATCTGTTTTGGCAGGTCTGTCACCTCAGGTGGCGTATTCAATTAGTGTAATTTTGGCGGGTCGCAATGCGAACGTGCCTAAAACCTAAAATTCTGCAGAGGCTTCTTTAACAATTATATGTGACGCTAATGTAAATAGGCGCATTGAGGACTGACATGATCGGTATTATCGGAATCATTACAATTTTGGTCATGGTATTTGGCGGCTACCTGCTTGCAGGTGGTAAGATGGGTATCATCCTTAAGGCACTACCTTTCGAGGCAATCATGATTTGTGGTGCTGCACTAGGCGCATTTCTGATTAGCAATGATGGCCCAGCAATCAAACACACAATGAAAGATATGGGTAAGGTTTTCAAAGGTCCAAAATGGAAGCACGAAGATTATACGGATTTGCTGTGCCTTTTATTTGAGCTTATTCGACTGGCACGGCAAAATCCCGTTGCCATAGAGGAGCACATCGAAGGTCCAGAGGACTCTTCCATTTTTACGAGATACCCTCGAATCTTAGCTGATAAAGAAGCTGTCGCACTTATTTGTGATACCTTACGGTCCGCCTCTATGAATTATGATGATCCCCATCAAGTCGAAGAAGTTCTTGAAAAACGCATTGATGCCAATCGAGAGCACGCAATGCATTCCAGCCATGCATTGCAAGTTATCGCAGATGGTCTCCCCGCACTTGGCATTGTTGCTGCCGTTCTGGGTATTATTAAAACGATGGGATCAATTGATCAGCCACCCGAAGTATTGGGAAAATTAATTGGCGGCGCCTTGGTTGGTACATTTCTAGGTGTTTTCCTTGCATATGGTTTCGTTGGACCGTTTGCCGCGAAGGTAAGTGATGTTACGAAAGACGAAGCCAATTTCTATCAGCTAATACGCGAGGTTTTAGTTGCAAACCTGCATAATCATGCAACAAACATTTGCATTGAGGTGGGGCGCCAAAACACCCCATCACATTGCCGACCAAGTTATACGGAACTTGAAGAAGCGCTCAAGGCGCTCAAGCAGGCTGTAGCATGAGAATAGATGCGATCTTATTAGCTGTGTGTGTAATCTATACAGGTGCGGCACATGCGCAAGAACTAGAGTTGCGTTCTGGCGATCATCCAACCTTCAGCAGAATCACCTTTCCGCTTCCTAATTCGCAGCCTTGGAATGCACGGCAAACGGACAAGGCTGTTGAGCTCTCTCTCCCAGGCTTTTCTGGAATCTTGAACACTGATCGTGTATTCGTTCGGATGCAGAAAAACAGAATTTCTAAAATTGGTTTCGATAATGAAAAGCTATTTCTAGAAGTGAACTGTGATTGTATCGCCAGTGCTTTTCGAGATGGTTCTTTACTGGTCATTGATGTTGCTGACAAAGGCACTGTTTTAGCTGGACCTCTGATGGAGAGTGCTATTCAAACCGCTGATAGTGCTCAACTGCGCTCTGAACAACGCCCTCAAAAACATGCGGAAGCGCTACCTTGGATTGGCGGCAACTCACCATTTGGAGTGGATGGAGGTCGCTTAGATCAATTTGCTCAAATTATGACACCGACATCTACCGTAATGAGCACAGAGCCTATTCTAGATAATCGAGCTGAACTGCTTCAAGAAGTTCACCGAAAACTTGCGCAAGAAGTCGCAAATGCAACAAGTATCGGGCTGCTAGATGGCGACATCATAACATCAAAAATCCAGAATAGAGCAAAAGACTCGTCAATGGAGTCGGAAGCATTTGAACCTGGAAATTTACCAAGAAACATTAAACCGACTTCAAAAAATATTCGATTTACCAATAGTATGGATCGTTATGTTGACGATTCATCCGCAAGACTGAACGCCACATCTACTGGACTTAAGTGCCCCGAAAATGAGCTTTTACAAATAGATATGTGGGGAGAAGAGTCCGGTTTCTCTGCTCAAATTGGAGCAGCGCGGAATGAGTTAGTAAACGCCCGAGATCGATTAAACAAGGACGCCGCAAATAATCTTACTAGAGTTTATATCTACTTTGGATTTGGTGCCGAAGCTTTAAACACGCTTGGATTAGATCCGTCATTACTTGAGGACTTTCCATATCTCGCTGATGTTGCCCGCATTCTAGAATACGGAGCATTAACTCGTCCCAACTCTCTCAGCCCATTTACAGACTGCTCGTCAAACATTGCGCTGTGGGCCGTATTGAGCTTTGATGAAATTCCCACAAACTCTATTGTAAATACCGATGCAGCCCTACTTGCACTTAACCGGCTGCCCAAACAACTACGACAGTTAGTTGCGCCGGCTTTAAGCAGTCGCCTTCTGAAGTACGGTAACGCTGCTGCTGCTAACGCAGCGATACGCAGTATTGACCGCTTGTCTGAGGCATCAGGTTCAGGATCATTAATGGCGAAAGCAGAACTGGCGATGGATGCAGGGCATTCGGCGGAACTGCTCTTAGACCAGGTTATTGGTACCAATACGACCCACTCACCAGAAGCTCTTTTGAAATTAATAAACAGTAAGCTCTCGAGAGATGAAATTATCTCTCCCGAAACAGCTACGCTGGTCGAAGCGTATGCCCAAGAATTGCGAGGAACAGAGATTGGTAACCAGTTAAGGCAAGCGCAAGTTATCGCTTTGGGGCAGTCAGGGCGGTTTACTGAGGCTTTCGATACCTTAAAGACTATTGAGCCGTCTCTATCACAAAAAACAATTGATCGTTTAAAATACACTACCCTCGACCTTCTCATTCAGAGGGGTAGTGACTTCGATTTCCTGAACTACGTATTTACATCAGATGTTTTGCGCGCCGCATCGCTACCGACACAGACAAGCCTTAAGTTGGCGACCCGTTTACTAGAACTCGGTTTTGCAGCACAAGTTCAATATGTTCTCTCTTCCATGCCCGATATCGGTCGGATGAAAGAACGCCAGGTTCTTGCTGCAAAAGCATCACTGTTACTTCGCCAACCGTTTCAGGCCCAGGCAGCACTTTTGGGGATTGAGGACCCAGAATCTGAACTCATTCTCGCTCAAGCTAAAGCGATGGCCGGGGCATACCGCGAGGCATCGGAAATTTATCTAAAGAACGATGAAACTGTCAAGTCAGCACAAGCTGCATGGCTTTCGAACGAGTGGAAAGATTTGACCCCGATAGGTACAGATAGTTTTGGTGCAGTAGCCGCTCTTTCTGTTGAACCTGAGATAGATTCCAGCTTGGGCCCGTTGGGTCGAGCAAGCCTCGCCCTTGAAGAAAGCACTTCCGCTCGGAACACGCTTCGAGAGTTGCTTAACGATCCAACTATCCAACCAGAGCCAGATTCTTGAAAAATCAATATCGGATTAGTCATAAAAAATAAACACTACTTAGTATACGCTCAAACCGAACAGTAGAACACTGTTAAGGTGAGGTATAAAATGCACCAGAGTTTACTTCTTTTTTCACCGCGTAACGCAGTCACTGAATTACGATATTTTTATGGACTCTAAGCTAAGTATGCCGGTAGAAAAATTTGAAATCTTAATTTTAAAGAAGTTTATAAATGTCCTGTATAATTATACTCTGAATACCTATTCAATTAAGAGAACATTATAATATGAAATTCTCAATCAGCTCATTTTATCAGCCTACTGTGTTGTTGACCGTTGGACTGATGACAATCATCGTAATGATGGTACTTCCTATGCCAGCTTGGATCTTGGACATTGGCCTTGCAGCTTCTTTTGCCTTGGCGATTCTGATGTTCACAGTGACGCTCTTCATTGAGCGACCACTCGACTTTTCAGCTTTCCCTACAATTCTACTGGCTTCTTTGATGCTCCGACTATCACTAAACGTTTCCTCAACTAAGTTGATTATCGGTGAAGGTCACACTGGAACAGATGCTGCAGGAGAAGTAATTCAAGGATTCGCTCAATTTGTCATGGGCGGATCTATTTTTCTTGGTTTGGTAGTGTTTCTCGTGCTTCTAATTGTAAACTTCATGGTCATTAACAAGGGTGCAACTCGAATGGCCGAAGTTGGAGCACGTTTCGCTTTGGACGGGATGCCAGGGAAACAAATGGCGATCGATAGCGATATGTCGGCAGGCGCAATCACTCACACCGAAGCGAAAGAGCGTCGTAATCGTGAACAGCAAGAAACCACCTTCTTCGGGTCACTTGATGGAGCGTCAAAGTTCGTAAAGGGAGACGCGATCGCAGGACTTCTAATTACTTTGTTAAACTTGGTTGCTGGACTCATCATGGGGACAATTATACACGGCATGCCCCTTAGTGCTGCATTCGAAACCTATGCAATTTTAACAGTTGGGGATGGGCTTGTCTCTCAGATTCCAGCTGTAATTATTTCAATTGCATCTGCTCTTTTGCTCGCTCGTGGGGGTGCCCAAGGTTCCACTGATCTCGCAGTCTTCGCCCAGTTGAGTAAACATCCCGCAGCTCTTGCAACCGTAGCCTGCTTAATGGCCCTATTTGCATTGGTGCCAGGTATGCCATTTTTACCTTTTATTGCCGGAGCGATCGGTCTCGGATATTTATCTTATCGCATGTACCAGAAATCTGAGGAACCAACTGCAGACAACGGCGACACAGACGCCGAACCGGTGCCACGTGAAAAGCCACTTGGCGATATTCTGGAGCTGGATGACATTCATGTCGAATTTGCACCAGATTTAGTGGGTATGGTACTTGATCCAGGTACAGGTCTCGATGCGCGAATTCTAAATATGCGAACACATGTTGCATCTGTTTTCGGGATTATCCTTCCTGAAATACGACTAACCGATAATCCAAGCCTTCCCAACGGCACCTATCTATTGCGCATCCAAGGGGTCGAGCAAGCTCGCGCTATTCTCAATCCAAATCAAGTTCTCGCGCTCGCTCCTGAAAACCTGGATTTATTACCCTCCGGTATTGATACTGTTGAACCCGTCTATGGTGCGCCAGCCCGCTGGATTAATCAAACAGATGAGGAAGATGCCGCAATAGGAGGCATCACCCTTGTAACTCCAGCCGAAGTACTTGCCACCCACCTGCTCGAAATCGTGAAGCGTAACTTTCCACGCTTATTAACACTTAAATCTCTCCGCCGCTTACTGGACGAGATGGTCAATATTTCCTCACCAAGACGCGCTGAAGCTAACCGCAAACTTCTCGACGAATTAATTCCAGACAAAGTACCAATTGATATTCTTCATTCGGTTCTGCGTTTGTTGTTGGCCGAGCAGGTGTCAATAAGAAATCTTCCGCTTATCCTTGAAGCGACGGCAGAAGCGCGAGGTCATAATGCGCTGCCTGAAGCAATTTGCGAGTTGGTTCGCCAGCGCTTGGGTTTTCAATTAGTGGCTGAGGTGCGACGCGAGGATGGCACTCTCCCCCTCGTACAACTTGCGCCAGAATGGGAGGAAACCTTTAATCTTTATCAAATAGATGCCGATAGGGGGCTTGATATTGCACTTCCACCTGATTTGTTTAATCAACTAGCAGACGGTGTTTCACAAAAAATAAATGACGCCAACCAAAATGGAATTTTCCCTGCCGTCGTGACTAACACACGCCGCCGCCGCTTTTTGCATACAGTATTGCGCGCCAAAGGCATAACATCTCCGGTACTTTCATTTGAGGAAATTGGTTTAGACGCACGGCCCTCTTTGGTGGGTATTGTCCCCGCATGACTCAGGCGTTGGCCGAATTGCTGCAACTGTCCGACGCGTTTCTTTGGCAAGGATTCGTCGTTTTTTTGAGAGTCAGCGCTTTGGTAAGTTTACTGCCTGCGTTTGGCGAGCAGTCTGTTCCAGCCCGTGTAAAGCTTGCGATCGCACTTGCTTTTACCCTGATTATAGCACCCGCTGTAGCTGATCCAGCGCGGTCCATTCAGCTCGAAACAATCTTGTGGATATCAGTGACCGAGATTTTGGCTGGTTTGACTTTAGGTGTTGGTATCCGGCTTTTCATATTGGCTTTACAAACAGCTGGCTCAATCGCAGCGCAATCAACGTCACTCGCTCAAATCCTCGGCGGTGCCGTGTCAGAACCAGTGCCTGCAATGGGTCACATACTTGTTATGGGCGGGTTGGCCTTAGCTGTAATGACCGGATTACACGTGCGCGTTGCCGAAATGATCATCTTCTCTTATGATATGTTGCCAATGGGCCGATTGCCCAGCGGGGTCGACCTGGCCGAATGGGGTGTCGACCAAATTCGCCGTGCGTTTTCGCTGGCATTCACTTTTTCAGCACCCTTTGTCATTTTGTCAGTCCTCTATAATGTCGCTTTAGGCGTTATTAACAAGGCGATGCCACAACTCATGGTAGCTTTCGTTGGTGCTCCAGTTATTACTGCTGGCGGCTTGATGCTCTTGTGCCTCTCTGGCCCCCTTTTACTTGAAACTTGGCTAAGTGCGCTCAACAGCTTTATCGCTAACCCACTGGAACCTGTGCAATGAGCGAAGAAGATGAAGCCGACAAGAGCTTCGATGCGACGCCGCAAAAGCTTCTAGACGCGCGCAAAAAAGGTGACGTTGCCAAGTCTAACGACCTTCTTACTGCAAGTGGATATTTTGGCCTTCTCACAGCGCTGCTCGCGTTTGGGGGAAATATCTTGGACAATGTTGGAACCGCTTTGATGACTTTGCTCGACCAGCCAACAGAACTTGCGACGCTATTTTTTAACGGGAGCGGTTCTGCTCCCGCAGGTGGAATCATGCAAACCATAGGATGGAGCATCGCGCCAGTCTTTGCACTCCCCGCCGTTGGTGTGGTTCTTGCCATGTTTGCACAACAGGCATGGGTTTTCGCACCTAGTAAGCTTGAACCAAAACTAAACCGTATTTCTATCGTAACAAACGCCAAGAATAAGTTTGGTCGTGACGGTATTTTCGAATTCTTCAAAAGTTTCTTGAAGTTAGTAATCTTCTCCTTGTGTCTTGCGCTATTCATTCGATTATGGCTGTCAGATATGATTGGCGTCCTTCAGACAAATCCCCAAACTGCTATCGCACTTCTTGCTAAGATCTGCACAGGATTTCTGACCGTAGTTGTAATAGTATCTGGTGTTATCGGTGGTGTTGATGCTTTGTGGCAGCACGCATCTCACATGCGAAAAAACCGTATGTCTCGGAAGGAAGTGACCGACGAGACGAAAAACAGCGAAGGCGATCCCCATCTTAAACAGGAACGCCGTCAACGAGCGATCACTGCTTCTCAAAACCAGATGATGAAGGATGTCCCTGAGGCAGACGTTATAATCGTAAATCCAACGCACTATGCCGTTGTACTTAAATGGAGCCGTCTTCCAGGAGAGGCCCCCGTTTGCGTCGCAAAAGGAGTGGACGAGATTGCTGCAACAATCCGGCGGATCGGTGCGGAAGCTGGAGTACCAATTCACTCGGATCCGCCAACTGCTCGTGCTCTCCACGCAGCCGTCGACATAGGATCTCAAATTCGGCTAGATGATTACGCCCCAGTCGCTGCAGCTATTCGTTTTGCTGAAGATATGCGCCTGCGCGCCAAGAAATCCATATGAGCAAACTTAAGGACCTTCTCGAAATGAAGAATGTTGTCGATATTAAGTATCAACAACAACGGGAAAGCTTTGCGCACCTTTTGGCCCAAGAAGGCCAGCTGCGCAAATCGCTACGACAACTTGACGTGCATTTGGCTGAAAGCAATAGCAGGGAAGACAAATCACGGAAGGCGATCGGTGCAGATGTTCTGTGGCAAGCTTGGGTAGGGCGGAAGAAGCGTGAGCTGAATATGCAACTCGCTCAGGTACTCGCAATGAAAGAGCGCCATGTCGCACAAGTACGCCAAGCTTACGGCAAGGTCATTGTTACTACCGCGCTGTGTACACAAATAAAAACTACTGAATCAAAAAAAGAGGCGCGGTCTCAACTGAACCGCGCCATCGACTCGACGTTGTTCTGAGTAAAGTCAGTAGTCCTGGCGTGCTATTTCGTTTATCAGGACATCCTTAGCAATGTCCTTTCCTAGGTCTTTTTGCGCTACTTCTTTAAGGGCACTGCGTAACCGTGCCAAAATATGACTATCAGTAAAGTTGCCATCAAACCCGCCAATATTCGCGTGATCAAATAGGATCTGTAAAAAACTGTCTCGCAGTTTTGGCTCTCGCATCAGGACTGTATCGGTTTGGCCTGCTGGCACCTCAAGGCTAAGCGCAAGAACAACAAGGGCCACGACCCGTTCACCCGCAACAATCGGTATGACAAACTGGTTGCTGAGTGGAACGTACTCGTTATCTCCTCCCCCAGTGTCTTCATTCTTATTTTTTACATCTTGAACATCGTGATTAATTGCCTTTGTTACACCTTCTTCGCCACCGTTACTCGCGGCGGTTTGCTCAACTTTCGCGGGCGTTTCGGGTCGCAGAAAAATACCAACGCCGACGCCTACAGACGAGCCAACCAACAATAGAACAAGTGGAAGTATCTTTTTTAACATCTTGGAATCCTGACTTAAAACGGTAACACGGCATCGATAACTTGTTGACCAAGCCGTGGCTGCTGAACATCACTAATCTGTCCGCGCCCACCGTATGAAACACGCGCAGAAGCAATTTTGTCGTACGTGATTTCGTTTTGACGCGACACGTCCTCGGGTCGAACAAAGCCGGTCACCAAAAGTTCACGGAGCTCAAAATTTACACGAAGCTCTTGACTGCCTGAAATAGATAAAACTCCATTTGGAAGAACGTCGATCACTGTCGATGCAATCCGCAATTCAAGTTTTTCATTGCGCTTGACCGATCCGTCACCAGATGAGCTGCTTTGGGAAGTTATCCCAACGAGCTCACTTGAGGAGGCCCCTTCAGGAAGCCTAGAATCTAAACGCTGGGGCAGGCCAAACAGTCCTGGCACACTCAAGTTTTCACTGCCCGAGCGGCTCCTGTCAGATGAATTAGAGATTTCTGCCTTTTCATCAATTTCAATTACGACCGTTAAGATATCACCGCGAACTACCGCGCGGCGATCCCCCAATAGGGACGCGCGGGATGGGGACCAGAGAGAAGCAGCATCAACCGGTTTTTGAGCAATCAAAACAGCAGGTAGCCCTGGCTCAATCATGGCCCGCGCTTCTGGTGCTTCTGTCGCGGGCGTAAAGCTTGGAGGGCTGCCGATGTGATCCATGCGCGCGCATCCCACAGTTGTACCTAAGACTAGCAAACTGCCAATTTTGAGTATTCTTTTCATGGGTTCAATTCCTTACTTCTATCGTACCATCGTCCAAAATTTGGCCAAACAGCGTCGCACGCGAGCCAAGGTTCATGACACGTATGCGGTCACCAATCGCGCCTCGTTCAAGGGCACGACCTTCGGTGCTGATGTTTATGCCGTTTGCACGATACCTAAGACCGACAATTTGGTTTCGGGTAATGACAGCTGGCGGACCGATGTCACCGATCAAAATTGGCCTGCCAGCATATAGTGCAACCCGAGCTTCTTGTCCGATCACGTCCGACAATCGAGCAAAACCAGTCACCAAATCTCCGGCCGCGAACGTGACGTCCATTTCGGTAATAATTTGATTGGGTCTAATCGTACGCGACGACACAACCGTGTCTGCAAACACTGGAAACGCAAAAGCTGCAGCGGAAACTATGCTAAACGCTCTCATTAGCGCACCTGCGTCGTGGCACTCATCATCTGATCGACTGCAGAGATGACTTTTGCGTTCATTTCGTAGCCGCGTTGCGCCTCGATCAGATCGGTAATTTCTCGCACAGCATCAACGGAGCTTGCTTCGAGATATCCCTGTCTTAGCGTTCCCAAGCCATCTTGCCCTGGCGAAGAAACAAGTGCAGGGCCAGAGGCTTCGGTCTCAATAAACATATTGCTTCCAATCGCTTCAAGTCCTTTGGAATTGGTGAATCCGGTTAAAGTAAATTGCCCAAGCAGCTGACCGGCGGTAGCCTGATCAAAATAGGCATACACCTCACCGTCAGCATTAATGGAAATACTACGTGCATCCGCAGGGATCGTAATCTCGGGACCAACCGGGAAACCTTCAGAGGTTACGATCAGACCCTCACCTGTCCGTTTCAAAGATCCATCTCGAGTATATCCTGTTTGTCCATTGGGCAACGTCACCTCAAGATACCCCAACCCCTCGATCGCGACATCCAGATCGCCCTGCGTTGCCGCGAGCGAACCTTGCTGTAAGTCCATACTCACTGCAGAGGGGCGCACCCCTAGCCCAAGTTGTACGCCCGTCGGCAAGACGGTACCATCTGACGCGTTGACCGAACCAGCACGCGCCATTTGCTGGTAGTGCAAGTCGGCGAATTCAGCACGCCGGGCATTGTATCCGGTGGTGCTCATATTCGCGAGGTTGTTAGAAATCGTTTCGACCCGCATTTGCTGGGCCGTCATTCCCGTAGCGGCAATCTTGAGGGCTCGCATAAGCTCTCTCCTTTTTTTGATTATGTGGATTCTGTAAGAGTTTTGACAGCAGCACGAACACGCTCGTCTTCAGTTTTCAAAAAACTCTGACCCATCTCATAGGCGCGCTGGACTTCGATCATCCGCGACAATTCCAGCAGGGGATTTACGTTAGAACCCTCAACAAAACCTTGCAGGACGCGGGCTTCTTCGGTTGGCTCATCGCCTGCATCAGCGCGGAACATTACGCCATCCTCACGCACCATGTTCAGCGGTTCCAAAGGGCGCACTAGTGCCATCTGACCCAAAGGAGCGCCATTTATGCTAAGTGTACCATCGGATGAAACAGCAAGTGTACCAGCTCCAGCAGGTACAAACAGAGGTGCGCGTCCTGCATCCAATACCGGAAATCCGTCCGGCGTAACCAACTGACCTTCAGCATTTGGAGAGAACGCCCCTGCACGGGTCAGTCGGTCCCCCATAGGTGTCTGGACGACAAAGTATCCGTCCCCCTCAATTGCAAAATCATAAGTCCCGTTTGTCTGGCTTAATCCACCTTGTTCATAAGAAGTTTTGCCAATGTTGCCCTGGCCCATCGATAAAGACGCACCCCCATCAACGGATTTAACATACTCGGAGAAAATAACTCCTTCCGCACGAAAACCCGTCGTTGCCGCGTTGGCGATGTTATTTGCCACTACTTGCATTTCGCGCTGCAAACCTGATTGTCGGCTGAGGGTGATATAACTGGTGCTTTCCATCTTTATCCTCCGATGATGAGCGGGATTATTTGATCGTGGAAGAACGAAACAAGCGTGTTGGTCATGAAATGCATCGACATCCAGAAAACGACGGCAATCGCCGCCAGCTTGGGGACAAATGTAAGCGTCATTTCCTGAACAGAAGTCAGAGCCTGGACCAGGCCAATCGACACACCGGAAACAAGCGCTGCTACAAGGATCGGCAGCGAGATCACAAAAGCGACCCAAAGACCTTGCCGCATGGTGTCAAAAAACACCATTTCGTCCATCATCAGACAGGCATCCGCAAGATTTCTTGGTATGCTTCTACAACTTTGTTCCGCACATTGACTGCTGTCTCGACCGCAAGTTCAGTTTGTGCCAATGCCTGAACCAGCGCATGTGGATCTGCATTGCCCATCATTGTTGATTGCGCAATTTGCTCTGATTTTGCGAGTGTCGAAGCGAAATCCCCTGCAATATCACGCAGTGCTCCAACAGCTCCGACATCCCCTTCAGCTGGTGTAGTCGCCGGCTTTGCGGACGTGTAGTTTTGTATGGCAGAAAGTGAATTCAATTCCATTCTGGAACTCCTTTATTGAGTTGGTTCAATTGCCGACAAGCACCTTAACGGCGCAAAAGTTGCATCAAGCTGCTCGACATTTTTCTCGCTTGATCGAACATTTTAAGATTGGCTTCGTAGCTACGCTGGGCTTCACGCGCATCCGCCAGTTCAATCAAAAGGTTCACATTGGAACCAGAGTATTGCCCTGCTTCATCCGCAAGCGGATGGGCAGGATCATAAATTTTTGATAGTTCAGATTTATCGAGACTAACGCGCCCCACTTCGACCGTGGATACACGCTCCCCCTGATCCAAAGCAGTTTCAAATGAGATTAGCTTTCGCCGATACCCAGGAGTGTCTGCGTTAGAAATATTCTCAGAAAGATGACGCAGACGTTGAGCTTGCGCTTGCATGCCGCTCGCAGAAACAGAGCGGGCCGATGAAAAATCAGACATTGAACTATCTCCTAGCGGGTACGGATTGCAGAACGAAGCACATCAAGCGCCGATTTATAGATCGCTAAAGAACGGTCATGATGGCTTTTGGCTTCGGCGGCCTTAAGCAACTCCGCCTCTAGAGACACAGTGTTATCATTCGGATTGTCACCGCCGCGCACGTCAGTACCGCTCATCTGTTGAACATTTGTAGTGCCATGTAGATGTCCGTCCCGCGACGCACGTTGATGCCCTGCTCCTTCTGCTGGGGCATATAGCGATGCGAAGGGTGGCATTTGCTTGCCCACGTATCCTGGTGTGTCGGCATTCGCCACATTTTGGGCGATCAACGCCTGACTCTGTCCAGCATGTCGGGCCATGGCCGATGCTGTTTTGAAGACTGTTAAATTTTCGAACATTGGGATTCTCCCTACTGCGGTTTCATCAATGCTTAAGGGTGATTCCTTTAGAAACAGTGAGCAGCTAAAAAAGGGATGCTATGATGAGTACATCACTGATCGATGGGCTAACGGCCCATATTGCCGACTTACGCTCTGTTCGCCCGGTTGGTAAAGTGAGCCGCGCGGACGGTGGTGCTTTGCATATCAATGGTCTGGCCAATGAGGCATCCATCGGGGATGCCTTACTCGTTTACCGTAAGAGAGGCGCACCCCTGCGAGGGGAGGTCGTTCAAATTGTTGGTGATACCCTTGTTATGTTGGCCGAAGAACCACCAGAGGGCGTCGGTTTGAATGACCGTGTGACCCTGTTCTCTCCAAGTATCGTTGCCCCTTCAACAGAATGGTTGGGTAGAATCGTTGATCCCGATGGTAGACCGCTAGATGGTAAACCTCTGTTGCGCGGCCCCACTTCGCGCCGCCTGCTTTGTCCCCCACCAAACGCTGCAGATAGACGCCCGTTTGGTCCCCGTCTAAGCACAGGTTTGGCCGTCACAAATACGATTCTTCCGATTGTTCAAGGACAGCGTATTGGTCTTTTTGCCGGCTCTGGCGTTGGAAAATCGAGCCTACTTGGTCAATTTGCACGACATATGACCGCCGATGTTGTCGTCATCGCTATGATTGGAGAACGCGGTCGGGAATTACGCCACTTCGTGGATGATGTATTGGGAAAAAAAGGTTTGGCGCGATCTGTCGTCGTCGCAGCCACATCAGACCAATCGCCATTACTTCGCCGACGGTGCGCTTGGACAGCAATGGCAGTGGCAGAATACTATCGTGACGCCGGTCACTCAGTTCTATTTCTCGCAGATTCTATTACACGCTTTGCAGAAGCACACCGGGAAGTTGCCGTCGCTGCAGGTGAAGCGCCAGTGTTGCGAGGATATCCACCTTCGACCACACACCTCATTACATCGCTGTGTGAACGTGCCGGGCCTGGAATGGGTTCACAAGGCGACATTACCGCTCTGCTCAGCGTTCTTGTGGCTGGATCAGATATGGATGAGCCCATTGCAGATATCCTACGTGGCGTTCTGGACGGGCATGTCGTTCTTGATCGCGCGATCGCAGAGCGTGGGCGCTTTCCTGCGATCGATGTCCTGCGTTCCGTTTCGCGCAGTTTACCTGCTGCTGCGACTAAGCGTGAAAACGCACTACTCGCACATATGCGCAAAATGATCAGCCTATATGACAGTAATGCAATGATGATCCGCGCAGGTCTTTACACACATGGTAGCGATTCAGACATCGATAAGGCGATCTTGCTCCATCCCGAGATTGAGAGCTTTTTAGCAAAAGAAGAAATGGATGATGCGCAACGCAGCTTTAGTCAGCTTGAGCTCCTATTACGCCGCGGAGGTGTTGGCCTTTCCTAGAATCCGCGAAGAAGAGTTAAGGCGACAGCGTTGGAGGAAAAGTTACTGTTAAACTGCGCAATTTGATCACGGACGACGTATTTCGTGATGAGATCCTGAACCAACTCTGGATCACTAAAAATACTCAAATCGTCCGATCCAAATTCTTTCTTCGCCTTTTCCTTAAAAACACTCAATTGCTGATCGAGATCAATCTGACCAAAGGCAGTTGGCAAGTTGAGCGCTTTTTCAAACAATTGACGCAACGGGGGCTCTCCCATCAGAGTGAACCATTTTGCATCATTTGACATGTCTTCTTGCGCTAGAAGCCCCATTTCGCGCTCCGCATAGAGTGCAAAGCGCATTGACTCGTTTTGTTGACCAGCAGCAACTTCGAATTCGATCCGTTCATATCGGTCTATGATTGCCTCAGCAAAAACTGGCTCCCCAACTTTGAGAAACTCTCCAGGACCAAATCCGAACGCCTGCGACATTTCCTTATAGCGTGGATCACTGAAGCGGTTCGCTAAAGCATCATCATTGACCGATCCTTCCTCAAGAATCTTCCGGATGAAAAACTGACTGTTTATATCATCTTGCAAACCGAAAGCGCCTAGCGCGACAGTCAACAGACGACGATCCCCTACCAAGCCTTCAGCAGTCTCAACCTTCCCGATATTTTCACGAAAATAGTCACTGCCGCGCTGAAGCTGAGTGCTTTGTGTGAATGCTTTGAATTGGTTGTCATACGTTTGCTGAAGAAACCGCCAGCCGCCCAATCCACTTATAGGAATAACAGGCTGAAACACTAGCTTGGCCTTACGGCCATAAGCCGTTCTTCACGAGGCAATAGCGCACGTAGCGCCTTAAGTGTGCGGTAATGCTGCTTCTCGATAACGGCTTGGCTCGCTTCTGCCAACATCTGGCGGCTATCAGGATCAGTGAATACCTGACTCAGTTCTTCAACCTGGCGCAATAAAGGGAGATGCGCACTCTCAGCATCCTTATCGCCAGATAAAACCAACTGCACGGCAAATAGGGCACGGCGCACTGGCGTTTTCGCATCTTCGGGGTGAATAGCATCTCGAAGCCTAAGAATTTTTGCATCCGGTGTCATAATGGCAAGACGGCTACGGCGGTCTCCATTTTCAATAACGGCGCCATTGATAAGTACGCGCTCCTTGGGACCCAATTTAAGAACAAGACCACTCATGTTGGATTCCAATCTATTTCAAGCCACGCAAAATGGCAGTGTTTACCTCAACGAGCGGTGTTGCTGACTCTTCGCGAGCAATAACCCGGCGAGTGTGATGTTCGGTGAATTCAGCGAGATAGATAAGACGTGCCCGCAAATCGTCCGGGAGTAAATTTCCTGGGTCGGCAACATCAATTGCGAGCTTGCGCCAAAGCGTGCGATTTTCGTGCATGGCGTGAATAAGCTTGTTAAAGTCTTTTGCCTGAATAGCCGAAGTCATACGCGATGTAATGCGTGCGATTACGTCATACTCCGCACGTCGTGCTGATTTCAGTGGCGCGGCCGTTGGTGCATAACCGCGGTGGGCAAGTGTTGTTGCGTTCACAGGGTATCCCTACTCTTTAATGGCTGTATCGGGGGCGCGCGTTGCCGCGCCCCCAAAAGGTTTCAGAAACCCAAACCTTAACGGAAGAGTGACAGGATGGTCTGTGGCGCCTGATTGGCAATCGACAGCGCCTGAACACCAAGCTGCTGCTGTGTTTGCAACGCTTGAAGTTTTGCGGATGCCGCCTCCATATCCGTATCAACAAGAGAGCCAATACCGGAAGTAAGAGCGTCCGATAGTTTGGACACAAAGTTGGACTGATCATCCAGACGCTTAGCCGAAGTACCCAAAGCTGCCGCACCAGTAATCGCAGCTGTCAGCATTGTTTCAAGCTCGGTATACGTCGTTGCAGCATCAGCAGTATCCGCTGTCCCTGTCAGCGTGATGTCTGTGACAGACGCTTCCAAGTCCGCTGTTGCAACGTCAATCGTAGTAGCAGTTGCAGCACCACCACCGACACGGTTGATTGAACCAACAACAGACAGACCCGTTGCCCCGTTGCCGTCAGTATCTGTCGCCAACAGGTTAATACCATTGAACTGAGACCCTGCAACAATCGAGTCAAGCTGCGACTTTTTGGCAGTCATCTCTGCGTCGATCTGCGTGAAGTTGGCACCTTCGGATTGTGCCGAAATTGCCAGTGCTTGCATTTCTTTGATCGTTTCGACGATCAATTCTGCACCCGCACTTGCCACAGCGATAGCGGACTGACCGGTTGCAAGACTATCAGACACAGCGTCCAAACCAGATACGTCGGATTCCATCACTTTGGAGATGGCCCAGACAGATGCGTTGTCCTTGGCTGTCGCGACTTCTTTACCCGTCGAAATAGCGTTTTGCGTATCTGTCAGGTTGGAATTGATCGATTTCAGAGTTTGCAATGCAACCATTGCGCCGTTGTTTGTATTAATGCTCGACATTGAAGCATGTTCCTTTCGTATCGATGCTTTGCACCGGAGTGACGTCCTCACGTGTGTGGGACAGGAATGCCATTCTGACCTGTGCAGTTCCGGACCTCCAAAAACTGCGCCACCCGAAATCGGATGCATCGCCAACATGCCCTTTTCAGACTTTCCAAAATCTTAATTCTGTCATTCTGTCTGTCGGGCATTTTAATAAATTGGCCTGCGTATTGCTGTACCCAGGCCAAGAAGCATTGTCTTTGTGAGCGAAAGGTCAGGCCCGTTTTTCGACCTTGGGCGAACTAGGCATTTCAACACTTTGCTTGCGGCCCTGCGCATCATAAGTATCAAGCGCTGAACGCACCTGACGCAAGGCAGCAAGACGTGCTGCCACGGCCCGAATTCCATCCAGCGCACCATCAAGTAATAATTGATTGCGTTGTAATTTACCTTCCAAAGGTGTGATCTGCTCACGATTGCCACTTACATCCATAAGCAAAAGCTCAACCAGCTTTTCCTTCACAGGCAGCAAACTACCCAAACCTTCAAGATCGCCTTCAAGAAGAAATGCGCGTTCCTGCTCTAGTACGCTATCGAGTTGTGAAAAGTCTGTCATTTCAAGTGTCATTTGTTTGCTCCTTCAAAGCATCGAAAAGAGATTGTGCCAGTCCGATACCGCCACCTTTCACAATATGTTTTGCCTGCTCTTGGACCAGAAATGAGCTGAACTGATCTTCACCAGCCCCTCCACCAAAGCTTTCGCTGGTTTTGCCGAGCCCGGCAGATTGCAGCATTTCGGCAAGAAACGCCGCCTCAAGATTCTGGGCAGCCTCCATCAGCGCTGCATCGCGCGTAGGCAGCGCAGCTACTTGAGTGGGAGGGGGAATCGATATCATCAGAAATACTCCTTAAATTGCATGGATTTTTCTGATCATGGGTACAAAGCGGTAAACAACCGGTAAGGAAGGGTGTGGTTAGTAGATGCAGATCGAGGCAGAATCCCGAAAGGCGCTATATGACCACTCCGATTCCATCAGGCGTCCTCATCGGGACCGGGCCGCAAATCCATGCTACGCCATTGGAGCACAACGCATTGCTGCCGAATGCTGAAGGTTCGGATTTTGCCAGTTTGATGATGGTTGCATTATCCAAAAATGACGAAGCGCCCACAGAAGACATTGAGGTGGCACCGCAGTCCAACATGCTGGAAGGGGAGGTCAACAGCCCTCCTACTATTGATGACCAGACCAATAACCCAAAGCGATTAGATCCGCCGATCGTGAATAGTGGAGCCGCTGACAATAGAGAATCAGAGCGCACTCGACTACAGTCAAATGCAACGGAACAAGTTTATAATCTGAGCCAAGAACAACTTTTTTCACTCGCTGTAGCGCTACCGGCGCCACATTCGCTTCCTTCTATGGGCTTCAACGCGCCAAATGGACGACTTGAGAAGCAACCATCGGCTGACACACCAGCAATCGCCAACCAGCCCCAATTGTTAAGGGTTTTGCGTGATGTTGAAGCCCCCTTACTCCCGCAAATTTCAGCAAAAAGACGTATCGTTGCTCCTGACGCTCAAATTTCACCTTTAGGCAAAGAGTCGACAGGAACTCCCAACCTCTACAAAACTTCAGAAACAGATGTGCCAACAAAAATGGATGGAGCCGCCTTTAAACAGGCAACTTTTGATCCGGTTGGCCGGACCACACTTTTAGCATCGCTCGGACCATCAATCTCTAGTGGCGAGCCGAAAGGTCAGCATGTGGCAAGCGTCGCTTCCCAACGCATAGCTGCAACGGGACCGGCACACCCGAACCAGATTGTAGACACTCAGGCAGAAGCGGAGCCGAACCCGCAAAACGTAAAGACAGTCCAAACTGCGTTCTATCCGACCCCCGAAGCGAAAATGGTCAACACAAATTCCCAACGCTTGGCTGCAATGGAGCCGATACTTCCAAACAATATTGTAGACGCTCAGGCACAAGCGGAGCCGAACCCGCAAAACGTAAAGACAGCCCAAACTGCGTTCTATCCGACCCCCGAAGCGAAAATGGTCAACACAAATTCCCAACGCTTGGCTGCAATAGTGCCAGTACTTCCAAACAATATAGGAGACGCTCAGGCACAAGCGGAATTGAAGCGAGAAGCTGCGCCCGTTATGCTGCAGTTGACCGCTGAAATGGATGTAAAACATGCCGCGCAGACAGGGCAAACTGCTCTACATTCAATCCCCGGACCGCGTACGGCAGGGGCGGCTATAAATCGAGCAGAAGTTGTCCAGATGGGGTCAACGGGAACCGTAAAAGGTGAAGAAAAATCCGCGATGCATTCATCTGAAAAAGGAGCTGGCATTCTCAATAGTGAATCAAGAGACTTGTTCGTACAAGAGAGGCACAGTGCGCCAATATCACCATCGGCGCTATCACACCCGACATCGAAACCAACTAATATGGCAGCAGTGATTTCAAACTTAGGTACTCTCACTTCAGCTATTGGCAAAAATGATCCTGCTGTTTCACTCCTTACATCATCTGATAAGTCCGAAGTCTTCAGTTGGGAGGGTGGGCGCATGGCCCAAGCAGCATATAGCAACATGGTGCCATTGAGGGTAGACGTAGCACCGCAGATTGCACGACAACTGGTTGAAGTCATGGCTCAAGCTTCGAACCGGCCTGTTGATATCGCTCTTTCCCCCGATGAATTGGGACGCGTGCGAATGTCAGTGCGCACCGATGATGGTGCTGTCACTGTTCATATTATCGCAGAGCGTGCGGACACACTCGATTTGATGCGCCGTCACATTGACCAGTTGGGGCAAACTTTCCGCACCATGGGGTATGAATCGATCACATTCGCATTTGGCTCTGGCGCCGAAAATGAGGCGGATCCTGATGCGCGTCAGAGCGATTCAAAATCTGATGCAAGCAACCATTCTACGTCAGCAACCGATCGCACCGAACCCGCAATGATTAATCTTGACCGCTCGCCATCCACTGGCGTCGATATTCGTTTGTAAGGAAAAAACATGATCTCTCCCACACTCACATCCTCGGCTGGCACTACCGGTTCTGGAGCAGCTTCTGCATCATCACTGCCCACACAGTCTGCGCTCTCGTCAGACTTTGAAACCTTTATTAAAATGCTCACGACACAAGCAAAATATCAGGATCCACTGGAACCACTAGACAGTTCCGAATACGCAGCGCAATTGGCTCAATTCTCAATGGTAGAGCAGCAGGTGCTTTCCAATGATTTGCTTTCTGCACTTTCCTCACAACTGGGCACTGGCACTATGGGTCAAATGGCCGAGTGGATCGGTATGGAGGCGCGGACAACGGCACCAGTTCCTTTCGACAAGGCCCCGATTACGGTAATGCCCACACCACCAGTGGGCGCACAAAGCATGGAATTGGTCGCATATGACGCAAATGGGCGTGAAGTGGCGCGAAACGAGATGCCCGTTTCCAATGATCCTGTGGTCTGGGCTGGCGTACAACAGGGTGGCACCGCTCTCCCATCAGGATTATATCGCTTTGAGGTAGAGGCAATAGGCACGGACGGCAACACGCTGCCTGCGACCCAAGCAGAAACATATGCTCGAATTGTCGAAGTCCAAACACTTGGCACAGAATCGCGTGTTGTGTTTGAGGGCGGCGCCGAAGCGCCTGCAAACAGTATAACAGCACTGCGTGAGGCGATTTAAAAATCCGCTAGCATGAGGCCTGCATAAGCAAGTGGCATCGCAGCACGGCGCCAACTGCCCAATTCGAACTTACGCAATGGTTTTTGCATTGGCTCAGGATAAAGAGCATCTGGCGCTTTGCCCTGCACAAGCTGAGCGAGCAGAGCGCCACTGTAGCTTCCCATGGCGACACCATTGCCGTGGTAACACATCCCTGCCCATAATCCCTTGGTGTCAGGCACGGGGCCCACGAAGGGCAGCAAATCGCGCGCAATACACACCATACCTGACCAGTGATGCGTCGCCTCCACATCTCGCCAAGCGGGAAACATTGAATCAAAGTCGCTGCGAATCTTCTTGTTGGCCCTTGCTTCCGCGGCCGCCCCCGTCAGCAGTCCTCCACGCATCCCGAACAGGAAGCGGCGATCTGGCATCAGTCGGAAATAATGCAACAGATGTCTGGTGTCATAAGCCATCTGATCAGTGGTCCATCCAGCAGCTGCCACCTCATCATCACTCAAAGGACGTGTCACGATCACATTAGACTGACCAGGAAGGTATCGCCCTGCAAGCCAAGGAGGGACGTCCTCTGATGAATAGCCATTGGTCGCGACGATGATCTGATCCGCACGCAACTTATGAGCATTAACGCGCAGGACCCAGCCATCGACTTGGCGGGTTAGTTCGGACACAGCGCTTTGCTCGAAAATCTGCGCGCCGGCTGTTTCAGCAGCACAGGCCAAACCATTCACATACTTCCGAGGGTTCAAGCCAAAGCCCGCTTTGATCGTCAGCGCCCCATAAAACGGGCCGGCCATTCCTACCGCAGCAAGTTTTTCTTTGCGAAGAAGGGTGTGTTGAACACCATAATTTTCATGCACTGCTTCTCCCGATGCCTCTAGGTCTACCATGTCTTTTGGACGGTGTGCGAGGGATGTCTCTCCATCGGAGTGACGATCCACATCAATTCCAAGCTCGTCAATCAGACCTTCGACATACTGGATGGCCGCAAGCTCTGTGCGCCGAAAATCAATCCGACCTCTGAGACCAAAACGCTTGTCCAGAGCCGCATCACTGTCGATGCCACCTCCCAAACAACAAAAGCCACCGTTGCGCCCCGAAGCACCCCAACCAACATGATTGGCGTCCAGAACCGTAACGCTTATCCCTGCCCGCGCCAGATGAAGTGCCGCTGACAGCCCTGTAAACCCTGCCCCGATAATTGCGACATCGGTGCGCAAACTTTGGTCGACAACGGGGCGCCGTTCCACATCGCTTGTCTCATCCCACCAGCATCCCGCGCGGGGCCCCTCCCCATAGGCATACGCATCAAAAATCCGTTTCATGCAGTCCGCTCAGCAGCCTGCGCATCCTTTTGCGCACGAATCGAACTACGCTTGGAAATCAGGGATGCCGTGATGACACCAATAGTCACAATCCCGATCATCAATGTAGAGAGCGCGTTGATTTCAGGCGAGACACCGAGACGCACCGCGCTCCAGATCTTGATCGGCAGAGTTGTCGAGGAAGGGCCAGAAACAAACGATGCGATCACCAAATCATCAAGACTGAGCGTGAAGGCCAGAAGCCAGCCAGAGATCACTGCAGGTGCAATGATCGGTAAGGTTACAAGGCGGAATGCGTCAAATCTGTTACAGCCCAGATCGAGGGCGGCCTCCTCTAGCGAGCGATCAAAACTGACCAGCCGCGATGATACAACAACAGAGACATAACACATCGAAAAGGTCGTATGCGCCAACACAATTGTCAGCACCCCACGATCCAACCCGATCCCGATAAAGAGCAATAGTAACGACAGACCTGTGATAACCTCGGGCATCACAAGCGGCGCATAGATCATGCCAGAGAAAAGAGTGCGCCCGAAAAATCGGCCTGAGTTCACCAGGACATAAGCCGCCATTGTTCCAAGGACAGTTGCGAAGGTTGATGAGATGACTGCAACTTTTATCGTGACCCATGCCGCATTGAGGAAAGCCTCATCGCGCAAAAGCTCACCGTACCATTTGGTCGAAAAACCCGCCCAGACCGTGACAAGTTTGGAGGAGTTGAAACTGTAGATTACCAGCAAGATCATTGGCAGATACAAAAATGCAAATCCGAGCGTGAGTGCGGTGATGTTGAACGGGCTTAGGCGTTTCATGATTCCGCCTCCGCTTGTTTTTGCTGGTTCTTTTGAAACAGCACGATTGGAATAATGAGGATCAAAAGCAAGATGACCGCCACAGCAGAGGCAACAGGCCAATCGCGATTGTTAAAGAACTCTTCAAACAATATTTTTCCGATCATCAGCGTGCCAGAGCCACCAAGTAGCGAGGGGATCACAAACTCACCCAGCGCAGGAATGAATACCAAGAAACATCCAGCTATGATGCCATTCTTGGATAGGGGGATCGTCACAAGCCAGAAGGCAGACAGGCGCGAGCAGCCAAGATCTTCCGCCGCTTCGATCAGGCTGTCGTCCATCCGGTCAAGGGCCGCATAGATCGGAAGGATCATGAAGGGCAGATATGTATAAACGATGCCGATATAGACTGCGGTATTGGTGTTTAAAATCGTCAGCGGTTCGGAAATCAAACCGGTCCACAATAAAAACTGGTTCAACAGCCCTTCATTACTGAGGATGCCAATCCACGCATAAACGCGGATCAGAAAAGAGGTCCAGAAAGGTAAGATCACAAGCATCATCAATGTGGCACGCCATTCCTGAGGCGCACGCGCCATAGCATATGCCATCGGATAACCGACAAGGAGGGTCAGTACAGTCGAGATCACTGCAATCTTGAGACTGCTAAGATAAGCTTTGTAATAGAGGGCATCAGTGGTCAGAAAGACGAAGTTCTCAAAATCGAGCCCTTGGATCAGTGCGCTAAACCCGTCTTTCACCGTTGGAGTATAAGGTGGGATTGCCAATGCAATGTCAGACAACGAAATCTTGAAAACGATCAAAAACGGCACCAGAAACAGCGCCAGAAGCCATGTGTATGGCACCGCGATCAGGGCTAGCCCCAAAACACGTAGTTTAAAATGTAATGGAAGGATCAACCAAGAGATTGCCGCCAAAGCCAACAAACCTACTGAGGGAAGATAACTAGCAAGGCCTGAACCGTTGAAAGTCGCCACAGCAAAAAATGCGATCAAAGCCGAAATCAAAAGGCCTGAAAACCAAAAAAACAAAACAAGAGTGGAGGCCTGACGCATTCTTCAGTGCTCCAACAGCACGCCGGCAGTGGTCGTCCAGCGCACCCAAACCTTATCTTCCCACGTAATATCACGACGCGAGAGGCGGCGGGTATTGGCAGTCTGCGCCTTGATGATCTGACCATCAGGCAGCTTCACATGATAGGTACTCAGGTTCCCAAGATAGGCGATGTCCAGAACTTCACCCTGCACGGCATTCTCGGCCTCTTCTGGCTTGTCCTTAGTAATGCTGATCTTTTCGGGTCGGATCGCAAGAAAGCAATCTTGTCCTTCGGTGAAGGGGCGGTCCGAATTCGCCACAATCGGCGCTTGGTTCACACCCCAATCGACATAGTATTTGTCCTTGCCCGCCGCCTTTGCCGTCCCTTTGATAATGTTCACATCACCGATGAAATCCGCGACGTAAACGCTGTTGGGTGCTTCATAGATGCCGTCAGGGGTCGCGACCTGAATGATCCGCCCCTCGTCCATCACAGCCACACGGGAGGCAACAGTCATCGCCTCTTCCTGATCGTGGGTAACGATGACGAATGTGGTGCCCGTCGTTTCCTGAATATCCATCAGTTCAAATTGGGTATCTTGACGCAGCTTCTTATCCAGCGCACCCAACGGCTCATCCAACAACAGCAGTTTAGGCGCTTTTGCGAGGCTACGCGCGAGGGCCACACGCTGGCGTTGCCCCCCTGATATCTGGTGCGGCTTGCGGCGGGCAAATTTCTCAAGACGGGTAAGTTTGAGCATCTCGGCAACGCGAGTGTCGATCTCATCCTTGGCAAGTTTATCACGACGCAAACCAAAGGCGATATTCTCGTAAACGCTCAGATGCGGAAACAGCGCATAGGATTGAAACATCATGTTGACCGCTCGCTGGTTCGGCGGCACATCTGCTATATCCTGACCAGCAAGCTCAATCGTTCCCTCTGTCACTTTCTCAAACCCTGCGAGCATCCGCATCATCGTCGTTTTGCCACAGCCAGACGGCCCAAGAAGCGCAAAAAACTCTTGAGCATATATATCTTGGGTCAAGTCGTCGATCGCAACGAAATCGCCAAAGCGTTTGGTCACGTTCTTGAACCGGATCAGTGGTTTTTCCTGCGGGTCATTCCACGGGGCGAAAACAGGTATGCTCACGAATGATATTCCTTGCGCACGAGGCGTGGCGAAAGGGCGGCACCGTCTGGTGCCGCCCTCTCTTTTAGAATCAGGTGCCAGACTTGATCTTGGTCCAAGTCCGCGTCACGACACGCTGCACCTTGGGCGGGTAGGGCGTCGTGGTGAACAAATTGTCCAGCGTCGCCGCATCAGGGTAGATCGCGGGATCGCCGCTCACGTCTTCTACAAGGAACTCCTGCGAGGCCTCGTTGCCATTGGCGTAATAGACATAGTTTGATGCCGCCGCCATATTCTGCGCGTCCATTATGAAGTTCAGAAATTTGTGTGCGCCGTCAACGTTCGGTGCATCCACTGGAATGGCCATCTGGTCAAACCACATCTGTGCGCCCTCTTTAGCGGCGTGATATGCGATTTCGACACCGTTCTCGGCCTCTGCTGCACGGTCACGTGCCTGAAGGATATCACCGGACCAGCCTACTGCGACACAGATGTCACCATTCGCCAGCGCCTGAATATACTCAGAGCTGTGGAACTTCTGGATATAGGGACGGATTTTCAGCAGAACATCTTCGGCCTTGGCGATGACTTCTGGATCATGGCTGTCTGGGTCTTCGCCAATGTATTTCAGCGTCATTGGGATCATTTCAGCAGGTGCATCAAGGAAGTGCACACCGCAATCACCCAGCTTGGACATGTTGTCAGGGTTCAGGACCAACTCGAGTGAATCAATCGGGGCGTCGTCTCCGAGAATCTCTTTTACCTTACCAACATTCACACCGATGCCCGTGGTGCCCCACATATAGTTTATGGAGTAGGCGTTTTCCGGATCATACTGCTCTGTACGGCTGGAAACGACATCCCACATGTTGGAGATGTTCGGCAATTTATCCATATCGAGCTTCTGGAATGCACCGGCAACGATCTGACGCTGGAGAAAGGTGCCCGACGGCACAACTACATCATAGCCCGAGCCGCCTGCCAGCATTTTGGTTTCCAGAACCTCGTTGCTGTCGAAAACATCGTAAATCAGTTGAAGGCCTGTTTCTTCTTCAAACTTGGCCAGCAATTCTTCGTCGATGTAGTCGGACCAGTTGTAAACGCGTACTTCTTCGGCAAACGCTGTGCTGGCCATCAAGGCCACCGCTGCGGTGCCCGTCAAAAGTGTCTTAATCATTATGAGACTCCCATAGGTGACGCCGGGTTGGCCCGGCATTGGCGGGATTGTGATCAAATTTTACACGTCTTGCCAAGTTGTTTCATCACGCAAGGCCGTCGTTGACGGCATTTTGTTCACAAATTCAGCGCTCGCAGAACCTTGTTGCGGAGTGTTTGATTGACCGCGCAGAAATTTGATCATATTTTGATCGCAGCCAAACTCCATCCTGATAGGGGCCTTTCATGACAATCGTTTCGAACCATCTGCCAACTGCCGAATTGCAGGCGCTCGACGGGGCGCATCACATGCATCCGTTCACCACCAACAACGAGTTGAAGGAACGTGGCGCGCGCGTGATCACCAGCGGCAAAGGCATCTATCTGCGCGACAGCGAGGGAAACGAAATCCTTGATGCCATGGCAGGTTTGTGGTGCGTCAACCTCGGATATGGTCGTGACGAACTGGTCAAAGTTGCAACGCGTCAAATGCAAGAGCTGCCGTTTTACAACACGTTCTTCAACACCACTCACACGCCCGTCATCGCATTGGCGGCCGAGTTGGCAAAGTTGGCGCCTGAAGGGTTGAACCATGTGTTCTTTGCCGGATCAGGCTCTGAGGCGAATGACACAAACCTGCGGATGGTACGGGTCTATTGGGCCGAAAAAGGTCATCCCGAGAAATCCCATATCATCAGCCGTTTGAACGGCTATCATGGTTCAACTGTTGGATCAGGCAGTTTGGGCGGTATGACGTACATGCACGCACAAGGCGGTCTTCCAATTCCCGGCATCCATCATATCGGTCAGCCTGATTGGTATGCCGAGGGCGGTAGCCATACCCCCGAAGAGTTTGGTCTGCTGCGTGCGCAAGAACTAGAGGCAAAAATCCTTGAACTGGGCGCTGAGAAAGTCGCGGCCTTTATTGCGGAACCTGTGCAGGGCGCTGGTGGTGTGATTGTACCGCCCAGCACCTATTGGCCTGAAATCCAGCGCATTTGTGACAAGTATAATGTGTTGATCATCGCGGATGAGGTCATCTGTGGCTTTGGCCGCACGGGCAACTGGTTCGGCTCCACCACCATGGGGATCAAGCCGCATATTATGACCATCGCAAAAGGCCTCAGCTCTGGCTATGTGCCTATTGGCGGATCGATCGTCTGTGACGAAATTGCCGAAGTGATCAACGCAATCGAATTCAACCATGGCTACACCTACTCAGGACATCCCGTTTGTGCGGCAGTTGCGCTCGAAAACCTGCGCATCATGCAAGATGAGAAGATTTTGGATCACGTAAACAATGTTGCGGCCCCCGCATTACGCGCTGTTCTAACCCAGCTTGGAGAGCATCCGCTGGTGGGTGGTGTGAACGTCTCGGGGATGATGGCGTCCCTGCCCCTGACACCCCACAAAGAAACACGTGCGAAATTTGCGATGGACACAGGCACCGCAGGTTTCATGTGCCGCGAGCGGTGCTTTGCCAATAACCTGGTGATGCGCCATGTGGGTGACCGAATGATCATTTCTCCCCCGTTGGTAATCACGCCAGAAGAGCTTGATGTATTTCACACCCGCGCGAAACTAGCGCTGGATGAGACATATAAGGCGCTCAAAGACGGCGATATGCTCAAAGCTGGATCATAGGCTGACCGGTTTGGGCGCGGCAAATCGCGCCCAAACCAGCCACGTTAAAGGGCAATAGGCCTGTATCTGTACAAAATTTAGGTAATCTTCCTTGAATCTAAAAGATTCATGCGGTTTTGATGTTATCCAGTTGCAAACAGATGCATGCATGCGTTTAGTTTGCGCCAGTGTTGATAATAATAAAGTCTACAGGGAGCCATAAATTTGGCCGATACCAAAAGCACCGACGCATTCGTCGAGTTTGAGCGCGTACAAAAAAGCTATGATGGCGAAAACCTTGTCGTCAAAGATCTCAACCTCAGCATGCCAAAGGGCGAGTTTTTGACAATGCTTGGACCATCAGGTTCGGGCAAGACGACGTGCCTCATGATGCTGGCAGGTTTCGAGACAGCAACGCATGGCGATATCCGCCTGAGCGGCACGTCGATCAATAATATCCCGCCACACAAACGCGGCATTGGTATGGTCTTTCAGAACTACGCCTTGTTTCCGCATATGACCGTTGCTGAAAACCTGTCATTCCCGTTGGAAGTTCGTAAAATTGGCAAGTCGGAGCGTGAAGAAAAAATTATGCGCACACTGGGCATGGTTCAAATGGAGGATTTCGCAGGACGCAGACCCGCGCAATTGTCTGGTGGACAACAGCAGCGGATCGCTCTTGCCCGTGCTCTGGTGTTTGAACCCGAGCTGGTTCTGATGGACGAGCCGCTTGGCGCTCTGGATAAACAGCTGCGCGAGACGCTTCAGTTTGAAATTACGCGGCTGGCGCACGACCTGGGGATTACTGTGGTCTATGTAACCCACGACCAGACCGAAGCCCTGACCATGTCAGACCGCGTCGCCGTGTTTGACGATGGCCGCATCCAACAGCTTGCTCCACCGGATCAGCTTTATGAATCCCCCGAGAACAGTTTTGTTGCGCAGTTTATCGGTGAAAATAACACTCTCGACGGTGTTGTAAAAGAGATCAAAGGTGGCGTCGCCATGGTACAGTTGGACAGTGGCGAGCTGATCCAAGCCAAACCGATCAACGTGACAAAGGCAGGAGAGCGCACCCGCGTTTCCATACGCCCAGAGCGTGTCGAATTTGACAAATCACGTATGCAAGACGGTGCGTTTACCCTGAAAGCAGAAGTGCTGGAATTCATCTATATGGGTGATATTTTCCGCACGCGTCTGCGTGTTGCAGGGCGTGACGATTTTATCGTCAAAACACGCAACGCGCCCGATCAGATTCGCCTCACACCCGGCACCCAAATCGAAATCGGCTGGTTGCCCGAAGATTGCCGCGCCTTGGACGCATAGCGTCCACTCCGCGTGTCATATCGCGGCGCGTCACCGCGCCGTGATCTATAAGAGGTGGCGACTAACCCCGTTGTTGCGACCTTGGAATACAAAAACGGGATAAAACTGGGAGAGACTAATGAACCTCACAAAAACACTGATGGCATCCACTGCACTTACTGTTGCGGCTGGCATGGCACATTCGGATGGCCACATGGCATCCGAGATGACAATTGTATCATGGGGCGGTGCATACTCCGCTTCACAGCAGAACGCGTATCACACACCTTACTCCGAAATGACCGGCGTAAAGATCATCAACGACGAATCCTCTGCCGAGGCCGTGTCTAAACTGCGCGCGATGAACGAAGCGGGCAATGTGACATGGGACGTTGTTGACGTTGTTGCATCCGACGCTCTGCGTTTGTGTGACGAGGGTCTGGCGATGGAAATCGACCCTGATACACAGCTTGCAGATGCGCCTGATGGCACAAAAGCATCCGAAGATTTCGGCGACCTGCTGGTTGGCGACTGCTTCATCCCACAGATCGTGTATTCCACAACTGTTGGCTACCGCACCGATCTGGTTGGCGACACGCCTCCAACCGACATCTGCGCAATCTTTGACACCGATGCCTATCCAGGCAAACGTTCGCTTGAGAAGCGTCCGATTGGTAACATGGAATGGGCTTTGTTGTGTGACGGCGTAGAAAAAGACGCGATCTATGACGCTCTGGCGACCGAAGAAGGTCAGCAGAAAGCACTCGATAAGCTTGCAACCATCAAGGACGACGTTGTCTGGTGGTCCGCTGGTGCCGACACACCGCAACTGCTCGCCGATGGCGAAGTTGTAATGGGTTCCACATACAACGGTCGTCTCTTCTCGCTCATCGTTGAGCAGAACCAGCCTGTTGCAATGCTCTGGGACGCACAGATGTTCGACCTTGACGGTTGGATCATACCAACAGGCCTGTCCCCTGAGCGTCAGGCGCGTGCACTGGACTACGTCATGTTCGCCACAGACACACAGCGTCTGGCCGATCAGTCCAAGTACATCGCATACGGTCCTGCACGTAAATCCTCCGCTCCATTGGTGGGCAAGCACGCAGAGTTGGGCATCGAGATGGCAGAGCACATGCCAACTGATCCAGAGAATGCAAAGAACACGTTCTTGTATAACTACGAGTTCTGGGCAGACTACCGTGACGACATCGACGCCAAATTCCAGGCGTGGTTGGTTAAATAAGCTATCGTTAGCTTCAAGGAGGGGGCCCATCGTGGCCCTCTCCACACTTTGATATCAGGCACTTTGCCACTTAAGACCAAGCCGATGGGGACACCATGAGCGACGCACCAACAGCCCAAACAGCATCATCATCCGCCGCAGAAGCGCGCATCGCCGATGCCGCCTATACTGGGCCAATGCTTGCCGCCGATGGCACGCCGCTGAAGAAATCGCTCAACCGTGCGCTGAGATTGCAAAAGATGCGCGCGCTGGCGCTGATCGCGCCTTTGCTGATCTTTGTTCTGGTTACATTCATCGCACCGATTGCAGACATGCTGTTCCGCTCTGTCGAGAACGAAATTGTATCTGAGACCCTGCCTCGCACCACCACCTTATTGGCTAATTGGGATGCAAAGGGCACCGAAATTCCAGACGAGGCCGTTTTTGAGGCGCTTTATGACGACATGTTCTATGCCATCGAGGCAAAGGAACACACCAAGCTCGGTGGCCGCCTCAACTATGAGCTGACAGGCATGGCATCGCTGTTCCGCAAGTCGGGCCGCAAAGTCGAGGATATGGGCGAGGTCTATCAAGACCAGTTCGAAGGTCTCGATGCTTTTTGGAAGACTGGTGAAAACTGGAACAGCTTTATGGGGAGCGATGAATGGCTCGCCTCAATGGCAGGCTGGACAAAAGCAGATGGCCGCCAACCCAAATTCAAACTGCGCGAAGGCATGGCAGATGTTCTGCCTGCAACCACCGCGACCTATCTGAAATACGCTGCCTTCACTCAGAATGAAGACCAGAAAAACCTCTATACGACTGACCCATGGGCGATTGTATACTCCTCGCTTCACAAAGACCTGACAGGAGAGAACGCACTGGCCGATTATGCTGGTCCAGCCGCAGAACAACTCAAGGCCGGCGCAGCCGCAGCAACCTCATTCGAGACTGTAAACTTCTCCGAGGCGTTTCTGGACATCGATAAGAAATGGCACGATCTGGACGTTTGGACGACAATCAAAGCCTATAGCCCCAAACTGACTTCGGGGTATTTCCTGAATGCTATCGACATGCAAAAATCTGTGGATGGTGCGGAAATGCGCCCCGAAAATCAGCAAATTTATGGCATCCTGTTCTACCGCACGATGAAAATGTCGGTGATAATCACGCTGTCTTGTATCATGCTCGGCTACCCCGTCGCGTGGATCCTTGCCAACCTGCCTGCACGTCAGGCGAACCTTCTGCTGATCCTTGTGCTGCTACCGTTCTGGACGTCGCTGCTGGTGCGTACATCCGCTTGGAAAGTGTTGCTTCAGGATCAGGGTGTGATCAATGACACGCTTGTCTGGCTGGGCATTGTTGCCACTGATGACCGCCTGGCACTCATCAATAACCAGACGGGCACGATCATTGCGATGACGCATATCCTGTTACCTTTCATGATCCTGCCGCTCTACTCCGTCATGCAAACGATCCAGCCAACGTATCTGCGCGCCGCGAAAAGCCTTGGTGCCACGAACTGGACCGCCTTCTGGCGCGTATATTTCCCACAGTCTGTGCCGGGCATCGGCGCGGGCAGTATCCTCGTGTTCATTCTCGCCATTGGCTACTATATCACTCCCGCGATTGTGGGCGGCACTGAGGGCACATTCATCTCGAACCGTATCGCCTATCACATCTCCAGCTCGCTGAACTGGGGTCTGGGTGCAGCGCTGGGCGCGATCCTCTTGGCGGCTGTTATGCTGCTCTATTACGCCTACGATAAAATCGTCGGCATCGATAACGTGAAACTCGGATAAGGAGCAGACCAATGGTTGCACTCACACCCATCTCGCGCACCGCCCCGAGCTTTTATGTTCCGGTCGTGGCAGCCTTCGGTGCCTTTTTCGGCGTCTTCATCGGAACAGGACAGGGTAGCACGATAGGCGGTGTCCTTGGGGGCGCGATCCTGATGGGCGTTATCGCCTTTGTCCTGACAAAAGTCGCCAAAAATGAACGGGTAAGCCGTTGGGGCCTTACGCTCCTGCTGGCGATTGGTGGATTTGCACTCGCTGGCCTTCCCGGTCTTTTCGTTGGCGCCTTTTTTGGCTGGTTCTTTGGGTTCCTGATCTTCTGGCTCTACGAGGGACGCTACCGTGCGAAGGTGGCCCCTTATTTGACACCTGGTCAGGTTTTGTGGCATTTCTCTTTCCGCACTCTCTGCGGCATGATCTTCTTCTTCCTAATCGCGCCAATCATCATCGTAATGCCGCTCAGCTTTAATGCCGAGAACTTCTTTACATTCACACCAGAGATGCTGCGCTTTGATCCTGCGGGCTACTCGCTCAAGCATTATCGCGACTTCTTTACCAATGACGCGTGGCAGGATGCGGTGAAAAACTCACTCTATATTGCGCCTGTTGCCACGCTCCTATCGGTCAGCTTTGGCACTTTGGCGGCCATCGGTCTCAGCCAACCACATGTGCCCTTCCGCCGCGCGATCATGGCGATCCTGATCTCGCCAATGATCGTGCCGCTGATCATCTCTGCCGCTGGTATGTACTTCTTCTACAGTCGTGTTGGTTTGCAGGGAACGTATATTGGGGTGGTCCTCGCGCACGCCGCCTTGGGCATTCCATTCGTGATCATCACTGTGACGGCGACACTGGTCGGCTTTGACAACTCGCTGACCCGCGCCGCGGCGAACATGGGTGCCAACCCTGTGACCACATTCTTTCGTGTGCAGATGCCGCTGATCCTGCCGGGCGTGATCTCGGGTGGCCTCTTCGCCTTTATCACATCATTTGACGAAGTGGTTGTTGTGCTCTTCGTTGGCTCGGCTGGTCAAAAAACCCTGCCATGGCAGATGTTCACAGGACTGCGCGAACAGATTAGCCCGACGATCCTCGCCGTGGCGACGATACTGGTATTCATCTCTATCTGTTTGCTGACTGTCGTTGAACTCCTGCGTCGCCGCTCTGAGCGGATGCGCGGCATGTCACCGAGCTGATCTAACACGCTCCAACAACGCGGGAGAGGCATAGCCGTCAGGCACCTCTCCCTGCGATACCTGCCAACCCCTCACAGCATTGACCGTTAACGGCCCGATTTTGGCATCTATTTTTTGCGTGTCAAAACCTTGTGCCGTCAGCGCTGTCTGAAGCTCTATCCGCTCATCGTAGGTAAGCGCGCGATCCGGACGCGGCCAATCCCCTCTGAGCGGCCCAGCGCCCGCAATGCGGTCTGCCAGATGTCCAACGGCGACAACATAAGCATCGGCAGTGTTGTATGTCTCGATAACTTCGAAATTCTTGAACACCATGAATGCTGCACCGTCTTTCCCCGCAGGCAGCAGAATCGCCGCCGGCCCATGATCCGGCACAACTTTTCCGCTGGTATCCATAATCCCAAGAGCAGCCCACTCACGCGGATTCTTCAAAATTTCACGATTTGCCAAGAGGTAGTCAAAGCCGGCGGGTATGGTGACCTCTACACCCCAAGGCTGGCCTGTGACCCAGCCGTTATCCTTGAGATATTTCGCCGCAGAGGCGAGCGCATCGCGGGGATCATCGCCCCAGATGTTTCGTTTACCGTCACCGTCCCAATCAACCGCATGGGCAAAAAATGAACTGGGCATAAATTGCGTATGGCCCATCGCCCCCGCCCAACTGCCCCGCAGGTTTTCGACATCTGTTTCGCCAATACTCAGAATAGTTAGCGCCGAAATCAACTGATACCGAAAGAACGCAGCGCGCCGCGCGTCATAGGCCAGCGATGCCATGGAAGTCAGGACAGGGTCGGTACCGCGAAAGGTGCCATAGGCACTCTCAAGCCCCCAAATCGCCGTGACGATCTCTGCGGGAACGCCATATTCTGCTTCAATCGCAATCAGGGCTTTTCGCTGCTGCTTCAGCGCAGCCTTGCCATTGCTAATGCGCAAATCAGATACTGCTGTCTCAAGGTAATCCCAAATCGTTTTCGTGAATTCCGATTGGTTGCGATCACGCTCAACTACCTTTGGCGAAAACGTGACTTTGGCCATACTCGCATCGTAAACCTGCGCCGAAATGCCAGCAGCGAGCGCGTCAGCGCGAAAATCCGCAATCCACGCCTGTAGTCCTGCATTGCTGCGCTCCGTCGATTGGGCGCACAATGGCGCCGCGGCAAGCAGAAGAAGAAAAACCGGAATAGCGCGCATTTTATTACCCTTTCTTAAATCAATTGCTTCCAATCTAACGCCAATATGGTGACGCGAAAAGCAATCAAACTTCCGCTACGCGGTCTTTAGCCCGTCGCTCATCCTCCGCACGCAACCGCTCCAGAAAGTCGCGCAGCATCGGCACGCGGCGAGGTCTGAAATGAGCCTCCGTCACAGCAAAATCATGCATCCGATCGAGGCGGAAAGCGCGAAAATCTTGGCGGAGGTGGCACCACGCAAGCAGCATGTGGGCATTCTGCATAAACACTATACTAAGCGGGTCTACCTGCCGCTTTGAGGCTGCACCCTTTGCGTCCTCATACTGAAATTCGACAGTTGCCTCATCCCAAGTCGCGGCGCGTAGAGCTTTCACGTTAATCTTTGGTTCTGTGGGTCGAACAAAACGGCGGGCATCCAGAACGGCATGTTGCAGGCGATGTGTTTGGCGGGCTGGCAGTCGCGCCTTAAGCTTTGCCAGCGCGGTGCGGGCGGCCGCTGCCAAAGCAGGGTCGCCTATCACGTCCACTTCACGCAGGCCCAGCACCAGCGCTTCAAGCTCGTCATCGGTAAACCCCAATGGCGGCAAAGCAGCATCTTCGATCAGCGTATAGCCAAACCCCGCTTCCCCGTCGATCACAGCGCCCAAGCCACGCAGGGCATCAATATCACGGTAGATTGTGCGCAAGGAGACTCCCGTTTCATTCACCAGTGCGGAAGCCGTGACAGGCGCAGGCAAACGGCGGAGCGTTTGCATGAGTTGAAACAAGCGGTGCGTGCGGTTCATGGGTCTCTCCCCTTTATGTGCCAACCTTCGCACAGGTTGCTGTCATTTTCTGTCAGCAATGCCTGGTAAACAAGTCTCAATTCACAGAAAGGGATACCCATGATCACGCTTTACACATTCGCCTCCGGATTCGGGGAGTTCAGCTATAGCCCGTTCTGCACAAAAGCAGGGTATCTTTTGAAGATGTCGGGAACACCATGGGAGCGCAAAGACCTTCATGATCCGCGCAAGATGCCCCATGGAAAGCTCCCCGCTATCGCACTCGACGATGGTACCATCGTGCCGGACAGCGACAATATCCGCGCCCACCTTGAGGGGCTTGGCCATGACTTTGATGCAGGTCTCACTTCCCGTGACCGCGGAATTTCCCGCGCATTTATCCGCATGGCCGAAGAGCACATGTACTGGCATCAAGTTCATGATCGTTGGGGAGATGAGGCGAATTGGGCGATCATCCGCAAAGAGTATTTCGATTTCCTGCCTGCGCTCATCCGCGGATTTGTCACGTCCAAACTGCGAAAAGACCTTATAAAGACCATGCACGGTCTTGGGTTGGGCCGGCTCACGGGACCAGAGAGACTAGAGCGTATTGAACCAGACCTTCAGGCCATTGCTGCGCAACTCGGAGAACAGGACTTCTTGTTTGGCGACACGCCAACGGCGGCGGATGCCAGTGTAGGGGCGATCCTTGGTGGGATCATTGGAGCACCTGCACCCACACCTCTGTCACAACGTGTGGCAGATGATCGAGTTCTGAGCGCCTATATCGCCCGTTGTCGCGAAGCGATGGGTTAGCGTCGGCTTCGGGTAACTTTCCGCTTGGTCGCAGCTTTCTTACCTTTCGCCTTTGCCCCCTTGCGGCGGGGGCTGCGGCCTGCAGGGTTATGACGGCCCTGAGGCATTGCCTCGCCTTCGATCTCAAGCAGTTCCAGCGCAATCCCACCCGTCACTGGTGTCACTTCGGACAGGCGCACGGTGACTCGCTGACCCAGACCGATGGTCATGCCCGTATCGGCCCCCATAAGCGTGCCAGCATCGGCATCGTGGTGAAAGTACTCTCGTCCGATATTACGCATGGGGATAAGGCCATCGGCACCCGTCTCGTCCAATTTCACAAAGGCACCAAAGCGGGCAATGCCGCTGACCCGCCCTGTCATCTCGTTGCCCACACGCTCTGACAGGTACGACGCGAGATAGCGGTCCGTCGTGTCACGCTCCGCAATCATGGAGCGTCGTTCGGTGTCCGAGATATGCGCACCAGTCGCCTCAAGATCGTCGATGTCATGTTGCGACAGCCCGTCCTTGCCCCAGCCATGCGCAGTGATAAGCGCACGGTGCACGATCAGGTCCGCGTACCGGCGAATGGGGGAGGTAAAGTGCGCGTAGGACCGCAGTGCCAAACCAAAGTGCCCAATCTGATCCGCGCCATAATAAGCCTGAGTCATTGAGCGAAGCGTGGAGATATTGATCAGTTCCGAATCGTCACTTCCTGCCGCCTGCTCAAGCAATCTGTTTAAATGCGCCGTTTGCAGCACTTGGCCCTTGGCCAGCGTATATCCTGCTGCGGCAGCCGTTTCACGCAGCGCATCAAGTTTCTCTGGCGTAGGCTCTTCGTGGGTTCGAAAGAGAAGTGGGGTTTTCTTGGCGATGAGTGTCTCGGCAGCGGCGACATTGGCCAGCACCATACATTCCTCAATCAAACGGTGTGCATCCAGCCGCAGACGAAAATTGACGGAGCGAACTTTACCATCATCATCGAGTTCGATGCGCCGCTCTGGTAGATCAAGATCAAGCGGTTGGCGGCGCTCTCGTGCCGCGACCAACGCGCCATAAGCGGCATAAAGGGGCTTCAAAACAGTCTCTAACAACGGTTCGGTACGCTCGTTCGGCTTACCGTCAATCGCATCCTGCACTTCTTCGTAATGCAAGCTTGCAGGAGATTTCATCAGGCCGCGGTGGAAATCGTGGGTGATTTTGTTGCCCTCGGCATCGAGCACCATGCGCACGGCGATACAGGCGCGTTCCACCCCCTCATGCAACGAGCAAAGGTCGCCTGACAAACGGTCAGGCAACATTGGCACCACGCGATCAGGGAAGTAGGTGGAATTGCCACGTTTACGTGCTTCACGGTCCAGCGCGGATCCCGGCACAACATAAGCAGATACGTCAGCAATCGCGACCCAAAGGATATGACCCCCTTTATTGGCCGGATCAGGATCAGCCTCGGCAAAGCACGCATCGTCGTGGTCACGTGCGTCAGATGGATCAATCGTAATTAATGGCAGTTCGCGAAGGTCCTCGCGCCCTTTCAGGCCCTTAGGTTCTGCCGCGTCGGCTTCGGCAATGACATCGTCGGGGAAATCATCGGGGATATTATGCTGGTGAATCGCAATGAGTGAGACCGCCTTGGGTGCGGAAGGATCACCCAACCGCTGCACGATGCGCGCGCGCGGCAGGCCCATCCGGCCTTTGGGACCTGCAAGTTCAGCCTCGACCAACTCCCCATCCTTGGCACCACCTGTGAAGTCAGACGGAACAGCCCACTCTTTGTCTGCGCCTTTATCGATAGGCTGAATACGGCCGCCCTCGGCATGCTTTTTGAATATACCGATAATCTTTTTCGGATTGCTGCCAATGCGTCGAATGAGACGCCCCTCATAATGATGCGTTTCACCCTTTACCAAAGTCAGTCGCGCCAGAATGCGGTCACCCTCACCCAGCGCAGGATCAGCGGCGCGGGGGATCATCAGAACCACAGGCTCCACACCCTCACCGCCCCATTCCATCGGTTTGGCGTATAGATCACCATCTGCATCAGGTCCGGTAACCATCAGCACGCTGACGGGCGGCAGACGCTCGGGGTCGCTATAGGATTTCTTGCGCTTTTCCAGATGGCCTTCGGCCTCCAGCTCTTTGAGGATCCGCTTGAGATCAATGCGCGCAGCCCCTTTGATGCCGAAGGCTTTTGCGATGTCACGCTTGGCCGTCAGAGTGGGGTTTTCCTCGATCCAGTCGAGCACTTCTTTTTTGGTTGGGATATTGTTCATGGTGGTGGAGGTAGCACGCGCATCGAGCCGCGTCACATTATTTTAAGTCCGCAACTGTATCCACGTCATCGAGCGTCGCAACAAAAGCAATGCGGTGATCTGCCAACGTTACCACTGTATCGCTAAGCGCGTATTTCGTTGACCAACGTACATTGGCGAAGATGTTTGGGGGAATTGCACGGACCCGCCGCAATCCGATAAGCCAATAACCACCGTCAGGAGCAGGGCCAAACACTGCGTCATTATGGCCCAGCGCCGCAAAAGCCTCGGCAATGCGTTTGGCGTTAATATCAGGGATATCACCACCTATCACACAGACAGGACCAACGGGTGGTTTGCGTAATGCACGCCCCATTCGGTCCCCCAGATCGCCCTGCCCCTGCGCAATGCGCACCAAATACTGGGGCCAAACCCGTGATACAAGACCTGCACGATCAGGGGAAACCGCCAACACGATATCCCAACGCGGATCGTCGATCCGACGGAGCAATCTGCGCACCTGATGGCGGAACCACCACGCCGCAGCAACCATACCGATATCGCGCCCCAACCGCGTTTTGACACGCCCCGCACGCGGCTCTTTCAGCATGACAACAAGGGTTCGTTTCACAGGGCCTGCTTCATCATCTGGTGCGGCTGGCCCTCATCATCATAAGGTGGATCAAAAGGTGTGAAACCCAGCTTCTCGTAGAACCCAATCGCATGAACCTGAGCGCCAAGGACGACATGCTTAGCCCGCTTTTGTGCGGCCAAGGCCACCGCAGCGTTGATAATATCTGCCCCGAGGCCAATCCCGCGTCGCGACGTGATCACGCAAACGCGACCAATTTTGGCCGTAGTCCCATCTATATACACACGTGCCGTGGCAACGGGCTCATCATCTTCAACCGCCAACAGGTGGTGGCTGATTGCATCCAGATCATCTACTTCCCCCTCCGCAGTATAGCCCTGCTCTTGCACAAACACCTCTTGGCGCAGAGCATAACAGGTCTGGCGGTCCTCGGTCTCGGTGATCTGGATCAAGCGAAATAATCCTGAAGGATGCGGGTATAGATCATCTTGAGTTCGTGAATATGCACGACTTCAACATGTTCATCCACTTGATGCATGGACTGACCCACGAGGCCGAACTCAACGACAGGGCAATGCGATTTAACAAATCGCGCATCGGAGGTGCCACCCGTAGTCGAAAGCTCCGGTATGACGCCTGTCACCGCCTCAACCGCTTTTGACACCATCGTGGACAAATCAGCGGGTGGGGTGATGAAGCTCTCTCCAGAGATTTTCACCTGCGTCTCGATCTGCACGCCGAAAGCCTCGCGAATGGCGGCAACTTCGTTCTCGATCCACTCGCTCAGACTCGCCCCTGAATGCGTATCGTTAAAGCGGATGTTCACCGTTGCAGAGCATTCCGCTGGAATGACATTGGTCGCAGGATTGCCCGTATCCACCGTGACTACAGCCAACGTCGAGCCGTCAAAATGCTCCGTTCCTTGATCCAGCTCGTGACTTGCCAAGCGATCCATGAGGCGCATCATTGGTGGTAATGGATTTTTCGCGCGGTGCGGATAGGCAGAGTGCCCTTGTTTGCCGACTACGCGGAACTTGATCGTCATAGAACCGCGACGCCCGATCTTTATCATCTCGCCCATGGTATTGGGGCAGGTCGGCTCCCCCACAAGGCAGACATCCATCCGCTCCCCATGCTTCTCCATGTACTCCAACAGGGCCAGCGTCCCATCGACAGATTCACCTTCTTCATCGCCCGTGATGGTGATTATAATAGAACCGTCAGGCGGCGTGTTCCGGACAAAATCAACGGCGGCAGCGGCAAACGCGGCTACGCCGGATTTCATATCGGTTGTGCCACGACCGTACATTATGCCGTCTTTTATCTCAGCCCCAAAAGGGGGCATGGTCCATGCAGCCTCGTCCCCGATCGGCACTACATCCGTGTGACCGTTAAAGCCGAAACTGCGCGTGTTCCCTTGGGTACCCCACCGTGCGAAGAGATTGCGGATACCACCACGGTCTGCCCAAGCGCAGGTAAATCCGGCATCAGTCAGAAGGTCATGAAGTACATCGAGCGCACCAGCATCCGCAGGTGTGACCGACGGACAGCGCACCAATGCAGCCGTCAATTCAACGGGATCAATCGGGGATATCTGCGACATAGGAGGCTCCTTTTGGAAATCACCCCCTTTATCCCCGCTGTGGTCAAAAAGCGCCAGCCCTCGCAACCATGCAAAATCCCACTTCATTTATGTCAAAATTGTGGTAGCTTGGTAGTATAATAATTGACCCGAGGCAGGGCCTAAGCAGTTCCAACACCTGAAAACAGGGGCGGAATCGTCTGAACACAGACAAATCTGGAATGTGGGGGAATCCCCCTGTCCAATCTGCGTGCGTGTGCTGTCTCATAAGAAGGTTTGAGGCAGAGACATGGCAGTAGCATCCGAGCTTGATATCGAAACCGTGCGCGAGGGGACGACTGCGATTGAGATGGCGCAGGAGATTTTCGGCAACGGTGTGACCGTAACGGGTGCCACCTACTACGGCGATATCGATAGTGCAGGCATCTACAGCGGCGGTGATACGACATCGCCCGGCGTAGTCCCCGGACCAACTGGTATTATCATGTCCACGGGAGAAGCCGAGGACTTTACCAACGACGCGACCACTAGCGGGACCGGTAGCGGAAATGGAAACGGAAACAACGGAAACGCAAACGGCGTCGGGAACGGTGGCGGCAACGGGAACGGAAATAACGGAAACGGAAATGGAAACGGCGGAAGCGGCAATACCGGCGGCGCAGATCCGAACCAATCCACGAACACATCGACGAATACTTCGGGCACCGATAATTTCAGTCAGTATAATTCGGCCGCTGGCGGCAGGACGTATGACGCCGCTACTTTGGATGTTGACTTCATTCCAGACACTGACGTTCTCACGATGCAATTCGTGTTCAGTTCAGAAGAATACCCAGAATTTGCAAATTCCATCTATCAAGACTTCTTTGGTGTATGGATCAACGGCACCTTAGTCGAGCATGACGTAGGTGATGGCGAGACCGATCCGTTCAATATCTCGACCACTAACAACATCAACATGTACAACGACAATACCAACGACGACTACAATACGGAGATGGACGGCTTTACGATCACGCTGACCCTCACGATGGTCGTAAATGCGGGTGAGACAAACTCGATACGGATCGCCATCGCCGATGTGGGCGACAGCCAATACGATTCTAACGTGCTGATCGCAGGTAACTCTGTGCAGACACAGCTTGTCGCAGTGTCCGACGACGTGAACGTTTATCCTGACGGGACCACTACCTTGGATGTGTTGGGCAACGACATTAACAACGGCCCCGCAGGCAGCACGATGACCATTACACACATCAACGGTCAGCCTGCGACGGTGGGAACAGCAATTACCCTGCCAACGGGGCAGCAAGTAACCCTGAATGCCGATGGCACCTTTAGCGTGGTCGGCGACGGCGACGTAGAAGATTTCAACTTTACCTACACGATCGACAATGGCACCGACACGGACGTAGGTTTTGTTAACGCAACCTCGGTGCCATGCTTTGTGGCGGGCACGCTGATCGCGACACCAGACGGGGATCGCCGCGCGGAACAATTGAAACCCGGTGATCTGGTGATGACAAAAGACGACGGTGCACAACCACTGCGATGGATTGGATCGCGGCAGGTGACCGCAACGGGTAATTTTGCCCCCATCCACATTCGCGCAAACACATTAGGCCAGCATCGCGACCTGCTGGTCTCTCCCCTTCACCGTGTGTTGATCAAGGATATTCTGGCTGAGCTTCTCTTTGGTGAGGCCGAAGTTTTGGTCGCTGCGCGAGATCTGATTAACGATCACTCGATCACGCGGCGCGAGGGCGGTCACGTGACCTATGTCCATCTCCTGTTTGATCGCCATCAAGTTGTGTTTTCCGAAGGATTAGAGACTGAAAGTTTTCTACCAGGACCACAAACCGCAGCAAGTTTTGAGGCCGAAGTGGTTGAGGAAATCTATAGCATTTTCCCCGAGCTAGACCCTGAAACTGGTGCAGGCTATCCCACTGCCGCACGCCGTACACTGAAACGATATGAGGCGGGGCTATTGCGCGCCGCAAAGGTGGCTTAAATGACTTGGCTTGCAATTACCGATCACACTGACCGCCGTCTGTCCCTGCGCGGCCTTGGCCACGAAAAACGCGCCATGCCAATTATGATCGATAAACCGACTGAAGAGCTGACGCGCGGCAGTATTATGTTCGAGGCTCAGGTCTCTGAGGACAGCAAACCACAAGTGCTGTTCGGCTACACCAATCCGCATCCAACCCACCGTAGCCTAGTGTTTCAAGCAATACCCGGTGGTGGTGTCGCGATGGTCCATGTGCAGGGGGAGAAAATTGCCCATGCCGCGATTGCTCATAAAAATGCAGGCCGCGCTGAAATCCTGCGCCTGACCTATGCGTGGGACACGAAATACAACTGGGGCCGCCTCACATTGGAGCAGGCGGGCGAGACGACAGTGACGAGTGTGGCTGTGGAAAACCCGCTCCCGCTGACCCTTGATGATCTGCGAGATCTTATGCTGGGGCGCGGGCAACAGGATTATGCGCCTGACATGGTCTTTGCCGCCCTCTCAAACGAGATTGAGCCGATTGGCCCCGGTCCGACATTGTCCCCTGACACGCCAATTGCGACACCATGGGGCTACCGCAATGCAGGAACGCTTAAGCGTGGAGATACTGTTTATACCATGAACGGTGACGTTGTGCCTGTTCTCCAAACCGTTTCACGTAGCGTGCCTGCACGCGGCAGCTATGCCCCGATCCGCATGCGCGCGCCCTACTTCGGATTACAGGACGACATCATCATTTCACCAGAGCAGCATGTGGTGATTGACGGGCCAGAAGTTGAGTATCTTTTCGCCTGTGAGAGTGTGCTGACCCCCGCGCGCCATTTGGTCAACGGATTTGCCGCGCGGACAGAGCCGTGCGGCCATCTCGTGACCTACACCCAGCTTATCCTACCCAATCACGAACCGATTCTCGCGGGAGGTGCGCCGTTGGAAAGTCTCTATATCGGGCGTATTCGGCGTGACAGTCATCAATTGGCCTCAAGCGTAATGTTTGGCGTGGACCGCAATGACCTGCCAGAACACAAGGCACCGTCACATAAAGTGCTCAAATGGTATGAAGCAATTCATCTCGCGCGTCGCCGCGCGGCCTAATCAAAAAACGGCGTCATCTGGGCGATAATAACCGAGTTCTCGTCGAGGGCACGCATCATAAGGGCGCGCTCTTCGTCGTCGATCTCGTCGCCTTCGGCCTCCCGCTCGGCCAGCGTGCCATAGCCTGTCACATCAAGCGGAGCAGTTTCTGCCTGCTTGAGAATTGCTACGGTTTCACGAACAGCTTCGGCCTCATCAATGCCAGAGGCAAAGCACATGAGCGCAGCACCCGTCGCCTTGTCGGGCAGCCCGTCACCTGCCTTTCGGCCGATTTCTACCAGCAAGGTATAGACCTGTTGGCGTGATACTTTTTTGGGTTTCTTTTCGTCGGTCATTGGCCTGTCCCTCAAACGCAGATGGAGTGCAGACCTAGACGGTCAACGGTGGTTTGAAAAGCCTACTCGCACTTGCGAAGCATACTGACCCGCGCACCGCTTTGGATCACAGCAATACCATTTTCGGTTTTCATGATCATTATGCGGCGCTCCCATGGCGTCCCATCCGCACGACAGATCGCACTATACAGTGTCGCATCCATGCCGCTCACCCTGACGGGGTCGCGCAGGTTGCACCTGCTGCCAACAGCAAAGAAGATGTTGGACGTCAGCAAAATCGCGCCGCCATCTTTTCCAACCCGCTTACAATCCCAACTATCCCCGCTTGAATGGTCGGGTCTGTACCGGCCATCATAGGGACCCGCCCATGCTGTAGCCGCCGTTACAGACAGCAAAAGCATGAGCAGGAAGAGTCGCATCAGTCGCGCAGCAATTCGTTGATGGAAGTTTTTGAGCGGGTCTTCTCGTCCACGCGCTTTACAATCACAACGCAGTAAAGGTTCACGCCGTTCTTGGATGGCATGGAGCCTGCAACCACAACCGAGCCTGACGGCACTTCGCCGTACATCACTTCGCCCGTTTCGCGGTCGAGGATCTTGGTCGACTGGCCGATATACACGCCCATGCCAAGCACGGAGCCTTCACGTACGATACAGCCCTCGACCACTTCGGAGCGCGCTCCGATAAAGCAGTTATCCTCAATGATTGTCGGGCCTGCTTGCATCGGCTCCAACACACCACCAATGCCAACGCCACCCGAGAGGTGCACGTTTTTGCCGATCTGTGCACAGGAACCAACTGAGGCCCATGTATCGACCATCGTGCCTTCGCCAACATTGGCGCCGAGGTTCACAAACGACGGCATCAGCACCGCACCAGGTGCAATAAACGCCGACTTGCGCACAATAGAGCCAGGAACAGCGCGGAAACCCGCAGCTTTCCATTCTGCCGGACCCCAACCTTTGAATTTGCTGTCGACCTTGTCCCACCAGTTGGAGCCTTGCGGACCACCAGACTGCTCGCCCATATCCTGAATACGGAATCCCAGAAGAACGGCTTTCTTTGCCCATTGGTTTACATGCCAGTCGCCATTTCCCTGACGCTCTGCAACGCGGAGCGTACCGGAATCGAGCGCGGCCAGTGTGGCCTCAATCGCATCGCGGGTTTCGCCTTTTGTCTCGGGGGTAATTGTATCGCGGGCATCCCACGCGGCCTCAATGGCTGTTTCAAGCTGGGCATTCGACATGGCGGAACTCCGATTAATTGAGATTGTTAGGGGGCGATATACGCGGGCAAAGCGCATCGCGCAATCCTAACCGCTGCGCTGTAGTTGTCGTGGCGGTACGCCACTCCAGACATAATCGCATAGTCAATCCGCGCAATCGGGTGCATGTTGCACAAAATAGTCGAATATTGAGGACAGACATGAGCACAAAACACCAGCACCCATTGCGTAACGCCAGCACAGACCGCACCGCAGCAGACGGCGTACCCGTCACACCGCAATCCCAAGCGCCGGCCTACAAGCTTGCCTTCAACGATTTCGATTTTATGTGCCGCGACGATATGCGCCCCGTCCGGTTCCAACTTGAACTGCTCAAAGCAGGCGTGATGATGAATGAATATGGCGTTGAGTCGACCATTGTTCTTTTTGGCGGTGCACGGATTCCAGAGCCTGCAAAAAAAGACAGTGCGAGGACAAAAACGCTGGCTGATTTGTCGCGTTTTTACGATGAAGCACGCGAATTTGCACGCTTGATGACCGTAAAGTCCATGGAAGGTGGCGGGCATGAAGACATCATCGTGACCGGCGGCGGACCAGGCGTGATGGAAGCAGGCAATCGTGGGGCGCTCGACGCAGGCGGCAAGTCGATCGGACTGAACATCGTATTGCCGTTCGAGCAAGCGCCGAACGAATATGTTTCACCTGAGCTGTGCTTCAACTTCCACTATTTCGCGATCAGAAAGATGCACTTCCTCATGCGGGCAAAAGCGATCTGTGTGTTCCCTGGTGGCTTTGGCACCATGGACGAAACGTTTGAGGCGCTGACGCTGATCCAGACAGGCCGGATGGAGCGGGTGCCGTTTCTGCTGTTCGGTCGCGCCTTTTGGGAAAGCATCATCAATTGGGACGCGCTTGCCGATGCGGGAACAATCTCTGCCGAAGACCTCAACCTGTTCCGTTTTGTTGAAACAGCTCAGGAAGCGATGGACCTGATCGAGAACTGGGGCGAGCCGTCGGCACGCGAGAGTGTTCCCGGTCGGTAAACAATCAGCAAAGTTTAATGAAACAGCTCGTCTGGTAGCTCACATAGCGCAACGTGGTGAGGCAGTGTTTCCAAAACATGCTTTCCGTCTTCGGTATCGCGAATGGAATAGCCATAGCCTGCAAGGCGATGCTTCCATTCGCGGGCTGAAAGAGCCACTGCGCGTTCGCGTGCTACAATCTGCATTACCTCATCGGTAACAAATGCGTCTTGTTTGATAATAATCGACATTGTCGTTCTCCTGATTAAGTCATCTCAGGAAACAATCTGCGGAGTCACAATGGCAAGATTCGGCTCCGATTGTGGCGGAACAGAGGTTTTTGTACCCTCAAAGGTTGAGCAGCTGTGCATTTTTATCAAACCCGCAGCTTTTTAAAGGTATTTTCCTTCCTAAAACAGTATCTTAGCTACGCGTTTCCGCCTCGATCTGGCGCTTGGATTTACGCGCACGCTCTGTCTCTGACTTCAGCTGACCACAGGCGGCCATGATATCCTCACCGCGCGGTTTGCGCACGGGGGAGGCATATCCCGCTTTATGCACAATGTCCGAGAATGCACGAATACGGTTATTGCTCGACCGCTTGTATGGTGCACCGGGCCATTCGTTAAAGGGGATCAGGTTGATCTTCGCAGGAATACCCTCGATCAATTTCATCAGGCGGTGGGCATCCTCGTCGCTATCGTTAATCCCGTGCAGCATGACATATTCAAAGGTGATCCGCTCGGAGTTAGATACCTTGGGATAGTCACGCAGCGCGTCCAGAAGCGTTTCGATATTCCACTTTTTGTTAATCGGAACCAGCGTGTCGCGCACCTCATCCGTTGTTGCGTGAAAAGAAACAGCAAGCATGCAACCGATCTCTTGCGCCGTGCGCGCAATCTCTGGAACCACACCTGATGTGCTGAGCGTGATCCGACGGCGCGACAGTTGAATACCCTCGGGATCCATCGCAATCTTCATCGCATCACGCACGTTCTCGAAGTTATAAAGCGGCTCTCCCATACCCATCAGCACGATATTGGACAGCAGGCGCGCGTCCTCGGTGCGCGTTCCGCTTTTCGGCCACTCATCCAGATCATCGCGTGCAATCATTACCTGCCCGATGATTTCACCTGCTGTTAGATTGCGCACCAGCTTTTGGGTGCCTGTGTGGCAAAATGAACAGGTCAGCGTGCAACCCACCTGCGAACTCACACAGAGCGTGCCTCGGTTCGCTTCGGGGATATAGACGACCTCAACCTCATGACCACCTGCGATCCGCACCAGATATTTGCGTGTGCCGTCTTCGCTCACCTGCTTGGTCACAACTTCGGGCACTTCGACCACAAAATGCGCGGCCAGATCGGCACGAAAGGATTTGCTCAGGTTGGTCATCGCGTCAAAATCACGAACACCCCAGTTATAGATCCACTGCCAAATCTGACCGACCCGCATCTTGGCCTGCTTCTCTGGCGTGCCAATTGCAATCAAAGCATCGCGCATTCCCTCACGGGTCATCCCCACAAGGTTCGCAGGCCCCTCGGGCAATTTGCGCGGCATGGTATGGACGTCTTGGGTAATGGGAGCGGACATGAGAGCGATTCCTATAAGGTGTTGCGCAGTATATAGGCGCTTGGTGCCGAAAATGAAAACGGCCCCGCCCCAAGAGGCAGAGCCGCACTATTTGTTTCGCAAAGGATCACCCGCCGCAGCGTTTGCCCGCATCCTCAACAGCGGCAGTAAAGCCAAGCAATGAGAACGTATCTTCTGTCTGGGTGCCCCGACCAGAACGGCCCGTCAGCTTTGCATCCGCGCCACGCTTCATGGCTGCGATGATCTTTGCATCGTCTGATGTAGTCGCAGGCCATGCCCACTCCCCTTCGGTAAACAACTCGAAGGAGTTACCGGAAATATCCATGCGTACAGTAGACCCGCTGGCAAAAGGATAGCCGCCGGTAAAGGCGACCTGACCGTTTGCACCCGCGCTGGGGCGGTAGAACACCATCAGCAATGTCTGCCCACGGTTCACCGCAACGACACGACCATCGCGTGAGTTTACGGTCTCTTTGGGCGTGGAGACACTCCAACATTCAGTTGGGTTATCCTCTACAAACACGCTCCAGTCTGTCTTTGCCGCTACGCGGTTGGTGCTCTGGCTTTGCGCCCATGCGCTGCCCGCAATCAGGCTTGCCATCAGTGCTGCCACTACACCCGTTTTCAAAAATGCCATTCTTCTAACTCTCCAGCCGTCTCATTGCCTCAACGTGTATCCAAAACCTTGTCGTGGCCGCTTTTGAATGGGCCATTCGTTCACAATGGTTTACGCTCTTACCGACAACAAACACCATAACGCGAAAGACGCGAGTGGTGAAACCCCGCATTGGCAGGTTTTCGCCCATATTCGCTGCAAAAAGGACCCAACTATGATCGCTCCCGCCCCCTTCGCAGAAATCTGGCGTGGCCAGTTTTTGGAAAGCGTCCATTCAGGCCATGCCGTCATCTGTGACGCTTCTGGGCAAATAGTAGAGGCTTGGGGTGATCCGGACGCTGTTGTGCTGGCACGCAGTTCTTCAAAGATGATTCAGGCGCTACCCTTGGTGCGCTCTGGTGCAGCGGATGCATTCGGCCTTAGCACACGCCAGCTTGCACTCTCTTGCGCGTCTCACCAAGGGGCGCAAATCCACCTTGATGGCGTCGGAGCATGGATAAAGGATCTGGGCCTGAGCGATGATGATTTTCGCTGCGGAACCGAGGAATCGCGGGACCGTGAAGTGATGGAAGCGCAAATTCGCGCCCATGAGAAGCCCTGCCGCATCCACAACAATTGTTCTGGCAAGCATGCAGGATTTCTGACTCTGTCCAAGTACCTTGGCGGCGGGGCCGATTATGTCGCACTCGACCACCCTGTTCAGCGTGCCTGCCTTGAGGCGTTTGAGGAAGTGACGGGCGAAACCAGCCCCGGTTTTGGTATCGACGGTTGCTCCGCTCCGAATCACGCCACATCCCTTCACGGTATGGCACGCGCCATGGCGCATTTCGCTGCAGCATCCGAAGGCAGCGCAGAAGCCCGCTTGCATGAGGCAATGCGTCTACATCCGGACCTTGTCGCGGGTGAGGGGCGTGCCTGCACCGAACTCATGCGGGCTTGTGATGGCAAGGTGGCGCTCAAAACAGGTGCCGAGGGCTTCTTCATCGCAATAATTCCAGAACGCGGGCTTGGCATCGCGCTCAAAGCGGCTTGTGGCACCACGCGTGCGGCGGAAGCGGCGATTGCTGCGCTGCTCGTACGTCTTGGGGTTTTAGATGCCAATCACCCCGCCACGCTGAATAGAATCAACAAACCCATAAAAAACTGGGATGGTTTGACTACAGGTATTTTGAAACCTGCGGCTGACTTGATCGGATAATCAGTCGCGCAGGGCAATTCTAGGTTACGAAATCGCTCTGCGCGTAGCCCTGCACATACAAGAGCGCAGTCAAATCGCCGAAATTGACGCGCACATTACACTGTGCGGCGACTGACGGCTTGGCGTGCAGAGCAACACCCATCCCCGCACGGGTAAGCATACCCAGATCGTTGGCGCCGTCACCTACCGCAAGCACATCCGCATCGACAATCCCAAGGCGCGCAGTGATGTCCTCCAGCGCATCCACCTTCGCCTGCTTGCCAAGGATCGGCATGCCAACCTCCCCTGTGAGCATCCCATCCGTCACCAAGAGCGTGTTCGCGCGGCTCTCGTCAAAGCCCAACTCACCTGCCACTTGCGATGTAAAAGCCGTGAATCCGCCAGAAACCAGAGCCGCATACGCACCCTGCGCCTTCATCGTCGCAAGAAGCGTTTTGCCACCGCCCATCAACGTAATCCGCTCTGCCAGAACTTTGGCAATGACAGTCTCAGGCAATCCTTTGAGCAGCCCGACGCGTTCACGAAGTGCACCATCAAAATCTAGCTCGCCATTCATGGCGCGTGCTGTGATGTCTTTGACCCGCGCACCGACACCGGCCTCATCAGCTAACTCGTCGATACACTCCTGCTCGATCATGGTGCTATCCATATCGGCGAGCAGCATCTTCTTTCGCCGCCCTTCGGTGGGCACAATAACCAGGTCAACGCTCATGGCCTGGCAGCTGCTCCACACCTCGTCAAAGTTGTCAGGCATTACGCCCAGCGCAAATTCCGCCGCCTCATCAGGCTTAAGCCAGATCGCATCACCCCCACCCCATGCATTGCGTAGTGATTCCACAAGGGATGGTTCCAGATTGCGCGTGTCGGGTGCACACAAGAGAATGGCGGTAAACATATCCAAGTTTCCGATCAGCGTCAGGGGCGTCGCAAAAAGGCGACCGAGCGGCGGTTTAGCCCTATTTCCCCGCTTGTGCCAGAACGGAATGGCCCGTACACGCATCCGTGGGACACCCTTCCCCAACGAAGGGCATTTTATCTGAGAGGGTAGCATCAATGGCTATTACTGCTCCGGCTACGCGGCCGGCTAATCCGCGTTTTTCTTCTGGCCCCTGCGCCAAGCCCCCCACATTTGATCTGGCAAAGTTGTCTGACGCGCCGTTGGGCCGCAGCCACCGTGCCGCTCCGGGCAAGGCAAAGCTGCTGGAAGCGATAGAGACCACCCGCGAAATCCTTGGCATACCTGCTGACTACAAGATCGGTATTGTTCCCGCCTCTGACACTGGCGCTTACGAGATGGCGATGTGGAATCTGCTGGGTGAGCGTCATGTCGAAATGCTCGCATGGGAAAGTTTTGGCTCTGGCTGGGTTACTGATGCCCTCAAGCAGCTCAAGATTGATGCGACTGAAAAAACCGCCGCCTATGGTGAGATCGTTGATCTGAATGGTGTGAATTTCGACAACGACGTTTGCTTCACCTACAACGGCACGACATCAGGTGTCCGCGTTCCTGCCTCGTTTGATATTCCTGCGGATCGCGCGGGTCTGACGCTTTGCGATGCAACATCTGCCGCCTTCGCGATGGACCTGCCGTGGGACCGTTTGGACGTCACGACATTCAGCTGGCAAAAAGTGTTGGGTGGTGAAGCGGCCCACGGTATGATCATCCTGTCCCCTCGCGCGGTTGAGCGGCTGGAGACTTACACCCCTGCATGGCCACTGCCCAAAATTTTCCGCCTGACCAAAGGTGGCAAATTGATCGAGGGTATCTTTAAAGGCGAGACAATCAACACACCCTCCATGCTCTGCGTCGAGGATTATCTTTTTGCGCTTGAGTGGGCAAAATCCGTTGGTGGCCTGAAAGGCATGATCGCGCGTGCCGATGCGAATACGGCAGCAATCACTGCTTTTGTCGAGGCCCATGACTGGATCGACTTCCTTGCAGTTGATCCCGAGACACGCTCGAATACATCTGTTTGTCTCAAGTTCACGGACGACCGCATTACCGATGGTGCCGCATTTGCCAAAGCTGTTGCAAAGCGGCTGGCGGATGAGGACGTGGCGCTCGACATCGGTGCCTACCGCGACGCGCCCGCAGGTCTGCGCATTTGGTGTGGTGCCACGGTCGAGACGTCGGACATCGAAGCGATGTTGCCGTGGCTCGACTACGCGTTCAACGCAGAGCTTAACGCATAATTCCGCGCGGGGGATAACCCCCGCGCCTTCCCCCATTCTCAAGTTAAAGGACCATATCATGGCCCCCAAAGTACTCATTTCCGACAGCCTGAGCGAAGCCGCCGTCCAAATCTTCAAAGACCGCGGCATTGATGTCGATTTCCAACCCCAGCTGGGCAAGGACAAAGACAAGCTTGCCGAGATCATTGGTAACTACGACGGCCTCGCAATCCGTTCCGCAACCAAAGTAACCGATAAAATCCTCGCCGCTGCGCCGAACCTCAAGGTCATTGGCCGTGCTGGTATCGGCACCGACAACATCGATAAAGACGCCGCCTCCAAACAGGGTGTGATCGTCATGAACACGCCTTTTGGCAACATGATCACAACGGCCGAGCACGCCATTGCGATGATGTTCGCTGTGGCGCGTCAAATCCCTGAGGCCTCCGCCTCCACCCACGCCGGTAAATGGGAAAAGTCCAAATTCATGGGTGTCGAGCTGACGGGCAAAACACTTGGCGTGATTGGCGCGGGTAACATCGGTGGTATCGTGTGCGACCGTGCGCGTGGGCTTAAGATGAAGGTTGTGGCATATGACCCCTTCCTCGGTGAGGAAAAAGCCGCCAAGATGGGCGTGGAAAAGGTCGAACTGGAAGAGCTGCTGAAACGCGCTGATTTCATCACGCTGCACGTTCCATTCACCGATCAGACGGCCAATATCCTGAGCCGTGAGAATCTTGAGAAGACCAAAAAGGGCGTGCGCATCATCAACTGTGCGCGCGGCGGTCTGGTTGACGAAGAGGCGCTGGCCGATTTGCTGAAGTCCGGCCATGTGGCAGGTGCGGCATTTGACGTATTCAAAGTCGAGCCTGCCACCGAGAACCCATTGTTCAACCTGCCCAATGTTGTCTGCACACCGCACCTTGGTGCCGCAACAACCGAAGCGCAGGAAAACGTGGCCCTGCAAGTGGCTGAGCAAATGGCCGACTATCTGCTGACAGGTGCGGTGAGCAACGCGCTCAACATGCCGTCCGTCACTGCCGAAGAGGCGCAGGTTATGGGTCCGTGGCTGAAGCTTTCGGGTCACCTTGGGTCGTTCATTGGTCAGCTCACGGATGAGCCGATCAAGGCAATCAACATTCTCTATGACGGTGTTGTCTCCGAGATGAACCTCGATGCGCTGAACTGTGGCGTAGTGGCTGGGATCATGAAACGTGCAAACCCTGACGTGAACATGGTGTCCGCGCCTGTTGTTGCCAGAGAAAAAGGCATCCAGATTTCGACCACCAATCAGGATAAATCAGGCGCCTTTGAAGGTTACATCAAAGTTACCGTTGTGACCGACAAGCGCGAGCGCTCTATCGCAGGCACGGTATTCTCTGACGGTAAGCCACGGTTTATTCAGATCAAAGGCATCCAGATTGATGCCGAGGTGGGCCGTCACATGGTTTATACCACCAACGAGGACGTGCCAGGCATCATCGGTACATTGGGTCAGACGATGGGCGAGAACGGTGTAAACATCGCAAACTTTACCCTTGGCCGTGCGGCAGTGAAGGGTGAGGCGATTGCGCTTTTGTATGTGGACGAGCCTGTTCCGGCCCCTGTTGTGAAAAAGCTGCACGAGACAGGTTTGTTCACCCAGATCAAGCTGCTGGAATTCGACGTCAACTAAAGCTATCTTCAAATTGACTAAAAGGCGCGGCTCTTATGGGGTCGCGCCTTTTGCATTGGAGGAACTATGACCAAACCGATCTATGCTGTTGGCGATATTCACGGGCAGCACACCGAGCTTTTGCGCGTGCTGCACTTGATCGAGGCAGACGGTGGGCCAGAGGCGGAGATCGTGTTTATCGGCGACTATACCGATCGCGGCCCCGCGTCCTCAGATGTTCTTGATACTCTGATCGACGGTTTGGAAGCAGGCAAAAGCTGGCACTGCCTCAAGGGTAACCATGACCGCATGTTCAGCTGGTTTATGCGCGACTATCCTCTCCATGATGCCTATCTGCCCGTTTATTTGTATTGGCTGCACGAACGGTTGGGGGGCGATACGACACTCGCCTCCTACGGAATCAAGATGACCCAGACGGATCGCCAAACCGATGTGCATGGCTTGGCCAAGAAGGCCGTGCCGCAGCGCCATGTCGATTTCCTCGACAGTCTCGCGCTTAGCTTTGAGAATGATGATCTATTCTTTGCCCATGCAGGCATCCAATCCGGTGTGCCGCTGGATCAGCAGTCGGAGCATGATCTGCTGTGGATTCGCAAAGAGTTCCATGTGGATACCCGCGATCACGGCAAGCTTATCGTGCATGGCCACACTCCAGTTGACACAGCAACCCACTATGGCAACCGCGTAAACATAGATGCGGGCGCAGGATACGGGCGACCATTGGCGGCTGTAGTCTTTGAAGGGCGAAAATGCTGGAGCTTGACCGATCAAGGGCGCATTCAATTGCACCCCACTGACGGAACGTCCTAGCTGACAAGCGGCAGGCTGATTTCTAGGATACAGCTAACATATCAGGGAGAGAAAATATGTCAGATGATATCGTCATTCTAAGCGGTGCGCGCACTGCGATCGGAACATTCGGTGGCGCGCTTGCGGGTACACCCGCCACAACGCTGGGCGCAACTGTTGCCAAGGCAGCGCTTGACCGCGCGGGCGTTGAGGGCGGCCAGATCGGGCATGTGGTATTCGGCAATGTCATCAACACCGAGCCACGGGATATGTACCTCAGCCGTGTTGCCGCAATGGAAGCTGGCGTGCCTGATGTCGTACCCGCGATGAACGTGAACCGCCTCTGCGGTTCTGGTGTGCAGGCGATTGTATCTGCCGTGCAGTCACTGATGCTGGGCGATGCGGATTTCGCACTGGCTGGCGGCGCAGAAAGCATGAGCCGCGCACCCTATATCTTGCCTGCTGCACGCTGGGGTCAAAAGATGGGCGATGTGGCCTCCCTTGATATGCTGCTGGGTACGTTAAACTGCCCGTTCGGAACGGGACACATGGGCATCACCGCAGAGAATGTTGCGGGTGAGCATGACGTGAATCGTCAAGAACAAGACGCCTTTGCCATGCTGTCGCAAGAGCGCGCGGCCGCGGCGATTGAGGCGGGCTATTTCAAGGAACAGATCGTGCCTGTCCAAGTGCGAAAGGGTCGCGAGACTGTGGCCTTTGAAGTGGATGAACATCCAAAAGCTACCACGCTGGAAAAGCTGGCTGGTTTACGGGCCGTGTTCCAGAAAGACGGCTCTGTCACAGCAGGCAATGCGTCAGGGATTAACGATGGGGCGGCGGCGCTTGTTCTTGCTCGCACTTCGGTTGCTAAAGATAACGGGCTGCGCCCCTTGGCGCGTATCATCGGCTATGCCCACGCAGGTGTGCGCCCCGAGGTTATGGGCATCGGACCTATTCCCGCCGTCACCAAGCTATTTGAGAAGACAGGATTGGGGCCGAATGATTTTGACGTAATCGAGAGCAACGAAGCCTTCGCATCGCAGGCATTGGCCGTGAGTAAAGCGCTTGGTTTTGATCCGGCGCGGGTAAACCCCAATGGCGGTGCGATAGCGCTGGGCCATCCCGTCGGTGCAACAGGTGCAATTATCACGGTTAAGGCCCTGCACGAATTGCAGCGCACCGGCGGCAAGCGCGGATTGATCACCATGTGTATCGGTGGTGGTCAGGGTATTGCACTGGCGATTGAAATGCTCTGACGATGGCGATGGGCGCGGAATACTCTGCGCCCATCAAGCCCAAAAGCCTAGAGGTCAGGTCAGTGCGTTGATCATTGCGATTATACCAGTTGCCACCCCAGCACCCACGAGAGCTGACAAGACAAGATAACGCTTGAACGGCTTGGGCGGTGGCGGCAACGCATCCGCCTGACGGATCAACGCCGCCTCGACAAGTGCAGGAAGTCGCGGACCAAAGCGCGACAGGACACGCGCCGTCTTGGTGAGGTCGGTTATGATTGCCTTGGGACCAATGGATTTAGTGATGTAATCCGTCACAATCGGGGCTGCTACCTGCCAGATGTTCATCTGCGGATTGAGCGAGCGGGCCACCCCTTCGACCACAACCATGGTGCGCTGGAGCAGGATAAGCTCGGTACGGGTTTCCATGCCGAAACGCTCTGTCACTTCAAACAGATAGGCCAGCAGCCGCGCCATAGAGATACGGTCGGCATCCATGCCAAAGATCGGCTCCCCCACTGCACGCAGTGCACGGGCGAATTCATCGACATCTTTATCGGCAGGCACATATCCCGCCTCGAAATGCACCTCCGCCACGCGCTTATAATCCTTACGGATGAAGCCATAGAGTATCTCGGCGTAGACGCGGCGAGTATATTCGTCGATATGGCCCATGATCCCGAAATCAAAGGCGATGATATCACCATTTGCCGCGACTTTCAGGTTCCCCTGATGCATGTCACCATGGAAGAAACCATCGCGCAGCGCATGTTGCAGGAATAGAGCCAAGATTCGCTCTGACATCTCGACGCGGTCATGGCCAGCCGCATCAATGGCTGCGTTATCGCCCATCGGGACACCCTCGGCCCAGCCAAGTGTCATAACGCGACGAGCAGAATAATCCCACTTGATCTCGGGCAACTGGAAGCCAGCATCGTCTTTTGTATTGGCCGCATATTCAGAGGCCGAGGAGGATTCAAGCCGCAGGTCAAGCTCACCGCGCACAACGCCGTCGAAATGCTCAATTACATCCATCGGACGTAGCCGGCGGGAACCGGGGGAGAATAACTCAACCATCCGCGCTGCGAGATAGAAGGCATCCACATCCTTCTGGAATGCTTTTTCAATACCTGGACGCAGAACTTTTACGGCGACGTCTTCACCCGTAGAACGCAATCGGGCTTTGTGTACTTGCGCGATAGAAGCGGCTGCTACTGGTTCGCTGAATTCCAAGAATATCTCGTCGACAGGCTGGCCAAGCTCCTTTTCAACCGCTGCTTTTGCCACCTCTACAGGGAAGGCCGGCAGCTGATCCTGCAACACGCGCAGTTGTAGCGCCATCTCATCACCAACCACATCGGGGCGTGTTGAGAGTATCTGTCCAAATTTGATATAGGCAGGGCCCAGCGCCGTGAGGGCGCGGGTGGCTGGTTGAAGCGCCGGATCGCCCTTATAGCCCAGAGGCTTGAACGGGATCGCCAGCGCGCGCGCCACAAGGCGCACAGCCTTTGGTGCCTCAAATGCGTCGAGCACGAAATTCATCGCGCCGGTACGTTCCAGCGTGGCGCCCGTGCGGATCAGGCGCCAAATATTATGAGGCCCGCGCATGCTAGATTTTCCAGCCGGAATGAAGTGCCGCGATGCCCATGGTCATGTTACGATATTTTGCGTTCTCGAACCCCGCGCTGCGCACCATACCAAGGAATGTATCCTGATCAGGAAAGTTGCGGATTGATTCCACAAGGTACTGATAACTATCGCGGTCATTGGCGATCATCTGGCCCATGCGCGGGATCACATTGAAGCTATAGAGATCATAGGCTTTTTGCATCATCGGGTTGGGAAGTTGCGAGAATTCCAGCACCATGATGCGGCCACCGGGCTTAAGAACGCGGTATGCCTCATTGAGCGCTTCCTGCGGGCGGGTCACGTTCCGGATGCCAAAGGAGATCGTATAGACGTCAAACGTGTTGTCCTCAAATGGCAGGTCCATCGCATCGCCGACAACCCAATCGAGGCTGTCTTGCATTGCCTCGGCTTCGGCACGTTTGCGGCCCTCGATCAACATCCCTTCGGTAAGGTCACAGACCGTCGCATGACCTTGGCCTGCACGCTTAAGAAATTTGAACGAGACATCGCCCGTCCCGCCCGCAACATCGAGCAGCTTTTGACCCGGACGCGGGGCGAGCCAGTCCATCATCGCCTCTTTCCAGATGCGGTGGATCCCCATACTCATGACATCGTTCATAACGTCGTATTTATTGGCCACGTCTGAGAAGAGTGCGCGGACCTTGCCCGCCTTTTCCTCTTCGGGAATTGTCTGGGCGCCGAAATGTGTTGTTTTGTCGGTCATGGTATAGGTCCTGATCTTGTTGCGTTGGGGATATAGCCTCAGGTAGGCAGGTGCAAACCACCATTTGACGCAGGAGCAGTCATGCCCGAATTACCCGAAGTTGAAACGGTCCGTCGCGGTCTTGCTCCCGTGATTGAAGGTGTGGTGATTGCGCATGCGGATGTGAACCGACCTGACCTGCGCTGGCCATTCCCAGAGCGGATGGCGGAGCGGATAACAGGGCAGCGGGTGGAGAGACTACGGCGGCGATCCAAATATGTGCTAGCCGATTTGAGTTCGGGTGAAACCCTGCTCATCCATCTTGGGATGTCCGGGCGCATGCTCATTTCGGGTGACCCTCTTGGGCAATTTGTCCATAAGCATCCTGCCGCGGAAAAACATGACCATGTGGTGTTTCATATGGAGAACGGCGCACGGATTACTTTCAACGACCCGCGCCGCTTTGGGGCGATGGACCTAATGGAGACGGCCCGTGAAGCAGAACACAAGCTGCTCGCTTTGCTGGGACCAGAGCCGCTGAGCAATGATTTTCATGAAGCGATTCTGGTTGCGGCCTTTAAAGGCCGCAATACGCCAGTGAAGTCAGCTCTGTTAGATCAGCGTATTGTGGCTGGTTTAGGCAATATCTACGTCTGCGAGACACTTTTTCGGGCAGGAATTAACCCAGCGCGAAAAGCGGGGCGGATTGCCGCAGTGCGGGTTGCAGCACTGGTTCCCATCATCCGAGAGGTACTGGGCGAAGCAATTGAAGCAGGTGGGTCCTCCCTGCGCGATTTCCGTCAAGCTGATGGAGAGCTTGGATATTTTCAGCATTCCTTCGATGTTTACGGTAGGGAAGGTGCGCCGTGCAAAGCACAAGGATGCGATGCGACCATTGCCCGAATTGTACAATCGGGTCGCTCCTCTTTCTATTGTCCACAATGTCAAAGATAGCTTGATCCACCCAACCGCCATGGTATGCAAGCACGTCTGAACAACAGCAAAGGGCCGCACATATGGCTTATGAAACGATCATTCTGGACGTCGATAATCATGTCGCTTTGGTAACGTTGAACCGTCCTGACGCGCTCAATGCGCTCAATGATCAACTGATGAGCGAGTTGGCCGATTGCCTCAAAGGCTGTCAGGAAAACGAGAAAGTGCGCTGCATCGTCATCACCGGCTCGGAAAAGGCATTCGCCGCCGGTGCTGACATCGCGATGATGAAAGATAAATCCTTTGTGGATGTGTTTGCGGGTGACCTTTTCACCCCCGAAACAGATCAGATCATGCGTGTGCGCAAGCCGATCATCGCGGCCGTATCCGGCTATGCGCTGGGCGGTGGCTGTGAACTTGCCATGATGTGTGATTTCATCATCTGCTCAGAGACAGCGAAATTCGGTCAGCCCGAGATCAACCTTGGTGTGGTTGCCGGTATTGGCGGGACACAGCGCCTGACGCGAATCGTCGGCAAATCCAAAGCAATGGATATGAACCTCACAGGTCGCTTTATGGACGCGGATGAGGCAGAGCGCTCCGGCCTCGCCTCGCGTGTCGTGCCTGTGAAGAAACTGATGGAGGAGGCGCTCGGCGCTGCACACAAGATCGCCGAGAAATCCATGATTTCCGCTATGGTCGTAAAAGAGGCCGTAAACCGCGCTTATGAAGTGCCGCTGCGGGAGGGTCTGTTGTTTGAACGCCGCATGTTTCACGCGCTGTTCGCCACCGAAGATCAGGAAGAAGGCATGAGTGCATTTCTGGAGAAGCGTGAAACACAGTTCCGTGACAGGTAGCGGTAACTCCTAAAGAAGCTACTGCCATTTTGAACAAGTGCTTTTAGTTTCTCGTTAAACGGAACCTTTGACATGCTGGTACTGTTGTCTCTCCAATGGAATTTGTTGGAGTAGACAGCCTTGGAACCAGTAAACATTCTGATTGAACAACTACATGTTATGGCAACAGGTGCAATTGAGCTTGTGCCGCAACTCGTTGTTGCATTGGTGGTGTTACTGGCCACGTGGCTGCTGAACAAACTAGTCTCGACAATCATCAGACGCGTTTTGAAGCGCAGCAATCTTAGGCAAAGCCTAAAAGAACTGTTCACTTTAATCAGTTCGATCATTGTATGGATGGCGGGGATTATGATTGCCGCGATCATCCTTTTCCCAGGGTTAACACCGTCAAGCATGCTTGCCGGTTTAGGTATTGGTTCAGTGGCGATTGGTTTTGCCTTCAAGGACGTGTTCGAGAATTTTCTGGCTGGTATTATCATTCTCTTTCGCCGCGAAATGCGAATTGGGGATCATATCGAGTGTGAGGGGATCGAAGGACAAGTGACGCATATCGCTATTCGTGAAAGCCACATAAGGCAGACCGACGGACAACTCGTTATCATACCAAATTCAATTCTTTTCAAAAACGCAGTGACGGTGCGAACCGATAAAGATCAAAGGCGGGTGACCGTTATTTGTGGTGTTGCGTATGACGTTGATGTTGATGAAGCCCGAACAGTAATCGCTGATGCGGTGAAATCATGCGAAACCGTGGAAACAGACGAAAAACCTGTGCAAATTTTTGCCCAGGAATTCGCATCGTCGTCCATCAATTTCGAAGTGACCTGGTGGACCGGATCCACTCCTCTGGAAATTCGAAAATCTCGCGATGAAGTAGTATCAAAGGTAAAACGAGCACTTGATGATGCTGGGATAGAAATTCCGTTCCCCTACCGTACGTTGACTTTCAAAGAGCCATTGCCTCTCTCTGGGGGAGGAAAGACCGAGGCTGATTGATGCCTTGTTAACGTCAGCTGGCACAGCGACCTTTACAACACTGACCAAACACCGTTATAGGCCACCACATACATGCGCGTGCAGCCCGCTCAGGCTAGAATCACCTATCGGTGTCCTTCCCCCTCGGGAGAGTTTGCACGCTTTGACACGAATAAATTGATAGGACGATCCTCATGGCCAATACACCACAAGCAAAGAAACGCGCACGTCAGAACGAGAAGCGTTTTGCGATCAACAAAGCACGTCGCTCACGTATCCGCACATTCATCCGCAAGGTCGAAGAAGCAATCGAATCTGGCGTAAAAGATGACGCCGTTGCAGCACTCAAAGCGGCACAGCCAGAGCTGATGCGCGGTGTTACAAAAGGCGTTTACCACAAGAACACAGCCTCACGTAAAATGTCGCGTCTGGCCGCACGGGTTAAAGCAATCGCTTAATCAACTACCTGTTCAGAGACTTCGCACAGGCGTCACCAATGGTGGCGCCTGTGTTGTTTTCAGGACCCCTTTCAGAGGGTCGTGAGATTCTTTTTCAGCAAACACAGAGTCAACAAGTAAGATGTGTTGAAACGCGCTGTCCGACCTTGCTACGAAGGGTGAGCGATTCACATCGCAGGGGGACAGACCCGATCATCGAGAACCATTTTGCTAGAGGTGGTGCTTGATTTGAAGGTCTCTTCCAATGGCACAAAACGCCATTGAGATGAGCTGCAAGTTCTGCTGCCAGCAGTATTGCCTGTCACGATTATATAACGATGTCGCTCGTTCTTTGGCGGTACATTTGTGCCAAAAAGTGCGTTCGCAAAAGAATAACAGTCCGACGGATTGGGCCGGTTTTCCGATGGGACCGGAACGGCCTGTGTTTGTTCGTGTGGCTGATCGGGACTTTGCTGCAGGGGGCAGCATGATTGATGGTGGTAGTAAAAGTATGACACGCGAAGAATGGGCCAATGTTAAGCAACGGCTGCTTAAGACAGTCGGGCAAAACAACTTTACCACTTGGATTGATCCACTCATGTTGGGTCAGACATTGGACGGCATTGCAACGCTGAGCGTGCCAACCAACTTTTTCGGTAATTACGTCTCACAAAACTTCTCTGATCTTATCTTGCATGAGATGAAGGGCTTTGACGCCGACGTAACGCGTCTGAATTTTGAAGTCGCAAGCGCTAAGCCAGACCTTGTTACCCGCCAGACCGATGCGATCACCCCAGCTCGCGCAGCAGCTCCCAAGCCTGTGAATACATCTTCGGTTTATACCGCGCCGCTGGAAAGGCGTTTCTCGTTTGACACTTTTGTTGTCGGTAAGCCGAACGAGCTTGCGCATGCCGCCGCCCGCCGTGTCGCCGAGGGTGGTCCTGTAACCTTCAATCCGCTGTTTCTTTACGGTGGTGTTGGTCTGGGTAAAACGCATCTCATGCATGCCATCGCCCAAGAGCTACAGGCACGCAGACCGGAACTGAACGTGCTCTATTTGTCAGCCGAGCAATTCATGTACCGCTTTGTTCAAGCACTGCGTGATCGCAAAATGATGGACTTTAAGGAAATCTTCCGCACAGTTGACGTATTGATGGTAGACGATGTTCAGTTCATCGCAGGTAAGGACAGTACGCAAGAAGAGTTCTTTCATACGTTCAACGCGCTGGTGGACCAAAACAAGCAGATTATCATTTCAGCTGACCGTGCACCGCAGGATATCAAAGATCTCGAGGACCGCGTGAAGTCACGGTTACAATGCGGTCTGGTGGTTGATCTTCATCCCACTGATTATGAGCTGCGCCTCGGCATCCTGCAGACAAAAGTAGATGTGCACCGCGCCTCTTACCCCGAGCTTGAGATGGACGATGATATCCTTGCGTTCCTTGCCCATCGTATCTCGACAAATGTGCGTGTTCTTGAGGGAGCATTGACGCGTCTGTTTGCCTTTGCTTCGCTCGTCGGTCGTCGAATCGATATGGAACTAACGCAGGATTGCCTTGCCGATGTCCTGCGTGCTTCGGAGCGTAAAATCACAGTAGAGGAGATACAGCGCAAAGTATCCGACCACTATAACATCCGCCTCTCTGACATGATCGGCCCCAAACGTTTGCGCAGCTATGCGCGGCCCCGTCAGGTCGCCATGTATTTGTGCAAGCATATGACAAGCCGCTCGCTGCCTGAAATTGGCCGTCGCTTTGGCGGTCGTGATCACACGACAGTTATGCATGGTGTGAAGCGGATCGAAGAACTGAAGGTATCAGACGGCCAAATCGCAGAAGATCTAGAGCTTTTGCGCCGCTCGCTCGAGGCATAGTACTCAGTGCGATGCAGCGATGCCACAGGGCGGCCCTCCACAGGGTCGCCTTTTACGTTTCAACACCGTTAAGTCTTGTGATCAGGCACAAAGCGGGTACGTTAATTTTCCCAACCCTGTGCAGTGGAGATTAGGCATATGAAATTCAGCATCGAACGCGCCGCGTTGCTCAAAGCCGTCAGCCAGGCACAGTCCGTGGTTGAGCGCCGCAATACAATCCCGATCCTTGCGAACGTCCTGATCGAAGCTGAAGGCAGCGATGTCTCCTTCCGTGCAACCGACCTCGACATCGAAGTCGTCGATAAGGCCCCAGCCCAAGTCGAGCGCGCAGGCGCCACGACAGTTGCCGCGACAACACTGCACGAGATTGTTCGCAAGTTGCCGGATGGTGCGCTCGTCTCTCTAACAGCCGACAATGCCGCTGGTCGTTTGACCGTTGAAGCGGGTCGCTCGAACTTTTCCCTCGCGACGCTGCCCAAGGAAGATTTTCCCGTGATGGCGACGTCGGAGTATGCGTCGAACTTCTCTGCCAACGCCGCAGTCCTGCGCCGCCTGTTTGATAAGTCAAAATTCGCGATTTCCACGGAAGAAACCCGTTACTATCTCAACGGTGTGTACATGCACATCGCCGAAGGTGACGGCGGCAAAAAGCTGCGCTGCGTGGCCACTGATGGCCACCGGCTTGCCCGGATCGACGCCGATATGCCCGCCGATGCTTCAGATATGCCCGGTGTGATTATACCGCGTAAGACTGTTGGTGAATTGCGCAAGCTGCTAGACGATGATGACATGGAAATTGCCGTATCAGTGTCCGAGACAAAAGTGCGCTTTGCCACGCCGCTGATCACCCTGACATCAAAGGTGATTGATGGAACGTTCCCCGATTATACACGTGTTATTCCGCAGGGGAACACTCGCAAACTTGAAGTAGATGCTGCCGATTTTGCCCGCGCTGTTGACCGTGTGGCGACTGTAAGTTCCGAGCGGTCGCGTGCCGTAAAGTTGCAACTTGATGAGGACCGCTTGATCCTTTCCGTAAATGCACCGGACAGCGGCGCTGCAGAAGAAGAATTGGCTGTAGCTTATTCCGACGAGCGTTTGGAAATTGGTTTCAACGCGAAATACCTGCTGGAGATCGCCTCTCAGGTGGACCGTGAGAATGCTGTGTTCATGTTTAACTCCTCTGGTGATCCTACACTGATGCGTGAGGGCAACGACACCTCCGCCGTCTATGTTGTGATGCCAATGCGTGTATAAGGGGTGCGGAATTGTTGAAAAATTTCGTGCGCTTTCTTTTGAAGAAACCGACCTCTGATGGCTGGCCTCTATCTTTCTAAATTGACGCTTTCACACTTCCGATCGCATAAGCGGGCCGTAATCGAAGTGGGCGCACAACCTGTTGCAATCCATGGCAACAATGGTGCGGGCAAGACGAATATACTCGAAGCGATCTCGCTCCTCTCCCCAGGTCGTGGTCTGCGCCGTGCAAGCGCTGAGGACATGACCCGCCGCCCCGAAGCCGTTGGATGGAAAATTACGGCTTTGCTACACGGCCCCTTAGGCGTCAGCGAAATTGAAATCGTCTCTGAGAAGGGTGCCGCACGGCAGGTGCGTATTGATGGCAAGCCTGCGCCACAGACGGCGCTAGGGCGTATTGCGCGCGTTCTGTGGCTTATTCCATCAATGGACCGCCTTTGGATTGAAGGTGCAGAAGGGCGGCGCCGGTTTCTCGACCGTATCACGCTAAGCTTTCTCCCTGATCATGCCGAAATTTCGCTTGCCTATGAAAAGGCCATGCGAGAGCGGAATCGCCTTCTCAAAGACATGGTACGTGAACCTTCATGGTATGGCGCACTTGAGGCGCGCATGGCTGAGACCGCAGTGGCAATTCATCATAACCGCCTGCATGCCCTCAAAGCACTAGCAGATGCGCAGGAGGCGGCAGAGACCGCTTTTCCAACTGCGACACTCACGCTGGAATGCGAGATGCCTGACGATGTGGATACAATGCGTTCGGCGCTGGCTGACGGACGTATGCGTGATCTCAAGGCTGGACGGACGCTAATTGGACCGCACCGTGCTGATTTATTTGGCACATATGCTGCAAAAGGTGTTGCGGCGCGGGACTGCTCAACGGGAGAGCAGAAGGCGCTGTTGGTCTCTCTCATCCTTGCGAATGCTCGTGCGCTGGCCAGTGATTTTGGCGCTCCGCCGCTGCTGTTGCTGGATGAAGTCGCTGCACACCTTGATGCCGACCGTCGTGCAGCGCTCTATGACGAAATTGTTGCACTGGGTGCACAGGCATGGATGACGGGCACCGAAGACGGCCTTTTTGAAGCGATGGGCTCGCGTGCTCAGACCATTCTGGTGACAGATGAAGAAGGTGTTTCAACGGTCAGTACACTGACATGACCCCCCTCTGCTCAAACCACAAAATCTTGTGCCAATCGCGTGACAATCCCCCTCAAAAACCGTATATTTAGGGGATTGAAAAACAGGATCACATCAATGTCCGAGACAGAGCAAGCACCCGAAGAATACGGCGCGAATTCCATCAAAGTTCTCAAAGGCTTAGAGGCCGTTCGCAAACGTCCCGGTATGTATATTGGGGATACTGACGACGGGTCAGGCCTGCACCATATGGTGTATGAAGTTGTGGATAATGGAATTGATGAAGCGCTGGCTGGTCATGCCGACCATGTGGCCGTTACGATCCATGAAGACAGCTCTGTTTCTGTGTCCGACAACGGGCGCGGCGTTCCTGTTGGAATGCATGATGGTGAAGGCGTTTCAGCCGCTGAGGTCATCATGACCCAACTGCATGCAGGCGGTAAATTCGACAGCAATTCCTACAAGGTGTCAGGTGGTTTGCACGGTGTTGGTGTGTCTGTTGTGAACGCGCTCAGCGATTGGCTCGAACTGCGCGTGTGGCGCGATGGTCACGAGCATATCGCGCGTTTTGAAGGTGGATATACCACCAAGCATCTTGAGACTTTGGGCGCAACTGACCGGACAGGCACCGAAGTCCGCTTCCTCGCTTCTCTCTCGACTTTCTCAAACCTCGACTATTCATTTGAGACGCTAGAGAAGCGCCTGCGCGAACTGGCCTTCTTGAACTCCGGCGTGAAAATCATCCTGCGCGACGAGCGGCCAACAGAACCGCTTGAGACTGTCCTGTTCTACGATGGCGGCGTCAAAGAATTCGTCAAATACCTCGACCGCAATAAATCCTCGATCCTGCCGGAACCGATTTTCATCACCGGTGAGAAGGACGACATTGGCGTTGAAGTCGCGATGTGGTGGAATGACAGCTACCATGAGAATGTGCTGCCCTTTACCAACAATATCCCCCAGCGCGATGGCGGCACGCATATGGCGGGCTTTCGTGGTGCGCTGACGCGGACGATCAACAACTACGCCCAATCATCTGGCATCGCCAAAAAAGAAAAAGTTACCTTTACTGGCGATGACGCTCGTGAAGGCCTGACCTGTGTTCTCAGCGTTAAGGTGCCTGACCCCAAGTTCAGCTCCCAGACCAAAGACAAACTAGTCAGCTCGGAAGTGCGCCCTGCTGTTGAGGGTCTTGTGAACGAAAAGCTCGCTGAATGGTTCGAGGAAAACCCGCAAATTGCAAAAATCGTTGTGGGTAAGATTATCGAAGCCGCCCATGCCCGTGAAGCGGCGCGTAAGGCGCGTGACCTAACGCGGCGCAAGACAGCCATGGATGTGAACTTCCTCGCAGGTAAGCTCAAAGACTGCTCAGAGAAAGATCCGTCCAAGACCGAAGTCTTCCTCGTGGAGGGTGACTCGGCTGGTGGCTCCGCCCAGACGGGCCGTGATCGTCAGACACAAGCGATCCTGCCACTCAAAGGTAAGATCCTGAACGTCGAGCGCGCGCGGTTCGACCGCATGCTCGGCTCTCAGGAGATCGGCAACCTTGTGATGGCGCTCGGCACTGGTATTGGTCGCGACGAGTTCAACATCGACAAGCTGCGCTACCATAAGATCGTCATTATGACCGATGCTGACGTGGACGGGGCGCACATCCGCACCCTGCTGCTCACCTTCTTCTACCGCCAAATGCCGCAGTTGATCGAGAACGGTCACCTCTACATCGCGCAGCCGCCGCTTTACAAAGTGTCGCGTGGGAAATCCGAGGTTTACCTCAAAGACCAAGCTGCAATGGAAGAGTACCTGATCCAGCAGGGCATCGATGGTGCTATGCTGCGTCAGGGCAATGGAGAAGAGATCAGCGGGCAGGATTTGGCCCGTGTGGTTGAACATGCCCGCCAGATGCGCCGCGTATTGGAAGCGTTCCCGACGCATTATCCGCGTCATATTCTTGAGCAAGCCGCAATTGCAGGGGCGTTTGTGCCCGGTGCTGTGGATAGCGACCTGCAAGGCGTTGCCGATAAAGTAGCCAAGCGCCTTGATCTGATCGCACTTGAATATGAACGCGGCTGGCAAGGTCGTATTACACAGGATCACGGCATCAAATTAGCACGTATACTACGTGGTGTTGAGGAAGTGCGCACGCTAGACGGTAAGATGTTGCGTGGCGGTGAAGCCCGCAAGTCTGGGACCTTCACCGAGCACTTGCAGGACGTCTACAACCTTCCCGCAACACTGGTTCGCAAGGATCGCTCCCAGCTTATCAACGGACCGATGGACTTGCTGAATGCTGTTCTTGCAGAAGGTGAAAAAGGGCTGTCGCTCCAGCGATACAAAGGTCTAGGCGAGATGAACCCTGATCAGCTGTGGGAGACTACGTTGGACCCCGATGCCCGTACCCTGTTGCAGGTCCGCGTTGAGGATATGGCTGAAGCGGATGATCTGTTCACCAAGCTGATGGGCGATGTGGTCGAACCCCGCCGTGAGTTCATTCAACAGAACGCTCTGAACGTGGAAAACCTCGACTTTTAACGCTATTCGTCAGCTAGAGTTGAAAACGCCGCCGCAGGGGTCAAATCCACGCGGCGGCGTTTTATGTTAAGCTACCATTTTGCGTAGGCGAAGCGCGTTGGTCAGGACAAAGAGCGAGGAAAGACCCATCGCACCCGCAGCCAATGCAGGCGACAGCAAAATACCGAAAAACGGATAGAGCACCCCTGCCGCAACGGGGATAAGCGCCACGTTATAGCCAAAGGCCCAGACGAGGTTTTGACGGATGTTCCGCATCGTTTTTTGTGAGGCACTTACCGCGACAGCAACGCCAGCAGGATCGCCCCCCATCAGCACAACATCAGCAGCATCCATCGCCACGTCTGTACCTGTGCCAACCGCGATTCCGATATCTGCATGTGCCAAAGCAGGGGCATCATTGATACCATCACCCACGAAGGCGATAACATCACCACCTCTGCGCAAGCTATCGAGAGCGGCAATTTTACCCTCTGGCAGGACATCGGCAACAACCGCATCAATGCCCAACTCCGCTGCAAGGTGGTCAACAGCTGCCTGCCCATCACCGCTGATCACCGCGACACGGACACCGCGCTTTTGCAGCGCTTCAATCGCCGTCTTAGCACCGGACTTGATCTTGTCCGAAATCACCAACATCGCAAGCGGCGCACCATCTTTGGCAGCAAAGAAGACGGTCTGCCCTTTTACTTCCGCCGCTGCACGCGCTTTGTCAAAGCTGCTGAGATCAACATCCAAACCGGATATCCAACCATGCTTGCCGACATAAAGCTGCGCACCGTTGACTTGGCCGCTGACGCCGCGACCTGCCACCGCTTCGGTATTCATGGCTTCAGGAAGGGAAAGCCCCTCCGCCGCTTCAAGAATAGCGCGTGCGGCAGGATGTTGCGATGACGCTTCAACAGCAGCTATCATCGTCAAGGCATCATCACGATCACTCCCCTGAGCAGGAATGATATCAACGAGCGTTGGTCGCCCTTCAGTGAGGGTTCCCGTCTTGTCAAACGCAACCAGCGTTGCACCCTGAAGATGTTGCAATGCCGTTCCCGTGCGGAACAACACACCCAGTTCAGCAGCACGTCCTGTCCCGATCATAATAGACGTGGGCGTCGCAAGCCCCATGGCGCAAGGGCATGCGATAATAAGAACCGAAACACCAACCACCAGCATAAATGGCAGCTTAGGCTCTGGCCCAACCAGCCCCCACACCAGCATTGTCAGGGCAGCAACGACGAGAACAGCAGGCACAAACCTCAAGGTAATCTGATCGACCAACGCTTGAATGGGCAGCCGCGCCCCTTGGGCAGTTTCGACAAGAGCAATAATCTGGGCAAGCTTGCTGTCGCTGCCCATCGCCGTAGCACGGCAAATCAGGGTTCCATCCGTATTAATCGTGCTGCCCGTCACCCCATCGCCAACGGTCTTTGACACAGGCATCGGTTCACCAGTGAGCATGCTTTGATCCACATCGCTGTGGCCGCTGACCACCTCACCGTCTGCGGCAATACGTTCTCCCGCGCGGACCATGAATGTTTGGCCCGAGACAAGTTCGGCAAGGGGGCGTTCAACCCACTCCCCTTCAACCTCGACACGGACCAGATCGGGGCGCAACCCGATCAGGCGTTCAATCGCGGCGCCTGTGCGGTTCTTTGCCCGCGCCTCAAGCCAACGACCCAAGAGGATCAGCACTATGATCACACACGCGGATTCAAAATAGACCGCACGCGATTGCTCTGGCAGCAGCTCGGGCGCTGCTAAAACAAAAACGGAGTAGAGATAAGCAGCGCCTGTGCCCAATGCGACAAGACTGTTCATGTCCGGCGCACCCTTGAAGAGCGCAGGAATACCCCGGCGGAAAAACCGCAAACCCGGGCCAAACATCAGGATTGTGGTCAGCACCGATTGAAGCTGCCACGATGTTTCAGTCCCGATGCTGTTGTGGATTGCATGATGCATCGCGGGAAAGAGGTGGCTGCCCATTTCAAGAATGAAAACAGGCAGGGCAAGTGCGGCAGCAATCAATGTTGCGCGGCGCAAGGCGATAACGTCGTTCTCTTTTTCCTCACGCCGTGCCGCTGCGTCTTCGTCCTCTTTCAGCGCACCAGGGTAGCCTGCTTTTTCAAGCGCTGCGAAAACGTCCTTGAGTGCCTTGGCAGAATCCACCGTAAAGCGTGCAGATTCGTCGGCAAAATTGACTGCAGCGCCCTCAATCCCATCGACGCCATCCAATGCCTTTTGCGCACGTGCGGCACATGCACCGCACGACATATTTTGTACACGAATTGTAAAGGTATCAGACATATCGCGCCCTACAAAGGACCGCCTAGCCAGCATGCGCTAACTACTTCGCGTCCTAATCTTTTTCTTCATCTGCTTCGATCTTTGCCTCGATGATCTCAGCATCTTCAATCGTGCTACTCTCATCAGCTGGAATAACATCGTCAGCGATTGAGTTATCCTCAAGCGCGCCGACGATCAATGGCAGCATCTGAACCCCCGTCGGGGAGGCAACCTCTGAGAGAGGCGGACGTTTCCATTCAAGCGTGTCAAAGCTGGAACAGTTTTCGCAAATCGGCTTCCACTCATTGTGGATGTGCTGGCAGCTTTCGCAGATCCATTGCGGACCACGTGGCACAGAAATCGCGCGGGCAAGCCAGCCTTTTACAACTGTATCAGTCGCTCCTTCGCCGCGCTCAATCACAGCCATAAGGGTAACAGACCGCGCATCTGGATCAGTCTCGACCAGATTGCCCAGCGCACGACGCGCTTCGGGGAAATCCTCATTTGCGATGTGCAACTCGGAGAGTAGCATCTTTGTCTCAGGGTGCTGCGGGTTCACCTTGGTTAGGGTGGCGAAACGTTTAATCCGTGCAGTTGGCGTTTCATCCGGCACAATTGCGGCAAAGGCTGCGGCGAGGTCGGGGTGTGGCCGTGCTTCCCATGCTTTTTTCAGAACACGCGTGGCATAGCGTGGCTTGTTTTGTGAAATGTAGCCTTTGGCTGCCATGACTGCCGCAGGGATCAGGTCAGGTGACAAGCGATTTGCTTCAATCGCAGCCTCACGTGCTTCTATGGACTTATCGTCGTCCAAAATGTCTTTTGCTTCGGACAACGCAAGTACTGCATCGCGACGCTTGTGAACGTCACGGGGCAGTTGACCATTGCGCAGCTTTGCGCTCAGCGTTTTGCGTGCGCCCGTCCAGTCTTCTTTCTCGGCCTGAAGACGCAATAGAATATCACCTGTATCCTCATGCTTTGGCTTGAGCGCGAATGCCTTTTCGGCCAACTGCAATGCAGTCTCGGTATCACCCGCAGCAAGCTTTTGTTTCAGAATACCGCGCACTCCAACAAAACGGGTTTGCTCGTTCTCGACCAGTTTGCGGTAGGTTTCTTCGGCTTTGCGCGTATCACCTGCCATCTCAGCAGCTTGCGCCGTGAGCAGATTTGTAAGAGCGGGTTTTTTGAGATATTTCTCGGCCTTAGCCGCCTTCGCCAGTGCGACTGTCCCTTCACCACTGGCAAGCGCCAGCATACCTTCGGACAAAGCGTCAAAACCTTTGCGCTCGCGGTTGCGATCAAAGTAACGCGAAAGCGCTGTCTCGTCACCGTTGAGGAACTTAAAAACGGCAATCAAGAGAGACATCACCTTGAGGAACAGCCAAACCACAAACACCAACAGAATCAGCAGGATGACTGACTGTAACGGACCGGGGTTCAGCTCCAACCCAAAGCCGCTGAATTGCAGACCGCCATCGGCCTGAAGCAAAAGGTTTGCCCCCCACGCAAGCGCGGCAACGACACAGAAGAAAAAGATGATTTTAATCAGGGACCAGAGCATATTGTTTTCCTTAGTCTGCCGTCAGGCGTTGTGCCAAAGCATCGGCTGCGTTGCGGGCGGCAATGCGAGCATCAGCCGCCGCACGCCAGTCCGCAATCGCGGCCTGCGCTTCTTCGGGCAGGGTATCTAGTTCAGTCAATGTGGTCGCAAGATCACCTCTTTTGATTGCTGCTTCTGCGCGAGACAAAACTGCATCAGGATCATTGCCCTCTTTCGGTGCGACCGAGCGCGCACCAAGGGAGCGCTTTAGAAAACCGCCCAACCCTTGCTGACCGTCACCGGAACCAGTCGCACGAGCCGCCGCGAGGGCAGTCCGCGCCTCGGCAGGGAACTCGCTTTGTAGCACGCTTAACGTCGCAACGCCGCTGTCGGCAGAGGCGGCAAGAGCGGGATCAATCTCACCCAGATCAAGGTCGTTGAGTGTAGCAATCGCGTCAGAATACGGCCGGCCCGCATCAATCGCGGATACGATCTTTGCGATCGCGGTTTGTGCGCTGGCAGCTTTTGCCGCATCTGCGGTAGCTTCCTCGACGCTTTTGGCATTATTCAAAAGCGCTTCAATCTCGCTGCGCTGTGTTTCTGCTGACGCTTTTAGCGCCTCAAGTTCGGCAGTATATGCGGCAATTGCTTCAGCATCCACGCCTTCGGGAACAGACACAACGGGACGTTCTTCGAGGGCTGCGAGCCGGTCTTGGATTTCTGCCAACTCCGTCTCAATGGGCGACAGGTCCACTGTCGGGATATCGACGGCAGGTGGCTCTGCTGTCTCAAGTGCTGCAATGCGCTCTTGCTGCGTGTTCAGGTCACTACGCAGTTTTGTTGTGATGTCGCTGTCAGCCTGACCAAAAACTTCATATTCGGACGCCATGAATCCGATAGCGCCAGCGACGATACCGCCCAAAACGAGAGGAAGGAAAACGCTCTTCTTCTCGGCCTCTGGTGCGGGTGCAACACCTTCTGGCATTGGTGAAATTTCTTGCTCCGTCGCATCAGCTTCTTTCGCGTCTTCTGTCGGCTGTAAGGCTATCTCCTCGACGGTCTGCACATCGGGATCTGCCGCATCCGCAACAGTGGCCGCTTCTGCCTCAGATTTTTCTGCTTTATCAGGCTGATCACTTACTTCTACTGACGTTGCGTCAGTGGAGGTTTCAGCCTCCACTATAACAGCATCTTCGACCTTGCTTTCGATTGCCTCACTCTTCCCTGTTTTCTTACGGGGAGAGCCAGTTTTCTTCGATGACGCCACAACACACACCTTTTCGATTCATGTCCTCAGACCTTGGACAACGATACAAGTCTATCGCGCATCCTCAAGGCCCTCAAGCTAAGCTGAGGTTCAAGCACAGGGTTTCAACCGCTTTGCGCATATATATAGTCTGCGGTGACGGTAATATGACGCAGCTTGCAAGTTTTTCTCCCTCAAATGGGGCTGCTATAGAATCGCTCAGCGCGATTATGTGCGCGAATTCAAGCAGACCAGACGCCTCAGCACGCAATTGCTTGGCCGTACGGTGGGAAAAAACAGGTATAATACATGGACCCGCAAGCGCTTGCCGCGCAGCAGGTTCCAGCGGCAACAGGTTTTGCTGATAGATCGGGACATGCACCGTTTCAATTCCATCGGCAGTCAGAGTATCAGCGATGTCGCCGATCGTATGCTCACCACTCAAATGGACCAATCCAATTGAGGGCCGGACTTTCCGAAGGGCTGCTATCAATTCGATCGCTGTCCTGCCCGCTTGCTCTGCATCCCATCCCCGCCTACGCGCTTCGGCAGTGGTTCGAGCACCTACACAAAAGGCAAGTCGCCCCTGCCCTTCAGGCCCAAAATCAACGCCATTCGCCGACGTGAAAATAGCACCCTGTATTTCCTCAGGAACAGGCTTCGCCCCCACGCTGGTTATTTCCATCAGGGGCGCAATCAAAACCTGGACCGCTTTACGCGCTGCTGGCTCAAGCGCCGCGACAAACCCACAAGAGGCGCCTCGGGGCCGTGTAAGCAGGAGGGTGGGCAATGACATCAGTCGAATAACGCTCTCAGGATTGTTTGCCGGACGCCTAGGTGTTACCTGCGCAGGGTCCCCTTCGCAATGAAAACAGGCCAGCATATGACCTCCCTCACGATTCTTGGCATTGAAAGCAGCTGTGATGATACCGCTGCTGCTGTGCTGCGCGGGCAGATTGGTGACACCCAAGTGTTGTCATCAGTCGTGCTGGGACAAACCGAACTACACGCCAATTTTGGCGGGGTCGTGCCAGAGATCGCGGCGCGGGCGCATGCGGAAAAACTTGATCTGTGCGTTCTGCAAGCTTTGAACGAAGCTCATGTAAGTTTGGATAATATTGACGCGGTGGCCGTTACCGCAGGTCCGGGTCTAATCGGCGGCGTTGTGTCGGGTGTGATGTGTGCCAAGGGAATCGCGCTGGCGCAGGGCTTACCGCTTTATGGCATTAATCATCTTGCGGGTCATGCGCTCACACCTCGTCTTACTGATAACGTGCCGTATCCCTATCTAATGTTGCTTGTCTCTGGTGGGCACTGTCAATTTCTTATCGTGGCGGGGCCAGATCAATTTCAACGCCTCGGCGGTACCATCGACGATGCCCCCGGCGAAGCCTTTGACAAAGTGGCGCGACTTATCTCACTGCCCCAGCCAGGTGGCCCGGCGATTGAAGAGCGTGCAAAACAAGGTGATCCTAGGCGTTTCAAACTGCCGCGCCCGTTGCTGGACCGTGACGGGTGCGATATGTCTTTTTCTGGCCTGAAAACTGCTGTGCTGCGTCAGCGCGATAGTCTGGTCCAAGAAAGCACGCTTGCGGCACAAGATCAGGCCGATCTCGCCGCAGGATTCCAAGCAGCAGTTGTTGATGTTCTGGCAGAAAAAACACGCCGCGCACTCGAGCTTTATGTGCAGCTCACAGATACGCCGAGTATTTGCGTCGCAGGCGGGGTTGCCGCAAATATGGCAATTCGAAGCGGACTGGAAACCTCCGCAGCCGAATTTGGTGCCGATTTCATAGCGCCACCCTTAGCTCTTTGCACCGATAATGCGGCGATGATCGCCTATGCAGCATTGGAGCAGATGACAACTCGGGACCCTGACGGTATGGGTCTGTCTGCGCGGCCCCGCTGGCCTCTGGATCAAACTGCACCCGCCATGTTGGGGAGCGGTAAAAAGGGAGCGAAAGCATGACCATTTCCGTATTGGGCGGCGGCGCATTCGGCACCGCGTTGGCAATCACTTTGGCAACCAAAGGGCCTGTTACCCTTTGGGCCAGAAATCCGGCCAACATGCAAACTGCGCGAGAAAACAAAGCACGGCTCCCTAACTGCCCATTTCCCAATTCACTTACCGTCACCGGAGATTTGGACGAAGCACTGGTCGCAAAAACCGTGCTACTTGCCCTTCCAATGCAAAAATTGCGGGACTTTATCCGCGCGCACTCAGAGGCTTTGGCTGGCAAGTCACTAGTCGCCTGCTGCAAAGGAATCGAGCTAAGCAGTGGTGCTGGCCCCGTTCAGATCATCACCGAAGAGGTCCCCACCGCCCAAGCAGCGATCCTGACGGGGCCCAGCTTTGCTGCTGACATCGCACGCGGGTTGCCTACCGCGCTTACGCTGGCTGTGGCGGATGATGCCGTAGCCCAGCGGTTACAGGCTGAACTAACCACACCGTCGCTGCGCCTGTATCGAACGACGGATACCATCGGCGCAGAACTGGGCGGAGCGCTCAAGAACGTTGTAGCGATTGCCTGCGGCACGGCCATGGGGGCAGGTATGGGAGAAAGTGCGCGTGCCGCGTTGATGACACGTGGTTATGCGGAGATGCAGCGAATGGCGGCCTATCGCGGGGCTGATCCGGACACACTTGCTGGACTGTCAGGCTTTGGCGATCTCACGTTGACCTGCACCTCGGAAGGATCGCGCAACTATCGGCTCGGCCTCAGCCTTGGACGGGGTGAACCCTTTGATGCTGGCACCACTGTTGAGGGCGCAGCAACTGCCCGTGCCGTTGCAAAGATTGCACAAGATGCCGGATTGGACATGCCCATTACAATGGCCGTTGCTGGTCTGCTTGATAAATCGTTAGATGTGAAAACGGCTGTCCACAGCCTGCTTACCAGACCTTTGAAGGAAGAATGATATGCTTGTATGCTTGATGGCCCATGACAAGGCAGGCGCACTTGAAGTGCGGATGGAAAACCGCCCAGCGCATGTGGAGTATTTGAAAAGCACCGACCACGTGCATCTGGCCGGCCCGCTTATTGATGCGGATGGCGGCATGTGTGGCTCAATGATTGTGCTGGATGTACCTGATATGGCGACCGCCGAAGCTTGGGCCGCGAATGATCCCTATGCAAAGGCGGGCCTGTTCAGCAGTGTCACCCTCACCGAATGGAAAAAGGTGATCGGCTGATGGCCTATTGGCTGTTCAAATCCGAACCTTCCGTCTGGGGATGGGACGATCAGGTCGCAAAGGGCGACGTCGGTGAGGAATGGGACGGCGTGCGCAACTATCAGGCACGCAATTTCATGCGGGATATGGCGGTTGGCGATCTGGGGTTCTTCTATCATTCCCAAAAAGAGAAGGCTGTCGTTGGTATCGTAGAGGTTTGCGTCGCAGCCCACCCCGACAGCACAACAGATGATCCGCGCTGGGAGTGCGTTAATATCCGTGCAGTGCGCCCGTTTGCGAAACCTGTGACACTGGATATGGTAAAAGCGGATGAGCGGCTCGCCGATATGGCGCTGGTGCGCAGTTCGCGCCTATCTGTGCAGCCTGTCACAGAAACGGAATGGAAGATTATCTGTACCTTAGGTCAAACCGACCCGTAATAATATAGCGATTAAACGAAAAAGGGTTCCAGCACCTCGCCAGAACCCTTCTCACCCCGTGCGCTCCCTAAACCCCGGCACACGTATTCGAAATATGTTCTGGCCGTACTGACCGATGTAGTATCGATACCCATACCAGCATAATTTCGCAAGAATTCAATGATTTGCATTGCATTCAAAAAAGAAACGCCCGCTTAACCAAGCGGGCGTTTACTAACAGAAACCTATTCAGGCTTAGCTATAAACCGACTCTTTGCCGAAGTGCTTTGTCAGCATGTAGTAGACAACGGCACGGTATTTGTTGCGCTCGGACTTGCCGTACACTTCGATCACTTTGTTGATTGCTTCCATCAAGTTTGGACCGTCTGGCAGGCCCAGCTTTTTGATGAGGAAGTTGTTTTTAACCGTTTCAAGCTCGGCTGGCTGGCTGCCTGCTACTGTAGAGGCGTCAGCATTATAGATTGATGGACCACAGCCGATTGTGACTTTTGTCAGCAGAGCCATATCAGGCTCCATGCCGCATTTGCCTTTGAGATCTTCCGCGTATTTCGCGATCCACTCGTCCCGTTTACCCATTGTAATACTCCCTTGCTGGACTGTGCCAGCTTAGTTGCTGACATTTCACAAAAGCCTAAACTAATTCACCCAAGGGGCAAAAGGAAATTATGAAGCGTGATTTCCCCATTGCTATCTACATAAACCGAAACCCGTATGCTGAAGATGGAAGTGATCAGCATGGAGACGGTTATATTCAGGACCAAGTGTGAGGCGAAACCAATCACAAGCCGTTTCATTCGCACGGCGTAGAAAGAGTGCTTTGCTCCCCTCATCATCCCAATCACGCAGCAGATCGACGGAGGTTCCGTCCGCAAGCTTGAAGCCACTGATATCTATTGCATCGGCTGTCGAATGGGTGCTCATTCGGCCTGTACTGCCCGTCGCTGTTCGCATCGCACGGCAGGAATAACTTGAAAAATGCTCTATCCGCGCGAGGGTCTGGCCGAATATTTCCTGCGCTGCTGGTTGCAAGCTGTGTTGCGTCCACATCGCCAGACGAAGCGCGGTTTGACAGCGTGTATTGACTGGCTTCAAATCGGTTCCCGCCACGTTGCTCAGCATGACTTGCGGTGAGATCCGACATTGCGGGCTGTCCACCAAATCGGGCTTGCTTTGTGCACGCGCACCTGTTGCCAAAGCTGCCAAGCACGCTTGGTCGTTGACAAGCGCACGGCGCAATTTCCACTGGGTCAGGCGGGTTAACGGCTCGGTGACAACCAGCGGGCGGGTCGGGTTCCATTCTGGTGCAAGGGGCGTTTCAGGATGCACCATCGCCTGCCAGCCACCAAAACCGATACCGCCTATAATAAAAAGAAAAAGCACCGCCCAGTGCAAAACGGGGCGATGCTTGTATGTATTGTTTTCGTCCACGAGCAGTTAGTAGCGGTAATGCTCTGGCTTGAACGGACCATCAGGCGAGACGCCGATATATGCGGCCTGTTCTGGATCAAGTTTGGACAGTTTCACACCGATGCGGTCAAGGTGCAGGCGTGCTACTTTCTCGTCCAGATGCTTGGGCAGGATGTACACTTCGTTCTTATACTGGTCGCCGCGAATCCACAGTTCCATCTGCGCCAGAACCTGATTGGTAAAGGACGCGGACATCACAAAGGACGGGTGACCAGTTGCATTACCAAGGTTCAGCAAACGACCCTCGGAAAGGAGGATCAAGCGGCTGCCTGACGGCATCTCGATCATGTCGACCTGTTCTTTGATGTTGGTCCACTTATGGTTCTTGAGGGCAGCGACCTGAATTTCGTTGTCGAAGTGACCGATGTTCCCGACGATCGCCATGTCCTTCATCTCGCGCATGTGCTCGATTCGGATTACGTCTTTGTTACCTGTGGTGGTAATAAAAATATCGGCAGTGCCCACCACATCTTCGATCAGCACAACTTCGAAACCATCCATCGCAGCCTGCAACGCACAGATTGGGTCAACCTCGGTAACCTTAACGCGCGCACCAGCACCAGCAAGGGACGCGGCAGAGCCTTTGCCCACATCGCCGTAACCCAGCACAACAGCAACTTTACCCGCCATCATGGTGTCCGTGGCGCGGCGGATACCGTCGACGAGACTTTCTTTACAGCCATATTTGTTGTCAAACTTAGACTTGGTCACAGAGTCGTTCACGTTGATCGCTGGGAACGGCAGCTGATTGTTTTTGAACAACTCATAAAGGCGGTGAACGCCTGTTGTCGTCTCCTCAGAAACGCCAACGATCTGATCACGCATTTTGGTGAACCAACCGGGGCTCGCTGCCATACGCTTTTTAATCTGGGCGAATACTGCCACTTCTTCTTCGGATGTTGGCACATCGAGCAATTCGGTCTCGCCGTTCTCGACCCGCGCACCCATCAAAATATAGAGCGTGGCGTCGCCACCATCATCAAGGATCAAATTCGGCCCCTCAGGGAACATGAAGGATTTATCGAGATAATCCCAATGCTCTTCCAATGACTGACCCTTGATTGCAAATACAGGTGTTCCACCCGCAGCAATTGCAGCCGCAGCATGGTCCTGAGTTGAGAAGATATTGCATGAAGCCCAACGTACATCGGCACCTAGCTCTACCAGAGTTTCAATCAAAACTGCAGTCTGAATTGTCATGTGCAAAGAGCCGACTATCCGCGCACCTTTCAACGGTTTTGCTTCGCCATATTCAGCACGAAGCGCCATCAGGCCCGGCATTTCCGTCTCCGCAATATCAAGCTCTTTACGGCCATATTCCGCAAGGTTGATGTCTTTTACGATATAGTCATTGGCCATCGTGGCGCTCCTTCAAATCTGTTGATGCGGCCATAACATTGCATGACTGTTCAATCAACGTGACTTAATGGCTTCACGATAGTGATCAACTGTCGGTGCGAGCTTGAATAGAGGCAATGACTTCTTCGGCGTCCATACCGGCGGTCCAGTTGCGGCCCTGCGCCTCAACACATGCAATGCCGCCAGACTGTGTCCGTACAAGAGTCCAAGACCCTGTTGCATCGGAAACCCATAAGCGCGTGTCGTCTTGTGACGGTCCCGACACAGGCTTTTCGCCATACCAATCGATTAGCGAAGACTGCATTTCCAGCGCACTCATACAAACATCTTGAGCGGCAACTGAAGTTGTCATCACTAGGGCGGTCGTAATTGCTGTTAATGCGGTTTTCATCTTCTTCTCCTTGTTGCAGAATCAACCAGCATACCTGCAAAACGTTCCCGATCTCTTTACAAGAATAAGAGCCAGATCACCGCAGCACGGAGGAAAACATGGCACCACAACCACGCGCATGGCAGCGGATGTTATCGGGTCGCAGGCTTGATCTGTTGGACCCGACCCCTGTGGATATCGAGATTGAGGATATCGCGCATGGCCTTGCGTTTGTGGCGCGGTGGAACGGGCAAACCTACGGTAATTTCGCGTATTCGGTGGCTGAGCACTCACTGCTGGTTGAGACTATCTTTGGCCGCATTTCGCCAAATGCACCAGCAAAATGGCGGCTTGCCGCTCTCCTTCATGATGCGCCTGAATATGTAATTGGTGATATGATTTCCCCCGTGAAAGCTGCTGTTGGTCCCGGATACGGTGCGCTGGACGAGCGGCTGGAGGCGGCTGTTCACATCCGCTTTGGCCTACCGGCAAAGGTACCCGCATCCATCAAGAAGCAGATAAAAAAGGCGGACCGCGTGAGCGCATGGATGGAAGCCGTGCAGATCGCCGGTTTTGACGCTGAAGAGGCCGACAAGTTTTTTGGCAAACCTGATCCCGCGTTGAAGGAAGGGCTTGAGATCACATTGCGCCCACCCGTCGAAGTACGTGCGGACTTCACAGCACGCCACGCAGAACTGTTGGAGCAATTGCCATGATCCATGTACGCCCTGCAATGCCTTTGGATGCCGGATCAATGGCTCGATTGCTCAATGAAATTATTACGATTGGCGGCACTACAGCATTGGTGCGCCCTGTTACTGCACAGGACATTGCCGAATGGATGGAGACGCCTCCCGATGGTGCTGCGTGGCACGTTGCACTCGATAGCACCGAGCAGGTCGTCGGGTTTCAATGGATCAAACCCAATGAGCAACTACCTCCCGAAGCAGTAGATATCGCGACATTTGTGCAAGTGGGTCAAACAGGGCTTGGGATCGGGTCAGCGCTTTTTGGTGCGACGGCAAAGGCAGCAAAATCGCTGGGATACGTCTGGATCAATGCCAATATTCGCGCCGACAACGAAGGCGGTTTAACATATTATCAAAGCCGTGGCTTTCGCGACTACCGAGTGATTGAAGACTATAAACTGTCCGATGGGACGCTGGTCGATAAACGCCTCAAACGCTACGATATCTAAAGCGTCCCATTAGGGCGGCGGTTAACGCGGGCTGCGCTTTGCCAATATCCGCTGCAACGTGCGGCGGTGCATGTTCAAACGCCGCGCAGTCTCAGATACATTGCGATCACACAACTCGTACACTCGCTGAATGTGCTCCCACCGCACGCGGTCCGCACTCATGGGGTTTTCTGGTGGTGGGGGTAGGTTGTCACCCGTAGCCAGCAGCGCGTTGGTAATATCCGTCGCATCCGCAGGTTTCGACAGATAATCCGTCGCACCAATTTTCACAGCAGCAACTGCCGTCGCGATCGCGCCATACCCTGTCAGCACAACAACCCGCGCGTCGGGACGTTTTTCGCGCAAAATTTCAACAACGTCGAGGCCGTTACCATCCTCAAGCCGAAGATCACAAACGGCGTATGCCGGCGGGCGTGCGGTCGCAATCGCAGATCCCGCCGCGACTGACCCAGCCATCTCAACTTCAAAGCCGCGACGCTCCATCGCCTTTGCGAGGCGCCGCAAAAACGGTTCGTCATCGTCCAACAACAACAGAGTCTTGTCGGGGCCAAGGTCGGGCAAAAGTTCTTCTGGCATGGTGCAGCGCCTTATCAGGGTCGAATGAATTCAAGTTACCCTGAATATGGAGCGCGCGCGCCTTCGGTCAAATGTGATCGACAAAACAACCGATCTTATCTGCCATCTGCTCTGGCGTGAGTTCGCGGCGAAAGAATTCAACAAATCCCTGCTCGGGCGTCACGAGGTAGGTAAAGGTAGAATGATCGACCAGATATTCGCCATCTACGGGCGGATGCGCTTTGTAATACGTGCGGTAAGCTTTGCTGGCTTCTGCAATCTGTTCCGCCGTTCCTGTGAGGCCGATCATGCGCGGGTGCATCGCTTCGGCAAAGTCGCGCACAACTTCGGGTGTATCCCGCGCGGGATCAATCGTAATGAAGACGGGTGTCACAGACTGGCCACGCTCTTCAAGGATTTCGACGGCAGCGGCGTTCCGGTCCACATCCAGCGGACAAACGTCAGGACAGTAGGTATAGCCGAAATAGATCAGCGTCGGTTCGGTAATCACATCGGTGTTCGTGACCGTTTCACCATCACCATTCACAAGCGTGAAGGGACCACCCAAATCGCCCGCTACAGCGCCAGCACCACAAGAGGCAAATTGATCATCACTATTCTGCCGCGTGAAGAAGACCGTCGCCAGAATTCCAACCCCGACAACAACAACTGCGGCGATTGCGGCATTACGGATCATAGCACTCTCCTTTGGGATGGCGCGTCATTCCGCGCCCTTGATGATAGACAGACACAGTCCTACGCTAGACCCTGTTCATTGCAAGTCACATTTGAGAGAAGCGCCCAGATGCCGCAGTCCACGATCCGCCCAATAGGCGAGCGCAAAAGAGCGAATTGGATCAGGCTTCGGACCATGATCCTGCTGCGATGGGTTGCGATTGCAGGTCAGTTTGTAGCGGTCACAATAACACCACTCATGTTCGGTCTGAACATTGAACTTGGCTGGTGCTATTTCGCCATTAGCATTTCGGTCATTTTTAATCTGGTCACGGGATTTGTATTCCCCGAGAACAAGCGCCTTTCCGAGCGCCAGAACATGGCCATGATCATCTTCGATCTACTTCAACTAAGCTTCCTGCTCTTCCTGACGGGTGGATTGAATAATCCGTTCACACTCCTTCTGCTCGGCCCCGTAACAATCTCCGCTACAGCGCTGAGCTTGCGCTCCACATTGGTGCTTTGTGCGATGGCGATTGTCAGCGTCAGTGTATTGGCCTTCTTCTATATCCCACTCAGCACACTATCAGGTCAGGTTCTCGAAATACCCGAGTTGTTTATCTTTGGTCAGTGGATTGCTCTCGTCATCGCCGTTGTGTTCACCTCTGCCTATTCGCGGCGTGTCACTTCTGAAATCCATCTGATGTCCGACGCTTTGGCCGCAACCCAAATGGCACTAGCGCGGGAGCAGAAACTGACCGATCTGGGGGGCGTTGTCGCCGCTGCAGCACATGAGTTGGGCACACCTCTCGCGACGATCAAACTGGCGAGTGCTGAACTGGTGCATGAGCTGCGCGGACAGCCCGAGTTGCGCGAGGATGCCGAACTGATTGTAGAGCAGACCGACCGCTGTCGCGATATTTTGCGTGACATGGGTCGCGCTGGAAAAGACGACCTGCATCTGCGTCAGGCCCCTCTCATTACTGTGATCGAAGCGGCGGCGGAACCGCATATGGAGCGCGGTAAAGACGTCATCATAAGTCTTGATAATTCTACAGGCACCCAACCTGCAATTTTACGGATGCCTGAAATTATTCACGGCCTGCGCAATCTCATACAAAATGCTGTCGATTTTTCAAAAACTACTGTCTGGATTGATATTCGTTGGACCGATACAACGATCACGGCTCGTATTCTTGATGATGGTGATGGGTTTCCCCCGCAGTTATTAGGCCGCTTGGGAGATCCCTTCATGGGCCAGCGGCGCAACCGAAAAAAGGATACATCCCGGCCAGAATACGAAGGGATGGGGCTCGGCCTCTTTATTGCAAAAACACTTCTGGAGCGGTCTGGAGCAAGCTTGCGTTTCGCCAACGGAGCGGATGAAGCAGGATATCACAGCCAGCAAATCGGGGCAGTTATCGAGGTCAGCTGGCCGCGTAGCACCATCGATGCCCGAGAGGGAGAAAATGCGCTGGGTTATGGAGAGAACACACGCTTTGCTGAAGCGTAAGCCCGTCTCATTATTAACACTTTTTAAAGGTTAACTGCTGCATAACGGACAAGGCCTATCTGGCTTGCGGAGTAGCTATTGAACGATCTCATTCTTATTTTTGTTGTAGTTTTACCAACTGTGACGCTTGGAATTTGGTGGGCCTTGCGGCCCGGAGAGATGCCGCGCGAGGCGGTAGAACATGACGTTCCGGCGATACTATTTCGCGACGGCGTTCTTGAGCATGCATCAGAAGCTGTTTTAGAGCGCCTTCCAATCGCCCTTGGTGCACACACATGGGAAGACTTGCACGAAATCCTTGTGCCTGACTACCCGGAGTTCCCGCGTTGCCCTGCTTATCAAACTGACGGTGAGACAATCGTTAAAGGGGTTACAGGAGATATTCGCGTATCATGGCACCCTAATGCTGCAACCATCACCTTTCATGGGACGATACAAATAGGCCACGATAGCCCGGACGTTAGGGAGCTCGAAGTGTTGCGCGAAGTGAGTGACCACCTTCCGCTCCCCGCGTGGAAAACTGATGAGACAGGTGCGGTTGTCTGGTACAACACCGCATATGCCACGCTGAAAAAACGGGCGTGTCCCGAAGCAGAGGTCGCCACTGGCTATCTATTTGAAATTCCCCAGATGCCAGAAGGTACAACAACTACACGCGTAAAGCTTACCCTTGAATGCCCTAAATTGCCCGAGTGGTTTAACGTCACCCGAAAACCACTTAGGCAAGGAGCGCTATATCACGCGACATCGCTGACAACTCTCATCCACGCCGAAGAGGCCCAGCGCGATTTTGTTCAAACGCTGGCAAAAACCTTTGCCCAGCTTTCAATTGGTTTGGCAATTTTCAATCGGGACAGGCAACTCGCTCTCTTCAATCCAGCACTGACTGATCTCACTGGATTATCCGCTTCTTTTCTTAGTCCACGCCCTACGATTGATTCATTTTTTGACGCAATGCGTGAAAACCGCCGCATGCCAGAGCCGAAGAATTACAAAACTTGGCGTCAACGCATGGCAGATTTGATTAGTGCAGCAGAAACGGGCCGGTTTGAAGAAACATGGACCTTGGAGACAGGACAAACATACCGCGTGACTGGTCGACCTCATCCTGATGGTGCTATTGCCTTTTTGATGGAAGATATTAGCGCGGAAATTTCGCTAACCCGCAACTTTCGCGCGGAGCTTGAACTGGGTCAAAGTCTTGTGGACACTTTTGAGGACGCCCTCGCCGTGTTCTCGCAAACGGGCATTTTGACATTTTCAAACAAGGCATATGATTTGCTTTGGGGGTTTCAGCACGATAGCAGCTTTGCCGACGTGACCATCACGGACGCCGTTCGCCTTTGGAAGGAAAAATCAACTCCGAACCCCTTGTGGCAAGATTTACAGGATGCGGTCATGAATTTGGAAGCACGGGAGGAGTGGATAATGCCTGTTTGCATCAAGGGTCAGACGCCGATGCAATGTAAAATTGTGCCGATTACATCAGGCGCAACTGTTGTCCGGTTTTCACGTGATCCCATTTCATTGCCTGCAAATAAAACATTGATCGGAAAAGCAAACGACTAAGGCCTCTTTCATGCGCTTGCCTGTGTGGTTAGTTTGCCCTCATGCAGTTGACCACACATCTTTCTAACCCCGATGAAACCACCGCACTCGCACGCCGCCTCGGTGCTGTTTTGGGTGCGGGTGATACCGTACTGCTGCACGGTGATGTGGGCGCGGGAAAGACCCATTTCGCACGTGCGCTGATTCAATCTTTGCTTGCCAGCCCCGAAGATGTCCCTTCCCCTACATTTACCTTGGTTCAAACCTATGATGCCGCGTCTGGCGTTGAGATTTGGCATGCAGATCTTTACCGTCTGACCGATGCCACAGAGATCGAAGAGCTAGGACTTCTGGATGCTATGGAAGCCGCCATTTGCCTGATCGAATGGCCTGACCGACTAACCTCTCTCACGCCGGATGATGCTCTGGACATCACACTCGCACCAGCCGATGCTGACGATCACCGCATCCTGACCGCAGCATGGTCGCACCCGCGTTGGGATGCCAAATTGACTGACTGGATACCATGACAGATCGCGCCTCCCTTCTCGCCGACTTTATCCAAAATGCCGGCTGGTCTAATGCCAAACGACAAACGGTAGCGGGTGATGCCTCCAATCGCAGGTATGAGCGCCTGACCCGAACTAATGGTGATACGGTGATCTTGATGGATGCGCCTGTAGATAAGGGTGAGGACGTGCGCCCCTTCATTGCGATCGCCGATCATTTACGCACCATTCAACTAAGTGCGCCGGAAATTCTTCAGCGGGATGTTGCAAACGGCTTTCTACTAATTGAGGATCTAGGGGATGATCTTTTCAAACAGGTCATTGCCCGCGACCCGTCGCTTGAGCTCCCACTTTATCAAGCATCGGTAGACGTTCTCACTGTTCTTCATGCCGCTCCAATGCCAACGCTTGCGCCCTATGATACTGCCACAATGACCAGTTTCGCGGCGCGCGCGTACGAATGGTACCTGTTCGGCATTACAGGGGAGCGCAATACTCCGGAACAAGCCGAATTCGAGACGAAGATGTCTGACTTTCTGGCTCCCCTCGAAGCTGCACGACAGGTTTTAATCCAACGTGATTATCACGCTGAAAACTTGCTGTGGTTGCCGAATCGTGACGGTGCTGCGCGTGTGGGTCTTCTGGACTTTCAGGATGCTATGTCGGGCCATGCGGCCTATGATCTGGTCTCGATCCTCCAAGACGCCCGTCGTGATGTACCACCTGCGATTGAGGCGGCGATGATTGATCGGTATCTGGCGCAAAATCCCCAGGACGAAGACGCGTTTCGCACCGCTTATGCCATTCTCGGTGTTCAACGAAACTTGCGGATCGTTGGCGCGTTTGCGAAGCTGTGTATTGAGCTGGGCAAGCCGCGTTACATTGATCTGATCCCGCGCGTTTGGGAGTTCGTCGAACGCAATCTTACACATCCTACGCTCGCGCCAATTAGTAAGCATATTACCACAAGCTTGCCTGCACCAACCGCCGATATCCTCGACACACTTAGATCGAAATGCGCGATATGAGCTTTCCTGTTTTGCTATTTGCCGCCGGTTTCGGGACGCGGATGAAGCATCTTACGGCGGACCGACCCAAGCCTATGGTTCGGGTTTCAGGCAGCCCATTGATTGATCACGCACTGGGTCTGGCAAAAGAAGTCACTCCGCCCACTATCGTAGCAAATCTGCATTACCGACCCGAATCTTTGTTGGCGCACCTAAAACCTTTAGGTGTGCAGACGATTTTAGAAACACCCGATATCTTAGAAACGGGCGGCGGGCTGCGCAATGCACTGCCCCTGCTTGGGGATGGTCCTGTCATCACGATGAATACCGATGCAATCTGGCGTGGGCCCAATCCTCTGCGGCTTCTCCTTGATGCGTGGGATCCTATAACGATGGACGCGCTGCTAATGGGCGTCCCGCCAGAGCGTGCGCTTGAGCATTCGGGCAATGGCGACTTTACCATCGCCTCTGGTGGCCGCCTGTCACGCGGTGCAGGAGTGATCTATGGCGGGGTTCAGATCATTAAAACCGATCTGCTGGCCGAAATTAACCAGAACTCTTTTTCACTCAATCTGGTCTGGGATAAGATGTTAGAAAAGAAGACAATGTTCGGCCTGAGCTACGCAGGTAAATGGTGCGATGTCGGCCATCCCGATGGGATAAAAACAGCCGAAGGATTATTGAACACTGATGTTTGAGCCCCAGGACTCCCCCCGCGTTTTCGGCCTGCCAGCCGGTGTTGATTTTCCACGGGCGTTGGTAAGCGGCCTGCTTGAGCGGTTCAAGGGACAGCCCCCCGAAGCGTTGGCCCGTGTAGACGTTCTTGTAAACACACAGCGCATGGCACGCCGCCTCCGTTCAATCTTTGAAGACGGTCCAGCATCCTTACTCCCCCGCATCCGTTTGCTCACGGACCTCGAAACGCTGGTGCCAAGTGTAATCATCCCGCAGGGCGTTCCCGCCCTGCGGCGGCGTTTGGAGCTGATTGGGCTGATCTCAGCATTGCTGGACAAATCGCCTGACCTCGCCTCACGCGCGTCACTTTATGATTTGGCAGACAGCCTTGCTGCGTTGATTGACGAGATGCAGGGCGAAGGTGTTTCTCCCGACACAATCGCAGAACTGGATGTGACCGATCAATCCGGGCATTGGGAGCGCGCAAAGGTTTTTCTCGGGATTGTACAAAGCTATCTTTCCCTCACCGAAGCCATGCCAGACAAAGAGGCACGCCAACGCGCAAGGGTAAGTGCGATTGCATACCTTTGGGCAGAGCAGCCCCCTACCCACCCCGTGATCATCGCCGGCTCAACCGGCTCTCGCGGGACTACGATGATGTTGATGGAGGCGGTGGCAAAGTTACCGCAAGGGGCGCTTATTCTGCCTGGCTTCGATTTTGATCTGCCATCGAATGTTTGGGCAGCGCTTGATGATCCGATGATTTCTGAGGACCATCCGCAATACAGGTTTTACAGTCTGATGAAGGGGTTGGGGAGCACGCCCAATGACGTTAAGAACTGGCATGCGCTCTCTGCGCCGCCTGCCCCTGCACGAAACAAACTGATTTCGCTGTCCTTGCGCCCTGCCCCCGTTACCGATGCGTGGCGGATTGAAGGGCCACAGCTTGATGACCTTGAACATGCGACGCGGGATATGACTCTCCTACTGGCCGAGACGCCGCGTGCCGAAGCTTTGGCCATCGCCATGAGATTGCGGCAGGCAGCTGAAGACGGGCAAACAGCCGCGCTTATCACACCGGACCGCATGTTGGGCCGCCGCGTTACTGCCGCGCTAGGGCGTTGGGACATCTTGCCGGATGACAGCGCAGGCACGCCTTTGCACCTTTCTCCTCCGGGTCGTTTCTTGCGCCATGTTGCCGCCCTTTTGTCACGGCGTCTGGATGCCGAAGCGCTGCTGACATTGATGAAACATCCGCTGACGAACAGCGCCGAGGACCGCAATCTCCATAACCTTAATACCCAGCGGTCGGAGTTGGCGATCCGTCGGCGCGGCCTCCCTTATCCTGAGGCCGAGGCGTTTCAGGCGATCTGTGAAAAGGCGGCACCAGATGATGAAGGTTTGCACAAGTGGGCAGCATGGGTCGGTGCGGCAACGATGGGGCATCAGGATGATAATATGCGCCCTCTGTCCTATTGGGTCGAAACGCATCTAAAGCTTGCCAATGACCTCGCCGCTGGTCCGACTGCAAATGCTGCGCATGAGTTATGGCAGAAGAAAGCAGGCATTGAAGCCCAACGCGTCATGCAAGAGCTGGAGAGCGAGTCAGGCTTTGGCACCACGCTCACAGCGGCTGATTACACTGATCTGGTCGGCGCACTGCTTTCTGCGGGTGAAGTCCGTGACCGCGATGCGCCCTACAGCGGCATCATGATTTGGGGAACACTGGAGGCACGTGTACAAGGTGCCGATCTGGTAATCCTTGGTGCGCTGAATGACGGCACATGGCCCGAAGCACCGCCCCCCGATCCATGGCTAAACCGGAAAATGCGCAGCGATGCGGGCCTCCTACTGCCGGAGCGGCGTGTCGGCCTTGCCGCGCATGACTACCAACAAGCAGTGTGTGCGCCAGAGGTCTGGATCACCCGTTCGATTAGGTCGGAGGATGCAGAAACGGTTCCCTCCCGCTGGGTGAACCGTCTGGGCAATCTGATGGGAGGGTTGCCAAAGCAAGGCGGCGTTGACGCATGGGCGGCAATGGTTAAACGAGGGGATCACTGGCTGGGGCAAGCACGCGCATTAGAGGCGGTAGACCGTGTTCCATCTGCGCCACGCCCATCGCCACGACCTCCCCTTGCCGCGCGGCCGCGAAGTCTGTCGGTGACGGAGATCAAAACACTTATCCGCGATCCCTACGCGATCTATGCCCGTCACAGTTTGCGGCTGCGTGCTTTGCGGCCCTTGGTTCAGTCTGCTGATGCGCTCCTGCGCGGTGACGTAACGCACAACGTAATGGAATATTTTGTGAAGGACGCGGCCACCGATCCCGCAACCCTTACACGCGACAATCTGCTTCGGATCGCGGAGGAAGTGCTGACCGATTTGGTCCCTTGGCCCGCAGCGCGTACTGTATGGCTTGCGCGGATTGCACGGATCGCTAACTGGTTTATTGAGCGCGAAACGATGCGCCTTGCCGCCGCGACGCCCGTCGCCTTCGAGGCGGACGCCCGCGGCGTTCTGGATATTCCTGAACTCGGCTTTACCTTGCGCGGTGTTGCGGATCGGATTGACAGGAACACGAGCGGCGAAATCCAGATTTACGATTATAAAACCGGCGTCCCGCCAACCGACAAACAGCAAAAGCATTTCGACAAACAACTATTGATCGAGGCGGCAATGGTAGAAGAAGGCGCGTTCAAAGCAGTAGGTGCTGCCCCCGTATCAAGCGCTATGTTTATCGGCCTTGGCAATCCACCAAAGGAGGTAAGCGCGCCGTTAGAAGACGAACCACCACGTGAAATTCTGGAGAACTTGCGCACGCTGATTGCCGCTTATCTTGATCTTGACCAAGGATTCACATCCCGTCGGATGTTGGAAAAAATCGTGTTTGAAGGTGAGTTTGATCACCTCGCACGATACGGTGAATGGGACGGGTCAGATTCCGTACAACCAGAGGATCTGACATGAGCACCTTGCCCGATTGGGATGAAGCCACCCGCGCCCAAATCACGGCTGCACGGCCTGACACCTCCACATGGCTGAGCGCGAATGCGGGTTCAGGCAAAACGCGCGTATTGACCGACCGCGTCGCGCGCCTGTTGCTCGATGAAGTAAAACCGCAGCATATTTTGTGCCTCACCTATACCAAAGCTGCCGCATCCGAGATGCAAAACCGCCTGTTCAAACGATTGGGCGAATGGGCGATGATGGAGGATGATGATCTGCGCAAAGGTTTGCGTGATCTTGGCGTGCTCAAAGACATCGCACCCGAAAAATTGCGCGAAGCGCGGACCCTGTTTGCTCAGGCCATCGAGACCCCTGGCGGTTTGAAAATCCAGACGATCCATTCGTTCTGTGCCTCTCTGCTCCGCCGTTTTCCGCTGGAGGCGGGAGTCAGCCCACAGTTCAAAGAGATCGAGGACCGCGCCGCCGAGTTGCTGCGTGCCGATATCCTTGACGAGATTGCCGATGGACCAGATGCGCATTTAGTCGCCAACTTGGCCGCGCACTATACTGGCGAGAGTTTCGCGTCGCTGACCCAGTCGATTACCGGTAAGCGGGAATTGTTTGCAACGCTGCCCTCCGACCTGAATGCCTTGTTTGATCTGCCATCAGGCTTTGACATAAACACCCTGCCATCGGACGTGATGGACGGGGCAGTCGCGCGCTGGATGCCCGACGCCATTGATGTGTTTGCAACTCAAAAAGCTGTGACGATGACACGGCTGGCCGATGCCTTGCGCGCCATTGATTTTTCCAACCCGACCATTGCCGATCTGGACAAGCTCAAGGCACAAATGCTCACTCAGAAATTCGAGTTGCGGAAAAGCTTCCCGACCAAAGATGCCAAGACCGCCCTCGGCCCGATGCTTAGCGCATTCGAAGATTTGGCTGACCGCACGCTCAACGCGCATGACCTCCAAATGCGTGCCAAAAATGTGTCACGCACTCGCGCCCTGCATCGCTTTGCCGAGAATTTCATCACGCGATACGAGGCTGAAAAACAGCGGCGCGGCTGGCTCGATTTCGATGACCTTATCCTGCGTGCGCGTGCCTTGCTCAATGATCCAAAAGTTGCAGCATGGGTCCTGTACCGGATCGACGGCGGCATTGATCATATTCTGGTGGATGAGGCGCAGGATACGTCGCCCCGCCAATGGGATGTGATTGAAAAGCTGGCGGATGAATTTGCCTCTGGTGCAGGAGCGCGGGATGAGCAGATGGATCGCACCCTGTTTGTAGTGGGCGACAAGAAACAGTCGATCTATTCATTCCAAGGAGCTGATCCGCGTGAGTTTGATCTCAAACGTGCATCCTTCGAGGCGAGCCTTCTTGCCGCCAATCTGAAGTTCCAGAACCAGAGCCTCGATTACTCTTTCCGCTCCTCTCCCGCTGTGCTGCGGGCGGTGGATCGGACATTCAACACCCTGCCCGATCCGCGCATGGGACAGACGATGGCACATATCGCGTTCAAGGATGCTCTGCCCGGTCGGGTGGATATCTGGCCTGTGGTTGAGGCGGATAAGACCAAAGAGGAAGAGCCGCACTGGACCGATCCAGTAGACCGAAAAAGCGAACAGCATCATACGGTCGTTCTGGCCGAGCAAATCGCCGAGCAGATCAAATATCTGATCGAGGGGGAGCATTACATCCCCGACGAGGCCAAGGACCGCACTCTGGTCCGCCGGCGCATTACGGCGGGTGATTTCCTGATTCTCGTTCGGGGCCGCAAAACAGGGCTGTTCTCGGAAATTATTCGCGCGTGCAAAGTTGCTGGCCTGCCCATTGCAGGTGCCGACCGCCTCAAAGTTGGGGCCGAACTTGCGGTGCGCGATATTGGTGCGTTGCTGTCTTTTCTTGCCACGCCTGATGATGCTCTTTCGCTTGCGACCGCACTCCGTTCGCCCTTGTTCGGATGGAGCGAGCAAAACCTGTTCACCTTGGCCCACTACCGGCCAATCAAACAGGACTTGTGGCAAAGGCTGCGCAGTCAGAAGGATGTCTATCCCGAAACCTTGGCCATTTTGCGCGATCTTCGGGGGCAAGTTGATTTCTTACGCCCTTACGACTTGATCGAACGTATCCTCACCCGCCATGAAGGGCGTCGCAATCTAGTCGCACGCATGGGGATGGAGGCCGAAGACGGTATTGATGCGCTGCTTGGTCAGGCGCTTGCCTATGAGCGGACAGAAGTGCCCAGTCTTACAGGTTTCCTTGAATGGATGCATGCTGATGATCTGGAGATCAAGCGGCAGATCGACAGTGCCTCTGACCAGATTCGTGTGATGACCGTGCATGGCGCAAAGGGGTTGGAAGCGCCGATTGTGATCCTGCCTGACACGGGTCAGAAAAAGAACGACGTGAAGAGCGAAATCATTACACTCAACGACTATCCGATCTGGAAACCCAATGCGGCCGAAATGACGCAAAGCATTGCGGCGCAGATTGACGTGCTGAAAGAGGCGCAAACACAAGAAGGGCTCCGCCTGTTCTACGTCGCTATGACTCGTGCTGAGAAGTGGCTGATAATTGCTGCGGCAGGTGACCTAGGCAAAGAAGGCAGCTGGTACCAAATGGCAGACGACGCTCTACGGCATCTAAATGCGGTGCCGTTCAAAGAGGGTTCTACACATGGATTGCGTCATGAGGAAGCCGGATGGGATACACTTCCTACCGTGACCGTACAGCCAAGAATTGACAAAAAGCTTATATTAGAGCCTGTTTTTTCCAAAATGCCACCACCGCCCCCCGTGCCAAATGCGGCTGTTTCTCCTTCCGACCTCGGTGGTGCAAAAGCCTTGGCAGGCGAAGCGGGAATGGACGAGGAAGCGGCAAAATCCTATGGGACCTTAGTGCACAGCTTGTTGGAGCATTTGGCCCCCCTTGATCCGATGCAACGCGGTGTTGTCGCTGATAAGCTATTGCAAATTAGTGACCCCCTTACTGCGAAAATGGCTCGGGACGAAACGCTGGAAATTTTGGCAGCTCCGAACCTCTCTCATGTGTTCGCGCCCAGCGCGCTGGCAGAAGTTGCCATCACTGCAAACCTTGGGACAACCCGCCTCTACGGGATTATTGACAGGCTCATTGTTGAGAAGAACCGCGTGCTGGCCGTTGATTTCAAAACCAACCGCACTGTTCCAGAAAGCGCAGACGCATGTCCCGAAGGTTTATTGCGTCAAATGGGGGCCTATGCTCATGCTTTAGCGCAAATTTATCCTGATCACCGAATCGAAACTGCGATTTTGTGGACCCACACCAGCACCCTCATGACCCTACCGCACGATACCGTGACTGCTGCGGTGCAGCGCACAGGTCACCTTGACGCAGCCACCGCAGCTTCTTAGGTATCATTCAAACCCGAACCCATGGAGAGCTTTATGGCCACCGTTGCAGTAACAGACGACACATTTGACGCCGAAGTAAAAAACTCGGATATCCCGGTAGTAGTGGATTTCTGGGCAGAATGGTGCGGCCCCTGTAAGCAGATCGGCCCTTCGCTCGAAGAGCTGTCCGCCGAAATGGACGGCAAAGTTAAAATCGTCAAAGTCGACGTAGACAGCAACCCGAACGCTGCCGCACAGATGGGTGTGCGCGGTATTCCTGCGCTATTTATCTTCAAGGACGGCGAAGTTGTTTCCAATATGGCTGGCGCACGCCCCAAAGCGGCGCTGAAAAGCTGGATCGAAGAAGCGATCTAAGCTCATTAAATCTGAATTTGGAAAGGCGCCCCTGTTTTGTGGCGCCTTTTTTCATGCGCTATACAGGCCAACCGAACCTTTTAAGCCGTGCTGCAATCATCTCCGCAGCCTCGGGCCGCCCGGCATTGATGCTGTTCTTTTGCCAAAACCAATGAATGTAGGCTGCATAATCGGGTGCTATCTGTTGAACTTTTGCAAAACCAGCCGCAAGATCATCAATGTCTGCCTGTGCGGCGATGTGGTGGAAATCTGCCTTACGAAACAACAATGACGGCTTTCCAAAGAAATACCCATTGAACGCCACACTCGAATTCTGGGTCACAATAAAATCGCACCCCACCAGCAGGTCTTCCATCCCACCTGTTTGAACTGTCAGGCGATCATTGGTTTGTTCCAGATTTTTCAACGCCGCGAATTCGGCATTCTCATAGCGCTCGTTCGGATGAAGGGTCGTGATGACTTGCATATCTGTCTGGGCAAGGCAGTGCTCAACCATTTCAAGTGGACTACAAATCTGGAACGGGCGGTGCGCAAGGATCTTCCCTTGGAGGGGGACATAGATATAACCGCTGCGCTTCACCTTTTGGGGGGCCTCCCCGAACAGGCGATTTTGCCAGAACCCGTAAAACCGTGCCGCCTCTTTTGCATCAGCTGGATTAGGTTCAAACGCGCTTTGCGCCACGTCCCACGTCCAGCGCTCCGCGCTCTGTTCAATCTGCCAGAACGGATAATGATACACCCGTCGAAAGCAGAGACCCTGCGCATCAGGCGGGGTCTTGATGTGGCTCATAGTCTTGCCTTTGCCTTTTGGCACACCGCGCATCCCGAAAGGCTCATAACGGACCTGCATACCACCCCTGCGCACCGTATCGGCCAGCTTACCGATAAAATTATGCCTGCCCGCTTGCGCACTTTGGCACAACTCGGGTTCCATATAAAATGTGACAGTTTCATCGTCCATGGTCGTAACGCTAGCGCCGTGTATAGATCGCAACAAGTGCTCCCCTTGTTCCATCCCGCTCCTCACGCCATATAGTCACCAACAAACGGAGGCTTTATGGCAGATAGCGATTTCCCGGGTTGGCATGGTACAACCATCATTGGCGTCAAAAAGGGCGGCGAAGTTGTGATTGCGGGGGACGGGCAGGTCAGCCTTGGTCAGACCGTTATCAAAGGCACCGCCCGCAAAGTCCGCCGCCTTTCACCCGGTGGCTATGACGTGGTTGTAGGATTTGCCGGATCAACCGCTGACGCGTTTACCTTGTTGGAGCGGCTTGAGGCAAAGCTGGAAGCAACACCCGGTCAGTTACAGCGTGCAAGCGTTGATTTGGCAAAGGACTGGCGCACGGACAAATACCTGCAAAAGCTCGAAGCGATGTTGATCGTGACGGATGGTAAGGAATTGCTGATCATCACAGGCGCAGGTGATGTTCTAGAGCCTGAGCATGATATCGCCGCCATCGGCTCTGGCGGAAACTTTGCTCTCGCTGCGGCGCGTGGGTTGATCGACAGTGATCGCGATGCCGAAGCTGTCGCACGAGACGCCATGAAAATCGCCTCTGACATTTGCGTTTATACCAACGGCAACCTGACCGTGGAGAAAATCCAAGCATGACCGACCTGACCCCCCGCGAGATTGTATCCGAACTTGACCGCTATATCATCGGCCAGACTGACGCCAAGCGTGCCGTGGCCGTGGCCCTGCGCAATCGTTGGCGTTGTCGCAATTTGCCGGATGATATTCGAGCCGAAGTTTACCCCAAGAACATTTTGATGATTGGACCCACAGGTGTCGGTAAAACCGAGATAAGCCGCCGCTTGGCAAAGTTGGCGCGTGCACCCTTCCTCAAGGTCGAAGCGACAAAATTTACCGAAGTCGGCTATGTCGGCCGTGATGTAGAGCAGATCATCCGCGACCTACTGGACGCCGCAATTGTCATGACGCGCGAGCATATGCGCGAGGACGTGAAAGCGAATGCACAGAGCGCTGCAGAAGAGCGCGTGATTGACGCCATCGCAGGGTCGGACGCCCGCGAAGGAACGCGCACAATGTTCCGCAAAAAACTGCATGACGGGCAGCTTGACGATACTATGATCGAGCTTGAAGTGGCGGATACATCCAACCCCTTTTCCTCAATGGAGATTCCCGGCCAACCACAGGGCGGCGGGATGATGAATATTGGCGATCTGTTCGGCAAAGCGATGGGCGGTCGCACGACGAAAAAGCGGATGAAGGTCTCCGACAGCTATGAAGTGCTGATTGGCGAGGAGGCGGACAAGCTGCTCGATGATGAAACAGTCACCCGCGCTGCAATTGAAGCGGTGGAGCAGAACGGTATCGTGTTCCTTGACGAAATCGACAAAGTCTGCACCCGCGCCGATGCACGTGGCGGAGATGTTTCCCGTGAAGGTGTGCAGCGCGATCTGTTGCCCTTGATCGAAGGGACAACGGTAAGCACCAAGCATGGTCCCGTCAAAACCGACCATGTGCTGTTCATTGCATCGGGTGCGTTTCACATCGCAAAGCCCTCTGACCTACTGCCAGAACTTCAGGGCCGCCTACCGATCCGCGTCGAGTTGCGCGCACTGACCGAAGAGGACTTTGTGCGCATTCTGACAGAGACGGACAATGCACTGACCCTTCAATATACGGCGCTGATGGGAACCGAGCAGGTCAACGTCAGCTTTACCGAAGACGGAATAAAGGCGCTGGCCAAGATCGCGGCAGACGTGAACCAATCGGTCGAGAATATCGGTGCGCGGCGGCTCTACACGGTGATGGAGCGGGTGTTTGAAGAACTGAGCTTTACCGCGCCGGATCGCAGCGGCGAAAAGATTGTGGTGGATGCCGCTTTTGTCGATACGAACCTCGGTGAACTGGTGAAATCCACTGATCTAAGCCGTTACGTGCTTTAACCCCTTCCCATTCTCATGCGCCCGAGTGATCAATGGCGCATGAGCTATCTCCGCTTCCTTATCGAGAACCGCCTGTTCCTGCTCGCGGGATTTTTGCTGACGTTCACTTCCTCCTTCGGGCAGACCTATTTCATCGCGCTCTTCGCAGGTGAGATAAAGAATGCTTTCAGCTTGAGCGATGGAGAGTGGGGCGGGCTTTATACACTTGCCACAACACTCTCCGCGATCACGATGATCTGGGCGGGGGCACTGACCGACCGCTTTCGCGTGCGGCAACTTTCCTTGGCCGTAATGATCCTGCTCGCGCTTGCCTGTGTCAGCATGGCGCTGGTGAGCAGTGTCGTTCTATTGGTCTTTGTCATATACGCGCTGCGGCTTATGGGGCAGGGGATGATGTCCCAGCTTGGAGCTGTGGCGATGGCGCGTTGGTTTGTTGCAACGCGCGGGCGGGCATTGTCACTCTCCTCAATGGGGTTTGCTGCGGGGCAGGCCATTTTGCCCATCACTTTTGTAGCACTTCTGGCAACATGGGACTGGCGCGGTTTGTGGCTTGTTGCTGCGGGATGTATCATTGCCTTGATCCCCGTCATGCAGCGGCTGTTGCGGTTTGAACGTACACCGCAATCCATGGCGAAAGATATGCAAAGCCTCGGTATGGGTGGCGTGCATTGGAGCCGTGGCCAAATGCTGCGCCATCCACTTTTCTATACCCTCATTCCCCTGATCCTCGGTCCTGCGGCATGGGGCACTGCACTGTTCTTCCAACAGGTCCACCTGACAGAGGTCAAAGGCTGGAGCCTTGCAGGATTTGTCGCCCTTATGCCCGTCTTTACCCTGTCTAGCATCATTTTCATCTTCATCACGGGCTGGGCGATCGACCGCTTTGGTGTGAAGTATATTCTGCCATTCCAGATCATTCCTTACGGGGTATCCTTTCTGGTGCTTGCCTATGCGGACACCCTTTTTGTTGCCGGAATTGGGATGTTCATCTTTGGTATTGGGCAAGGAATGCAGAGCACTGCGACGGCTGCGTTCTGGGCCGTGTTCTATGGCACACGCAACCTCGGTGCGATCAAGGCGGCAGCGGCGGCACTTATGGTGTTTGGTACGGCGATTGGGCCAGGCATCAGTGGGCTGTTGATTGATTGGGGCATTAATTTCCCCGATCAGATGATCCCCATTGCCTTCTTCTACTTTGGTGCAGCGCTTCTCGCGGGGCTGGGCGTCCTGCGCTATCAGCGCGACCTACCTGTGACGCCTTAGATAAACATAGTAAGCTCCCCCGCCACCATGACTCACGTGAGCCTGTGCAACTTGGAGAACAACAGATTTCATCGGCTGTATTTGCAGCCAGTGCGGGACCTGATGGCGCAACACGCCGTGGCGAACGGGGATAGGACCTCCTTCATCGCGTTGTTTCCCCTTACCCGTAACCACAAGGACAAGGCGTTTGCCCTGCGCATGAGCATTCATCACAAAACCCGTTAGCACAGGATGCGCACGATCGAGGGTCATACCGTGCAAGTCGATCTTGCCCTCTGGGCGCAGCTTTCCGCGCTTGAGTTTGCCAAATGACTTTTGATCCATCTGCACGGGCGCTTGGCGGATATGATCGTGAATTGCTGGGGCTAAGTTATGCGCAGGTCCGCGCGAAGGCCCGACGGGTTTGCCGAGAATAACAGATTTAGCTTTGCGTAGATTTCGCGGGCCGGGCGCAGGGAGACTCACATCGGGATCAAACCGCTCTACTTCAAGACTGCTTCGCTCCATCCTTTCGGTATTTGCCCGCACCCGATCCCAAAGTTCGCGATCTTCAGCCGTGAGCCGACGACGTTTCATATCGCGCTTTCTGGGAGGAGAGCATAGGCACGCTGAATTGGCATAAGCACAATTAGCCGACCCGGGTCGCGAATTGTTCCGGCTTGCCGCCCCGCCTCATCGCCTGTGCCAAAGAAAACGTCGGCACGTTGCGCACCTTTAATTGCTGATCCGGTATCTTGAGCGATCATCAACCGACGCAGCGGTGATTTACCATCTTTCTCAATCCAGACAGGGGAGCCAAGGCGAACAAAAGATGGGTCAATCGCAACTGTGCGCATTGTCGTGATGGAACGGTTCATCGCACCAAGCGGTCCCTTGTCACTCGGCACTTTACTCACCTCACGGAAGAACACGTAGGACGGATTATGATAAAGGAGGTCCTGCCCCTCAACCGGATTACGACGCACCCAATTCTTGATTACTTGGGCGCTGACCTGATGCGCTTGATACACGCCGCGGCGGACGAGCTCCTGACCAATGGAGCGGTAATTATGGCCGTTAGAGCCGCGATATCCGACTCGCACGTAGTTTCCGTTCGGGAGGCGGATTCGACCCGACCCTTGGATCTGGAGAAAAAACAGCTCAACCGGATCATCAACGTAGGCGATAACCAGCTCACGCCCATCCATCACACCGCTTTCCAAAATTTCCTGCCGTGTAAACCATGGGCGATTCTGTCTCGCTTCGACAGGCATTTTATAAACGGGAAAACGGTACCGATCTGTTCGCGTAAGCGAACCCTCAAGTTCGGGCTCAAAATAGCCGGTGAACAGCGCTTCTTTTCCATCGTCCATCAGGACAGGACGAAACAGCAGCTCAAAGAAATCACGGGGATCGGGGCGTGACTGCGCATAGGCACAGACCGCGTTCCAATCCGGATCTTTCATGTCTTTACAAGTGTTTAGAAATGTCTCGAACGCTGCGGCATGGTCATCTTCTGCCCAACCGTCAAGCTGGTCAAAAGACAACACATCATATTTCACCTCAGACGCCAAAGGCCCCGCCAAAAGCGAGGCCCCGATAATGGCACTTATGCGAATTGCGCATTTTACCCGTCTGTAGAAACCAAGAACCAATTCGGATCATCCGAGCCCATGTGGCGGGAGAATACCCACGTGTCTTTTTGCTTTTTAGCATCGGTGATGCTGCCTTCTACAATCTCGCCTTCGGCATTACGCACAGCCTGTGTCAACTCTGCCACAAACTTCAGCGTCATTTCCGCCTCTTTCGTGTCAGGATCGAGCGTTACGTTCTCAAGGCTCATCTCGCGAACACCAATAAAATTGGCCTCAATCGTCAGCCCTTGGTCTTCACGCGCGGCAACACCGTCGACAAAGCTCTCGTATATGTCCTCGGACAGGAAGGATTTGATATTGTCCAACTCACCCGTTTCGTACCCCATCACGATCATCTCGTAGGCACCGCGCGCTCCAGCAAGAAAGTCTGTCACGTTGAATGAAGGCTCAATGCGCTTCATCTCGGACAATGCACGTGCCTGCGCCGTACCCTCATCAAAATGATCAGTAATATCGAGATCGGGGCCACCTTCGATCACTTCAAAGGCAGGACCGCCACGTTTTTCCTGCGGGATCGGCAGGGGTGGCTTTTCAAAGCCCTCTCGCGTGCCAAGCACGTTTTTAAGCCTCAGGATGAGAAAAACCGCGATTGCGGCAAGCACCAGAAGCTGGATAAGCGGCGAATTCATATGGACCTCTTGAGGGCTAGGCGTGGAAACAATGCTCTTGACCCCTTATGTAGGTGCGAAGGGGGCTCAAGTCCACTCTAGCCCCGATGAAAGGAAGCAATAACATGTGGCTTTTAATCGCATTCATCGCCATTCCGGTGATCGAGATCGCACTATTCATTCAAGTTGGCGGATTTATTGGCATGTGGCCGACGCTTCTCATCGTCATTCTGACGGCGATTGCAGGTACATATCTGGTGCGCAGTCAGGGCCGTTTGGCGTTGAGTCAACTTCAATCGTCGTTCAGCGATCTGCGTGACCCGACAGAGCCATTGGTGCACGGTGCGATGATACTATTCTCGGGCGCACTTTTGCTTACACCGGGGTTTTTCACTGACGCTGTTGGATTTGCCTTATTGATCCCTGCGTTTCGTACGGCAGTGTTCAAAGCAATCCGTACGCGGATCAACATCCAGAGCTTTGGCACACCGGGGGCAGGGCGACAGCACCCCCAGCCATCTAATCGTGGAAGTGATGTGATTGACGGTGAATTTACCGAATTGCCCGATGATGACGCACCAAAAGGGAATTCTGGCTGGACCAAAAGTTAAGTGTTAAAAGTAAGCGATTGAGCGCTTTAACCTGATCTGATAAGCCACTCCGAGTACTTTAACCTCCAAAGAGGAGAGCCGATATGGCCGAGGCCGAAGCAACACAACCAGCATCCCCACAACTGCGCGTTTTGGGTCAATTCATCCGTGACATGTCATTCGAGAATATCATGGCGCAAAAAGGGGCACCGTCCGATGTGCAGCCTGATGTACAGGTCCAAGTGAACCTTGATGCGAAAAAACGTACTGCCGAGAACCAGTACGAAACAGCGATCAAGCTCAACGTGACATCAAAGGCAAAAGGCGCGGATACAACTCTGTTTGCGCTGGAAATTGACTATGTCGGCATCTTTGACATTCAACAGGTTCCCGAAGACCAGTTGCACCCGTTCCTTCTTATTGAATGTCCGCGCATGATCTTCCCGTTCTTGCGCCGCATCGTGAGTGACGTGACACGTGACGGTGGCTTCCCGCCGCTCAACCTTGAGAATATCGATTTTGTTGCCCTGTACCGTGGTGAAATCGAGCGCCGTCAAGCAGAAGCTGCGACCACCGCCGACGCTTAATCCGATTAGCTTTTTAGCCAAACAGCACCGCCGCCCAACTTGCCGACAAACTCGGCGTGGGCGGCGTTTTCTTTTTCAGTGAGCCGTGAGGGCAGGGGTGTGGGGCGCGGGCGCGGTGTCCACTCGGTGCTTACTTCACCTACTTTCGGCGCGGCACGGGTAGACAGGCCAAAGTCAGGCTGCTTACCGCCAATCAACTCTAAATACACTTCGGCCAGAATTTCACTGTCGAGCAGGGCACCGTGAAGCGTACGCGCATCGTTATTGATGCCAAAGCGCCGACAAAGCGCGTCGAGGGAAGACGGTGAGCCGGGAAACTTCTTTCGGGCGATTGCAAGCGTATCCACCGCCTGTTCCCAAGGAAGCTGTCGCAGGCCTATCTTGGCCAGTTCAAAATTCAGAAACTTCATATCAAAGGCGGCGTTGTGAATGATCATTTTGCTGTCGCCCACAAAGTCGAGGAACGCCTGCCCCACCGCCGCAAACTTGGGCTTGTCCCGAAGGAAATCATCGCCAAGACCGTGCACCTGGAAGGCGTCGTCGGGCATGCTTCGCTCTGGATTGATGTATTCATGAAATGTGACACCAGTCGCGACATGCCGCATCAATTCAACCGCCCCAATCTCGACAATCCGGTCGCCTGTCTTGGGGTCAAAACCTGTAGTTTCGGTATCAAGGACGATCTCACGCATTTAACTGGCTCCGAATAGTTTCAACGATTTTCTGCACTTGGGCGTGAGCGTGTTCAAGTGTGTCTGTCTCGATCACATAAGTAGCGCGAGCACATTTTTCTGATGCGGGGAGTTGCTTTGCCTTGATGCTGAGGAACTGCTCACGCGTCATCGTACCCCGCTCCATCACACGTGCCTCTTGTGTCGAGTCATCCACAAATACACAGGCGGTTGCGTCCACACGAGCATCGCCACCCGTTTCAAACAGTAGCGGAATATCTAACACGACAATGTCAGCATCCGTCTTAGCAAGGAACGCCGCGCGATCCTGTCCGACAAGTGGATGAACGATGGCCTCAATCCGCTTGAGCGCATTTTGGTCACGGCCAATGATATCTTTGAGTACAGTACGCGAAACGGCACCATCAATAACTGCTTCAGGAAAAGCTTGGGCAAATGGAGCAACAGCTGCACCGCCTTTTGCATAGAGACGGTGCACAGCCGCGTCTGCATCCCAAAGCGCACAACCCTCATCAACAAACATCTGCGCGGTGGTGGATTTACCCATCCCGATGGAGCCTGTCAGGCCAAGCTTAAACATCAACGTAATGCCGCTGCGCGTGTGGCACGGTCCACTTCGGGACGGCGACCAAACCAACGCTCAAAAGCAGGCACGGCCTGATGCAGCAACATTCCAAGACCATCAACAGTGGCACAGCCATAATCCTCTGCTGTGGCGAGGAGTTTGGTCTTGAGCGGTGCATAGACGAGGTCAGTGACGATTGTAGACGAGCGCAGACCATCAAGCGGCACGCGCAGCTCTGACTTTCCAATCATCCCGAGCGATGTTGTGTTCACCAACAGGTCGGCATCATCAATCATATTGCCTGCCTGAACCCACTCATAGACACGAATACGACTTCCAAAATCCTGTTTAAGCTTATCGGCTCTTACCCTTGTCCGGTTAGAGAGCATGATTTCTGGAACTCCCGCTTCAAGCAGCGATGAGATAACTGCCCGCGCAGCGCCGCCCGCACCAAGGACAGCAGCCGGACCAGACCGTGGGTTCCATTGCGGTGCACCCGCTTTCAGATTTTCAATGAAGCCATAGCCATCTGTGTTATCCGCGTGAATCTTTCCATCTTTGCGAAAAATTAGCGTGTTTGCAGCACCAATCAGGATCGCACGATCCGTCACCAGATCGGCGATTTCCATTACCTTTTCTTTGTGTGGAATTGTAATGTTAACGCCCACAAATCCCATTTGGGGCAGGGTGCGGAGCACATTTTCCAGATTGTCATTGCTGACCTCCATCGGGATATAATGGCCTGCAATTCCATAAGTCTTAAGCCAGTGACGGTGCAGCTGTGGCGATTTTGAATGGGCTATCGGAGCGCCGATAACACCAGCCAAAGGGATGCGAGGCAGTTCGGTCATTGGGCAATGTCTCCACGAAGGGTGAGGTAATTCAGGATTTCCAACAAGGGCATGCCAAGCACATTAAAGTAATCGCCTTCAATACGCGAGAAAAGCCGCACGCCTTCCTCTTCAAGCTTGTAAGCGCCTACGGCGTGGCGGATGCTCTCCCAATTACGTTCAACGTATTCTTCGAGATATGCATCACTCGCATCACGCATCCGTAGACGCACAACACCAATATGTCGCCACAACGGTTTGCCATCTTCAAAGATCACGGCAGCGGATAATAGCGTATGTCGGTCTCCGCGCATCCGCTTGAGCTGCGCAAGTGCCTCTTGGGGTGTTTCAGGCTTACTCAGAAGCGTTCCGTTATGCTCTAGAACCTGATCACAGCCTATCACCAAAGCACCGGGGTTTTTATCACTGACCTTTGACGCTTTCATTTCTGCCAAAGCATCGGCAATATCGCGAGGCGGGGCACCCTCTGCGATGAGCGATGCCTTCATCATATCCTCGTCCACCCGCGCCAGTTGGACCTCGTGAGGAACCGCTGCTTGGCTGAGCATCTGGGTCCTAATACTGGAACCTGAGGCAAGGATGATGTGGACACTCATGGGGATAACTCATGCATAATCTTAAGATGTTCTTAACAACAACTTGTCGACAATAACGGGTTTGGGTTCAAGAGGGGGATAAGGTGTCATTTCCACCACCTTAGCCAGAGATTCGCCCACGGTGGATAAGGATAATTTTACCATTTGGTAACTTTCATTAACTGAAGATAACACACAGAGTTACCCACACGCTCAAAATGAAGATTTACTCCATAAGTATCTGATTTATATTTAATAAATTAGAAATTAGTATCTTGTTAACAATAGTTCTGCTCAGTTTGTTCTGACCAGTCATTCCTGTGCATAACCATTTAATCCACAGGAATCCTGCTACCTACTTAAATCAACAATCTTTCTTTCTATCTTTATTATTATAAAGAGAAGGTCTGAGAGGGAGAGAATAATATGAGTGATATCTTGAGTCTGGCCTATCCCTGGATCAAAGGGCTTCATATCATGTCCGTGATCTCATGGATGGCAGCACTGTTCTACCTCCCTCGCTTGATGGTGCACCACACCGAGCGGGCAGGTCTGAGTGGAGAGACCCATGAACTTTTTGCCATGATGGAATACAAACTGGCAAAAGTGATTATGCAGCCCGCGATGATGGCAACTTGGCTGTTTGGTCTTTTGCTTGTTGTAACGCCCGGAATTGTATTTTGGGGTGACGTCTGGCCATGGCTCAAGGGGGCAAGCGTGATTGCGATGACGGTTTTTCATGTTTGGCTGATGCGCAGGATGCGGGGGTTCCAGGTTGGTAAAAACTCTACCACAGGCAGGCAGTACCGGATCATGAACGAGGTGCCGACGCTGCTGATGATTGTGATTGTGTTCTCTGTTACGGTTAAGTTCTAAATCGCGCGTTTATTGACAGGCGACCAAACCCCACGTATTGGATGCTCATCACCTCGTCCGAGGATGGATCAACCCGACACAATTTACCGACCGGCCTATGATCGCTTTTGCGCGGGCCAAGGATATTTGCATGACACTTGAGACCCTCAACCTTGCCGACCTGAAAAAGCAATCTCCCAAAGCACTGCTGTCCATGGCGGAAGAGCTGGAGATTGAAAACGCATCCACGATGCGCAAGGGTGAGATGATGTTCCAAATCTTGCGCGAACGTGCGGATGAAGGTTGGGAAATCTCGGGGGACGGCGTTCTCGAAGTGTTGCAGGACGGCTTTGGCTTTTTGCGTTCACCCGAAGCGAACTACTTGCCGGGTCCCGACGATATCTACGTTTCGCCTGACATGATCCGCCAGCATTCCTTGCGGACAGGAGATACTATTGACGGGCTGATTAAGGCCCCTGACGATACCGAGCGGTACTTTGCGTTGACCGAGGTGACGCTCATTAACTTTGAAGACCCTGACAAGGCGCGTCACAAAGTTGCGTTTGAGAATCTGACACCGCTTTATCCTGATGAGCGGCTGAAAATGGAAGTGGATGACCCGACAGTTAAGGATCGCTCTGCGCGTATCATTGATCTGGTAGCGCCCATCGGTAAAGGCCAGCGTTCTCTGATCGTGGCGCCCCCGCGGACAGGTAAAACCGTCTTGCTGCAAAACATTGCCAACTCCATCGAAAAGAACCATCCTGAGTGCTACTTGATCGTCTTGCTTATTGATGAGCGGCCTGAGGAAGTTACAGACATGCAGCGGTCTGTGAAGGGTGAGGTTGTGTCCTCAACTTTCGATGAGCCAGCGACGCGTCATGTTGCCGTGTCTGAAATGGTCATTGAAAAGGCGAAACGACTGGTTGAGCATAAGCGTGATGTTGTCATCCTGCTTGATTCGGTGACGCGTCTGGGTCGAGCGTTCAACACGGTTGTACCGTCATCGGGTAAAGTTCTGACCGGTGGTGTGGATGCCAACGCTCTGCAACGTCCGAAGCGTTTCTTTGGCGCGGCTCGCAACATTGAAGAGGGTGGTTCATTAACGATCATTGCAACAGCGCTGATCGATACTGGTAGCCGGATGGACGAAGTCATCTTTGAAGAGTTTAAAGGGACAGGTAACTCCGAGATCGTGCTGGATCGCAAAATCGCAGACAAACGCGTATTTCCTGCCATCGACATTCTCAAATCAGGTACGCGCAAAGAGGAGCTGCTGGTCGATAAAGTTGACTTGCAGAAAACTTTTGTACTGCGCCGCATCCTCAACCCGATGGGGACTACAGATGGTATTGAATTTCTGATATCCAAGTTGAAGCAAACAAAGACTAATGCTGACTTCTTTGATTCTATGAATACCTAAAACGTCACATAAATTCAAAGGCTTAGGTCGATGGATACTATTTTTGCCCAAGCAACTGCAATGGGCCGCGCAGGGGTGGCCGTTGTGCGGGTTTCTGGCCCGTTGGCGCATGAAATCTGTACGCAGATGGTGGGATCATTACCTAAACCACGTGCGACAGCGTTGCGGATGATCAAAGACCGTGATGGAGGCTTTATTGATCAGGCGTTGATCTTAAGTTTCTCTGGACCAGAGAGCTTTACTGGTGAGGATGTCGTTGAACTTCATTTACACGGAAGTATAGCGATCATGCGGCGCGTGCTCGAAGAGCTTAGCCTTTTTGAGGGAGTACGCTTAGCTGAGCCAGGTGAATTTACGCGGCGTGCGCTGGAGAATGGACGGCTAGATCTTGTTCAAGTTGAAGGACTTGCTGATCTGATCGAAGCTGAGACTGAGGCGCAGCGCAAGCAAGCCCTCCGTGTTCTATCTGGCGCGCTAGGATCGAAGGTTGATCATTGGCGGGGGTCCTTAATTCGTGCGGCAGCACTCCTCGAAGCAACTATAGATTTCGCAGATGAGGATGTCCCCATTGATGTTAGTGACGAAGTTAACGACCTCCTTGCTGTAGTTGAAGATGAGTTGTCTGTTGAAATTGAAGGAACAAAAGCAGCAGAACGCATAAGAACTGGTTTTGAAGTGGCGATTGTAGGGGCGCCTAATGTTGGGAAATCAACCCTACTGAATAGGTTGGCGGGCCGCGAAGCTGCAATTACTTCGAACGTCGCCGGAACAACACGAGATGTGATCGAAGTCCGGATGGACCTTGGCGGACTGGCTGTGACTTTGCTTGATACAGCAGGGATACGTGAGAGTACCGATGAAATTGAAACTCTTGGGGTTGAATTGGCCTTGCGGCGTGCCGCTGATGCCGATCTGAGGGTATTTTTGTTGGAGGAAGGCGCAGATCCGCCTTTTGACCCTGCTCATGATGATATCGTTCTGAAAGCGAAGGCCGATATCACTGGGGGAAGCTACCCTGCTGTTTCTGGAAAATCCGGATTAGGGGTAGATCAACTTTTAAGTGATGTTGAAAAAATACTTTCTGGTATGGCTTCTGGTGTTGGTCTTGCAACACATGCGAGACATGCCCATGCGATGACTACCGCTCGTGATTGTATTTTGGAAACTCAGAAGTTACTCCAAAGTGGTCCAGATATTTATGATATTGCAGCAGCTGAGTTGCATATCGGGATACATGCGCTCGAAGTTCTTGTTGGTCGCATTGACGCAGAGAATCTGTTAGACGAGATATTTGCTAGTTTTTGCCTTGGAAAGTGAGGATTGTTTCACGTGAAACATTTTGATGTCATAGTAATCGGCGGCGGTCATGCCGGTACCGACGCAGCGCATGCCTCCGCTCGGATGGGTGCTCGAACGGCACTAATCACGATGTCGCGCAAGACGATTGGCGTGATGTCTTGCAATCCCGCAATTGGCGGACTTGGAAAAGGCCATCTAGTTCGTGAAATCGATGCTCTCGACGGGTTGATGGGGCGTGTGGCTGATGCAGCGGGTATTCAATTTCGGCTATTAAACCGCCGGAAGGGGCCTGCTGTACAGGGACCTAGAACGCAAGCTGATCGAAATATATACCGTAAATTCATGCTTTTTGAGATAGAAGCACACCCGCTTATTGAAATCATTGAGGGTGAAGCTGTCGATTTCTTGACGAAGGGTTCGCGTGTTTGCGGTGTTAAGCTGGCGTCAGGGAGTTCAATTGCCGCAGGTGCGGTTGTTCTAACTACTGGAACATTCTTGCGGGGGGTTATCCATATTGGTGATATTCAAAAAGCAGGAGGCCGGATGGGTGATAATCCGTCCCAAAAACTTGCGGAGCGGATCGATGATCTTGGACTAAAACTAGGGCGGTTAAAAACAGGTACTCCCCCACGGCTAGATGGGCGGACAATTAACTGGGACGGCTTGGAGATGCAGCCCGCTGATGATGTTCCAACACTATTCTCCTTTATGTCGAAGAAAGCAGGCGCACGTCAAATATCTTGTGGGATAACTCATACAAATGAGAAAACACACGATATTATTCGCGAGAATTTGAGCCGCTCAGCGATGTACGGCGGTCACATTGATGGAGTGGGCCCGAGGTATTGCCCTTCTATTGAAGATAAGATCGTGCGATTTGCCGACAGAACGTCACATCAGATCTTTTTGGAGCCCGAGGGACTGGACGATCCAACGATTTATCCAAATGGGATTTCGACTTCACTCCCAGTTGATGTTCAAGAAGACTACGTCAGATCGATCAAAGGTCTCGATGCGGTAAAAATTCTTCAACCTGGGTACGCAATTGAGTATGATTATGTTGATCCGAGGGCATTAAGCCAAACTATGGAGCTTAAGGAAGTAAGTGGTCTATATCTGGCAGGGCAGATAAACGGTACAACAGGCTATGAGGAGGCTGCGGCGCAAGGCCTTGTTGCGGGCCTTAACGCTGCTCTGGCTGTAAGCGGGCGTGAGCCTGTCATTTTCAGCCGCACGAATAGCTACATCGGGGTGATGATTGATGATCTTACGACTAGAGGTGTAACGGAGCCGTATAGGATGTTTACCTCAAGGGCAGAATTCAGGCTGTCGCTCAGAGCCGATAACGCGGATCAGCGGTTGACGGGTCAAGGTATCAAGCTCGGCTGTGTTTCGATAGAGCGTGCTAAGATTTTTGAGGGAAAGATGCAGAGCCTGACAGAATGTCGTAAATTCTTAGAGAGTAAAACATTTACACCAAAAGAGGCCAATACTGTTGGCATCGCTATTAATCAGGATGGCCAGCGGCGTACAGGGTTTCAGCTCCTTTCATTTCAGAATGTTAACTTCTCTGATATTCGTGCCTTAGATCCAGATCTTGATGATGTTGCGGATCATATCGGAGAGCAGATTTCAAAAGACGCGCTGTATGCCAATTATATCAAACGGCAGGAAAACGACGTTGCGTTGCTCCGTAAAGACGAAGGTGAGCGTATTCCGCTTTCACTCGACTATTCGATAATCGAGGGTTTATCTAATGAGCTCAAGTCTAAGATGATTGCAGCGCGTCCTGAGAATCTAGCACAAGCCTCCCGCATTGATGGAATGACTCCTGCTGCTTTGACGTTAGTTTTGGCTGTAATCCGTAAGGGCCAGGTAAAGAAATCAGCATGAAAGATCACAGATCATTAACGGATGTTTCACGTGAAACAATAGAGCGCCTCCGTGAATTTGAGAAGCTTGTGTTGAAGTGGACAAAAAAAATAAATTTGGTCTCTTCTGGCGACGCTTCTCAGATATGGGACCGGCATATTATAGACTCTGTTCAAATTTACGATCTTGCGCCAGAAGAAGGCACCTGGCTCGACATTGGAAGTGGCGGGGGATTTCCCGGTATTGTTGCCGCGATTATGGCAAAAGAAAAGATGTCAGACCGTTCCTTTATATTGGTGGACAGCGATCAGAGGAAGTGTGCATTTCTTAGAACTGTAAACCGCGAGTTGGGACTCAACATAAAAGTTCTTGCGGAGCGGGTAGAGAAAATGCAACCGCTTGGAGCTGAGGTTATGTCAGCGCGCGCACTGGATGATTTGAACGGGTTGTTTACTCACGCAGAGCGCCACCTGTCGACGACGGGAGTCGCGTTGTTTCCAAAGGGAACGCAATGGGAGCGAGAGCACGAAAATGCAAAGAAACTTTGGTCATACGATATCGAAGTTGTTAAGAGTGAAACCAATCCTGAAGCTACAATTCTGAAGATTAAGGAGCTTACGCGTGTCTGATCTCTCTCGGCCAAGTGGTCCAAAAATTATAGCAGTTGCAAACCAGAAAGGCGGCGTAGGTAAAACGACAACAACCATTAATCTAGCGGCAGCCTTGGCTGAAAAAGGGCAACGTGTGCTGGTTATCGACCTAGACCCACAAGGTAACGCATCAACGGGTTTAGGCATCAGTTTGGATGATCGGGAATTCACGACCTACGAATTATTACTTGAAGACGTTGACCTTAACGAGGTCATTCTAAAAACGCCGACGGAAAACCTTTTCATCGTCCCTGCAACTGTAGATTTGAGCTCTGCTGATCTAGATCTGTTGTCCAACGAAAAGCGTAGCTTTTTGCTACACGATGCGCTGCGTCAAACGCAAATGGATGCATTTAATTTTGATTACATCCTGATTGACTGCCCTCCCTCTCTTAATCTTTTGACGGTGAACGCGATGATCGGAGCGCACTCTGTTCTTGTCCCTTTGCAGAGTGAGTTTTTCGCTCTTGAGGGATTATCTCAGCTGATGCTTACCATTCGGGAAGTCCGCCAATCTGGGAATAAGAATTTACGGATCGAAGGCGTCGTTTTAACAATGTATGATCGACGGAATAATCTATCGCAACAGGTTGAGCAGGATGCACGTGACAATCTGGGAGACCTTGTCTTTAAGACAATGATTCCAAGAAATGTACGCGTAAGCGAGGCGCCGAGTTTCGCCATGCCCGTTCTTGCATACGATACCTTGTCCAAGGGCGCTCAGGCTTATCGGAGTCTTGCGGAAGAACTCATAAAGAATAATCAAACAGCCGTAAAAGAGGTGCAGCATGTCTAATAAGAATGATCGTAAACGGGGTCTTGGCCGTGGATTGTCTGCGCTGATGGCAGATGTGAGTGAAACAGAAACTGTCGCTGCTAAGGGACCTTCGGCAGCGGATCAGATGATACCAATTGAGCGAATTTCAGCGAACCCAGATCAGCCGCGGAAACAATTTGTTCAGGATGACCTTGATGATTTGGCAGCTTCAATAAAAGAGAAGGGTGTCTTACAACCCCTGATCGTACGTGTGCGTGCAAACGGCGACTATGAAATCGTCGCGGGAGAGCGCCGTTGGCGTGCAGCGCAGATGGCGCAGCTCCACGAACTGCCGGTGATCATACGGGAATTCACGGATATCGAAGTTCTCGAAGTTGCAATTATTGAGAACATTCAGCGCGCGGACCTGAATGCTGCTGAAGAGGCGGCCGGCTATAAGCAATTAATGGATAAATTTGGCCATACCCAAGAGAGGATGGCTGAGGCATTAGGTAAGAGCCGCAGTCATATTGCGAATCTTTTGCGCCTGCTCAATCTCCCAATATCTGTTCTCGAGCTTTTGCGTGAGGGAAAGATTAGTGCAGGCCATGCGCGTGCCTTGATTCCCGCACAGGACCCTTTGAAGCTGGCCCAGCAGATCATCAAGGGAGGGCTTTCAGTGCGGGCGACGGAAGCACTTGTGAAAAAGGAACTTGCTGGTCCAGCAAAGGATAAGCCCACGGGCACATCGGACGAAGCTGACAAAGACGCTGATACCAAAGCGTTAGAAGGCGATCTTGCGGCCAATCTGGGGATGGCCGTCTCACTCACGCACAAGCCGGGGCAGGAAAGCGGCAAGTTGACTGTCAGCTATAAGACGCTGGAGGAGCTCGACGAGCTCTGCAGATTGTTGAGTGCAACTTAGTCAGTCAGAAGCGCAAATATCACAGAGTTTAGAACTCTAAACCCTTGATCTGTAACCCTTAATATAGATTCTGAGGCTTCAATCATACCAATGTCCGTTAGGTGGGTCACAGCAGCCGCATCTAACGGTTTCTGCGCAAGAGCCGCATACCGATTAACATCAATACCGGTTCGTAACCGAAGGCCCATCAGGAGAAACTCCGTAGCTTCATCCTCAATGGACAAGGATTCCCTACTTTGCTCTGCTGCGCCCTCTTCAACGGCGTCGAGCCAACGCTTCGGATTGCTAAAACAAGTAGTTGCGTGCCTCAGACCGTTTACCGTAAGCCGTCCGTGTGCACCGGGACCAATTCCAAGGTAGTCACCATACCGCCAATAGATCAGATTATGCCGTGACTGTGCACCATCCCGTGCGTGGTTTGATACTTCATATGCGGGCATACCCGCTGCTCCACATACGTCCTGCGTCAGGTCAAACATGTCCGCGCCGAGGTCATCATCTGGAAGGCCCCGTAGTTTTCCAACTGCATAACGGTCACCAAAAGCTGTGCCGTCTTCGACTGTTAACTGATACAGTGAAAGATGATCTATTGATAAGGTTAGAGCCTGTCTTAGTTCGGCTTCCCAATCTTTGAGGCTTTGATCCTGGCGTGCATATATGAGGTCAAAGCTGACGCGCTCGAACGTATTTCGCGCAATCTCAAATGCAGCTAGGGCTTCGGAGACTGAATGTATCCTGCCAAGTCGTTTCAGATCGACGTCATTCAGCGCTTGGATGCCCATCGAAATTCTGGACACTCCACCGTCACGATACGCCACAAAACGACCCGCTTCGACAGAGCCTGGATTCGCCTCAAGTGTGATCTCCAGATCATTTGCTGTTGGCCAAAGTGCTTTGATCTTTGCGATCACAGCGGCGACTGTATCGGGGTTCATCAAGCTTGGGGTGCCACCTCCGAAGAAAACCGCGGTAACAGTCCGTCCTGGTGTTTCGGTTGCACATCGCTCTAGCTCGGCAAGGTAGGCCATTTTCCAAGCAGATTGATCGATGTTCCGCGAAACATGGCTGTTAAAGTCACAGTACGGGCACTTTGCTTCGCAAAAGGGCCAATGAATATAGATGCCAAAGCCACCTTGCCGCCAATCCTCTGAAAAAGCGGGTTTAACGATCAAAGCACTGGGCCAGAAGTTTGGTGAACGCATCAGCGCGGTGGCTTATCTTATTCTTTTCATCATGGCTCATCTCGGCGAAGGTTCGTGTCTCACCAACGAGTTGGAAGATCGGATCATAGCCGTGACCTGTTTCGCCGCGCATTGGCCAAACGAACGTCCCGTCGACAAAACCTTCGACAACCTCGTCGTGTCCGTCAGGCCAGGCCAAGACCAGCGTTGCGCAAAACCGCGCCGCGCGAGGGTAAGGGGCGTTCGCCTTTTCCAAAAGATCATGTGTCTTGTGCATCGCCATGACAAAGTCACGGCCATGGGGAGTTTCTGCCCAATCAGCCGTATAGACGCCGGGGGCATTGTCCAAGGCGGCAACCTGAATGCCACTGTCGTCTGCCAATGCAGGGAGGCCAGTCGCCTTGACTGCTGCATGCGCTTTGATCCGCGCATTACCGATAAAGGTGTCTTCGGTTTCTTCCGGCTCTTCCAGACCCAATTCTTTTGCGCCGACAACCGTGATGCCAAGTGGCGCAAACAGTTCCTGCATCTCTTCTAGTTTGCCAGCGTTGTGAGTGGCAATGAGAATGCGTTCCCCTTCAAACTTACGGCTCATGAGCAGACCGTTTTCTGGATTGCAGTCAATTCTGCAATACCTTTCTCAGCCAAGTCGATGAGTTCGTTCATCTGGCCGCGGGAATAGGTGGAGCCCTCAGCGCTCATCTGGGTTTCAATCATTTGACCGCTTTCGGTCATAATAAAATTACCATCCACGCCTGCCTCAGAGTCCTCTGGATAATCAAGATCTAGAACAGGCTGACCCGCATAAATGCCACAGCTGATCGCAGCCACAGGATCGAGCATCGGATCACTCATTACATCGCCAGCTTTCATTAGTTTGTTCACCGCAAGCCGGAGGGCGATCCAACCCCCTGTAATAGAGGCGCACCGCGTGCCGCCATCCGCCTGAAGTACATCGCAATCTACCGTGATCTGGCGTTCTCCCAGTGCCACGCGGTCAACACCTGCGCGCAGGGAACGGCCAATCAGGCGCTGGATTTCTACCGTGCGCCCGCCTTGCTTACCCGCTGCCGCTTCGCGGCGCATCCGTGTGTTGGTCGCGCGCGGCAGCATACCATATTCTGCTGTGACCCAACCAAGGCCGGAGCCTTTGATAAACGAAGGTACCCGCGGCTCAATCGACGCGGTACAAAGAACATGTGTATCGCCCATTTTGATCAGGGCGGAGCCTTCGGCGTGTTTCGTGAAGCCAACCTCGACAGAGACGTCACGCATTTCGTCAAGTTTCCGACCGGATGGGCGCATGGAATATTCCTTTTGTTTGATTTGAGCTTGGAGATACCTCTCCGTCCCTTGCAGATGCAACCCCCGCACCCTTAATGTGACAGTATGACAGACACCTCGGGCCTTTTGCAGGAAATGAATGATCGCTCTCGCGAAGTGTTTCGTCGCGTGGTCGAAGGGTATCTTGCAAATGGAGATCCTGTGGGTTCCAGAACGCTCACCCGCGACTTCTCGGAGAAGGTCAGCGCGGCAACGATCCGCAACGTGATGCAGGATCTGGAATATCTGGGTCTGCTCGATAGCCCTCATGCAAGTGCAGGGCGTGTGCCGACCCAAATGGGCTTGCGGATGTTTGTCGATGGATTGCTCGAAGTTGGCAATCCAGATGTGGGTGACCGCGCCCAGATTGATGCCACGATGGGTCGAAATGAAGATGATGTAACGGGTATGCTTGATCGTCTTGGCACTGCCTTGTCGGGTGTGACGCAGGGTGCATCACTTGTCCTCGCGCCCAAGCATGAAGCGCCGATCAAACATATCGAATTTGTTTCGTTGTCCCATGATCGTGCTTTGGCGGTTTTGGTATTTTCTGACGGGCATGTTGAAAACCGGCTGTTTACACCGCCGCATGGACAAACCCCCAGTTCCATGCGCGAAGCCGCGAATTTTTTGAACTCCCTGGTTGAGGGGAAAACCCTGAGCGAGCTTCAGCGCACCATCAAGACGGAAATGAAAAGACGCCGTCAAGAAATCGACACCCTTGCAGCTGAACTGGTCGAGAGTGGCCTTGTGATTTGGGAAAGTGGAGAGGACCAGCCAGAGCGGCTTATCGTGCGGGGCCGTGCAAATCTTCTCACTGGAAGTGGCGAAGCGCAAGATTTGGAGAAGGTGCGGAGCCTCTTCGATGACCTTGAGCGCAAGCGTGATATCGCTGATTTCCTTGAATTGGCCGAAGATGGTGATGGTGTGCGCATTTTTATTGGCTCTGAGAACAAACTTTTCTCACTTTCGGGTTCCTCTTTGGTAGTTTCCCCATATATGAACTCTGATCGTAAGATCATCGGTGCTGTGGGTGTTATTGGCCCAACGCGCCTGAACTATGGACGTATCGTGCCGATTGTGAACTACACGGCGCAACTGGTCGGAAAGCTAATTTCCGACCGGAGTTAGAGGTGAAAAATGGCAGACCCGAACGATTTTCTGGATGATCCCGAAGCCGCAGAAGCAGAAGCTTATGCGGACGAGATGGAAGAAATTGATGAGGCCGAACTGGCTCTCGAAGAAGTAATGGCAGAACGCGATCAGTACAAAGATCGTTTTCAGCGCGCGCTCGCCGATGCCGAGAACGCGCGTAAGCGGTCTGATAAGGATCGCCGTGAGGCCGAGAACTACGGTGGCTCAAAGCTCGCCCGTGATATGCTGTCGGTCTATGACAATATGAAGCGTGCACTGGAAGCGGCCACAGAGGAGCAGCGCGCTGTTTCAGGTCCGCTTCTTGAAGGTATTGATCTGACGATGCGAGAGCTTCTTTCGGTCTTCAAAAAGCATGGGATCGTGTCCGTGACACCAGAAGTTGGTGATCGTTTTGACCCCAAGGTACATCAGGCGATGTTCGAAGCACCAGTTCCAAACACCAAAGCTGGCGATATCATTCAGGTCGCTGCTGAAGGGTTCATGCTGCATGATCGTTTACTGCGTCCTGCGCAAGTTGGCGTATCCTCTACACCTGGCTAAACATTTTAGTGTTTACGATATGGAGGAGGCGGTCAGGTTTTGGCCGCCTCTTTCAATTTGTAGATTAAGTCCAGCGCTTCGCGCGGCGTTAGCTCATCTGGCATAATGTCATCCATCATACTGTCTAGAGCTGACACCTTCAGGGACATTGGTGGTGGGGTCTGGGCAGTTGCGAACAACGGTAGATCGTCGATCAACGTCTTTTGCGTCGCACCGCCCTCACGTTCACCCTTTTCCAACGCCTCTAGAACGACCCGTGCGCGAGCGATGACCGCAGGAGGTAAGCCAGCAAGCTGTGCGACCTGAACACCATAAGAGCGATCGGCCGCTCCTTTTTTCACTTCATGCAGGAAGATGACCTCGCCTTCCCACTCCTTGACCGTAACAGTTGCATTATCGACCCCGTCCAGTTTTCCAGCCAGTGCTGTCATCTCATGGTAGTGCGTGGCGAACAGAGCGCGTGCGCGATTTACGTCATGGAGATGCTCCAGCGTGGCCCATGCAATAGACAGGCCATCGTAAGTCGCTGTGCCGCGCCCGATCTCGTCAAGAATTACTAACGCGCGATCGTCCGCTTGGTTGAGGATCGCAGCAGTCTCAACCATTTCGACCATAAAGGTTGATCGACCACGTGCCAAATCATCAGATGCACCAACGCGGCTGAACAACTGGCTAACTAAACCGATGTGGGCAGAGCGTGCGGGAACATAGCTACCCATTTGAGCGATCAGTGCCATGAGTGCATTTTGACGGAGGTAGGTCGACTTACCCGCCATGTTCGGACCAGTGAGCAACCAGATTGCGGCATCGGTGTCAGCGCTCAGATTGCAATCATTCGCCACAAATTGAATGCCTGACTGTTGGGCCAAGGCACGTTCAACCACGGGATGCCGCCCCCCTTGAATGTCGAATGCGCGGGAATTGTCGACAAGAGGTTTTACCCAATTCTCTGACTGTGCCAGATCGGCGAGTGCGGCAGCTAAATCAAGCTCTGCCAGCGCCGCAGAGGTCGCTCCAATTTCGCCAGACTTCACCAAGATTGCTTCCCTAAGGCCCGCATAGAGATGCTTTTCCAATTCAACGGCATGATTGCCAGCGTTGAGAATTTTTGTCTCAAGTTCTGACAATTCCACAGTGGTAAAGCGCACCTGATTGGCCGTTGTCTGTCTGTGGATGAATTTGTCGGACAGCGGGGGCGACAACATCTTTTCTGCATGGGTCGACGTCGTCTCGATAAAGTAGCCCAGCACATTGTTGTGTTTGATCTTTAGAGCCGAAATACCTGTATCAGTGACGAATTGGGCCTGCATGTTTGCCACGACACTCCGTCCTTCATCGCGAAGCTGGCGGACTTCATCTAGCTCTTCTCGATAACCTTGCGCGATGAAGCCACCGTCCCGAACAAGTAGGGGCGGCTCAGCGATCAAAGCCTCGTCCAAAAGGTCGACAAGTTCGTCATGCCCTGCAAGATTTGTTACGGCAGAACTCAACAGGGGTGGTAAATCAAGGGCTTGAAGCGTCTGATTAAGGTAAGCGGCTTCGGATAGGCCATTTCGGATCGCAGCAAGGTCCCGCGGCCCACCACGATCAAGGGAAAGCCGCGACAATGCGCGTTCAAGGTCTGGCACAGAACGCAAGCGGTCACGAATGTCTTGGGCGACCCTTGGATTTCCCATAGCAAAGTCAATTGCGTAAAGCCGTGCGTGAATCGTCTCTAACACACGTGAAGGACTTGAAATGCGACGCTCCAACAGTCGCGCACCAGAAGCTGTGACAGTTCGGTCCATTACAGAGAGAAGAGTGCCTGATCGGCCACCAGAAAGTGAATGGGTAAGTTCCAGATTGCGCCGTGTCGCAGCATCAATCTGGATTGTTCGCGCTTCGGCCTCTTTCACAGGTTTGCGCAACAGCGGCAGATTGCCCTTCTGGGTCATATCGAGATATTCGATCAAGGCACCCATCGCGGACACTTCGGCGCGGTCAAAACTGCCGAATGCATCAAGAGACGACACGCCGAACAGCGAGCACAGCCGCGCCTCCGCGCCCGTACTGTCAAAACTCGCACGGGCCAGTGAGGTGAGGGACAAGCCAAACTCGGCTTCAAGCTCGCGGTGCTCACCTTCTTTTCCTTCCGCAATCAAAAGTTCGGATGGGGCGAGGCGGGCAAGTTCTGGACCTAGGCGCACGAGTGGAACGGTCATGACATGAAAAGCGCCTGTCGAAATATCGACCCACGCAAGCGCATGCGTATCGCGCACGTCAGCAAATGCGGCGAGGTAATTGTGCCGTCGCGCTTCGAGTAATGATTCTTCGGTCAACGTGCCAGGTGTAACGAGGCGGACAACATCGCGCTTAACCACAGATTTGTTGCCGCGTTTTTTCGCTTCGGCGGGGGTCTCTAGCTGCTCACCTACGGCGACGCGAAACCCTTTTCGGATCAGGGTGAGGAGATATCCTTCGGCTGCGTGGACAGGAACACCACACATAGGGATATCACTGCCATCATGTTTGCCACGTTTGGTCAGGGCGATATCAAGCGCTTCGGCAGCTGCGACGGCGTCGTCGAAGAACAACTCATAAAAATCACCCATACGATAAAACAGGAGAGCATCCGGATAGCCGGATTTGATCTCCAAGTACTGGGCCATCATTGGCGTAACTGTCGCGGTGTTCATATGCTTCCCCCTCGCATCCTACGTCCTTACAAAACCACAGCAAAGGAGGGAAGGGGGCCAACCGGATGGACGAGTGCGGTGAATGTGTTAGAACAACCTCCAATTCCTCCGATAGAGGTTGAAACCTGTGCGCAACAAGATTGACCTTTCCGCAGATCCAGAAGCGCTGTTCCTCAACCCGTGGCAGGATGAGGGCCTCAAGCTACTTAGACGACCCAAGTTTTTCTGGCGCACGATCCCACCAGCCACGATTGTCGGTTTCGCCGTGAGTGCCCACCCTGAAATTAACGAAAAAATCCGATCGTTTGTTAGATCTGTGGACCGCCATAAGCGGTTTAAGAGTGCGGTGGAAATCAACGCAGTGCCCGCAGTGATCGAGCGTGCCAGTTTTCGTAAATCGCACGCGATGGCGGGTGACAAACTTGTGCTGTCTGGTGCATCTGCAACGCGACTATTTAATAGCTTTCGGTTGGAGAATGATAGCGAGGAAAGGCCATCAATCGAAGCTCTTAACGCCTATCTCAAAAAATGCCGATCAGGGAATGAAGGTCGGAAAATTGGTGAAGAAAAAACCTTTTTAGAGTCTGATTTGGACTTCGCTATCGAGTGTCGGAACACCTTCAACTATTATCATTTCATCACAGAATCACTGAGTCATCTGTGTGTTCTTGATGACGTTGGATTTCAGGGAAACATCTATTTTCACTTCCCAAATCAGGAAGAAAAGCACCGTGAATTTGCCGACGCTTTTGTTGCTGCGTTATTCCCTGAATTCTTGGGGCGGGTATTCTTTGAGCGCACTCCGAAAGACTATGACCTCGTGTTGACTGCCTATAACTTTATCGGCGGTATGTGCCAAATGCCCCAAACTGATCTGGAAAAGCTGGCGGATATTGCGCCTGAGGGTCACATCTTTGGCAGCATCGATTTTCTACCCGTGTTAGCAATGAACGCAGTAAGCACTCCTTTGCTCGCGTTGAGAGAGCGGGCGCTCAAGGCAATAGAAGGGCGCGATTTTGGGTATCTGCCAAAACGGTTCTTTATTGGTCGGGGGAGCGCACAAAGCAGGCCGCGTCCATTGGCGGGGCAGGATTTGTTGCTGGAGCATTTGCAGCGGTTTGGGTTTGAATATGTAGTGTTCGAAGATCTTGAGCCATTGGAGCAAGTTGCATTGATGGCGCAGGCCGAAATGATGATCTCGAACCACGGTGCGGGCTTTACGAATATGCTGTTTGCCAATCCCGATGCTTTCGTAATTGAGCTTGGTACCCTACAGACCGCCAAGACACGTTGGGCAGATTTTTGGCCTCTCGCGCATGCAAGCCAGTGTCGCTACCTCAATTTCTTTGCGGACTTCAACAATGACGACACGTTGGCTGAGCCTCAGTTTAAAACTGAGGGGATTGTTCCAACAGCCGTCTCTGATTTTGGCGCGGCCCAAGTGGTGTCTTTTATCGTAACGGTGCTGGGTCAGATACCAACCATGCCTGACCCGAAAAGTCTTCATGTGCTGGGCGACCGCGTCCTCAAGGCAGGCGCCGCCGCTCGGGCGCTGGCTCTTCTGGCTCAGCACGAGAAGATGGTCACTGCCGACCTGGATCTGTGTATCTTATGTGCCGATTGCCACAAAGCGTTGGATCAACCGAAATCGGAACTTATCGCCCTTGAGCAAGCATTCAAGGCAGATCCAGCGCGCTGGCAGACCCTTATCAGGATAATTTGGTGCGCAAATCGCTGCGAGCGTGCACAAGTCATCCGCTGGGCACTGTCGCGCCTTGCCGCCGATTTTCCTGAACGCCACGATGCATTTGTTGCCAACCATGATTGGCTAAGGTTTGTCGCCTGATTGTGCGCAGACGCGGCGCCAGCTATGAAAGATAAAATCAAATTGAGAGTGCCAAGCCTGTGACCAAAAACAAAGTAACATCCGAAGAGGCACTTGCCTTTCACCTTGAGCCTACACCGGGAAAGTTCGAGATTTCCGCCACAGTTCCAATGGCGACGCAGCGTGACTTGTCGCTTGCGTATTCTCCGGGTGTTGCGGTCCCTTGTGAGGCAATCGCTGCCGACCCGCAGCTGGCATACGACTATACCAACAAGGGAAACCTAGTCGCTGTTATTTCAAATGGGACTGCTGTTCTGGGCCTTGGCAATCTTGGTGCTCTGGCGTCCAAACCTGTGATGGAGGGGAAGGCCGTATTGTTCAAACGGTTTGCCGATGTGAACTCGATCGACCTTGAACTGGACACCGAAGACACCGAAGCCTTCATTAATGCGGTCAAGTTGATGGGCCCGACATTTGGTGGCATCAACCTCGAAGATATCAAGGCGCCCGAGTGTTTCATCATTGAGCAGCGTCTGAAAGAAGAAATGGACATCCCCGTTTTTCACGATGACCAGCATGGCACTGCTGTTATCTGTGCGGCTGGTTTGCTTAATGCGCTCAAGATATCGGGCAAGAAAATTGAAGATGTGCGCATAGTTCTCAATGGTGCGGGGGCTGCTGGCATTGCCTGTCTTGAGTTGCTCAAAGCAATGGGTGCCCGGCACAACAATTGTATCATGTGTGATACCAAAGGTGTGATTTATCAGGGTCGTACCGAAGGTATGAATCAGTGGAAGTCAGCCCATGCCGCCACCACGGAGGCGCGAAGCCTTGCCGACGCGATGGATGGCGCTGATGTGTTTCTTGGTGTGTCGGTCAAAGGTGCCGTTACGCCCGAGATGGTTGCGAGCATGGCCGACTATCCCGTAATTTTTGCCATGGCGAACCCCGATCCCGAGATAACGCCAGAAGAAGCACACGCTGTGCGTGCCGATGCCATCGTTGCAACAGGGCGTAGTGATTACCCGAACCAGGTGAATAATGTCCTCGGCTTTCCTTATCTTTTTCGTGGGGCGCTGGATATCAATGCACGCGCCATCAACGATGAGATGAAGATCGCCTGCGCCCACGCCCTTGCCCAGCTGGCGCGTGAGGACGTGCCGGACGAAGTGGCGCTCGCCTACGGCAAGAACCTAAGCTTTGGCCGTGACTATATCATTCCGACGCCATTTGACCCGCGCTTGATCCACCGCATTCCACCTGCTGTTGCAAAGGCGGGGATGGATACGGGGGCTGCGCGCCGTCCCATCATTGATATGGATGCCTATGAGCAAAGCTTGAAATCCCGTCTTGATCCGACAGCAAACGTGATGCGGGGTATCAATGCACGTGCTCGGACAAATCAAGCGCGTATGATTTTCGCAGAGGGTGATGATCCAAAAGTGCTCCGCGCAGCTGTGATGTATCAGCGGCAAGGGTTGGGAAAAGCGCTGGTTGTTGGTCGCGCCGACGATGTGAAGGCAAAGCTGATCAAGGCTGGCATGGAAGACGCGACGCGGGAATTGGAAGTCGTTAATGCGGGCAACACCCAGCATTTGGATATGTATAAATCATTCCTCTACAAACGCCTTCAGCGCCGCGGCTTTGATAGCAAAGACATTCACCGCCTTGCTGCAACGGACCGTCATGTATTTGCGGCCTTGATGCTGGCACATGGGCACGGAGACGGCCTTGTGACTGGAGCGACCCGTAAATCAGCGCATGTTTTGGACCGGATCAATCATGTGTTCGATGCCAATGCAAAAGCGGGGGCCGCTGGGATTACGGCTGTACTCCACAAGGGCCGGATTGTGTTGATTGGCGATACGCTTGTGCATGAATGGCCCGATGCGGAGGACCTTGCCAATATTGCAGAAAGTGGCGCACGTGTTGCGCGGCATCTGGGGCTGGAGCCGCGTGTGGCATTTGTTAGCTTTTCAACCTTTGGCTATCCTGTGTCCGAACGGGCAGAGAAGATGCACTTAGCGCCCGACGTTCTTGATAGTCGTGGCGTCGATTTTGAGTTTGAGGGTGAAATGACCGTTGATGTCGCACTCAATGTCGAGAGCCAGAAAAAATATCCTTTCTCCCGCTTGACAGGTCCGGCGAATATATTGGTTGTGCCCGCCCGACACTCTGCCAGTATTTCGGTCAAGTTGATGCAGGAAATGGCAGGGGCGACAGTAATCGGTCCGATCCTCACGGGGCTGGATCAGTCGATTCAGATTGCTTCCTCCACATCGACGACAAACGATATTCTCAACATGGCGATCCTCGCAGCCTCCAAGGTGGGCGGATGATCTGGAACCTCGGCTCGATCAATATCGATAACTTTTATGAGGTGCCTCATTTACCTGCGCCTGGCGAAACACTGGCAGCGCTCAGCTATGGGTTCGGGCTTGGTGGAAAGGGTGCGAATATGTCGGTCGCGGCGGCCCGTGCTGCCGCACGTGTTTCCCATATCGGTGCGATTGGTCCGGATGGACGCTGGACTCGCGACCGATTGATAGAATACGGCGTCGACACCCCACATATCGCTCAGATCGAAGTGCCAACGGGCCACGCAAATATTGTGATAGATCCGGAGGGTGAGAACAGTATCGTTCTGTTTCAAGGGGCAAATGTGCACCTTACAGAAGCAATTATCGGCGCTGCCCTGTCCGAAGCGTCGCACAAAGATTTTCTGCTCATGCAGAATGAAACCAATGGTCAGGAATATGCGGCGACTACAGCGAAATCACTGGGTTTGCGTGTCGCCTATGCCGCCGCACCTTTTGAGGCGGCTGCGATCGAGCGCTTGTTAGGTCGTATTGATTTGCTCGTTCTCAATGAGGTTGAGGCGGCACAGTTGGAGGCCTCTACAGGCAAACCCGCTGAAGCGCTGGGCGTTGCGGACGTTGTGATTACATTAGGCGCAAAAGGTTGCAGATGGGTCTCTAATGCAGGGGAAAAGCACTTTGACGCTTATCCTGCAGATGCTGTGGATACTACTGGCGCTGGTGATACCTTTACAGGTTATCTGGTTGCGGCCTTGGATCGCGGTATGGAAATGGAGGTAGCAATTGACCTTGCGCTCAAAGCAGGTGCCCTCATGGTGACGCGGCGCGGCACTGCGGATGTGATCCCTGACCTCAAGGAAATTCAGGACCATTTCGGGATTTAATCCACAAACGGAGCTGCCGACCCCCACAGTTCTTTTACCCGTGCGTCACGACCGCAGGCTTTGCGATACGCTTTGTATGCGTTTGCTTGGCTTTTGGGGCCAAAGCGTGTGAGTACCAGTTTCTTACCTTTAGCATAATCCTGATGGTAGGCCTCTGCGGGGTAAAACTTGGTCGCGCTCAAAACTGGCGTAACGACTTCTTTGCCTAGCTCTTTTTCAGCATCAGCCTTTGCGTTCTCCGCTGCTGTTTTCTGATTGTCAGTTGCAAAAACTGCAGTGCGATAGCTGAGGCCACGGTCACAAAACTGACCTCCGGCGTCCGTCGGATCAACCGAGCGAAAAAAGAGATCGAGAAGGGTGTCTGCGCTCACGATGGCTGGATCGAAGGTAATTTGGACAACTTCGTAGTGACCTGTGTTACCCCCAGTGACCTCCTTGTAGGTCGGGTTCGACGTGGCCCCACCAGCATAGCCGGAGACAGCATCGGTGACACCTTCTACCGTTTCGAAATCAGCTTCAACGCACCAAAAGCACCCTCCGGCAACGGTGAGTGTTTCGGAACCTGCGGCCTGTGCAGGCATTGCTTGGACGAAAAGGCCCACTACAATCAGTCCTGCAAGACTGAAGACTTTGAGATTCTCGATGATGTTCACAATACTCTCCATTTTTCCAAAGGCTGGACCGAATGATCCTAGCACGCAACGGGCGATTGGCATTTTCACGATCTGGTGTATTCAGTTTACCGTGATGTGTGCGACCTAAACCCGCAGAATAGCGTGAACGTTTCAGAGGATATGAAGATGCGAATAGCAATGTGGTCCGGCCCGCGTAACTTGAGCACGGCAATGATGTACGCATTTGGGGCGAGGGCTGACTTTTCGATTATGGATGAGCCGTTCTATGCGGCCTATCTTTTGGCCACGGGCGCGGACCACCCCATGACGGCTGAAATCGTTGCGGGGCATGAAACCGACCCGCATAGCATTGCAGAAACCTGCAAGAGAGACGGCACACCGCATATCTATATGAAGCATATGCCACATCACATGCTGTCTAACTTCCCGCTGGACTGGGCCAAGGATTGCGTGAATGTGCACCTGATCAGGCACCCTGCGCGTGTTATTGCGAGCTATGCTGCCAAACGCGAAGCGCCAACATTGAAAGACATCGGATTTGTTCAGCAAGCAGAAATCTACAACAAGCTGGGCGGGATTGTGATCGACAGCACTGATATTCGGGCCCAGCCTGAAATGATGCTACGTGCACTGTGTAAGGCGATTAATTTGCCATTTGATCCTGCAATGCTCAAATGGCCTGCTGGCCCAAGAGCAGAGGACGGTGTCTGGGCGAAACACTGGTATGGGGCGGTGCACAAAAGCACTGGAATTGCGGGGGCAGAAGGGCCATTGCCAGAAGTGCCAGAAACACTCAGATCCATACTGGATGCCGCGCTCCCTTACTACTCAGGGTTACGTGATGCCCGCATTTCCCCGTGATTGGATAAATTCCGCTGTTAAATGTTCAGCGTTCTTAAACAGTATCTATGCAACTACGGTTGTGTAGCCGGTTTCCGGTATGGTTAACGAGTAAGCGACCCAGGCTCTCTCAGTCTGGGTCGCTATTTTTTGGTTTAGGACGAAGCAGGATTGGCGCGTCTCTACTTCATCCGCTTGTCGCGTGCGGCCAACAGCTTTAGGCGGAGTGCGTTAAGTTGGATAAATCCTGCCGCGTCTTTTTGATCGTAGGCTCCCGCATCATCTTCAAACGTTACATGCGCCTCGGAATAGAGGCTGTAATCAGACCAGCGCCCAACGGTGCGCACATGTCCTTTGTAAAGTTTCAAACGAACAGTACCTGTGACGTGTGTTTGGCTGGCGTCGATGGCGGCTTGCAGCATTGTGCGTTCTGGCGAGAACCAGAAACCGTTGTAAATTAACTCGGCGTATTGCGGCATTAGCTGGTCTTTGAGATGCATTGCGCCACGGTCCAGCGTGATAGATTCGATTGCACGGTGCGCTTCGAGTAACAGCGTGCCGCCGGGTGTCTCATAGATACCGCGTGATTTCATGCCAACGAAACGGCCTTCAACCAGATCAAGACGACCACAGCCGTGTTTGCCGCCCAGCTCGTTCAGCTTGGTCAGCACTTCAGCGGGGGAGAGGTTATCGCCATTCACGGAAACCGCATCGCCGCGTTCGAATCCGACTTCAACATACTCAGGCTCGTTTGGTGCATCCTCTGGCGCGACGGTGCGCTGGTAAACATACTCTGGCGCATCTACGGCAGGATCTTCCAGAACTTTGCCCTCTGACGAGGTATGTAATAGGTTCGCATCAACCGAGAAGGGCGCTTCGCCGCGCTTGTCTTTTGCAACGGGGATCTGGTTCTGCTCTGCAAACTCAAGCAACTTGGTGCGGCTGGTCAAATCCCATTCGCGCCATGGGGCAATTACTTTGATGTTAGGATCTAGGGCGTAGGCGGCCAACTCGAACCGAACCTGATCGTTACCTTTGCCAGTCGCACCGTGGGCTACGGCATCTGCGCCAGTCTCATGGGCAATCTCAACCAGACGTTTAGAGATCAGCGGACGCGCGATGGAAGTGCCCAACAAGTACAGCCCTTCGTAAACTGCATTGGCACGGAACATCGGGAATACAAAATCACGCACAAACTCTTCGCGGACATCTTCGACGTAAATCTCCGACGCACCCATCATCTCCGCTTTGGCGCGCGCAGGCTCCAACTCTTCGCCCTGACCCAGATCAGCGGTGAAGGTTACAACCTCACAACCATATTCGGTCTGGAGCCATTTGAGGATGATCGAGGTATCGAGGCCACCGGAGTAGGCGAGCACAACTTTTTTGGGTGCAGACATGATCTCTTCCTTTGTCGCGTTTCGCGGGTGGCGTATCGGGTTTCGCGCCGTACAGCAAGTGAGATGGGTTTATTGACGGGGGTGTCTGGGGGTCCTATCCAAGACAGGCGCAATACAAGGGCCGCAGCACATGAGCGATGATTTCCAAATGGGCGCAATTGCCGCCACTCGTGCCATGCGTGCGGTGTTTCCTGCTACGCCCCTCCTTAAGAACGAACATCTGTCAGAGCGGTATGGTGCCGAAATTTACTTGAAGCGTGAAGACCTTAGTCCCGTGCGTTCATACAAATTGCGCGGCGCGTTTAATGCCATGCGCAAACTGATCCCAGAACATCAGCTTTTTGTCTGCGCGTCTGCTGGCAACCACGCACAGGGTGTTGCTTTTATGTGCAGTCATTTCGGCGTGCGGGGCGTCATTTTTATGCCTGTCACCACACCTCAGCAGAAAATTCAAAAGACCAAGATGTTCGGTGGAGCCAACATCGAAGTGCGCCTTGTCGGCGACTATTTTGATCAAACCCTAAAATCTGCGCAAGCATTCTGCGCGGATGAAGGTGCTTATTTCTTATCACCGTTTGACGATGATAATGTAATAGAGGGGCAGGCCTCTGTCGCGGTTGAGATTGAGGACCAGTTGGGCGGCGTACCCGATCATATTATCCTGCCTGTCGGGGGCGGGGGCCTGTCTGCGGGCACGCGTGCCTTTTTCGGGGATCGCTGTACTTATACTTATGTAGAGCCGACAGGTGCGCCCAGCCTTGGGCGCGCTTTGGAAGAGGGTGCGCCGATTGATGTATCACCGATCAATAGTTTTGTTGATGGTGCTGCGGTTGCCAAAATCGGCGTGCGAACATTTGAAAAACTGAAAGACGCCAAGCGTAGCGATGTTGTGCATCTGACCGAGGACCGCATCTGCGTGAGCATCATCGAAATGCTAAACGTTGAGGGAATAGTGTTGGAGCCAGCAGGTGCCTTGAGCATTGAGGCGCTGGGCGAAGTTGCGGAGCAGATCAAGGGCAAGACTGTTGTCTGCGTCACTTCTGGTGGCAACTTTGATTTCGAGCGGCTGCCCGAAGTGAAGGAACGTGCGCAGCGATATTCGGGTCTAAAAAAGTACTTTATTTTACGTATGCCCCAGCGTCCTGGAGCGCTCAAAGAGTTCCTGAACATTCTCGGCCCTGACGACGATATCTGCCGCTTTGAGTATCTCAAGAAATCGGCACGCAACTTCGGTTCGGTTCTGATCGGAATTGAAACGCTGAACCCTGACACGTTCCCACGCTTCCTCGCCCAGCTTGATGACGCAGGGTTCACCTATACAGATATCACCAATGATGAGACGCTTGCCCAATTCGTGATTTAGGAGAGCGCTATGGATATCTCGGGCAAGTCGATCGTTGTTACGGGTGGAGCAAGCGGCATCGGTGCCGCACTTGCACGGCAAGCCGCCGAAGCGGGTGGTAAGGTCTGCATTGCCGATCTCAACATTGATGCGGCAAATGCTCTTGCGCAGGAAATTGGCGGCATGGCAGTGGCCTGTGATGTGACCTACGAGGCGCAAATCATTGCGGGGATCCAAAATGCTGAAGAAGCGCATGGACCCGTAGATATATTTGTCTCGAATGCTGGATTGGGGCGCGGTGATCCCTCTCATGCGGCGTCAGCCTCCGATGCGGATTGGACGCTAAATTGGAACGTCCATGTTATGGCGCATGTTTGGGCTGCTCGTGCATTGTTGCCTGCCATGATTGAACGAGGATCGGGGCATTTTGTGAATGTTGCCTCTGCTGCGGGGCTCCTAAACCAGATCGGCGATGCGGCGTATTCTGCGACCAAACACGCTGCTGTCAGCTTTGCCGAATCTCTTTTAATCACGCATGGAAATGATGGAATTGGCGTTTCAGTTGTCTGTCCCCAATACGTTGCAACGCCGCTCTTGGGTCTGGGCGATGGCGATGCGCAAGGGAATCTGTTGACTGCGGGAGACGTGGCCAAATCGGTTTGGCAAGGTGTTGCTGACGGAACTTTTGTCATCATGCCCCACCCTGATGTAGCGAAATATAATGCGCTCAGGGGGGCTGATCCAGCGAGATGGATTAAGGGTATGCAAATGCTACGGGCAAAGGCAATGTCCGAGTATGGTGGTATCAGCGTCCAGAATTTTTATAAGTTGATCTAAATATGAGCGGGATTCTTCAAACCCTCAAAAAATGCATCTTTGCTGTTATCAAAGCAGGAAAGGATGGGAGGTAGGTCGATTTCATTTGCTTTGCCTTCGGCTGCGAGTGTTTCACCTGTCTGACATAGGGCCGAAAACTCTGTGAAACCAAGGTTGAGTGCGCTGCCTTTTAAAGCATGTAAATCCTCGCCTAGATTTTGTATTTTCGGCGCTTTGCGCAAGCGGTCGACCATTTCCGAAACTTCGTCGATGAAAATGTCGACAATGTCGTCGAAATCCTCCGCTCCAACCTCATCCCGCAATGTTTTGACCCTTGTCCAGTTGATCATCTTGTGTCTCCTGATTACCCGAAAAGCTGTAAGGGCAACTCGTTAAAAGTTTGTGAGGAGGGGGCTTCACGGCCTGTTAAGACGAGGCCGCTATTTGTGACATTACGTCCAATTAGCGAAAGTACTATGCCCTCAGTTCCAACCCGCCCTATCCCGCTTTCCACATTGCCTCATGTTGGGGCGATCCGACGTGTGCTAGTGGTAGATGATAGTAAGTTGCAGCGTAAACTTCTGACCATTGCTCTCAAAAAGTGGGGATTTGAGGTAATGGAAGCAGAAGGTGGTGAAGAGGCGCTTGACCTTGCTGCGGATAATCGGCCTGACCTTGTATTAAGCGACTGGATGATGCCGGGCATGTCTGGTCTTGAGCTGTGCCAGCGGTTTCGAGCATTAGACGGCGACGAGTACACCTACTTTATTCTCCTCACGTCAAAAAGTGACAAGGAAGAGGTTGCGCGTGGACTGGACAGCGGCGCAGATGATTTCCTGAGTAAACCTGTCGATAACAATGAGCTGCGCGCACGCATAACGGCGGGTGAGCGGCTCATTGAGATGCAGCGGAGCATGGTGCAAGCAAACCGCGCTCTCAGCGAGACATTGGGCGAATTACAACAGCTGTACGACAACATCGACAGCGATCTGCAAGAAGCGAAAAAGCTTCAACAATCCTTGGTGAAGGAACGGTTTCGAGCGCTGCCTGTTGGGGATTTATCCCTGATGCTGCGCTCTTCAGGGCACGTGGGCGGCGATCTGGTCGGATTCTTTGAAGCTGGACAAAAACATGTTGGCCTATACGCCCTTGATGTGTCTGGTCACGGTATCAGTTCTGCGCTGATGACAGCGCGACTTGCCGGATACCTTTCGAGTGCAGCGCCGGACCAAAATGTTGCTTTGCACAAGAACACTAAAGGCGAATTCGTCCCACGTTCGCCGGACGAGGTTGTTGCTGATCTCAATAATCTGGTTTTGAATGAAATGGAGACAGAGCATTATTTTACGCTTCTGCTTGCCTTTGTCGAGCTTGAGACAGGTCAAATGATACTCTCGCAGGCGGGTCATCCCCATCCCGCGATCCAACGCGTAGGAGGTGAAATCGAGCTGATCGGCACGGGCGGTTTTCCCGTCGGGCTGCTTTCCGGGGTGAGTTTTGAAAAGTTTGAACTCACTTTGGCGCGCGGGGACCGGATATTGATCTTGTCGGATGGAGTTACTGAATGTCCAGGACCAGACGGTACGATGCTCGACGAAGACGGCTTAATCACCCTGATGAATGATCTATCTGCGACGCACGGTCCAGCATTTCTCGAAGCAATGATATGGCGGCTCACAGAGTTCAACGGGAGTGAGGATTTTCCTGATGATGTCTCTGCGATCCTGTTCGAATATCAGGGCCTAGAGGCGACATAGGCCGCCATAAACATGCGGTCTCCTTCATTGCCCAACGATGCAATTGCGTCATCAGCATCAAGGATCAGTGTTTCATGGTTTGGCTCTGTAGGGGGATGGATCTGGCGTATAGGTCGCGCCACGTAAACATGGCACAGTTTTTCTGCCCAAATGTCATAGTCAGGCATGAACACAAATCTGCGAAAAGCACCAAGGCGGCGGGGCTGACTAATGGACCAACCGATTTCTTCCCGCACCTCACGGTAAAGCGTTTGCAAGGGGCTTTCTCCCGGATCAATCCCGCCACCGGGAAGCTGGAACTCAATCGGTTCAAGCATACTGGCGGTGAGCAAAAATCGCCGTTTGAGAGGCAAAATAGCATAGGCCCCCGCACGCAATTTGTAAGTCTGGCCCGGCTTTGGGGTCTCTCCAACACGTCTGATCATTACAGCCCCCTTTTTGTCGCGGCTTGTCGGCCCTACATAGAAGCGGTATGCCAAGTGCTTCGCGGTAAGGATAGACGAAAATGACAGACGCAAACAACAGCGGGTGGGACGATACGGTTCTGCCTTTCCAACTTGACAACTCCGACATGCGCGGGCGCATTGCACGGCTTGATACTGCATTGGCGGGTATTTTGGAGCAGCATAACTATCCGCCGGTCGTTGAGGCGCTTGTGGCCGAAATGGCATTGCTTACCGCATTGATCGGTCAGACGATGAAGTTGCGCTGGAAGTTACAGTTACAAGTACAATCGGACGGTCCTGTCCGGATGATTGCAACAGATTATTATGGTCCCAGCGAAGAAGGCGCACCTGCCCGCATTCGTGCCTACGCCAGTTATGACGCGAATCGCCTCACCGATGGCGCTCCGATCGAGCAGGTCGGCAAAGGGTATTTTGCTGTAATGATTGATCAGGGAAAGGGTACCACACCCTACCAGGGCATCGCACCGCTGTCGCCTGAGAGCCTGTCAAAATCTGCTGAAGGATACTTTGCCCAGTCCGAGCAGCTACCGACGCGATTTGAGCTAAGCTTTGGCAGATCAACCACTGCTGATACATCCGAGCATTGGCGTGCAGGTGGCGTGATGTTGCAACATATGCCAAAGGCATCGCCCTTTGCCGCCCAGTCGGAGGGTTCTGGTGAAATCATGCAGCCGATTGATCTGCTTGAGGATGACGAAAAGGAAAACTGGAACCGTGTGAACATTCTGCTTGATACGGTGGACGATCTCGAACTAATCGGGCCAACCCTAGAGCCGTCCGATGTTTTGTTGCGTTTGTTCCATGAGGAGCGCCCCCGCGTCTTTGACAAGCAGCGCGTGCATTTTGGTTGCTCTTGTTCCGAAGATCGCGTGCGGCAAAGCCTGTCAATCTATTCGGCCAAGGATATTTCTACGATGACAACAGATGAGGGGCGCGTGACTGCGGACTGTCAGTTCTGTGGCGCGCACTATGACATTGATCCCTTAACTGTGGGTTTCGATGCTGAGAAGAATGCGTAGCACCCTTGATCATTTTCGGACGGCGTTGGCGCAAACGGGCGTTGGGTCGTCCGACTTTGATTTAAATCCAGATACCGTCCTGCCAGCAGAGCGAACACTACGTCCCGCCGGAGTGCTTGCGCCTATCATAGAAACGGATCAGGGGCTCTCTTTATTACTGACCAAACGTTCGGCTGCGCTCAAACATCATCCAGGTCAGATTGCGTTTCCTGGTGGCAAGCAGGACGAGGGGGATTTCGATGTCATCGCCGCAGCCTTGCGTGAGGCGCATGAGGAGATCGGCCTGCCGCCTGACTGTGTGGAGATACTCGGGGCTTTGCCCCCGCATGAGACTGTCACAAGTTTCCAAGTGACCCCCGTCATAGGATTTGTGCACAAGCCGTTTTCGATTGTACCAGAGCCGGGCGAAGTAGACGAAGTCTTTTCTGTGCCGCTTGATCACGTGTTAAACCCTGACAATTATATCATCCAGTCACGGCGTTGGCGTGGGCAGATGCGCCACTATTTTGTAGTCCCTTACGGCCCCTATTACATCTGGGGCGCGACTGCGCGTATGCTGCGGGCATGGACCGAGATTATTCAAAAATAGCATCTGCAGATGCACCATGGCTTAGCGCTCCATCTGCGCAGGCTGTTTGTGATGCGATTGTCAGTGGTGGCCATCAAATTTTTTACGTTGGCGGTTGTGTGCGCAACGCGCTTTTGGGCGCTCCGGTCAGTGATGTCGATATGTCGACCAACGCAACACCACAGCAGGTCACGGCCCTTACCAAGGCGGCTGGACTCAAACCCGTCCCCACTGGAATTGATCACGGCACGATTACGGTCGTATCAAGTGGAACCGGTTACGAAGTGACCACCTTTCGTCGTGATGTAGAGACCGATGGCCGCCGCGCTGTTGTGGCATTTTCCAATGACATTACCGACGATGCCAGACGTCGGGATTTTACCATGAACGCGCTTTATGCCGATTCAGATGGCAACGTTCTTGATCCACTTGGCGGACTTGACGATTTACGTGCGCGGCGTGTCAGGTTTATTGAGGATGCCGATCAGCGTATTCGCGAGGATTATCTTCGGACTCTGCGGTACTTCCGCTTTCATGCGTGGTACGGGGATACCTCACGTGGCATGGATGCCGATGCTCTTGCCGCAATTTCAGGAAATTTGGACGGATTAGAGACGCTTTCAGCAGAACGTATTGGCGCCGAGCTGAGCAAGCTTTTGAGCGCTCCTAATCCTTCTACTGCACTGGCCTCTATGTCCCAAACAGGCGTTTTAGGGACCATTTTGCCCGGTGCCGATGTGCGCTTTGTGATGTTGATGATCCATAGCGAAACCATGGCAAGCATCGCACCGAATTGGATTGGGCGGTTGGTCGCGTTGGGCGGGGAGGGTGTGCCGACACAGCTACGCCTGAGTAAGGTAGACCAGCGGATGTATGACGCTATAAAGGTCGCCGCGTTTGAGGAAGTATCTCTTGCGGCGGTTGCGTTTGAATATGGCGAAGATATAGCTGTCCAAGCCTACCTGATCCGCTGTGCAATCGGAGAGACGCTGCCTGACGCAGGGCAACTTGAGCAGCTGGCATTTGCCGCCCGTCAGGAGTTTCCGGTCAAAGCAGCTGATCTTATCCCAAAGTATCAGGGTGCCGAATTGGGCTCGCGTCTTTCCCAGTTGAAAACGGCATGGATTGCGTCAGGTTTCGCAATGAGTAAACAAGACCTGCTTTCACTACCCGCGCCTTAACACAGCGTCGTACGACCCACTTATTTAAGGCTACGCGCATGTTTCGATTCTTTGAAAATCTGGTGAACCCCTACGTTGAGTATGAAAAGGAAGATCGTCCGCCACAGGATTTGTGGTCATTCTTCATGGGATACAGTCAGCCGTTCAAAAAGATTTTTGCGCTGACAGCATTTATGTCAATTGTCGTCGCCGCGATCGAGGTTGGCCTGATCTATTATATGGGGCGCATTGTCGACGTTCTGGAGCAAGGGCCCGAAAAAATGTGGGCACAGCATGGCACCGAGTTGATCATCGTCGCACTGTTTATCGTATTCTTGCGGCCAATCTTTCAGGCTTTTGATGTGGCGTTGATCAATAATGCGATCATGCCGAACTTTGGCACATTGATCCGTTGGCGTGCGCACCGTCAGGTTTTGCGGCAATCTGTGGGCTGGTTCGAGAATGACTTTGCGGGCCGTATCGCCAACCGCATCATGCAGACCCCGCCCGCGGCGGGCGAGGTTGTGTTCCAAGCCTTTGATGCGATCTCCTTTTCGTTGGCGTATCTTATTGGTGCGGCAATTTTATTGACCAATGCCGATCTGCGTCTGCTGCTGCCATTGGTGATCTGGTTCGCCTTGTATGTGCTGCTGTCGCGCTGGGCGATACGGCGGATTGGTCCCGCGTCAAAGGCTGCATCCGATGCACGTTCTGCCGTTACGGGGCGGGTGGTTGATGCCTATACCAATATCCATTCGGTCAAGATGTTCGCGCATCATGACCGTGAAGAGGAATATGCCAAAGAGGCGATTGAAGAAGCTCGTCGAACGTTTCAGATTGAGCAGCGCATTTTTACAAAAATGGATTTCTCTCTTGTCTTGCTCAATGGTCTTTTGATCGTCGGTGTTGTTGGCTGGGCCCTTGCGCTTTGGGTGCAAGGCGATGCCAGTGTGGGTACAGTTGCTGCCGCCGCCACGCTGACGCTGCGGCTCAATTCAATGACAGCGTGGATCATGTGGGCGCTCTCTGCATTCTTTCGACAGCTTGGCGTTGTTGCCGAAGGGATGGAGACAATTGCCCAGCCAATTACGCTTGTGGATGCCCCTGATGCAAAGCCGCTCCAGCTTAGCGATGGGCGGATCGAGATGACTGGGTTGAGCCATCACTACGGGCGCTCATCAGGTGGATTGAACGCAATCGATCTAGTGATTGAACCGGGACAAAAGGTCGGGCTTATCGGGCGTTCAGGTGCTGGAAAATCGACCCTACTTAAGCTTCTTTTACGGTTTTATGATGCAGAAGTGGGCCAGATTAAGATCGATGGCCAAGATATTACAGCCGTGACTCAGGACAGCCTTCGCCGCCAGATCGGCATGGTGCAACAAGACAGCGCATTGCTCCATCGTTCGGTTATGGAGAACATCCGCTATGGCCGCCCTGATGCAACCGAGGCGGAGGCAATGGAAGCGGCGCGACAAGCGGAAGCGCATGATTTCATCGGGGAGCTTCAAGACCCTGAAGGACGCATGGGATATGCCAGCCGTGTTGGGGAACGGGGCGTAAAGCTGTCAGGCGGTCAACGCCAGCGCGTAACCCTTGCGCGTGTCATTTTGAAAGACGCGCCAATTCTACTATTGGACGAAGCGACCAGCGCTCTTGATAGCGAAGTTGAAGCAGCGATCCAAAGCACGCTTTATGGTATGATGGAGGGTAAGACTGTGATCGCCATTGCGCACCGCTTGTCCACCATCGCCGAGATGGACCGCATTCTGGTTTTGGATGAGGGCCGCATTGTAGAGGATGGCAACCACGACGGGCTTTTGGCGGCAGGTGGGCTATATGCAAAATTCTGGGTCCGCCAATCGGGTGGCTTTCTGAAGACGGAAGACGACAACACGTGAACATTGGAAACTGGATCAACGCATTCCGCCCCGCCGACGGACCGCCGCCGCAGGAACTGGGGGCTTTTATGCGCTGGTGCTTGTCAGGTGCATGGCCCGCGCTTTGGTTGGCCGCGGCATTTTCTGCGATCGCTGGCGCATTAGAGGCTGGAACAGCGCTCATCCTTGGTTGGGTGATTGACGCCACGGTTGCGAGCGGGCCAGAGGCATTTTTTGATGGCCGCAACACGGCTGTCATCACTATCTCAATCGCGTTTTTCCTCATCGCGCGGCCTGTTTTATTTGGTCTATCTGCTGGATCGAATGCGATCATTGTTCAGCCAAACCTGAACCCGCTGGTGCTGTCGCGTTTGCATCGCTGGTCCTTGGGCCAGAACGTAAGCTTTTTTGATGACGATTTTGCAGGCCGCATTGCGCAAAAGCAAATGCAGACCGCGCGGGCTGTCACAGATGTCGCTGCCGAGATGATCAATGTGGTGGCCTTTGCGCTGGCATCCCTTGTTGGGTCTGTCCTGTTGCTCACGGCGATTAACGGTTGGGTTGCTTTTGGCTTGGCGGTTTGGTTGTTCTTCTACTTCGCGCTGATCAAGTGGTTCTTGCCGCGCATCAGGGTCCGCTCAGCAGCGCGCGCAGGTGCGCGCTCTTTGGTGTCGGGTCAGGTTGTGGACACAATTACCAATATCAAAACGGTCAAACTTTTTGCCCATGATGACCACGAGGACCGTGCCGCGTTGGATGCAATGCAAAGTTTCCGAAAACGGTCTTTGGACTACGGTTGGCTCGCGGCTGGCTTTCGTTTTTCGTTGATGAGTCTTGCGGGGATTCTGCCCGTATTGCTGATCGGCGCGACCGTGTTTTTGTGGCAGCGCAATATGGCAAGCGCGGGTGACATTGCTGCTGCGGGAGCGATTTCGATCCGCATTGCACAAATGACGGGCTGGGTTAGCTTTACGATGATGGCGATATACTCGAACATCGGCGAGATTGAGGATGGTATGCGCACCCTCACACCGCGCACACGGCTCGAAGATGCAATAGATGCCGAGGGTCTCGTTGCTGCAGGTGGAGAGGTCCATTTTGACGGCGTTCAATTTGCCTATGGCCGTGAAACTGGCGGAATCGAACAGATTGATCTGACCATTCGTGCCGGTGAAAAGCTGGGTGTTGTGGGGGCTTCTGGTGCGGGTAAGTCGACCTTGGTGGCGCTCATGCTTAGGCTCTATGAAGCGGAAAAGGGACGAATTCTGATTGATGGTCAGGATATCACTGACGTTACTCAAGAAAGCTTGCGACGTTCTATCGCGATGGTCACGCAGGAAACGGCGATGTTCAACCGCTCCGCACGGGAAAATATCATGTACGGCCGACCCGATGCCTCAGACGATGAGATGATAGCGGCCGCGAAACAGGCAGAAGCCCATGACTTCATCCTTCAGCTTGAGGATCACAAAGGGCGCACGGGATATGACGCCCATTTGGGGGAGCGCGGCGTGAAACTGTCAGGGGGGCAACGCCAGCGCATCGCACTTGCCCGAGCGATCATAAAAGATGCACCGATTCTAGTATTGGACGAGGCGACAAGTGCGCTTGATAGTGAGGTAGAGGCGTCTATCCAGTCTGCGTTGGAGCGTGTGATGGAAGGTAAGACCGTCATGGCAATCGCGCACCGGCTGTCCACCTTGCGGAAGATGGACAGAATCGTAGTTCTGGACGCAGGTCGGATTGCTGAGGCAGGCTCCCACGATGAGCTGCTCGCGCTTAAAGGTCTCTACGCGGGCTATTGGGAGCGCCAGTCGGGTGGCTTTCTTGACCTGAAGGCTGCTGAATAGGGGCTGGCGGCAGGACGCACACGGCGCTATGGCGGGAGCATGACAGAATATTGCATAAAAAGACTTGGTATTTTTGGGGACGGTATTGCCGAGGGTCCGGTATTTGTACCGATGACACTCCCCGGTGAAGTTGTGACAGGTACCCTAAACGGGACGATCCTGACCGATGTGAAGATCATCACCCCATCCGATGATCGCGTTGCTCCGCCTTGCAAGCATTTCAAATCCTGTGGCGGGTGCCAGCTTCAGCACGCTTCTGATGCTGTTGTTGAGGCGTTTAAGACCGATATTATTGCTCAGGCCTTGGCTGCGCAGGGGATCAAGACCGAGATCAGACCGATCGTAACGTCCCCCGCGCAATCGCGCCGCCGCGCCACCTTCGCTGCGCGCCGTACCAAGAAGGGGGCAATGTCGGGCTTTCATGGCCGCGCTTCTGACGCAGTGATCGAGATACCAGATTGTAAATTGGTTGAGCCTGAATTGCTTGCTGCGCGTTACATCGCAGAATCGCTGGCAGAGCTGGGTGGCAGCCGTAAAGCGACGCTTGCTGTGACGGTGACAACATCGCGGGTCGGCCTTGATGTGCAAGTAAGTGGGGGCAAGCCGATTGATGGACCACTCCGCATCACACTTGCAGCGCTGTGTGACACTCGCGGATTTGCGCGTCTGACGTGGGATGACGAAGTGATCGCCCAGCGCGCGCCACCCGTACAACGGTTTGGTGTGGCTGATGTGTGCCCGCCGCCCGGCGCTTTTATGCAGGCCACTGCGCATGGTGAGGCCCATCTACTTGCAGCGGTGCAGGAAGCGGTTGGTGATGCAAAACGTGTGATTGATCTGTTTGCAGGCTGCGGTACGTTCACCCTTCCGCTTGCTGAAAAAGCTGAGGTTTTTGCCGTTGAGGGCGACAAGCAGATGATGGCCGCGATGGATAAGGGGTGGCGTATGGCCAAAGGTCTTAAAACTGTCACCCATGTCGCACGCGATCTTTATCGTCGTCCGTTGTTGCCAGATGAGTTCAAGAAATATGATGCCGTGGTTATGGACCCGCCGCGTAATGGAGCGGAGGCACAAACAGCTGAATTGCTGCGTAGTGATATCAAGCGGGTCGCGTATGTCTCGTGCAACCCTGTCACGTTTGCACGGGATGTGTCGCAGATGATTTCGGGAGGTTTCACACTTGACTGGGTACAGCCTGTTGATCAATTCCGTTGGTCTTCGCATGTTGAGTTGGCTGCGCAACTTAGCCGCAACTGATCTACAAAAAATTGTGGCACACTATAATTGACAGCTTTGTGATCTGCGAGATTATTGATATGGTGTAGTCAATAATGATCCGACAACGGATAGAGGCAGCAGTGTATGAAACGTAGACATCTGATTTTGGGTGGCGCAGCAGTTGCGACCCTTGGGGCTTGCACCCCGAGCAAGTTCAAGCGCTATAATGGCCCTGAAGTGACTGGCATCGTCGTGAATAAGGGCGAGCGCAAAATGTATATTCTGAGCAATGATAAGGTGCTTAGAGAGCACGAAATCATGCTTGGCTTTGCTCCTGAAGGTCATAAGGTGATCGAAGGGGATGGCAGAACGCCCGAAGGTGTTTACAGAATTGATCGCCGCAACCCAAACAGCCGCTTTCATCTGTCTTTGGGGATTTCATACCCGAATGAAGAAGACATTAGAGTTGCAAATTCTCTAGGTAAATCACCCGGCGGCGAGATATTCATTCACGGACAAAAACATCCTTTGCGTAAGGATGAAGGTGATTGGACGTGGGGCTGCATTGCCATCACGAACAAAGAAATCGAAAAGCTGTATGCTATGGTGAAAGACGGAACGCCAATCGCGATTAATCCTTAGCTACTGGCACTCATGTGTTAGCTAAGGACGATTGCATCAGGTTCCGACGACCATCGTCCACCAGATTTTGCCGTTGTCTTCCTGAAACCACGAAAAACCCATTTTGCGTGCCTCTGGCGACATGATAATGCGGCGTGTGTCAGGCTGGCTCATCCATGCGCCGAGCGTTTCAAGTTCGCTCTCGTACGTCTCGGAAATGACTTCTCCCACCAGCGTGCCAGCAAAGCCGACACGGCGTACGCGGTCGACAGGGGAAGATCCGTCCGAGCCGAAGTGCCATGGACGGTTCTGAACCTGCATATCGCGGGAGTGGGTTGCAGCGGCGGCTGTAAGCTGCGAATCCAGCTCGACCTGAGTCAAGCCAGCGGCAGCGCGTAGTGAATTTACCGAATCGAGCATGCGAAACGGAATCTTATCTGCTTCACGCTGACTAATCTTATATGCCTTTGGAACAGGACGACCGTCAGCGCCCAGCGTGGGGGCAGCAGGTTGACAGGCAGACAGCGTCATAACTGTAACCAGTAAAAGAGTGAAAAGACGGATCATTACGCTACTCCAAGCCCAAATGTGTTGGTTTGCAATACATGCTGAGTTGCAACAGTTCAAACTCACTTCGCAGTGATCCGCCTATCTCACACTGGTTTGATTTGAAAACGTGTCTTTGTGGCAATATATGACACTCAATAGAGCTTTTTCAGCTGGAGACATAAAATGTCGAACAACACTTTTAAAATGAATACGCGCCGCGGATTCCTCGCGGGAAGCGCTGCAATGCTTGCAACACCTGCACTAGCGCAATCGTCAGATGTGAACAGCCTCGCTACAACCGAGACAGAGCGCGATGTGACCGAAGTGGTTCGTCGCAATATATCCAGCTTCCGCACGTTGAGCTGGCAGCCCTATTTTGACAATACAAAAAACGGTGCAATTCTTGTCGATATCGACAGCCGCGCTGTACACTATTGGTCTGAGGATCAGAGTGAGTACAAATTATACCCTTCCAGCGTTCCGCTGACGCAGGAACTCACGCGTCGTGGCCGTACTCAGGTAACGAAAATGGTCGTTGGCCCCAGCTGGCGCCCGACGCCTTCCATGCTAGAGCGTAATCCCGAATGGCCCAAGTTTATCGGACCTGGCCCTGATAACCCCCTTGGTACTCATGCAATGCACCTGAGCTGGACCTATTACCGGATCCACGGCACCCATGACACGCGCAAGATTGGTCGTCGCTCGTCCAACGGCTGCATCGGTCTGTATAATGAACACATCGCCGAGTTGTTTGGAAAATGCAAAGTCGGCACACAAGTGTTGCTTATTTGACGACATTATGGCGATATCCGTAATCGCTTGCTGAATGGATGTTCCCTTTGCTCGGGAGATGCTATTTAGAAAAAGTTACTACGAGGTATGTCTTAGGCGCATTTCATGCTGAGAATCGTGATGCGTCATCTTCTGGAGGTTATTACTATGAAAAAGTTCGTTCTTGCCGCTGCTCTGACAGTTGTTGCTTCTTCCGCGTTTGCTGGTTCGCTTGCAGACCCGATCATCGAAGCGCCAATCATTGTTGAAGAAGCGTCCAGCTCTTCTGCCGGCGTTCTGGTTCCACTCTTGCTTTTGGTTCTGGTCGCAGCAGCAGTTGCTACAGACTAAGATTTAGGCCTAGCCTAAACCAAAAAAGGCGGCGCATTGCGCCGCCTTTTTTGTATTCTCAAACAAGATAGTTGAACTAGATCCAGCCGGCAAGATTTTCACGGATGACATTCGACAGCGCAGTAATGTGCGCATCATCATCGTTGAGACATGGAATATAGGTAAAGTGCTCGCCGCCAGCTTCTTCAAAACTTTCGAAAATCTCTTCGTTGATCTCCTCTAATGTTTCGATGCAATCTGCAGAGAATGCTGGCGCACACACAGCGATGTTCTTTTTGCCTTGCTCTGCAAGACGCGCGACTTCTTCAACGGTGTAAGGCTGCAACCATTCCTCAGGCCCAAACTTGGACTGGAAGGTTGTTTTGATCTCCGTGTCATTCCAGCCCAGGCGTTCTTTGAGCAGGCGAGTCGTTTTTTGACACTGGCAGTGATAGGGGTCGCCCTCCATCAGGTAGCGCTTTGGTACACCGTGGTAGGAACAAACCAGAATATCGGGACGCGTTTCAAGTTCGGCGTATTTTGTCTCGATCGACTTGGCTAGGGCGTCGATATAGTCAGGGCGATCGAAATAGGGTTGAACGGTGCGGCTTGCAGGTTGCCATTTCTCTTTGGCCAATGCCTCGAAGAACTTGTCACAGGCGGTCGCTGATGTCGCACCCGCGTAGTGTGGATAGAGCGGGAAGAAAAGAATTTTTGTACATCCTGCTTTTACCAGCTTCTCAACCTTGCTTTGCGTCGAAGGATTGCCGTAGCGCATGCAATATTCGACCATGACATCATCGCCGTAGGTCTTTTGCATCTCGGTGGCGATCTTAGCGGTTTGTGCTTTGGTGATTGTGAGCAGCGGGCTCTCGTTGGCCTCTTCGTTCCAGATGGATTTGTAAGCGGCACCAGAGGTGAAGGGTCGCTTTGTCAGAATGACCAGTTGCAAGAGGGGCTGCCAAAGCCATGGGGAATAGTCGATGACACGGCGGTCCGACAGGAACTCGCCCAGATAGCGACGCATCGACCAATAGTCATAATTGTCAGGCGTCCCCAGATTGCCAACCAGCACACCAATCTTCGGGCGCGGCACGGGTGGGTGGTCCGCGTCTGCGTGGATGGGGCATGTTGCCGTCTCGGTGGGGCGCATATCTTTCATCGGACTATCCTGCATAGTGTGAGCCTTCACATAGTTAGATTTCACGCGGGGTCAATCGCGTAGGGGCTTTTCAGGCGTCCCGAGGGCATCGCTGAGCCGCTGTTGCGCGGATCCGGGACGCAAAGGTTTTGGCTGTGACGCGTCTGGAGACCAGCCTGTAATCACTTGCAGCTCAAAGCTGGCTTTCAAACGGCCAGAGGGTGCGGCAAAGTGGTCTGCATAGAGGTTTTGCGCCTTCTTGAACACAGTGCGGCGAGTTGGGTGACGCAATCGGGCAGTTAAGGCGTTGGTTTCACCCATTGCGCGCAAATCATGCATCAAATGCCAGATGTCGCGATATTCAGCGGTCAGCACGGCAGTATCCGCAACGGGAAGGGCAAACCCTGCACGTTGTAGCAGCCCACCTAGATCACGCAGTTCCGGCATTGGTGCGATACGCGGCGACAAGCCGCCAGTGACGGCAATCTCGGCCTCGCCCAGCGCGCGCCGCAACTCCTGTAATGTATCCCCACCCAAGCTAACGCCGATGAAAAGCCCGTCAGGTTTGAGTGCGCGGCGACATTGGATAAGCTGCCCGACAGGATCATTCGCCCAATGCAAGCCCATGACATGCGCGACCAGATCATGGGAGCCTGGAATAAGGTCCAGTGTTTCCACATCGGAAACAATCCTTGCCTCTGGAAACAATGGCGCCCAAAAATCGGTGAACCCCGTCACAATCGCCGGCGCGGTAAACGACTTATTAACCATATCCAGACGATCTTGAAGCTCATTCGCCGCAGCTTTGTGGAGAAACATTCCCTCAGGAGTTGTGCGAGTGCGGTGCGTATGCAGCGCGTGAGTATCTGTCATTGGTATGGTCATAGGGGAGGATATAGGCTGGTGCTGACACAACTTCAAACAGCAGTGTCGCTGATTTATCCGCCGCGCTGCATTACTTGCGGTGATACGGTCGAGAGTGACTTTGGCCTATGTGGGACATGCTGGCGCGATACCGCGTTTTTAGGCGGTATGATTTGTGACTGCTGCGGCGCACCTCTGCCCGCTGGTGGGGAGGGAGACGCCAATCATTGTGATGGCTGTATGCAATCCCCCAAACCGTGGGTGCAGGGCCGCGCCGCATTGATGTACCGCGATACGGGGCGGAAATTAGTTCTCGCACTCAAACATGGGGATAGGCAGGAGATGGCGCGTCCTGCAGGCCTTTGGATGGCAAATATGATGCGCGGTTTGGTGACGGAGGATGCGATTGTTGTGCCTGTGCCATTACATTGGTCGCGGCTGCTCAAGCGGCGTTACAATCAATCGGCGCTGTTGGCCAAGGTTGTCGCCGACAAGCTGAACCTCGAATGGTGCCCCGATGCGCTGGTGCGGTCACGGCGTACAGCCTCGCTTGACGGGATGAGCCATGATGCGCGGTTCAAAACCCTTGAGGACGCAATCCGCCCTCACCCTAAACGTGGTGCACTGCTCAAGCGCCGACCCGTCCTGCTTATTGATGATGTGATGACCACAGGGGCCACTTTGTCGGCCTGTACGCGGGCCTGTATGGATGCCTCCTCGGGCCCCGTGCGCGTTCTAACCCTAGCAAGAGCGGGCAAAGACGCTTAAATCCTTTTCCAACACCTGTTGAAAAGGACTGCGTGATGAAACCTGTCGAAATCTATACTTCTCCACTGTGCGGCTTTTGCCATGCTGCCAAGCGCCTATTGAGCCAGAAGGGCGTAAGCTTTTCCGAAGTGGATGTGTTGGCCAATCCTGATCGCAAACCCGAGATGATCCAGCGTGCAGGCGGCGCACGCACTGTGCCGCAGATTTTTGTGGGCGACATCCACGTGGGCGGTTGTGACGAGCTTCATGCGCTTGAGCGCGCAGGTAAACTTGACGCACTCCTCGCCGCATGAAAGCAGCGATCCTCCAGCTAAACGTGAGCGATGATCCGGCTGCCAATCTGGCTGTGACGCGTACGATGTTGGCGGATGCCGTGGCGCAGGGGGCAGAGTTTGTCCTCACGCCAGAAGTGACCAACTGTATTTCAACCAATCGGGATCACCAGCGCAGCGTGCTGTTTCATGAGGCCGACGATCCCACATTGGCAGCACTGCGCGAGGATGCAAAGGCGCATGGCATCTGGCTCTTGATCGGCTCTCTGGGTCTCAAGACGGATGATGCGGACGGGCGATTTGCCAACCGCTCTTTTCTGATTGATCCTACAGGCGAAATCAAAGCGCGTTACGACAAGATCCATATGTTCGACGTACGGGTCACACCGACCGAGACATATAGAGAATCATCAGCGTACCGCCCGGGCGAAAAAGCAGTGCTGGTAGCCATGCCTTTGGCCGATATCGGCATGACCATCTGCTATGACGTTCGTTTTCCCGCTCTTTATCAGACATTAGCCGAAGCGGGTGCGCAGATACTCACTGTTCCTTCTGCATTCTCTCCTGTGACAGGGGCCGCGCACTGGCACTCGCTGTTACGCGCCCGTGCAATTGAAACGGGCTGCTTTGTCATTGCACCCGCGCAAACGGGCACGCATGCCAGCGCTGCTCATAAAACACGCGATACCTACGGTCATTCGCTGGTTGTTACTCCATGGGGTGAGGTGATTCTAGACGCAGGTACTGATGCAGGGGTATATGTATTTGAGTTGGACATCGCGCAGGTTGAAGCGGCACGCGCGAAAGTCCCAAGCATGCGTCACAAACGCCCTTTCGACGGACCAATATGAGCGAAGATTCCCATACTCTTGCGATTATGCTGTTCAGCGAAGTGCTGGGCGCAGAGCAGATATTGCGCAATCGCCTGAGCAAGGTGCTGCCCAAGGGTATGGAAATCTCTCATTTTGCGGTGTTGAACAATCTTGCATGGCGTGATGTGGAACGCTCGCCCGCGCAACTGGCTGAGATTTTCCACGTCACACGCGGCGCCATGTCAAACACTCTGACGAAGCTGGAGTGGGCAGGATACATTCACATTCGTCCCGATTGGGATGATGCGCGGCGCAAAGTGGTCAGTATTAGCCCCGCAGGCCGTCAGGCCCGCGAGGATGCATTGGGTAAGATCGCGCCCATGATCACCAAAGTGGTTGATGATCTGGGTGAGGATAAGGTGCGCGCCGCGCTGCCGATCCTGCGCGAGCTGCGAAACCAGATTGATTAGGCTTTAGGCTTCAGGCTCGCTGTGACGTAGTTCACGCTGAGGTCCTTTGCCGACAGGCTCCAGCTCCACATAATGGGATTAAAGACGAAACCCTTACGATCCACAGGCTCCAGACCTGCTTCTTCCAACAGCTTGAACAACTCGTCCGGCGTGATAAATTTTGACCACTCATGTGTCCCTTTGGGCAGCCAACGCATGACATGCTCCGCGCCAATGATCGCCATGAGATAGGATTTTGCATTGCGATTTATAGTTGAGCAGATGTGCAGCCCGCCGGGTTTGAGCAGCTGACGACAAGCCGTTAGATAGCTAATGGGGGAGGCGACATGCTCAACCACTTCCATGTTCAAAACCACATCGAACTGCTCACCCGCTTCGGCCAATGCCTCTGCCGTGGTGTGGCGATAGTCGATCTCAAGCCCTGACTGCTCCGCGTGAACTTGGGCAACAGGGATATTTCCTGCGGCCGCATCCGCACCGATCACAGTTGCACCCAAACGCGCCATTGGCTCTGCCAGCAAACCACCGCCACAGCCGATGTCGAGGATGCGCAGACCCTTGAACGGCTCGGGCGCGGTAAGGTCGCGGTCAAACTCTCCCGCGATTTGGTTGGTGATGTAATCAAGGCGGCAGGGGTTTAGCATGTGCAACGGCTTGAACTTGCCTTCGGTATCCCACCATTCGGCGGCCATGGCTTCGAACTTTGCGACTTCGCCGTCGTCAACGGTGCTTTGATGCGCTTGCATTTTGGACGCTCCTGTATTCAATGTCTGATCTCAAGCTATATAGGCTGCTAATGGATAAGACCCACGATCAAAAGCGCGCAGTGCAATATCTGTACCCCCCGATTGACCCGTTCGACCGGCGGATGCTGCCTGTGGGCCAAGGGCATGATGTCTATGTAGAGCAGTGCGGCAACCCGAACGGTATCCCTGTTGTGGTCCTGCATGGTGGCCCCGGCGGTGGGTGTAGCCCGTCGATGCGGCGTTATTTCAACCCAGCAATTTTTCGCATTATCCTGTTTGATCAGCGTGGTTGCGGGCGCTCAACGCCGCATGCATCGTGCACAGACAACACCACTTGGCACCTTGTTGCTGATATCGAGCTGATTCGCGAAACGCTGGGGATTGCGCAATGGGTCGTCTTTGGCGGCAGTTGGGGTGCGACACTTTCGCTAATCTATGCCCAGAGCCATCCAGCGGCGGTGCGCAATATCGTACTGCGCGGCGTCTTTCTTATGACGCAGGTCGAGCTTGATTGGTTCTATGGCGGCGGTGCTGGTAAATTCTGGCCCGAAGTCTGGGACAAGTTCACCGCGATTGTGCCGCAGGACGAGCGGGATGATTATATCAAGGCGTATCACCGTCGGCTGTTCTCTGACGATATGAACCAGCAGACCCGCTACGCCCGTGCTTGGTCGGGATGGGAAAACGCGCTCGCCTCGATCTCCTCCACAGGGCAGATGATGGAAGGACCGGGGGAGTATGCCCGTGCTTTTGCGCGGCTTGAGAATCACTATTTCATCAACAACGGGTTTCTGGAGTATGATGGCCAGATCCTTGCCCAGATGGACCGCATCGCGCATATACCCGGCGTAATCGTGCAGGGGCGATATGACATGATATGTCCCCCTGGCAGCGCCCACTCCATCGCAAAGGTATGGCCCAAGGCCGAACTCAAGATGGTGCGCAATGCGGGCCACGCCCTGTCAGAGCCGGGGATCAGTGCCGAACTGGTCCGTGCTATGGACAGGATCGCAGTTACATGAGCCGCAAACCCCTTGATCGCCGTGCGTTGTTTTCCAGTGCTGCCGCTGCTGCATTGCTTGCTGCGACAGGGGTGAGTGCTGGTCCGTTACCACAGCGGGGCGGCAAGCTGCGGCTTGCACTATCTGGCGCGGCTCGCAGTGATGATTGGACCCGTGGCGATGGGTTGTTTATGCAGGTTGCCCGCCTTGGCGTTGTCTATGAGGCGCTGACCGAAGTGGCTGCTGACGGAACCTTGCGCGGGGAGTTGGCGGTAGCGTGGAACAGTTCCACAGATTCCCGCATCTGGACGTTTGATTTGCGAAATGGCGTTACTTTTCATGATGGTACGTCGTTTACGGCTTATGATGTAGTACATAGCCTTGCAGCGTTGGGCGATGTCCGTGCGCTTGCGCAGGCCAGCGTAGAGGTTACACTGACTGATCCTGATCCTGATTTTCCATTCAAGTTGAGCAATGCCACAAACATTATTCGCCCTGCGCACGATGCTCAGGGGGGTATTGGCACGGGCCTTTACCGCGTGCGTCGGTTTGCGGCAGGTCAGCAGCTGTTGGCGGAGCGTGTCGCGACACATTGGAAAGACGGGCAGGCGGGATGGTTTGACGAGGTCGAGCTTGTCTCGATCCCTTCCTCTGCGGTGCGTGCGCAGGCTGTCGCCGAGTATCTGGTGGACGGCGCCGATATCGCTGATGCCTCCGTGCTGACCGGACTGAACGATATTGCGGTATGGGACGGTATTGCTGTCGCACGCAGCGTGGCAATGCCCATGACACTGGGGCGTGGCGTGTTTGACGATCTGCGTGCCGCCCAGCGGTGGTGGGGGGCTTGATGTTCTGCCGCACCGCGCGTATATGAACTTTAACAGCGTGTCGCTCGGGTCCAAACCAAGCGCCCATCGAAACCACGAACGGGCCGCGCGCCCGTTTTTTTGTGCCTGAACCTAAGTGAGAATATGAACAACGATCTGATCGCAAAAGCAGCTATGGACCGGCGCCTCGCCGAGATCATTACCCCCGTCATTGAAGACATGGGGTATGAGCTGGTGCGCGTACGCTTGATGAGCGGTAAGACCTCTACCTTGCAGATCATGGCGGACAAGCCTGACGGCGGGATCGAAGTGGACGATCTGGCGCAGATCAGCACTGCTGTTGGTGCCGTGCTTGATGTGGAAGATCCGATTATTGACGAATATGCGCTTGAGGTTTCCAGCCCGGGTATCGACCGTCCCCTGACACGCCTCAAGGATTTTACGAATTTCGAGGGCTATGAGGCCAAGATCGAAACCGATGATCTGATCGACGGGCGTCGCCGTTTCAAAGGTGAGCTTGCGGGTGTTGAGGGGGGCGAAGTTCTCATCAACATCGAGGAAGGCACTGTTGGCCTGAAATTCGAATGGCTGACAGATGCCAAGCTGGTCCTGACAGACGAGCTGATCAAAGAAATGCTACGCCAGCGCAAAGCGTCCGGCGTAATCGACGAGACTCAATTTGACGAAGTTCAGACGCACCTGTCTGACGAGGGAGAAAAATAATGGCCATTACATCCGCAAACCAGCTTGAGCTTTTGCAAACTGCCGAAGCTGTTGCCCGTGAAAAGATGATCGATCCCGTGCTGGTGATCGAAGCGATGGAAGAGTCCCTCGCGCGCGCAGCCAAGTCCCGCTATGGCGCGGAAATGGACATCCGCGTAGAGATTGACCGCAAAACAGGCCGCGCGACATTTACTCGTGTGCGCACAGTTGTGGCGGATGATGAGCTTGAAAATTATCAGGCGGAGTTCACTGTTGCTCAAGCCAAAGAATATATGGCTGATCCGCAGGTTGGTCAGGAATTCATCGAAGAAGTGCCGCCGGTAGAGATGGGCCGCATCGCAGCACAATCTGCTAAGCAGGTTATCTTACAGAAGGTCCGCGAAGCCGAGCGTGACCGTCAGTATGAAGAATTCAAAGACCGCGCAGGCACGATCATCAATGGTTTGGTCAAGCGTGAAGAGTACGGCAACGTCATCGTCGATGTGGGCGCCGGTGAAGCGATCCTGCGCCGCAACGAGAAGATCGGCCGCGAATCGTATCGCCCGAACGACCGTATCCGCGTTTATATCAAGGAAGTACGTCGCGAGCAGCGCGGTCCGCAGATTTTCCTGAGTCGTACAGCGCCCGAGTTCATGGCTGAGTTGTTCAAGATGGAAGTGCCAGAAATCTATGACGGTATCATCGAGATCAAAGCGGTTGCGCGTGATCCGGGTTCCCGCGCCAAGATTGCCGTGATTTCCTATGATAACTCCATCGACCCTGTCGGTGCTTGTGTTGGTATGCGCGGTAGCCGCGTTCAGGCCGTCGTGAACGAGCTTCAAGGTGAAAAGATCGACATCATTCCATGGAATGAAGACACGCCAACATTCCTTGTGAACGCCCTTCAGCCCGCCGAGGTGTCCAAAGTTGTTCTGGACGAAGAAGCTGGTAAAATCGAAGTCGTTGTTCCCGAAGAGCAGTTGAGTCTTGCGATTGGTCGTCGTGGCCAAAACGTACGTCTGGCAAGCCAGCTTACCGGCCTCGACATCGACATCATGACAGAAGAGCAGGAATCTGAGCGCCGTCAGGCCGAGTTTGAATTGCGCACTAAATTGTTCATGGATAACCTTGATCTGGACGAATTCTTTGCCCAGCTTCTGGTGTCCGAAGGCTTCACCAGCCTTGAAGAAGTCGCCTATGTCGAAGTGGGTGAACTGTTGGTTATCGACGGCGTCGATGAAGCGACCGCAGGCGAGTTGCAGGCCCGTGCCCGAGACGTGCTTGAGGCGCAGAATAAGGCCGCGCTTGATGCGGCCCGCGCGCTGGGCGCCGAGGATAGCCTGATCAACTTTGAAGGTCTAACGCCACAGATGGTCGAAGCTCTTGCCAAAGATGATGTGAAAACGCTTGAGGATTTCGCGACTTGCGCGGATTGGGAACTGGCCGGTGGCTGGACCACAGAAAACGGCGAGCGCGTTAAGGATGACGGCACGCTTGAGCCTTTTGAGATGACGCTTGAAGAAGCGCAGGCGATGATTATGACAGCCCGTGTTATGCTGGGCTGGGTAGATCCTGCGGATATTGAAGCAGATGCCGAAGGTGATGTTGAAACAGACGAGGAGGCCGAGGCCTGATCGTAGGTCTCGGGTAGAACCAGCATGGGACGCGGTGGCGCATCCAAAGATCGCGAGAGCGGCGAAGAACGTAAGTGCCTTGCCACAGGTGAGGTGCAACCAAAATATAGGTTGATACGTTTCGTTATTGGTCCTGAGGGTCAGGTATTTGCTGACGTAATGGGCAAATTGCCTGGGCGTGGCATGTGGGTGAGTGCGGATCGTGACGCGCTTGAGTTGGCTGTAAAGAAAGGGTTGTTCTCGCGTAGCGCGAAGCAACCTGTTAAAATACCAGAGAATCTGGTGGATGAAGTTGAAAAGCAGTTGGCCCGCCGTGTGGTGGACCTTATCTCGATGCAGCGAAAAGCGGGTAAAGCCGTCGCAGGCTATGAGAAGGTCAAGAGCTGGCTGCAAACGGAAGAAGCTTTAGTGTTGATCCAAGCTGTGGACGGATCAGGACGCGGCAAATCAAAACTGAGCACTCCGCATTATGGACACTATATCGGGTGTCTGACGGCGGATGAATTGGGTTTGGCATTCGGTCGCCAAACTGTGATACATGGGGCGCTCGCCTCTGGTGGACTCACTCTGCGTGTTGTAGAGGAAGCCCATAGGTTGAACGGCGTGCGCAAAAACGAGGCTGGTATCGACCAGCCGAAAGGATAGACGAGCTAGATGAGCGATAATGACGGCAGAAAAACACTGGGCCTCGGCGGCTCACGTCCAAGCAATGTAAAGCAAAGCTTTAGCCATGGGCGGACCAAGAACGTAGTCGTGGAGACCAAGCGCAAGCGCGTTGTGGTGCCCAAGCCTGGTGGCCAAAAGCCAAGTGGCCCCGGTGCGGGTCCAGTAGGCGACCCTTCCAAGCGTCCCGCAGGTATTACTGATTCCGAAATGGAACGTCGCCTGAAGGCTGTACAAGCTGCAAAATCGCGTGAGGTCGAAGAGGCCGCCGCGCGTGAAGCAGAAGAAAAAGCACGTGCAGAAGACCGCGAGCGCCGCCGCGCCGAGATCGAAGCCAAAGAGGCCGAGGATCGCCAACGCGAGGAAAGCCTTAAGGCGAAAGCCGAAGAGGAAGAACGCGCTAAGCGTGAAGCCGAGGCAGATGCACAAGCGGCAGCAAGTCCGAAGGCAGAGCCGGCGGCAGCGCGTGCTGCCCCAAACAAAGCACTTCCCGCTGCCACACCCCGCAAGACAGAGCGTGACCGCGAGGAAACCAACAAGAAGAACCGTCAGGACGATGATCGTCGCTCAGGTAAGCTGACCGTCAATCAGGCACTTCGTGGCGGTGAGGGCGGTCGTCAACGCTCCATGGCGCAGATGAAGCGCAAGCAGGATCGCGCCCGTGCGAAAGCAATGGGCGGCAATGTTGAGCGCGAGAAGATTATTCGCGACGTTCAGTTGCCTCCAGCGATTATGGTGTCCGAACTTGCCGCGCGTATGGCAGAGAAGACGGGCGCTGTTGTCAAAGCACTGATGCAGTCTGGCCTTATGGTTACGCAGAACGAAACGATTGATGCAGATACCGCAGAGCTGATCATCGAGGAGTTCGGCCACAAGGTTGTCCGTGTCTCGGACGCTGATGTTGAAGACGTGATCAAGCTGGAAGAAGATGATGAGGCCGATCTGGTAGGTCGCCCCCCTGTCATCACTATTATGGGTCACGTTGATCACGGTAAAACATCCTTGCTGGATGCGATCCGTAAGGCGAAAGTTGTTGCTGGCGAAGCCGGTGGTATCACCCAGCACATCGGTGCCTATCAGGTCACAACCGAAGGCGGACAGGTTTTGTCCTTCCTTGATACACCAGGTCACGCTGCCTTTACCTCCATGCGCTCACGCGGTGCACAGGTAACGGACATCGTGGTTCTGGTTGTTGCGGCGGACGATGCTGTTATGCCGCAAACGATTGAAGCCATCGCCCATGCGAAAGCAGCTAAAGTGCCGATGATTGTGGCGATCAACAAGGTCGACAAACCATCGGCTGATCCTGACAAAGTGCGCGCAGCTTTGCTCCAGCACGAAGTCATCGTCGAGAAGATGTCCGGCGATGTGCAGGACGTTGAAGTGTCTGCGATCACAGGCCAGGGTCTTGATGAGTTGCTCGAAGCGATCGCGCTACAGTCCGAGATCCTTGAGCTGAAAGCGAACCCGAACCGCGCTGCCGTTGGTGCCGTGATCGAGGCGAAGCTGGATGTGGGTCGCGGTCCTGTCGCCACGGTTCTGGTTCAGAATGGTACGCTGCGCACGGGTGACATCTTTGTTGTGGGTGAGCAGTACGGTAAGGTTCGTGCGCTGATCGACGATCAAGGTAACCGCATCAAAGAAGCCGGTCCCTCGGTTCCTGTCGAGGTTCTTGGCCTCAACGGCACACCAGAGGCAGGCGATGTTCTCAACGTGACCGAGACTGAAGCACAGGCGCGTGAGATCGCGGAATATCGTGCAAACGCTGCAAAAGACAAACGTGCAGCACTTGGCGCGGCGACAACTCTTGAGCAGCTTATGGCAAATGCCAAAGCGGATGAGGACGTGTCCGAGCTTCCAATCTTGGTCAAAGCGGACGTGCAGGGTTCTGCCGAAGCGATTGTTCAGGCGATGGAGAAAATCGGCAACGACGAAGTTCGCGTTCGTGTCCTACACTCTGGTGTTGGCGCGATTACCGAGACGGATGTTGGTCTGGCCGAGGCGTCAGGCGCGCCGATCATGGGCTTTAACGTCCGTGCAAACGCATCTGCGCGTAACACCGCCAACCAGAAAGGTGTCGAAATCCGTTATTATTCGATCATCTACGATCTGGTGAACGATGTGAAGGCGGCGGCATCTGGACTGCTCAGCAACGAGATCAAGGAAACCTTTATTGGCTATGCCACGATCAAAGAGGTCTTCAAGGTTACGGGTATCGGCAAAGTCGCTGGTTGTCTGGTTACCGAAGGGGTGGCACGCCGCTCTGCGGGTGTACGTCTGCTGCGCGACAACGTGGTTATCCACGAAGGGACGCTCAAGACGCTCAAGCGCTTCAAGGACGAAGTGCCAGAAGTCCAGTCTGGTCAAGAATGTGGTATGGCGTTCGAGAACTACGATGATATTCGTCCCGACGATGTGATCGAAATCTTCACACGTGAAGAAGTGACTCGTACGCTGGCCTAAGCGAGGCTTTATACAAATAGAAAAAGGGACGGTGTTTGCACCGTCCCTTTTTTAATGTCTTGATATCACTATGCTTACTTTTTCGTGACGGGAACGCCGGAATATATCGTGTTATCTACCTTAACAGCAATACGGCCATCTGGCATTGAACGAACGAATGTTCCCTGAATGGAAACGCAGCTTCCTAGTGTGATTGTACGTAGCATTTTAAATCCTCCCCAGAACCATGCAAGAATAGATTACAGGGAACTATCCCTGTTTCCAGCACAATCAACCAAATTGCATAAGATTGTTCCAAAATTCTTCAGGATTACCTAATTTATCTAAAGCCAGTCACGCAGAACGGCGATGAGGGGAATGTCTGCTGCTGGCATTGGGTAGTCCCGCATGTTAGTGGGCTTCACCCATTTTAGAACCTGACCTTCACGTGGCTGGGGTGTGCCTTCCCACTTACGGCATGCAAACAGGGGCATCATCAGATGGAAATCATCATATGAGTGGCTGGCAAAGGTCAGAGGTGCGAGACACGAAGCCCATGTATCAATCCCCAACTCCTCGTGCAGCTCACGAATAAGCGCAACCTCGGGCGTCTCGTTGGTTTCGACCTTTCCACCAGGGAATTCCCACAGACCCGCCATGGATTTTCCCTCGGGACGCTGCGCCAACAGGACACGCCCGTCGACGTCGATCAGTGCAACGGCCGAGACTAGGACCATCTTCATGAGCGGTAGTCGGCGTTGATGCTGATATAGCCATGGGTTAGATCGCAGGTCCAGACAGTCGCCGTGCCCGAGCCAATGCCAATGTCGACACCAATGACGATATTCTGGCCTTTCATGTGTGCCGTTGCCGCTTCCTCTGAGTAGCCTTCGCTGCGAAACCCATTCTTGGCCACTTCGACCTCGCCAAAACGGATGCTGAGGCGGTCCCGATCTGCTGCTGCGCCTGATTTCCCCACGGCCATAACGACACGGCCCCAGTTCGGATCTTCGCCTGCGATAGCGGTTTTTATCAGCGGCGAGTTAGCGATGGACATGGCATGTATCTTAGCCTCTGCATCGCTGCCTGCACCGGTCACAACAATTTCGACAAATTTGGTTGCACCTTCACCATCGCGCACGACCTGATGTGCTAGGTCCAGCATCACGCTGTGCAACGCCTCCGCAAAATCTGAATTCCCATCCACAGCAACACCGCTTGCTCCTGTCGCGGCCACAATTAAACTGTCGGAGGTGGAAGTATCGCTGTCTACGGTGATCGCGTTAAAGGTCTGTTCGTTGCTTTGAGAAACCAGAGCCTGCAAGGCGTCTTGGCAAATCAGGGCATCGGTAAAGATATAGACAAGCATCGTCGCCATATCGGGCGCAATCATTCCAGAGCCTTTTGCGATACCAGCGATGGAAACAGTTTTCCCGTCAATCTCGATCGTTGCTTTCGATCCCTTGGGGAATGTGTCGGTCGTCATGATTGCTTTTGCAGCGGCTTCGATGCTGTTGGCGTCACCCGTTTGGGAAAGAGCATCCAGAACAGCAGTGATGCGATCATGTGGCAACGGCTCCCCGATGACACCGGTGGAGGAAGTGAACACACGCGTCTGCGGCAGGTCGCAAACACGCGCTACCGCCGCTGTAATCGCCTCGACCGACGCAACTCCGCCCTTGCCTGTAAAGGCGTTGGAGTTGCCGGAGTTGACCAAAATTGCCGCCGCCTCGTCACTGGCCAGACCCAGCTTTGCCTGGCAATCCAGTACGGAAGCTGAGCGAGTTGCCGAACGCGTAAATGCGCCAGCAATAACAGTGCCGGGGATCAGGGTCGCAAGCATAACATCTGTGCGGCCCTGATATTTCACCCCTGCTACCGCCGTTGAGAATTTGACACCTTCGATGACTGGTAATGCAGGAAACGCGGCGGGCGCCAGAGGAGAGACGGCGGTTATCTTTGCCATGGTTTTGCTTACTCCAGCACGTTGACTTGTTTGATGACAGAAGGGTTTACACTTTCGGCACCGCTACGATCGACGTTCGCTGCTGCGGTCACTTCTTCGATCTTTGACTGTGCGCGAATCTGGCGAATCTGAAGCTCGATCTGATCGCGTACTTCTTCCAGAGTGGGCGCTTCGGGAATGCGAGTCTCGTTCAGACGAATAACGTGCCAACCGAACTGTGTTTTTACGGGAGCAGAAATGGCTTCTGGCTCCAGTGCAACTACGGCCTGTTCAAATTCTGGCACCATCGCACCCTTGCCGAACCAGCCAAGCTGCCCCCCATTTGGACCAGAAGGTCCAGTCGACTTTTCACGTGCAACTGTTGCAAACTCGGCGCCACCCTCAAGAGCGGCGACAACTTCCAACGCCGCTTCTTCTGTCTCTACCAGAATATGCGATGCATTGTACTCAGGCTCCTGATCAACAACACCATAGTCAGCGTCATAGGCGGCTTGTACTTCTGCTTCGTCGAGGGGGCCTTCCATGATCTCGTTGACGGCCTCACCTGCAGTAAGTGAGCGGCGCTCGTTCTCGATCTGGATTTCGACACGACGGGGCAACTCGCCGGTGAATTGCTGCTCCAGCGCGGACTGTTGCACTAATTGGTCGAGGATGCCCTGGAACAGCACGTCGTCGGGAAGTTCCTGATACTGTTGTGGCAGACTGGCCCATGCCACAATCATGTGACCTACCGTGATCTCAGTGTCGCCAACTGTTGCAACAACAACAGATGGATCGGCTGTTACAGCTTCTTGCGCAGAAACAGGCAGGGCAAGTGCGGCGGCAAATGCCAGTGGTGCCAGAAAAGTGAGTCGTTTTTGCATGGATCGTCCTATCATTCCGGCAGTATCTGTCCGGTTACATTGACTTGCTACATGGTGGCCCTTACATCGCTGTTGGGCGCGGCGTAATGCCACCATTCTCCCCTTCTATTTATGGACTGGGTGTTTGCGGGGCAAGCAGATCGCGCAATAGAATTTAAACTTCGGCTGGAGATCGCATGCTGGGACTCGGAAAAATCACCAAAAAGGTATTTGGATCGCCAAATGATCGCAAGATCAAGGCCGCCCGCCCATTGGTAGAGAAGATCAACGCCCTTGAGGCGGAGTTCCAAAAGCTCAGCGATGAGCAGATCAAAGATAAAACTGAGGAGCTGGCAACACGCGCGCTGAAGGGTGAGAGCCTTGATGATCTGCTGCCCGAGGCATTTGCAAACTGCCGTGAGGGTGCGCGCCGCACCTTGGGTCTGCGGGCGTTTGACACACAGTTGATGGGCGCGATCTTCCTGCACCAAGGGAACGTGGCTGAGCAGAAGACAGGTGAAGGTAAAACGCTCACCGCGACATTCGCCGCCTATCTCAACGCGCTGACGCACAAGGGCGTGCACATCGTCACCGTGAACGAATATCTGGTGAAACGTGATGCAGAGTGGATGGGCAAAGTGTTTGCCTCGCTGGGCCTCACCACCGGCTATATCATCCCGAATATGCCCGATGATCTCAAGCGCGCTGCCTATGATTGTGACATCACCTACGCGACCAACAATGAACTTGGCTTTGACTATCTGCGCGACAACATGAAGGCCGAGCTGAGCGAAATTTTCCAGAAGCAGCACAACTTCGCCATCGTAGATGAGGTCGATAGTATTCTCATCGACGAAGCGCGGACGCCGCTGATCATTTCCGGCCCGTCCGACGATCGTTCCGACATGTATCTCACGATTGATACTGTAATCCCGACGCTGGTGCCCGAGCACTATGAGCTTGACGAAAAAACCCGCAACGTGACCTTCACCGATGAAGGTATCGAGTTCCTCGAAGAGCAGTTGCGCGCCCGTGAAATGCTCGAAGAGGGCATGACCCTTTATGACCCCGAAAGCACATCAATCGTGCATCACGTCAATCAAGGCCTGCGTGCGCACAAACTGTTCGAGAAAGACAAAGACTATATCGTGCGCGACGGTGAAGTCGTCCTGATCGACGAATTCACAGGCCGCATGATGTCTGGCCGTCGTTTGGGCGATGGCCTGCATCAAGCAATCGAGGCTAAAGAAGGCGTCGAGATCAAGCCAGAGAACATTACGCTGGCGTCCGTCACTTTCCAAAACTACTTCCGCCTCTATGACAAGCTGGCGGGCATGACGGGCACTGCGCTGACCGAAGCTGACGAATTCATGGAGATTTACGGCCTTGGCGTTGTCGAAGTGCCGACCAACGTGCCAATCGCCCGTATCGATGAAGATGATGCCGTATATCGCACAGCCGCCGAGAAATATGCGGCGATGATCGAAAAGACGAAAGAGGCCCATGGTCGTGGGCAGCCGTGCCTTGTCGGGACAACGTCCATCGAAAAGTCCGAGATGCTCAGCAAAATGCTTGAAGCCGAAGATATTCCGCACAATGTTCTGAACGCCCGCCAGCACGAGCAGGAAGCACAGATTGTTGGTGACGCTGGTAAGTTTGGCGCCGTTACTATTGCGACAAACATGGCTGGACGTGGCACCGACATTCAGCTGGGCGGTAACGTCGAGTTGAAGGTCCTCGAAGCATTGGCTGCCGATCCAGAAGCTGATCCCGTTGAACTGCGCACGCGGATCGAGGCGGAGACGGCAGACGAGAAGAAGAAGGTTCTGGAGGCTGGTGGCCTTTACGTTCTGGCATCTGAGCGTCACGAGAGCCGCCGTATCGATAACCAGTTGCGCGGCCGTTCTGGTCGTCAGGGTGATCCGGGTCGTTCCGCATTTTTCCTGTCGCTTGAGGATGATCTCATGCGCATCTTCGGCTCCGAGCGGTTGGAGAAAGTCCTGACCACCTTGGGCCTGAAAGAAGGCGAAGCGATTATTCACCCATGGGTGAATAAATCGCTGGAGCGTGCACAGGCGAAAGTCGAAGGCCGCAACTTTGACATGCGCAAGCAGCTGTTGAAGTTTGACGATGTAATGAACGAGCAGCGCAAAGTCATCTTTGGCCAGCGCCGCGATATCATGGAGAGCCAAGACCTCCACGAGATTACCGAGGATATGCGCCACCAGATGATCGACGACCTGATCGATCAATATATGCCTCCTAAAACATATGCGGACCAGTGGGACACCGAGGGCTTCTATGCCGCGGTGATCGAACAGTTGGGCATCGATGTTCCGGTAATTGCATGGTGCGAAGAGGATGGCGTTGACGACGAAATCATCCGTGAGCGTTTAATTGAAGCGACTGATAAGCTCATGGCGGAAAAAGCTGAAAAGTTTGGCCCCGAGAACATGCGCAACATCGAAAAGCATTTCTTGCTTCAAACTATTGATGCCAAATGGCGTGATCACCTGCTCACGCTTGAGCATCTGCGCTCGGTTGTTGGTTTCCGTGGCTATGCCCAGCGTGATCCGCTTAATGAGTACAAGAACGAATCGTTCCAACTGTTCGAAGGTATGCTTGATAGCTTGCGTCAGGACGTGACCCAGCGGTTGTCACGAATCGAGCCTGCGAGCGAGGAAGATCAGCGCCGCATGATGGAACAGATGGCTGCCCAGCAAGAAGCAGCGGATGCAGAGGCAGATGATGCATTAGCAAGTGCGGCGCCATCTTTTAACCCTGACAATGGCTTTAACGAAGATGACCCGAAAACTTGGGGCAATCCTGGCCGAAACGATCCATGCCCCTGCGGTTCAGGTGACAAGTTCAAGCACTGTCATGGCCGCCTGACCTAAGAGAGTTAACTTAAAAACGTCACATTTACAGCGCGGGGCTGCCCTATTGCGGCCCCGTTTTGCTACGATAAGCGGACCTGAGCTATTCCATAGCAAGGGACCGAGATCATGAAGTACCGTAAGGAAATCATCACAACTGCTGGAACGCTGGCCTGTGCAGTCGGGATCGGCTTCTTCATGCAACAGGGCACGTCAGTGCCTGATCCTGAATATCAAGGTGCTACTTTGATCAATGCGGACGCTGCGGTGTTGGATGTCGAAGAAATTATCCTGACCTCTGCTGAATTTGCTGAAAGTATAACAGCGCCAAAAGTTGAGGAAGCTGTGACACTTGCGGCGGCGCAAGAGATCGCTGCACCCGCAGAACCAGACCTACCTATGGTGCAAGCAGACTCTATGACTGTTATGCCTGATCAGCTTGCAATGGATACACCTCAGGCCCAGCCAGAAGTACCTTGTGAGATAACGGCCAATGCCCGCCCAGTGGCGGCTGCGATGGTAAACCTGACTTTGGCCGCATCCTGCCTGCCAAACGAGCGAGTAACTGTCCATCACTCGGGTCTGCTGTTCAATCAAGTAACCGATGATACTGGTGCATTTGGCCTCACCATTCCAGCGATGGCGAAGGACGCTACATTTGTGATCGCGTTTACAAATGGTGAAGGTGCCGTTGCGCAAACAACGGTTGAAGAAATATCTGATTTTGACCGCGTAGCACTCCAGTGGAAGGGCGACACCGGATTTGAGCTTCATGCTCGTGAATTTGGCGCTGACTACGGCGGTGAGGGCCATGTTTGGGCTGGTGCAATGCGAGACATGACATATGCCGTTACAGGTCAGGGTGGGTATATTCAACGTTTGGGTGATCCCGAAATTCCTGATGGTCTGCTGGCTGAGGTCTATACCTTCCCTGCAAGTGCCGCGCAGAGTTCAGGCGATGTTGCCCTGAGTGTTGAAACCGAAGTGGGTAGCAACAACTGCGGTTTGGAGATTGAGGCGAAAACGCTACAGACGTTTAGCGGCAAAGATATCACATCCCGAGATTTGACGCTGTCAGTTCCGGACTGCGACGCTACAGGGAACTTTCTAGTGTTGAATAATCTCTTCGAAGACCTGAAAGTTGCTACAATTAACTAACGCAACGCCGAGGTCCCATGATCAGAGTGATAGGTGCGGCGGTTTTCGCCGCACTATTCTTGTTTGGAACAACCCTGTCAGTTATTGCACAGGACATTACGCTCACCTCGCGCGACAGCAAGGTGGCGCTGAGTGGGACGTTGCTTGGCTTTGACGGGGAGTTTTATCGTCTCCAGACTGAATATGGTGAACTGACTGTCGACGGGTCTGGCGTGCTGTGTGAGGGGCCTGGATGTCCCAATTTGCAGGATTTTGTGGCCGAGCTTTCTATTTCGGGGGCACCCACTTTAGGGGCTGTTGTTATGCCTGCGTTGATCGAAACATTCGCGCAAAAGCAGGGGTACACAACTGAGCGTGAGGCGGGCGAAGATCCCACTACCTTTACCTATTTGATCCGCCGCGCCGATGATGGAAAACTAACGGCGCGTTTTCATTTTCGGGTTACGAATACGGATGAGGGTTTCGCCGACCTGCTGGCGGATGAAGCAGATATTGTTATGTCACTCCGTGAGATTCGTCCCGAAGAGCGTCGACGTGCCCGTGAAGCGGGAATGGGGGATATGACTGGCATAAATCGGAGTCGCGTGTTGGCGCTTGATGCGATCGTGCCAGTGGTGTCTGGAAACAATCCTGTGCGTGGGATTTCACCCGCCGATCTGGCGCTGGTTTTGGCAGGTAAGATCACTAATTGGCAAGATTTGGGCGGCCCTGATGTGCCGATTGACCTGCATTTGCCAGATTCTGCTTCGGGTTTGGGGCAGGCGATTGCAGATCAGCTTTTGCGTCCCTCAAACCTTATAGAGTTTTCCAAAGAGGCGACGCGCCATCCAAGTCCCACTTCGCTTTCCGATGCTGTTGCAGCGGATACATTTGCCCTTGGACTGACCAGCTATGCAGACCGGGGGAACACGCAGGCATTGATGCTCACGGGTGCGTGTGGATTTTCGATGCAGGCGTCGCGCCGAACGATCAAGACTGAGGATTATCCGCTGACTGCGCCGATGTTTCTGTATTTTCCTGCACGACGGTTGCCGCGGCTTGCACGTGAGTTTCTCGCGTTCACGCGGGGTCCTGCTGCGCAAATTGTGATCCGCCGCTCCGGTTTCGTCGATCAAACGCCTGAAGAGATTGCAGTGGAGGAGCAAGGAAACCGGTTTACCAACGCGATTACACAAGCGGGGGTCGAAATTACACTTGGTGAATTACAGCGGATGACCTCAACGCTGACTCCTATGGCGCGACTCAGCACATCGTTTCGGTTTGAGGCGGGATCGGTCCGTTTGGACGCGCAGTCCCGATCGAATGTGCAGCAGTTGGCGCGGGCGCTGGAGGTTGGTCAATATGATGCACGGAGGTTGCTGTTTGTGGGCTTTAGTGACGGAAACGGTGCCGCAGAGGCGAACCGCGAGATTGCATTGCGTCGCGCTGACGCCGTACGCCGCGCCGTAAGTGAGGCGGCTGTCACGGCTAATCTGGGGCGCGTCGAATTGGGGGTTGATGCTTTTGGAGAAGCAATGCCGATGGCTTGTGATGACAGCACGTGGGGGCGCCGTGCGAACCGCCGTGTAGAGGTCTGGGTGCGCTAAAGATAGCCCTGCGCGCGAAAGCTGAGCTCTTGGGATTTCCCGATAATCAAATGATCATGGAGTGTCAGGCCAAGTGCCTCACAGGCGGCATTTATCTGGGCTGTCATGTCGATATCGGCTTGTGACGGAGTAGGGTCACCAGAGGGATGATTGTGCACTAGGATCATCGCAGATGCGTTAAGTTCGAGCGCGCGTTTGGCCACTTCGCGTGGATATACTGGGACGTGGTCAACGGTACCTTTGGATTGCTCCTCGTCCCCGATCAGCATGTTTTTTCGATCAAGAAAGAGCACGCGAAACTGTTCTGTCTCACGGTGTGCCATGACGGTATGGCAGTAATCAAGCAGGCTATCCCAGCTTGATAATACATAGGTGTGCATGACCTTTGAACGGGCCATGCAATGAGCCGCAGCCTCTACGATCTTTAGCTCTGTAATAACGGTATCACCAATACCTTTTACATCGCGCAGGCGTGCTTCTGGTGCGGTGAGCACGCGGTTAAAATCACCAAATTGGGCCATCAGAGCATTGGCAAGCGGTTTGACATCGCGGCGGGGAATGGCGCGAAACAGGATCAGTTCCAGAAGCTCGTATTCGGGCATGGCGGTGGCCCCGCCCGCCATGAAGCGCGTGCGTAGGCGTTGTCTGTGATCCGCGATATAGGAAGGCTGTTTGCCTATCACTGGAAGCGTGGTGATGGCTTCATCCATCAGGAAGGGGAGCGGTTGTTCATCAAATAAGGTCATAAGACGAACATGCGACAGCTTGGTTAGAAATTGATTAACGCTGATGTCAAAACAGAGGTGCCATGCGTACACCCCCGTACACCGTGAGGTCGACACGAAGCTGACGTATGAGCGGCGTTGAATGCTATTGGGGAAAGCGGTGGGATGAGTTTATTGGCCAATGAAGGAAGCCCTACGACGCGCCAGCATGAGGCGACGCGCCGTTGGAATCGGTTTAGCCTTTCATCGATTCCCAGAAGGATTTGACGGAGGAGAAAAAGCTGCTGCCTTCAGGGTTGTTCTCTTCTGAAAGTTCCTCGAATTCGCGCAGAATTTCTTTTTGGCGGGAGGTGAGGTTTACAGGCGTCTCGACTGCCAGTTCGATAATCATGTCACCTGTTGCTCCGCCGCGTAGGTGTGGCATGCCTTTGCCCCGTAGACGCATTTGTCGACCCGACTGGCTCCCTGCGGGGACTTGAACGCGGCCACGGCCCCCATCGATGGTCGGTACTTCGATGCTGCCGCCTAAGGCCGCACTGCCCATTGTGACCGGAACCCTGCAGAACAGATTTGGACCATCACGCTCGAACAGCTCATGCTCTTGGACCTCGATAAAGATATAGAGATCGCCCGAGGGTCCGCCGCGCATGCCTGCTTCGCCCTCGCCAGCGAGGCGGATACGAGTGCCAGTCTCCACGCCTGCGGGAATGTTGACGCTGAGTGAGCGGTCTTTTTCCACGCGACCCGCGCCGCGGCAGGATTTACATGGATTTTTTATGATTTGACCCAATCCCGAACAGGTGGGGCAGGTGCGTTCAACAGTGAAAAACCCTTGCTGCGCACGAACTTTTCCCATTCCAGAGCAGGTAGGGCAAGTGGTGGGTTCTGCGCCGCCTTCGGCTCCAGAACCACTACAACTATCGCACGCGACAGATGTGGGGACGTTGATTGATTTTTGCAGACCTGCAAAGGCGTCCTCAAGTGAAACACGTAGATTGAAGCGTAGATCAGAGCCACGCGCAGCGCGTCTGCCGCCGCCCTGTTGGCCGCCGCGTCCACCCATGAAATCACCGAACAGGTCGTCGAAAACATCAGAAAATGCAGAGGAAAAGTCGCCCTGTCCGCCGCCGCCAAAGCCGCCACCGGGACGTCCGCCACCGCCGCCCATGCCACCCTCAAATGCAGCGTGACCGTAGCGGTCATAGGCAGCTTTCTTGTCAGGGTTTTTAAGCACCTCATAGGCCTCGTTGGCTTCTTTGAATTGTGCTTCTGCGTCAGGTTTGTCTGCGTTGCGGTCTGGATGCAGCTCTTTCGCTTTTACGCGATAGCCTTTTTTGATCTCGTCGGCGGATGCGCCTTTGGCGACACCGAGGATCTCGTAATAGTCACGTTTTGCCATGAATAGTATCCTTTACAGGAACGTGAAGGGCCGGCCCGTCTTATCGGACCGGCCCTGTCATTGGTTCCGCTGGGCGGATTTACGAGCGCTTGTCGTTGTCGAGGTCTTCGAAATCAGCATCGACGATGTCATCGTCTGCGCCCGCTTTCGGCTCCTCGTCAGCGGCTGCTGCCATGTCATCTTCGTTCGCGTCTTGCGCGTTTTTGTAGATGGCTTCACCCAGCTTCATCGCGGCCTCTGTGACGTTCTGGATACCGGATTTGATCTTATCGGCGCTGTCTGTTTCCAGTTCGTCTTTGAGCGCTGCAATAGCCAGCTCAATCGCTTCGACGGTTGTCGGATCGACCTTGTCGGCATGCTCTTCCATCGATTTCTCGGTGGAGTGGATCAGGCTCTCGGCTTGGTTCTTCGCTTCAATCAGCTCACGGCGTTCTTTATCCGCATCAGCATTCTCTTCTGCATCTTTTACCATTTTCTCGATATCGGCATCGGACAGACCACCGGAGGCTTGGATGGTGATTTTCTGTTCTTTACCAGTGCCTTTGTCCATTGCCCCTACGGATACGATACCGTTGGCGTCAATGTCGAAGGTTACTTCGATCTGGGGCATGCCGCGTGGGGCAGGCGGGATAGATTCGAGGTTGAACGCGCCGAGCAGTTTGTTGTCGGCGGCCATTTCACGCTCCCCCTGGAAGCAGCGGATGGTCACGGCGTTCTGGTTGTCTTCCGCAGTCGAGAAGATTTGTGATTTCTTCGTTGGGATTGTGGTGTTGCGGTCGATCAGACGAGTAAACACGCCGCCAAGGGTTTCGATACCCAAGGAGAGAGGTGTCACGTCCAACAGCACCACGTCTTTTACGTCGCCCTGCAGAACGCCCGCTTGGATTGCGGCACCGAGGGCCACAACTTCGTCAGGGTTCACGCCCTTGTGCGGTTCTTTACCGAAGAATTTGGTCACTTCTTCAATGACGCGCGGCATGCGGGTCATACCACCAACCAGCACAACTTCGTCGATGTCGGACGCTTTGAGGCCTGCGTCTTTAAGCGCTGCGGCGCAGGGTTTCATAGACGCTTTGATCAGATCGCCAACGAGGCTTTCCAGTTTGGCGCGGGTCAGTTTCATCACCATGTGAAGTGGCTGGCCGTTTGCGCCCATGGAGATAAACGGCTGGTTGATCTCGGTCTGGCTGGAAGAAGACAGTTCGATCTTGGCTTTTTCAGCGGCTTCTTTCAGGCGCTGAAGGGCCATTTTGTCTTTTGTCAAATCGACCGAGTGCTCTTTTTTGAACTCATCCGCGAGGTAGTTGACGATGCGCATGTCAAAGTCTTCACCGCCGAGGAATGTGTCGCCGTTGGTGGATTTCACTTCGAACAGGCCATCGTCGATCTCGAGGATGGTGACGTCGAATGTACCGCCGCCGAGATCATAGACCGCGATGGTTTGTGTGTTTTCTTTGTCGAGGCCATAGGCCAGGGCCGCCGCAGTTGGTTCGTTGATGATGCGCAGCACTTCGAGACCGGCAATTTTACCAGCGTCTTTTGTGGCCTGACGCTGGGCGTCGTTGAAGTATGCAGGCACGGTGATAACCGCCTGTGTCACTTCCTCGCCGAGATAGGACTCAGCGGTTTCTTTCATTTTGCCCAGAATAAACGCGGAGATTTGCGACGGGGAGTATTTCTCACCCTTGGCTTCGACCCATGCGTCGCCGTTTCCGCCATCAATCACGTTGAAGGGGATGTTTTTCTTGTCTTTGGCAAGATCGGCATCGTCATTACGACGGCCAATAAGGCGCTTTACGCCGAAAATAGTGTTTTCGGGGTTTGTGACCGCCTGACGCTTGGCCGGCTGGCCCACGAGGCGTTCATCATCTGTAAAGGCTACGATGGAGGGCGTTGTGCGCGCACCTTCCGCGTTTTCAATCACGCGGGGCTGGCTGCCGTCCATGATGGCGATACAGGAGTTTGTTGTTCCAAGGTCAATACCAATTACTTTGGCCATATTTTCGATCCCTTATTTAAGCTCAAGGCGATTACCCGAAACAGTGGCCCGTTGTGGCACCAATGCTCCGATCCAAATGTCGCTGTTAACAGGTCGTTTCCAGCGGCTCGGTGGGTATATAGTGAGGGGGTGGCGGTGCTGCAAGCATAGCGGACACCAAGATGTGATGATTTAGGGATAAATCATGAAAATTGATCGCAAATTTGAGGGCGTGTCGTGAAATTGTCGGTTAAGGGCTTTGATATTCACAAGGGTTTTCTTGATATCGCGGCGCAGCGGTCTGTTTTGGCGGCTGTGCGTTGCGTTGTGGCGGATGCGCCGTTTTTCCGACCTGATACACCCTATGGAAAGCCGATGTCGGTGCGAATGACGGCGGCAGGGAGCTATGGGTGGTATTCTGACAAAACGGGATACCGCTATGTGCCCAATCATCCGTCGGGTCGACCTTGGCCTTCGATTCCTGCGGAGGTGTTGGCGCTCTGGCGTGACGTGACGGGATTGGTACGGGAGCCGGAGTGCTGCTTGATCAATTACTACGGAGCGGAGGCGAAGATGGGCCTGCACCAAGATCGCGATGAGGCGTCGATGGAGTGGCCTGTGGTGTCGGTGTCCTTGGGCGATGAGGGGCTGTTCCGTATGGGAAATGTGACGCGCGGCGGCAAAACAGAGAGCCATTGGTTAAAGTCTGGCGATGTTGTTGTTATGGGGGGCGATGCACGGCTCGCCTATCACGGTGTGGACCGGATTAGGGCGGGCTCGTCGACGTTGTTACCGAAGGGTGGGCGCCTGAATTTAACACTTCGTGTCGTGGGATAGCTGCTTTCTCTATCAGAAACCGAACCGGAATTCTGAAAAAACTCCTATTGATGGGTTGGTTGGGTGTTTGCACCTTGGGAATATATGTCGCTCGACGTCTTTGACACCTACTAGATCGTGGAACGTTAATTCGAAAGGGCGTTGACCTACATCAATATGAGACTGTCCACGACGGTGCATACTTTGCCGCATAATCAGGAGGAACTTTGAATGCTGAATGTGTCAAAACCGAAGGCCAATCGCCTAAATATTGAACTTTCTGGGGTGCTTGATGCTGCTGAAATGCAAGCCGCACTTGATGGTATTGTCCGCGAATCTGAGGGGTTCAGCAACGGGACTATGCTTTATACAATTTCCGACTTTGAGATGCCGACGCTAGGCGCGATGGCGGTTGAGTTCTACAGGATGCCAAAGCTTTTTAGTCTGCTCGATCGATTTAATAAGTGTGCTGTGCTTTGTGATACGGCATGGATCAGAACAGCGGCCCAGATTGAGGGTGCCATCATCCCATCGCTCGCGATCAAGAGCTTTGCCCTCGATCAAGCATCCGCTGCCGAAGCGTGGTTGGGAGATGAGGACAATGCTAACGATGAGGAAGATGATTTTGAGAACTTCCCTGTTTAGGGGGTGTTGATCCACTTACTGAAGTCAGCGGATGCGGCTACTTCCTTCTTTCGAGCCAGGCCGTAGCTGATGTAATTCCAGAAGACTTTTTGATTGCCACCCTGGCCGAACGAAAATTTCACCTTTTTGAAAGGCAGCTTTGGTTCAGCCTTTGCGATCTTTAACCATAACTTTGCGGTACACCTGTTCCTGCATGACATTGGTCATGGCGTTGTAAACCTGAGCGGATTCATTTCGTCCCAGCAGCCCCACTGCACGACGTGAAGCGGCGGGTGCTGCGGATTTCTACTAACACCGAGAATTCGGAATTGAGAAATTGTATGTTGTAGGGTGACTTGGGATAGTCCAGCCTTGTTTTTGCATACCCGTCTTGTGCGAGCACTGGAATACCGGCGTAGTGATTTTCAATCGCATCTAGACACACAGAACTGGCCCCGCCCACTTCGTAGCTAATATTAGGGGTTCTACGACTGATGCTTGCGTCGTTTGCACGAAGCTAAATCAGATTGCTGTCAGAAGTATCTTTCTCAAGTAGTGTTTCATTGTGCCCGCCTGTCATTTTCCAGCACATACTCAGGCGTGAATAATAATTAAATTTAGGCACTTAGATGTTCTGTGGTAAGCAAATTGAATCCATAGTCTACCGCCGTGCGTCCCAGCTTAGAGATGCATGTTTACGCGTGTAGAATTCACCCATGAGGCCAACCATCAACAGTACTAAGCCTATCCAGAAGGCGTACATTGGGTCGCTGTAGCGGGGATTATAGTTAAGGAAAGCGTAGCCGCGTGCTTGGTCTATCGTGTGGAATAGGGGGTTCCAGTCAAACATGGCGAGCATGAAGCCAGGGAGGGTATTGGCGACGAACATTTTGCCGGACGCGATCATGTTGGCGCGTTGGTAGATGGTGGAGAATATGCCAACGGCCGTCGGGAACCACGGTTTGATCGCAAGCAGAACAAGCCCTAGGGCGGCACCTGTGAACCACGCGAGGACCAGCATAAAGAACGCCATCATCGGTTGTTCGATTTCTAGCGGAGTGAAGGCGACGTGGTAGACAAAAAGGATTATGCCAAGCGACAGCACCTGAATATAGAGGGCACCGAGGGCCGCTGAGCAAATCGAGATAATCGTGTTCATCGGAGCGTGTTGCATCATCGGGCTTGCTGGTCCCTCTGACCCGACAACAGCACCGAGTGCCTTGGAGTGGGTCATGTAGAGAAAAATGCCGGACATGATGTAGATCAGGAAGTCACCGCGCAGCGCCGCGCCGCGCAGACCAAGGATCGAAAACATCACGTAAAAGGCCATGACAAAAATGACCGCTTGCAGGATATTCGTCGCAATAGCGAGGAACGCATTATTATGGCTCTTTCGCACGGAACGCACGATGGAGTGATAAATTAACTCCAGCATCGTCAGAACGACGAATAATGTAGACCTGCGTGTATGAACGGGTTGAAACATTTGATGTACTGCCTTGCGGATATGACCACTCTTGCACGGAATTCTTGCCGATCCGTTACAAGGGCATCATAAGGTATAAAAAACGTATATCAACGAAGGATGGCAAGAGTTGGGCATGGACTACGAAAAATTGACCACTGTGATGCGGCGCCTGTCACTTGAGGCGGGTGACAAGATCATGGAGATTTACGGGCGTGATGATTTTGAAGTGAAGTCGAAGTCGGACGACAGCCCTGTCACGGCAGCGGATGAAGCGGCGGACAAGATCATTTCGAACGGTTTGCGCGCAGCGTTTCCCGAAGTGTTGCTAATTACCGAAGAGCAGGCGGATACGCATAGCGCCACAGGTGATATATTCCTGATCGTTGACCCGCTGGACGGGACCAAAGAGTTCATTCATCGCCGTGGTGATTTCACCGTGAATATCGCGCTGGTCGAGGGCGGTGTGCCGACCCGCGGTGTGGTCTATGCCCCTGCGAAAGGGCGTATGTTCTTTACCCAAGCGGATGGTACTTCCGTTGAAGAAACGGGTGATTTTGACAAGGAAGCTGTGGGTCCGATGAAGGCAATATCAGTCTCTAATCCGGATAACTCCGCATTGATGGTTGTGGCGAGTAAGTCGCACCGTGATCGGGCGACTGATGATTATATCGGCAAGTACGACGTCAAGGATATGAAAAGCGCGGGAAGCTCGCTCAAGTTCTGTCTGATCGCGACGGGCGAGGCGGATATCTACCCGCGCGTTGGCCGCACCATGGAGTGGGACACGGCGGCGGGACATGCCGTGCTTAAGGGCGCTGGCGGCGATGTTGTGCGGTTCGATGACCACAGTCCACTGACCTATGGTAAGGCGGATTATGCCAATCCATTCTTTATTGCCTATGCGCCAGGTGTGGAATTGAAAGACGCCTGAGGACGGCATCCAAGTGAGAGCAGCCCCTCTATGAGTGAGCAGACAGTAAGTGTCATAGTTGTGAGCCGTGGGCGGCCTGATGCGCTGTTGCGGTGTTTGACGGCCGTTGCGCAGCTCCAGTACCGCGCGTTTGAGGTGGTTGTAGTGGCCTGTCCGGCGGGGATCGCGGTGACCGAAACGCTGGATATTCTACCTGACATCAAATGCATCGCGTTTGACGAGGCCAATATCTCGGCCGCGCGAAATTTGGGGTTGATCCATGCGGCGGGTGAAATCGTTGCATTTATCGATGATGACTCCGTGCCTGAGCCGCAATGGTTGCGCCATCTGGTGGCTCCTGCGATGCGCAGTGATGTGGTTGCGATGGGTGGTTTCGTACGTGGGCGCAACGGGATCAGTTTTCAGTACAAGGCACGGACACTGGATGCGCATGGGGGTGCACATGAGGTCGAAATTGACCCGTTGCAAGCCACAGTTCTGGTGCCGCCAAAGGGTCGCGCGATCAAAACAGAAGGCACTAACATGGCGTTTCGGCGTGATGTTCTGATGGATATTGGCGGGTTTGATCCTGCCTTACGCTTTTATCTGGACGAGACGGATTTAAATATGCGGCTGGCGCGGGCAGGCCATGCCACGGCGCTGGTGCCACTGGCGCAGGTGCATCACGGTTTTGCGGCCAGTGCGACACGGCGTGACGACCGCGTACCGCGCGATCTGTTTGAAATTGGTGCCAGCTGGGCAGTGTTCCAGCGCAAGCATATTCCAAAAGAGGCGCGGACGGCACATTGGGCCGCGCAGATCACCCAAGAGCGCAAACGTCTGTTGAAGCATATGGTTGCTGGTCGGTTGGAGCCGCGTGACGTGCGGCGTCTTATGAAACGATTGAAGGCTGGTTACTCGGAAGGGCTGACGCGCAGCTTTGGCGGGACACGTCTGGCGCGTCATGCGGTCCTGCCGTTTCGACCCGTGAATGCGCCACGCCGTACATCGCATTTCAAGGTTGTGCGAGGTTTGCGTGGGGCGTCGGCGATACGGGATGCAGCGGTGCGTGTGGGGACCGACCGGATCGAGACAGTGTTGGCGCTGTCTTTGACGGCTCTGTTCCATCGCGTGTATTTTGATGTGAGCGGGGTTTGGGTTCAGCGCGGAGGTCTTTTTGGACGATCAAACCGCGATGAGCCGCTTTTCCGTCTGACGACAAAGGCGCGTCGCGGTGCCAAAGAGCGGCGGCGTGTCGCAGCGGTTCGCGGGTTGGACGGCAGTTAAGGTCGTGCGCTAGTCCACTCAAATCTGCTAAATTTGACATAAATTGTCATAGTTGAGCCATTTTTCGGCGTCATTGAGCAACAGAGCAAGAAAACCACGACGTTGACAGTATCATCCTGCTGTAAAAGGCCTGCATGATTTGTAAACAACATATAAAAAAATGATAAAAAGGCATCTGCAGTACCATGGGCAATAAAGTTACCACAGCAGTTTTTCCCGTCGCAGGTTTGGGAACCCGTTTTTTGCCAGCGACAAAGTCGGTCCCGAAAGAGATCATGACTTTGGTTGATCGCCCGTTGATCCAATACGCGATTGATGAGGCACGCGCCGCTGGCATTACCGAATTTATTTTTGTGACGTCGCGCGGCAAAGGGGCGCTTGAGGATTACTTTGACCTCGCGCCGAACCTTGAGGAAGAATTGAAGCGCAAGGGTAAGTTCGACATGCTCAAGGTGCTGGAAGACACAAATATGGATAGCGGCGCGATTGCATATGTGCGCCAGCACAAGGCACTGGGCCTAGGGCATGCAGTGTGGTGTGCACGGCGTTTGATCGGGGACCAACCGTTTGCGGTAATCCTGCCTGATGACGTGATCGCGGCGGAAAAGCCCTGCTTGCAGCAGATGGTTGAAGCTTATGATGAGACTGGTGGTAACATGGTCGCGGCCATGGAAGTCGCGCCAGAGAAAACGTCATCCTACGGTATCCTTGATGTAGTAAATGAAGAAGGCAACCTGCTTGATGTAAAAGGCATGGTTGAGAAACCCAAAGCCGAAGACTCGCCCTCTAACCTCGCGGTGATCGGTCGTTATATCCTGTCGCCTTCGGTTTTGAAAAATCTTGACGAGATGAAAAAAGGTGCAGGTGGCGAGATCCAGTTGACGGATGCGATTGCCGCCGAGATCGAGAATAAACGTAAGGTATATGGATACCGCTTTTCTGGGCAACGGTTTGATTGTGGCTCTAAATCAGGGTTTTTGCAGGCAACTGTGGCGTACGGCCTTGCGCGTCCCGAGCTTCGTGAAGATTTGGCAGGGTACCTGCGCGATATCGCACCGAGTCTCTAAACACCCTGTTCGGGAATGACCTGAGCCATGTGGAGAATGCACCAAATTGGACAAGCAGCCACGTATCCCTCCGCCAGCACGATTGTTGGATTTCACCCGTTTGTTGCGACGTGCCGGGCGGGTATGGACAGGTGTTGACCGTGTCGAGCTGGCTTATCTTGAAGCGCTGATCGCGGATGCAATTCCTGTTTGGGGATTGGCGCGAACACCGATCGGGTACGTGGTGCTTGACCGAGCAGGCCTCACTGAATTTCACCGACGGCTGACAGGTGCGGGGCAGCCCACTTCGCCTGATTTATTGTCGCGTATGGTGCGCGGACTGCACCCTGTTGCGCGTGTGGCCCTCAGCGATGCGCGAAAACTGTCGGTCGGGCGCTGCCTGCCAAGCCGACTGGCGGTGACACTGCGCAAGCTGTTGCCTGCGGGAACGGCGTATCTGAATACCGGACACAGTAATCTGTCCATGCGTGTGTTGGAGGCCTTGCGTAGTCTGCCTCATGCACGGATTGCAGTGCTTGTGCATGACGTGATCCCGCTGGAATATCCCCAGTATCAGCGGCCGGGGACGGTAGAAGCATTTGAGAAAAAGATGCAGCGGGTGCGCCAATTTGCTGATCTGATAATCTATAATTCTGCTGATACCCAAATGCGAACGGAGCGGGCAATGGCCGGTTGGGGCGATGTGCCGAAGGGAATTGTTGCGCATTTGGGGACAATGCAGCCTGTAGCTGATCCTACATCTTTGCCAAAAGGGTTGCCGCCTCAGGAGCCATATTTCGTTACGGTGGGTACGATCGAGCCGCGCAAAAACCATGCGCTGTTGCTCGATGTCTGGGAGGAATTGGGACCAAATGCGCCGATGCTGCTGATCTGCGGCGGGCGGGGGTGGAACAATGATGCCGTGTTTGCGCGGTTGGATTCGTTGGGGCCAGAGACTCGTGTGCGTGAACTTTCTGGCCTTGATGATGGCGCTTTGGCAGCCTTGGTTCAGGGCGCACGTGCACTTCTTTTTCCCAGCTATGCAGAGGGGTTTGGTCTGCCTGCTGTTGAAGCGCTCATGCTTGGCACTCCGGTTATATGCGCAGATATTACTACATTCCGCGAAATACTGGGAAAAAACGCTGTTTATGTTGATGATTCTTCTTTGGAGCTATGGCATGATGCGATTGTTAATTGGTCAAAACAGGCTCAGGACACGTATCAGGACCGCGAATTTGAGGCACCTTCATGGGAGGCGCATTTCAAGGTTGCGTTAAGTCTAACCTGATAGGCGTGAATGAAGGCTGACAGATCACGAGTATTGAGGGCTGTGTTTGGGCGCGATCCGATCATATCGTCTAAGGCTCCAGCGGAAGCGTTGGCGCATAAGGGCATTCAGGAAGCGGCGCGAATTGAAATGCGTTGCGGACCGGACCGATCAAATTCGGCCCGACGATATTTTGCTGTTCTGCACCCAGCGAAACGAGAAAATCCGCCTATCCTACTTCCTTGATTACTACCGTAAGCAGGGAGTTAATCATTTCTTTTTCGTGGACAATGATAGTGACGATGGCGCGACGGAGTATTTGCGCAATCAACCTGATGTGTCGTTGTGGTTCACACGTGCCAGCTATCGCCGCTCGCGGTTTGGGGTGGATTGGCTGAATTGGCTTCAGCGTAAATATGCGCATGGGCATTGGACGCTCACCGTCGATCCTGATGAATTTCTAGTTTATCCGTTCTGCGATACGCGGCCTTTGCGGGCGTTAACCGATTGGCTGGACGCATCCTCAATCAAATCATTCTCGGCGATGTTGCTGGATATGTATCCCAAGGGGCGGCTGGATGCGCAGCCCTACCGCGCAGGTGAGGATCCGATTGCGATCGCCTCGTGGTTTGACAGTGGCAACTACACGATGGCGCGAAACTCTGCTTTTGCAAACTTGTGGATACAGGGTGGGCCACGCGCGCGGGTGTTTTTCGCAGATGAGCCAGCGAAAGCACCAGCGCTCAACAAGGTGCCTTTGGTCAAGTGGGACCGCAAATATGTTTACGTCAGCTCGACCCATATGTTGCTGCCGCGAGGCTTGAACCAGGTCTATGACGAGTGGGGTGGCGAGAAGGCCAGTGGCGTGCTGCTGCATGCGAAGTTTATTGATACATTTGGCGCAAAGGCGGCAGAAGAGCTTGAACGGGCGCAGCATTATGCGGGGTCTGTGGAATACAAAGCCTATGCCGAGCGGGTGAAGGACAATCCGCAACTGTGGTGTAAGTGGAGTGAAAAATACATCAATTGGCGGCAGCTCGAAATTCTGGGGCTGATGTCAAAAGGGAACTGGGCGTGACCGCGTCGATGGGTGTTGCCATGCTGGTGCATACAGCGCTGGGCCGTGCGGAGCAGGTTGCACGGCATTGGTCGGCGGCGAACGTGCCTGTAGTTATTCACGTGGACAAGAAGGTCCCTCAAAAGACGTATAACACCTTTGTCGCAGCGTTAGCGGATGTACCAAACGTCCTGTTTAGCAAGCGGTATCGCTGTGAGTGGGGCACATGGGGCATTGTCGCGGCGTCGCAGGCCGCGTCAGAGCTGCTACTGGCGAGTTTTCCTGATGTGCGGCATGTCTATCTCGCCTCGGGTTCCTGCCTGCCGCTGCGCCCTGTGCATGAGTTGATCGACTATCTGGCAGATCGTCCTCGCACCGATTTCATCGAAAGTGCAACAACCGCGGATGTGCCGTGGACTGTTGGTGGACTGGACGAAGAGCGTTTCACGATGCGGTTTCCGTTCTCATGGAAGCGCAACCGTTATCTCTTTGACAAGGCCGTTGCCGTTCAGCGGTTTGCTAAGATCAAGCGGCGGATGCCACATGGGTTGGTGCCGCATATGGGCTCACAGTGGTGGTGTTTGACGCGGCAGACCCTGTCGGCGATCCTGCAAGATCCAGAACGACCAACCTATGACAAGTACTTCCGCAATGTCTGGATTCCTGATGAGAGTTATTTCCAGACTTTGTCGCGTCTCTATTCCACCAACATCGAGAGCCGTTCGCTTACCCTATCAAAGTTCGATTTTCAGGGTAAGCCGCATATTTTCTACGATGACCACCTCCAGCTTTTACGGCGATCGGATTGCTTTGTGGCGCGTAAAATCTGGCCTTACGCGGATCGTTTGTACGAGGCGTTTTTGACTGACGCCGAGGGTGCGATGAAAAAAACCGAACCGAACCCTGGCAAGATTGATCGCATTTTCGCGAAGGCGGTGGAGCGGCGAACCCGTGGCCGCTCAGGCCTGTATATGCAGTCACGGTTTCCTAATGAGGATTGGGAGAACGGTGTGACGGCGGCGGAATATTCGATGTTCCAAGGGTTTTCCGAGTTGTTCGAGAATTTTGAGGTTTGGCTGAACAACGCGACGGGTGCGCGGGTGCATGGCCACATCTTTGCGCCGGAGCGTGCGTATTTTGCGGAGGGCCAAACCACATTGAACGGTGCGCTTAGCGACAATGCTTTGCAACGTGATTACAACGCAAAAGCGTTTCTGACGAACCTGATTTGGAACACACGCGGCGAGCGGCAGTGTTTTCAGTTTGGCCCACAGGACAATCAGGATGTGATTTGGCGCATTGCCAAAGACCCTAATGCGCAGGTGTCGGTGATTACGGGGGCGTGGTCGGTGCCGCTTTTCCGCTCGAATATGGATTTTGCCGATATCCGTCGCATTGCGGCCACTCTGCAAAAGATCGAGAGCGAGCATATGGATGTTCTGCGTTCTCCCTATACCAAGGCGCGTGTTCGAATTTGGAATATGGCGGAGTTTATCGAAGCGCCGATGGAGCCGTTGCAGGGCATCCTTGACGAGATCGGTCAGGCGCGGATCAGGCGGCTGTCCGAGGCGCCCAAGATGGTTGATCTGCACGGGTTCGGTCAGTTCCTGCAAAACCTCAAGAACCAGGGGATGCATCCCTACCTCATGGGTGATTTCCCTGTCGAGCGTGGCCCGACCTCAAGCACGGAAGTCCCGCGCAAACCTTATCTGGTGAAATAAATGACAGCACGTTTTAACAGCTTTGTCGTGTTTGCAGAGATGCGGACAGGCTCGAATTTTCTTGAGGCAAACCTGAACGCATTTCCAGGTATCAAATGCCATGGTGAGGCATTTAATCCGCATTTCATTGGCTATCCCAATACCACACATATTCTTGGGGTGGATCAGGCGACACGCGATGCGGACCCGACTGCGCTGCTGCGTCAGATCAAACATGACCCAGAGGCGATGGGCGGGTTTCGCTATTTTCACGACCATGATCCGCGTGTGTTGGACCTAGTTCTTGACGATCCCGCGGTGGCTAAAATTATCCTGACCCGCAACCCTGTCGAGAGTTATGTCAGTTGGAAGATTGCGCAGGCTACGGGGCAGTGGAAGCTGACAGATATGAAGGCGCATAAGACGGCGCAGGCGGTATTTGATCCGGCGGAATTCGAGGCGCATCTCGAGGCATTGCAAGCATTTCAACTGCTGCTGCTGAACCGTTTGCAGACCAGTGGGCAGACGGCGTTCTATGTAGCCTATGAGGATCTCCAAAGCGTGGAGGTGATGAACGGTATTGCGGCCTATTTAGGTGTGCCCGTGTTATTGGAAGAGCTCGACAAGAATCTTAAAAAGCAGAACCCGAGCCCGCTATCGGAGAAGGTAAGCAACTATGCCGCAATGGAACAGGCACTGTCGCGCTTGGACCGTTTCGACCTTACGCGCACGCCGAATTTTGAGCCACGTCGGGGGCCGAATGTGCCAGGATATGTGACGGGGATCAAAGCGCCGCTGTTATTTATGCCCATTGCGGGTGGGCCGCAGCAGGAAGTCCGGCGCTGGCTGGCCGCCCTTGATGGTGAAAAGCAGAACGCGCTGGGGATGAAGATGACGCAAAAAGACCTGCGCCAATGGAAGCGGCAAAAAGTGGGCCACCGCAGTTTCGCAGTTTTACGCCACCCAATCCTGCGTGCGCACGAGGTTTTTTGCCATCGGATTTTGAACTCTGGTCAGGGCAGTTATTTACAGCTTCGTCGTACATTGGTGCGCCGCTATAGGCTGCCGCTGCCCGAAGAGGGGCAAGAGAATGCGATTGATACGGCCACACACCGTGCGGCGTTTGTGGCGTTTTTGAATTTTCTGAAGGGTAACCTTGCAGGACAGACTGCAGTGCGGGTTGATCCTGCATGGGCGACACAGGCGCAAATTGTACAGGGATTTGGTGAATTTACTCTGCCCGACATGATCTTGCGGGAGGATACGTTGGTGCGAGATTTGGCGGCATTGGCGGCGGATGTCGGGTATGCGGATGCGCCACGGGTAGAGCCTGCGGCATTTTACGGAGCGCATAGCCTTGAGGACATCTATGACGAAGAGCTCGAAGTAATGGGCGCGGATGTGTATCAGCGCGACTACATGATGTTCGGTTTTGATCGCTGGCGTTAAAGCGCTCAGGCGGCTTTAACAGCTTCGGCTTCTGTTAGGATGGTATAGAGCGTATCGGCGCTCAGGTTTGCACGGAGTTTGGCGCAAATTGCTGTGTCACGCAGGGTGCGGGATACAAGTGCCAGCGCTTTTAGGTGTTCGACGCCTGCGTCAATGGGAGCAAATAAGGCAAAAGTGATATCGACAGGCAGACGGTCAACCGCGCCAAAATCGACAGGCTTTTCCAATAGAACAAAGAGACCAACTACTTCGTCGATCCCTTCGATCCGCGCGTGGGGAAGTGCCACGCCGCGGCCCACGCCTGTGGGCCCCAGCGCTTCGCGGGCGAGCAGAGCTTCGACGACTTTTGATGCATTCAGGCCATAGTTGCTTTGTGCCAAATCACCTAGCTCTGTGATGAGCCGCTTTTTGCTGGTGGTTGATGACAGCACTTTTACGGCCTGAGGCGTCAGTAGTTTTGCAAAGTTCATCGTCTGCTTTCCCTGTAGGCGCACGCTCTTTGACGCGCTTTAGACCAGTATTTATGCAGGGTCAATCCAGCCGATGTTGCCATCATCCCGGCGGTATACGACGTTGACCCCGTCCTTACCTTCTTTTTTGAACACCAGCACGGGTGCGCCTGAAAGCTCCATTTGCATGACCGCTTCACCGACAGACAGGGTAGCAATTTTTGTCTGCATTTCTGCGATGATCATGGGCTGGAGTGTCTCGGGCTCATCTGCGCCGCTGTCCTGCTCTGATGCCAAGATATACGAGGAAGCGCCCAAAAGTTCAACAGGATCTGTGCGGTCGCGGTGATGATCTTTCAACCGACGCTTGTAGCGGCGCAGCTGTTTTTCCATCTTCTCGCCACAGGCGTCAAAGGCGGCGTAAATCTCTGTTGCGTGTGCTTTTGCCGATGCGGTTAGACCGGTGGAAAGGTGCACGGTAGTTTCGCAGACAAATTCATGTGCGGACTTGGAGAATACAACAAGCGCATCTGTCGGTCGTTCAGCGTATTTCTGGACGACGCCGTCCAATTCGGTTTTGACGTGGGTTTGCAGTGCTTCACCGATGTCGATCTGTTTTCCGCTGATTTGGTAACGCATAGTGTCTCCTTTAATGATAAAACCCGCCTCTTGTATTTGCTCGAATTTTTGAGTGCGGATGCAGGGGAATGGCGGCTTGCAAGTAGTTACAATAAGGTGTCCCACCCAAAGGTGTTACGGCCTCATGTATCAAGCATAGCAATTTCGCCATATCTGATTAGACGGCGGGAACGGCTTAGGAGTCAATCATTTAAGATGGAAATTGCGCAGGTGTTCGCGGGAAATAGCTCAAGATATCTTAAAATTATCACCAAGATAGACGCGGCGCACATCGCCGTTGTTTACGACCTCGTCGGGGGTGCCAGACATGAGCACGCGCCCTTCGTGTAGGATGTAGGCGCGATCCACAATTTCGAGCGTTTCGCGCACGTTATGGTCGGTAATAAGCACGCCGATGCCGCGCTTTTTCAGATCTGCCACAAGGTGACGGATATCGCCTACGGAGATAGGATCGACACCTGCGAAGGGCTCGTCCAGCAGGAGATATTTAGGATTTGCGGCCAAACAACGCGCGATCTCGACCCGGCGCCGCTCACCGCCTGAGAGGGCCAATGCGGGGGCACGGCGCAGGTGTTCGATGGAAAATTCGCTGAGCAATTCGTCAAGGCGCATCAGCTTTTTGCGGCGGTCTCGTTCGACGATGTCGAGAATGGCGAGGATGTTTTCCTGTACCGACATGCCGCGAAAAATGCTCATTTCTTGCGGCAGATACCCGATGCCCAGTTGGGCGCGGCGGTACATGGGCAGGGTTGTCACGTCCTTGCCGTCGATTGTCACGGTGCCGCCCTCAGGCGTTACAAGGCCCGCGATGGCATAAAATGTTGTGGTTTTGCCAGAACCGTTGGGGCCGAGAAGGGCCACGACTTCACCGCGCATCAGCTCCATAGAGAAGTCGCGGATCACGATTTTTTTGCGGTATGATTTACGCAGGTGGGAGATGCGCAGACCTGCGCTGCCCTCTGCGACGGTCAGTTCTGGCATCAGTTATCGCCACCTGTGGAGAGGCGCGAGCGGACGTTACCAGACATACGTGCGGTGCCATCGCGCAGGCGAATTGTCATCATGTCAGCGCTCAGCGCACTTACCCCTTGGGCGAGCAGGACATTCCCGCGCATCACTATCGTGCCTTCATCGATGCTATAGTCGGCACGCTGCGCTTCGGCGGCATCCTTGCCCGACACAAGGGTCACGCCGCCCGTTGCTTCCATTTTTGCAATTCCGTCAGCGGTGGCGCGATACACTACCATGACGCGCTGGGCGGACAAACGCATGTCGCCCTGACCGATCACAACATTCCCGCTAAAGATGGCTGTGCCAGTTTCCTGATCTACCGATAGCTCGTCCGAGCTGACCTCAACGGGCAGGCTGGTATCTTGGGCGATTGTGCCAAAGGCGACGCTGGCCCCCTGAGCCAACGCGCTGGTGGAAATAAGCGCCGAAAAAAGCGCCGTCAGCAGCAAACGTAGGCCCATAATTCTTACAACTTTCTTGATCAGTTAGGGGTATATACCAGTTTCACACCGCCACTGAAAAGCATTTGCGTGTTTTCAGCGTCATTTGGCGAAAAGATTCGCATATTCCCCGCTGTGAAAACCCCCAAAGGGCCTGTTGCCTCGACCCGTTGGGGGGCGGTAACGTCCAATGTCGAGATGTTTGAAGTGAGTTCGGCGGTATTTATGCGGTAACCTGTCGAGGTGTCCATGGATACGGCGCCGCTCAAGTGGGCGGTGTTGCCAGCGATATCAAGCTCTGCCACATCGGCCTGAAGCTGGAAAATGGTCCCTTGAGCAGTCTGGAGTTTGGCCACCACCTCTTCAGCGCGGTTGGTGCCGACATTGTCCTGAAGCGTGACGAGTTTTTTCGCGGAGAAGGACATTTGATCACCCGTCTGGGTGGTGCCTGAAAAGAACGGGCCAGTGATTTGCTGATCGCGCAGGCGTTCTTGTATCTCGACATCGGCAAAGGGGATTGCCGTATCTGAATCCATTACACGAGCAAGCAGGAAGAGGGTTGAGAGCAGCGCAAGCGCGGCCAGCGGGAACGCCACTTTGAGCAGCGACACCATGCGCGAATAGCGGTCACGGGCGATCATGGTTTGGTGCCGGTCATGAGTGGGCAAAGATGTCGGTGTCAGGCCAGCCGTCGAGGTCAATCTTGGCCCGCATGGGAAGGAAGTCGTAGCAGGCCTGAGCAGTCTCCATTCGCCCTTCACGGACCAGCATAATGTTGAGCGCATCGCGCAATCTGTGCAAATAGAGCACGTCGGAGGCGGCATAGTCGATCTGGGCTTTTGTTAATTTCTCGGCGCCCCAATCGCTGGATTGTTGCTGCTTGGAGATGTCCACGCTCAGCAGTTCCTGAAGCAGTTTGGCCAGCCCGTGACGATCAGTGTAGGTGCGGATCAGGCGGCTTGCGATTTTTGTGCAATAGACGGGTGCGGTTAGGACGCCAAAGGCATTGAGCATGGCGGCAATGTCGAAGCGGCCATAGTGGAAAAGTTTGAGCACGTTTGGATCAGCGAGCAGGCGACACAGGTTCGGTGCTTCCGTTTGGCCGCGTGCAATCTGGACCAGATGGGCATGGCCATCGCCCGATGATAGTTGCACTAGACACAAGCGGTCGCGGTGCGGATGCAGGCCCATCGTCTCGCAATCAATCGCAACCTCGGATCCGAGATCGAGGCCGTCTGGCAGGTCGTTTTGGTAAACTTTGTTTGTCATAATTACTCTATAAAGGGCGCGGCAAAGGGGGGGAAGTGCGCGACACTCGGGCTGGCAGGATCGTGTTGATCGCGGGTCGCGGAAAGCGGGTGAGGAGTGTCTCAATGAGGAGGTGGCAAGCGTGGCCTGACCAATTCTCGGGCAGCAGGGCATGGGGTAGGGGAGGATGGCGTAGAACAATTCGCCGCCAGTTGTGCACCAATAAACAGCGTAGCGTCGCGGTTTGTAGCGGCGTTAGCATGTCAATTTGCATCATCTGTTCCACTTGCCCTAAGGCCGGAAGCAGGGCCGCATAATCCGCCTCAAGCATCAGGGGGGCGATCTGGGAACGGAGCCACTCAGGGGCATCATTGCCAGTCAATACCAGCGCCATTGGCGGTACTTTTGCCTGAGTGCCGCCCAGATAGATGCGCGGCAAAAGCGGTAGCAGCCCTTGGGTAGTCAAATGCTGAGGGGTATCGGCGTCTTGGGTGAGGACCAGCTTCCACCCTTCGTGAGGTGAGGTGGCGGATGCGTAGATGCGCGCGCTGGCCTGCCTTGTTTCCGAGCGACCAAGTGGTGTGAGGCAGTGTTGCCCTGTGCGGCCTGTCTTCTGGGATGATATCCATCCATCGTTGCGCAGGCGGTGTAGGGCCACACGCACGGCCTCGGGACGGATATCCATTTCGGTCATGACGGCGGAGAGGGTCGGCCCGTCGATTGTGCTGCCCTCCGCCTGCGCCAAATCGCCAAAGAGCGTGACCATCAGAGACCAGACGCGATGGCTGCCCAGCGCGAGGAGGGCTGATTTAGTCTGATCAAAGAGGTCTGCAGGCATTGGGGCCGGTCCGTTACGAGGCATCACTGTTTTATATAGAGGTTATTGCGGCGCAGCGCCAATCCTATGCGCTTGCTTACGTGGTTTCGTATATCGTCAGGAACGGGCCGTATTTCTGTCATATTCGCCAGCTATTGTTTCTAAAAGCGAAAGAAAAGGCAGTCATGGAAACGATTACAGCATTTTACGAGGCCGTCATTGCCGCGCCGTTTGATCTCAACGTGCGTTATTCGTTGTTTTATCTGTTTTGTACAATCGCCATTGCCTTTGGCATCTGGCTCTATCGTGGGCGGCCTGAGGGGTTTCTCTCATGGTTGATGCCGAGCCATGTGTACCGCCACAAATCCAACCTGCTTGATATCAAGCTGTTTATCGCCAGCCGCTTTTTCATGGCGTTTGGGGTTTTCAGTGCGGTGTTTTTTCCCACGACAGTTGCTTACGCGCTATTGAAGCATCTGGGGGGCTCCGACTTTGCGGCACCCCCGACCAGTTGGAACAGGATCCTAGTTGCGACGATCATCATCGTTGTAGCCTCTGATTTCTGTAAATATTGGGCGCACCGTGCACATCACGAGTGGAAGTTTCTGTGGCCGTTTCACGCGGTCCATCATTCGGCGGATGTCCTTACGCCGCTGACTGTTCAGCGTGTTCATCCGATTGAGCCGCTTATCCGCAATGCGTTGATGACCGTGATTGTGGGTCTGGTGCAGGGTGTTGTGCTGTATCTGATCATTGGCGAGCTGAGCATCGCGACAATTGGTGGGGCCAACGCGCTCTATTTTGCGTTCAACGCGCTGGGCGCGAATTTCCGCCACAGTCATATCTGGATCAGCTATGGCCCGTTGCTGGAGCATATCCTCATCTCGCCTGCACAGCATCAAGTGCATCATTCGGTTGCGAACAAGCATCACGATAAAAACTATGGCTCCATCTTTGCGGTTTGGGATTGGATGTTTGGCACGCTTTATGTGCCGAAGAACGTGGAAACGCTGACCTTTGGTGTTTCTGATGGGACGGGAAAGCCGATTGACCAGCCCTACCCAAGCTTGATGGCCGCACTGGTGCTGCCGTTCAAGGAAAGCGGACAGGCAATCCGCCGCCGTTTGGCAAAAGGTGCCAATTCTACGCAAACCGTCCCCCGCAACGATACTGTAATCACTCAGGGGTTCTCCCTTTGGCTCGATGCTGTGCGAGCGGGGGCGGCACTCACGGTGCTGTTCGGTCATATGGCACATGTGCGGTTTACGGGGGGAGACTATTACTTCCTGCGTGACTGGAACGTGGCGAGCGATGCTGTGGCAGTCTTCTTTGTGCTGTCGGGCGTGGTGATCGCCTATGCTGCTGGACGCGATGAGACATTGGGCAAGTTTGCGTTCAACCGGATTACGCGCATTGTTACCGTGCTGGTGCCTGCGCTGTTGTTGACGCTGGTATTTGATGGAATCGGTACTCGGGTCGATATGGCCGCCTATCCTGAGGGATATTATCAAGCACTTCCATTGGGTGAGTTCCTGTGGCGCGGCTTGACGGTAACACCGCTTTGGACGGGTATGTCTGACTGGGTACGTTTAGGGACAAACGGGCCGATCTGGTCGCTGAGCTATGAGGTGGGTTTCTACCTGTTCTTTGGCGCATTTGTGTTTCTGAAAGGTCTGATGCGTCTCGTTATTCTGGCGCTGCTGAGCTTACTGGTGGGTTTACCTGTCCTTGTTATGCTGCCTGCATGGTTGATGGGTGCCTGGGTCTGGAGCAGAACGACCGAGGCAGATGAGACTAACGGGCGCATGATGTCATGGATCATGGCTGCTGGCAGCGTCGTTGCGCTGGTTGTTCTGAAAGTGTCCGGCTTGCCGTTAGTGCTGAGTAATCTGACCGCACAGGCGTTTTATCCGCAGCATTACCAAAGCGCTTTGGTCTATTCGGACGAGGTTTTGTGGAACAGTGTGATTGCGTTGTTGATTGCGGTTCACCTGATTGGCGTACGGCGCCTGACGCTGACCATGCCGAACTGGTCCGAGGGCGGGCTGGCCAAGTCTGTTCGTTGGGTCGCCGGAGGCAGCTTTTCTCTGTACCTTGTCCACTACCCCACGCTGCATCTGCTGGACGCAACTTTGCCTGAAACGCTTCCCGCATATAACCTGTGGTTGTTGGGGATTACGCTTGCCGTCTGTTTTGCCTTCGCAGCTGTGTTCGAGCGTCCGCTCAAGCCGTTTCGCCTTTGGGTGAAAGCGATTTGGCAGCGCATGCCAATACCGCAACCTGCGCCCACAGAAACATAACAGAGATGCGTCGACACAGCTATATCCGCAGTTGTTTCGATAAATTTTTCGGAATATTTGGTGCCCAGAAGAGGACTCGAACCTCCACACCGTTGCCAGTACTAGCACCTGAAGCTAGCGCGTCTACCATTCCGCCACCTGGGCACTCAACGTGTTGCAGCACCTAAGGCGCTCGTCTGGTTGTGTCAATCTGATTTATTCGGAGAAAGCCAAGTTCTTTTGCGGTGCGCCGCCTAAGGGATAATTGCGCCTTGTTTGGCGGGCGGCAGGGGGGTACACCCACTCGGGATAATTCTTGAGGGTATGCGCATGTCTAAGCTGGTTACAATTTATGGCGGTTCGGGCTTTGTCGGGCGGTATATCGCGCGGCGGATGGCCAAGGCGGGCTGGCGTGTGCGGGTTGCGGTGCGGCGTCCGAACGAAGCGATTTTTGTCAAGACATACGGCGTTGTGGGGCAGGTTGAGCCTGTGTTGTGCAATATCCGTGATGACGCCTCCGTTGCTTCTGTGATGAAGGGTGCCGATGCGGTGATTAACTGTGTGGGCGTGCTGGCCGAGAGCGGCAAGAACAGCTTTGATGCGGTGCAGTCCGAGGGTCCTACACGGATCGCGCGTATTTCCAGCGAGATGGGGATCAAACGAATGGTGCAGATCTCGGCCATTGGTGCAGATCTGGAAAGTGATAGCGATTATGCGCGGACCAAGGCCGAGGGCGAGGCGGGCGTGCTCAAGTATCAGCCTGACGCCGTGATCCTGCGCCCGTCGATTGTGTTTGGACCCGAGGACGAATTTTTTAACCGCTTTGCGGGAATGGCGCGTATGTCGCCAGTGCTGCCTGTGGTGGGGGCAAAGACGCGGTTCCAGCCCGTCTATGTGGATGATGTGGCAGAGGCTGCTGTGATGGGTGTGCTGGGTCAGGCCAAGGGCGTCTATGAGCTGGGCGGTCCTATCACCATGAATTTCCGTGAGCTGATGGACCTGATGTTGGATGTGATCCGTCGCCGCCGGTTGGTGCTGAACATTCCGTTCTTCGCGGCCAAGATTATGGCGTTTGGTTTTGACATGCTTCAGGCGGTCACGCTTGGGCTGGTGAAGAATGGCATGATTACCCGCGATCAGGTCAAGAATTTGGCCAAAGATAACGTCGTGGCGGAGGATGCTCAGGGCTTTGATGCGCTGGGGATCGAGCCTACGGCGATGGTGTCTGTGCTGCCTGAATATCTGTGGCGGTTCCGCCCGTCGGGCCAGTATGACGCGATCAAGGAATCGGCCAGCAACCTGCGGGGTTAGGCGTAAGCCAGCCAGAGCAGGAAGCAGCCGAAGATCACCCTATAGATGACATAGGGTGTATAGCTCACTGACTGGAGCAGCTTCATCATCAGTACCAGCGCACAAAGTGCGGCGACGAAGGACATGGCGGCGACGATTGCGATGTCACCCATGACGTCCGGTGTGCCGATCACGTCGAGGCTGAGCAGGGCGGCGGACGCGATGATCGTCGGGATCGACATGAGCATCGACAGGCGTGCCGCATCCGAGCGGTTGTAGCCTAAGGTGCGTGCGGCGGCGATTGTGATGCCTGAGCGTGATGTGCCAGGGATAAGTGCGATACACTGCCATAGACCCATGGTGATGGCGTGCTTTAGCGTCCATTCCTCGGCGGTGCGCGCGACAGGGCCCTTTTGGTCCGCCCAGTAAAGAACGATCCCGAAGATCAGCATGCTCCATCCGATAACGGCGATGCCGCGCATCATGTCGGCCAATCCGGTGACTTTGAGGATCAGGCCAACGATGATGACAGGGACGGTGGCGATGAGCAGCGCGAGCGCGAGGAACGCGCCTTTTGTGTCGATCTTGCCCCGCATTAGTCGCAGCGTCCCGATGAGGGCGAGTCGCACGTCGGACCAGAAATAAATGATCACAGCGCATAGCGTACCAGCATGCGCTGCGACATCAATGACTTGTCCCTGATCCGCTTGCCCTGAAAGCTGGGGGAGGAGGATCAGATGTCCTGATGAGCTGATGGGGAGAAATTCGGTGATGCCCTGAATCAACGCGACAAGCAGGAGGTAAAATGTGGTCATCAGGGTATCCGTTGATTCGTTTCTCGCACGATAGAGGCATGAAAGTTGGTGGAAAGAGAATATATAGGTATCAAATCGGACCTAATTTGAAGATGAAGTGTTGCCTGAAGCACGATTTCAATGGATGAAAAGTGAATTTAGGTAAGTAGTACTGTCTTTTATTCAATTAAGGCATGGTTTATTCACCGTTCTAACGCGGATTTGAGGAATGGACCCATGGCCAAGCAACCTATGTTGAAATTTACCAATATTGAGCGGGACATGCCAGAGAAGCGTCCGCCCAACTTGCGCAAAGAAGATTTCAACGAAATTTATGCAGAGTACGCCGAAGCGAAGGCCAAGGAGCAGTCCAGCCGTTGTAGCCAGTGTGGTGTGCCGTATTGCCAGACCCATTGCCCATTGCACAACAACATCCCCGACTGGCTGCGCATGACAGCCGAGGGGCGGTTGCAGGAAGCCTATGAAATGTCGCAGGCGACCAACACGTTCCCCGAGATTTGTGGACGTATCTGTCCGCAGGACCGCCTGTGTGAAGGCAACTGTGTAATTGAATCGTCGGGGCATGGCACTGTGACGATTGGGTCGGTTGAGAAGTACATCACCGATACCGCGTGGGAGAATGGCTGGGTTAAGCCGATTGTGGCGAACCATGAGCGCACGGAGTCTGTGGGCATCATTGGTGCGGGTCCGGGTGGCTTGGCTGCTGCGGACTTCCTGCGCCGTGCAGGTGTGCAGGTCACGGTCTATGACCGCTATGATCGCGCGGGTGGTCTGATGACTTACGGCATCCCCGGTTTCAAGCTGGAGAAAGATGTGGTCATGCGCCGCAACAAGCAGTTGGAGGAGGGTGGCGTTACCTTCAAGCTCAACTGTGCGGTTGGGGAAGACATCAGTTTTGACGACATTCGCAAGGCCCATGATGCGGTGATTATCGCAACGGGCGTGTACAAGAGCCGTGATTTGGCGGCCCCCGGTGTGGGTGCCGAAGGTGTGGTACGGGCGATTGATTTCCTCACGGTGTCTAACAAGAAGAGCTTTGGTGATGATGTGCCTGCGTTCGAGGATGGTAGTCTGAATGCGGAAGGTAAGCGGGTTGTTGTGATCGGTGGGGGGGACACGGCGATGGACTGTGTTCGGACCTCGATCCGTCAGGGGGCAACATCGGTGAAGTGTCTGTATCGTCGTGACCGTGCCAACATGCCCGGCAGCCAGCGTGAGGTTGCCAATGCAGAAGAAGAGGGTGTTGTTTTTGAATGGCTGACCGCGCCCAAGGGGTTTGTCGGTGAGCCTGTGACAGGTGTGATGGTGCAAAAGATGCGTTTGGGCCAGCCCGATGCGACGGGGCGTCAGGCACCCGAAATTATTGAGGGCTCCGACTATGTCGAAGAGGCCGATCTGGTGATCATGGCATTGGGTTTTGAAGCGGAAGATTTGCCGACGCTTTGGAACTGTTCTGATCTTCCCGTGAACCGCTGGGGCACTGTGAAGGCTGACTATGTCACGGGCCGCACCGAGGCCGAGGGCGTATTTGCCGTGGGTGATATTGTACGCGGTGCGTCGCTGGTTGTTTGGGCAATCAAGGACGGACGCGATTGTGCCGAGGCGATTATCGAGCAGTTTAATGGATCAGCGGCAGTGGCGGCAGAGTAGGAATATTTGCTGCACATCGGTTTCCACCATCTGGCGGACGCGAATTTTTGAATGGGTGATGCAGTCTTACCTGTTGTGACGGTTGAGTTGAGAATGAAGAGCGATCCGCTATCGGGTGACGTGGGTCAAATAGGAGAATGGCGTGACTAAACCTGCGCTGGATATACGGCTTACGGAGCAGAGTGATCTGCTTTGGGTTTGGGAGCATGACGGTCCCAGCCGCCGTCTGGTTGTGTGCTTTTCTGGTATCGGTGGTGAGACGGACCCAACACCTGTGACCAACTTTGCCTCAACGGCTGCTCAGGATGGGCAGAATTCGGTCTTGTTCATTGCTGATCCCAATCGGACATGGCTGAACGGTGACGGTCTGGTTGACGCAATTTGTGGGCGTATCTTTGCCAAGGCAGAAGAGGTCGGGGCAACGCAAATCGTAACCATGGGGCATTCCATGGGTGGGTTCAGTGCACTGGTGATAGCAGGGATGGTGGGGGCCGATGTTGCAATTGCATTTTCGCCGCAGCTATCGATTGATCCTGCCGTTGTTCCCGATGAAAACCGCTGGATGGATCTTCGTGCGAATATAGGCGATATCAGGATTTCATCCGCTGCTGACTACTTGCATGACAGCTGTACCTATTATGTATTTTTCGGCAGTCACCCGCGTGAGCGTCCCCAGCGCGACAGATTTCCTCTGGCTGACAATATTGCGTTGTTCAATATTCCGACTGTGGTTCACAACTCGCCTCAGCGGATGAAGCAGACCGGCGTTCTGGCGGATGTGTTCAAGCATGCCTGTGAACGTCGGCGGCGGAAGGTGCGGCTGCTGCTTCAAGAGACGTTTGGCGCAAAAATAACAAACCCGCCAAAAGATGCGCCGACCGCCGTGCGCCCGATCCGAAAAGGAGCCTGAGATGAAACATGAAATCAAAGGTGAATGTATGTGTGGCGCGGTGAAAGTTTCAGCGACGACATCAGACCCCGCGCTGCGTGCTTGCCACTGCGAGATGTGCCGGCGGCAGAATTCATATGCGTTTGTATCACTACAAGCGGATCAGGAAAGTATTCGGATCACGGGACCTGTGACGGTTTTGAAGTCCTCGGACTGGGCGCAGCGGGCGTTCTGTTCGAAGTGTGGGTCGACGATCTGGTACGGGCTGCAAGAAGACGGCCACCGCAATTTGTCAGCGGGTTTGTTTCCCAAGACTGGAACTGCGCTGATGACAGAATATTTTACAGACGAATGTTTGCTGGGGAATGGATTTCCTGGCGATCACGAGAAACTCACAAGAAACGAGACCTTTGCGCTGTTCGCGCCCTCTGAAGGAGATGCCAAATGACCAAATATGATGACGCATGGGTAGCACGCGAAGAAGCGAAACGCGCATTTATGGCCGAGAGGGGTTTGTACTCTTCTGAGGAGGAGCATTCGTCCTGCGGTGTTGGCCTTGTTGTAAATATCGACGGGTCGCGGAGTCGCGAAGTGGTTGAGAACGGGATTAAGGCGCTCAAAGCGATCTGGCACCGTGGTGCGGTAGATGCGGACGGGAAGACAGGCGATGGCGCGGGTATCCATGTGCAAATACCTGTGCCGTTCTTTTACGATCAGGTTCAGCGTACAGGGCACACCCCACGCATGAATGAAATGCTAGCTGTGGGGCAGGTATTCTTGCCACGCACGAATTTTGCCGCGCAAGAGACATGCCGCACGATTGTCGAGACTGAAGTCTTGCGCATGGGGTATTATATTTATGGCTGGCGTCATGTGCCGGTGAAAGTCGAGTGTCTGGGCGAGAAGGCCAATGCGACACGCCCCGAAATCGAGCAGATTTTGATTTCCAACGCCAAGGGTGTGGATGAAGAGACGTTCGAGCGTGAGCTGTATGTGATCCGCCGCCGCATCGAGAAGGCGGCGATCGCGGCGCAGGTGCCGACGCTGTACATTGCGTCGATGTCGTGCCGTTCGATCATTTACAAAGGCATGATGCTGGCGGAGCAGGTGGCGGAGTTTTATCCCGACCTGATGGACGAACGGTTCGAGAGTGCGTTCGCGATTTATCACCAACGCTATTCGACCAATACGTTCCCGCAGTGGTGGCTGGCACAGCCGTTCCGCATGTTGGCGCATAACGGTGAGATCAATACGCTCAAGGGTAATCTCAACTGGATGAAGTCCCACGAGATTCGCATGGCAAGTGCCACATTTGGGGACATGGCCGAGGATATTAAGCCGATTGTCGCGGCAGGGTCGTCGGATTCGGCTGCATTAGACTCTGTTTTTGAGGTTCTGGTGCGTGCGGGGCGTTCTGCGCCGATGGCGAAAACGATGCTGGTGCCTGAGTCGTGGTCCAAGCAGGCGATCGAGTTGCCGCAGGCGTGGCGTGATATGTATTCCTATTGCAACTCTGTGATGGAGCCGTGGGATGGTCCAGCAGCACTTGCCATGACGGATGGGCGGTGGGTTTGTGCGGGGCTTGACCGCAATGGTCTTCGCCCAATGCGGTATGTCGTTACCTCTGACGGGATGCTGATTGCAGGGTCTGAGGCAGGCATGGTGCCGCTGGATGAAGCGCGTGTTGTGCGCAAGGGCGCGCTTGGGCCGGGGCAGTTGCTGGCTGTGGATATGGAAGAGGGTAAGCTATTCGGGGATACGGAGATCAAGGACAAGCTGTCTGCCGCGCGACCCTTTGGCGACTGGGTTGGCAAAATCAACGAGTTGGATGACGAGCTATTGGGGGTGACTGAAGTGCCACTGTTCGAGGGCAATGAGTTGCGCCGTCGTCAGATTGCGGCGGGTTACACCATTGAAGAGCTGGAGCAAATTCTGGCGCCTATGGCGGAGGACGGTAAGGAAACGCTGGCCTCTATGGGGGATGATACGCCGAGCGCTGTGCTGTCGACCAAGTACCGTCCGCTATCGCATTTCTTCCGTCAAAACTTCTCTCAGGTGACGAACCCGCCGATTGACTCGCTTCGTGAATTTCGTGTGATGAGCCTCAAGACACGGTTCGGCAACCTGAAGAATGTTCTCGACGAGGACAGCAGCCAGACCGAGATTCTGGTGTTGGACAGCCCGTTTGTGGGCAATGCGCAGTTTGACGAGTTGATGGGCCATTTCAACGCGGACAAGGTGACCATTGACTGTACCTTTGAAGTGGGTGGATCGAACCTTAGTAAGGCCCTGATGCGTATTCGCGCAGAGGCAGAAGATGCGGTGCGGTCGGGTGCGGGGCATATCGTCCTGACCGACCAAATGAGCGGTGAGGGCAAAGTGGCGATGCCGATGATCCTTGCGACATCTGCGGTGCACAGCCACCTGACGCGCAACGGATTGCGGACGTTTACATCGCTGAATGTGCGCTCGGCGGAGTGTATTGATCCGCATTATTTTGCCGTGTTGATCGGTTGTGGTGCGACTGTTGTGAACGCCTATCTGGCGGAGGATTCGCTGGCGGACCGTATCGGTCGCGGGTTGCTTGATGGTGATCTGACGGCGGCGATTGCACGCTACCGCGAGGCGATTGACCAAGGTCTGCTCAAGATCATGGCGAAGATGGGCATTTCTGTTGTGTCCTCGTATCGTGGCGGTTTGAACTTTGAAGCGGTGGGCCTGTCCCGCGCCATGTGTGCGGAGTATTTCCCCGGTATGACGAGCCGCATCAGCGGCATTGGGATCACCGGTATCCAGCGTAAGGCGGAAGAAGTGCACGCCAAAGGCTGGAGCGGGAATGATACCGTGATGCCGATTGGTGGTTTCTATAAGGCGCGCAAGTCGGGTGAGACACATGCGTGGGAGGCAACTTCAATGCACATGCTGCAAGCTGCGTGTAACCGCGCCTCTTATGAAATGTGGAAGCAATATTCGGCCAAAATGCAGAGCAATCCGCCGATCCATTTGCGTGATCTGCTGGCGCTGAAGCCATTGGGCGAGGCGGTGCCGATTGAGGAAGTGGAGAGCATCACTGCGATCCGCAAACGGTTTGTGACACCGGGTATGTCGTTGGGCGCGCTTAGCCCTGAGGCGCATAAAACGTTGAACGTGGCGATGAACCGGATTGGCGCAAAGTCGGACAGTGGTGAGGGCGGTGAAGATCCCGCGCACTTCTTCCCCGAACCAAATGGTGACAACCCGTCTGCGAAGATCAAGCAGGTGGCGTCGGGTCGTTTTGGTGTGACGGCGGAATACCTGAACCAGTGTGAAGAGCTGGAAATCAAGGTAGCCCAAGGTGCGAAACCCGGTGAGGGTGGGCAGTTGCCCGGTATGAAAGTGACAGAGCTGATTGCACGGCTGCGCCATTCGACGCCTGGTGTGACGCTGATTTCACCACCGCCGCACCACGATATCTATTCCATCGAGGATTTGGCCCAGCTGATTTATGATCTCAAGCAGATCAATCCGCGCTGTAAGGTGACGGTGAAGCTGGTCGCCTCCTCCGGCGTGGGCACGATTGCGGCGGGTGTAGCAAAGGCAAAGGCCGATGTGATCCTGATTTCGGGCCATAACGGCGGCACGGGTGCATCGCCTGCGACGTCGATTAAATATGCGGGTCTGCCGTGGGAGATGGGCCTCACCGAGGCGCATCAAGTTCTGTCGATGAACAACCTGCGCGACCGTGTGACATTGCGCACCGATGGTGGTTTGCGCACGGGCCGCGATATTGTGATGGCGGCGATGTTGGGGGCCGAGGAATATGGTATTGGCACGGCGGCCCTTATTGCGATGGGCTGTATCATGGTGCGCCAGTGCCAGAGCAACACCTGCCCCGTGGGCGTGTGTACACAGGACGAGGATTTGCGCGCCAAGTTTACGGGCAATGCCGATAAGGTTGTGAACCTGATCACGTTCTACGCCACCGAAGTGCGCGAAATTTTGGCGAGCATTGGGGCGCGTAGCCTTGATGACGTTATTGGCCGTGCGGACCTGCTCACTCAGGTATCACGCGGATCGGCGCATCTGGATGATCTGGACCTGAACCCGCTCCTGATTAGCGTGGATTCGGAGAAGGGGACTGTTTATGATCGTGCCAAGCCGCGCAATGCTGTGCCTGACACGCTGGATGCGCAGATTGTAGCGGATGCGGTGCGGTTCTTGGAGGATGGCGAGAAGATGCAGCTTAGCTATGCGGTGCAGAACACGCATCGTTCGGTTGGGACGCGCACGTCGAGCCATATCGTGAAACGCTTTGGCATGCGCAATGATTTGCAGGATAATCACCTGACGGTAAACCTTACGGGTTCGGCGGGTCAGTCGCTGGGGGCCTTTGCTGCACCCGGGCTGAAGCTGGTCGTCGCGGGGGATGCTAACGATTATGTGGGTAAGGGTCTGTCGGGCGGTACGGTCGTTGTGCGGCCACCGATGAACAGCGCGATTGTGGCGTCAGAGAACACAATCATCGGCAATACTGTTCTGTATGGCGCAACAGATGGCTACCTCTTTGCGGCGGGTCGTGCGGGGGAGCGCTTTGCTGTGCGCAACTCAGGTGCGAAAGTTGTGATCGAGGGATGTGGCTCCAACGGGTGTGAATACATGACCGGTGGCGTGGCTGTTATTCTGGGTGAAATCGGTGCTAACTTTGGTGCGGGTATGACTGGTGGGATGGCGTATCTGTATGATCCTGAAGGGCGCGCGGTGGACATGATGAACCATGAAACACTGGTACATTGTGCGGTTACGACGGCACATTGGGAAGATCAGCTCAAGGGTTTGATCGAGCGTCATGCGGCGGAAACTGACAGCCGCAAGGCGCAAGATATCCTTCAGCATTGGGAGTTGGAGAAGGTCAATTTTGTTCAAATCTGCCCCAAGGAAATGCTGAGCCGTATCCCTGCGCCATTGGGGATTGAGGAACAGTCTATTCCTGCCGAATAGACATTTTAGTAACTGTGTCAGTGAAGGAAACAGTTTGTTTCGCTGACACAATATGACCTCTTTTCGAAACAATCGGCGGCACATTGTCGGCAAGATTTACGCGCATCATAGGCTCAACTCCAGCCAAGGAAGCGCGTTATGCTTGCATCAATTACACATCAAAGACCCGTATCAGATCCGCCTTATTCCAACGGATTTGTCCGTGGGGCCAAGGTCGAGACACAGAATGGGTCAAAGGCTATCGAGGATATCGCAGCTGGCGATCTTGTCTTGACCTTAGACAATGGGGCGCAGCCCGTTCGGTTTGTTCAGCGACAAACAGTCGAAGCTTGCGAGCAGTTTTCGCCGGTTCTGTTTGAGGCTGGTAGCATCGGGAATAGCAATGAGGTTTTGGTATCACCCGAGCATCGGATGCTTATTGCGGATTGGCGTGCAGAGCTGTTGATGGGCTGTGACGAGGTATTGGTCGCGGCCAAGCATCTGGTAAATGGCAAGGATGTGCGAACTGTTGTGGGCGGCGCGGTTGACTATATTCATCTGCTCTTTGCCGCACATCAGATCATATTTGTGAACGGGTGCGCCACTGAAAGCTGCTTGCCCAATAATTGCTGGACGCCGACGGAGATTACCCACGGGGCAAAAGGCGCAGCGAGCATACTTGTAGCGCGGCCCGTCGTAAGAAGCGCGGAAGCCGCATGCCTGATGGCCGCGTAATTTTGAATTAAACGATACGATTTATAAGGATAGCTCACATGACACTCACATTTATTCCTACACGTTTCTATTTTGCAATCTGCGGCCTTGTTCTGTTGAACAGCTGTAATGGTTTTGCCTGACCGCATGAGCGTATCATTCATGGCACGGGCGCTTACGATGTGCGCCCTGCGGGTGAGGATCGTTCACAACGCGGATTTGCGGCACTATAGCTGAACCATGGCAAAACGTAGCACCAAACCAAAAGTTAAATCCAAGGCAAAGGCCGAAGCGCCCGCCAAGGTTGTGGAGCACCAGCCCTTAGGGCGGCGCATCCGCAGGACGTTCTGGCGCGGGCTGTTTCTAGCAGTTCTTCTGCTGGTGGGTGCGGTCCTGTTGGGGCGGGTCGTGAACCCGCCGACGACGATTTACATGTTGGGAGAGCGGCACCGTTTGGGTGGGATTGACCATGAATGGGTTCCGATGGAAATGATTGCGCCTGTAATGGCGCGGTCGGTCGTGGCAGCGGAAGATGCGAATTTTTGCCGACACTGGGGATTTGATGTGCGTGCGATCCGAATGGCGATTGCCGAGGGGTCAAACCGTGGGGCATCGACACTGAGCCAGCAAACAGTCAAAAATGTGTACCTATGGCACGGTAGGACATGGGTGCGCAAAGCGTTGGAGGCGGGGATAACGCCGCTGGTTGAGGCGCTGTGGCCCAAGCGGCGTATTTTGGAAGTTTACCTCAATGTGGCGGAGTTTGATGAGGGTGTATTTGGTGTGGAAGCCGCCGCGCGGCACTACTTCAAAGTTGGGCCGGAGGAATTGACTGCACGACAGGCGGCGCAACTGGCAGCAGTATTGCCTTCGCCCAAGACGCGCAGCGCCTCACGTCCGACGAACTACCTAAAGAAGCGTGCGGCGCAAATCCGCTCGGGTGCGGCGACAATCAAAGCGGATGGCCGGAGCGATTGTTTCGAGAGTTGAATAATTCTGCGGCACAAGGCATTGATGTTGGGACCCCATTTACGGATTTACCATGGCCCGCTTGTTCCACGTCCCTCTTTCGCCTTACTGCCGCAAAATCCGGCTGAGCCTCGCCGAGAAGAAGATCGAGGTGGAGCTTGTCGAGGAGCGGTATTGGGAGCAGGACCCTGATTTCCTGCGCCGCAATCCAGCGGGCAAAGTTCCTGTGCTGCGGCTCGACGGAATTATGATGTCCGAGAGTGCGGCGATTTGTGAGTACATTGAGGAAACGCGGCCTGATCCGTCACTTTTGCCCTCGGACCCAGCGCAGCGTTTGGAAGTGCGGCGTTTGGTGAACTGGTTTGACGACAAGTTTCACCATGAAGTCACGAGTAAGCTGCTCTATGAACGGGTAAACAAGAAGATGCAGAAGGCGGGATATCCCGACAGCAAGAACGTCAAAGCGGGGGCGCGGGCGATCAAGTTCCACCTTGGCTATATGACGTGGTTGCTGGACCAGCGCCGCTGGCTTGCGGGGGATGTGATGACGCTGGCGGATTTTGCTGCGGCTGCGCATTTGTCCTCGCTTGATTATATCTCGGACGTGGATTGGAACAGCTGCCCTGAGGTGAAGGACTGGTACGCGAAGATCAAATCGCGGCCTGCGTTCCGATCCCTCTTGGCGGATCAGGTGCCGGGGTTCACACCGCCGAAGCATTACAATGATCTGGATTTCTGATCCTGTCGTTGGCTGCGCCTGTGGTGGGTGCGGGATTTGAGTTTAAGGGAAAAATAGAGAATGGACCTTAAGGCGCGCGTGGTCGCTCAGGCATTGGCGGAGGGGTTTGTTGCGTGCCGTGTGTGCAGGCCTGATGCTGTGCCAGACGTGCCTGCGCGGTTGGGTGCGTTTCTGGACGCGGGATATCACGGGCAGATGGGATGGATGGAGGAGCGCGTAAGCTGGCGCGGTGATCCGTCGGATTTGTGGCCTGAGGCGCGGTCAGTGATCATGTTGGCGGAGAGTTATGCGCCAGAGCATGACCCGCTGGCGATCTTGGAGCGGCCTGATCTTGGGGCGGTCTCATGCTATGCGCAGGGGCGTGATTATCATGATGTGGTGAAGAAACGCCTCAAGCGGTTGGCGCGGTGGCTGATTGAGCAAGAGGCGTGTCAGGTGAAGGTGTTTGTGGACACGGCCCCTGTGCCCGAGAAGGCGTTGGCGCAGGCGGCGGGTCTTGGCTGGCAGGGCAAGCACACCAATGTAGTAAGCCGTGAATGGGGCAATTGGGCCTTTTTAGGGTCTGTTTTTACGACTTTGGATTTGGAGCCTGATGCGGCGGAGGTGGACCGCTGTGGGAGTTGTACGGCCTGTCAGGATATCTGTCCTACGGATGCGTTTCCTGAACCGTATAAGTTGGATGCGCGGCGGTGTATTTCGTATTTGACGATTGAGCATAAGGGGCCTGTGGACGAGGCATTGCGCGGGAAACTGGGCAACCGGATTTATGGCTGTGATGATTGTCTGGCGGTGTGTCCGTGGAACAAGTTTGCCGTAGCGGCGAGTGATATGCGGTATCATGGCAGCGCGGGGGGGACGCTGGCGGAGCTGGTCGTGTTGGACGATGCGGCGTTTCGGTTGCGGTATTCAGGCTCGCCGATCAAGCGGATCGGGCGGGACCGCTTTGTGCGGAATGTGCTCTATGCAATTGGGAATTCGGGTGATGTGTCGTTGCGCGGGTTGGCGCAGGAATTGTGCGGCGATGCGGACGCGGCAGTGGCCGATGGGGCGCGCTGGGCAGTGGCGCGGATGGGCGATCTGTGACGCTATTGGGGCTGGCGCGGGGCCGCCGCTGGGATAGACATTTCTGAACAGTTTTGAGGAGAGTGCGGTGGCATTGCTTTTGGGCGTGGATACGGGCGGGACCTATACGGATGCGGTTCTTATTCGTGATGAGAAAGAAGTCGTTGCGAGCGCCAAGGCGCTGACCACGCGGCACGATCTGGCCGTTGGAGTAGGTGGTGCTGTGCGAGCGGTGCTGGAGCAATCGGGTGTTGCTGCGGGTGATATTGCGCTGGCGTCTTTGTCCACGACGCTTGCTACAAATGCGTTGGTTGAGGGGCAGGGTGGGCGTGTTGCCTTGGTCTATATCGGGTTCAAGGAGCGCGATCTGGAGACGCATGGTTTGTTGGAGGCGCTGAAGGGTGATCCGCATGTTGTGTTGGCAGGTGGGCATAACCATGCAGGCGGTGAGGCGGTGCCGTTTGAAGAGGACGGTTTGCGCACGTTTTTGGCGGAGCATGGTGCGGGGGTTGGCGGGTTTGCTGTGGCCGCACAGTTTGGCACGCGCAACCCTGCGCATGAGTTGCGGGCGATGGAGATTGTGGCGGATATGACGGGGCGGCCTGTCTCGGCTTCGCACCAGTTGTCGGCCAAGTTGAACGGGCCGAAGCGGGCGATGACGGCAGTGCTCAATGCGCGGTTGATCGGGATGATTGATCGGTTGATCGGGCGGGCGGAGGATATTCTGCGCGAAATTGGCGTGGAGGCGCCGCTGATGGTGGTGCGCGGTGACGGGGCGCTCATTTCATCTGCGCAGGCGCGGGAGCGGCCTATCGAGACGATATTGAGCGGGCCAGCGGCGTCCATTGTGGGGGCGCGGTGGATGACGGGGGCGGAGCACGCGCTTGTCTCTGACATTGGCGGGACGACGACGGATGTGGCGCTGCTCAAAGACGGGCGGCCAGCGATTGATCCTGCTGGGGCGCGGGTGGGGCCGTACCGCACGATGGTTGAAGCCGTGGCGATGCGCACAACTGGTTTGGGCGGTGACAGCGAGGTGCATTTCGTGACCGAAGGGTTGCAGGGGGGAGTGACGCTGGGGCCGCGGCGGCTGTTGCCGATATCACTGATTGCGGTGGATGCGGCGGATGTGGTGCACGGCGCGCTGGATGCGCAAATGCGCGCGACCTTGCCGGGTGAACATGACGGGCGGTTTGTGCGAGCTGTTTCTGGGCAGACCATGGAGGGCATCGGGCCGCGTGAAGAGACGCTGTTGGAGCGTATTGGCGATGCGGTGCATCCGTTGGGCGATGTGTTGCGCTCACGGGTTGAGACGGGTGCGCTCAAGCGGTTGGTGGAGCGGGGGCTGGTGCAGGTTGCAGGGGTGACGCCGTCGGATGCGAGCCATGTTCTGGGGCTGGCGGATGTGTGGGACAGTGCGGCGGCACAGAAGGCGCTGGCGCTGTTTGGACGGCGGCGGACAGGGGCGGGGGATCGCCTTGCGGCGGAACCCGCTGTGATGGCGCGGATGATTGTGCAGCAGCTGGAGCATCAGACTGCTTTGGCTTTGTTAGAGACTGCATTTGCGGAAGAAGAGACTCAATTCGGTGTGGAGCCTGGCGTGCTGGCACGGCATGTTTTGATGCAGCGTGGCCTTGGTGGGCATAAGGGTTTGGTAAAGTTGGAGACGGGTCTGGCGGTGCCTGTGATCGGATTGGGCGCTTCGGCTGGCACTTATTACCCTGCGGTTGGAACGCGGTTGGGCTGTGAGATGATTCTGCCCGAACATGCGGGTGTGGCCAATGCGATTGGTGCTGTGGTGGGGCGCGTGACGATGCGGGAGGCTGGAACTGTGACCTCGCCTAGTGAGGGGAAATACCGCGTGCATCTGACGGCTGGACCGGAGGATTTCGCTAATCAGCAAAGTGCGCTGGCGCGGTTGGAGGATGTGCTGCGTTCGCGTGCTGTGGCTGCGGCAGAGGCTGCGGGTGCGGCGGATATTACCGTGAGCGTAGAGCGCGATGTGAGGGTTGCGGGTGTGGAGAGCCGTGAAGTTTTTGTGGAGGCGGATATCACGGTAGAGGCATCGGGTCGGCCACGGGTAGCTGTTTAAGTCACGTTCAATATAACGGCGAAATACCGCTCTAAGCGCGGGCTTATTTGCGGGGTTCTAAGCGCCGAGGCAATGGTGCGAACGGCAGGTGAGGTTCATTTGGGTAAGCAGCGACAACATGAGTTGCCGACCAACCCCAAACTGAAACGAGGAAGATATGCGTAAATTTGCATTAATTACTTTGCTGGCGCTGGCTGGCCCTGCCTTTGCCGAAGATATCACGGCTAATACTGTTCTTGGTACTACGATGGATGAAGTCCAGACCAAGCTGGTCGAGATGGGCTATGAGGTGCGCAAAGCCGAAATGGAAGACGGCAAGATTGAGGTCTATTTTGTTAAAGACGGCAAGATGGGCGAAGCCTATGTGAGCACGACAACAGGTGCGATCACCAAGCTTGAAATCAAGAACTGATCATGTCGGTCATAGCTGATCCGGTAAGCGGGCGCGAAGGCGCCCGTGATGTTGCCGTATGGGACCCGCTCGTGCGTCTTATACATTGGTCCCTTGCCTTGATGATTTTGCTTAATGGAGCGATCACCGACGATGAAAGCAAGCTGCACGAATGGGTAGGGTATGTCGCGTTGGGGTTGGTGGGGTTGCGCATCGTGTGGGCATTTATTGGTCCACGACACGCGCGATTTTCCGCGTTTCGACCAAGTATTGCACGTGCTGTCCAGTATACCCGCGCGGTTATGCGGGGGGATAGAACTGTACATCTTTCGCATAACCCGCTGGGAGCGTTGATGGTGTATAATCTGTGGCTGGCGGTGATTGGCCTTGGCGTTACCGGTTATATGATGACCACGTTGCGGTTCTTTGGTGTTGGCTGGCTGGAGGAAATGCACGAGGGCTTATTTGTCTGGCTGATCTTTTCTGTTGCGCTGCATGTCGCTGGTGTTGCCTTTGACACATGGCGGTCGGGTGTGAATTTGGTGAGGGCGATGGTAGTGGGACGCAAACGAATACCGCAAGGGACCGATGTAGAATGAAGCGAGCAAAGCGGCATGTGATATCCAAGGAACGGCGCGCAACAGTCCTCGCTGGGATTATTATCCTGCAAGGGCTTTGCGCGCTGTTTTTCATTGGAGATGTGATCACTGACCTGAGTGAAGGTGAGCATCTTGATGATCTACACTTGGCTCTTGAAAGTATCGCGGCGTTTGCCCTTGTCGGTGGGGTAGTATTTCTGATGATTGAGTTGCGCCGTGTTCTTGCCCGTATGACGGATATGGATACTGGCCTGAAGGTGGCGCAGGGCCAGATTGCCGAAGTTATGGACGGATTCTTCGACGCATGGCGCCTGACGGATGCAGAGCGGGATGTTGCCGTCATGCTCCTCAAAGGGTTGGACAATGACGAGATTGCACGGGTTAGACAAACTGCGTCGGGTACAGTGCGGGCTCAGACAGCAAATATCTATTCAAAGTCTGATACGCATAGTCGCGCCGAGTTTATTAGCCTTTTCATGGAGGAGTTGATGTCGGGTGATTTTAGCAGGTCCGTGCCAGATCCCTTTGAGGGATCAGGGTACTAATTAGAAACCGTAAGTTCCAACTTGTTGATGATTTTTAAGTGGCCACCCAACGAATTGAGTGGCCAATATTATATTATTCCGCTGCTGCGCGTTTGGGCAGCACCCAATCGGGACGGGGGAAATGGCAGGTGTATCCGTTGGGAATACGCTCAAGGTAGTCTTGATGCTCGGGTTCCGCCTCCCAGAAGTCGGAGACAGGCTCGACCTCGGTCACCACTTTCCCTGGCCAGACGCCAGATGCTTCGATGTCTGCAATGGTGTCCAGCGCGACTGCCTTTTGATCTTCGTTCTCGTAATAAATTGCCGAGCGATAGCTCATACCACGATCATTACCCTGACGGTTCTCGGTGGTCGGGTCATGGATTTGGAAGAACAGCTCCAATAGCTCGCGGTAGCTGATTACCGTCGGATCAAAGATGACCTCAATCGCCTCGGCGTGGGTGCCGTGGTTCCGGTAGGTAGCGTTGGGCACATCACCGCCAGAGTATCCGACGCGGGTGGCGACCACGCCTTTGCGTTTACGGATGAGGTCCTGCATGCCCCAGAAACATCCTCCTGCCAATACTGCGCGTTCCGTCATGCTACGTCCTCCACTTGATTGATGTATTTGCCATATCCTTCGGCCTCCATATCGTCGCGGTGAATAAAGCGAAGCGACGCTGAGTTGATGCAATAGCGCATGCCGCCGCGATCTGGGGGGCCGTCGGGAAAGACGTGACCCAAGTGGCTGTCGCCATGGGCACTGCGTACTTCCGTGCGCACCATGCCGAGGCTGCTGTCTTCAAGCTCGACCACGTTTTCAATCGCTTTGGTAAAGCTGGGCCAGCCGCAGCCGCTCTCGTATTTATCACTCGACGCGAACAGGGGCTCACCCGAGACGATGTCGACGTAAATACCCGGATCTTTGTTGTAGAGCAGCTTGCCGGTGCCGGGGCGTTCTGTCCCGCTTTCTTGGGTAACATAGAACTCCTCGGGCGACAGGGTCGCGAGGACATCGGGGTTTTTGGTATACTCTGGCACGGGTCTCTCCTTGCGCTGTTGTTGCCCTATTAGATGGGGCTTTTGCGTGGAAATCAAAGGGGGATGTGCGATGGGTTAAAATGATTGTGAACTTATTGCCGCTCTGGGGCGTATGATAAAGTGGAGGACGTGACATGCGACTTATTATCGGACTGATTGTATCGCTTTGGGCTGGGGCTGCTATTGCAGCTCCGCGCGATGCTGTATTTCCCTCGATTGACGGGGGCAACATTGCGCTGAGCGATTTTGCGGGAAAGCCCATTCTAGTGGTGAACACTGCGTCGCAATGTGCATTTACGCGGCAATACGCAGGGCTACAGGATTTGCACGACAAGTATAGTTCGCGGGGTTTGATCGTTCTTGCTGTGCCCTCCGATGATTTCAATCAAGAGCTGGAAAGTGCGGCGGAGGTTAAAGAGTTTTGTGAAATTAACTATAACCTCACACTGCCGATGACGGATTTGACCCATGTGCGCGGTGGCAAGGCCCATCCGTTTTACAAGGCTGTGAAGGCCGAGACAGGCTTTGTTCCGAAGTGGAATTTTAACAAGGTGCTGATTGATGGCACAGGCGCTGTCGTGGCGACGTGGGGATCATCTGCCCGACCTGACAGTGCTGCGGTGCTGGGGGAGATTGAGAAACTCTTGAACTGACCGTACTCAGGTGCGGTTAGAACACATAACCTTCCCGCCTGATGCTTCCAATCCTGGTGGGATTCCGTAAGCGGCACGATAGCTTTTCGAAAAATGTGAAAGGGATTTGAACCCGCAAGCGATGGAAACGTCTGTCACTGACAAGTCTGTTTGGCGCAGCAGGTCGCGCCCTTTTTCAAGGCGGATGCGAAGATAATACCGTTTGGGCGAGATCGACAGGTATTTGGCGAACAGACGCTCAAGCTGGCGGGTGGAGAGGCCGACCACGCCTGCTATCTCGTCTGGGGTGAGCGGGTCCTCAATATTGTTTTCCATTACCTGCATCGCGAGGAGCAATTTCGGGTTGCGGACTTCGGGGCGCGATTGCAGGGACATGCGCTGAGCGTCGGAATAGGCGCGGGGCGAGGTGTAGATCATTTGATCGGCGACCCATGTCGCCAGATCGTTGCCGTAGTCGCGCCGCAGCCGGTCGAGCATCATGTCCATAGAGGCAGCCCCGCCTGCGGACGTGAAGATGCGCCCATCGACGGAGAAGATTGTATCTTCCATAATCACATCAGGGAGCAGTTCGGCCAGCGCGGTTTTGTATTCCCAATGGGTCGTGACACGTTTGCCACCAATGAGGCCCGCAAGAGCGAGGATGTAGGTGCCAGAGGAGAGCGCGCCCAGATCACCGCCGCGCCGCGCCTCACGTCGCAGCCAGCTTAGGATGGTTTTGGTACTGGACAGGCCCGCGTTCTCACCCGCGCAGATGATGAGGGTCTCATTCCGGTCGAGCGGGCAGAGTGCGCTGTCGACAGCGATTTTGACGCCGTTGTAGGCCTCAACGGGCTGGCCATTTTCAGACAGCAACCGCCATCGATAGTATTTGAAACCTGACGGGTGGTGGTTGGCGAGCGATAACGCGTCGAGCGCACAAGAAAAGCCCAACGTCGAGAAACCCGGTAAGAGGAGGAAGGCATAGGCTTTGGCTGGTGCGGCGTCTATCATAGACAAGAGATTAGAGCGGCGGCACATCTCTGCATGGTCTGACGCGGCAAAGTGATGTCGGTTTTATACGCTCCGCTGACGCGAAATTTGTACAGCGAGGATGCCAGCGGCGATGACGCAGACGCCAAGGATATCGCGGGGGCCAAGCTCCTCGCCCAGTAGCAGCGCAGCGATGACCACGCCGAAGAAGGGGTTGAGAAAGTGGAACGTGGCCGCGCGGGTGGCGCCGATGCGGCCCACGAGTTTGAACCAGACCCACGTCGCGGTGAGACCGGGGAGAAGGCAAGTATAAGTGAAGGCGAGGGCGAGTGGCCAACTGAGCGTGACTTGGGGTGTCTCGAACAGCAAGGTTGCGATGGTGAGGGCTGCGCAGCCGACAAGCATTTGCAAGCCGACGACCATCAGGAGGTTTCCGCCAGCGGAGGCACTCCGCACGGTGAGGGTGGCGATGGTCAGGGCAAGCACGCCGACAAAGCAGATGGCGACGCCAACGAGATCAAGGTCATCGGTGAGGCGTGCACCCATGATGAGGGCCACCCCTGCCAGTCCTGCGATGAGGCCGATAATGCCAAGGGGGCTGAGCCTGTCGCCCATGAACGCCCATGCGGCGAGGGCGACCATCAAGGGCATGGTGGAGGCGATGATTGCGGCCAGCGATGCCTCGATCGTCTGCATGGCTACGAAGAACAGGCCGAGATAGACTGCGTTTTGCAAGATGCCAAATGCGATGGTGGCGCGCCACTGAGGCTTGGTCAAATGCCAGCTCTGCCCCAATGCGCGGGCGATGGCGATGCCGATCAGCCCTGATACCAGATACCGGACAGAAAGGGCAAAGAGCGGCGTCGCGTCGGTCACGATGATGCGCGCAGATGTGAAAGCCGACGACCACATAAGCGCGAAGGCGAGGCCGAGAGCAATCGCGCGCATGTCCATGGGGTTGTGTCCTTTAGATACAGACGCAGTATTGGGATGGAACGGGAGGGAGGGCAAGCGGGTAAGTTCGCTGTGCGGACGAAGCCGGCCTTCGTTCGACGTATGCCAAGGTCCGCTTTGGCGACCGGTTCAAAAAAGGTTGTTTTTGACACGTACCCAATTCACCTCGATTGACGCAATCAAAACGCCATTCGAAACCGAAGTAGTTGTCAAAGATTTCCGGCTCTGCCGTAGCCGCGGTCGCTAGTGATGAGGGTTTGTACTGCTATAAAATCCCATAATTATAAATTTCAAGCGTCTTTATAAGACAAATCTTACTGACCTATAGGCGAGGAATTATGACTTCAAACTTGGAATCAACTTGCCACGCTTTTGCCTCTTTTTGAATTTAGTCCTGCCGCCAGACTTTACCCCTCTGGGCCATCTAGCTGCCGCTGGCGCCCAATTTTTATAACTGCCTTACAAATTGGCATACTACCGGAGCTGTCTCTTGACCGACCTTTTGCACACCCATGATCATGACCACGATGACACCACAGACCACCACCAAGATCCTGCATTGGCAGGTAATATTGATATCACAGAGCAGCAAACAGCAGAAACAGCGTATTCAGAAACGTTTGATGCTTTGCCCGTCTACACCTCTGCCCAGCAAATTGACGACATTGATAACCTGTCCACGTGGAATGCTGAGAGCGTTACGTTTTCGTTCCCGACAGAGCAGTCAGATGATTACATCGGGAATGGTCGGGAAGGAACTCTCGCACCATTTTCAGCAACGCAAGCAGAGGCTGCCCGTGAAGTCCTGTCTATGTTTGCCGATTTGATCAATCTTGAGATGATTGATGGCGGAGCTGACGTTGACGCAGATATTCGGATGTATAATTCAACTCTTGCAGGCACTGCAGGTGGCGCGCCCGCTGGTGAAGGAACCGCGGGTGATATGTGGATCTACAACTATGATCCCGACACGATTGATGGCTACAATCTCGATCCGGGATCTTACCAGTGGCATCTGCTGGTTCATGAGATGGGCCACATCATGGGGTTGTCGCACACGACAATCTCGGCTGGTGACAGTTATGATGAATACGCAACGTATCTGCAAAACAATCAGGCATTTACCCAGATGTCATACACGCGCGCTGTCTCGGGTGGTCTGGATTGGGAGACTTCCTACGCATCCACACCAATGATTATCGACATCGCAGCTTTGCAGTCGATCTACGGTGCGAATATGGAAACGCGGGCGGGAAATACGGTTTACGGGTTCAATTCTACGGCTGACCGGAATGCCTTCGATTTTGACATGCTGCTTGAAGAATATGGCGAGATTGGTGCGATTGCGATCTGGGACGGGCGCGGGACCGATACTCTGGATATGTCTCGCTTTATTGAGGACGGATTTATCAATCTTGGCGCGGGCACCCACTCCAGCGTGGGGGGGTATGACTTCAATGTATCGATTGCATATGGCGCAACGATTGAGCGTGCCATCGGTGGGACGGGCGATGATACGATCCTTGGAAACGAGGCAAACAACAGGCTCATCGGCAATCTTGGCGCAGACACCCTCACGGGTGGTGCTGGCAATGATCAGCTTTACGGTGATGCAATGTCCGGTGTTGGGGAAGACTTTGGCGCTGATTTCGATCACCAGACCGTTACCCTATCGGGCAACCAATCCCTTTCATATTCTATCGACGGCACGGATGTAGCTGCGTTGACTATAGAAATGCTCATGGGGTTTGATCCTGAAACCGACAGCCTTGAGTGGTTCGCAGAGCTGCCTGGGGGTGCGTGGCTTGCCTACGATCCGAACAATCAAGGCGTATGGTTTTGGGCCTCGGATGGCACGTGGAGCTTTACAGGTATCCGCGTTGCTGACGTGACGGATGAAGAGTTGCACCGCATCTCCATCACTTACGATGGTGTGAACAACATTGCCGAAGTCTTTCTTGATGGAGAGCGCACCCTAACGACGCAGAGCGATAGCATCACGGCCCTTACGATGAGAGCGTCCGAGGATGTGACTTTCAGCTTTGATGGCACACTTGCTGACATCAGAATCTTTGAGGGCGTTCGGACAGAGGACGAAATCCGCACCAGTGCTTTGACCGAGATTGACGCCGACACCGATGGTCTGCTTTCTTATGTCACCGCAGATGTTGCGGGCGCCACAGATATTGCCGCTGGCAATGTTGTGACTGTGACAGATGGTGCGGCTTATTCGAGCACAACAGTTGTGGATTCAGCGGATGTTCTGAACGGCGGCGAAGGCAATGACCGGCTTATCGGTGGTATCGGAGCAGACCAGTTAAATGGTGGTGAAGGCACAGATGCTGCAGATTATAGAGCGTCAAATTCGGCTGTTTCTGTTGATTTGAGCACTGGCATAGGTCGGGGCGGTCACGCTGAGGGTGATCAGCTCACCTCAATCGAGAAGGTTTTCGGCTCGCAATACGATGACAGATTGACCGGAAGTGGTGAGCGAGAAGTGTTGAAAGGTCAGGGCGGTGACGACTTGTTGATTGGCGCAGGTGGCAACGATCGATTGATCGGTGGAAGCGGTAACGACATGCTGTTGGGTGGTACGGGCAACGACATCCTGATCGGTGGCAACGGTGCCGATACTTTCGTCTTCGGAGCGGATGAAGGGCGTGATAAAATCAATGACTTTGAAATCGGAGAGGACTTGATTGCCTTTGGTTCAGGTGTCTCATTTAACGATCTGGATATTCAGAATCACACACAAGGCAGCATGATTACCGTTGATGGAACAACCATTATTGTCGCTGGGATTGATGCCGTTAATCTTGACGTTAATCAGTTTGCGTTTTGGCAGGATAATTCCGCATTAATGACTTGGGATAATATCGCTTAAGTCACAATTTTGAATTGAAAAAGGGCTGCCTTGGTTTGGGTGGCCCTTTTTGGAGTTAGCCGAAAAGACGAGGTATTCCGCTTTAATACATTTAGGATCGCACCAGAAAATCCAGTCTTTCGGATGCAGACGTGTTTGGCAGTGTATGTGTATTCGTTGTCGGGGTTTTTGGCACTTACGATGGTTTGTATTGGGGGCAAGTTGGGCTCTGACCGGAGTTCGGATGGACGGCAGACCGGCATGTTTGTCCACATCGGTAAAATGTAGAAAACGGTGTGGCGGATCAACCGATGCTCGGTAGGTGAGTGCATGGTCCATATTCCAGTACAGTTTGGTGTATTTGGAGCTATGGGGCCGACTGGTGGGGCTACGCCTGCCGCGTTGTTTGAAATGCTACTGGCAAAAAAATGCCGCTCAAAACAAGCGAACGAGTGAAATTGGCACAGAGTACGGACGCAAACGTCCTCAATGAGCCGAGAAGCCGCCATTCAAACATCCCGCAGCATCCGTCACTTTGGGCTCGAAGCGGACCTTGGGGAGAGCAGGTCGATACGCTGAAATTTCTAAAACGAGTTATAGTGTAGAGGTGATACGCCAACGAAAAAGGGCCGCTCGAATGAGCGACCCTTTTCGTAAATCTGACGTGTGTCGGACTTAGCCGTTAACGCTGTCTTTCAACGCTTTGGCAATTGTCATTTTGACAACTTTGTCGGCGTCTTTCTTAAACTGTTCGCCGGTCGCAGGGTTGCGAACCATACGCTCGGGGCGCTCACGACAATAGATTTTGCCAACGCCGGGAAGAGTAACGGCACCGCCGCCAGATACTTCTTTGGTGATCAGTGCACACACTGCATCGAGTGCTGCGCCTGCTGCTTTTTTGTCTGTGCCCATTTCATCAGCCAATGCGGCGACGAGTTGAGTTTTTGTCATTGGTTTCGTTGTCATTTTAAATCTCCTCGACTGCCCTACAGTTGGGCCTCATCTGCGGAATGTAACTGTATGTAGACAGTGAACACAACGAATAGTGGTGCGATTTCCTAGGAAATATGCGGTTTTTTCGATATTTTCAGGCTTGAACCCGCTCAAAGGAAGGCGGTTTCGTCAAAAGAACGCAATTTGCGACTGTGAATCCGCTCTAGCGGCATGTCGCGCAGTTGTTCCATCGCGCGGATTCCAATCATTAAATGGCGCGATACTTGGGATTTGTAAAAGTCGGAGGCCATCCCAGGAAGCTTGAGTTCACCGTGGAGCGGCTTGTCTGAGACGCAGAGCAAAGTGCCGTAGGGAACGCGGAAGCGATATCCGTTGGCGGCAATAGTGGCGCTTTCCATGTCGAGAGCTATGGCACGCGACTGGCTTAGGCGTTGCACGGGGCCTGATTGGTCACGCAATTCCCAATTGCGATTGTCGATGGTGGCGACTGTGCCCGTGCGCATGATGCGTTTGAGCTCATAGCCTTCAAGCTGGGTGACTTGAGCCACGGCATTCTCAAGCGCGATTTGAATTTCTGCCAATGCTGGAATGGGAACCCAAACGGGGAGATCATCATCCAAGACGTGATCTTCGCGCAGATAGGCATGGGCGAGAACGAAGTCGCCCAACGCTTGTGTGTTGCGCAGGCCCGCGCAGTGACCGACCATGAGCCACGCATGGGGGCGCAGGACGGCGATGTGGTCTGTTGCGGTTTTGGCATTGCTGGGTCCGACGCCGATATTGACGAGTGTGATGCCGCCACCGTTCTCACGCTTGAGATGGTAGGTCGGCATTTGTGGTAGTTTAAGCGGTATTTCAATCGGGGCGTCTGGGTCTGTGATCTCTTGGTTGCCCGTCGAGACAAAGGAGGTGTAACCGCTGTTCGGATCGCGCAACATGGCACGTGCGTAATCCTCGAACTCGGTCACGTAAAACTGGTAGTTTGTGAAGAGCACGTGGCACTGGAAGTGGTCAGGATCGGTCGCGGTATAGTGCGCGAGCCGCGCGAGGGAATAATCCACGCGCTGGGCCGTGAAGGGGGCAAGGGGTCCGACGCCGTCTGGGGCCACGTAGGTACCGTTCACGATGTCATCGTTGGTGGTGCTAAGGTCTGGCACATCGAATACGTCGCGCAGCGTGAAATCGGCGGCGCCGTCTTGGGGGACGGTCATGCCCGTCTCGGGGGTCATGGCGAAATGCAGCGGGATCGGTGTCTCGGACCGCCCGATGTACACTGGCTGGTCGTGGTTTTTTAGGAGCAGGCCGATCTGCTGGATCAGATAATTGCGAAAGAGATCAGGACGCGTGACAGTGGTTGCATAGGTGCCAGGACTCGAAACATGGCCAAAGCTAAGGCGTGTGTCGACCTGCGCATAGGAAGAAGTGGTAAACCGCACCTCAGGGTAGAAGGCGCGGATGCGGGTATCGGGCTGGGTGTCCTGCATGGCCTCTGCAAAGCGTTCGCGCAAGAAATTGACTGCATCGCAATAAAGCTCTGTCAAACGGTCTACGGCGGCGGTGGCATCGGTAAACGCCTCCGCCTGCGGTGCGTCAGGTGTCAAAATCTGGTACTGCTTCATTCTCTATTATCCTTGCTTTTGAACAGAGAGCCGATCTTGCCCATGATGGTATCCGAGCTGTCATCGTCTTGGAGGTTTAGCGCCTCAATCGTGCGCATCAATTCCATCTCATAGACCAGATCAGCTTCGCTCGTTTCTGGTGTGGCTTCATTGATCCATCGGGCAAAGGGATCATTGGTGCTGTCATCACCGTATTCAGGGAAATCCGTGATCCCAAGATCACGCGCGGTGGCAGGCATATCAAGGTCGAACCGTTCTTTGAGAAATCCCTGAAGTGCTACAGGATAAACAGGTTGCTCATCAGGCCTAAAATCTTCAAGGCGCACGAGGCCGCGATGCTCCAGATAGGCCGCGACAGGGGTAATATCGGTACGCATAAGCGACCCTGGCTCAGGGTAGCCCATGGCGATGAATTGGAGAAACACCACTGGATCATCTGTAATCACGCCAAGGGTTTTATGACCGATATGCACATATTGCTGCTTGCCCTCTTCATCGAGCCAGATCGCGATACGTCCACCATCGCTTGATGTCTCTGCAATCTCAAAGAGGCGGTCGCCGAAACCTATAGAGGTGTCGGACCAAATTCCATCGGAGGCCGGTGTCGCCTTGCCAAAGTGGAAATAGCTTCTGGTCGGATGCCCCCAGTAGCCAAGCGTCATGATCGATAATGAGCAGTTCCGTGGCGCATCACCCCTGATGATTTGATTGCCCTGAACAATATCAAGCCAGTTAAGCACTTCAACCAGTTCCGGCGGTAATGTCACCCAATCGGGGGCGAGTTTCATCAGGTTCTGGGCAAAGGTTCTCACGACACAATCACATTAATAAATTCAAAGCTGCGCACGTCAACAAGGCCCAAATCAGAAATGCGCAACTCGGGGATCACCACCAGCGCCAACAAGGAGTGCTGCATGTAGGCGTTGTTGAGGGTGCAGCCACAGTCGCGCATGGCTTGCATCATGGCGTCGGTCTTGGCGGCGACTTCGTGTGCGGGGCTGTCGGACATGAGGCCCGCGATCGGCAGGTCGATTGTGGCGAGTTCGGTGTCGTCTTTGAAGATGGTGATGCCGCCGCCGAGTTGGCGCAGGTGGTTGGTGGCGAGGGCCATTTGATCAGCATCCGTGCCGACGACGATCATGTGGTGGCTGTCATGCGCCACGGTGGAGGCTATGGCCATTTTGCCTGTATAGCCGAAGCCAGAGACCAGCGCGTTAACCACGCCGCCCGTGGCGCGGTGACGTTCGACCAGTGCAATTTGGGCAACATCGCCATGGGCGGTTACGCGGCCTTCAGTGACGGGCAGCTCGAATTGCAGGGCTTTTGTCGGTGCTTGGTTCTCGACCACACCGATCACGTTTGCGGTGACCGCGTTGGCACCAGCAGGGGCGATGATGGTGAAATCATTTGCGCTCAGGTCATGGGCCATGTTGACGGTTTTGCGGGCATGTTGCGGCCAGTCGTAATGGGGGCAGTCTACGAGGCATTCGCCATCCTGCGCGACGATCTGACCGCGGGCGATGACCGTCTCGATCGGGAGTGTCTTGAGGTCCGAGGTGAGGATCACATCGGCGCGGCGGCCCGGAGTAAGGGAGCCGATTTCGCGCTCCAGTCCGAAGTGGGTAGCAGTGTTGATCGTTGCCATTTGCAGGGCGATAAGCGGGTCACAGCCACAGTCGATTGCGTGGCGGACGACGCGGTTCATGTGGCCATCGTTCACCAACGTGCCAGAGTGGCAATCATCGGTGCACAGGATCATGTTTCGCGGATCAAGGCCGCGCTCGGTTATGGCGGTGATCTGGCTCTCTACATCATACCATGCAGAGCCGAGGCGGATCATCGCGCGCATCCCTTGGCGCATGCGGGCGACGGCATCGGCTTCGCATGTCCCCTCATGATCGTCAGCGGGACCGCCCGCAACGTAAGCGGCGAAGGCGGGGCCGAGGTCGGGGGATGCGTAATGACCGCCTACGGTTTTGCCGCTGCGTTGGGTGGCGGCGATCTCGGACAGCATCTGGGGATCGGCGTTTATGACACCGGGAAAGTTCATCATCTCGCCCAGACCGATGATGCCCTCCCATTGCATCGCCTCGGCGACATCCTCGGCGGTGATCTCGAAACCTGTGGTTTCCATCCCCGGAGCACTGGGTGCGCAGGAGGGCATTTGGGTGAAGATGTTGATGGGCTGCATCAGTGCTTCGTCGTGCATCATTCGCACGCCTTCGAGGCCGAGTACATTGGCGATCTCGTGCGGGTCGGTGAACATACTGGTGGTGCCGTGGGGGATCACGGCGCGGGCAAATTCGGCAGGGGTGAGCATGCCACTCTCGATGTGCATGTGGCCATCGCACAGGCCAGGGATCATGTAACGGCCATTTGCTTCGATGATCTGGGTGTCGGGGCCTTTGCAGTAATCAGCGTTGACGCCGACAAAAGCGATCCGACCTTCTACGATTGCGATATCGTGATCGGGCAGTGCCTCGCGGGTGTGCACGTTGACCCAGATGCCGCCCGTGATGATCATATCGGCGGGTATACGCCCTGCAGCGACGTTGACTAGATCGGCGGCCACATCGGGCCATGAGGGGAAAGTTGCTTGTGTCATGTCGCAACATTCCACAGGGTTGGTACAGGTTCAAGCGGGAGCGGGTGATATGGACTATGATACTGTCGGGGCAGCGGCATTTGGCGCGGGGTTGCGCGGGATGGGGGTTAACCTGCTTGTGCGCGATGTTGGTGCCGAAGTAGCCTTTTTAGAGACTGTTTTCGGGATGCGGGCGCATCAGCCGACACCGGATTTCGCGATTGTGACCTACGGTACCGAGGTGTTTCAGTTGCACAGTGACGGTACGTATCATTCGAATCCATTGCTGGGGTTGCTGCCCGAGAGCCCGCCGCGCGGTGCGGGGATCGAGATACGTTTGTATGAAACGGATCCTGAAGCGGCCTGTGCTGTGGCAGAGGCAGCGGGCGGTACGATTTTGCAAACGCCAGCGGACAAGCCGCACGGCCTGCGTGAGGCATATATATTGTGCGAGAACGGGTACGCATGGGTGCCGAGCAGGGCGATATGATGCGTAATTTCGGAGCAATAATAAATATCCTTGTTCTTACGAGTTGTGGGGTGTCTATCTCTGAGTCTAGCAGACCTTTGGATAAGCTGCCGACACAGCAATTCGTGGCCCAGACATTCTATTACTCCAACGATAACACGATTCCGGAAAACGGATGTTGCGCGCAGCGGGCCGCTATTGTGGAAAGCCCCCCTTGGAGATCGTGCACATCGGACCATACGGATTGGCCGGCACTTGGTTTCTCAATTTTGCCTGTAGGGGGAACGACGAATAAAACCGCGCGGGCGTGTCGCTTTCAGGGTGGCGGGTGCGCAGCGCATTGGGCAGGCTGTAACATAAGCACAGGGAGATAGGCCGATGAGTGTGACGCAGATGAAACCGAATATGGAGCATTGGCAGGAGCGGGTTGATCTCGCGGCGGCGTTTCGTTGGACTGCACGGCTCAACATGCATGAGGGGGTGGCGAACCACTTTTCCCTCGCGGTGAATGACAGTGGTTCGCAGTTTTTGATGAACCCTAATCAGGCGCATTTTAGCCGGATCAAGGCGAGTGATATGCTGCTGATTGATGCGGATGATCCCGAGACTTACTCGGGGCCAAATGCGCCTGACCCAACGGCGTGGGGATTGCATGGAGGTGTTCATGCGGCGGTGCCTCATGCGCGGTGTGTGATGCATGTGCATTCGATTTTCGCCACGGTGTTGGCGTGTCTGCAAGACAGCCGCCTGCCGCCGATTGACCAGAACTGCTGTACCTTTTTTAACCGTGTGGTGATTGACGAGGATTACGGTGGGCTGGCGTTCGAGCATGAGGGTGCACGCTGTGCGACCTTGCTTACCGATCCCAAGCAAAAAGTGATGGTGATGGGATCGCATGGTGTGATGGTGATTGGCGATACTGTGGCCGATACATTCAACCGCTTGTATTATTTCGAGCGGGCGGCGGAGACGTATATTCGCGCCTTGCAGACGGGTCTGCCGTTGCGCCGTATCAGTGACGAGATTGCGGAAAAGACTGCGGGCGAGTTGGAGAACTACCCCGAGCAGGACGCACGGCACTTGGCGGAGTTGAAGGCGATTTTGGACGACGAGGGGTCGGACTACGCACGATGAGCAGAGCGGAATGGAACCATGCGCCCGATGGGGCGATTCAAGTCTCGCCGCTGTGGCAATGGCCGCCGCGTCCGCTGGCCGTGCTGAAATGGTACTCAGATGCGTGGTTTCCGCTGACGATCAATCTGGGGATTCTGGCGCTGGCATTTCTGAGCTGGGGTCTGTTTAGCCCCACGTTAGAGTCTGCTTTAACGCCAGATTGGTGGATTTTCGGCATCTGGTTGCGTAATGCGGTGATTGTGACGCTGCTGGCGGGAGGGCTACACTATTGGTTCCACGGCATTGCTGCTCAAGGGACCGATCTGAAATTCGACCCACGCCCCTTTCCGCGGCAGGGGCGGATGTTTTCGTTCTCGGACCAAATCAAAGATAACATGTTCTGGACGATATTGTCGGGTGTGACTGTCTGGAGTTTGTTCGAAGCGCTGGGCTGGTGGGGGTTGGCGAATGGCTGGCTGCCCTACACTACGTTAGCGCAAATGCCTGTGTGGTTCATTGCGTTCTTCTTTCTGATCCCTGTTTGGGAGAGTTTCTATTTCTACTGGATACATCGACTGCTCCACACAAATACGCTGTATCGCTTTCACGCACTGCATCACCGGAATACGGACATCGGCCCTTGGTCAGGTCTGTCGATGCACCCTGTGGAGCATGTGATGTATTTTGGAACGGTGCTTATCCATCTCGTCGTGCCGAGTAGTCCTGTGCATGTGATTTTCCATCTGATGTTTTACGCGTTGTTGGCCATAACCTCGCACACTGGATTTGAGGGCCTTCGGGTCCGCAACAAAAAGCGGGTGCATCTGGGCAATTTCCATCACCAGATTCATCATCGCTATTTTGAGGTGAATTACGGAAATCTGGATGTGCCATGGGACAAGCTGTTCGGCTCGTTTCACGACGGAACTGATGCAGGCAAAGCGATGATGCGCGAACGCCTCAAGAACCGTAAGCGCGGATGAAGGCCCAAGAAGGTGTTTGCCAAAGGGCCATTTGCAGGGTTACCTGAGACAGAATTATTGTGTCAATTAAGGGCGTGCAGTCTCTATGAATATCCTCTTTGTGCATCAGAACATGCCGGGCCAATATCGTGAGTTGGTGCAATGGCTGGCTGAGCAGAAGTTGCATACGATTTATTTCCTGACCCAACGCAGAAATCCGCCCCAGATCGAGGGCGTGGAAGGACGCGTTTATAAGACCCATTACGCCCCAAAAAAAGATGCTTATGGTCTGAGCAAAGTATGGGAAGAGGCGACAGGTGCCGGTTTTGGTGCGGTGATCGCAGCTAAGCGGATTGAGACTGAGGAAGGCTTCAAGCCTGACATTATTGTAGGGCATGTTGGGTGGGGTGAGCTTACTTTTTTTAAGCAGCTTTGGCCTGATGTGCCGATTATCGGGTTCTTTGAGTATTATTATCGCCTGCACGGCGGGCCAGTGAATTTCGACCCTGAAGAGCCTGTCAACGAACACACGCCGTTTTTACTCCAAGCACGTAATGCAGTGCCGAATGCGAATATCATGACGGTAGATCGCGGCCTTAGCCCGACAAAGTGGCAGCGCGATTGTTTTCCGCCCGAGTTTCATAATAAGATTTATGTCTGCCATGACGGCATCCGTACAGACAAATTGCGGCCCGATCCGCAGGCGAAGCTAAAGCTGGGGCGTATAGAGAAGCCAGTGGGGTGCGGCGACGAGATTGTCACCTATATGGCGCGTAACCTTGAGCGGATGCGCGGGTTTCATCAGTTCATGCGCGCGCTGCCTGATATCTTGGCGGCACGGCCCAATGCGCGGGTTTTAGTGATTGGCGGGAACGAGGTGTCCTATGGCGCCAAGAGCAAAAACCCGGGTGGATTGCGTGCGGAGATGGAAGCCGAAGTGGGCGACCGCGTCGATTGGACCCGTGTGCATTTTTTGGGGCAGGTCCCTTATGCGGACTATCAGAAGATCATTCAGATTAGCCGATGCCACATCTATATGACCATGCCGTTTGTGATGTCGTGGTCACTGCTTGAGGCGATGGCGATGGAGGCCACAATTGTTGCCTCTGATGTGGAGCCTGTGCGGGAGGCTCTGACTCATGGCAAGACAGGGCTTTTGGTAGATTTTCACGATCCTGCGGCATTGGCCAAGCAGGTTGTAGAGGTGCTGGAGCGCCCGCAGGATTTTGCCGATCTGGGGCCTGCGGCCCGTCGACACGTAGTAGCGGAGTATGATTTTCTTACCAAATGTTTGCCTGTGCATGTCGCAGAGATGAACGCCCTGCTGCCGCAGGATAAACAAGTTTCGATGCGCAAATAGATCTGAATCGCTGATGCGATTTTATTTGGTGACGTTAATCAGGCCAAAGGCAGAGCCGATCAGGCCAACAACCACACGCGCAGACGATACGGGACTTTCGGTGGCGAGCACAAGATCACCAGAGTTGATGAAGAAGTTACGCGCCGAGAACAGTCCGTCAGAGGTGGTGAGGTCAATTGTGAAGACGACGCGCTGCTGGCGTGGTCCGCGCTGGCCCGCATCAAGGGCGGAGGCAGGGTACTCGCGCAGGATCAAAACACCCTTTGGATTTGCGCGATTGTCGTCCACACCTCCGATGAGCGAGAGAGCATCAAGTGCAGATATTTGATCGCGGTTGAATGGGAACTGGCTCTCAGCGCCAGCGGCACCTAACGACAGGAAATAGCGTTTGTCATTTTCAACAATGAGTTGGTCGCCACCCACCAAACGCGTATCAAGCTTTGGGTTGTCCTGAAGACGGTTGAGGGACGTGCGGTATGTTTTGTGGCCGCGCACCAGCTTGACGCGCGGGTTCGTTAGCGCAGCCTCCACGCCGCCCGCAGCAGAGATCGCGGCGAGGACCGAGAAATTCTGATCGGGCATTTTTATATTGCCGGGGGAACGAACGCCGCCGACGATATCAATCGAATTTGTGCGACCTTCCGACATGGAAAGCTGAACCTGTGCGCCTGGTGCGATTGTTTCAAGCTGGCGCTGCAATGTCTGGCGTGCATTGTCTGGTGACCGATCCGCGACGCGTACTGTTCCAACGTAGGGTATAAAAATTGTCCCGTTCGACGCTACGCGCATGTTGCTGAGATCTACGCTGCGTTGTCCAGGAGCCATGAGTAGGGAGTTTTCCGCACTGTCCCAGATTATTACATTGAGCATGTCGCCAGGACGGATGATTTGGGCATTTGAGCCGTGGCTGTGTCCGATCCAGCTGTAGTGACGCTCGCCTGTGCTGGGCCATGCCGCGACACTGGGCAGGAATGCTTTTGAAACTGGATATACCGCGAAGTCAGCTTCGGGCTGGTCCGCGCCTCTGGTAATTTCGGCCTGAATGGCAGCGCCGCGCGGGAGGGTGCCGCACGCTGAAAGTGCCGCGACGAGGGCGATGCAAAGAATATATTTTGGTAGTCGGATCATGAAATATACCGCTCAATCAGGTGTTAGTTGCCCGTGCTACGCGCTTTGTTTTCGGCGTTTCAGGCTTAAACGTCTTTGCGCAAAGATACTGAAACGGCGTATCCCGTCAATCTTTACCAAAAACGAGCGTAAACTTTATCCTCACCTGTTGCAGGGGGGTTGGTTAAGGCAGTATCGCTAGGTAGGCGTCAGGTGGCGCTATCGTGGAGAAAACGATGGGCTGGGCGGTCATTTCGACGCGCTGGCAATAGGGAACAAACGTCGATGACATTGCGAAAGCGCATTTTTGATTTGTTTTTCGCCAGCTTGCTGGTCGTGATCCTTGGGCCGGTCATTTTAATATTGGTGGTGTATATTTACCTCAAACAGGGACGCCCCTTATTCTATGTGGCGGAGCGGATGAAGACACCAGATGAGTCCTTCGGTCTTATTAAGTTCCGCACGATGACGGTGGTCGAGAATGATCAAGGGGTTTCGGGTGCGCACAAAGCTTCGCGTGTTACGCCAGTGGGCGCGCGTCTGCGGGCAAAGCGAATGGATGAGTTTCCGCAGCTTTGGAATATCTTGAAAGGGGACTTGTCGTTTGTCGGGCCGCGGCCACCGCTGCGCGAGTATGTTGAGCGGTTTCCAGAGATATACAGCCAAGTGCTAAAATCCCGCCCCGGTGTAACAGGCCTCGCGACCATAAGGTTTCACAAGCACGAGGACCAACTTTTGTCGCGTTGCGAGACTGCAGCGCAGACTGATGATATTTATTGCCGTATCTGTGTCCCGCGCAAAGCGAAGCTGGACCTCATATATCAACGGCATCAAAATGTTTGCTATGACTTTGATCTGGTTTTCCAGACAATCGGTAATCTTTTTCGCAGATCTAAAAGCTGAGTAGCGCTCAAAAATTCCGAGAATTTAATCATTTGATATGAAATTTCGGCGAAGTTGGTTAAATTAGGGAGAATCCGACAGTTAGGCCAGCATCGCAAAGCGATGCAGGTTGTAGGAATAGGGCCCCGACACGCCAGCGTGGACGGGCGATTACAGATATAGGGTCTGAATGCTTAATTGGATCAAAACACTAACTAAAACCCAAAAACGGCTGGTGATGCTTTGCGTTGACAGTGCTTTGGTACCTTTGGCCATGGTGTTTGCTTTTGTAGCGCTCAGCCTTGAGGGTGGGATTTCGGAGAATATGAGCAGCTTCATGCTCTTGCTCCCTTATATTATCTTCGCGGGCATTGGTATTTCGCTATGGGTCGGGATTTGTGACATTCAGGTAAGCGCTTATGAGGCGGCCTCAGTTGGCTTGACGGCGGTGCAGGCGACTTTTCTCACGATTGCCTCGGTTACTTTTTCGGATATTGCTGCGCTGGACTTTCCTATTGGCCTACACATGGTGTTTGGCGCTGCGTTTTTCTGTCTCGCTGTGGGCAGTCGTGCAGTGATGTTACAAGTTGTCCTGATGGTATATCGCTATTCGTCAAACCGGACGCGGGTTTTGATCTATGGCGCGGGCGCAACGGGATCACAGCTTGTCTCGGCGTTACGGGGTCATGAGCATATCCAGGCTGTCGCGTTTGTAGATGACAACAAAGGATTGCAAGGAATGCGGGTGCAACGTCTGCCTGTGTATCCGCCATCGGACATAGCTACCGTTGCCAAAGACAACCAGATTGACCGCGTATTGCTTGCGGTGCCCTCGTTGAGTCAGCCAAAGCAGGCACAGATCGCGCGCAAGTTGGAGCGGATGGGGCTTGAAGTGCAGACTCTGCCCTCTTTCTCGCAGCTGATCGGTGCAGAGGCGTTGGTTAGTCAGTTGACGCCTCTTTCTGCGCGCAGCTTTTTGGGCCGTACGGAGGTGTCCAACCCGTTGGGCGACGCGCGTAAGTGTTACGAAGACAAAGTGGTTCTAATCTCTGGCGCAGGTGGTTCTATCGGGTCAGAGTTGTGTCGTCAGGTGCTGGATTGTAAGCCACGCAAGATCATTATGTTCGAGCTGAGCGAGTTAGGCCTTTATCATATTGAGATGGAATTGCGTGGTGTTGTTGAGGATGCGCAGCTTAATATAGAATTGGTCCCTGTTTTGGGGAGCGTCACAGACAGCAGGCAGGTGCGGAAAGTTCTGGTATCGCATGGGGTTCAGGTGGTGTTGCATGCAGCAGCCTACAAACACGTTCCCTTGGTTGAAGCGAACCCCCTGAGCGGTTTGGTGAACAATGTCTTCGGCACGCAGACGTTGGCAGAGCAGGCGGCGAAGGCAGGTGTTGAGCGGTTTATGCTTATCTCATCCGACAAAGCCGTGCGACCTACGAATGTCATGGGCGCCTCGAAACGGTTGGCCGAATTGGTCATCCAAAGCTTGGCCAAGCGTCAGCATCAAAAGGACCGCACTGTTTTCTCTATCGTTCGGTTTGGTAATGTCCTTGGGTCTTCGGGATCGGTGGTGCCCCTGTTTCAGGACCAGTTGAGCCGTGGTGGACCGCTTACCGTGACGGACAAAGGTGTCGAACGGTATTTTATGACCGTGCAAGAGGCCGTGCGCTTGGTGTTGCAGGCCTGTTCTGTGAGCCGAGATGCTGAGACTTTTGTGCTGGATATGGGAAAGCCTGTTCCGATCCTTAAGCTTGCGCGGCAGGTCATCGAGAGTGCAGGGTATCAAGTGCGTGACGCCGCGAACCCTGATGGGGACATCGAAATTGAAATTACTGGTTTGCGCCCCGGTGAGAAGATGTCCGAAGAGTTGACGCTGTCAGGTGAACTTTTGGGCACTAACTATCCTAAGATCTTTATGACGCATGAAGTTGGGTTGCCCCAGATCGAGATCGCAGGTGCGCTTCGCCGTTTGCGTGAGGCCTATGTCGCAAGCGACGAAGACCTTGCTTTGGACGTGGCGCGGCAGTGGGTGGAAGGCTATCAACGACCACTTCCGAAGGCTGATGTCTCCTAGATTTACGCAGATTTGTCACGCTGGCGGTGAATACCACCGATGATTCGTAGCTTTTGTTGCGCTGGCGGACGTATGCGTGCATGGTCGCGGAAAAATAAGTCTTTGGCAGAGAGTCACGAATGATCAGGAAATTAGCAATTTCATCCCTGAGCGCAGCCCTTCTTGGGTCTGTGGCGCTGGTGCCGTCCATTCTTATCGCTGATAATGTAGACGGGATTTTCGAGGTGCCAAACAGGCCGTCCTTGAATTTCTATGGCGCTTCGGGCCTTATCGATATGCCTTCGGCTGAGGCGCTGCCTGATGGTCAGGTGGCGATTGGTGTTTCCAACTTTGGCAGTCAGACTCGAACGACCCTGACGTTTCAGGCTACGCCACGGATACAGGCCAGCTTTCGATATGTTGGGATCGATAATCCGAACTTCAGTCAATCCTTCGATACCTACCGCGACCGTAGTTTTGATGTGCGTTTCTTACTGAACCGCGAGAGCCAGTATTTACCAGCGGTGACCGTCGGATTGCAGGATTTTGCAGGTACGGGCATTTACGCAGGTGAGTTTGTTGCCGCGACCAAAACGTTTTCGGGCGCCAGTATTCCAGGAACTGTCAAAGCTACTGTCGGGTTGGGCTGGGGTCGCTTGGGTAGCTCTGGCGGGATCGGTGCGCCCTTTGGCGGTGATCGCCCCGCGTTTATGCCCGGAGATACTGGTGGCGAGTTGTCCACAGATCAATGGTTTCGTGGTGAGGCTGCGCCTTTTGCGGGGGTGGAATGGAACGTAAATGGCAAGTTGGGCCTGAAAGCCGAGTATAGCTCTGACGCTTATATCGCCGAGACAACGCGGGGAGTTTTTGACCGCAAATCACGCTTCAACTTTGGTGCCGAGTATCAAGTGACTGAAGGCATTCGTGTTGGTGCATATTATCTTTACGGTTCCGAGCTTGGCGTGAACGTACAACTGCAATTCAATCCGAACCGCCCCGTTTCACAGCAGCGTATTCCCGCGCCGCGTCCCTATTTCATCCGCCCAAGCCGTCGCGAGCAGCCCGAGGCTTATGATACCGCGTGGGCTGCATCCGAAGTCGAAGGCTCTGTTCTGGTACGCGATGCGTTGGTGCCTTTGTTGGAGGCCGAGGGGCTGACCCTCATTGAGGTTAAAACGACAGCCTCAACCACGGAAGTACGCTACAGCAATGAGCGATATGGAGCTACGGCGGTATCGGTTGGACGGGTAGCGCGTGTTTTGGCGCGTTTGTTGCCAGACTCGGTTGAGACATTCCGCATCGTCCCCGTGGTGAACAATCTGGCGCAGTCTGCGATCGTTTTGCGCCGCTCTGACCTTGAGGCGCTAGAGTTTGCGCCGAATTCGTCAGATGCGCTTTTGGCCGTCGCTGGTATTACAAGTGCTGCACCCAACTTGGCTGGCAGTGCGCGCAACGAGGATCTGTTTCCTATTTTTAACTGGTCTGTCGGCCCGTACCTCACCCAGAGGTTGTTTGATCCGGATAAGCCTGTGGAGTTTAATGCAGGTCTCCAACTTAACTTGTCCTATGAACCAATCCCGGGTTGGAAGGTTGCAGGGCAACTCCAGCATCGTTTGACAAGTGCGAGTGACAGTGACGGTTCCAGCAATACGTCTGCTTTGGAACATGTGCGAACGGATGCTGTTCTGTATGATCAAGGTGGCGCTACGTCCATTACGAACCTCTATGTGAATCGCCAGTGGAAGGCCGCACCAGACGTTTATGCGCGGGTTACGGCAGGTTACCTTGAGCGGATGTTCGGTGGCGTTTCAGCAGAAGTGCTGTGGAAGCCCGTTGGCAGCCGCCTCGCGCTGGGTGTTGAGGCGAATTATGTAAAGCAGCGTGCTTTTGATAACGCACTCGGGTTTCAAGACTACGGCGTCGCAACAGGTCACGCTTCTGCCTATTACGAATTTGGCAATGGTTTCACAGGTCAGCTTGACGTCGGGCGCTACCTTGCGGGTGACGTTGGTGGGACTGTGACGCTTGAGCGCGAGTTTGCAAACGGATGGCGCGTTGGCGGGTTCTTTACGCTAACCGATGTGTCCGCCGAAGATTTTGGTGAGGGGTCTTTTGATAAAGGCATTACAGTCACCATTCCAATGGATTGGTTAATTGGCAAGCCAGATCAGCGCAAGCGGTCGACCACCCTAAGGCCTCTGACGCGAGATGGCGGAGCACGTTTGAATGTGCCGGGTCGTTTGTATGAACAGGTGCGCAGCGGCCATCGAGAAGGCTTGGTCGGGAATTGGTCCGGAGTATGGGAATGATCAAAGAGATTTCACGCCTCGTTTGCGTTGGCTTGATGGGCCTTGTTCTCGTCGGGTGTAGCTCTGAGCAAGGGACAGGGACCAACACGCCTAAACTGGTGTTAGACTCCCTGAGTCAGGTGATTGCGGCTCGCAGAGCTGGACCACCTCAAAAGCTTGAATTGACCGCCGCGCAGTTGGCGGAGATTGATCAGCCTTTGCTACAGATCAATCCAGAATTGCTGGGAGGAAGTTCGTTTTTAGGGCGTGCCACTACGCGTCGTGATTCGGGTCTTGGGACTGTTGAGGTCTGGAATTCGACTGATAATGCGCGGGTTTTCCTGCGGAACGGTGTAATTATCGGAACGCGCGGCGTTGGTGGCGATATGATTTCAGCGGACGCCAATGTGACAATCAAAGCACTGTCTGCAGGGGCAGATCGCAGCGGTGTCAGGACCTACGTGGTCTCGGATGGTGACGTTACGACAACGGAATATCGGTTTCAGTGCAAACTGGACGTTATAGGGCAAGAGCGTATAACCATTGTAAATCAGACATTTAACACAAATTACATACGTGAGGATTGTGTGGGGGGGGTCCGCGGCGATGCTGTATTGCGTAATGAGTATTGGGTGCAGCCGTCCACCGGGCTGGTCCGAAAATCGCGTCAGTGGATCGGTCCACGGGTCGGTTATTTTGAAGTAGTACTAGTCAAAAACTAGGCAAGTATGCAACAGTTGGCGAAACTGCGCCTGTTTTATTTGGGCCGTAGCTTTAACAACGTTGTGAAATATTTTTAACTCGGTTATTCAGACCGCAATCGCGAGTTCATTCCGCTATTTTGATAAACAGGACAAATGACATGATGAAAACAGTTTCTCTTGCCGCACTCTTCGCAGTAGCAGCCTCCGCTTCTTTCGCGGGTTCCTTGAACACCACTTACGAAGCAGAGCCTGAGCGCGAGTACGTTGCACCAGTAACAGGTAGCTCCGGTATCGGTGTTCCAGTTGTAGTAGGCGGCCTTGTTGCAGCAGCAGCAGTAGCAGCACTGGTAAGCAGCGACAGCGACAGCGACACAGTCACACCAGAGATCGAAGACTAAGTCTTCCACTCTGTTCGTTACAATTCGGCCTTCCCTTTTGGGAGGGCCGTTTTGCTTTCAAGGGTAAGGTCTCTTTGCACTAGTCTGATGAAACAACTGGAGTGTTCTCGTGGACAATCGCCTTTTATCCATTGGTCATGGCTATAGTGCACGGGCACTAGCGGCGCGGTTGGTGCAAGAGGGCTGGCATGTCGTTGGGACGACGCGCAGTGCTGACAAGATGGCAGGGATTGCCGCAACAGGCGCAGAACCCGTGCAGTGGCCGAGCAGTGACCTGCGGTCGTTGGTCGCCGAATTCCCAAATATTCTGATTTCGGCAGGACCTGGTATTGCAGGTGATCCGGTGTTGGCGGAGCTGCGAGATACCATTGTTGATGCAGCCCCTCAGGCGCGGTGGGTTGGCTATCTTTCAACGACAGGTGTTTACGGTGATCATAGCGGTGGTTGGGTAGACGAGCAGACACCGCTTAACCCCAGCACGGCACGTGGACAGGCGCGGGTTGATGCTGAGGTTGCATGGCAGTCGATTCGGGACTTACCGCTCCATATCTTCCGTCTTGCCGGCATCTATGGGCCGGGGCGTGGGCCCTTTGCCAAGGTACGCAATGGCACAGCGCGTAGAATCATTAAGCAGGGGCAGGTATTCAGTCGTATCCACGTCGAGGATATCGCCTCTGCGCTGGAGCTTTCGCTCAACGCGCCATCGCGGGGCGCTATCTATAATTTGTGTGACGATAGTCCTGCACCGCCTGAGGATGTGATCGGCTATGCCGCCGAGTTGTTGGGTGTGCCTGTCCCGCCTGCTGTTGCGTTTGAAGATGCGGAGATGACCCCTATGGCACGCAGCTTTTATGCGGAGAGCAAGCGGGTCAGGAATGATCATATCAAGCGTGAGTTGGGCTGGTCGCCGCACTATCCCGACTACCGCAGTGGCCTTGCTGCGATATTGGCGCAGAGTGCTGGTCGCGGCGCCTAAATTTCTCATTTTGTGGTGCCTTGTCGCGCTCCTGTGCACACGCCATATACACCCCAACCTCAAAGAATGCGGAGCCGCTATGACACTCACTCAAAAGTTGACCGCAACATTGGAATCGGACTTTGTGCGGAATACGATTCTCGGGGTGATCCTGTTCAACGCAATTATTCTGGGCCTCGAGACATCCAAACCGATTATGGAGCAGGTAGGTGGCCTAATCCTGTTGCTGGACCAAGTTTGTTTGTCGATCTTTGTAGTTGAATTGGTGGCAAAGCTGATCGCCTATCGCGCTCGATTCTTCCGCGACGGTTGGAATATTTTTGACTTTATTATCGTGGGTATTTCGCTTGCTCCAGCCGCTGAAGGGTTCTCGGCGCTGCGTGCTTTGCGGATTTTGCGTGTACTGCGGATCATTTCGGTCGCGCCAAACCTGCGCCGTGTGGTGGAGGGGTTTGTTACCGCGCTCCCTGGTATGGCATCGGTCTTTCTGCTCATGTCGCTGATTTTCTATATTGGAGCTGTGATGGCGACCAAGTTGTTTGGAATGGGGTGTGAAGTTTGTACGCCCGAGCAGGCTGCAGATTTTGACCTGTGGTTCGGGACGCTGGGGCGCTCTGGCTATTCGCTGTTCCAGATTATGACGCTGGAGAGTTGGTCCATGGGGATCGTGCGCCCTGTGATGGAGGTCTATCCTCTGGCATGGATGTTCTTTGTCCCGTTCATCATGATGACGACATTTGCAGTGGTGAACCTTCTGGTCGGTCTGATCGTTAACTCTATGCAGGATGCGCATCAGGAGGAATCAGTCGCCAGCACTGATGCCTACCGTGAGGATGTGCAAGGAAAGCTGGCTGTGCTTGAAGCAAAGCTCGACCAACTGATTGCTGTGCGCAAGGACTAGGCGGTTTGCACGCCGAGTTTGGCGATGCCGAGGGTGTTGAGGACTTTGGCTTCGATGTGTTCCGCGTTCATGGCTGCGACGGCGTACATATTCTCCGGGCTGGCCTGATCGATGAAGATGTCAGGCAGGACCATTGAGCGGTATTTGAGACCTTTGTCGAACACGCCTTCCTCCGCAAGCAGTTGGGCGACATGACTGCCAAAGCCGCCAACGGCGCCCTCTTCGACGGTGATCAGAGCCTCGTGGTTTTGCGCGAGGGATAGAATCATGTCGCGGTCTAGCGGCTTGGCAAAGCGGGCATCGGCGATCGTGGGTGTGATGCCTTTCGCCATAAGTGCCTCGGCGGCTTTCTCAACTTCTTCAAGGCGTGTACCAAAGGAGAGAATCGCGACGCGGCCGCCCTCGCGAATAATACGGCCTTTGCCGATCTCAAGCGGGATGCCGCGTTCCGGCATATCGACTCCGCGCCCTTCGCCGCGCGGAAAGCGGAAAGCGATGGGGCCGTCATCATGCGCCGCGGCGGTAGCGACCATATGTTTGAGCTCTGCCTCATCTGCAGCGGCCATGACGACGAAACCGGGAAGATTGGCGAGATAGGCGATATCAAAGGAGCCTGCGTGGGTAGCACCGTCAGCGCCAACAAGGCCCGCACGATCGATGGCGAAACGAACCGGCAAACGCTGGATCGCAACGTCATGGACGACCTGATCGTATCCGCGTTGCAGGAAAGTGGAATACATGGTGCAAAACGGTTTCATTCCGCCAGCGGCAAGCGCGGCGGAGAAGGTCACACCGTGTTGTTCTGCAATGCCAACGTCAAAGCAACGCGAGGGGTAGCGCTCCATAAACAGGTTGAGGCCGGTGCCGTCCGGCATGGCGGCTGTTATCGCGCAAATCTTATCATCGTCAGCAGCGAGCTGAACGAGGCTATCGGAATAGACGTTCGTATAGCTGGGTGCGTTGCTGGGAGCTTTTTTCTGCTCGCCCGTCACTACGTTGAATTTGGCAGTTGCGTGCCCTTTATCGCGGGCGGCTTCGGCGGGGCCGTAACCTTTGCCCTTTTTCGTCAACACGTGGATCAGGATTGGGCCAGTGGCGCGCGCTTTGACAGTGCGCAGTACAGGCAGGAGTTGATCCATGTCGTGGCCGTCGATGGGGCCGAGATAGCTAAATCCGAGCTGTTCAAACAGCGTCCCGCCGACAGTCATCCCCTTGAGCATATCCTTGGCGCGTTTGGCCCCTTCGCGGAAGGGGTAGGGGAGCAGGCTCACCGCGCCTTTTGCGGCGGATTTGAGTTCTTGAAAAGGCTCTTCTGCATAAAGGCGGCTGAGGTAGGCGGACATGGCACCGACGGGGGGTGCGATGCTCATCTCGTTGTCGTTAAGAATAACGATCATGCGTTTCTTGAGGTGGCCCGCGTTGTTCATCGCCTCATAGGCCATGCCTGCAGACATGGAGCCATCGCCGATAACAGCAATAGCATCGCCAAGCCCCTCAGGCACGACACCGCCCAAATCTCGCGCCACGGCAAAGCCAAGGGCGGCGGAGATGGATGTGGAACTGTGGGCGGCCCCGAAGGGGTCATAGGGAGACTCAGAACGCTTGGTAAAGCCGCTCAGCCCGTTTTCCATGCGCAGCGTGCGGATGCGGTCGCGGCGCTCTGTCAGGATTTTGTGGGGGTAACATTGGTGGCCTACGTCCCAAATGATTTTGTCGCGTGGGGTGTCGAATACGGCGTGTAGAGCCACGGTCAATTCAACCACACCAAGACCCGCGCCCAAGTGGCCGCCCGTAACGGAAACAGCCGAGACTGTCTCGGCGCGGACTTCCGCAGCAAGCTGGTGCAACTCACGATCCGAGAGTGACTTCATGTCGGCGGGGCGGGAGATCCGGTCCAGTAGGGGTGTGTTCGGCGTGTCGGTCATTATCTTGTCCCTAGCTTTTTCGTGCGACAACAAACTGTGCCGCCTCGCGCAACGTATCCGCTTCCGCGCCATATGGTGATAGCACGTCACATGCGGCGTTAACCAATGTTTGCGCCCGCTCTTTGGCGCCATCAAGGCCAAGCAGTGACACGAAGGTGGCCTTGCCTGCTCTCGCGTCCTTGCCCACTGCTTTCCCAACTGTCGTGGCATCGCCTTCGACGTCAAGGATATCATCAGCAATCTGGAAAGCGAGGCCCAGATCGCGGGCATATTGTCCCAGAGGACCTGTGTTAGCCTGTGCCATGCGTGGCCCAGTGGTGGCGGCCCATTCAATAAGTGCGCCTGTTTTGCCAGCTTGGAGCGTGATGATTTCGTCTAATGTCAGGGCCACATCTGCGGTTTCGGCTGCGATGTCGAGAGCCTGACCGCCGACCATGCCACGCACGCCAGAGGCCTGTGCGAGGGTGGTCACAAGGGCAAGTTTTGCCGCATCAGGACAGGTGGTTTGAGCGACCAGTCCAAAGGCGAGGGTCTGGAGCGCATCGCCTGCCAGAACGGCTGTGGACTCGTCCCACTTGCGATGGACGGTGGGGCGGCCACGGCGCAGATCGTCGTCGTCCATGCAAGGCAAGTCATCATGGACCAGCGAATAGGCGTGCAATGCTTCGATTGCGGCAGCGGCGGGGGCGGCAGCTTGTGCCCCGATCCCGTGCAAGCGAGCGGATTCAAGCACAAGAAACCCGCGCAACCCTTTGCCACCTTCGGTAGCGTAGATCATTGCATCACGGATGGGGCCTGTTGTTCCTGTCAGGGCGTCTTCGATATGGGCTGAGGCCAATGCCCCTGCATCTCGCAACGCATTGGCAAAGCCGCTCATGCTACAGGCCTTCGACGGGTTTCAATCCGGCGGGGTTTCCGTCTGCGTCGAGCGTGATAGCAGCGACTTTTTCTTCGGCTTCTTTGAGTTTTGCTTCGCAACGCGCTTTGAGCAGAGCGCCGCGCTCATACAAGGCGATGCTCTCGTCGAGTGCGACATCGCCACGCTCCAGCTTGCCCAAAACGGCTTCCAGTTCGGTCATAGCAGCTTCAAAGCTCATCTCGTTTACAGGTGTTTCGCTCATGTAATTCTCTCTTGGCATGTGTTGGAGCAAGCATAGGGTGATGAAGCCCGTAAGGCCAGTATCGGGCGGGGCCAATTGATGTGTTTTCCAAAGGGAAAATTCCGTCGCGGCGATTAGTCAGGGGCGAGCATGTATCCCGCGCCACGCACGGTTTGCAAATAGCGCGGTTGCTTGGGGTCTGCTTCAATCTTACGCCGTAGGCGGGTGATTTGCACGTCCACGGCACGCTCTTGGGCTTGGCCGCGATCACGGCCCAGTTCTTCGACCAAGGTGGTGCGGCTCAGCGCTTCACCGGGTTTGGCGGAAAAGATTTTCATCAGTTGAATTTCAGTGGCGGTGAGGCGGACAAGGTCTTCGCCTTGCCACATCTCGCCCCGTTCCATGTCATATCGGATCGTGCCAAGGGTTAGCACTTTGGGTGCTGTGTCTTGGGGGGCTGCTTCGGGAACGCGGCGCAGAATTGCGTTGATCCGCAAGAGCAGTTCCTTGGGCTCGAACGGTTTGGCGAGGTAGTCGTCTGCCCCCGCCTCAAGCCCTTCGATGCGGTTGTCCGTCTCCCCCTTGGCAGTGAGGAGCAGAATGGGGGTGTTCATGGTCTCGCGCAGCGAGCGGGTGAGCGTCAGCCCGTCCTCGCCCGGCATCATAACGTCGAGGATCAACATATCGAATTCAAGACCTGACAGGATACGCCGTGCGTGGGCGGCGTCACGGGCAGCTGTCACGAGAAACCCGTGGCGCATCAGGAACTTTTGCAGCAGCGTGCGGATACGTTCATCATCGTCGACGATCAGCAGGTGGGCGTCTGGTGTGTTCATGATGTTGTGTCTTTCAATCGACCGTAAGTGGCGCGCATCTCGCCATCCATCATCGCCTCAAGGACAGTGCGGAAACCCGATACGGCGTCTGGACCTGCCTCACGAAAAGCGGCTCGCATGCGGGCGCGTTGGGCGTCTGATAAGGTTTGTTCCAATGTGCGTCCCGCTTGCGTCAGGTTGAGGTGGCGTTCGCGCTTGTCCATGCGGCCTACCTTGCTCTCTACCAGACCATCCGCAATCAGGGTGCGCAATACACGGTTCAGCGATTGCTTTGTTACTCCGAGGATATTGAGCAGGTTGTTGACGGTGGTATTGGGTGCACGCCCGATAAAATGAATGGCGCGGTGGTGGGCGCGGCCATAGGCCATGTCGGCAAGGATGCGGTCGGGATCGGCAGTGAAGCCGCGATAGGCGAAAAACATCGCCTCGATTCCCTGCCGCAACTGCTCGTCGGTGAGAAAAAGCAGTGCTTCGCCGCTGGAGGGGCTGGATGCGCGCCTGTCCATGGATTGTCTCCCCAAGAGTAATTGTAGTGGGCAGTTTATGTCAGTGTTGTTGACACTCCAACCCCGAAAGGCTACGCCACATCAAGTTTTGCGTAACTATATGTCAAACGATTACATTATTGCGCAATATATGGAAAAATAGATGAATTTTGAAGGGAGCTGTTATGGCTGGCGGATATGATGATCGGGACGGGCACATCTGGATGGATGGAAAGATGGTGCCGTGGCGGGATGCCAATGTGCATATTCTGACACATGCCATGCACTATGCCTCCTCCGTGTTTGAAGGTGAACGGGCGTATAATGGCAAGATTTTCAAAAGCCGTGAACATTCCGAGCGTCTGAAACGCTCGGCCGAGATGATCGATTTCACGATTCCCTATTCCATTGACGAGATTGAGGCAGCCAAGGCGCTTGTGCTCGCGGACTCGGGTCTGAAAGATGCCTATGTGCGCGCGATCGCATGGCGTGGTGCGGGCGAGGATATGGGCGTTGCCTCCCAAAAGAACCCGGTGCGTATGGCGATTGCTGCTTGGGAGTGGGGCGCCTACTACGGTGACGCCAAGATGAAAGGCGCCAAGCTCGACATCTCCAAATGGAAGCGGCCTTCGCCCGAAACGATCCCCTGCCACGCGAAGGCGGCGGGCCTTTATATGATTTGTACGATGTCCAAGCATGCGGCAGAGGCCAAGGGCTGTTCCGATGCGATGATGTATGATCATCGGGGTTATGTGGCTGAGGCGACAGGCGCGAATATCTTTTTCGTTAAAGATGGTGAAGTACATACGCCCGATCCTGATTGCTTCCTTAACGGCATCACGCGTCAAACTGTCATCGGTATGTTGCGGGATCGCGGTATCACAGTACATGAGCGGCATATCATGCCGGAAGAGTTGGCAGGGTTTGAGCAGTGTTGGTTGACCGGAACAGCGGCGGAAGTGACACCTGTTGGACAAATCGGAGAGCATACGTTTGAGGTAGGTGCGCTGACCCGTGATATCGCCGAGAGCTACGAAAAGCTCGTGCGCGCATAAGAGTCTAAATTTGAATTGGAGCAAGCCGGATCGTAGATTCGGCTTGCTCCGTAGCGAGGCCAAAGGCCTCGCAAATCCTCTCGTTAATAGAGCGCTACTGGATTGATCATAGCCTGTACTGTGCCGACGATGCGCGGTTGTCCCAGCACGAACATGAACTCGCTTACCCCTTCGCGTACAAGGGGCCCGACGTTCATCGTCTCCAGAATGTAGATGCCGTTTTCTTTGAGCAAGGTGACATGGCCGTAAAAGACCTTATCCCCTTCAGGTGCGGGAATAGGCTCTAACCCCCATGTATCTGCGCCCACTGCCATCGGGTTGAGCGACGCGATATAGACAGCGCCCTCGTTGTTCAGTCCGGGTTCGGAACTGCCCCACGCAGTAGGATCATTTTCAATCATTCCCTCTGTCCAACCGGTGTGGAACAGGATGATGTCGCCTTCACCCATGGTCACGCCTTGGGCCTCGGCGGCAGCTTTGATCTCCGCCTCGCCAAAATGCGCGCCTGCGGGCATGACATCGACCCCTGTATGTGCAGCCATATCGATGATGACCGCGCGGCCGACCAGCGGTGGTACGGCATGTGTCCCAAGTTTTGTCAGGCCTGTAATGGCACTGATCTCTTTCTCGTCGAGGCAGTTATAGTAGTGGCCGCCTTCACCAAGATGCCCAAGGCCATCCAGCTGTGAGCCGATCCCGATCCAAGTTTGCAGCAGGTCATCGTTATAGTTCGCTTCATAACCAAATCCTGAAAGCTTTTGACCACCTTGCTGGTTCGGTTGCACCACTTGCAAATTGAGCGAGCGCGGCGGGAAGGCGGGTGTGTTTGATCCGATGGCAATGCCAAGCGGCATGGACTTGCCCTGTTTGATTAGCTTGGCTGCTTCCAATGTCCGTTCTGGTGACACCAGATTGGCTGAGCCGAGGGTATCCTCCGCTCCCCATTGGCTGGTTGATGTGCAGTCCGCGAAAGCGGCACCCGCCCCCAGCGATAGCCCAAGACAAAGTGCCGTAAGTTTCTTAAAAGTCATATCAATCCTCCACTATTGGACAGGCCTGTCCTCTGGTGGGACGATTCGTCCTGTCTGGAAGGTCAGGCTAGCACGGGTTTCCCCCGTGGTGATAAGATTTCAACATACTAAGAAGTATGGGCGCTTAAAAGTCGACACCGCGCTGGGCCTTTATCCCGTTTTTGAAAGGATGTTTCACTTCGGTCATTTCGGTGACCAAATCGGCGTAATCGCAGAGTTCGGGTTTTGCATCCCGACCTGTGAGTATGACACCTGTGCGTTTATGCCGAGCCTCCAGTCCTGCAAGTACGTCCGCGACCGACAGGTAGTCATAACGCATGGCGATGTTGATTTCGTCCATCACAACGAGGTCGTATTCACCACTTTCCAGCATCTCGCGGCCCTTGGCAAAGGCGGCTTCGGCGGCGGCGATATCGCGGTCTTTGTCTTGGGTGTCCCATGTGAATCCCTCGCCCATGGAGTGCCAAGTGACCTCTTCAAGCTTTTCGAAGAACTGGCGCTCGCCGGTTTTCCAAGTGCCTTTGATGAACTGTACAACACCTACTTTTTGTCCCCAACCCAATGCGCGGATGATAACGCCGAAGGCGGAGGAAGACTTACCTTTGCCATTGCCCGTATGCACCAGCACCAGACCCTTTTCAGGGTCTTTAAGCTCGGAGATTCGCTTGCGCTGCTTGGCTTGAACTTCTTGCATTTTGGTTTTGTGGTCGTCGGACATTGTGCGTTCCTAATTTTGGGTGCTTGAGGGGGCGACGCTTGGTTTTGATTTGCTGCGGTCCAGCCCCAGCTGACGCTCGCGCCATATGATTAGCACGCCGCCAGAAATGACTAGCGCAGCACCGATCAAAATTGGGGGAGTTGGCACTTCGCTAAAGACCAACCAGCCAATGAGAGTGGCAAAGATCATTGAGGAGTAATCGAAGGGTGCAAGCATGGAGGCACTGCCAAAACGATAGGATGAGGTGACCATGATTTGCGCAATGCCACCGATAAATCCAGCGGAAATGATCAATCCCAGAACTGTAATATCTGGCCATGTCCATACCAATGAGGGATGCGGAAATATCCACCCCAATGGGAGGCTGAGGAGTGAAACGCAGCTGGCCGTGAGTGCAAAGTAGAACACAATCGCTGATGTGGTGTCTGTCTGGACCAATCGGCGTACGTGGATTTGAACCAAAGCGCGCAACAGCGCAGCAGCGAGTGTCATCAATGCCCCGATTGTTGCGGCGCTTGTTAGATCTTGGCTCGCGGACAAGCGAGGTGCGATTACAATCACCACACCAACCAGCCCCAATGCCACAGCAGAGACTCGCACAAGGCGAATACGTTCCCCTAGAAAAATGGCCGCGAGGATCACGGTGAACATCGGCGTGGCATATCCGATGGCAGTGACTTCGGGCAGGGGCAGGAGGGCGAGACCTGCAAACGTGAGCACCATGGCGGTGGTCCCGAAAAGACCGCGCCAGACATGCCCGAGGACATTATTGGCCCTAAATCCGTCATGCAGGTGCCCTTGCTGCCAGAGCCACAAAACGAGGATTGGTATGGAAAAGAAGGACCGGAAGAATACTGCCTGCCCCGGCGGGACGCCGTCAGAGGCAGCCTTGATCAGGGCGGCCATGACCATAAACAAAAAGACGGCCCCTGTTTTGAGGGCAATGGCCTGACCTGATCGGTTTTGAGTAAGAGGAGCAGCCATATGGATTTAATGCGCCTTGCTCTGGAAAAGTGCAAGACGGGGTTTGGATTTGGATATTGGCAGTTGTCTTAAATTGGTTTTAGCCAATCGTACCGCGGTTTTCACCGACCTGGCCACGGTGCAACAGCAGGTGGTCAAGGATCACACAGGCCATCATCGCTTCGCCCACAGGCACAGCACGGATGCCGACACAGGGATCGTGACGCCCTTTTGTGATGATCTCGGTTTCCTCGCCTGATTTGGTGATCGTCTTGCGGGTGGTGAGGATGGAGGAGGTGGGTTTTACAGCGAAGCGGACAACGATGTCTTGGCCCGTGCTAATCCCACCGAGGATGCCGCCCGCGTGGTTGGACGAGTACTTTGGTTGGCCGTCTTTACCCATGAAAATTTCATCTGCATTCAACTCGCCTGTCAGCATGGCCGCAGACATGCCTTCGCCGATTTCCACGCCTTTGACGGCATTGATGCTCATCATAGCGGCAGCGAGATCAGTGTCTAACTTACCATAAACTGGTGCGCCGATGCCTGCAGGGACGCCGCGTGCGGTCACTTCGATGATGGCCCCAACGGAAGAGCCTGATTTGCGCAGGCCGTCGAGGTAGGTGGCCCAATCGGTTGCCGCTTGGGCGTCTGGCACCCAGAACGGGTTTTGCTCGATCTGGTTCCAATCAAACGCATCGCGGTCAATCTGGTGCGGGCCCATTTGCACCATATATCCGGTGATTTGGACATTGGGCGCGATTGCTTTGATCGCTTCGCGGGCAAGGCCGCCAGCGGCAACACGGGATGCGGTTTCACGGGCAGAGGAGCGCCCACCGCCGCGATAGTCACGGATGCCGTATTTCTGGAAGTAGGTGATGTCGGCGTGACCGGGGCGGAATTTCTCTTTGATGTCGCCGTAGTCTTTGGAGCGCTGATCTGTGTTTTCGATCATGAGCTGGATCGGTGTGCCGGTGGTCACACCCTCAAACGTGCCTGACAGGATACGCACCTCGTCGGCCTCGCGCCGCTGGGTGGTGTATTTGTTCTGGCCCGGTTTACGCTTGTCGAGCCAGTGCTGGATCATCTCGGGTGTGATTGGCACCCCCGGAGGACAGCCGTCGACCGTCGCACCCAAGGCAGGACCGTGGCTTTCGCCCCAAGTGGTGACGCGGAAAAGATGGCCAAAACTGTTGATCGACATGGAGGATCTCCTTTGCCCCATGCCTTAACGGGCGTGCGGCATTGGCTCAAGTGGTTTTGGCTTGCCAATGGGTCGCACTGCTCATAACCATACTCCTACCTCGGGGTGCCATTGGCTGAGATGTACAACAGTACAGACCCGTAGAACCTGAACCGGTTAACACCGGCGGAGGGAAGGTCTGGACATACTTCCATCACCTCTCTGCGCCGCAATTTGGAGGATGCTATGAAGTATCTCACGTTTGCGACTGCAACACTGGCTGCCAGTGCAGCATGGGCGGATACGCCCGAACTTACCGTTTACACTTATGACAGCTTTGTCAGCGATTGGGGGCCTGGTCCTGCGATCGAAAAGGCGTTTGAGGAGACTTGCGGCTGTGACCTCAATCTCGTTGGGTTGGGCGACGGCGCGGCGCTTTTGGCGCGGCTCAAGCTGGAGGGTGCGCGTTCTGACGCGGATGTGGTGATGGGGCTGGACACCTCGCTCATCGCGGCGGCGAAGGAAACGGGGCTGTTCGCGGAGACTGCCGTAGAGGCGGAGTACACGCTGCCGATTGAATGGAACGACCCTGTCTTTGCAGCCTATGACTGGGGTTATTTTGCCTTTGTGTACAACAAGGATTTGGAAGTGCCGACGAATTTTGTCGATCTGGGGGCGGGTGATCTGAAGATCGTTATTCAAGACCCGCGCTCCTCGACACCTGGTCTCGGCCTTTTGATGTGGGTAAAGGCCGCTTATGGCGATGACGCGCCTGCGATCTGGGCTGCGTTGTCCGACAATGTCGTGACAGTGACCAAGGGTTGGTCAGAGGCGTATGGCCTGTTTCTGGAGGGTGAGGCCGATATGGTTCTGAGCTATACCACTTCGCCTGCATATCATTTGATTGCAGAGGAAGATAACGGGAAGGCTGCGGCAGCTTTTGACGAGGGCCACTACATGCAAATCGAAGTGGTCGGTAAGCTGGCGGGGAGTGACCAGCCTGAACTGGCGGATCAATTCCTGAACTTTATGGTGTCGGAGGCGGCGCAGAATATCCTACCCACGACAAACTGGATGTACCCTGCTGTGACGCCGAGCGCGGGTTTGCCTGTGGGTTTCGAGACACTGATGGTGCCGCAGAAAGCCTTGCTGATCTCTTCGGATGAAGTTCCCGCGATCCGTGAGGAAGCTTTGGCCGAGTGGCTCAAAGCCTTGTCGCAGTAAGTCTGATCAGGATTAGTTCAAAAACGGGGATCAGTGCTGCACTTTTGATGTTGGCGCTGATCCTGTTGGCGCTGGGCGCTGTGCTGAGCCGTGCCGAAGTGGGCGCGGGGCTGGGGCCGAGCGATTGGGCCGCTGTGCGGTTCACGCTTTTGCAGGCGGCATGCTCCTCGTTCCTTTCAGTCCTCCTCGCCATTCCTGTGGCGCGTGCCTTGGCGCGGCGGCGGTTTGTGGGGCGGGGTGCGTTGGTGACGCTTTTGGGTGCGCCGTTTATCCTGCCTGTGATTGTTGCGGTGCTGGGGCTATTGGCGGTGTTCGGACGCAACGGTTGGGTGAATGATGGCCTTGGCGCTTTGGGTTTGCCCGAAGTGTCGATCTACGGGTTTCACGGTGTGGCGCTGGCCCATGTGTTTTTCAACATGCCGCTGGCGACGCGGCTCTTGTTGCAAGGATGGCAGGGCATTCCGGCAGAGCGGTTCCGCCTTGTGGCGCAACTTCGGCTCACGCCGCGTGCGATGTTTCGGGCGGTTGAACTGCCGATGTTACGGCAGGTGGTTCCCGGCGCGCTGGCGCTGGTGTTTGTGATTTGTTTGACGAGCTTTGCCGTGGCTTTGACGTTGGGCGGCGGTCCACGGGCGACGACGATAGAGCTGGCGATCTATCAGGCGTTTCGGTTTGATTTTGATCTGGGGCGGGCGGCGCTGTTGTCAGTGGTGCAGCTTGTGCTGGCGGGGAGCATGGCGGTGCTGGCGCTTTGGCTTGTCCCTAAGCTGGGGATTGGCGGCGGGTTGGACCGTATGATGCCGCGCTGGGATGCGCGGGGCGGGGTGCAACGGATGGGTGATGCTCTTGTGATCGTGTTGGCTGCGTTGTTTCTGCTTGTCCCATTGAGTGCGGTGGTCTGGCGCGGGGTGCGGGGGCTTCCGCAGATGCCGTCAGAGGTTTATGCGGCGGCGGGCACGTCGATTTGGGTAGCAGTGGCGAGTATTGTTGTGCTGCTGCTTCTGGCGCTGCCGATGGCGGGGTGGATTGCAGGGCGCAGCGGGGGCAGTGTGGAGGCGATTGGCCTGTTGGGGCTGTCGGCCTCGCCGCTGATGATCGGGACGGGATGGTTTATTCTAATTAACCCTTACGCCGACCCGTTTGATTTTGCGCTGGTGGTCACGGTTGCGGTAAATGTGATGATGGCGCTACCCTTTGCTCTGCGCATTCTTGTGCCGCCAATGCGCGATGCGGTGGCGCAGTACGGACGGCTGAGTATGATGCTTGGCGTGCGTGGCTGGCGGCTCTGGCGCGTGGTGCTGATCCCTAGATTGCGTGCGCAGATCGGGTTCGCGGCGGGGCTGACGGGGGCGCTGTCGATGGGGGATCTGGGTGTGATTGCGCTGTTTGCAGATCCCGATCGGGTGACATTGCCCTTGCAGATGGAGCGGCTGATGGGGGCATACCGCATGGATGCGGCGGCTGGGGCGGCGCTGGTGCTATTGGCGCTGAGTTTGGGGATATTCTGGATATGCGACAAGGGAGGGCGCTGGCGTGCTGAAGCTTGAGGACGCGCTGATTGCGCAGGGCGATTTCCAGATGCGCGCGGATTTCACGCTTGAGGCGGGGCGCAAATATGCGGTGATCGGGCCGTCGGGTGCTGGGAAATCGACGCTGCTGGCGGCGCTGTGCGGGTTTGTACCTTTGGCGGCGGGGCGGATGTATTGGGGGGATCGTGATATTACGGAAGCCTCACCCGATGCGCGACCCATGACGATGCTGTTTCAGGACAACAATTTGTTTCCGCATTTAAGTGTGTTGCAGAATGTCGGATTGGGGCTGCGTCCCGATTTGCGATTGAATGAAACCGAACGCGAGCAGGTTGAGCGCGCCTTGGGACGTGTTGATCTGGCGCAATTTGCTGATGTGAAACCGGGTCAGTTGTCAGGTGGTCAGCAAAGCCGCGTGGCGCTGGCACGTGTGTTAGTGCAGGCGCGACCGCTGGTTCTGTTGGATGAGCCGTTTGCCGCACTTGGCCCTGCGCTGCGAAACGAGATGCTTGATCTGGTACAGGATACCATTGCGCAAACGAGGGCTGCGCTGGTGATGGTGACTCATGCGCCAGAGGACGTGCGACGCATTGCGGATGAGGTCATTTTTGTCGAAGGAGGCCGCGCTCATGCGCCCCGTCCGGCGGCAGCGTTAATGGATGATCCACCGCCAGAGTTAAGAGCGTATTTGGGCTAGGGCGCGGCGGAGTTTATGAAAAATTCCGATCGGTTTCTTTCAAAGAAAGCGGGTCAGGTCACGATCGCCAAAGCAGCGCGGGCAGCTTCACGCCCCTTCTCGATGAAATGTGCGCGGTAGATTGCGTTGTGGTGATCTGTCTCCTGATACTGGTGCGGGGTCAGCGATACGGATAGGATGGGGATACCCGTATCAAGGCCTACGCGCATGAGGCCATCAACAACAGCAGCGGCGACGAAATCGTGCCGGTATATGCCGCCATCGACGACAAATGCGGCACAGATGATGGCGTCGTACTTCCCTGTTTTGGCGAGTTGTTGCGCTTTGAGCGGCATCTCAAATGCGCCGGGGACATCGAACACGTCTGTCCGCGCATCGGGTGTCATTTCGACAAAGCCGTCGTAGGCGCGGTCAACGATATCGGCGTGCCATTGCGCTTTTACAAAAGCGAAGCGGGTCGTTGGGGTGTCTGTCATCATGATCTCCTTTAGGTTCTAACAGTCCACCCAAGGCGATCACAGGCCATCGGCCGCACCTGTCGAGGTGACGCCAAAACCCTGCATTCTCTTCCATCCGGACTTTAACCGTCGGCTCCGGCCTCTCACCGGATCTGCTTGACCCTGCCTCCCTTTGAAAAGAAGCAAGCGCTCGCGGGCTCGGAGGTCAGACCTCCATACCGCCGGTGGGGAATTTCACCCCGCCCTGAGAATGGGTGCAGATTGCCAAGTGGGGGCTTGGTCTGCAATAGCTTATCGCATCAATTGTTCAGGAGGGCGCGATGCACCCCAATCAAGTATTTCATGATGTGGATACGGCGAAGAATATCGCTTTTGCGCGCAAGCGTGCTTTTGGTGTGCTCGCCCTTAATGGTGAGGATGGCCCATTGATCAGCCATATCCCTTTTTTGCTGGGCGATGATGCGACCACGGTGGACCTGCATCTGGTTCGCTCTAATCCTATTGCGCGGATGGGTGCAGGTTCTCATGCGGCAAAGATACTGGTGTCTGGGCCGGACAGCTATGTCTCGCCCGACTGGTACGCGGTGCAGGACCAAGTGCCGACATGGAATTACATCGCGGTGCATTTGACCGGCACGTTGGAACGACTGCCGCAGGAGGTCATGCACGATATGCTGGATCGCCAGTCGGCTGCTTATGAACAACAGCTTCATCCCAAAAAACCGTGGACCACGGGCAAGATGACTCCCGAGGTGCTGGAAAAGATGATGCGAATGATTGTGCCTTTTCGGTTTAAAGTGACCGGCGTGGACGGGACATGGAAGCTGGGCCAGAATAAGGTGGAAGCGGTGAGGATATCGGCGGCGGAGCAGATGGCAGCGCACGGCATCGGGAGTGAAATTGAAACGATTGCGGCCATGATGCGTGATCTGGATCATATCTAGCGCAAGGTTGCTTTGGCCCGCAATCAGGTGAAGAGTGGCACACACAATGTTCATTACAGGAATATCGATATGAAGCTCTACTACGCCCCTACATCGCCCTACGTGCGCAAAGTGATGATTCTGCTCGAAGAGACAGGGCAGCGGGATGATGTGGAACTAATCAATGTCGCCACCACGCCAGTTGCTGCCGATCCAGCGCTATTGGCAAAAAATCCGCTGGCCAAAGTTCCGGCGCTGGAACGGCCAGACGGGCCGACACTTTATGACAGCCGTGTGATCACTGCCTACCTCGATGCGCGCAGCGGTGATAAGCTCTACCCGGCCGGGTCGCGGCGCTGGGATACGCTGACACTTGAAGCGACGGCAGATGGTATTTTGGATGCGGCGCTGTTGATGACATACGAGATGCGGTTGCGCCCTGAGGAGAAGCGGATGGAAGAGTGGGTCGACGGGCAGTGGAGCAAGATTGCACGCAGTGTTGCTGCCCTCAACACACGTTGGATGAGTCATTTGAACGGTCCGCTGGATATGGGCCAGATCGCCGTGGGGTGCGCGTTGGCCTATGTGGACTTCCGTCACGGTGCGCGGGATTGGCGAAAAGGGAATGACGGGCTGGCCGCGTGGTTCGAGAGTTTCGAATCGCGGCCATGGATGCAGTCCACGGTCCCGCCAGCGGCATAAAAGTTACCAAACTAGATCAAAACAGCCGTGATAATTGGCAACTGCGACGGTTTGCGCAGCTAAACCATCTGGACGGCTGTGCTATTCCGATCTAGATACCGCAGCAATGGCCGACGCCTTGATTAAGTGCGTCACAATACCTATTGGCCGAATTCCGGCCCTAATACGGAGAAACCGACGTGTCACAAGCTGATGATACCGCAGGCAACCGGAGGGACTTCCTCTATTACGCGACCGCAGGCACTGGTGCCGTGGCCGTAGGTGCTGCCGTTTGGCCACTGGTCAACCAGATGAACCCTTCCGCCGATGTTCTGGCGCTCTCTTCCATCCGCGTGGATGTTAGCGGTGTCGAGCCAGGCTCTCAGTTGACTGTGAAATGGCTGGGCAAACCTGTATTCATCCGTCGCCGTACACCAGAAGAGATTGAAGCGGGCCGCGCGGTCGAGCTTTCTGATCTGCCAGATCAAGGTGCGGAGAATGCAAACATTGCAGCAGACGCCACCGCAGCTGACGAAAATCGGACGATGGACGAGGCCGGTGAGTGGCTTGTCATGATGGGTGTGTGTACGCACCTCGGTTGTGTTCCGCTTGGCGATGCTGGTGACTTTGGTGGCTGGTTCTGCCCGTGCCACGGTTCCCACTATGATACTGCGGGCCGCATCCGCAAAGGCCCCGCGCCGTTGAACCTGCCCATCCCACCGGCAGAGTTCCTCGACGATTCCACAATTAAACTCGGTTAAAGGAACAAACTTATGTCTGGAATTCCTCACGACCATTATGAGCCAAAGACGAAAGGCGAGAAGTGGATTCACTCGCGCCTGCCGATTGTTGGGCTCATGTATGACACATTGATGATCCCCACGCCCAAGAACCTGAACTGGATGTGGATTTGGGGCATCGTACTGACTTTCTGCTTGGTACTTCAAATCATCACAGGTATCGTTCTCGCGATGCACTACAACCCGTCTGTTGATGGTGCGTTCGCATCTATCGAGCATATTATGCGTAACGTGAACGGTGGCCATATGTTGCGCTACATCCATATGAATGGCGCATCGCTGTTCTTTATCGCAGTGTATGCCCACATTTTCCGCGGTCTGTACTACGGCTCTTACAAGGCGCCACGTGAGATCACATGGATCATCGGGATGATCATCTATCTTTTGATGATGGCGACTGCTTTCATGGGTTACGTCCTTCCATGGGGTCAGATGTCCTTCTGGGGCGCGACTGTTATCACAGGTCTGTTTGGTGCCGTGCCATTTGTTGGCGAAGCGATCCAGACGTTGCTGCTTGGCGGTCCTGCCGTTGATAACGCAACGCTCAACCGCTTCTTCTCGTTGCACTACCTTCTGCCGTTTGTGATTGCGGGTCTTGTGATTTTGCACATCTGGGCTTTCCACACCACGGGTAACAATAACCCGACTGGTGTTCCCGTGCGCACAACGTCCAAGGAAGAAGCAGAGAAAGACACGCTGCCGTTCTGGCCATACTTCGTGATCAAGGATTTGTTTGCATTGGCGGTTATTCTGGTCGTGTTCTTTGCGGTAGTTGGCTTTATGCCAAACTACCTTGGTCACCCAGATAACTACATCGAAGCGAACGCGCTCGCGACACCTGCACACATCGTTCCTGAATGGTATTTCTTGCCCTTCTATGCGATTCTGCGGGCCTTTACTGCTGAAGTATGGGTTGTTCAAATTGCGTCCTTCCTGACGGGCGGCATCGTTAACGCCACATTCTTTGGTGTACTTGCGATGTTTGGTTCCATCGGCGTTATGGCAGCTGTGCCATGGCTCGATACAAGCCGCGTTCGTTCCGGCCGTTACCGCCCAATGTTCAAGTGGTGGTTCTCGTTGCTGGTTGTCGACTTCTTCGTCCTGATGTGGGTCGGCGCTATGCCTGCCGAAGAGCCATACGCGACAATTTCGTTGCTCGCGACGACCTACTGGTTCGCTTACTTCCTGGTCATCTTGCCGCTTTTGGGTGTGATCGAGAAGCCTGATGCACAGCCGGAAACCATCGAAGAAGACTTTAATGCGCATTATGCGCCAAAAGTCGGCGGCACGACCACCATCGTGAACCCCGCGGAGTAAACCAGAGATGAATATGATCAAAACAATACTCCTCAGCGCGCTTGTTGCGTTTACTGCTCCCGCCGCATTTGCGGCGGGCGAGAAGGGGGCACCGATCGAGAATATCGATTTCTCCTTTGACGGTCCATTTGGCACCTATGACGTGAACCAGCTTCAGCGCGGCCTCCAAGTCTACACCGAAGTTTGCTCAGCCTGTCATGGCCTGAAGTATGTGCCGTTGCGGACACTGGGCGATGACGGCGGCCCTATGCTGCCCGAAGAGCAAGTGATCGAGTATTCCAAGCAATGGGAAGTTTTCGACGCCGATCTGGATGATTTCCGTGAAGCGACACCAGTAGATCACTTTCCTGCGTCGGGCCTTGCGACTGCGCCTGACCTGTCTTTGATGGCGAAAAAGCGCAAAGCCTTTTCTGGCCCCTACGGTCTGGGTATCAACCAGCTTCTGTACGGTTTTGGTGGTGCGGAATACATCACGGCATTGCTGCATGGCTATACGGGTGAAGAGAAAACCCAAGCTGGCGTGACGCTTTACGAAAACAAGTATTTCGAGGGTGGTTGGCTTGCTATGGGTCCACCGCTTTATGATGAAGCTGTTGAGTATGCCGACGGTTCGTCAAATAGCGTAGAAGCTATGGCAGAAGACGTATCTGCATTCTTGATGTGGACAGCCGAGCCAAAGATGGCAGCACGCAAGCAGGCTGGCTTTGCTGGTGTATTGTTTCTTACGTTGATGTCGGTTCTTTTGTACCTCACCAACAAGCGCCTCTGGTCCACAGTCAAACACAAAGACTGAACCCTGTAGGTTAGAAATTGCAAAGGCCCGCAGATCCTAATCTGCGGGCCTTTTGCGTATCTGGTCATCAGAAAGTGAATTTATCCCGCAATAAGCTGGATACCGTCACAACCAATGATTTTCGTTACGACAATCGCTCCCTCGGTTTGGGGCGTATCGAAACGAACTTCTGCAAATTGCGCAGTACGACCCATGCGAGGATTCTCCATGAGGACGCTGTGAGTCTGTCCGATCTGTTGCGCCAAATGCCGTTGGACCTGTTCATCACCAGCGGCGCGAAGTTGTGCAGCGCGGGCCTTGATCACGGTGCCGTTTACAGGAGGCATACGGGCGGCGGGCGTGCCTTCGCGCGCGGAATAGGGGAAGACGTGCATCCACGTCAGATCACACTCTTCCAACAGCTTGAGCGAGTTCTGGAACATCTCATCCGTCTCGGTCGGGAAGCCTGCGATGATGTCAGCGCCAAAGGTCATGTCGGGGCGAAGTTTGCGTGCCTCGGTGCAAAAGGCGATGGCATCGTCGCGCATGTGGCGGCGTTTCATCCGTTTGAGAATCATATCGTCGCCGTGTTGTAGCGATAGGTGTAGGTGGGGCATCAGGCGCGGCTCGGTGGCGATGGCCTGCATGAGGTTCTCATCAACCTCGATGGAATCGATCGAGCTGATCCTGAGGCGGCGCAGGTCTGGTACCAGCTTGAGGATGCGCATGACCAGATCGCCCAATCGTGGCGTAGCAGGCAAGTCAGCGCCCCATGAGGTAAGATCGACCCCTGTGAGGACAACTTCGTTAAAGCCTTTGTCCACCAGCCGCTTGATCTGGTCCACGACCACCCCCGCAGGCACAGAGCGGGAGTTTCCGCGACCGTAAGGGATGATGCAAAAGGTGCAGCGGTGATCACAGCCGTTCTGGACCTGAACATAGGCGCGGCTGCGCGTGCCGAACCCGTCGATCAGGTGGCCTGCTGTCTCGGTCACGGACATGATGTCGTCTACCTGAAGCGCCTCTGTCTCACCGATGAAATCAGCGGCCAACCCCTGCCATGTCGCGCCAAGCATCTTTTCGGTGTTGCCGATCACCGCGTCCACTTCGGGCATGGCGGTGAAAGTGGCGGGTTCTGTTTGCGCAGCGCAGCCTGTCACGATCAGGCGGGCGTTTGGATTTGCTTTGCGTAGCTTGCGAATGTCCTGACGCGCTTTGCGCACAGCCTCGGCTGTGACAGCACAGGTGTTGATCACCACGGCATCGCGGAGGCCAGCCCCATCGGCCAGCTCCTTCATCGCCTCAAGTTCGTATTGATTGAGGCGACAGCCGTGGTTGGAGAAGATCGGGGCACTCATCCGCAATTCTCGATGAATTGAGCGGTGAGGATGCCATCGGCGACATGCATTGTGGGACCTGTCATCCAGACGCCGTCCTCGCGCCAGTCTATGTGTAAGGTGCCACCGTCAAGGTCAATGCGCACACTGCGCCCTGTGAGGCCCCTACGGGCGGCTGCGACAACCGTGGCGCAACTGGATGAGCCTGAGGCCATGGTGATGCCCACGCCCCGCTCCCAGACCCGCATGCGGATGTGATTCGGCCCAACGATTTGGGCGATTTGGACATTGGTCCGCTCTGGGTAGAAGGAATGATGCTCGTGCGCTGCACCAAACTCGGCGAGGTTGATCGCGTCGACGTCGTCCACAAAGAAAGTGCAATGCGGGTTGCCCATGCCTGTCGCCACGGGCGCGCCCTCAATTGGGAGAGAAAGGGTATCCATCGCCTCGACCAGTGGAACTTCGGACCAGTCGAGTTGGGGTTGGCCCATGTTCACGGAAGTGAGGCCGTTACCCGAATCTCTTGCGTATAAATCGCCGCGATCGGTGGTCAGGTGTAGGGTTTGCGCCCCTTCAGTGTCCATCAGGTAGCGTGCGATGCAGCGTGTCGCATTGCCGCACGCGCCGGAGGTAGAGCCGTCCGCGTTATAGAAAGTGAGGTGCGCATCACCGGTCCCATTGGAAATAACAGCCAATTGATCGAAACCGATTCCCGTCTGGCGGTGGGCAATTCCGCGCACGAGCCCTTGTGATAAGGGGATTTCACGCGTGCGCGCGTCCGCAACGACGAAGTCATTGCCAAGCCCGTGCATTTTCATGAAGGGCAAAGAGGAGGGTGCTTTTAGGCTCATTCTGCGCATATAGCGGTAGCGCTACATTTATTCCAGCAGTGCGAGGTAATTTGATGCGTTATGGGGTTGACCCGTAGGTGCTAGGTTTCTAAACACCGCGCTAGTGGGCCTGTAGCTCAGCTGGTAGAGCAACTGACTTTTAATCAGTAGGTCTCCGGTTCGAACCCGGACGGGCTCACCACTCATTCAATGGGTCAGTAGGAAACTACTGGCCCATTTGTGTTTCCATACCAGCGTATTGATTAATCCAGGGTGGAGTGACTCGTCGTGCGCGTTTTTCCGCGCCATACTGTTAGGACAGCAGGGGAGTTGCCAAGTGGATAAAGTCGCATTTACCCAGATGAAAGACGGAAGCAAGGAGGAATATGAGTTCCTGACAGCCCATGAGATTGATCACACGAAAGGCACTGCCCTGCGTTTGATGAAAGCGATGACAGAGCTGGATGAAGGGCTGTCGGGATATCAAATCACGCGGCTAGGTCATTCGGTACAAGCCGCGACGCGTGCATGGCGGGCTGGTGCGGATATCGATTGGGTTGTGTCCACGCTGTTGCACGATATTGGCGATATCTACGCGCCCTATAACCATGATGAGTATGCGGCGGCTATCTTGCGTCCTTTTGTTAGAGAGCAATGCGCATGGTGTATCCAGACGCATGGGGACTTTCAGATGATTTACTATGGTCACCACGTCGGCGGGAACCCTAGCAAGCGGGACCGCTTTAAAGACAGTCCCTACTTTGACGATTGTGCCGATTTTTGTGAGCATTGGGATCTGGCGAGTTTCGATCCCGATTATGATGACCTGCCGCTTGGTTTTTTTGCGCCGATGGTTGAGGAGATCTTTGCGCGCCGCCCTTATGACCCCGACGTGACTAGGGAGGGCGTGCGCATACCGCTCTTTGATGCCGCTGTAGCGGCACAGAGGGCCGCTGGCTGAGGCATGATGCTGTCGGCAGGTCAGCGAGCGAGGTCGTGACCCTAGGTCGCCCGTCCCAATACGCTGGCAGCTTTTGCCAAGGCTTCGATCTCGTCCCACTTTTCCGCTTCGACTAAATCGTTTGGAGCGACCCAACTGCCGCCTGCACATAGGACATTGTCCAGCGCGAGATAAGTCTCGGCATTTGTTGGGCTAACGCCGCCTGTGGGGCAGAAGGTGATCTGGGGCAGGGGGCCGCCGATTGCTTTGAGGGCGGGTGCGCCGCCTGATGCTTCGGCAGGAAAGAACTTGAGCATGTCATAGCCGCGCTCGAGCATGCGCATTGCTTCGCTTGCAGTGGCGGCACCTGCTAACAGGGGAAGCCCTTCAGCCTCACATGCTTCGATCAGCGTGTCTGTCGCGCCGGGTGAGACGCCAAAGCTGGCACCAGCCGCTTTTGCAGCGCGGACATCGTCAGGCGTCACAAGAGTACCCGCCCCGACAAAACCGCCTGGTACTTCGGCCATGAGGCGGATTGCCTCCAGTGCGTCAGGGGTGCGCAGCGTAACTTCTAATGCGGGCAGTCCGCCTGCGACCAGCGCTTCCGCCAGTTTTTTCGCATGGCGTGCATCGTGAATCACGAGTACCGGAACTATGGGCGCAAGGCTGCAAATCTCACGGGTGCGGCGGCATGCTTCACTAGCTGACAGGGTCATCTGCTATACTCCAAAAATGCTTGCGCCAGTGTCTGCTCCACCGACATTATTACGGAAGTTCGCAAACAGCTCGCGACCAGTGCCAAAATTGTTCCCGCTCAGATCGACAACGGCGGCGTCGCGATCAAGCACGCCTTCGGTCAGAATATCCAACACACCCTGTTCTGCGTCAACGCGAAGAATGTCACCGTCGCGCAGACGTGCAATGGCGCCGCCGTCAACTGCTTCGGGGCAGATGTGGATCGCTGCAGGCACTTTACCAGATGCACCAGACATGCGGCCGTCTGTGACCAAGGCGACCTTCTGACCGCGCCCCTGCATGATCGATAGCAAAGGCGTTAGGCTGTGCAACTCTGGCATGCCGTTAGCCTTTGGTCCCTGAAAGCGGACAACAACAATCATATCGCCGACCAGCTCGCCAGCTTTGAACGCTGCCTTCACGTCTTCCTGATTCTCGAAGACCCGCGCAGGCGCTTCGATTACGCGGTGCTCGGGCGCTACGGCAGAGACTTTCATCACGCCTGTACCAAGTGAACCTGTAAGACGTGACAAGCCACCAGTGGGTTGGAAGGGGTCGGAGGCAGGGCGCAGAATTTTATCATTGAGGCTTTTGCCCGCGCCGTTTTTCCAGACAAGCGTGTGGTCAATGATATGCGGCTCTTGAGTGTAGTGATGGAGGCCTGTGCCGCCCACGGTTTTGGTGTCAGGGTGCAGCAGGCCTGCGCCCAGCAATTCCCCGATCATATAGCCCAGACCACCAGCGGCATGGAAATGGTTCACATCAGCCAAGCCGTTTGGATAAACGCGGGCGAGCAGCGGGGTCACTTCTGACAGCTCTGAGAAATCCTGCCAATCGAGGATGATGCCACCTGCACGGGCCATGGCAATCAAGTGAATGAGCAGATTTGTCGAGCCGCCTGTTGCATTCAGACCAACGATACCGTTCACAAATGCCTTTTCGTCGAGAATATCGCAAACGGGAGTGTAATTTTCCCCGAGAGCGCTGAGTGAGAGCGCCTGCTGCGCGCCTTTGATGGTAAGAGCGTCGCGCAAGGGGGTGTTGGGGGTGACAAAGCTGGCTGCGGGCAGGTGCAGGCCCATGAATTCCATCAGCATCTGGTTGGTGTTTGCAGTGCCGTAGAAGGTGCAGGTGCCGGGGCCGTGATATGCGGCCATCTCGGCGGCCATGAGGGCGGCGCGGTCCACTTCTCCGGTGGCGAATTGTTGGCGCACTTTTGCTTTTTCGTCGTTGGACAGGCCGCTGACCATTGGGCCTGCGGGAAGAAAGACGGCAGGCAGGTGGCCAAAAGCCTGTGCTGCAATGATCAAACCAGGCACGATTTTATCACAGACACCGAGAAATACTGCGGCGTCAAATGTGTTGTGGCTGAGAGCGACGGAGGCCGACAGTGCGATCACATCACGTGAGAAAAGGCTAAGCTCCATGCCTGCTTCGCCTTGGGTAACGCCGTCACACATGGCTGGCACACCGCCTGCGACTTGTGCCGTGCCGCCAATCTCGCGCACGGCTTCGCGGATCACATTGGGGTAGCGGTCAAAGGGCTGATGCGCAGACAGCATGTCATTGTAGGCGGTAACGATACCGAGATTGCCGGCACTGCCTGTGGCCAATCCATCTTTGTCGGGACCAGAGGCTGCGTAGGCATGTGCCTGTCCGCTACATGACAGATGAGCACGCGCGGGGCCGCTTGATTTTGCAGCGGCCATCCGTTTCAGATAGGCATCACGCGTCGGTGCGCTGCGGTCGATAATACGCTGTGTGACGCGGTCCAGTGTCGAATTCAGTGACATGTTTATGCTCCTTTGCCGAATGATAGCGCTAACATTTACTCACTTCTAGCAGCCAAAAGCGCTGCATCAAAGAAGAATTTTACAGTTCTTTTGCCCAAGGTGGATTTGCGCCGCTCCGTGAAACGGTAATTGAAGCTACCTTAGCGCCATACTGCAAAACAGTCTCTAGCGTTGTGGCATCAAGGTTTTTGACCTCTGTTTTTCCAAGAAGCCCGAGCTGTGAGAGTTTCGCCAGAATGCCCGCGTTGAAGGTGTCGCCCGCGCCAACTGTATCCACAGCGACTACATTTTGCGCTGGCACAGACACTTCTGTCCCGTTCGCCACAAATCCTGTGGCCCCTTCGCTACCGCGCGTCAGCACCACCAACGACGGCCCGCTGTCCAGCAATGCAGCAATCTGTACCTGTTGGTTTGTTATGTCGGGCATGATCCAGTTTAGGTCTTCGTCAGAGACTTTTATGATGTCGGCCTTGGTGATCATGCTGGTAAGACGGGTACGATAGCGCGGGATATCCTTGATAAAGCCAGGTCTGATGTTCGGGTCCATCATAATCACACGCTGGTCTGCTTCGCGCAGTAGCAGCGCGGCATAGGCATCTGCGCAGGGCTCACATGCGAGGCTGATTCCGCCAAAAAAGAGGGCGGTTATTTCGTCCGTCAGCCTTGGCATGTCGTCGGGCACCAGCATCCGGCCCGCCGAATTCTCGTCATAGAAATCATATGTGGCATGCCCATCTGTCAGCTGTACGAAAGCCAGGGTTGTGGGGCGGTCGGAAAAAATGACGCGTGAGGTGTTCACATGGCTTGCCTCAAGTCCGTCGATGAGTTGGCGGCCAAACATGTCCGTCGAGATACCCGATAGCATACCCGTCTGTGCGCCCAAGCGGCCCAGTGCAATCGCCGTGTTGAATACAGCGCCGCCCGAATGGGGGACAAACCCGTCCGGTCCTTGTGTCGTGGCCGTTGGGATCATGTCGATCAATGCTTCACCGCAACAAAGTATCATTGTGCACCTGTCTGAGTCTGGGATTTAAGAATTGGATAGCTTTCGCGAAACGTTTGATATGCGGCATCGAAGGCACCAACAAGCTCTGTAACAGGCGCGATGATCTCTGCCGTCTCAACGGTTCCCATTACCCGATCAACAGGCTTGCCCGTTGCCGCGACCATGGCCAGCCGCGCCGCTCCGAGGGCAGCGCCGTTTTCGCCTTGGGCGGGGATATGAAGGGGCGTGTTCAGGATCGTTGCCAAAAGACGCAGCCAGTAGCGTGAGGCGCTTCCTCCGCCGATGGCAAACAGATACGCAGGCTTTGCTGCTGTTCCGCAAACGGCTTCAAAACAGTCTCTAAGTCCGAAACAAATCCCTTCCAGTACTGCGCGGGTCAGGTCTGTGCGGCTCGTTTGACTTCCGATCCCGACAAAACCTGCGCGGATATGGGCATCGTTATGTGGTGTCCGCTCTCCCGAAAGGTATGGAAAGAAGCGGGTCGGACAAGGTGGCATAATCGTATCGCCAAGCACCTGTGTCAGCACTTGCGCGCTCTTGCCGGTGATGGTGGCAAGCCAGTTCAGGCTGTCTGTAGCGGCAAGCATAACGCCCATTTGATACCAGCGCTCTGGTACGGCGTGGCAAAAGCTGTGGACCGCTGCACTTGCTGCGGGTTGGTAGGTATCGCGGGTGAGCAAGACAACGCCGGAGGTTCCAAGAGAGACGAAGCCTTGGCCCTCTTGAATGAGGCCGAGACCACACGCAGCGGCGGCATTGTCACCTGCGCCTCCTGCGATAACGACGTCACCGTTCAGGCCCCATTTTTGGGCGAGTTCATCGCGAAGCAGACCTGCGGCTGCGCACCCTTCGACCAGACGTGGCATCTGCCCTTTTTGCATCCGGGTGGCGGCCAGAAGGGTATCCGACCAATCTCTTTGCCCCACATCCAGCCACGATGTCCCAGCACTGTCAGAGACATCGGCCACTGCATTGCCTGTCAGATGGTGGTTGAGGTAGCCCGCAGGCAGCAGCACTTTTGCGATGCGTTGGAACACTTCAGGTTCATGGGTGCGCAGCCATTCGAGTTTGGGCGCAGTAAATCCCGGAAAGACGATGTTCCCGCTCAGCGTTCGGAAATCAGGATTTGCATCAAGGGCTGCAGCTTCGGCATGGGCGCGGGTGTCGTTCCACAGGATGCAAGGGCGCAGGACATCGTCATTTGCGTCCAGCAGGGTCGCACCATGCATGTGGCCTGCGACACCAATGCCTTTGAGCTTTCGGAACTCGGGATGTGCCGTGCGCAATGAATCAACTGCGGCATCAAATGCAGCAATCCAATCCGCTGGATCCTGCTCAGACCAGCCAGTGTGCGGATGCTGCGTTGGGTAGGATTGCTCGGATGAGCCGATTACTGTCGCCTCATCCGTTACCAAAAGCGCGCGAAGCCCTGATGTGCCGATATCAACGCCAAGGTAGCTCACCCCGAGATGTAGGCGTCTATTGCCGCCTCAACCCCGTCTGAATTAAGCAGATTAAGCCAGTGAGTAAAGTTGGCGACGAACTTTGGATGATCTGCAAGATCGCCGTAGAGATGACGCATCTCGAGCCATGCAGCGGGATCGGATTTTGCGACGAGGGCCGTTGCGTGCAGGCTTGCCCAATTGGGGTCGTTTGCTTCGATCGTTTCACCGTCTTCACGAACGCCCGCGCAATAATGCGCCCAAATGGCGGACACAAGAGCCAAGCCATTGACTGGTGTGCCCTCGGAGAGGCCTTTGCGGATGGATGGCACAATAAAGCCGGGATGGCGGCTTGAACCGTCAAAGGCCACACGGCGGGTCGTGTCGGCGATCTGGTCGTTTGCAAAGCGGCGGGAGATCAGCGCTAGGTACTGCTCGGCCGTGCAATCGGGTACAGCCGCGACATGCGGCGCGATTTCCTCGGTCACAACTTTATTAAGCATGGCAGCAATGCCTGCATGCGCCATGGTGCCCGAGATCGTTTGGCATGCGAGCAGTTCACCCGCGCCTGCAATGATCTGGTGACCACCATTGAGGACTCTGATTTTCATCGCCTCGAAATCATGCACGCGGTCGGAGAATGTAGCACCCACTTTGTCCCAATCAGGACGGCCCGCGCAAAAGTCATCTTCGATTACCCATTGGCGATAGTTCTCGTGGGTGACGGGTGCCGCGTCGTTGATGCCAAAGCTGCGGGCGAGGGCAAGCTCGGACGGTCCTGTCGCGGGAACGATGCAATCCACCATCGAATTGGGAAAGCTGCATTCGGCTTCGATCCAATCTGCAAGCGCGGGATCAGACATACGTGCGAGGGAGAGGACAGTCTGGCGCAAGACCCTACCGTTGCCTTGCAGGTTATCGCAGCTCATGCAGGTGAATGGACCATGCTTACGGTCGCGGCGCAATTTGAGTGCGGCAATGATAGCACCGAATGCTGTGCGCGGGCTTTGCGGGTTCGCTGCGTCATGCTGCATGTCCGCATGGATGCCATCAAAACCGCCCGTGGCAGGATCAATAAAATATCCGCCCTCGGTAACGGTGAGGGATACAATGCGGATAGCAGGATCTGTCATTTGCGCGATCAGCGATGCATTGTCAGGATCGACTGGAACAAAATCGATCATAGCGCCGCACACTTCGACTGACTTGCCCGAGGGGTCCAGCTCGATCAAAGTGGTGAGGCAGTCCTGTGCCAAAAGACGCTCGCGCTGGGCGGCATCATTCGCGCGGACGCCTGCACCGATAATTGCCCAGTCGTGGTTCAGCCCCGCATCAAACAAGCGGTGCAGATACCACGCCTGATGGGCGCGGTGAAAGTTTCCAAGTCCGATATGCACCATTCCCGCGCTCAGTGCGCTGCGGTCATAGGTTGGGACACGAATATCTTTTGGCAAATCGACTAATGTCGCATTCGACAGGGGAGTTAGCTCATCCATTGGCCGCCATCCACGTTATAGGTTTGTGCAACTATGTAATCGGCATCGCTGCTTGCAAGAAATACGGCCATGCCGGCCAGATCATCTGCGGTGCCCATGCGGCCATATGGAACGGCCTCACCAACTTCGCGTTTTTTCTGGCCGGGGGCCTTGTTCTCATATTTGGCAAAAAAGGCATCGACGCCGTCCCAATGCTCACCCTCCACCACGCCGGGCGAGATCGCATTGACGTTTATCCCGTGCTTGATCAGGTCAAGACCTGCCGATTGCGTTAGCGAGATCACGGCTGCTTTAGTCGCGCAATAGGCCGCGACAAGCGGCTCACCACGACGTCCTGCCTGACTGGCCATATTGATGATCTTGCCGCCCTTGCCGTGATCGATCATTTGGCGGGCAACAGCTTGAAGAGTGAAAAACGTACCGGAGACATTTACGCTGAAGGCACGGTCGAAGTCTTCTTGCGTGACCTCAACTATTGGTGCTGCTGTGAATATTGCGGCGTTATTAACCAGAATATCGATATCGCCCAGAACTTCCCTAGTCTGTGCAACACATGCGTCGATACTATCTTGTTTCGAGACATCAAGCGGCATGGCAATGGCACATTCACTGATATCCTTGTTGATCTGGTATGCGGCCTCTTGCGCACTGTCGAGATCGATATCTGCGATGACAACGCGCGCCCCTTCACGCGCATATCGCTGGGCAAAGGCACGCCCGATCCCTCGGGCGGCCCCTGTTATTAGAGCAGTTTTGCCCTCAAGTCGTTTCATGCGATCCGCAGGCCTTTAGCGTCAAAGCGGTGCATCTGGTCGGTCCGTGGCGTCAGGTGGATTGTGTCGCCAGTGTTAAAGCTCACTTCGCCCGGTGCACGCACGGTGATCATATCGCCCAAACCCGTATCATGGATGTGGAAGAATGTGTCTGACCCCAAATGCTCGGCCACACCGACGCGGCCTGACCATGTGCCTTTGGTGGCGGACACATCGATATGCTCTGGACGGATGCCGATGGTTTCGGCGTTGTGTTTGGCCGCTTCGGCACCTGTGATCAGGTTCATTTTTGGCGAGCCGATGAAACCTGCGACAAACACATTGCGCGGGGTGTGATACAGTTCAAGCGGGGAGCCTACCTGCTCGATCACGCCAGCCTGGAGAACGACGATCTTGTCGGCCATTGTCATTGCTTCGACCTGATCGTGGGTCACATAGATCATGGTTGTCTGGAGGCGTTTGTGCATCTCGCAAATTTCGAGACGCATGCCTACACGCAGGGCGGCGTCAAGGTTCGACAAAGGCTCGTCAAACAGGAACGCGGAGGGTTCACGCACAATCGCACGACCGATGGCAACACGCTGGCGCTGACCACCAGAGAGTTGACCCGGACGGCGGTCGAGGTAATCGGTTAGGTTCAGCGCGGCAGCAGCTGCCTCAATGCGGCGGTTCTGCTCTGCGGGGTCCATCTTTGCCATCCGAAGGGGAAAGGCGATGTTTTTGCGCACCGACATATGCGGGTAGAGGGCGTAGGACTGGAACACCATCGCGAGGCCACGTTTGGCCGGTGGCGTGTTCGTCGCGTCGGTGTCATCAATCGCCACCTCGCCGGACGTAAGATCTTCTAGCCCCGCAATCATGCGCAGCAGCGTAGATTTACCGCAGCCCGAAGGGCCGACGAAAACCGTGAACTCCCCATCCTCGATCGTAAGATCAAGGGGTGGGATCACTTGGGTGTCACCGAATTTTTTAGTGACTTTTTTGAGTTGGATTTTTCCCATGGGACTATTCCTATTTTACCGCGCCGAAGGTGAGGCCGCGTACGAGCTGTTTCTGGCTGAACCAGCCAAGGATGAGGATCGGCGCAATGGCCATTGTCGAAGCCGCCGACAGCTTTGCATAGAACAAGCCTTCTGGACTTGAGTAGCTGGCGATGAACGCGGTGAGGGGTGCTGCTTTTGCGGCAGTGAGGTTGAGGGTCCAGAATGCTTCGTTCCACGCAAGAATGAAGTTCAACAGGAGAGTGGACGCAATTCCGGGAATGGCCATTGGCGTGAGAACATAAAGGATTTCGTCACGCAGGGAGGCACCGTCCATCCGTGCCGCTTCAAGGATCTCACCAGGAATTTCGCGGAAGTAAGTATAGAGCATCCAGACGATAATCGGCAGGTTGATCAGCATCAAAATGACGGTGAGGCCAATACGACTGTCCAGCAGACCCATTTTGATGAAAATGAGGTAGATCGGATAGAGCACACCAACAGCTGGCAACATCTTGGTCGAGAGCATCCAGAGCAGGATGTCTTTTGTGCGGTTGGATGGCACAAAAGCCATGGACCATGCAGCAGGGACCGCAATGATGACACCCAGTAGGGTTGAGCCCCCTGCGATGATGATCGAGTTCATCAAAAAGCGGGTGTAGTTCGAGCGTTCCTGAACGACTGCGTAATTCTCGAGTGTCCAGTCAAAGAACAAGAAGATCGGCGGATCGGCGATTGCCTGTGCTTCGGTTTTGAAGCTTGTGAGGATCGTCCAAAGGATTGGAAAGAAGATCAACAGACCAATCGTCCATGCGATTGCCGTGTTGAGCGCCTTGCGGTTGTTTGTGATCGAGCGTGCCATCAGATATCCCTCACGCGTCCAGATTTTTGCCGACGATGCGCATCAGGAAGATGGCAACGATATTGGCAAGAATGATTGCATAAACCCCACCGGCAGAGCCGAGGCCGATATTCTGGCTTTCCAGTACGCGCTGGAAGATGAGGTACGTCAGTGTTTTGGTGCCGAATGCACCGCCTGTCGTTACGAAAATCTCGGCAAAGATCGACAGCAAGAAGATCGTCTGGATCAGGATGACAATTGTGATGGCGCGCGCCAGATGCGGCAGCGTGAGCCAGAGAAAGCGTGACAATGGCGGCGCGCCGTCCATCTCAGCGGCTTCGAGCTGTTCGCTGTCGAGCGACTGGATCGCGGTCAGCAAGATCAGTGTGGCAAAGGGCAGCCACTGCCAGCTTACGATTAGAATAATCGAGGGTAGGGACGCTTCGGAGAGCCACGATACTGGTTCGGCGCCAAAGAATTTCCAGAGATAGGCAAACAGACCGCTGTTTGGATCCATAAACATGTTTTTCCACACGAGGGCAGATACGGTGGGCATGACAAAGAATGGCGCGATCACAAGAATGCGAACAACGCCCTGACCCCACATTGGCTGGTCCAATAGGATCGCAAGCACGATACCAAGGCTTATGGTTATTAGCAGAACGGCGCCTACGATGATCAGGGTCGCTTGGACACTGGGCCAAAAGGCGCTGGAGGTTATAAAGCGAGTGTAGTTGTCGAAACCGGCCCATCCCAGATCACCACCGCGCAGGGGCAGGTAATTGCGGAACGAGAACCATAGGGTCATTGTGAGAGGCACCAGCATCCAGCCTAAGAGCAAGATCACTGCGGGTGCCATCATCAACCGTGCGGCGGATCGGGATGCTTTGGTGGCCATGGGAATACACCTTCCTGTGCGATGAATGAATCAGCGCAGATATCAGAATTAGGATCGGGGAAATTGGGGGGCGTAAGGGCGGCGGCAGAACCGCCGCCCTTGAGATTGGTAGCGCAGGCCTACTTGTAGCCGGCAGCTTCCATCGCGTCATTTGTGATCGCTTGTGCTTTTGCCAGCGCTTCCTCGACGGTCTGCTGACCGGCATAGGCTGCGGAGAACTCTTGGCTCACGTCTGTTGCAATGCCCGCAAACTCGGGGATCGCAGCGAACTGTACACCAACATATGGCACAGGATCGACAGTCGGGTTCGTCGGATCAGCAGACAGGATGGAGTCGAGTGTCATCTGAGCGAAAGGAACCTCTTTGTAGTTCGGGTTCTCGTACAGAGATGTACGCGCACCTGGAGGAACGTTTGCCCAACCTTCATTGGCCGCTACCAGCTCAATGTAGTCTGTGCCAGTTGCCCATTCGATGAACTGCTGTGCTGCTTCTTGCTTTTGTGTGCCCGCAGGAATTGCGAGTGCCCAAGCCCAGAGCCAGTTGGAGCGCTTGCCCAGACCGTTGTCGGGTGCGAGTGCAAAACCAACGCTGTCAGCAACGGTGCTGTCGTTCGGGTTTGTTACAAAGGATGCCGCAACTGTTGCGTCGATCCACATGCCACATTTGCCTTGCTGGAACAGCGACAGGTTTTCGTTGAAACCGTTTGTCGCGTAACCGGAAGGACCGGATGCGTCCATCATACCCTTGTAGAAGTTCAGGGTGTTGGCCCACTGCTCGGAGTCAAACTGCGGGTTCCAGTTCTCGTCGAACCAGCGTGCGCCGAAGGAGTTGGACATTGCTGTGATGACGGCACCGCCCTCACCCCAACCGGCCTTACCGCGCAAGCAGATGCCGTTAATCTCGTTGTCACGGTCCGTCATGGCAGCAGCCGCATCGCGGATGAATTCCCATGTAGGAGCCGTTGGCATTTCCATGCCAGCTTTTTCCATTAGGTCAGTGCGGTACATAACCATGGAGGATTCGCCATAGAACGGCGCGGCGTACATGGTGCCTTCATAGGACAGACCATTGCGCATGGCTGGCAGGATGTCGTCGGCATTGTATTCTGCGGACAGGTTGTCCATCGGGACCAACCAGCCGTTTTTGGCCCAGATCGGTGTTTCGTACATACCGATGGTCATGATGTCGAAAGAACCACCTTTTGTGGTGATGTCCGTTGTGACGCGCTGGCGCAGGACGTTCTCTTCAAGAGTGACCCACTCGACTTCGTGGCCTGTCTTTTCGGTGAAGTCAGCGGTCAGACCCTGCATGCGGATCATGTCGCCGTTGTTCACAGTCGCGATGGTGAGTGTTTCGGCTTGTGCAAAAGATGCCGCAGTCATTGCGACAGCCCCTGCAAGCGCCAGTGGTGCGTTAAGTTTCATTAGACTTCCTCCCTTGGTGTCTTTTGTCTCTTTTCAAGGGTAGCGGACGACCCTACGCGGCGTCAATCTAAATTTTACGCGCGTAAACTTAGGTATAGCTTTAAGCGGATGAGCGCATCACAAGCTGGCCCTTGAACAACGCGCCATCCACCGAATCGTTACCGCCACCTTCAATCAGGGCGAGCAGGGACTCGACGCTGCGTTCGGATATGGCGGCATAGTCCTGGGCTACAGTTGTTAACGATGGGCAGGTGAACTTTGAAAAGGGGTGATCGTCATGGCCTGCGACGCGCAAACTACAGCCTTCCGTGATCCCAACATGAACACCTGTTTCGTACGCGGCTGCGAGCAGACCGATCGCAATACGGTCGTTACTGCACAGAATCGTTTGAGAGGGAAACGCACCTTCGGACAAGATACGGCGGCCTTCCGAATACCCTACATTCTCAAACTCCCAGCCCTCTCCAGATGCGCGAATTACGTTAGGCGTATGCCCGAGATTGTTCATCGCCATCAGATAGGCATCCCGCCGCTTTTTTGCGTTCGGGTTAACTGGTGCCATCTCGAAAAAGCACGGGGGCTCTCCCGTGCGGCACAAATAGTCAACGAGCAGTGGCACGGATTGGAAGTTGTCAGAGCCAATGAAAGTTGCGCCTATATCTTCGATATTACTGTCAAACAGGACAGTTGGCACATCGTGGCAGAAGGCTTCGATGCTTTTTCGGTCTGAGGCACGGCCCAATGGCGCGAGGAGAACACCCGCAGGACGCATGGAGCGCAGGGTATCGAGAATTTCGACTTCCTGTTCGGGGCGGCCATGGGAGCTGTAGGTTGATGGTGAAAACCCTGCATCAATACAGCGCTTTTCGATGTTCCGCGCAATCTCAGCAAAGAAGGGGTCGGCAACATAGGGGACGACGATTCCGATATTCTTGGTCAGCCTGCGGTTCTGGTTCACCGCATAGACATTGGGACGAAAATCATACCGCTCCAACGCTGTTTCGATGCGGGCGCGGGTCGTCTTGCGTACGCTGGCAGGGTCGTTGAAATATTTTGAGACAGTCGGGCGGGACACACCGCTTTTTGCGGCAAACTCTTCCATATTTTTTATTTTTTGATCTGTCATGATCGAAGCTGCCGATGCTGTCTTTCGCTGTGAGAAATCTTAGCGCGCGTTAAGTTCTATCTTACTTTAGGTAAATATTGAACAGGCAGTCAAGTTTTTCGAACAGTAGTTTTGCACCTCTGTCGAGGATGGCCTACTCTTTACGCATGTCTGCTGATTTGGATTCTGAACTGTGACGGTTTGGGGCGTTTGAGACTTTAGCGTCTGCCATCAAATGTTTGCACAGTGATATTCGCACCTTCCAAGGCGCTGCGCACACTGCGTGCAATCTGCACAGCCGTCGGCGTATCGCCATGCAAACAAATTGTATCAATAGCTGCGGGGATGTGTTTGCCGGTGTCTGTAATAATGCCGCCTGCTTTTACCATCTCGACCATGCGGGCCCCTGCAACATCGGGGTCATGTATCACAGCGCCTTCTATGCTGCGGTCCACCAAGGTTGCGTCATCGTTATAAGCGCGGTCGGCAAAAATCTCGCCAGCCCAAGTACAGCCAAGCTCTTCAACTGCTTGTTGCTGCGCTGTCGCAGCAAGAATCATGATGATGAGGTCGGGATCAACAGAGAGGGCCGCCTCATAGAGATCACGCGCCATAATCGGGTCTTCTGATGACATGTTGGATACTGCGCCGTGAAGTTTGAGGTGGCGTACCTTTGCACCCATACTGCGGGCCATGCCAACGCTGGCTGCTACCTGATAGCGGATTTGGTTTTGCAAAGTTGTGCGGGGCACCGACATGCGATTGCGTCCGAAACCCGCCAAATCCATAAATCCGGGGTGCGCACCGATGCCGACACCGTTGGAGTGTGCCATTGCCATTGTCGCTGCCATAACATCGGCATCTCCTGCATGGCCGCCGCAGGCGATGTTCGCCGAGGTGACGGTGCGCAAGAGGGCGGTATCATCGCCCATGCGCCACGGTCCAAAGCTTTCGCCCATATCGGCATTCAAATCCACGCGCATGGCTATTCCTCTTTGTTGAACGGGTTTTGTGTAGCGGATATTGCGCCACTGATAAGTTGGTAAGAGAAGAGATCACGGATGCTGTGCGGATCACGTAGCAGGGGTGTGATACTTGCGCCAAGGGTGGCACGTGCGCCGGTGGCACGCTGCTCAATGGCGCGTGCCACATCCAGTTCAATAAATTCAAAAGTGAGTATTGCACCCGCAGGGGTCTGTGCCACGCGGGCCATATCACTGGGCAACACTGTTCCGATACGAGGGTAGCCGCCAGTGGTCTGACACTCACACATGAGGACAAACGGCGCGCCATCCCCAGCGATCTGGATATCACCGGGTACGATGATATCCGACAGGATTGTCAGCTGATCGGTCGATACAAAGGGTGCGCCGTCGTGGGCCATCCGCACGCCCATGCGGTTGCCCCGCGCATCCCGCTTGAACGGGGTGGTGGCGAACCTGTGACGTGTCTGCGCATCGAATTGTTCTGTCTGCATAGAGGGGGTGATGCGAATTGCGCCGCCGTCAAAACGGTCTTCTACAGACAGGGTCATCCCTATGGTGCTGCTCTTATCGCGCCCGAGGGGAAGCGTGTCACCAGCGGTCAGCGCGCGCCCCAAACCCGCACTGAGATGCGCCGCGCGTGCGCCCATCATCAACGGTGTGTCGATTCCACCCCCCACATGGAGATAGCCGTAAGTCCCGCGCTGGGCACCGCCGATTTTGAGTGTTGCGCCTGCGGGCAGCAGATGGCTGGCGTTCCATGCAACTGGGGCGTCTTCAATGCTCGCCATCATTGGCGCACCTGTTAAGGCAATGCGGGTGTCCTTATCCGTGGAAAAGGTGCCGCCCATTCCGACCATTTCCAGCGCTGCCAGTTCAACGGACTGCCCGAGCAATGCCGCCCCTTCAAAGAGCGCTTGGGTGTCTGCGGCCCCTCCGCGTGTCATACCTTGGGCCAAAAAACCGGTCCTGCCCATATCTTGGACGGTGACGGCGGGGCCGCAACCTTGAATGGTGAGTGTACCGCTCATGTTAGGACCCGCCGCTCTGCGCCGCCATTCCCGCCTTTGTCGGAGGTGAGGATGCGGGTGTATTCAGCTTCGGTAATGGAGGGAAAGCAAAGCTCGTCTCCCGGTGACAACGCGATGGGCGTCGCGCTTTGCGGGCGAAAGTTTCGAAAGGCGGTTTGACCCACATGCCGCCAACCTGTTGGTGAGGCGTTTGTAAAAATGATCAACTGCCTGATCGCCACAACAAGTGCACCAGAGGGAACCGACTTGGTCAGGTTTTGCTGACGCGGGATGTCCCAGTGTGGCGGCAGTTCCCCTGTGTAGGGCTGGCCCGGTGCAAATCCTATGGTCAGGACGCGAACACGGGCCGAGGAAAGCTCTGCTATAGCGGTTTCGGGGGAAACGCCTGCGGCCTCAGCTGCTTCGTTGAGTTGCGGTGCATGGTCCGTCCCGTAGAGCGTTGGTATTTCCCAAAGCGTGCGCCCAGTGGGGAGAGGCGCATTGAGCCAGTCTTGTGTCGCCAGCAGGTGATTCAGCCGCTCGGTCATTGCCTCGGGCGGCGTTGTGACCAGATCGACACTTATGAAGGTCGACACCAATGAGGTGGATGTCTCGCGCACTTCGGGCCAGTGCTGCGCCTCTACTGCGGCGCGGAATGCGATTGCCGCACGGTTTGCAGGCTCTGACATGGAGGTAGCGAACTGCACCAACAGGCCAGACAGGCCAACGGGGCGAATTGGGGGAATGTCAGCCATCTGTGAGGGCCTTCCGGTAGAGCGCGGGGAGTAGGATAGGGGTTAGATACATCGGTAATTGCCAGCAGCCAATGAAGATCAGCAAAGGCGCGATTGTTTCAGGCGGCAAGGCGACTAAAAACAAGGCGATGTTGCGGTTCCCTGCCCCGATTGCCAGAGGCCCCGCGACGGGGCGCAGGGCGGTGTTTCGTAATGCAAACAGCGTGATTGCTTGCAACCCATAGCTGATGGTGAAGGCGAGTAATGCCCAAAGGGCGACCTGTGCAGGTGCTTCGCGTAAGGCTTCATTGAGGGGGGCCATTAGGGCAACGACAATAATGCAAAACGCCAGTACCGATGCCCCGTCGAGAGCTGCGATTTGCGGCGCACTTGGCTTTGGAAATAAGGTTGCGCGCAGGACGAACCCGAAGGCAGTGGCGCTCAAGATCACTGCAAGGACAAGACCTGCGGAAATGATCACATCCGCAGGACTACCGATCTGGGGCGCGAGCAACAGCACAGGTAAAACAGTGAGCGGGAATGCAGCTGTGCCGAGCACCATGATTTGCATCATACGGCCAGCATCAAGGCCAAGCAGGAGTGCGAGGTTGGTACTGCCTGAGATGGCCGGCGCTGATGTGGCGAGGATGACGGCCAGTGCGGCGGGAGTTTGCGCCAACCCTGCGAGGGTGAGCGCCCCGAGGCAGCTCAGCGGCACGCCAAGCTGAAGCACGCCTACGGCCACCAACCCCCAGCGTAGATCCTGCGCCGCACCCCGCGCGGCATGGTGGCCGATGCGCAGTGCGGTAATTGTCAATAAGACGGCAACCATCATGGGCAACCACGGGGCCATGGCCCCCGCCAGTGCAGGCAAAAGCAGACCCGCCGCCAAACCAAGCATCAAGCAGACACGCGCATGTCGCGAGATAAAGGGGAGCAGATGCGCCATTACGCGAATTGGCACAGAGATGAGCGGTGCATGGCGGCCTCCTGTCCGTTATTCAGACCAGAGCAGGGGTGCAAAGGCAATGACCTAGGCGGGGTTGTCCTCAAGGATGAGGTCGCTCGCCTTTTCGCCGATCATGATGGCGGGGGCGTTGGTGTTGCCTGATACAATTTCGGGCATGATGGAGCAGTCAGCCACACGCAGCCCCGCAATGCCATGAACGCGCAAACGCGCATTGACAACGGCCTCCTTGCCGCTTCCCATTTTGCAGGTGCCTGTCGGATGATAGATCGAGGCAGTGTTGTTGCGCGCCCAATCCAGTGTGGCCTCATAGTCGTTGATATCGAGGGCAGGGTTCGGGCGATACTCTTCGGAGATTTTCGAGGTCAGGGGCGCATGTTTGGCGATGCGCCGTGCGATATTCACCCCTGCCACCATGGTGCGGCGGTCTGTTTCAGTCGACAGGTAATTGGGGATAATCATGGGGTAGGTCCGCCCGTCAGAGGAGGCCAGCCTGATCTCGCCCCTGCTTTCGGGCCGCAACTGACATACGGACATGGTGAAGGCGCTGAATTTATCCGCCCCTTTGCCGGGATTCTCGGCTGACAGCGGTTGTACGTGGAACTGGACATCAGGCGTTTCGATGTCGGGGCGGGTTCTAAGAAAACCTGTGGCGAGGCTTGCGGCCATGGTCATGGGGCCAGAGCGGGACAGGATATATTTCAACCCGATTTTCGCTTGGCCAATCAGGGTCGAGACTTCGTCGTTAAGGGTTGGCTCGAAGGTCTTGTAGACCAGCCGCGCTTGTAGGTGATCTTGCAGATTTTTCCCTACACCTTGCAGATTTTGCTTCACGGTGATGCCATGTTCCGCGAGATGCTCCGCCTCGCCGATACCCGACAGCATGAGAAGCTGGGGTGAGTTGATGGAGCCGCCCGACAGGATAATCTCTTTGCCCGCCCTGAGGGTCTGGAGTGCGCCTGACCTATCTCTATACTGGACGCCAGTGGCACGCTTACCATCCAGCAAGACCCGCTCGACCCGCGCATGGGTGATGATCCGCAGATTCGGGCGCGCCTTTGCAGGGTTGAGGTAGGCCACCGCGGTTGAGCAGCGTCGCCCGTTCTTTGCTGTGAGTTGGAAAAACCCCACGCCCTCCTGCTCGGCGCCGTTATAGTCGGGGTTAAACTTGTAGCCCGCTGCCTGCGCTGCGGCGATCCAAGCGTCTGTGATGGGTCGCTGAATGCGCATGTTAGAGACGGATAATGGCCCCTCGTCTCCATGAAACGCGTCTGCGCCGCGCTCATTCTTCTCGGCGCGTTTGAACAGGGGCAGCACGTCATCCCACCCCCAACCGACATTGCCCATCTGGCGCCAGCGGTCATAGTCCTGCGGCTGCCCACGCACATACAGCAGACCGTTGATCGAGGATGATCCCCCCAGCACTTTACCACGCGGCCAATCTAGGGCGCGGCCATTCAGGCCCGGATCAGGTTCGGTCTTATATCGCCAGTCCACTGAGGGATTGTGGATGGTTTTGAAATAGCCGACAGGAATGTGAATCCATGGGTTCCAGTCCCGCCCGCCCGCTTCGAGCAATATTACTCTGTTCCGAGGGCTTTTACTTAGCCTATTTGCCAGAACACATCCTGCCGAGCCTGCCCCCACAATGATAAAATCGGCGTCCATTCTGTGATCCTAAACGAAGCGAACAAACCTGTTTCCTAAAGCTATAGGTTTGAGGTGCCCTATTTGAAGTAAAATAAGGCTAGACTAAATAAGTCGAGCTAAGGTGATCGAGAAACCCCCTATCGATAGTCACTTTTGTTGGATTAGCCAAACTGGTGATCCATTGAAGGTTTAAGCCAGCCATCCTCGAATTCAATTCTGCTCACGCCAGCGAGTTTCTTGATACGCTCCAGTTCTGCCTCAAAAGCGGTTTGCCGCAATTTACCCCACGCTACGCCTCGCTCAGGCCAGATTGCCCGAATGCGCAGTATATCCTCACCGCGAAACGCCTTCATATCGACGCGCCCGACCAAACGTTCTCCTTGAAGCAAGGGGAATACATAGTAGCCAAAAATGCGCTTTGTCTCTGGAACGAACACTTCGATGCGGTAATCGAAGCCAAAGAGAAAATTGGCCCGCTTGCGATCACGCAAGGCCGGGTCAAACGGGCTGAGTACGCGGATGCGGTTTGGTGCACTTTGCTTGGTCGCTTGATCTGTGCCAATATCAGGGCGTGCCAAACTGCGCTTGACCGTGCCGTCTGCACCTATGATTTCGATCTCTTCGATCTCACCACGGTGCAATGCCTCCGCACACCACGCTTTTGCTTCGGCTGCGGTGACATGCGCCCAGAATGCTGCAATCTCGCCCGAAGTGGCAAAGCCCAATCGGTCCAAAGCTCCAGCGCAGCACCATTCAATTGTTTGTATGTCGGATGGTGCTTTGTTTGTGGCCCAAACCTGCGCATCAAGTGCGCGCTCTGACAGGTCATAGCGTTTCTGGAACCCTTCACGTCTAACAACGTGCAGCGCACCGCTGCGCCACAGATACTCCAACGCAGTCTTGGAAGGATGCCAATCCCACCACCCGCCAGAGCCGCGCTTTTCTCCTTTGCCAACATCTGAAGAGCCGCATGCGCCATTGGCGCGAATATGGTCAAGAACAGTCTGTAACTGCTCTTCAAACCCGTCCCTGCGCCAGTTGCGCCACTGCTTGCGTAGTTTTGCTGCATCCCGTACGCGGCGCATTTCCCATTGCGGATAGTAGGCAAGTGGAATCATCGCGGCGTCATGGGTCCAATGTTCGAATAAACCCTTGTCTTGCTCATACAGTCTTTTGAGGTCATCGGTGCGGTAGCGCGGTTTGCGTGCGAACAGAATTAGGTCATGCGCCCGTGCCACCGTGTTGATGCTGTCGAGCTGGATAAACCCCAACCGTTCGATCAAGCCCAGTAGCGAATTACTGTCGGCGGGCCCTTGTGGCACCTCCAACAACGCGTGACGGTCCAGAAATATCCGCCGAGCTGCGATGTTTGACAGGCGCTGAACGCTCATCCGCGCTTGCGGCGGCGCAGCGTGTCCCCCAGCGTGAGCTTGGGCTTCATCGTGATAACTTTGGGCATGTCGGGATCAGGCTCGGTGCCCGAGGCGTTGAGGATCATCTTGGCCGCTTCAATCCCGATCTCGCGGCGGCAGGCATCAGTGGTCGCCAGCTGCATCGGCAGACCGGCGAGCAGTTCAATCCCGTTGAAGCCGGCGAGCCCGATCTGGCCCGGCACGTCTATCCCTTGGTCGAGCAGGTGAAGCAAACCACCCGCTCCAATCATGTCATTCGAGTAATACAGAAAATCCAGATCAGGCGAGCGTTCGAGCATGTCACGAGTCATTTCGCGCCCTTTCAGTAGGGCTGATCCGCCAGAGTAAAACGCGCGGTCCTCAATCTCGATCCCCTCACGGGTCAGAGCTTCGGTAAATCCTTCAAACCGTTTGCGTGCCCGGTGATCGAGCGGCATTTTAGTGCCAAGAAAACCGATACGCTGATACCCTTCGCGCAGGATTTCCTTCGCCATGTCGCGCCCCGCTTGGCGGTGCGAGATACCCACCATTGCGTCTATGGGGTTGCCATCCACATCCATAATCTCAACCACGGGAATGCCTGCATTGAGCAGCATCGCGCGTGTCGCCTCAGAGTGTTCCAACCCTGCGATAATGACGCCAGAGGGCCGCCACGAGAGCATCTCGTACAAAACCTGTTCTTCTTTTTCAGGGCGATAGTCCGTTACGCCAACAACAGGTTGTAAAGGCGTATCATCAAACGCAGCATTTATCCCGCCGAGTACTTCAGGAAAGACCATGTTACCCAGCGACGGAATAATGACTGCAACCAGATTGACCCGCTGCGAGGCCAGCGATCCAGCGATCTGGTTCGGGACATAGCCAAGCTCTTTGGCTGCTGCCAAAACCCGCTCCCGGGTCGTCGCGGAGACATCGCCACTTTTGCGCAATACGCGGCTGACAGTCATTTCCGAGACACCACAAGCTTCTGATACATCGCGCAAGGTGAGGGGGCGTTTTGGTCTTTGGGACAAGGTGTGTCTCCTGCTGGGCAATTCGTCTTTCTCCAACGTAGCCATTCAGGAGAACACAGGCAATCGGCGATCTATGCGTCTGCCCCTCTGGAACATGCCGTCTGTTTAAGCTACTCCCACCCGCGTGGTCCCGTGGCTCAACTGGATAGAGCAGCCCCCTCCTAAGGGGCAGGTTATTGGTTCGAATCCAATCGGGGTCACCATTTAAACAAACAAAAACAAGTAATTATTGAAATACTTGACCGACAATCCAAGCTGAAATACCGTTACACATAGCTTACACACTTTCACACATTTGGAGAGTATTGGCATGGGTACTGAGAAGCATTCGATTCTAGGTGACAAAGTCCACGTCTACAGACGTGAGAATAGTCGTTATTGGCAGTCAGCAACGTTCTTGAACGGTAAAAATCACCGTGTTTCGACCAAAGAAGAAAGCCTGAAGCTTGCAAAGGAGTTTGCAGAAGATTGGTACCTAACGCTTCGCGGCAAACAATCGCGTGGGGAGCTGAAAAACGAAAGAACGTTTGCCAAAGCAGGTGAGCTTTTTCTGAGGGAGTTTGAGGCAGACACTATGGGCGAACGGAACCCTAAATGCCTTAGCAACCACTCCAACCACCTTCGACTGCATCTGACACCGTTTTTGGGGCCTCTGGGGCTATCTGAGATAACAACCACAAAGATCCAAGAGTACCGAATTGCGCGTCTTCAATCGACGTATCGAGGCAAGCATCCAGCGGCAGCAACATTGCAAAAAGAAATTGTGACATTGCGCATGACTCTGAAAGCGGCTGTGCGCCATGGGTGGCTTGATCACATACCAGACCTAACGGCTCCCTATCGCAGCTCAACTAAGGTCTCACATCGGGCTTGGTTCTCTCCAGACGAATACAAGCAGCTCTACACGGCAACCCGAGCCAATATCAAAGCAATGACAAATGGATATCACGTTCGTCTTGCCGAGCAGCTGCACGACAAAATCTTGTTTATGGCAAATACAGGTATTCGTCCTGACGAAGCCAACTGGCTTGAATACCGAGATGTCGACGTCGTCGAAGATGATGCCACAGGTGAGACGATCTTGGAGATCGAAGTGCGCGGCAAGCGCGGGGTGGGATATTGCAAAAGCACCATCGGTGCTGTTCGTCCTTTTCAAAGGATGATTGAACGCAATCAACCGGAACCGACCGACCGTCTTTTTCCGGCAGATCACAAGAAACAGTTCAATCGGATTTTGGAAGAGCTAAATTTAAAATTTGATCGTGAAGGTAATCGACGGACGCTCTATTCGCTACGGCACAGCTACATTTCATTTCGTCTGTTGGAGGGCGCTGATATCTATCAGATCGCCAAAAATTGTCGCACCAGCGTTGAGATGATCGAGAAGCATTATGCCGTTCATTTAAAGAACAGTTTGGATGCCGCCGCCATCAATGTTCGGAAGGTTCGGCCCTGATCGGCCTTGTCTGGATTCCTCCCCTTTTTTTTAAAATACGAAATTCTGAATGCTTCTGACTTACTTATTCTTAAGTGAGTGTTCTTCTATAGAGGGAAGTGCCAAATTGGCGTCACAGGGGTGACCCATTGGCGTTTCCAGAAGTGCCATTTTGGCACTCCTAGGTTTTCGTTTTACGTGCGGTCAGGTTCATCTCGTATAGATTAGATTTTCCCAAACCACGTCTTTTAACTTTTAGAAAGTCCACTTCCTCAAGCTCCTTGATCCACCTAACAACTGATCGCTTCCCCGCTCCCATGTCATCGGCCAATGTTTCCTGTCCTGGAAAACAGTGATCGTTTTGCCAAGCGTATTTCAGAAGCATTGCGTATGTCAGCTTCGCTCCGACGCTGACCTTTTTACTGACCAGAATGAAATTTGGAACCTGCGTAAAGCCACCACCATTTGTGATGACGTCTCCACCTTTGAGGATGATGTTTCTATCCCGAAGGAGCTGTCCGATGTTTTGGGCTTCCATAGATGATTAGATTATATCACGCACTGACGATCTAGATGCATTGACTAATGCACACCGTTCAGCGGCCGTTGGTCATGATTGATAGGCTGTTGTGGAACTGGCGCTTGCAAGAAGGCTTGATCAGGTTGCCCACCAAGACGTAGCACATGGGTTTCGAGATGCCCAATGTATCGGCTTTGACCGAGGAGGCTTATCTGCCCTTCCTCATTTTGTTTGGTGAAAAATTCGATCTGTTTGTCACGCACAGCTTTGTCGATCCTCAATGATTGCACTTGAGCCTCAAGCTGTCGCTCTCGTTCAGATAGGCTCACATATGCTTGCTCAGGTTCACCTATGTACGAACGCGTTTGCGCTTGTTCGAACGGGTCTGCACCTGTGCGCACCGGTTCGGACTGCGTCTGTACGGGTTCGGACAGGTTCGCACTCGTCTGGACGTCAGGTTTTTGATGAAGGAACTCCAGCTCAGATTGGATTTTTACTGTTAGGGAAGTCTCTTCAACCATCCACCGCTCACCAGTTGGAGTTGTTTGTTTTTGCGATTCAACATGGTCGTGACGGCACCATGATCGGATAGTCTTCTTTGTTCGATTTAGGCCTTCAGATTGGCATGCAACGAAGGCTTGATCGACAGTAAGCCAAGTGCGGGGATTCTGGTGTTCTTGTGTGTTCATGATTGAATCGTATCAGGCAGGAAGGATCTTGAACGGTAAGTTATCCACACACGAGCAATGCAAGACAATCGCCAATAGATAGAGCTGGGTCGCCCAAACTTCTAAATTCAAACCGTAAAGCTAAGTGCAGACCTTCCGTTGTGAGCACTTGAAAGATAAATGCAGGCAAGGAGCTATCGCCATAGTTGCAAATCGATATCCTACTGACTAACGTCGCCTAAATAGATTACTGTGAGTGGACAGGTGCATGACAATCCAAGCTAAGCTTTGCGAGATGCCCGATTTTGATGCAGGTCATACACACGCCGCGTTCGAACTTCAGCTATGCTACGGGCTGAAGCTCTTGTTTTCAAGATACGAAACTGTCGATGACTTTGTCGTTCTATTCGAATTTCATGATGATTTAGCAATGATTTTGAATCCAGAGGATCCTTCGGAAATTAAATTTTATCAGCTGAAATCCTACGCAAATGATCTTCCGCTAGCCAGTCTATTGAAAAGGGATAAGTCAAAAAAGGCTACAGAAGATGGGACGGCGCAAACGAAAGATTCCGTGATTGAGAAGCTGTATTTCAATATTGAAAAATTTGGAAATACGGCAACCAGTGCCGATGTTGTCTCCGCGACTCACTGCAAGACACCGAAAACCAGCGATAAGGTATTACACAAAGAGCGGTTCACTTTTGATGAACTTAGCTCCGACGATAAAACCCGTGTTATTGAACTTCTCCAAACTCGCTTTACACCATCAAACATTGACCATACTTCACTCGCAAAAATTGGTTATACAAAAGTTCAGATGAGCAAAGAAGAGCATTTACAGATTGTTAAAGGTGCTGTTCATGACTTTTTGTTGGCAGTTACTGGTACAGACGAGCAACCCCTTGAGGCTCTGACTGCGACGATCAAAGAAATTTGCAGAAAGAAACAAACAAAGAAGACATCTGACGTATCCTCTGTCTACGCCGAAGCCATAAAGCAAAAAGGCGTGTCAAAATCAGAATTAGACGAATGGATAAATACGGCTACAAACTACCGAAGGTGCCCGACATGGAGCGAGATACTGCCAGAGCTTGGCGAGCTGTCACTGATTGAGAAAATCTCACTAAAAAGCGATTTTGAAGAATATAGAACTCAGGTTCTAAATAGTGAAAACGTACTAATTGAAAAACTAAAACATTGCATCAAACGGGAACTTGAATTGAATCCAATTGGTGACATCGAAACGCTTAAAGACGTTTTGCATAGAGTCTCTCAAAAACTTTTGGGTGTTTATGGTCATTCGCAATCTCAGCTGAAAGCGGCAATAATATATGAAGTTTATACAAAAAAGTAAGCAGGATAGATTCAAAAAACTAATACGGAATTTGAGAAAAAGTAAAAATGAAAAAACTGCTATTCAAGAAACTCTCGATACTTTCGAACAAAGAAAGGAAAGCGAGAACCGAGTCAATCAATCCAACTGAAACAGTGGTTCATGGCGGCAACGGCATGGGTAAGTCAGCATTTATAAAACACCTTTACGGCTCGCTTGGGGCCGATCCCCTAGCGTATGGCAATGTCACCAATGCCGAAGTGCAAACACTGATTGAATTCTCGATAGATGGGGAGAACTTAACATGTTTTCGAAATGGAAATCTCGTTGCGTTTTTTGATGAAAATGGGATCCTTTTGGATCATTTTTCATCGTCAACTCGCGCTGGAAAATTCTTGTGTAAGAAGCTTGAAATTGAGGTTGAATTTCCTTCAAGATTGAACATTCCGATGACACCATGGCCTGCCTCATTGTTCATGCCGTTTTATATCGATCAAGATAGTGGTTGGTCGCAGCCAGCTAACGCCTTTTCGGAGATGGCCGCATTCAGCAATGCCGCTAGGAATCTAACTGAATTTCATACGGCGATAAAACCAAAAGAATACTATGTGGCTAACGCAGTAAAAAATAGCGCGCTTGAAGAGCAGCGTGAACAAGAGAAGTATCGAGGGCATTTTGAATACGCACAAAAAGCACTAAAAACTAGAGAGTTGGATATCGGAATCGAAATCGACATCACACTTTTTGAAAAGGAAGTCGAAAAACTACTTTCGGAACTGAATGCCCTAAACGTTCAACTGAATCAAACGAAACGTAAACTGTCTGGACTGCAGTCTCAAAAGGTAGCAATGCATGACGAATTTTTATTAGCTGAAGCCACACTGTCTGAACTTGAAAAAGACACGAAGTTCCTCAAGAAAACGGCAGATGATGAGATACCTTGTCCAACCTGTGGAACTCTGCACCTAAATGATTTCTCTAACACATTCAGTTTGATGGACGATGTGGTGTTGTGTCGAGAGTATCGCGATAAAGCCTTTATCAAGTTGAATAAAATATCAACTAATATCCAAGGTGAGCTGGAGAGTGTACGGAAACTGCAAACACAACAGGCCAAGCTTGAGAGTTTGCTGTCGCAAACTAAAGGCAAGGTCACACTTCGGCAGGCACTTGAGCGTGAAACTAAACAATTTTCCAACAGGGTATTCGTTCAAGAGTTAGAAAAAATCGACACGAAAGTGGGATCTCTGGCGGCGGAAATCAAAGGCTACACCAAGGAAATGACGAAGTTATCATCCACCGCGAGAAAAAAAGAGATTATGGATTTTTATGCAGGAAAGTTGGAAGTATTTGCTAGGAAGCTGAACACCACTGCAACGGATAAAATGAAAACCGACATCAAGCCGAACATAGATGCAACTGGCAGTGATAAGGCAAGGAAAGTTCTCGCCTACAACTATGCCGTACTTCACACGATCAAGAAATTTTCTACAGCAGTTTTCGCACCGATTGTTATAGATACGCCAAATCAAAACGAACAAGATCAGAGCAACATCAACGCGATGATCAAGTTTGCATTCGAAAACCGACCTGATGACACCCAGTTTGTTTTGGGTGCCGTTTATTTACATGATTATGACTACAAGGGTTATGAGATTGTTCCTTCTGAAAAAGACTCATTCCTGCAACAGAGCCAATTTGATGGAGTAACAAGCTTATTCAAGCCTTACATCGATGAATACTACCGTGCGCTTGAGGCATAATTTAAAATTGACTAATCTTTGGGGTAGGGCTGAGCGCACGCTCCCATTTAGATCTTAGCATTTTGAAGTAAGCGAACTTACTTCACTTCATCAATCGTGATATCGTTGCATGGTGGACTCCCATATCCTTCGCGACGGCGCGAAAGCTATCACCGGATGCTACGCGATTTACTGCAACGCTTATTTGATGAGACGTCAACTTTGGTTTTCTACCGAACCTAACCCCCTTAGCTTTAGCCAGTATACGTCCTTGATTTGCCCTCCTTGTAATCCGAACCCGCTCATCTTCGGCAAGTGCAGAAAGGAAAGCTAAGATGCCTTTTCCCATTGGGGTCGTCAAATCGAGCCACGGCTTATCCAAGACTCTGACAGATGCACCACGGTCCGCAATGCGCTGAATGATCGAAATACCATCGGCCATCGACCGCGTGGCTCGATCCCATTCGGCAATAACCAAAACGTCGTTCGTCCCAAGGACATCGACGGCTTTCTCAAGCTCAGGTCGCCCTTTGAGGCTTTTGCCAGAGATCTTCTCGCGGTAGATTTGAGTAACACCCAAATCATTGATTGCAGCGATTTGGCGATCAAGGTTTTGAGCGGTTGTTGAGACGCGGGCATATCCAATTAGCATCCGCTGATTGTAACATTTTGTCCGATGTTTCGCACCGGAATTAATATCCACAATAAACCTATTTGTAGCAATGGGTTAGTGATTGGATCGAAAGTAATGATATTCGCACCACTTCAACATTGACGGAAATTTTATACCAAAAAAGAAAATAGGAGATATATTGGGTAAAACACCCAAAGTTTCAAAACAGTATGAGATAGTCGATGAGCATTAACGTAGATAAACTAGATTACGATTTTCAAGACAAGAGTTTAGCCAACATTGCGGAGGCTCTAAGAGGATTACAGGGCAAATTCGTTGCCCATGACAAAGTGGATTCTGTGCAAAAAATTGTAGAAACTGTCGAACGAGAACTCAAACAAGCTGAACAAGGTCGCATCGATTACGTTGCTGAGATGAACGACCTAAAAGCACGACAAAAAGAACTCGATGATGACAAAAGTAGTCGCTACTCTTCTTTAGAAAATCAACCTGTCAGAAGAGAAAGAACCCCTGAGATAATGGCCTTGGGAATAACAGGTGTTATTGTCTTTGCTGTTGCAAAGGGAGCAGGCTGGTACGGGTTCCTCGCATTTATAGTTGCTGCAGTCGCCGGTCTTATTGCATATGCACTTGCCGAAAGTCTAATCTCAACCCCAAAATTTATCCAAGCCCAAGAAGATCACATGATGGCGATGCGTCAGAGGCAAGCACAAGGCAGAGAAGATCAGTTCAAAAATCCAGAGATTTTGACAGGTAAAGCGTTTCAACGAGAACTCTCAAGAATTCAGTCAGTTTTGGAGAACATGAAAGCATCACTAGCAAACGGTGTTACTAAATATATGGAAAACAAAACTGATGCGGTTACGCAGATTATCCGCCTTTCTCACCTAGATGTCAGCATAGAAGCGGACGAATTCAATCCTGATACACGTGGTGCTCCCGTTATAAAATGGGAAGGCTCAAGGCTGACCATGCCCGATATTTCAGACGTAGCAGATATTACGGCTGATACCTTTTCAGAAGGTGGGTACGGAAAATTTACTAGTCTCGTCGCTCAAGAAGAAATTGGTGTAACGCTTTCAATATACATCAACGAAGGAAGGTTGGTTGAACGAGACTTCGATCAGCACTGTACAAAAATTTACTCGGACACCTTAACGCCTGACGGTGAGTTCGCCCATACAGAGGCGCCAACGGGGAAAACCTACAATTACTATGTTGTCACGAAAATTGAATTTTTCGCATACCGCAAGGAAGGGGATCGGTTGATCCCGTACGGCTCAGCTCAGGAAATTACAAACGGACACGCACGGATCAAAATAAAGGCATTCCGGTCAGACGAAGAAGTTCTAGAAGACGAAATCAAAGATCACACAGTAAAAGCGAAGCGGGCCAAGTTTCACGAGAAGATCGGCAAATCTGATAAAACTGAAGGAACTAGCCCTGGTGATCTGAAATCTAAAATTCTCGCTGAAAAAATAGAGGCGCACAAAAGAAGAACACAAATAGAAGAAGAGACGATAGACCTTAGGAAATCCTTGACGGAAGCTGGTTTGCCAGAAGAAGAAATCGAAGAAGCAATAGATGAGTATATTCAGAGCATTTAAAAGCGCCCCTGCCTAAGCAAGGGCGTCATGTGCTCTAAGCACATTTCAAGATCGCGTCATACTCCGGTAAAGGTAGGGGCGTCTTGAGCCAGCCAGAAAGAACGAAGTCCCCGCCGTCCAGTCTAGCAGCGCGTTCTAAACGCTTCTGAAAACCGGCCTTATCGTGCGCAGGATTGTTAGCGAAGTGCGCAACAAAGCGGATAGGTACTAAGTCGGCTATCGTCGCCCCAAGGTCAGACAACGGTGTGTCTCCATCAGGAAGTTCTCCACGAGCGATTATGTCGTCAATATAGCTATCTGCCATATCTACGGCGAACTTGTAGGCATAGTGAACATTGGCTTCCATCCAAGGCAACGACCCTGCAAGTTCAAGAGTCTGCTTTAAAAATAGCCGCGCCATTCCCGCACGTGCGATGCCTTCAACAACGTCAGGATGATCCAACTTAATGTTTAAGAATGTAGCCATTGCGCTGTAACGAAAGGCTTCCATCGTGCCTTCTTCTTCTGGGTGTGGAACTGATGCAAATGTTCCGACAAATTCGGCGGTTGCGTCTTTCATAAAACTCTCCAAAGCTCTCACAACAGGCGACGAAAATGTCACGTGCTGGTTTGAGCTTTGAAAAAACAAAGAACTTCATGTAATATTATGCAAATATATAAAGAACTGTCTAATTTCAATTAGCTATGGTGCACTCAAGTGAAAAATAGACTTCTCCTAGGTACAGATGAGAACTATCTCGATCACGATATGGATGTGAACTTGCGCGAAGAACATATGCACGTCTTGGGCGCTCCGAGTCAGGGTAAAAGCCGATTTCTCTTATCACTCATACAGCAAGACATTCAGTACAGACGGGGCTTTTGTTTGATCGACCCACACGGCGAACTTGTCGATCACGTCAAAGACTGGTTAGCAAAAAACGAACAGATCACAAACAGACGAACGGTGCATATCCTCGACTTCAAAGACCTTGATTACAGTTTTGGATTTGATCCATTGCGGGTAGATTTTGAACACCAGATCGAAGCCAACGTAGAACGAACAGTCAACGCAATCGCAACCTCGAAAGGGGGCGATGATATATCAAAAATGCCTCTGCTAGAAAGCACATTAACATCAGTCTGTATTGCGCTCTCCTATGCTGGCCTCACTCTCACAGAAGCGTTTTATTTACTCGATCCATACCATCCTGAGGAACGTCATGCGATAACAGATACGATCAAGAATAGGGCATATAAAGCGCGTTGGAATACGTACAACGAAATCGCTGTCAGAAACCCCAAACTATACCTTGAGGAATTTAGGGCTGCTGAACGTCGCTTAACTTCTCTAACAGGAAATAGATTCCTGAATTCAATTGTTGGGCAAAAAGAGAAGAACCTGAACCTGCTGAAGGCAATGGACGCCGGTGATATGATCTTGGTCGATCTGTCGCAATCTGGTGGATACGTGCCGCCACGAAGTGCAAACCTCTTTGGCAGATTATTGGTTAGTAGCTTCGTAGGTAGTGCACTACAAAGGGAAGCCCGTGTTTCTCGTCCCTTCAATCTGTATATAGATGAGGTGCATAATTTCTTGTCTGGAGATATTCCGACCCTCCTAGCTGAGTGTCGCAAATTCGGCCTCCATTTAACGATGGCTCATCAATACCTGCATCAACTTATCGCAGAAGGCGACTTGATCTATAAAGGGGTCATGGCAACAGCACGGAACAAGGTTTGTTTCGCCATCGATGATTCTGAGGATGCAGAAGTGATGCAACGCAGAATCTTTGCCGGTCATTACGATTTGGAAAGACCAAAGCGTTCAATGGATAAGCCAGTGGTTATCGGGCATGAAATCATTGAGCTAGAATCTCATGGAATAGGTCAATCTAAAGCGACGACAGAAGGCACAGCTACAGCACAGGCCGTGTCTCATATGGAGGGGCAGGGCATAACACGTAGCACCTCTACCTCGCTATCAGAGACAACATCAGACTCCCTCGCTCACTCATCAACTCGCTCATCCGGTAAAAGCCAAAGCCACAACCAAGGCACGATGAATTCAAGCTCATCGGGATCAGGCACAAGCGTCAGCAGTGGGGCATCAGAGACTGCCAGCATTGGAATGAGTTCGGGCATGGGCGCAACCACATCAGCAGGTACAACTACGGCAACCGACGCGCACGGTAATCCGGAACCAGCACCAACGTCGGAAACAATGGCGGCAGGGGGCTCACTCTCGATGATGAGCACCTCCAATGCGGGAGCAGCGCAATCACATAACTCAGGTGTTAGTACCAGCGGCGCGTCAGGATCAGGCGCAAGCGCAAGCGCAGCACATGGAACAAACCAATCTATTAGCGAAGGTATCACCGCTTCGAGAACTCAAAGCAGGGGAATATCTTCAAGTGAAGGTGTCGCAGAATCAACAAGTACCGCACAGGGCAGCACTAGTAGTAAAGGAATAAGCAAGGGGGCAATGCAGGGCAACACAAGCTCACAAGGACGAAGCCAATCCCTCAGACCTATTCTCGAAGAACGACACACTGTTTTGTTCTCACTTGAAGAATTGAAACATCAATTCACAGATGCAATCCTAACTTTGCCAAAACGCTCCGCCTTCGTTGTGATCGCAGGTGAAGGTATGGCAAAAATTGAAACCTTGGATGTACCTGACATTAAAATATCAGGCACACGTCGCGCACGTGTCTTGCAACAGATTAGAGAAAAATCACCCATTCATCGACCAAATCACGAGGTAGAGTTTGAAATCGAAGAACGTATGAAACGATTTATGAACTCTACATACCGGCCTATTCTAGAAGACATTATGAACCCAGATCTACAAGACAAGCCTATGGCTCATTCAGAACAAGAACTGCCTCAGCTACCAGACGATAGCGATCCTATGAATCCAACAGGATAGGAGAAAGGCACAATGGATGTTTATTGATCCACTGTTAATCCAGCCTAATAATCCCCTTGTACACTCCTCCACCATCGCGCCAGAAATTACTCAATGGATTTTCAGCACTATCGAGATCGTTCACGGTTGAAAAGAAGAATGGAAAGGCAGGAACATCTCGAACAGTCTTGGTTCTGTACTCTTGGCAACACTCACACATCGTCTGCAAATGTTTCGAACTTCCGGACGTAACAAACAAGACGCGGAACGCATCGAAACCGAAGCGCTTCTTAACCGTGTTGTCTTTAAACATTGAGCTGTAACAAGCGATTTTCTGACGGATCGAAGACTGCGTAACATCGGATCGGTTCACGTCCATTTCCTGATCGAACTCAATGAACAATAACGCTTTCACCGGCGCTTCCATTCTATGGTCGATGTAAGCGACCATACCGTCAGGAATTACAGTCCTGTCGTGCTGTCGGCCATCCACCCACTTAAAGCGCGTCGGTATTGAGAATGGAAATTTAGCCTTCTGTGTCCAGTCAGGCGACTGCTTGACCAGCTCATCAGGAGATAGAGTGACAATGCCCTCAACAGCGCTCAGAGCGGCATTCAGAGATATCACCGCGCCATTAGCGCCCAAGTCATGCAATACCTTAAACTGACCACGCATACCTTTGCGATCACGCGCCTTGCGCTCCCAATCGATACCCGTTGGCACAGCTAGACCGCAGACAACCTTTAAATATTCCGCACCCTCTTTTCCGAGTGTGTATATTGTTGGTCGTTTCGCCCCGTATCGAAATAGTTCGTTCTGGATGCTTGGCCGCGCAACGAAACCAGCATCATAGAGAAGCCTCATTCGTTTTCTGAAGCCGTCACGACCACCGCCTGCCAGTTGGAATAGCTGATCTGTCGAAAGAATTACAAACCGAAACAGCGCCTCGATGACAACAACGTCACGGTCGGTCAGCATGACCGTTTGCGGCTTGGCCTTACGTTTGGTTTTTGAATAGTGTCGACCCATGCAAGCATTATAGCTCACTGATTGGCAGTTAGGAAAAGTGAAATCTCAAAAATTCAAATTTTCGCAACGACAAGACCACCAGAGAAAGACTGTTAAGAAGAAGATGGTGTAGTAGCCAGTAAGTAGTTTGAGATTGAGAATAACCACATCATGGCTCATTACCTGCTCTTGACAGAGAGTGTGTATTACTTGCCTTATTCAATCAATTATCATGCTTCTTTTTTACCGACGGTTGGAGTTCAAGTGCAGAATTTTGTTTTAAGTTTAATTGTTTCAATGGTTGTTTGTTCGCCAGCTGTAAGTGAGGGTTTGGTTGAGAATGGAACCTGTGAGCTTGTTGTCGCCTCTCGCCAATCTCTGTCTGAGGCGCGCAGTTATATTCAGGAAGTAGATGATAATCGTTTTGCCAAAATCTTTCGTAGTTCTAACGGTTGGTATGCAATTTCAATCGGCTCTTTAAAACCCCACGAAGAAGCGCCGATTATGGATGCGTGGAAAAGTGCAGGCAAAATACCAAATGACGCAATTTGCTCATCCGGTAAAAACTACGTAGCTATGTACAACTGGAGATCGGGAAAGGAAGTGACTAAGTCCGTTTCTCGCGAGGTGACTACGTCAAGCTCAAAAAATAGATCTTCGCGAAGCCTCAAGGTAGGAGATATCGTAAAGTTCAACGGCAAGACTGAAAGGCTTTACCTATATTATTACAATCAGGGAAAAATTACTAAATCCCGCGAAAAATATTTTCAAGATGTGGTTTTCAAAATAAAGAAATTTGAAGGAAGTAATAATCAATTTGCCAGAGTTTATGGACTAGAGAGATCAAATCATGAAACGTACCTCGTGAGAGCTCAAGACATTAGAGGAGATCTCGATTTTTCGCATATGGTCAGAAATAAATACGCAAACGAGTTTGGTGTTGCAGGCCTTATGGCGGACAATGGCGCTCTCAATCGACCTCTTACTAGAGCTCAATCCAAACAGTTGAAAGAGTTAGCCTCCGTCTTCGGTAACAGGAGACATCCTGACTTACCTAAACGAATAATCCGGCCTTATGAGTATTGTGGAAAGGTTAAACCACTACAATTACCAGCTTCTCCTAAACATAAATGCGACGGAAAAACTGTAGAAGCACTTCAAGCAAAATGTGTGTTAGCAGGAGCTTCAGAATTCGTTTGTGGCGAGATTATGGAAGCCGAAGATGTGAGGCCATCCACAGGCGCGAAAAATAGCGCTTTGTGTTCAGCGTTAATACAAGCTGTCAATGATGGACAAATTACGACCATTGGCATTGTCGAGTCCTCGGTTTTTGGAGCATTGGACAATTACGGAGAAACCACAGGTGGTAACGCTGGAGACTTCATTCGATTGATGGCAGGTCTCGGAAAATATGCTGCTGTTCGGAGATGCCAAAATAAAGTCAGTTTAGCTTGTGATCCGTCGCCTCTTGTCCGAAAACACGAACAATGGAAGGCTAAGGTCGCAGATTGCCGAGACGCTGTGGCCGCAGTCGAACGCGTGGAAATGCTTCAAAGGTGGACGCCGTAAAAGGGGCGCTCCTTTTTGATTGATTGCGAATAAGATAAATCAAATAACGACCATTGACGTAACCGACATCAACTCCACCACTTATCGAAATTCCTCTGCACCTGTTTCCTCGCTTTCCCGTACCGCCTACGTGAATTTGAAATCACCCGTCTCGAAGAAGACCGACCAAGGGACGCTTGATCATCTGGCGAGAACCCTTTGATCAATTCAACGGTACCTGACGTGCGGCACCAATACTCTCCGACCGTGCTGCTTGCCAAAGCATCCGGTTTGATAGGATTGAAGTTTGCGGCCAGCCGTTCTGCATCCTCAAAGTTCACATTGAAAGCGGTCAATGTTCCTGTGTTCTTGATGATCGCAGAAAGCACCTTGGGGCTGATCTGGTCAAAGTTCTGGTGCGCGATATTTAGAGACAACCGATATTTACGCGCCTCTGAAACGATGGACGCGAAGCTGTCCGTTGTGAAGTTTTGGAACTCATCGATGAACAAGTAGAAATCTCGCCGGTCGGCCTCTTTCTGGTACGCTCGCTTCATCGCCCTCGATACAATGTCGGACACAATCAACGATCCCAGAAAGTTGGCATTGTCTTCGCCTATCTTCCCCTTCGATAAGTTCACGATCAGGATTTTTGATCCGTCCATGACCTCGCTCATATCGAAGCTGGATTTTGTCTGACCTAGAATGTTCCGCAAGACCGGCGACAAGACCAACTTACCGGCTTTGTTCAATGTTGAACTAACCCGCAAGTGACGTTCCTTAGCATCAAACCCACCAAAATATTCCACCCAAAAATTCTTCACAACAGGATCATGCACACCCGCAATGATATGGTCTCGATACTCCACGTCCTCCAACATACGGGATATAGAAAGAAGGCTCACGGCCACCCCCTCCCGTTCAAGCAGAGCCATGAGCGTGTTCTTCAGTAGGTACTCAAGCCACTCTCCCCAACTGTCACGCCACAGCCCTTTAAACGTCGATACCAATTGAGACGCGACAAGCTCCCTTTCGTGATCATGTTCCCAACCAGCCAGGGGATTAAACCCGATTGGATAGTCGCGATCGCTAGCGTCAAAATAGATCACATCATTTATACGATCTCGGGGGATGTTCTCGATAATGTCCTCTGCAAGATCGCCGTGTGGATCAATCAAACATACACCTCTACCCATTTGAATGTCTTGGTTGATAAGGGATTGCAGGAAGGTGGTTTTCCCCGCACCCGTGCTTCCGATACTGTAAATGTGTCGTCGTCTGGTTTCTTTGTCCAAAGACAAAAATCCATCTCGTGATGATCGACGTCCAAGATAGATGTGTGGTTGTTTATCGCTTGTGCTCATATGCCAAGACCAGCCTACCGTTGAGCGGCAACACACATCGTCTTGTAGAATGAGGTCGCAACCGGCGTACAGGCTGATCCTGAAACATCAGAAATTCTTAAACCCGAAGACGTGGATTATAGCATATGCTAAGCGTCATATTGGATAACAAGATCCCTTAGTCTAAGATGAATCCAATGGAAAATAAATCTTGAACGGAGCCTCACATTGTTGCGCCAGTTTTTAGCACTCTCGTCTATTGCGTTGATCACTTTGTGGAGTAGCGCTCTGCACGCAGAAGAAACCGAAGACTCCTGCCTCACCTACCTGATAAATGGTGAGGGAGATGTAAACACCAAGGAATGTGGCCCGATCCTCAGCAACGTAATCAACAAACTAGAAAACGCGACTCTAAGACACGCACTTCTAGTAAATGCGGACATGACCGGAATAAGGCTTGAGTTAGAAGATCCCAATACAGAATCTAAGTCGCTTGAAAGCAACACAGTCCAAGGTTTCTGTCGTGTTTCTAACGCCAATTTTTCTAAAATATACGATGATGAACCATGCTCCAAATCGCTGCGAAGCTGTGACGATAAGGGAGCATGCGTCATCGACTTTACATGGCCATCAGGATCAAAGACTGTCGTTGAAAGTAAGCACAGCGATGTCAACTCGGCCTATCGGATCAACGGCCAGCCAGCAGGCTTAACCAATAGCACAGGCGAAGGTAGTTCGGCTGATCTAGACTGTGTCGTCAACTTTGGCAGTGAAAAGTTGTTCTGCTTTTCTGAAACTGGCTTTCTGCCGTCCGCGGCACCGAAAACAACAAGTGGGTTGGTGTTCTCCACTCAAGAGTATCGACCACATCAGGTTCAGACAATCCACAAGGATGAGAACGGAAAAATCACTGAAATAGATGCTGCGCAGAAACGTCAAAATTCAACAGCTGAATGGCGTGAGTTTTTGAAAGCATACGACGCTTGGCAAGACAAACTACCATCAAATGAAATCCGAAATGATACTATCTACTTTCATTGGGAACTTGATTTGCCAATTATTACTAGCAAATTTCTTCAACAACCGAATGGATCTATCATTAGGCATCCTGTTGGGTTGCATAAAATTCATCAGGTTGAACCGTCAACCATGTCCGATGAAAACGTGCCTAAATTTTATCGAGAACATGCCGAACGGTTTTACACTAAGAACGTCTTGAACACTGGCCGCGCCGCAGACTCTGGTTTTCGTTGGGTGCCCGCTCAAGAGGTGCAATTTAAATTAAATTCAGATATCTTGAAGGATGATTTGAGCGTCTGTGACGCTTCTGCGTGCAAATATAAGTACGCAGAACTTTCGTCTCGAAGCTATCGTGCCACTCCTTCGAAAGATGGTGTCTGTGATACTAGATTTAGGGTCGAATTTGATCTGACCGCAACGGATGAGAACCGGTTAGGTTACGTCAATGCTATCCTGACTCCGGAAGCAAAAATCACCGATACTTTCGTAATTACTTTTGAATACTGCCTCCAAGATTTTTCCGATGGAGGGCGTATAGTTGGTTATGAGTTCATATCACCGACGATCCCTGTTTATCGTTAGAGATAGCTCATAATATTGGTTTCATGGTACAATCTCATGCGGTTAAAATTATGGGAAATTACGATATGACAAAAACCGCATACATCAACTTCAAGGACGTGAGAGCGGCCTTAGATTTTCCTACTGTTCTTTCACACTATCAAATCGAACCAGTAGGGACTGGCGATCAGCTCAAGATCATTTGTCCGTTTCACGACGACACAAAGCCGTCTTGCGGCGTCAACACCGCCAAGGGTGTCTACAACTGTTTCTCATGCGATGCCAAAGGCAATGCAATGGAATTTGTAGCACGTATGGAAGGTGAAGACCCAACGACAACAACCGGAATCCGAAAGGGCGCACTGCACGCTTTGGAGATCATGGGATTAGACGAAGCTGACTTCCGCAATGGCGGTGGTAAGGATCGCGCCACGACACCAACGACAAAAAAACCCGTTCGTGCCAAAACTCCCAAGACAGGTAGCAAGAAACCAGCCAAGTCCAAACAAGACGAACCAGACGATGAACCAAAAGGTGAGATAAATCCTCCCCTTAAATTCACCCTCGAACTCGACCAAGAACACGTCTTTTTTGAACAACGGAATATCTCAAACGAGACGACTAATCGCTTCGGTTTGGGATACTGCAAAAAGGGTATTATGGCAGGTCGTATCTGCATCCCATTGCACGACGAAAACGATGAACTCGTTGCCTATGCTGGTCGCTATGCACAAGAGGAACTGCCAGAGGGCACACTGCGATATAAACTGCCAAAAGGCTTCCAGAAATCGCACGTCCTTTTCAACCTCAACCGCATCAAAAACCAGTCGGTCAAACACCTCGTTATTGTTGAAGGATTTTGGTCTGTGTTCCGACTAGATTCAGAGGATATTCCAACGGTCGCCACAATGGGTACGGCGCTGACTGACGAACAAGTTGAACAAATCGTAGCAACCGGAATCCGGTATGCAACTGTTCTGTTCGACAGTGATGAAGCAGGAAAAAATGGCGCGCAAGAAGCTGTCAAAAAGCTATCGCCATACCTCTATGTTCGACAACTCGTCCTCCCTGAAAACGTCAAACCCGATGACATGTCGGATGAGTTTCTAGCTAGACTAAAATAACAACTACCCGCTCTTACTGAGCAACAAGGCCAACCGTAAAACGTTGGTCTTATTTTTGCAAAAAATAGACCGAACACAGTCCCGCCGAAGGCGGAACAGAATACATCCCTCGGGGCGGAGGGATGGCCGACGTACACGTCGGAACAAGTTTCCCCCCCGTTGCACCAGCCGTCCTGTGCCACAGTAGGCTCCGACGAAGGAGGTGACTATCTGTGTGTGCAGGGCGAGCGAGGCGACCGCTTTTATTTTACGGTGCCCTGTTGTGTCAGGGCAAACACGGAGAGATTACAAACCTGTATGATAATCAGGTGCAGGAAGCCGACGAGTTAGGAAAAGAAAAGCGGTCGCCTCGCGTAGAGGCGGCAACGGGGGGGAAATCGTTCAACAATTGCAAGGCATTGTTGAAATCTGCCTATCCGGCTCTTAAGACGGATAGGCAAATGGATAGCATGTTGGCCTACGTAGCCAAAGAATTTGCGGTGTAGTAGGCACATGCTTACAGCTAGAACGCGTTAGCGAAATGTAGGAAATGACTATTGGCTCAATAGGTAGCTATTGGCTGGAATATTGATGTGAAACTTACACACTTAGTTACACATTTTTACACAGGTAGATTATTTATCATTTATAATCATGATATTAATTTGAAATGAAGCCCTCTCCTAAGGGGCAGGTTATTGGTTCGAATCCAATCGGGGTCACCAAAAACACCTTTAAAATATGGCTTATTTACAGGGCTTTGTGCAGAAGCTTGCAGAAAATCCCGCGAGCTTTCGCATCGAATTCTGTTGAATTGGCGGAAATCTCGTACAAAACCTGTACAAAATTCGCACGTCTTTGCGCCTTTGGGGGTCTTCCAATGAGCTGGCGGGTTGCGAATACATGCGCAGAACGGAAGTTCGGTAGCGCAACGCGCAAGCAGATCATCATGTTTCTGGCGGACAAGGCGAGCGATGATGGCTCAGGCATCTGGTGTTCCAAGGGTACGATTCAAAGGCACACCGAGCTGGGGGAGACAACAGTCAAGCGAACCGTGCGTGAGTTCTTGAAAGAAGGAATCTTAATCGAGACGGGTGCGCGCACCTGCAAGAACGGTTTCACCGTCGTCTACCGGATCGATTTGGCCAAGGTTGAGGCGCTGGAACCCACGCTTGAGCCCGAGATTGAGACGGGGTCCACAGTGGTCCCCGTCCAGTCTGGCCCCGGTACGGGGGCCACTGTGGCCGGGGTACCGGGGCCACCACGGCCCCCAAACCATCCTAAAACCATCCATAAACCACCTACGCGCAAGCGCGAGGCGGCGGGAGATGCAAAAGCTGAGAAGATTTTGGCGGCTTATCCGCCCGACCGACTGCGCAGCAAAGCGGCCTGCCTTGCCCATATCGAAGGGGCCATGAAGGAAGGGATCGCGCCGAAGGACTTGTGGCAGGCCGTCCAAGCCTATGCGACCGACAGCGCAGGTTTCACCCGCTCCAAGGTCTGCTTTTCCGACAACTGGTTCCAGTCTCGGCGCTGGCTGGCTTATGTTGAGAAACAAGCGGTAGACCGAGAGAAGACGGCAGCATTGCAGGCGGACCACCATGCGCGGCTGGCATGCTGGATCAGTGATCGCAGCCCGATGTGCAAACACATCACGGGCACCCAAGTCACGGCGTTGCTTGCGTCGAAGATGGTTTCCGAGGCCCAAATCCAAGCCGCAGGCCTCAGAACATGACCGCAACCGATCCCATCGAAGAGCAAACAGCAAGGCGACCCATGTCATACGCTGGCGCTGCTGACACGGGACCTTGCGAGGGGCGGCAAGCCTCCCCTTCGAACCCCACCGGCGCGGGAATAGCCCGCACCAAAGAGCCGCTGACGGAGACCTTCGTCTTCCGGTGCACAGCGGCAGAGAAGGCTCAGCTGCGCGCCAAGGCCGAGGCCGCTGGCCTGCCCGCTGCGACCCTGCTGCGCGAGGCGCTTGGCTTCACCGAAGCCCGCCGCCGCAAGCCCATCCCCCGCGTTGATCCAGCACTGGTGCTGGCCGTAGGGCGCATCGGCGGCAACCTCAACCAGATCGCCCGCTGGCTGAACCGCGCGATGCTGGCGGGCCGCACCGACCTCGACGCGCTCACCGTTGCCCGCCGCTTGCTGAGCATCGAGCGCCAGCTTGCCCAAATCGTCGAGGCCGCGCGCCGATGCTGATCAAGTTCTTCCGCAACGGCAAAGGCGTGGGCGCTGGTCCGGTCGGCTACCTCGTCGCGGACAAGGTGCTCGCCTATGACGACAATCGCGACCTGATCCGCGATGCGGACGGCCAGTCTGTGACTGTCACGCGGGAGCCTTTGCCGGAGGTTCTGCGCGGCAACCCAGACCGGACCGAAGCCCTGATCGACGCCAGCCGCCACCAGTGGACCTACCGCGCAGGTGTGATCAGCTTTGCCGCCACTGACGCCCCGACCGAGGAGCAGCAGGTCGAGGTCATGGACGGCTTCGAGCGTCTGGCCTTCGCGGGGCTGGACCCGACGCAATATGAGGTGCTTTGGGTCCGACATACCCACGAAAACCGCGTTGAGCTTCACTTCTGCACGCCGCGCTTGGAGCTGACCTCGGGGCGCAGCCTTAACATCGCGCCGCCCGGCTATGAGAAGGCCTTCGACAGCTTGCGCGATGTGATGAACCAGCGCCACGGCTGGGCCGATCCGATGGAGTTGGAGCGTAGCCAAGAGGTCCGCGACATTATCGAGACCCCAACACGCGCCCAAGGCCGTGACGAGCTGCATGCGTGGCTGCAAGACCAGATCAGCGTCGGCCTGATCACTGACCGTGGCAGCATGCTCGACGCCCTTACCGATGCGGGCTTTGACATCCCCCGAGCAGGCAAAGCCTACCTAACCGCCCAAGACCCCGACACCGGTGAACGCTGGCGTTTGAAAGGAGAGATATTCCATGAAGACTGGCAAGCCGACGCGGCTGAGCGAGAAGCTGAACGCGGAATTGGACAGGATCCGGCAGGACTACGCCGCCTCGATGGCATCGCAACTGGAGAGCTTCAGGACCGATTTGAACAGCATTGCGACCAACGCGCAGCGTACAATCGAGATCGATACCCGCGCCTTTCTGCAACAGAACAAGAGCTGGCTGACGATCTCGCCCTGGCTGATCACGGGGATGTTCTTGGCGGGGATCGTCTCGATGATGGTCGCGAGCTTGCTTTGGACGCTGATGCTGGCCAGCTCGGAATTGACGGACTTGGGCCTAACGCGGATCGACAGGGAGGACGGGACGTGGCTGGTGCTGGACCCCACCAAGACCCGCCTGAGGACCTGCACGCTGGGCGGCAGATCAGTGACCTGCATCAAGATCGAGGAGAACTAGATGACGACACCCCTGACAGCCTTGGAACGCGACTTGCTCGCCTGCGTCGAGCGGTTGGTGACGGCCTGCGAGGTCTCAGCAAAGGAATTGAGCGGGTTAGAAGCACGCTCGACGAAGAGGATGCAGAGCCAGATGGATGGATTGGCCGCCTGCGTGTCGGTGCTCACTCAATCGCAAACGGCGTCCGTGGCTGCGTTGCACGGCTTGTTGAACGAGGGCTCGAACTACGGGAAGCTGCGCACGCAACTCGAGACCAGCTTGAAATTAGTGAAGGCCGCCGAAGCAAGGTTGAGACAGAGCTAGAAGAGCGGGAAGCCGAGATGGACCGAGGGATGACGCATTAGTATCAGTCGATGTCGGCCCTATGGACAATGCCAACTGTATTTGAAGGCACCTTCCATCAGATTGTTCTTTATTTGTTCCCAGTCGGGTCCTAAAATGATTCATGGAGCTATACAGGATATTAAAATGAAGATTAGGGTTAGTCAGTTCATCGATTTTGCGTACGGAGACAAGCGCAAAGATAAGGCCAAAGTCAAAGGTATTATTGGGGACATCGATTTACCGTATGACCCTGCCAAGGATCGCTACAAGCAGTTTCGAGAAGCAATGACTTCTTTTGAGGATCAAAAACTTTCTACCAAGCAATTTCTGACCCTGCATTCTAGCGTTTCCCCTAACAAATCAGCTGGATACAAGGTTCTGTGCGAAAACTATCTGGACTTGAAAGAGGATCACGCGCTCATTTGGCAGGGGCGTAGCCCTGTTGAAGCGATTATTTCTGGCCTGCATATCACAACAGCTTGGTATTTACGCACAGAGGCAAACAATCAGAGAAGAATTATTTTCCTACATTTCGGAAAGGAGCAACTACCCAGAAAGAAGGAGAGGGGGTTGCTAACTATACTGAGATTGGCACAACCAGATTCAGCGGGAGTCGGCATTCTCAATATCCAGCCAGGGACAATGATAACTTCTACGCGACTCGATCAAAATGAAGCCGGGTACCTACAAGAACGTGCTACAAAATTCTTAGCTCTTGCTCAGAAACTCGAGGAGGAGGATTAGAGATTTCGGGAGCCACTATGATGTCAAACTCATCGCATAGACCGCTTGTTGGCTCTTTCCCAAATCCCGAAGTAGTATCTGCGCATGTGCTTTTTAAGCCACAAACGTTCCAGTGGCGAAAGCGCAGGGTTTTGTCGCTATAAGCGACCATTCCCACTAAGCGGCAATTAGAGGTTCAATGTCAGACACGTCGATTTCCTTTGCCGCCAATGCCATGTCATAGTTCGTTTGTAGGTTCACCCAATAGGCCGCGGTGGTGTTGAACACACGAGCGAGCCGCAGCGCCGTATCTGGCGTGATACCAGTCGTACCCTTGATCAACCGCTCGATCCGCGTACGAGGCACGCCCAAGCGCCGCGCAAACGCAATAGCCCCTATCTCTAGGGGATCGAGGTAAAGCTCTTTCAGGACTTCACCGGGGTGCACTGGATCTTCAAGCAAGCTCATCAGCGTATCCTCTCAATGATAATCGACAATTTCGACATCGGCAGGCCCGTTCGGCGTCCAGACAAAGCAGATGCGCCATTTCGCGTTGATCCGCACAGAATGTTGCCCAGCCCGATCGCCTTTCAGTTCTTCTAAATGATTGCCAGGTGGAAAGCGTAAGTCCTCCACAACAACCGCGGCGTCCAGCGCCGTAAGCATTGCCCGCGTGCGCTTCACCAAGTCACCGGGGAAGCCCTTGCCGTACTTGCCCTTCACGGCACTGGCTGCAAGTTTACCTCTGGTGCTCTTTATCATGGGATTATGTATCGCAATATGATACGTGTGTCAACAAGTGATACATCACATGGACATATTAGATAATCTTTTTTTGCTTTAAGACGATAAGTGATAAATTAGTGTTTAATACCATATGGATGGAAAGTTATAGAGCCTAGTGCAGGGCAATAAGCAACCATCATGCTGATACTAAACCTGTTCAGTTCGGCAAGTAATGTTGTTGAATTTAGGAAGAGCTGATGGCAGCTGGTAACGCTATGGCGCTCCCAGCTTTAGTTTTATGGCACTATGCAGATAGCAACTTTCCACGGGTATATTCGCGTGATGCTTTAGACTCGTGCTTGATCATCTGCTCAAATTTTTCACGCTCTTTATCGAGATCACGCGCCACTTGGTCGTTTTTTTGCTCATCTTGACGGTCCGACTGGTCTTCATGGTCCATGTTGTGTTGCTCCCTTTGGTAGATGCAGTCTGAATCACTTTGTCTATTGGATCAATCCCTGTCCTAAGGATAGGGTAAATTTGAGCATCTTCTTGCATTTTGACCTACAGAGGAAATTTAAATGAGTGATCGCGTTGAACTGGTGTTTGGACTGGTTGGTCCAATCGGGTGCCCAATCCATCAAGCCCGCGATATTCTCGCCTCAACCCTCAAGAAGATGGACTATGTCCCAGTATCCATCTCATTAAGCGCCGAGATGGACAGATTGTTGACTGCCAAGGGGTGCGAAGTTGACCGTACATCAGAGTCCATCTTGGAAGAAAAAATACTTAAGGGTAATGCAGTACGTAAGGCGTTCGCAAAAGATGGGGTTCTGGCTGCAGAAGCGATCCGTCAAGTCGTCGAGTTTCGCCTTCAAGTTGCAACTGATAACGGTGTTACCGATCCAGATGAGCTTAATGAGCAGGCAAAGATTCCCCTTGATGAACATGCATTCATTATCGACCAGCTCAAACGCCCCGAAGAGGTAGATTTGCTCGTTAAAGCCTTCGGAAAACGGTTCATCCAAGTTTCGGTTGTGACGCCCCTAGAAAAGCGAAAGCAATCCCTTGTGGCACGCTTACGGAATGAGCAGCATGGCTGGGACAACAGCCGCTGTGAAGTCCATGCAAATAAATTGATCTCGACCGATCAAAATGAACGGCAAGATAATCACGGACAACGGATTTCAAAAATATTTCACCTTGGAGATGTCTTTTTCGATGGAACATCCGAAGAAACCCTCGAAAAATCCAGCCAGCGGTTTGTAAAAGCATTTTTTGGACGAAATAACATAGCTCCAACAAGAGATGAATTTGGTAGTTACATGGCCCAGGCTGCGGCTCTGAGATCGGTGGATTTATCAAGGCAGGTTGGTGCAGCCATCGCAACACCCGAAGGGGACCTGATATCAGTAGGGTGCAATGAAGTTCCAAAGTTTGGTGGCGGAAATTATTGGGATGAGGATGAGGAGAAGAACCGTGATATTGATCTTGGCGGTGAGGCTAACAAAAATGAAATAAACCGGATAATATTTGACTTTTTGGGTGTACTCGAAAAGCAAGGACTAATTGCAGACGGAAAGAAAATCGAAGATATCTTGGCCGATGATCAACATCGCAAGGCTATAAAGAGCTCCCTAGTGGGAGGGGTCACTGAGTACGGCCGAATGGTACATGCTGAGATGAATGCACTATGTGATGCGACACGTCTCGGTCGATCGGTAAAAGGCTCAACCATATTTGTCACAACTTACCCTTGCCACAACTGTGCCAAGCACTTGATCGCCGCAGGCATTGAGCGCATCGTCTTCGTAGAGCCTTATCCCAAAAGTAAAACAGAGAGCCTATTTCAAGACATGCTTGGCCCAGATGTTTCTGGTAACTCTAAGGTAAGCATCGAGCATTTCTACGGCATTTCTCCACGCCGATATCGCGATATCTTTGAGAAAGGATCACGTCAAACGAGCGAAGGCGACGTTGTTGACTGGCATAAAGGTCAAAAATCACCTCGGCTCGGAAACGTGGAAGTAGGGGCGCAAAGCAGGCTCAACCATGCGATTTATGAAAATCTGTACGCCCCTCTGTCTAAAGATACTAAGGCGAAACCTCAGAAGCCGTAGAGTAATTTGGCAGTGAAAAGGTTGCCCCCCTAAATTCTATAGAATTGGCGCTTTCACCTCTGCGTGCTCGACTTTACTGTCACATTAACTTTGCGCGTCATTTTGACGCTTAGGAGCTTCCTACGCGAATTTGGATCACGACGTTCATCAAGTGAGTTCCAAGCCGACGCTTTGATTTCACGGCCTTTATATGAACTTGGGTCATTTTTTACGTGTTTCATTGACTATCCTTCGTCCTTAAGAACGCCACGGATTCTTGTTAGTGTCATAGTCTGTTTACAATGAGCCGTTTTACGGCGGGTGTTCCCATTCTTAGTAGTGGAAAATACTGTAGAACCATCGCCGTTCACCACGAAGGACTTAACGGCTCCGTTTTCGGTTCGACTCCACTTTTTGAGGCCCGCGCCCGCTTCAAATTCCCAGTCAAAACAATGTTCAACTTTTGCCAGATCGTTTGCGACGGCTAGGGCTGAGCCAAACCTTTCGTTTGGATTTGGTTTTAAGCAGCGAATTACAACGCTCTTCAGTCTATTTGGAATATGTTCCGGAAACATTGATCGATCTGGATAAGTTCCATTTTCGAGCGCGGCAATAAAAGCTGCCCGGTCACCGCCAAATGCGTCAAATTGATTACGAACAGTATCTTCACCGCAGCACATTCTGTAAAGCATCAGCCCAAATTGGTAGACATCGTGCTGTAGATTAAATGGCGGCCCCGCCACTCTTTCCGGGGGAGCGATCGGCATATAAAATTGATCCTGCCAGGCTTCCCCAGAATACATCTGCTTTGCTAGCCCAAAATCTGAAAGGAGCGCTTCTCCACGTTCCGAAAGCAGGACGTTGTCCGGCTTGATATCAAAATGAATCAACCCTTTAGAGTGTATGTTATGAAGGCCGGAGAGGAGTTGGCAAGATATCCTTACAATTTCCCGGACTGTTAGATTGCGGGCCGTCATTAACGCCTTTAGCGAACCATTTTCATACAGCGGGAGTGCAATGTAGACGTAGTCATCATCTTCACAGGAGTAGAGCACTGGCACAACATTTTGGTGAGCGGTAGCGTAGAGAGCTTTAGCTTCAGAAAAGTACTCATCTGCTGAATCCAGTTTGGCTTTTTCTACTTTTTTCATGACGATTTCCGCGCCTAGCTGAACATCCTCAACAACATGCGCAGTTGAATTCTTCCCTTCCTGTCCAATCTCGCGAATCTCATGCCACTCAACTTCAGCTCTTTTGTGTGGTTTAAGCATTGTTGTCAGCTCCTAGCGCGCAAAGAACAGCTTCTCTTTCCTCCTTAGACATATCTGCCCAACCGTCGACATTATATGCAACGTCGCCATCGATCATTGGTTTCAAATCAGTTCTGGTTCGACCGAGGCGAGAAGCAATCGAAGCGATATGTCCGACGTAGTAACCCTTCAAGGGGCTGCTTGCGAACGCTTCAATGATCACACCTTCAATCTGAATCCTGTTGATGTTCATACGTTGCGAGTTCGGCTCTGTGGCGCGAATACCAGCTCGCTGGATGCCGTATTCGCGAATAATGTCCAAAAAGTTGCTGCGAACATATTTAAGTGCGTCAGGTGTGTCGAAGGCCATAGGTATTACTACCTGATCAAGATTGACTACAGAGGCGTCTTCCGTGTCCACGACTGCGTAAACAACGTCAGTTGGCCGCGCTCTGATACCTATGGTTATCATAATTCATCCTTAATGAATAGAACATTTAGTGAACTTAGGCTGCATTCGGCTTATCTGCAAGTAGCCAGGCTTTGACAGACGCCTAGGAGAAAAACTTAAGATGTGTTGTTCGTATCGTAATTGCATTGCTTTGGCATCTAGCCATTAACCAATAAAGTCAGTCAGTGTTTAAAGCAATTCGCTCGGTGCCAAGTCACAAACTCCGTTCTTGGTCGATTGGCTGGGCGTTCGGGTGCTAATAGCTTCCCGGAAGAGTTGATCATCGCTGTCACGGCTTCCAGATCGTTGCTTTGCCTCGACACCAAAATGGAAAAATCTTCGGCCAGCCCCACTAGACCACGATCAAACATCCAATGTGCGGTTCCAGAGAGAGCTAGCCCATTGCTCACGATATCAGGGCCGTTACGTTCCACGGGCCTGATATGTGCGGCCTCAACCTCGGCACGCCCGCCGCCATTAATCAGGCGTAGCCCCGTAATCGCGCAACGTTCGCCATAAGCGCGTAAAACATTCTTTCTGAAGTTGCGGTCGCGCACGGCACGGTTGGTCAACTGGTTGACTCGATCCCGTGCCGCGAGATGCTGAAAGGGTACTTGCGGATCTTGGAAGCCGGGCATCTGGGTTATCTGGTCAACGCGAGGCAGAAAATCATCGTCTTGCTGAAGTCCACGCTCCACGATCCGGGCGAAATCCTCCGCCGAAAGTGGCCGTACTGCAGCCTGAGCACGGCCGGAAATGTTTCCAAGATCGTTCAAGACGCCTTGCTCGACGATGCCGTCAGTATCGCGGAATGGAACCGGATCGCCAAAGTCGAGATAGGTCCCGGGTTCGATGACAGCCAAATACATATCAGCGCTGCGGGGGTCTGCGATGATCTCTTGAACCTTGGCGACTGCGAAGTAGCCTTTGGTGTTTTTCACCTTGGTGGGTTCAAGGTAGACGATCCAGTCGCCTTCACACTGCTGCACACGCGTCAGGTATTTTTTTGGGAACTGGTATCGTTCCGATGGGACGTCATCGTAGACTGAGTCTGTCCGGTGAATGAATACTCCAAACGTCACGCGAATTGGCCTTCCCGGCAGACAAGTTTTAGCCAAGTCTTAATCGTATTGGATAGTTCCCCGCATGCCCGAAGAGCTGTAAAACAGCACATTGTGCTTTGGTCACTCAGCAATCAAACGCTCCAATCTCTTGCTAGCGAAATGCAAGGTAAGAACTGAGCCTGTTAGCACTGGAACAAGAGCGCCCGCCACGGCAACACAGATGATTAGGCATGCTGTGAACCAACTGAAATCGGTGCCGTAGTCGAAGAATTTGAAATGAAGAAAGCCCGCAAGATACAAGGCACAGACGCCCGAATATATGTTGTATAGCGGCGACAGCGGATCGATTGCGGTTCGTTGCGCACGCTCCAAAGCCGCCCGACGGATACGCTTCCAGTTTTCGCTCGGTTTCTTCATTTCTCTACTCCCTAACAAGCTCGATCCATGTGTGAACGTCGTCATCCGTTACTTCACGACCTTTGACGTGTGACTCGTACCAGCGCGCGACGATTGCCCCGCGTTTTTCGCTTTTAATCTTGATACCCTGTGCGTTGAGGTGCTGATCCAGCGAGCTTTCAATCTCTTTGAGTGCATTGAAGTCGTGTCCGGCTCTGATGGCGTTTGTACCTAGCAATAGCCAAGGCACATCGACTTCAAACCGTTCGCCCATTGCTATCAGGGCTTCCACTGGAATGCCGCGCTGGCCTTTCTCGTAGCTATGGTACGCGCGTGGGGAGACGCCGATAGCCTCCGCCATTGCTGCCTGCGAAATGCCAACTTCACTGCGTGCAATGGTCAGACGCGCACCCATAGCAGCAAACAAATCAGCATGTTTTTGCGCCATCTTCGATTTCCAATTGACGACTTCGTCTTTTTTCGCGAATATCGCAAAAAATGACGAACTATTACGGTTATTCCCATCTGAACACGTCAGATGGTGCTGAACAAGCGATTCCATGCGGCACACCCATTCACCCCTAGCGGACAAGGACGAATGAAATGGCAGAAATTGAAAAATCAGACAGCTCGCAAATCCTGGGACTTGGCAAGACCCCAGCTCAATGGGTTGAGATCATGGCCGAGCGAGAGATTGAGATTTCTGAGCGCACATTGCGAGAGCGGGCGAATGACACGGGCGCTTTTTACCGGCTGGGGAGAACCATGCTGATCACACCTGCGCAGATCGATACCATATTTGAGAGAGGCCCGTCATGCCGACCAAAATCTATAAGCGGGGCCGATTCTACTATGTCTACGGGACGATCGAATACAACGGCAGACCGTTCTCACGTAAATACCGCGACAGCACTGGGTCGACTACAGAAGCAGGCGCACGGGATTGGCTAGCGCGTGAAACGGAATATCAAATTCGTCAGTACTTGCTCGGAGATGAGCCAAGCAAGACGTTTTCTGATGCCATCATGCTGTACAACGCCTCTCCAAAAGCGGCCAAGCAATTGATCGAAATTGTGAAGGAGATTGGCGACACGCCATTAAGAGTAGTATCTGGTGCGCTGCTGAAAGGGTTGGGGCCAAAGTTGAAGCCGAAGGCGTCTACCGATACGTGGTGGCGTGAAATCGTGACGCCAGCCAGTGCGGTGATCAACAACGCGCATGAGTTGGAAGGTACGCCGCTGATCCGGGTGAAACCCTATGACAAGTTCGAACGGATCGCCCAAGACAGACGGCGTGGGAAAATCAGCAGGGTGGAGCGCACACCGGCGGACAAGGAATGGATCGAGGCGTTTTGCGGTGCCGCTGATCCATACAATGCAGCGTTGGTACGGTTCATGTTCGAGACGGCGGCGCGGATCGATCAGGCTGTCTCATTGGAGCCAAACGATCTGCGGCCCGCAGAGAACAAGGTCAGGGTGAAAGCACAGAAGGGGCATCCAGAGAGTTGGATCACCGTTTCGCCTGAAATGATGGACGAGATGCTGGCATTGCCAGCGAAGAGACCCAAGAACCGCAAGACCGGCAAATTCATGAAACCGCGTGTGTTCGGCTATGGAAGTTCTACCGGATACAACACGCGCTGGAAGACGATCTGCAAGAGTGCGGGCATCCAGTACCTTTCAGCGCATCCCGCAGGGCGGCATGGGTTCTTCACCGAATTGGTGGTCCGGCAAGGGGTCGATCCGGTCACAGCGGCTAAAGCTGGCCGGTGGTCCGACCCCAATTTGCCTATGCGTATTTATGCCCACGCAGAGACGGATGAGGCCGATGTCAGGGCCCGTTTTCGTACAAACCATGTACAGGAAGACCCTGTACAAAAACCCAAGCAGCAGAAATCAAAGAAGGAATAACGCTATGAACGGTTCCCTCCTAAGGGGCAGGTTATTGGTTCGAATCCAATCGGGGTCACCACAGCATTGGGGTGGAGGAACGGCTCCGGTTATTGAGCAAGTGACGTTCTGAAATCGCCGCGCAGGGCGACTTGTAGGAGTTCGATATTTTCTGAGGCGTTCTTGTAGTGCACTTTCATATGGGGCGGGATGACAAATCCGTCGCCAGCTTCCAGCGCTCGGTCTTCTTGACCTTCCGCGTGGAGTGTCATTGTGCCTTCCATCACAAAGGCAAAGTAGATGTCTGCATCATGCGAAAAGGCTGTTGTTTCGCCATGGCCGCGGCGCAATGTCTGAATGCCTGCCACGCCTTTGGTGCCAACTGTGATGCCGGTATCGCGCGTGGTGAAACCAGGAATTTTGGCGGGTTGCCATGTGGCGTCTTTTTTGACGTGGTGCACAAAGGTTTGGCCACCCCATTCACGACGCGGATTGCCGATGCCATTGGGCAGGGTAAAATCATGGTCAATTGTCGTCACGTGTTCGGCTGGCACGCCAATCTCGATCACCTCGATATTCGGGGAGGCTTCGACCACGCGGTGACGGATGCCGGGGGGTTGGGTCACGCAATCGCCCGCATGCAGGCGGATCACATCGCCTTGGTCCTCGTATAGAACGTCAACCCAGCCGCGGTAGCAAAAAATCAGCTGAAAGCCGACGGTGTGGTAATGGACCATATCGGGCACAGGGCCACCGTCAGGAATGCGAATGTGGCTGGCGATGATAGATCCGCCAAGGCGGGAGGGGATCAGATCGCGGTAATGCATGCCAGCGCGGCCAATGACCCAAGGAGCCTCATCCGCGAGGCGACGCACGGCGAATTCGTGCTGTGTCTCGATCACATCAACCTGCGGCGTCAGCGGTACGATGGATACTCGAGTCCCATTGGGCGCCGTCAGCTCACGTGCACCATCGGCAAATCCGTCCAGATCATCAGTCAGGATGCGTAAATGACCCGCAGGCACGTCAGCGCCTTTCTCAATCCGCAGGCGCAGGCCATGGCCGGAAAAGCTGGCGACAGAAGGATCATCAGCGGGAAAGATGTTCTCGAGCCGCATGCCGAGCGTCTTGGTATAGAATGGCAAATCATCGCGCAGTTCCTCAGTGGGGAGTACGAATTCGGCGAGGATGGGTGCGTCGGTCATCGGTCAATCCTGTCGTAATGATGTTACAGAGCCTGCCTGTTTTCAGCAGCGGCCTCAATCACCAAAGGCACTTTAATCAAATGCCATATTTTTGCCATCATCGGGTTTGACGCTTGGTCCAGCAAAAGCGAGGCGTACCATGAAACATACTGCCATTGATCTTGCGAGCAGCATTGCAGCGGTTGGCTTCGCCACGTTGACCGATGCCGAGCGGAATGAACTCACTGCCGAAATCGTCGCACTTAACGGGCATCGCTGTGGCCGTGTGCTGGCCGTTTTGCCGACACGCAGGCCGGATGTCTGGCGCGTGTCATCTATGCAAGACGGAGCGATGGATGCGCTCGCCCTTTTCGAGATGGACGTGCGCACCGGTGTTGTGATCAAACCCTAGAGGCTTGCGTCAAGCGCCTTGAGGATCGCGTCGCCCATTTCAGTGGTGGAGATCGGCGTGCCGCCTTCCTCACCCATGAGGTCCGCTGTGCGCGCGCCATCGGCCAGCACTTTCTCGACAGCAGTCTCCAGACGTGTGGCTTCATCCCCTTGGTCAAAGGAATAGCGCAGCGCCATAGCAAAGCTGAGGATACAAGCGATCGGGTTCGCGAGGCCTTTGCCTGTGATGTCAGGGGCAGAACCGTGTACGGGCTCATAAAGCGCTTTAGGGCGACCGTCAGCGTTTGGCGCGCCGAGGGAGGCGGAGGGCAGCATGCCCAGCGAGCCAGTAAGCATCGCGGCGCAATCCGAAAGAATGTCACCAAACAGGTTGTCGGTCAGGATCACGTCAAACTGCTTGGGCGCACGCACCAGCTGCATTGCGCCGTTGTCTGCGTACATGTGGCTGAGTTCGACATCAGGATAGTCTTCGTCATGCACTTTTTGCACGACTTCACGCCAAAGGATGCCGCTCTCCATCACGTTGGCTTTTTCCATAGAGCAGACTTTGTTACCACGACGGCGTGCCAGCTCGAATGCGGAGCGGGCGACGCGGTCGATTTCACTCTCGGTGTAGCGCTGTGTGTTGATGCCCACCCGCTCGTTGCCTTCTTCAAAGATGCCGCGCGGCTCACCGAAATAGACGCCAGAGGTTAACTCGCGCACGATCATGATATCAAGACCAGCGACCAGTTCACGCTTGAGCGAGGAGAAATCGGCCAGCGCGTCAAAGCACTGCGCGGGGCGCAGGTTGGAGAACAGGTCCATTTCTTTGCGCAGGCGCAGCAGGCCGCGCTCGGGCTTTACCGAGAAATCCAGATCATCGTATTTCGGACCGCCAACAGCGCCCAGCAACACCGCGTCAACTTCGAGGGCGCGGGCCATCGTGTCGTCGTGCAGAGGTGTTCCGTGTTTATCATAGGCGGCGCCGCCGACCAGATCATGTTCGACATCAAATGCTAGATCACGCTTTGCGCCAAACCAGTCGATGATACGGGTGACTTGGCCCATGACCTCGGGGCCGATGCCGTCACCGGCGAGGATCAAAAGGGTGGGGTTTGCCATGGCGTAATGCTCCTGAAATTGATTGCCTGTGGCGTAGCGTGCAGGAGAAGGGGCGTCAAGGATTGGCGCGGGTGATATCCACCCAAAGCAGGCTGTGGCGGCTTGCAATTGGGGACGTTACCATGCCGTTGTCGACCACCCGCCAATCCACAGACGGTAACAGGTAGTCAACTCGCAAATCTCCCGGCAACGGATCTTTGAAGTCGGCTGTCGGGCTGTCGTCAAAAGGGTTCTGTAGGTCGGGGGAGGCCAGCAATTCCTTAATCGCGCGTCGCCTTCCTCTGCCGCGCGCAGGGTCGGTATTTGCGGTTCCGGCAATGATGAAGGGATTCATATTTGTGTCGCGGGTGAGGTAGTTCAGCCAGAATGCAACCTCGTCGTGATTGCGGCGGCCATTGCGGTCTTCTTCGCCGTCATAGATGGGCGGCGTTGCGTGGAATGTCATAAGGCGCAGAGTGCCGTGTTCAGGTGTCTTGATCGGAACAACCCAATGGCCCCGAGACGAAAGGCGGTGCGCAGCAAACACGTCCTCGCCGCCAAAGGGCGCGCCATTGACCATTGGATATGTATGATCCTCCAGATTGCGCCAAAGCATTGAGGTAAAGTCCTCTGCCGCATCGCGATCTATTGGAAAACGTGACAGAACTGCCATGCCGCCCATTCCGTTGAACCGCCCGAACCCGTGGGCATCATCCGCGTCACCGAGACGGCCATTCCCGTTCAGGTCAAGGCCCGTGCTTTGCCCTGCATTGGGCGCAGCGGTGAAATAGTGAGGATAGGTGAGACCCGCGGTAGAGAGCGTTTCTACAAGAGCCTTCAGGGTCGTTTGGCGCAGGTCATAGTCAATGCCTTGTAGGGCGATGATGTCGGGACGCACCTCGGACAGAAGGACGACAAAGGCCTGAACTTGTTCATCCTCTCCGCGCTGTATATCTCGCAGTAAAAGACCGGGCCCTTTTCGAGTCAATTCAGCGTTGAAAGTAGCAATGCGGATGGGTTCCGCCTGTACGATAGTGCCGACGAGCGCCACCACAATCATGCACAGTGCTTGGGTCAGGCTAGTTGCAAACCTTCGGCTGCCTGCTCTGCATAGGCACGCTTGCGCTTTTCCTCGATCATGTCGGCAATCTTGCCCATAGCGATGCCGCGCATGATGATACTGGCGGGTAGGAAGGCCCATGCTGCAATTGTCCAGATAAGGGTTTGCGGGTTCTGCAATGTGATAGGGTCTATCAGATCAGAGGCTAGCTTGACCATTGCTGGAACGGCAAAGGGTAACAGAAATCCGAGTGCAATGTTGACCCGCGCGTCGCGCTGCAAACGTTCCAGCACATCGCCACCAGCGGTGGGGTCAAACAGGGGCAAATTGACCCATACATTAAATGCGCCCGAGCGTGCAGGCCAGTTCAGGATCCGCACAAGTATAAGAAATGCCGTCATCGCGATAAGGGAAATCATGTAGGATAAGCCAGCTGCCGTACGCACAAAATTCACGGTTTCGTACGAGGCATCTTGTGGCAGCATGAGGACAACCATGCGAACAGGAGAATAAGGGAAGTCCATCGCATTGCCGACAATTGTGCCAATTGAGGTCAAGGCATTCGTAAACAAAGTAGGGTCCGCCATGCCCTTCAGGATCGCACTGAGCAAAAAGACCATCAGAAAAAGGGATGTAAACCGCAAACGGTTAAAGGGGGCTGCATCGCGGAATTCAACAATGCTCGGGAAGACAGAGTTGTATTCGACGAACGTCAAAACCGCAGCCAACAGAGCCACAAGCAAAACAATTTGTGTGGAATCACTGGCCAGACCCGGCAGCACAAGCGCTGGCGTCATGATCATGGTCGCAACCAAAAGTCCACGCGCCGCAGCGCTGGTCATACGTACTATCAACGTTCTATCCCTTTCAAACTGGTCAGCCGCGTTTGTCGCATGCTTGTCCCAACTTGATGCCTTCGGGTCGAGAAGGCCTGCCTCATTGTTGTCACAATCGTGCCTTCTTTCGCCTTAGTTCTCAAGACTATTGCGTCAGATAACGGGACGGGTAGGGCGTTTTGAGGGAGAGGGTGGTGCGTTCTTGCATCATTTACGGGGCGCAAATAAGGCAACCGCAACATCTAGTGGGCGGGGCATGCCTGCCCACTAGAGAAATCGCTTAAATTTTATAATAACCTAATTAAAGGTTAATCTGACAGAATTAGACCCAAGGGCGGCTCTGACTCGCTGCTGCTTCATATTTGTCAATGGACGCAACCTTTTCCATTGTCAGGCCAATATCGTCCAAGCCGTTCATAAGACAGTGCTTTTTGAACGCATCAACTTCAAATGTGAACACATCACTATCCGAAGACGTAATGGTCTGGTTCTCCAAATCAATCTCGATCCGTGCATTGGCACCTTTCTCGGCGTCTTTCATCAGCACGTCCACTTGCTCTTGCGGAAGCACGATCGGGAGTATGCCGTTCTTGAAGCAGTTGTTGTAGAAGATATCCGCATAAGACGGCGCGATTACGCAGGTGATGCCGAAATCGGCGATCGCCCATGGCGCATGCTCACGCGAGGAGCCGCAGCCGAAGTTGTCGCCCGCCACTAGAATTTGCGCATCCCGATACTGGGGTTTGTTAAGTACAAATTCGGGGATCTCGTTGCGGTCGTCATCATAACGCATCTCGTCAAACAAGTTCACGCCGAGGCCTGAACGTTTGATCGTTTTGAGGAATTGCTTGGGGATGATCATATCCGTGTCGATATTGATTAACGGCATGGGTGCGGCGATGCCGCTGAGAGTGGTAAATTTGTTCACGTCTGTTTTCCTTTTGTCATGCCATCGGCGCGCTGTTCAGCAACAGTCAGCGGGGCATTTTTTTCGTATTGGCGCTTGCCATAGATGAGCGCAAAAAACATCCAGCCGATGGCGGCAGGGATGCCCAGGATAAAGCCTGCAACCAAAAGCAGTTGATGGTCTGGATAGAAAGGCAGCGCAGAAAAGCTGGCGATTGCCAGACCCATAAAGAAAAGAAAGCCGGGCACCGCCAAGGTGAGCGTACGCGGATGGCTGGACGATATCCGGTACGACTTTTCCTTGCGCAGATCCATCCGCTTTTCAAACACTGTTTTCATATCAGGCTGGAAGGTCCATCATTTCGCGTACGTCCGTCAACTTGCCGGTAACAGCTGCCGCTGCCGCCATTGCAGGTGACATGAGATGCGTGCGTCCGCCACGGCCCTGACGGCCCTCAAAGTTGCGGTTGGATGTCGCTGCACATCGCTCACCGGGGGCGAGTTGGTCTGGATTCATCGCCAGACACATGGAGCAACCCGCAAGCCGCCATTCAAAACCAGCCTCCATGAAGATATCGGCAAGGCCTTCTTCCTCGGCCTGTGCACGAACAAGACCTGAACCGGGCACAACCATTGCCCGCATACCGTCCTTGATTTTCTTGCCCTTAAGGATCGCAGCAGCAGCGCGCAAATCTTCAATACGGCCGTTCGTGCAGGAGCCGATGAACACGGTGTCGATTTCGACATCGGTCAGCGGTGTGCCGGCGGTCAGACCCATATAGTCGAGTGAGCGCTGGGCCGCTTCCACTTTACCGCCAGTGAAGTCGGACGCAGCGGGAACTGTGGCAGTGATTGGCAGCACGTCTTCGGGCGAAGTACCCCAAGTAACGACGGGTGCGATGTCTTCGCCTTTGAGCGTCACGACCTTGTCCCAGTGTGCATCGTCATCTGAATAGAGTGTCTTCCACCATGCAAGAGCAGCTTCCCACTGTGCGCCCTTTGGCGCGTGGGGGCGGCCCATGCAGTACTCATAGGTTTTCTCGTCTGGTGCGATTAGACCAGCGCGCGCGCCTCCTTCGATCGCCATGTTGCAGACGGTCATGCGCCCTTCCATGGACAAATCCCGGATCGCCTCACCACAATACTCGATGACATAGCCTGTGCCGCCAGCGGTTCCTGTCTCACCGATGACCGACAGCGTAATATCCTTGGCCGTGACACCAGGGCGCAGCTTGCCCGTGATCTCGACCTTCATGTTCTTGCCCTTACGCTGGATCAGCGTTTGGGTGGCTAGCACATGCTCAACCTCGGAGGTTCCGATGCCATGCGCCAATGCGCCGAATGCACCGTGGGTTGCTGTATGGCTGTCACCACAAACAACCGTCATGCCGGGCAAGGTCCAGCCCTGCTCGGGGCCGACAATGTGCACGATCCCTTGGCGTACGTCGGAAACGGGGTAGTAGTGGATGCCGAATTCTTTGGCGTTGGTGTCCAGCGCCTCAACCTGAATGCGGCTGTCCTCGGTCATAGTTGCGGCATTGGCACGGTCCAGCGTGGTGGGCACATTGTGATCCGGTACAGCAATCGTTTTATCAGGTGCGCGTACAGTGCGGCCCGTCATGCGCAAACCTTCAAACGCCTGGGGTGAGGTCACTTCGTGTACGAGGTGACGGTCGATATAGAGCAAGCAAGTGCCGTCTTCGGCTTCATGGGCAACGTGAGCTTCCCAGATTTTATCATAGAGCGTTTTGGGGGACATATGGTCCTCTCCCTTAGATGATGTGATTGTTTGAATGGTCAGATACGGGGCTGCGAGGTTAATCGCAGGACATACTTATAGTCGTGCCAGCACTGTGTGCATGGCGCCAAAGAATCGATCCGGCAGGCGTGCGCGGTCGGTCTGGTTGAACACATGTTTCATACTAGTTCAGTTACAGCGCATTGAGGAACGCTGCAAGGGTTGCAGGGTCTGCGCCATCGTGCGACGATTCGAGCCTTACAAGGAGATTTCATGCAAGACGCCATTGATCCATTTGCAGAGTTTTTGATTACTATTCAGGGTCTTTGGATCAACGCCATCGCGTTTTTCTCTGGGGTTATCCAACCAGGCTGGCGGCAAAACCAAGTTATCATCGTTATTGTTCTTGCTTTGCTGGCGTGGGCTTTGCACCGAAGTAGTGGCAATCTGTTGGAAAGATGGGTCCGCTCGCGCGAAGGGTGGGAGAAGTGGCAGCTCCGCGCTATCGTGCAGATCAAGCGCCGTTTGGGCTTGATCTGGTTCTCGGCACTGGCTTGGGCCGTCTACTTCGTAATGCAGAGCATTACATGGCCCTCGCGCAGCTACCTCATCGGACTTGCCGCCACACTAGCGATTGTTTGGGTTGGTGTTGCCTTTGCCGCGCGACTGGTGCGCAACCGCTTCCTGCGTCGTGTGGTGACATGGTCGCTTTGGATTTATGCGACGCTTTATTTGCTGAATGTTTCTGACGATGTGGCAACCTTTTTGGACGGTGTTGCGCTTGAGTTAGGTGATTTTAGGTTTTCAATCCTCACTATGATTACAGCGATTGTTGTAATTGGGCTGCTCATTACACTTGCACGAGTGGCATCTCAGGCCACGGTCAGCACAATCCGCCGCAACGAGGATATCAGCCCCTCCATGCAGGTGCTCGCCGTAAAGGCGGTTCAATTGTTGATGTATGGAATCGCCTTTTACATGGGCGTCCAAGCGGTGGGAATCGATTTGACAGGCCTCGCGGTTCTGTCTGGTGCGATTGGTGTTGGCCTCGGTTTTGGTTTGCAAAAGGTAGTGTCGAACCTTGTGTCGGGCGTGATCATTCTGCTCGATAAATCGATCAAGCCGGGGGATGTGATCTCGCTAGGCGAGACATTCGGCTGGATTCAGACGCTCGGGGCACGCTATGCCTCAGTTGTGACGCGAGACGGGAAAGAATACCTCATCCCGAACGAAGATCTAATTACGGGTCAGGTGGTGAACTGGTCCCACTCCAACGATTTTGTGCGACTCGATATCCACTTTGGCACAGCCTATGGCGACGATCCGCATGTTGTACGCAAACTCGCGATTGAGGCGGCAGCCTCGGTCGATCGCGTTCTCGGCTTCAAGGCACCTGTGTGCCACATCGTCGGTTTCGGTGACAGTTCGGTTGACTATATCCTGCGCTTTTGGATCAGGGATCCGACAGGCGGTTTGACCAACATCCGCGGAAATGTGTTTCTGGCACTTTGGGATATTTTTCAGGAAAATGGCATATCGATTCCCTTCCCGCAGCGGGAAGTTAAGCTGCTTGACGACAGCTAAGGGAACGCATGGCGGTTAGGGTGTGTTGTTATCTCAAAGGAGATACACATGACATATAAATTGACACTGCAAAGCAAAGAGCAACTGACGCCTGATACCTACCGCTATGTTTTTGACAAGCCTGAGGGCTTGGACTTTGACGCGGGGCAAGCAACGGAGCTGACGCTGCTGAAAGATGGCTGGCGCGATGAGGCGCGGCCTTTTACGTTCACCTCTCTACCGGATGCAAACGCACTTGAATTTGTGATCAAAAGCTACCCCGACCATGATGGCGTAACAGAACAGCTGGCGAAGCTTGAAAAAGGTGACACGGTAGAAATAGATGCGCCGTTTGGAGCAATATCTGACCACGGTCCAGGCGTTTTCATCGCTGCAGGCGCGGGAATCACGCCCTTTATTCCGATTCTCGAAAAGCACGCAGAAGCGGGCAAAATGGCCTGCACCCTTATTTTCACCAACGCGACCGAGGCTGATGTCATTCTGCGCGAGAAGTGGGAAAAGATGGATTGGCTGACGACCATCTTCACTGTGACCGATGAAGATGATACGGGCGCTGGCGTAAAAGAAGAGAAGGTCGACAAGGCATTTCTCAAGGAAAACCTGAAACGTTTTGACCAGACATTTTATATTTGCGGGCCACAGGGCTTTGTGAATGATGTGCGTGACGCGCTCAAAGACCTTGGTGCTGATGCAGATAAAATCGTCACAGAAGAAGGCTGGTAACGCACGGGGTGGTGCGCGTCATTGAAAATGGGCTATGGGGTTGTTAGTTAGAGAACTCACCCCAGCGCCGGGGGTCCGGCGGCGCGACATAAGGAGGACAATGTCCTGTCTACGCAAACACACGCAGCTTCCCCTGCGCAGTCTGGTGCGGTCGTAATGGCCGGTCAGAAAAAGGCCACCAGCGATCTGCTGTTGGAAACCGTTCTCGCATCACTTGATGACGACAAAGCAGAAGATATCGTGCATATCGATCTGGCTGGAAAATCCGAGATTGGCGATCATATGATCGTCTGTTCAGGTCGCTCCACACGTCAGGTGTCCGCGATTGCCGAGAAATTGGCGCAGCGCCTTAAGGATGAATATGGTCATGCCGTGCGCACCGAAGGTAAAGGCTCAGGCGATTGGGTTCTGATTGATGCGGGCGATATCATCGTCCACGTCTTCCGGCCCGAAGTGCGTGAGTTCTACCAGCTTGAGAAGATGTGGCTGGGACAACCCGAAACCGAGGCGTAAAATCGCGTGAAGGTACATATCTGTGCCGTGGGACGGCTGCGAGCCGGTCCTGAAAAGACGCTGATAGACGACTATCTCAAACGCTTCGATAGAACCGGCCGAGGGCTTTCCCTTGGGCCGGTTTCTGTTTTGGAAGTAGATGATCGCAAAGGCGGAGGTATGGAGGCCGAGGCGGCCTTACTGCGCCGCGCGCTCCCTCAGAGAGCCGTCATCTGCGCACTGGACGAGCGTGGTACTGTTGAAACGTCGCCAAAATTTGCACGCCGCATTGAGGGTTGGCGTGATGCGGGCCGCAGTGACCTTGCGTTTATCATTGGCGGGGCTGACGGCATTGATCCAAGCCTGCGCGACGAGGCTGATCATCTGCTTTCGTTCGGTTCTATGGTCTGGCCGCATATGATGGTCCGTGTAATGCTGGCCGAGCAGTTGTACCGCGCGGCCTCCATTCTGTCGGGCGGACCGTATCACCGGATTTAGGGTAGGCTCACGGCCTTTGTCTCAGGATTCCATCCATTGACGGTATCGTGCGCCTCGATAAAGACCTGTGTGGTCCCTTCAGGAATTTTCACCCCTGACAGCGAGCGTGTAAAAGGCCGCTCGTTTACGTGCGGATGGGCCAAGATACGCTCTCCCAACACGTTGCCATTGGCGTCTTTCACGCGCCAGATGTCCGCATAATCATCCCAACCGATATCTGTGTGCAAGATTGTAACATCAAACGTAAAAGAGGACCCGTTTTTGGCGACCTTTACGTTTTGCACCTGAGCATTATCCGCAAAAGCGGGCGATGCAATGAGAGCAAGAGCAGCAATGGTTTTTTTAAGCATGCGACCTATCCAAAGATTAGAGAATGTAGATAGTGTGTTATGGAGTGTCTTCCAAGAGGGCCCTACGGGAATGTGAAGCGAATTCCCGCCGCCAGATCACGATGCATGTAACAAGGGCAGCCAAGAGCAAAGGAATCGGCCCTGCCAGCCATGCCACAGCGGCCAGTGCAAAGTAGAGAGCACGCAATCCCCGGTTAAAACTGCGGGCCGCTGTAATGTTCAATTCTGCCGCTTTGTGCGCAAATGCGGGTGCTTTTGGATCATCAGGGTCGTTGGGCGTTGCGCCGACGATAACAGAACAATAGCCAAAAAGCCTGTTCGACCAGACGAATTTGAGAAATGCACTGGTGAGGAGCATTACAATGACCAAAAGCTTCACTTCCCAGACAATCGCAGGGTCGCGGACCTCCGTCAGGTCGGCGGCAACGCCAGCGACCTGCTCTGCATTGCCGATCAGTGCTAGGGTTCCCCCGATGGCAATGACGCAAGTTGAAGCGAAAAAGGATGTTCCTTGCCGCAACGTTCCGATGGTCTGCGCATCGAAAATGCGTACGTCGCGGGCCATCATCTGAGCCATCCACTGGCGTCGATACCCCGCCATGATCAGCGAGGTTGAAGGCTTCCCGATCGAAGGATTTTCGATCCGCCAGCCAATGCCACCCCAAAACAGCAGAAGAACGGCCAGCGCCGCGATATCAAGAATGGATAGGAACGAGAAGCTTTCAATAGATATCATTTGCTCTCCCTACGCGTGTGGTTTCGGTATGACCAGCGTTAGGATGGATCTAGATTGGCAGTTTTCCTTTTTGTTTACGGCGTATAAATCTCTTTTTTCTAATTTTGCGGAAGGTTTTGGTAGTCTAGCCTTGGCGGTTATTAGCTTGGAATGTTGCAGTGCGGCTGCTCCTTTGGAATAGGGAAGCGCCTGGCATTTCAGTCCCGCCTCGCACAGAATTTGACCATGCAAAAGGATGACACTTGTCTAATGGTGAAATTGGTAATATAATTTTACCAAATTAGAACATTCAATTCGGCTAGGAGCGTTACGTATGGAAATGCCTGTCCCCAACTCTGCGATTATTGCGCGTAAGGCCCGTGTTGTGGAGCGACTGAAAGCTGTGCTCGCAGGGGACGCTGTGATTCATGATGAACGCGAGACGCGCGCGTATGAATGTGACGCGCTAACTGCGTATCGCTGTGCTCCGATGGTTGCCGTCCTTCCCTCCACGACCGAGGAGGTCTCCGCCGTGCTGAGGATTTGCCATGAAGAAGGCGTGCCCGTTGTGCCGCGCGGCTCTGGCACTTCATTGGCGGGTGGTGCGCTGCCCACAGCGGATTGTGTGATTTTGGGCATCGCACGGATGAATGATGTGATTGAGACGGATTACGATAACCGTATTATTCGTGTTCAAACTGGTCGCACTAACCTTAGCGTGACCGGCGCAGTTGAAGAGGATGGTTTTTTCTATGCGCCCGACCCGTCGAGCCAGCTTGCCTGTGCGATTGCGGGTAACATCGCTATGAACTCTGGCGGGGCGCATTGCCTCAAATATGGTGTGACCACCAACAACCTCATGGGCGTCAAAATGGTCATGATGGACGGCGAGATTGTCGATATCGGTGGTTCGCACTTGGATGCGGGCGGGCTTGACCTGCTTGGGCTGATCTGCGGCTCTGAGGGACAGCTTGGTGTTGTGACCGAAGCGACATTGCGCATTCTGCACAAACCCGAAGGCGCACGGCCCGTTCTCATGGGTTTTGACGATAGCGAAGTGGCTGGGGCTTGCGTGACTGCGATCATCAAGGCGGGTGTGCTGCCTGTCGCGATTGAATTTATGGATCGTCCTTGTATTGAAGCAACTGAAGCTTTTGCAAAAGCGGGCTATCCCATGTGCGAGGCGCTGCTGATCGTCGAGGTGGAAGGATCGGATGCCGAGATTGATCACCAACTTGATCTGATCATGGAAATTGCGCGTAAACATAACCCGGTTGAGTTGCGGCAGAGTAAATCAGCCGAGGAAAGTGCAGCCATCTGGTTGGGTCGCAAGTCGGCCTTTGGTGCGATGGGTCAAATCAACGATTACATGTGTCTGGATGGAACAATCCCTGTGTCCAGCTTGCCGCATGTCTTGCGCCGTATCGGTGAGATGTCCAAGGAGTATGGCCTGAAGGTCGGTAATGTTTTCCATGCAGGCGACGGCAACATGCACCCCCTGATCCTTTTTGACGCAAACAAAGAAGGCGATCTTGAGCTTTGCGAAGCTTTTGGTGCCGAAATTCTCAAACTATGTGTCGAGGTTGGCGGTTGCCTGACGGGAGAGCATGGCGTTGGAATCGAGAAGCGCGATTTAATGCATGTGCAATATGCGCCCAATGACCTGGAGGCACAGATGGCGGTAAAGGATGTCTTTGATCCGCAATGGCTCCTTAATCCGGCTAAAGTATTCCCCCTTGATGCCTCCGAGCGGCGTAGGGAAGTAGCGATTGCAGCTGAATAACTTTCAGGAAGGTGCCGCGCGGCCCGAACTCTCCAAAGGAAAAATGGTGACAGAAATCAAATACACCCCGTCGGATGAGGCGGAGCTTTCCGAGGTTGTGGCCGCTTCCACAGCGCCTTTGTGTATCAGGGGTGGCGGTACGCGTGGCGTACATGTGGCGGGTGCCGGCCTGAGCACCTCAGCGTTGTCTGGCATCACTCTCTATGAACCCGGTGCAATGACCGTTGTGGCAAAGGCGGGGACGCCAATTGCGGATATTGAAGCTGTACTTGCTGCTGAGAACCAGAGACTTGCGTTCGAGCCGATGGACCACCGCGCACTGCTCGGGACAACGGGCACCCCCACGATTGGTGGCGTGATGGCCGCGAACATTAGCGGTCCGCGGCGGATATCTGTTGGAGCGGCCCGCGATTTCCTACTGGGCGTACGGTATGTCGATGGGATGGGTCAGATCGTCAAGAACGGTGGCCGTGTGATGAAGAACGTCACGGGCTATGATTTGGTTAAACTAATGGCAGGAGCGCACAGCACCTTGGGTGTCTTAAGCGAAGTGTCACTCAAAGTTTTGCCGCGTCCGGAGGCACAGTCGACGCTGATACTTCACGGTTTGGACGATACGTCTGCGGTTGGAGCACTGGCAAAGGCGCTGGGCAGTCCATTTGAAGTCTCAGCCGCGGCGCACGATCCTGCAAAAGGTGAGACTTTGCTTCGCCTTGAAGGGTTTTCCGACTCTGTTAGTTACCGTGTGAACCAATTAAAAACTCTCTTGGGCGGAGAGATTATCGTTGAGGAAAACAACACAGCACGCTGGGATGCGTGGCGCGATGTGGCATCCTTTGCTGGCGTTGAGGGCGATGTTTGGCGCGTCTCGTGCAAACCTTCTGATGGCCCCGCTTTGGTTGCCAAATCGAATGCACAAGCGGTGCTTTATGATTGGGCAGGCGGATTAATCTGGCTGCGCGCTGCAGCAGGATACGATTTACGCTCTGCTTTGGGCGCATACGATGGGCATGCAACATTGGTGCGTGGCACAGGCCAGCCACGTTTCGAGCCTGAAAGCGCAGGTGTAGCTAGGCTTACTGCAGGACTGCGTGCACGGTTTGACCCGCGCGGACTTTTGAATGCGGGCCTCATGGGATGAGTTTGGCTGTACTGTTTGTCATTGTGTTTGTTGGTGGGCCTTTGGCCTTTCGTTCACTGACCCGTGGTGGACCTTCACCAAAAGCTTTTCGGCGACTGGCAATTCTTATGGCCCTGTGTGCAGCAACTGGCCTTACATTGCGGTATGGTTTTGCACATCTTTGGGGGCAAAACCTGCTTGTGACGGGGACAGGCGTTGCATTCATTTGGGGCGGTTGGATTGGTGTGCTGGCTTATGGCGCACAGGCGTTGCGGCTGATGGATCATGGGCTGGGCATGCGACGTTGGACCGCCGTTGCAGGTGCTGCCGGAACGACAGTGCCGTGGTTCGGTTTGGCAAGTGCCAGCCTGTTGGCTGGTTGAGGGGATAACATGCAGACGACATTTACCGAAAAACAGCTCGAAGATCCCGGCACAAACCGTGCGAATGAAATCCTGCGTGCGTGTGTTCACTGTGGCTTTTGCACGGCGACATGTCCCACTTATCAAGTCCTTGGGGACGAGTTGGACAGTCCGCGAGGGCGGATTTATCTGATCAAGGATATGCTCGAGAATGAGCGAGTGCCGGACGCCAAAACGGTCAAGCACATTGACCGATGCCTCAGCTGTCTTGCTTGTATGACAACATGCCCTTCTGGCGTGCACTATATGCATCTGGTTGATCACGCGCGGGATTATATCGAGCAAAAGTATAAACGCCCGTTCACGGACCGTGCGTTGCGGTGGATTTTGGCACGGATACTGCCATATCCGATGCGATTCCGTGTAGCCCTTTTGGGAGCGAAGATTGGCCGCCCGTTTGCACGGTTCATGCCTGACGCCCGACTGCGGGCGATGCTGGAAATGGCGCCAAAAGTGATCCCGCCAGTGAGCCGCAATGACGATCCGCAAACCTTCACGCCACAAGCGCCCAAGCGGATGCGCGTCGCGCTGATGACAGGCTGTGCGCAAAAGGCGCTCAACACAGATATCAACGATGCCACAATTCGCCTGCTGACGCGTTTGGGTGCTGAGGTGGTTGTGGCTGAAGGGGCGGGTTGTTGTGGCGCGTTAACCCATCATATGGGCAAAACGACCGAAAGCCATGCAACTGCGGCCAAAAATATCCGCGCTTGGGCGACCGAGATGGATAATGGCGGTCTTGACGCCATTGTAATCAATACGTCTGGATGTGGCACGACAGTCAAGGATTATGGCCATATGTTCCGCAACGAACCATTGGCCGCCGATGCGGTGCGGGTCGCTGACATTGCCCGCGACATCTCAGAAGTCTTGGTCGAATTAACGGATGGTGATTGGAAGGCCGAACCCGAATGGGCCAAGGTTGCAAAGACAGCGCGTGCACCAGAGGGCATGATCGTTGCATACCATGCTGCCTGTTCATTACAGCACGGTCAGAAAATTAAAACCCATCCAAAAACACTGCTTAAGAAAGCAGGTTTCACCATTGTAGAGCCGAAAGATTCGCATCTGTGTTGCGGATCTGCTGGGACATATAACTTGATGCAGCCCGAGATATCTCAGCAGCTTAAAGAGCTGAAAGTTAGAACCTTGGAGGCTAAGAACCCCGACGTCATCGCAGCCGGCAACATCGGGTGTATGATGCAGATCGGCTCTGCCTCATCGGTGCCGATTGTTCACTCGGTTGAGTTGCTGGATTGGGCGTGGGGAGGGCCAAAGCCACCTGCACTTGAGTATAGCCGTCAGCAAAAAGGCGACGTTCCACTTCTTCGTTAACTGATTTGCCCTAATTTTGCCTTACCTTGCTATTATCGACAGAGAGCTAGGGTAATATTTGGGGTATGTGATTTGCTGCGATGGGTCGCTCTGACCGTTTTTGGACTGTTGCTCACCTCTGGTGCAGTAGCCCAAGATGCGAATCTGAAGCGGTTGGACAATGGCGATGATGCAAAAGCATGGGAAGCTGTTGGCAGGTTGGACATCGACGGTAAGGGCTTTTGCACGGGCGCGCTGATAGCTCCCAAATTAGTCCTGACAGCGGCGCATTGCATGTACGATAGTGAAACGGGCGCACGGATCGACAAGGGTCACATTGAATTTCTCGCAGGGTGGCGCAACGGGCGCGCAGGAGCCTACCGCGATGTTGCACGTGTGGTTGTGCATCCTGAATATGTATATGCTGAAAAACTGTCTTCCGAGCGGGTGCGCAACGATCTGGCGCTGCTTGAGTTGGAGATGCCAATTCGGAATAATTCGATTAAGCCATTCAAGACTGCTGCACGCCCACGGACGGGAGACCGTGTAGGCGTTGTCAGCTATGCGCTTGAGCGTGCAGAAGCACCCTCGCTGCAAGAAGTTTGCGCGGTATTGGCGCGGCAAGACGGTGTTCTCGTGACCTCTTGCTCGGTTGATTTTGGCTCCAGCGGCGCACCAATTTTTATCATTGAGGATGGCGAAGCGCAGATTGTCTCGGTTGTGTCCGCCAAGGCAGAAGTTGATGGCAAGGAAGTCTCGCTTGGAACTGCGTTGGGCCAACCGTTGGCAGAATTGCAGGCTGAACTTGTTGCCGGCCGCTCGATCTATTTGGGTAAAAAGCCAGGTGAACGGCGCATCGGTGCAGGTGTGCGTGCAGGAGGAGGGGCCAAGTTTGTTTCTCCGTAGCATTCTTTTATTGGTCATGCTGTTTGGCACAGCGGTCCATGCTGATAGCGCCCTTATCGGTTTGACCCGAAACGAGCAGGCCTCACCATGGAAAGCGGTTGGGCGCCTTGATATGGAAGATGTTGGCTATTGTACGGCAACACTGATTGCGCCCGATATTGTCCTGACTGCTGCGCATTGCGCGTTTGACGCAAGTGGCAATCAGTTGCAGCCAGAGCGCCTCACTTTTCGCGCAGGCTACCGTCAGGGCCGCGTTGAGGCCGAGCGTAAAGTTGTGCAAGTCGCAATGCCAGATGCTTATCAATACAAGTCCAAAGATACGGTTACCCGCATAGCCAATGACGTGGCTCTTTTGCGTCTAAAATCTCCCGTTCCAACTCATGTGATATCACCGTTTGTTGTTGAACCCCGGATATTGAACCAAGGCGAGGTCACGGTTGTCTCATATGGACGTGGGCGCTCAACCTTACCATCCCTGCAAGCGACCTGTGCTGTCTTGCGAAGTTTTAAGGGTGTTATGGTAATGAATTGCGACACTACTTTTGGCTCTTCTGGCGCACCGGTTTTTCGCCGCGAAGGAACACAGATTAGGATTGCCTCAGTTATCTCTGGATATGCCCACATCAGAGGCGTCCGTCGCACTACAGGCATGTCGTTACCTGCGCTTGTGAGCCAACTTAAAGCAAAGCTGGTTGCTGAGAAGTCACGTGCACCCGCCCGCCAGAAACGTATCAGTGTGGGAACGCGCACGGGCGGTGGGGCAAAATTCATCAGTGCTGGCGGGTCTTGAAACGCAAAAATTCATCCCCACATCATCTGCATCAAAGCGCCTATTCAGGGCTTTGACTGTAACGAAGTATGGGCCTGTCCAATGCTGGAAGGTTCTAAATACAATCGCTCAAAGATGAGGATGAACACATGCGTAATTTTGATTTTGCACCCCTATACCGTTCCACAGTTGGTTTTGACCAAATCGCGAACCTGATGGATCGTGTGCTGACTGCTGAAACTTCACAGCCAAGCTACCCCCCTTACAACATCGAAAAACTCGATGATGATGCTTACCGTATTTCCATCGCGGTTGCTGGGTTTTCCGATGCTGATCTGAGCGTTGAGGTTCGCGAGAAGTCCCTGATTGTGTCTGCCCGCAAGGCGGATGAGGATGAAGCGAAAACCTACCTACACCGCGGTATCGCGACTCGTGCGTTCGAGCGCCGCTTCCATCTGGCGGATCATGTGATTGTGACAGGTGCTGCGCATTCTGATGGGATGTTGCATATCGAGTTGGAGCGTCAGGTGCCCGATGCCCTGAAACCGCGCCAGATCCAGATCGCATCGAAAACCCCAAGCATTGCAAAGGACGTCGTCGACGCTAAGTCGGTGAATTAACTTATTCTCCTAGAATGGCCTAGAACGAGAAAGGCCCGATGCAGGTGAACGCATCGGGCCTTTTTTTATCTATAACGTATTGGCTCAGACGCTCATACAGATGTATTTCATCTCGAGGTAGTCCTCGATACCGTGGTGACTGCCTTCGCGGCCAAGGCCGGACTGCTTAACGCCGCCAAACGGTGCAACTTCGGTTGAGATGAGGCCAGTGTTCACGCCGACAATACCATATTCCAAGGCTTCGGCGACTTTGTAAACTCGGCTCAGGTCCTTTGCGTAGAAGTAGCTGGCCAGACCAAAGATCGTGTCGTTCGCCATGGCGATGACGTCATCCACGGTGTCGAACTTAAACAGTGGCGCGAGAGGGCCAAAGGTTTCCTCGGTTGCGACCATCATATCTTGGGTCACCCCCGTCATGATGGTAGGCGCGAGAAAGTTGCCGTCCATGCTGCCGTCGTCACCCATGATGACTGAGGCACCTTTGGATTTTGCGTCCTCAATATGCTCTTTGACTTTCTCACCAGCCGATGGATTTATGAGCGGGCCGAGATCGACACCGTCCTCAAAGCCGTCGCCAACTTTCATATTTTGCACGGCCATTTTCAGTTTTTCCGCAAACGTGTCGTAGACGCCTGCCTGAACATAAATGCGGTTGGCGCAGACGCAGGTTTGACCATTATTGCGGAATTTGCACAGAATCGCGCCCTCGACGGCGGCATCCAGATCAGCGTCATCGAACACGATAAATGGCGCGTTGCCGCCCAACTCCATTGAGCACTTCATCACCTGATCAGCAGCTTGCTTCATCAGAATACGGCCCACTTCGGTCGAGCCTGTGAAGGTCAGCTTGCGCACGGCAGGGTTTTCGCAGAACTCTTTGCCAACTTCCGAAGATGAACTCGACGGTACGACGTTGAACACACCCGCAGGGATGCCAGCACGTTCCGCCAGTACACCCATGACAATCGCGCTCAGCGGTGTTTCGGCGGCAGGGCGTGCCACGAATGAGCAGCCAGCAGCGAGCGCGGGCGCGGCCTTGCGGGTGATCATTGCGTTGGGAAAGTTCCACGGCGTAATGGAGGCGGCGACACCGATGGGCTGCTTGATCACGGTGATGCGCTTGTCGCGCTGGTGGCCTGGTATGGTCTCGCCATAAACGCGCTTTGCTTGTTCGCCAAAGAACTCGATGAAGGACGCGCCATAAGCAACCTCGCCCTTGGCTTCCGCCAGCGGTTTTCCCTGCTCTGCTGTCAGAATCTTGCCGAGGTCTTCTTGGTTTTCCATCATCAGGTCGAACCATTTGCGCATCACGCCTGCACGCTCTTTGCCAGTCCATGCGGCCCATTCTTTTTGGGCTGTCTCTGCCTGTGCAATGGCTCCGGCGACCTGGGCGCGGCTCAGGTTGGCAACTTTTGCGACAACATCGCCGCGGGCGGGATTGGTCACGTCAAATGTGCCATCATCGCCATCTACCCATTTGCCACCGATATAGGCGCGGGTTTCCAGTAGGGTCGGGTCTTTGAGCATGGATTTAAGATCGGTTGTGGATGCAGTCATTATGCAGTCTCCTTGAATTCGTCTGGGAACCCAAAGCAACAATGGCTATGATTGTCCAGATCACATTGAAAGGGTCTGTGCGATGAAGCTGGATGATGCCTATGCGAACGGAGCCTATATTGAAGGCGCAGATGCCTACCCCCCCCGTTGGGCGGCGGCAGCGAAAGCGTTCCGCGAAGGTTTGGGTGCGCGGGCACAGCAGGGTGTCCGCTATGGCCCCTCGGAGCGTCAGGTTTTTGACATGTTTCAGCCCGAAGGCGTGCCGCGCGGAACAGTGATTTTTGTGCATGGCGGCTATTGGAAAGCCTTTGACGCAAGTGTTTGGTCGCATTTGGCGGCTGGGGCGTTGGCGCGTGGCTGGGCCGTTGCCATGCCGAGTTATGATCTGTGCCCCGATGTACGGATTGCCGATATTACCCGGCAGATTGCGGCGGCGGTGTCCAAAGTTGCGGACCGTACGTTTGGCGGTCCGATTGCATTGGTCGGCCATTCGGCGGGTGGGCATCTGGTCTGTCGCATGACGGATCCGCTGATTCTCCCCTCGGAGATTCGTGAACGGATCAAGCAGATCGTCGCAATCTCGCCCGTTGCGGACCTTGCGCCTCTTATGGACACCTCCATGAACGAGATATTGGGCATTGATGCGGCCGAGGCGGAGGCTGAAAGCCTTGTGAATATGCAACCGCCACATGGCCTTGATGTCACTATCTGGGTCGGCGCAGATGAGCGCCCCGCCTTCTTGGAGCAGGCCGAGCAGTTGTCCCGCACTTGGGGCGCTCGGCGTGTCGTTGAAGAGGGAAAGCATCACTTTGACATCATCGACGATCTCGCTGATCCAGAGAGTCCGATGATCAAAGCGTTGCTGGGACTTAAGTAAATTAGTGGCCGCGCCAGTCCTTAGGCGCGGATCACAAACTCTTTTAGTAGTGTTTCTTTAACGTCCCACGTACAGCGGAACCCTATGCGAAGGATGTAGCTGTCTCCAGCACGCAATTCGATTGGATCACCATCTTGGGGTGTGATGATGGCAAACCCCTCCAGAATGCGGATGTACTCCCAAACAGTGTAGGTCATCGACCATTTGCCAGGGGTGCATTGCCACAAACCACAGCGCAGCCCGTCATCATCCTCGAGTTTCCAGGTAGTGAATTCCGGGGCGCCGTCGATGATGTCGCCTGTTGGTGGCGTCGCATGGGAGGCGGCAACGCTTTTTTCGAGCTTTATGATTGATTGGGTCATTTAAGGTGATTCCATGGCAAAGGCTGTTCAGGCTTTCATTTAGCGCAGCGTTTTGCAAAACTTGCCAGATAGACCGGATCGAGGGATGTAAATCGTGTTTACATTACCTATATTAACCTAAAGATACATAAAGACGGAGTGATCGATGGCTAATCTTGATGCACAAGTGCGCGAATCTCAGGAGCAGGTGGCAGAGGCGCAGGGCAAAATCGCCGAACTGACCAGCCGGATTGAGACGGCACGCGCCAAGCTGAAGGCAGGGGATGCCGCCGAGATTGATATCGAAAATGCCTCGCTCGAAGATGTGCATGCTCATACCGAAGTGATGAATGCGAATATCGCCGAGCTGATAATGGGTCTGGATGACGTGACCGCTGGCTTCTCCCGCGACTTCGACGAAATGCGTTCAAAGACGGGTTGGGAAAGTGTCATTAGCATCTTTTCCTCCGCTAAATCTGACAGCATGCGTCAGGAACGCGTCCGAAGCGCCTCCATAGACGACAAATTGCAGGACCTGATTGCCAAATCCGACACGATTGTACAGCTGCTCGAAGGGCAGTTGGCTGTGCTGGAAGAACAAAAGACAAAGGTAGAGGCAAACCTCGTCGAGACACTGGATGACCGCGAGATGACCGTGGCCGAGCTTGAGGCGTTGCGCGTTGATATCGGTGCTATGGATCCCGAAATCATCAAGCTCGAGAATGCCATTTCGACCGAGATGGACGCCGCCAAACGAACCGCACTCGAGACACAACTTGCCGAAGCCAACAGCCGTTACAACGCGATGGTGCAGGAGGAACAGGTCAAGCTAGCCAAGAGCCAGACGCTTGAGCGCTATATCGATAAGGGCAAGACATGGGTGGACAGTTTACAGAACCAAGCCGCCACACAGATGGTCCTCATCAACAAGCTGCAAACCGACACCAAACAGCGTGTTGTCCTCTATGACGCACTGACCAAATCCCTGAAAACTGCACAGCAGCAGGACGTCGCCCACCGCATCAACGAGATCGGTGTAAAAACCGACCAAGAGGCGCAGTCTGCTATGGCAGGGATAGGGTCCGCCACTAATGCGCGTATGGCCGAGATGATGGAAAAGCACGAGGATCACATGGTCTTCGCCCGTGACGTTCTGGAGCAGAAGGCCAAAGCGGATGAGCGTTTTGCGCGGCGTTTCCAGAAGATTGTCGAGAAGCATGACAGCAATGCGTATGGGGAGTGAGTTTTAGAAACGAAATACGTCTGGCATTGGTTTGGGGTGGGGCTATTTTTGCGATCTGTTCTAGCGCTGTAATGTTCTGCCTTGTTTCCAAAAGCGATGCTGGACTGCGCGTGCCGGAACCGGTTTTTGTGTATTTTCTGTTTGGTGCTTTTGTTTTCGGTATTATATTCTTGTTAGGTGGAGTTTGTAGGCTATTTCAAGCGTGGGTTACGGCAACAAATTCCTACGCTCTCTATGATACTTTCCAAGGACGAGAATTTAGCGGCCCAATCTGTATTTGGTGGCTTGGTTTGAATAAAGACGGGTCAAGCAAGCTGCCTTCAAATCGGTTTGGGTATCCCTCGGTCGTCCTGACATTTCTAAGTAGAAGCTATGACTGATCCCACTGCCAACCACTACGACTTGAAAGACACCTTCGCCAGCCGCAGGTATTTCGCCAAGTTCAAAGGCATCATGCAGCATATGCTGCGTGTGGCGGGCGTGATGGAGGCGGAGGGGCAGCTGACCCGTGAAGAAGTGACGATCCTCGCTACCTATGCCTCCATGCTTACCTACACGTTTCAGGCGCTAAGCTGGAAATACCTGCTGGTAGGCCGTGAGACAGGGCGGTTCTTTGGATCTCTTACAGTAGACGGGCGCGACAGCGGTTTTCCCGTCGCCGCTGAGTTGATGACGATGGCCAATGACACGCAGCAGGCGCAAACCCATCTGGCCACGATGCCGTCCGTGAAAGAACACAAGGATCGCATGGTTCAGGTAGTCCTGAGCGATCGCACCCTCCCCACAAAGCTCCAGTTCAGTCTCTCACAGAGGCTCTATTACGAGGAACTGTTGCGTGGTAATTTGTTCTGGGTCCGCAACGATCCCCAAGCGGAATACATGGGCGATATCGTAGATCGCCGGAAATACCGCATCCATTGGGCGACCTATGACAGCCAAGTGAACCTGCCCGTGATCTACATGATGGAGCTTGAGGATTCAGGTAGCGATCCTTTACCCACCGATGCCCGCCGCTGGCCAGAAGTCCAAGCGCACTTGAGCGCACAGGCGCTTGGTGGGCTCAAGCTTGTCACAATCGCACGCGGTTTTGACGAGGATTTTGACGATCTACACCCCAAACGCCTGCGCCGATTTCACCTCGGGCCGATGTACAGCCATGCTTACACCCGCCAGAACGGCCCCCTGCACGATGTTCTGGCAGAAGCAAAGGCGCCCGAGGGTCACGATTGGGCGATGGTCTGGACGGAGGAAGAGCTGCTCTCTGACAGGGTAATAGAAGAGAAGGCGGGCTGGTTCTCAACGGTTGAGCGGGAGATTTTTGCGCTTGATCCGATGGGGGGAGCGTTGCCTGATATCGGTGCCACTCGCACCCAGCGCAGCATCATCCTGCCCCAACGCCCCTATCAGGTGCTGGAAGAGCATAACCCGCCGGGTTTCAACGGCGTGAGGAAATTCGTGGTCAGCACAGGTGGCCGCGTGCTGCAATATTAAGCGCGGCGAACAGACAATCAGAAAGGGCATCCCATGAGCCAGACCTCCGATCAAATGGAACTCCGTGAGGAAGACATCGCCAGCCACATCGAGATGGCACAAAGCCTGATCGAAGGGTTTGACCACGCGCCACGGATCGGCAAAGCGGCGGATGCCCCCGCAGCGGAGCGTTCCAGCGGGATTGGCACGCGGCGGCGGTTCCGTTCGACCACACCGGGCCTGGTAACGCGGCGGCGCACGCCAACAGGCGCTGTGCAACTGATCGCTACGGTTGAAGGTGCTGACGGCGATGACGCACTCATGTCGCCGCTTCAGGCTACCGTGCTGCACGCCCTGCGCCACGCCATTGCCATCGCGCTGGCCGTGGCCGAAAATGTCGCGGAAAGCTCAAGCCTCGGTGATCTCAAACGCGCCAATCTCGACGGCGCATTGCCCCCCGCGCGTAAGGCTGAGTTCGGCGAACTGCTTGCCGCTGATGCGTTGGTCACGTTGCATGTATTCGCCAATGCCACTGCCTATCTGCTGTCCTCACACCTGAGCGAAGTCACCGTCGAAGTGGGCGAGGTGGAGGAAGTCCTGACCGACAATGGCCAAACCGCCCTGCACGGCGCGCTGTGGGAATTGGACCGAGATATCGCCACCCATGCCACAGATGATGCGCGTCTGGTCGCCACAGTCAGCGCCTTCGCCGAAAGCCTGATGGAGAAGGTCGCATTGCGCGCCACAACTGCCCCGCGCCTTGAGGCATTTGCCGCTGCCGCATGGCACGTTGAGGCCGATGATTTCACCGTGCGCGGGTTCACCCCTGCCTCCGCGGCTAAATCTACCAAACTCACGATGACCTTCAAGAAACCCAATGAGGTCGTCGGCAATCACATCGCGAAATACCAGTCGATGAAGCTGGCAAAGATGCTGATGGCCTATGACTTTGACCGTCGCCTCAATCCCTTTGCCGATCTGGGCGGCTTCATCTTTACCTTCATGGGCGATGGCGCCCCGGGCACGGGGAAGACGACCCTGATCCAGATGATGGCGGGGCTGATTTCGGAGTATTGCGGCAACGCGGACTATCCCTTCCGCTATCAGAACCTCAGCACCGATAACATCGACAGCTATCAGGGCAAATCGGGCCAGAACGCCAAGGCGTTTATCAACAACATCATTGACCCTTCCGTGATCGGCTTTGGCACCATCGACGACATTGACCAGCTTGCAGGCAAGCGCGGCGACCGCCAATCCTCGGCGGGTCAGCTGGAGATTACTGCTGTTCTGATGGAGAGTTTTGCAGGCGCCAATACAGTTGTGCGCGGCAATTGCACCTTCGGCATGTTCTCGAACTACCCCGAGAATGTGGACGATGCGCTCCGCCAACGCGCAGGCGCGCGCTTCCTTGTGGACGGACCGCAGACGCGTGATGACTATGTCGATATCCTCTATCTGCTAATGGGTAAAAACCACGACATCCCGCTGGGCGATCACACGGTGTTCGAGGCCCAAGCGATCAAAAAAGCAGTCGCAGCATCGTTCGCAGGCCACGCCAAGCCGCATGAAGCGGAGCTGTTGGAGGTCTACACCGCTGTGCAGTCGCAGATCGGCGCGCTGGACACGATCAACAAGTTAGGGACGTATTTAAAGGCGATCCAAGAGGCCGACCCCCGCTTCACAGGCCGCGCGATCAAGAACATCACCGACGCTGTAAAAGTCCGCGCCATGGACTTCGAGCTGCCCGACGAATGGATGGAGCAGCCCGACCTGTTCCTGTTCAAAGACTACGACACCAAGAAAGCGATGATCGAAGACATGCGCCAGCCCATTACGGTGGAGATGGTCGTGCAAGAAATCAACCGCTACGCGGATTCAGAGTTTCGCTATGCCGATAAGTCGGATGAGGTCGCGATTGAGAATGCTGTGCGGGATATGGGGCGTATGGAAGAGGCGAAGAAGCGGTATTTGGGAGGAAGGCCATGACTAGAAGGTTCAAAATTGAAGAAACGGGGTTTCCAGATCTGGCTGGTTTGATGCTTGTAACGGTTCAAGCTCTCAAAGAAATCGGCGGGTCTGCGGCTATTTCGGAGTTGGATGAGAAGGTTGTAGAAGTCGAAGGATGTTCGGAAGAAGAGCAATCATACATGATGGTGGATGGGAACAGTCCTCGCCTCAATTATTATTTGGCTTGGGCGCGAACCTATCTAAAAAAGGGTGGAGCACTTGAAAACTCAAGGAAAGGAGTGTGGGCACTCACCTCCTTAGGTTCTTCAATCAACTCATATGCCGAGACAAAAGCAATTTACGAAGCAGTTCAAGTTGAAGAGCGTGAGAAAGCTCGTGGAAAAAGATTGGCTAAGTTAAAGAGCGCTGAAATTGAAAAAGGTAGCACAGGCGAAAAAAATGGAGATCTGGGGCCTGAGAATAATCCGAAGAATGAACAAGATGCCTCTTGGGATGAACAGCTACTATCTGTTTTGCGGAGCATGGACCCCAGCGCATTTGAAAGGCTGGCCCAAAGGCTTTTAAGAGAAGCTGGCTTTACCAAAGTAGAGGTTCGGGGGAAATCTGGCGACGGTGGCATTGATGGCGTTGGTGTTTTACGCGTTAATCTTGTTTCGTTTCAGGTATATTTCCAATGCAAGCGTTATAAGGGCGGTGTCGCAGCAGGGGAAATAAGAGACTTCCGCGGTGCTATGCAAGGTAGGGCGGATAAAGGGCTTTTTATTACTACGGGTCATTACACAGCGCAGGCAAATGACGAGGCTACAAGAGATGGGGCAACTGCGATTGATCTTATCGACGGAGGTAGGTTGTGCGAGCTCCTTAAGATAAACAATTTGGGTGTAACAACTGAAATGGTGGAGCAGGTCACAATTCACCCAGAATGGTTCAAGGAAATCTAAATGAACCGCCTCATCCGCGCCGGCCTGATGTTCGGCAATCTCTTCCACGTCCATTCGCCCGCCTTGGTCGAGCGGTATAACCGTGCGCTGCATCATCTGACGGGGAAGCGGACCACCCTCACGGATTTCTACATCGACATCTCCGGCTACTCGCCCGAGATTGGCGATGAGCTGTCAGACCCGCTTTACCTCAACCACAAGGGCGTGAACCGTCAGTTCATTCTGCTGAGCGTCGAGCAGCGCATGTCGCCTTTGCTCAACACCAAATTCTCGACCTCCAAGGCGATTTTGCAGGAGTTTATTGCCCAGAACGAAGCGGCGCTGTTCGCGCTGACGGCCAAGGATGCTGTCGCGGGGGAGCTTGTAAACAGTGTCTACGACGTCTCCTCGCCTGCGCGTCTGTTCGATATTCGCCGCATCACCATCGACGCAGACACCACGGGCGGCACGGTCAAGGATGCGTCAAGGCTGGCTGATATGGTCGATGAATTCCGCGAGACGGAGGAGGGCTGGTACGACGATGTGCTCATCGCCCAGATGATCGAGATCGCGGGCAAGACAGGCGATGTGGTGCGCAATCCTGTGAAACTCAAAACCATGAGCTTTGACCAGCGCAACTTCTGGTCCGCGCATTTTGGCGGGCTTTATGTGTTCCAAGACGTGGAGCATCCCGCCGTGATCGCCCCTGCGGGGAAGGATGCCCTCACCGATCTGCCCGTCGAGCACATCTTTGATGCGACCCAGCGCAACCATGTCGCCAAGTTTTTCCAACTTAACGGCCTGACCCAAACGATCCTTGAGGCGCGGGGCATCAAATCTGCCGCGATCCTGCGACAGAAGATGGACTTTATCCTTATCGACGCGGTGGCGGGGCAAGGGGTAGACCTGACGGGTCTGACGCGCGGCGACCTGCGCCGCCTTGCACGTGAGCATAGCGACAAGCTGCCCCCCGAGTTCCACACGCTGGGGCAATTGGTGAACTGGGCCGAGAATGGTGGTGCGTTCCCGAATATTAACAGCAGTGACCCCGTGTATTTCTACACTCTACGTGCCGCCGATACCCCCGATGCCGAGCTGGTGAATATGCTACTGGCTGAACTTGCGCCAAAAGATATCCGCCAGCTGTTTATCTGCCACAAAGACTTGTTTTACAGCACCTACGCCAATTGGCCCGAAGCGAAGAAGGCCTATGTTGTTGATTTTCTAGAGCGCGAGTACATTATGGACAAAGCAGGGGTGCGTGACGCACTATTCGGCCACGCAGCGCTGATCAGCCCGCCGCCGCTGCCGCGCCGCGGTAAGAAACCGCCACCCGTGCCGAAGAATACCGTACAAGATGGCCCATGGGGGCCGTCAAAAAGGAGTTAGAATATGGCCGCACTTGCCCGCCTAATGGTTGTTGGCTTTATCGTGCTGAGCGTGATTTATGTCTGCTTGTCGCTTTACTCGCGCTCTGTGCGGAAGGGTAAGCTGCGTGCAGAGTGGAACGAGGGACCGAAAGAACAGAGCCTTGATGAATTTCTCGACGAAGGGTTGGCGGAGTACGACAAATCACTGCGCCGCAAATTGATCCTCTCGGTCTATGTTATTCCGGTGATCCTTGTGTCAATTGTCATCTACCTTACAAATTTTGCCTGAGAGAGTTTTGCATGCTGGGTCTTATCCGTTGGACATTCTGGATCACCGTTTGGGTGATCATCGCTGCAGTGTTCCACTATACGCTGCCGCAGACCGATATCGTGCGGGTCACGGACACCTATGAAAAGCGGATCGACCCGGGTGAGAATGCGCTTTTCTGGGCGCAGGCGGATGTTGGTACGGATGGGACACTAGCGAACCGCGATGTTTTTTTCATCCAGACGCGCCGCGTTGGTGGTGATGTGATGGTTTACCGCAACGAGGATACAGGCTGGGGCTGGCCTCCATATTTCAAATTCGACACCTCCAACCTTCAGGCGGAGGCGAGCGATATGGCGTCCACTGAAGCCGCGCCGCGCTATGTCGCGATCAAACACTACGGCTGGCGCAACGAGTTTCTGACCATCTTTCCCAATGCGATCTCCGTGCGTGCCGTAGCAGGGCCTGACGCGTCCAAGGGGATACCGTGGCTGAACATCATCATCCTGACACTGTTTGCCGCCGTGATCTATGGCATCTGGGTGCGCTGGCGCCGGTTCCGCATGGCGCGGATTGATCCAACCATGGAAGCGATCGAAGACGATATCGCAGATGCTACAGGTGCAGTGACAGGCTGGCTGGGGTCGTGGCGCAAGAAGCCCTAAACAGGCGAATTTTTGCAAAAAATCCGATACCCTTGGTTTGCGGCGTTTTCTGGGTTTAAGCAGGCTTTTGGATCATTCGGCCGATGCTGCGGCCACCAAGGATATGAACATGCAAGTGTGGCACTTCCTGCACGCCGTGTGCGCCTGCATTGCTTATCATACGAAAGCCGTCTGACGCATCAAGGGCGACTCCTTCCATCCTGCAAACTTCCCCAATGGCACGGGTGTAGTCCACAATCTCGGCATCCGACGCACTGGCCGCGAAATGATCATAGCTGACATAGGGCCCCTTGGGGATCACGAGTACATGCACCGGCGCTTGTGGATAGAGATCACGAAAAGCCAACGTGTGCTCGGTCTCTAAAACGGTGGTGTTGGGGATTTCGCCACGCAGAATTTTGGCAAATATATTCTGGTCGTCATATGTATAGGTCACAGGTGAATTCCTTAGTCGGCGAAAAGATAATCGGTGCTGGTAATTTCATGTGCTTTGTCGCGGTTGACGCCGAGAAATTTTGCCAACTCGTCGGCGTTTTCCTCTGGTGAGGCGACCTCGCGGATGCGGCAGTGGTTCTCGAACTGCGCATCGCGGATTGCGTCGCTTTCAAAGATCATATCGTTCCGGATGGTCGGCATCAGGCGATCCAGAGTTTCCTGTGACGTTTGCTCCCCCGCAAGACCGACCCGCATGGCATGACCGATCAGGTATTCTTCGGTGAAGGTACAATCAATCTCAAGAATGCGGGTGACAGAGCGGTCTGATGCAAAATCTTCGAGCAGGTCGAGGTTGCTTGGGTCCATACAAACAATCAGCCTGTCTGTTTCGAAGTAATCGAACAGCATCCGCATCAAGGCGCGGCGGTGTCGTGTGCGCTTTCCCAACGTCTTTTCGATCCCGCCGAGCGCGGGCAAGTGCGCATCCTCTTCGTTAAAGATATATTCGATGGCGGGGACATTTGTGCTTTGACGGATGCGTTCCAGCACGCGCTTGGCGACATGCCATTTCTTACAGACCACAATCAGGAGTTCGCGCTCGCGGCCAAGTGTACTTTCCGTCTCCCAGAACCGTGTCGAAAAGCGGCGACCAATGCGTCCACGTCCCGTCAGAAATTTGAACAGGCTTCGCCCTTCGTTGCTGATTTGAAACTGCACCCCTTGCGCGGAGTAGAGAAGGCCCAAGCGACGTTTAAGGTCTTTTGCATCAGCGCTGATCTTGCGGGCAAAAAGATAATCCTGGCTGAGCAGCAGGTCATAGTGGTCGTTGTAAAAGGTTACGGGCATCCCGTAATCCGTGAACATCAAGAAGGTGAGCGTGCGTGCGTGAATTTCTTTTTCAGGCACCATATGGCGCACAAGCGTTTGGAAAAACGTCTCGTCGGGAATCCATGTTGTGCGAAAGAAGCGGACCACATCACGGCGTTGTTTGGTGAAATCAAGGATCTTTTCGATGGTTTGCCGGCGCAGACACCACCATTGGCTGCCGATTTGCACTTGGATATCTGCGGGAATTTCCCGTTTGAAGCCAAATCGTTTTTGGAAGTTGAACATCGCATAGAAAAGCTTTTTCTGGGTTCGCTCATTGAACCAGTGACGATAGATCAGCCGTTCTTCTGTCCAGCCCGTTTTGATCCAGTCGCTCTCGAAGTAATCAAAGCTCTCGATGAAGTCGCCATCGTTATTATCGAGATAGCGGTGCGTGTATTCCGCAGATTTGATCGCCATACAGTCGCCTGACAACATGTAAAAATGTGTTGCGCGGGGAAAAGCCTCAACCGCGGCTTGAACCGCGTGCAACGTCGCCTGTACAAGCGACCATTCACCCCAGCCGCATTTGATGCGTTTTTTGGCGAAGGTTACATTAGGGTTATTTTCAAGCGCGGCGCGGATGGCTTTATACTGCGCTGGGTCGGCACTCGCATCAAAGTGAATCGACATATAGTCGCCCACAGCTGTCAGCCGATCCGCCTGTTTGATAATGGCGTCCGGATCTTTGTGGCACAGCAGGATGTAGGCAATTTTTGCCATTCAGAAACAATTCACTATTTTACACTCTATTGTTTACATAGATAATCGTGAACACTCATTGAATAAACAGCAATTATTTGCTTTTGTAACGTAAAGCTGCCCCAAGAGGCGGCAAATTTGACCTGAGCAGGAGTATCACACATGGGTTTTCCCGGAACCTGGATGACCGAGAGTGAAAGTGTCGTGTACCGCGTGGTGCCGAAATGTGCTTGCTCGACCATTGGTCAGATCATGTATTATTCTGATCACGGTGTGTTTTTCGACGGTGATATCCATGATGCGGTGGGTGGAATGCACAAGTGGGCGCTTGAAGAAAGTCAGGACCCGATCACCCGTAATGTACAAAACCACGAGTCCTATGCCTTTACCTGTGTGCGTAATCCCTACACGCGCATCCTCAGTTCTTTCTTTGACAAGATCTGTGGAATTCAACGCAACGGAAAGCGGTACCGTGGCAATTTAGTGCCACTTTTGATCCAAAAATACGGAATCGAAGTGGGCGGTGATGATGGAAAGCAGGAGTTTGACCAGATCGCAAGCTTCCGCCGCTTTCTGCTGTTTGCCCGTGACACCATTCGATGGCGCCGCCCGATGGACCCTGACATCCACTGGTCGGGTCAGGCGGGCCATGTGAGCACCTTCATCGTGAATGGCGGTACCTACGACAAGATTGTGTGGACCGAGAGCTTTAACGATGGCATGCAAGATGTGTTGGACGCGATCAAGACGCCACATGCAGTTGATTTGACCGCGATCCCCCGCTTTAACGAAAGCGAAGGGCATGGCCCCAAGCGCGCGCACCCCGTTGAGGATTATTTTGACGATCTGTCGATGCATCTGGTGCGTGAGATTTTCAAGCGTGATTTTGATTTGTTCAAATATGACTTCGAAAATCCTGCCAATAAGATGCCGATTGGCGAAATCGATCTCGATGAAGTTCATGCCAAGCTGGGGGACTGACGGCCTTTAGCTGGACAATCTCAAGGGTGTTGGGTCTAGTCTGATATGATACACCCACCATCTAAAAGGTTCCGCTCATGGATTTTGTTTTTCCAGCTCCCGTTCAAGCAAGCCTTGCTGTGCAGGGCACTGATGCGCGTTTTCCTGTGCGTCGAATATTTTGTGTTGGGCGAAATTATGAGGCGCACGCCCGCGAAATGGGGAATGATCCTGACCGCGAGCCGCCATTCTTCTTTACCAAGCCTGCGGATGCCGCTTGTGACACTCCTTGCACCATACCTTATCCACCGCTGACGCACGATCTGCACCACGAGATTGAGTTGGTAATCGCGATTGGCAAAGGCGGGGCCAATATTGCGCCCGAGGATGTGATGGACCACATTTGGGGCGCGTCTGTTGGTATCGACCTTACCCGTCGCGATTTGCAGGCCGAGGCCAAGCAAACGCGCCGCCCTTGGGATTGGGCAAAAGCATTTGACCTCTCGGCACCCATTGCCGCACTCAAACCTATTTCTGATGTTCCCAGTCTTACAAACTCCCGTATCTGGCTCGCGGTGAACGGGGAGGTTCGTCAGGATGCTGATATTGCTGATCTCATCTGGTCCGTTGCCGAACACGTCGCAACGCTGAGCCAAGGGATGACATTGGCGTCGGGCGATTTGGTGATGACAGGCACACCGGCGGGTGTAGCGGCAGTGGTTGAAGGGGATGTCATCACCGGAGGTGTTGATGGAATCGCTGAATTGGAAATTACCATCGGCCCGCGCGCTTAAGGCGAGCCCCTCCTAGCAGGTGTGCCAAGAGGGGTATAGTTTAGTGCTGTGGTTCTGGGCCCCACTGGTTCGGCGTTGGTTCGGATTTGGTGCAGTAGAAGACGATCAACACGATCCACCCAATTAGCGGAATAAAGACAAGGAGCATCCACCATCCTGTTCGGCCAATATCGTGCAAGCGCCGGATTGCAACAGCGATTGAGGGCAGGAAGAAAACGAGGGAAGCCATCAGGCCTATAGGCCCTGTGTCGCCCATGCCCAAGGACAGATCGATGACACCTGTGATAACGCTGACGATAATCGACCACAGCGTAAACCACCAGTATTGCGACCGTGTTGAGCGGGTTTTGAAATCGACAAAGCGGGCAAAGCCGTCCTTGAGCGCGCCCATGAATGTATTGGCGTCATCGCGGGCAGGATCGTGTCCCCCACCTGACGGCGTTCGTGGGGGCAGAGGCTCAGCGCTCTGCGTTCCTTGTGCACGTGCATAGGGTAGCCAATCTGCCATACCTTCCTGCCAGACAAGTGTATCGCTCCGAATTGTGCCAACTGCGACGAGTTCTTTAAGCTCCACCTCGCTGATCGGTCCGTTTGACGTGCCTTCAACGGCGTAATACCAATCTTTGCTCATAATCTGGCCTAACCTTCTATAAAATTACTTTAACCTAGCGTGCAGTCCTGATTGCCTCAAGGATTCTGCGAGATGAGCGTTTGATTTGCCCGAGCGCGTGCTTCTGCGGCGAGGGCGGGCAGGCCTGTCTGGTCGTATATGTCACCCAAAAGCATATTGAGAGGCACGCCATCCGGATCATAAGTCCGCCGCATTTCCAGAACTTGCTGAGCCGAGGATGCGCGACCGTCTTTTACCAAGGCATCCAGATGAATTTGCTCAAATAGATCGCGTTGGGCATGGCTGCCGCCGCATTCGGACATACGCGGGAGCGCGCGGGCCATTTGGGTAATCGCGGTGTCCCAATCGCCTTTGCTGTGTGCGATGATGCTCTGCGCTGCGGGAAGGGCGACATCGCGCCATGCAATGTGGTCGTACTGAGTGTCGTCTTGTGCACGGGCCACAATCGCCTGCATCAACGGCCTAGCCTCTGGGCGTGAGGTGCGGGCGAGGGCATAGAGGTATTGCAGAGTCAGAAACGGGCTCACTGTATCCGCACCGCGCGTGGCGACATGATCGGCCACGTCACCCCAGCGGTCGCCTACATCAACGCCTGCAAACTCCATTCGCGCCAGAAGGGATGTCGCGCCAACCTGATCCTGCGAGTAATTCTTGGCTAGTCCCCAGACATGCGTGTCATAAGCTTTGCGCACGTCGTCGTGACGGCCAAGGCTGATATAAAACAGTGCCAGATGCCACCAATTATGGCTACGCATGAAGCTATTTAACCCGCCCCAAGTTTTGGCCACGCTTTCCATAAACGCGGCACCCTCGGCAACACGCCCTTCGGTCAGCATGACATGGGCAATGGCGTGATGGGCCCACGCCTCATCATGTTGCAGCGCCATGGCGTGACGTGCAGCTCTCTCGGCGCGGCTGATCAAATGGCATTGTTCATAGCCGAACGCGACCATCCCATGGGCATAGGCGATGTCTTCTGCCTCTGGCAGTGCCTTGAGTGCCATGCGCAACATTCCCGTCGCATCGCCAAGGTTGAAAAGATGGTATTGTGCGAGTTTGAGTACGGCCATGTCGCGGGGGTGATCCGTGGTGATCTCGTCACAAATCCTAAGCAGATTTGGCACGTCGTTCTGCGTCCATGCGGCGGCAGCATCAATGATTAGCCCTTCGCGCGTGGTGATCCCCTCTCGCGCTTCTTGGGCGCGGACGATGTAGGGAGCGGCCTTTTGCGGCGCAACAGGCGCTTCGAGGAACATCCACAACAATGCGGCATAGGCGTTCGCCAGCGCACATTCAGGATCGGCATCAGCTGCCGCAAGGATGTTCGTGGCTTTTGGTTGGTAGCTGAGAAAACCATGGATGAAGTCGTTGATCGCCGTCAGTGTTGCCGCCTTGTCGCAGGTTACTTCGAGGCCATAGAGATCAGTTGTCATGTCGGTCTTCCTCATGTTGGGCGATGAATGCGATAAGGTGCGCGGCAACTGCATCTGGAGCATCCCAGTGGATCGAATGCCCCGCGTCTGCGATCGTATGCACAGGGATATTGCCCAAAGAAGGCTTGGCCAGATGGGCAGGCAGCAGTAAATCGCCTTGCGCCAGTAACGCCTGCGTGGGGCAGGGGATGTTTTTGATGTGATCTGGAACATAGCCATCCAAGGCCGCAATCTGATGTAGCATTGCTTCGGCACTTTGAGCGAAGGGATAGGCGAGAGATAGCATCGCCGCCTGCTCTGCGGCTCCTTCAGTCTCAAAGAATGTAGGTGCAAAAAGCCATGGGAATAAAGCATTCAGCCACACATCTGGGGCCGCATTGCTTTGCCTAATTGCTGCGAGGTTTCTGAACAATGCTACATTCCGCTCCAATCGTATTGGTGCAGAGGCAGCAAATGTCAGGGATTTGACAAGACCGGCATGTGCACATGTCAGCCGCATCCCGATCATTCCGCCTAAAGAGTGCCCCATGACATGTGTAGGGCCCGGGTCCAGATGGCTGAGGAGATCAGCGCAATCTGCTGCAAAGAGATCGACAGACGCGGGAGCATCAATCGGCATTGTGCGTCCAGTAGTCCGATTGTCAGGGCGAATAACGGTGAAATGCGGCTCCAACCGTGGGACAAGTGGCGCCCAGCTTGCGCTATCACTCATCATCCCTGCGATCAGTAGAAGTGGTGGGCCGTCGCCTGAGATTTCATAATGGAGGGATACTGCGCCTTGCTCAAATGCTGGCATTGGCAGTCCTCCAGCAAGGCATGATATCGTTCTCGGCAGGGGTTGCCTCATAAACCGCACGCGCAATGGCCCGTGAGAGGCACAGTGCGGCGGCGTGTCCCGTAAGCAAAACGTCCGCAGCGGGGCGCGCACCTGTGGTCAGCGCAAAGACCAGATCACCATCATTTGGCGTATGTGCGGGCACACAGGCACGGGCGATCCCGTCATGGGCCGCGGTCGCGACACGGTGGCATTCCGCCTTTGTTAGCACTGCATTTGTGGCAACAATAGCGATTGTAGTGTTAGCTCGGGCGGACATCGCATTCATCTTGCGGCTTTCACGGCTGAGGCCCAGACCGCTGGCTGGGTCAGGACCAATACCACCAAACTCGCCACCCATCTCGAAGGGGGCGGCATAGAAATGGCGATCACCAGGTGTGGTTACGGCACCGACAGGGTTGGCGGCGACGAGGGCGGCGACGGTGCTGCCGTCGGGTAGTTGTAGGGATGCCGTGCCAAGCCCCCCTTTGAGCATCGCGGTGAGCGCACCTGTACCTGCGCCCACGCTGCCGATCTCGAACTGCTCTGAGGCGTTTCGGTAGGCTTTAAGGCCGAGGGCGCGATAAGGGTTTTCGGTCCAATCCTTGGCTCCGCCATTGAGCAGATCAAACAGGATCGCACCCGGGACGAGGGGGATTTGAGCAGCACCGACACGAAACCCCCGACCGTCAGCGCGCAGCCCGTCCACCACGCCCGAGCAAGCGTCGAGCCCGAAGGCAGAGCCGCCCGACAACACCAGTGCATCAACGGCAACCACGGATTTATCAGGAGCCAGCAGGTCAGTCTCTCGCGTGCCGGGGGCACCGCCCATGACGGCGACAGAAGCGGTAAAAGGCGTGTCGCCTAAAACAACTGTTGTACCTGATTGCAGGGTGGCATCGTGCGCGTTGCCGACACGCAGGCCGCCGACATCTGTGAGGCTGTTTGTAGGGCCGACCTTCATACTATTAGAGCCTCGGTTTGCTGCTGGCGGTGCTGGTATCGCCTGTGTTGGGGGTACCTTTCGGCTCGATCAGCAGGACGTGACATTCTTGCGCGGCACGGGGGCGGTGGGACACACCGCGTGGCACGATGAACAGTTCCCCAGCTTTGACGCTATGGCTTTCGTCCTCGATGTCCATGGTCATTTCACCGCTCAGGACAAGGAAAAAATCGTCGGTGTCCTCATGCAAGTGATAGGGAAACTCGCCAGCGAATTTGACAACCATAACATCATTCTCGTTGTAGTCCGCGATCACATGCGGGTCCCAATGTGTGCTAATATGGATGAGCTTCTCAGTGAGGTTAATAGGGGTCATGCTTGGATGCCTTTCAGGTCGGGCAGCACTGGCGCTGCGTCGATGAGGGATTTTGTGTAGGCGTGGCGCGGGTTGGTGAACACGGCTTCAGTGTCGCCACGCTCGACAATCTCACCTTGCTTCATCACTAACACGCGATCAGTGATTGTGCGCACGACGCTGAGGTCATGGGAGATAAACAGATAGCTGAGGTTATAAGCCTCACATAACTCCACCAAAAGGTCGAGGATTTGTGCGCGCACCGAGACGTCCAGCGCGCTCACCGCTTCGTCAAAGACGATAAGGTCGGGACGGATGATCAACGCGCGGGCGATGGCGATGCGCTGGCGCTGGCCGCCAGAAAATTCGTGGATGTATTTATTTGCGTCTGCGGGCGTGAGGCCCACAGCAGTCAGTGCTTCATCAATTGCATTCTGGCGTGCTGCGCCGATGGGCGGGGTGTCGAGCAGGTGAAACGGCTCGGTAACCTGGCGGGCAACACGGTGGCGTGGGTTGAAGCTGCCAAAGGGGTCCTGAAACACCACCTGCATGCGGCGGCGCACGGCGAGGTTTGGTTTGTTGCCTGTGAAAACGGGTTCGCCGCCGAGAGTGATCGTGCCTTCCTGCACTTGCTCGAGGCCAAGCAAGGCACGGGTGAGGGTGGATTTGCCGCAGCCACTTTCGCCGACGAGACCCAAACGCTCCCCTTTGTGTAGTGTGAAGCTGACGTTTTTTACCGCGCGGAACTTGCCCGTTTTGCCGAATAAAGTCTTGCGCGGGGTATGGTAGTCGCGGCTAACGTTTGTAACTTCGAGCAGGGGGTGCGCGGCCTCTGTTTGGGGTAGGTCGACCTTATGCGAAGAGGCCGCGAATAACATGCGCGTATAGGGGTGCTGCATCTCGCGCAGGAGGTTTTTAGTTTGCCCTTGCTCAACTATTTCTCCCTCGCGCATGACGATGATACGGTCGGCCATGTCTGCAACAACGGCAAGGTCATGGGTGATCATCATCAGGCCCATCCCGTCTTCGCGCACAAGGGTAGTGAGCAGGTCGAGGATTTGCGCTTGGGTTGTGACGTCCAGTGCAGTTGTCGGTTCATCAGCGATCAGGAGGCGCGGGCGCAGGGCGATGGCCATGGCAATGACAACGCGCTGGCGCTGACCGCCCGACAACTCATGCGGAAAGCGGGACAGGGGGAATTGTTCTTGCGGCAGGCCCACGCGGGTGAGGGTCCGGGCCGCTTGCTCCAGCGCTTGCGCCTTGGTGGTTTGTTTGTGAATGAGGATCGTCTCGGCCACTTGATCGCCGATGGTTTTGACGGGGTTGAGGGCAGTCATCGGTTCCTGAAATACCATGCCAATGTCATTGCCGCGCAGGGCGCAGAGGTCGCTTTCGCTGAGTGCGAGAAGGTCCTTACCGTCCAGCATGATGTGGCCCTGCGAGGTTGTCCCGCGCGGGAGCAATTGCATCGTGGCCAGTGCTGTCATGGATTTTCCAGAGCCGCTTTCGCCTGTGATGGCGACGATCTCCCCCTCCAAGATGTCAAAACTGATGTTCCGCAAAATCGAATAGCTGTGGATCGATAGATTGAGGTTTTGGACAGACAATAGGGTCATGTGCGTGTTACCCTGAGCCGTGGATCAAGGGTGTCGCGCAGACCGTCTCCCATCAGGTTCAGCCCCAGCACCGTGAGGATGATCGCAAAACCAGGCATGAGCGCCATATGTGGTGCGATGCTTACCATGGTTTGGGCATCGGCAAGCATTCTCCCCCATGAGGGCAGGGGTGGTTGTGCGCCAAGGCCCACATAGCTCAGGCCTGCTTCGGCGAGGATGCCGAGGGAGAATTGGATGGTGCTTTGCACAATGAGGAGATTGGTGACGTTGGGCAGGATATGCTCAACGGAAATGCGCAGGCTGGATTTGCCAGAGACACGGGCGGCGAGGATGAACTCCCGCTCCCAAAGCGACAGCGCCGCGCCGCGTGTGATGCGGGCAAAGACGGGGATGTTGAAGATGCCGATGGCGATTATGGCGTTGATGGCGCCTGCGCCAAAGACAGCAGTGATCAGGATCGCGATGACAAGAGATGGGAAGGCAAAGACCAGATCGTTACCGCGCATGATGATTTCGTCGATGAGGCTGCCACGCCGCGCCGCCGCCCACAGGCCAAGGGGGATGCCAAGACACATCCCGATGCCGACGGCTACCAACGCCACCGCGATAGAGGTCCGTGCGCCCACCATAATCAGGCTTAGGATATCGCGCCCAAAGTGATCGGTCCCGAGCAAGTTTGTGCCATTGGGTGCTTGTAGTCGGTTTGGAATGCTGAGCGTCGCGTGGTCGAACGGCGTCCAGAAAAATGATACCAGTGCGGCGAGGATAAAGGTTCCCGCTAGCAGTGCGCCAATGGTCAAATTGCGGTTCATGTGCGGCTCCGCAAGCCGGGATCGAAATGTGTCATGCGCGCCCCCGCAGGCGGGGATCGACGGCTGCATATGCCAGATCAACGCAAAAATTCACAAAGATCACAGCAAAGACCAGCAGCATCGTTACACTTTCCACCACAATCAGATCGCGGGCAGAGATGGCCTGAAAGATGAGCCGGCCAAGGCCTGGCAGGTAGAAGACCTGTTCAATGATGATGCCCCCTGCGAGCAGGAAGGAGAATTGCAGCCCTATGATTGTCAGGACGGGGATCATAGCGTTGCGCAGACCGTGACGGCGGAGCGCCTGCCACTCAGTCAGCCCTTTGGCGCGTGCGGTGCGCATGAAATCGTCGCCCAAGACATCCAGTAGGGACGAGCGCATGACGCGAGCGAGAATCGCCGCTTGGGGCAGGGCGAGGGCAATTGCGGGGAGCGTCAGGGAATGAACCCCCGCGAAAAATCCTTCGTCCCAGCCGACAAAACCGCCCGCTGCAAACCAGCGTAGTTTTATCGCAAAGAGCAGAACCAAAATCATCGCGAACCAGAAGTTGGGGATTGCCACACCGAGTTGTGTGGCACCCATCACACCCATATCTCCCGCACGCCCGCGTCGTGCCGCCGCATAGATGCCCGCAGGGAAGGCGATAAGAGTCGAGAGCATGAGTGCGTAAACGGCCAGCGGTAAAGAAACCCACAACCGCGCCGCCACCATATCAGCGACAGGGGTCCGGTAGGTATAGGAAGTGCCGAAATCACCACTCAACATGCCCGTGATCCATGTGATGTACCGCTCGACTTTGGACACATCGAGACCAAGTTCGGCGCGCAAAGCGGCCAATGTCTGGGGCTGCGCGTTTATACCCAGCATGTAGGATGCCGGATCACCCGGTGCGATTTCGATAACGGCAAAAATCACCAGCGACGCGATGGCGAGGCTGATAATCAAGGACAACAAGCGTTTGAAAGTATACCGCAACATCAGTTGAAGCCTAGGCGCAGTTGGGGGAGGGGTCCAGCCAGAACTGTCCAATATGAGGGCAGCGGCAACGCACTTCCTGCGTATTGGTTCCAAACATTGTTTATCAAAAAAATCGGAACGAAGACGGCAAGCTTTGCATTGTCTTATCAACGAAGCAGCGCACTGACTGCGTTGCAACACAGGAGTTTATTATGACACGTCTTTTCAAGACTACAGCTATCGCAGCCCTTGCCCTTACAACAGCAATGCCAGCATTTGCGGCGGCCCACCTTGATGTAGGTAACATGACATGCGAGCAGTACAATGAGCTGTCGGGAGCTGACCGCGATAAGGTCGCAATGATGGCAATCGCCGACATCACCGGTGTGTCCGACGCAACAATTGCGGACAACAACGGAACAGCAACAGCGACCAACGCGACCGAGGGTGAGAAAGCCGAGGAAAGCACAACAGGCTCAGTACAGACTCTGGCAGAGAACAACGGCACCGCAACTGCGACATCCACCGTGATGGCAGGTGACGATGAGACCGCAATGGCGGAAAAAATGGCGCTGCTGAACCGCACATGCTCGCGGAACTGGGATGCCATGGTAACTGAAGCGGCTGCTGGTCAAAGCGGTACACGCTAAAACCATCAGATACCAATGAGGAGGGGCCGCATTATGCGGCCCTTTTTTCATGTCAGAAAGATATTTGCTATCATTGGGGTGTCGATCACCCTGTGCGCTACTATCTGTCTAAAATTACCAAGCTAGGCCATTGCAAGTGCAGCACCCTCTTTTCATCGGGCACGAGATTTTTCGTGGTTCCAGTTATGGGCGGTTTCATCCGTTGCGTGTGCCGCGGGTGTCCACCGTAATGGACCTGAGCCGTGCGCTTGGGTGGCTCCCTTCTGAGCAATTTATCACATCGCCCCGCGCCAAGCCGAAGGCGCTTGAGGTCTGGCATGACCCTGACTATCTCGCGGCGCTACAACGTGTGGAGGCAGCACAAGAAGCTACTTCCGATGATCTGGCACGGTTCGATATCGGGTCTGTGACCAATCCTGTTTTTCCAGAGATCTTTCGCCGACCAGCTACTGCGGCAGGGGGGTCAATCTTGGCAGGGGAGCTTCTGGCCGATGAAGGGGTCATCTACAATCCTGCCGGCGGGACGCATCATGGCCTGCCTGGGCGGGCGAACGGGTTTTGCTATCTCAATGATCCCGTGCTGGCAATGTTGTCCCTGCGCCATCATGGCGTCCGCCGCATTGCCTATATCGATATTGACGCGCACCATTGCGATGGTGTTGCAGAGGGGTTTTCTAGCGACCCTGACTGCCTGATGATTTCTGTCCACGAAGAGCGCCTGTGGCCGCGCACTGGGCTGATTGACGATGATGCAGGCGGAAATGCGATCAATTTACCCGTGCCGCGCGGTTTCAATGATGCCGAGATGGCGCATGTGCGTGACGCTCTGATCCTGCCGAAAGTTGAAACATTCGAGCCTGATGCGATTGTGTTCCTTTGTGGTGCTGACGGTGTGGTGGATGATCCGCTAGCGCATCTGGGGCTCAGCAATAATGCCCATTGGGATATATTGCGGGGGCTGATGGCTTTGGGTGCACCACGGTTGCTGGTTTTGGGCGGTGGTGGGTATAATCCGTGGACGGTTGGTCGTTTGTGGACGGGTGTGTGGGGTGTACTCAACGGTCATGATTTGGGAGGGACGCTCCCCAAAGCAGCGCAAGATGTCCTGCGTGCGCTTACGTTTGAAGGCAACAGCCGTGGCCGCAACCCACCAGAGCATTGGTTCACCACGTTGCAGGACGCGCGGCAGGAGGGCGGAGTGATATCAAGAGTTGTCCGTCAACGGGTTGCACAACTTGCGGCACGGGACTTGCCGTCTGTGCAGGGCGCCTAAAATTTGCACCTGTCGGGACAAATGCGAGCGCGGTAAACACTCCAATGAATAAGACCATACAGGCGACCTGAAGCATCCCGATGAAGTTTAATTCGCTTCCGAAGGGTTGTTTGTGAGTTTTGTGTCTGAGTCTGTGCTGGGCGATTTTCGCACCGATCCACCCCCCGATACTTGCCCAAAACAGCAGCGTTTTCTCAGATGTGCGCCGGTCGTTGTTGATCGCCTTGCGCTTGTCGATTGCAAAAGCGCGATAGGCAAAGATGTTCACGCCAACAAAATAGACAAAGATCGTGATGAGGAATATCATGACGTGTGATCCAGATGTGGGGCGATCCGCGCGATTTAACGCATAAAGGCCCCAACACGCGGGGCCTTTATCAGAAAGTTTCCCAGTGGTGCGCTCTGCGGGTTAGTCGGCCCAGCTTACGGCGGTCAGATCATTGGCTTGGGTTGGCTGGTTCGCCCACAGGCCTTGAACACCTGCTTTTGCGACCGAGAGTGCAGCGAGCTGGAACAGGTAGCCGTTGACGTAGTCGCCAGAGATCATTTTCTGCGCATCACCCAACATCATTTTGCGCATCTCGGGATCGGTTGTTATGTTGAGTTTGGTCATCAACTCCTGAAACGCGGGATTGTCGTACTGAAAGTAGTACTCGGGGTTGGCGTAAATCCCGATGTCCATCGGCTCGGTGTGGCTCACGATGGTGAGGCCAAAGTTCTTGCCTTTGAACACTGACTCCAGCCACTGCGCCCATTCGACATTTGTGATCTCGGCCTTGATGCCCACTGCGGCCAGTTGCGAGGCGATGATCTCGCCGCCGCGACGTGCATAGGAGGGGGGTGGCAGGAAGAGTGTTGTCTCGAACCCGTCTGCAAAGCCAGCCTCGGCGAGGAGTGTTTTTGCCTTTTCGGGATCATAGCTGCTCATCGCGGTCAGATCGACATAGGCGGGGTTGTGCGGTGCAAAATGTGTGCCGATGGGCGTGCCGTATCCGAACATCGCGCCGTCAATGATCGCCTGACGGTCGATGGCGTGGGCCAATGCTTCGCGGACCTTCACGTTGTCAAAGGGCGGCATCTTGTTGTTGGTGGACAGGATCGTCTCACCTTCGGTGGAGCCGACGAGGACCTGAAACCGTGGATCTGCCTCGAACTGTGGCAGGTTTTCGGGCGCGGGAAAGCCCGAGAAGACGTCGATGTCTTCTGCCATCATCGCGCCAAGGGCGGCGGTGGGATCAGAGATGAATTTGAATGTAGCATTGGTGAGTACGGCAGGCGTGCCCCAGTAGCTTTCGTTGCGCGACAGCTCAATCTTGTCGCCTTGTGTCCAGCTGTCGAACTTGAAGGCACCTGTGCCGATGGGCGTCTGTTTGATGCCCTCGATGCTTTCGGGTGCGACAATAACCGCGTCCCCCCATGCAAGGTTGAAGAGCAGGTTGCCGTTGGCCTCCGACAGTTTCACTTCGAAGGTCATCGGGTCGATCACGTTAACTTCGGAGATTGCAGAGTAGAGCGCTTTTTGTGCGTTTGCGCTGTCCTCGGCACCGATGCGGTCGAGGGAGAATTTCACATCTTCAGCGTCCATTGTCGTGCCGTCATGAAACGTTACGCCCTCGTTCAGCATGAAGGTATAGGTCAGCCCGTCTTCGGAAATCTCCCAGCTTTTTGCCAGACCGGGGATCACGCCCCCTGCGCTATCAAAGCGGGTCAGCCCTTCGAACACGTTAGAGTAAAGCACGGAGTCGATAGCACCTGCGGCGGCACTGGTCGGATCAAGGTGCGGTGGCTCAAGCTGGATAGCGATTGTGAGATCATCTTTTGCCATGGCGGCGCCAGCCAGCAATGCGGCAGCGCTGACACCAAGCAAGAGTGGGGACAGTTTGAACATGAGAGACTCCCTCGTTGTGTTTCGAGTGAAAGGTTAAGCGACGATTCACATGTTGGCTAGGAGAAACCTTGCGGCAGCATTGGCACTGGGGTAGGCCTGCGCGCTTTAGCGAAGGTAGGATTGAGCATGGCAGTTTTGGGTGTGGATTTCGGGACGTCAAACTCGGCGGCGGGTATCACGCGGGATGGCGCTGCCCATCTGATCCAGCTTGAGGCTGGTGATATGACGATGCCTACCGCAGTGTTCTTTGATTTCGACACCAAGAAGATGCTGATTGGGTCAGACGCTGGTGCTGCACTGCTCGCGGGTGAGGAGGGGCGCTATATGCGGGCAGTCAAGAGCCTGTTGGGCGCGCCCTTGATGCGCGAAAAACGGAACTTGCTGGGTGAAAAGCTCGATTTCATTGATGTCGTCTCAAGGTTTTTGGGGCGGGTAAAAGTCGCAGCGGAGGCGCAAACAGGCGAGCGGTTCGAGCGTGCCCTGTCAGGCCGTCCTGTGCGGTTTCACGGTGATGATGCCCGCAATACGCAGGCCGAAGTGGACCTGCGGGAAGCATATCTGCGGGCAGGTTTTGATGACGTTGCCTTTATGTATGAGCCGGAGGCGGCGGCACTGGCCAACCGTGATGTGTTGGCCGAAGGTGATTTGGGGCTGATTGTCGACATTGGTGGCGGTACGTCCGACTTTACACTTTTCCGCAACGGGGCGGATGCGATCGATATTCTGGCCAGCCACGGTGTGCGTCTGGGCGGGACTGATTTTGACCGCATGGTGAGTTTAGAGACTGTTATGCCGCTTTTGGGGCGGGGAAGTCAGATACGCCACGCCTTTGGCAACGAGACGCATACCGCCCCAACAACGATCTTTAACGACCTTGCAACGTGGCAGAAAATCCCATTTCTCTATGCCCCCGACAGCCGCCGTCTGGCAAAGGATCTAGCCCAATACGCGGTGGAGCCTGATCTGTTTGCGCGGCTTGTTTCCGTGCTGGAGGACGAGTTGGGGCATGATATCGCCTTTGCTGTGGAAGCGGGAAAGATTGCGGCTAATGGCACTGGCGCAGGCGCAATTGATCTGGGTGTAGTAGAGCGCGGGTTGGCCGTGGCGCTGGGCGATGGTCTGGTTGAGGCGCTGCTGCGGCCCATGGCAGACGAGATGGGTGCTGCGGCACTGGTGACAATGGCGCAAGCCGAAGTTGCACCCGAGGCCGTGACGCATCTGGTATTTGTGGGTGGGTCAAGTTTGATGCAAGTTACACGCGGTGCATTGCAAGCTGTCTTTCCGCAGGCGCAGGTGCATCATGGTCACGCGCTCACCGCGATTGTGGACGGGCTTAGCCTTGCCAGTGCGCGGGCGTTTGAATGATGCGTTAGCCTTTAGTCAGCAGTAGCGTCTCCAGCGCCGCACCCATCACGCAAGCGCTGTCGATCATGTCATCGACGCCGATCCATTCATCGGGTTTATGGGCCAGCTCCAGTACACCCGGACCGTAAGCGATGCAGTTTTTCAGTTTCCCGATGCGGTCGATATGTTTTTGGTCGTACGTGCCGGGAGAGGCGACATATTCGGGGTCTTTGCCCATGACATCCTGGATCGCTTTTGCCACCGTCCGCACTACGGGGGCATCACGGTCGGTCATTGAGGGCAAGACAGAGTTTATCTCAGTCAGCTTGTAGTCGAAATCGGGACGGGTGACTCGCAGTCCTTCGAGCAGAGCAGTTACTTCGTCACGGACATCATCCAATGGCTCTTCGGCAAGGAAGCGGCGGTCGATTGTGATGCGGCAACTGTCGGGAACGCAATGGGAGGGCAGGCCGTCGAAATCGTCGTCTTGCTCCTTTGCGCCACCATGGATGGAATTGATGTTCATTGTAGAGCTGCGTGCGCCCTCTGGCACGACGGGCATATCGGTGGTGCGCAGGGCCATCGCGGGAAAGAGCTTATTCTCGAATTCATTCAGCACTGCACCCATATGGCGGACGGCGCAATCGCCGAGAAATGGCATGGAGCCGTGCGCGATCTCGCCCATCGTCTCGATCTCGGCCCACCAGCCGCCGCGGTGGCCAAGGCATATGCGGTCCTTGTTCAGCGGTTCGGGAATGATAACGTGCTGCACACGGGCGGGGTTGAAGTGGCCATGCTCTGCCAGATAGGCGACGCCGCCATATCCGCCTGACTCCTCGTCTGCTGTGCCCGAAATCTCGATTGCGCCTGCAAAGTCACTGTATGTCTCGATGAATGCTTCGGCTGCGATAATGGAGGCGGCGAGACCGCCCTTCATATCACAAGCTCCGCGTCCGTAGATTTTACCATCTACAAGCTCTGCGCCAAAAGGGTCAAAAGTCCAGCCTTGCCCCTCTTCCACCACGTCGGTGTGGCTGTTGAAATGGACACATTCGCCGCTGCGCTTTCCTTCGCGGCGTGCGATGATGTTCCAGCGGGGATATCTCATGCTGTCACCCGGTGTGCCGTGGGCACGGATCAATTGTGTCTCAAACCCGTGCGCCGTGAGCCTGCGGTCAAGGTATTCGCAGATCCTAAGATAGTCGCGACCAGGGGGGTTTAGGGTTGGTATGCGGATTAAGTCTTGGGTTAGAGCAATAAGGTCATCGCGCTTTGCGGTGATGGCTTGTGAGAGAGGAGTGACCATAGTGCGCCCTTTTATTGAACGAATTAGCGAGCCTGTGCGTTAGATGAGTATCATTGCGCAACTGCGCCCGTGTGCAAGGTCTGAATTGGATGTTTGCATGTAGCGATGTCCGCAGGCGATAGTGGCAAGAGTACACATTGAGGATATCAGATGAGTAAAGCGGATTTGAGTTCAGTCCCTGAAGGGGGGCTAGCCAAAACTTGGGCGGCGCTCAAAGAAGGTTTTTTGCAGATTGGTGACACTAATCTTGCACTTGTATCGGCGGGCGTCGGCTTCTTCGGTATGCTCTCGGTGTTTCCTGCGATTGCCGCGTTGATCGCTTTGCTGAGCCTTGTGGCTGATCCTGACATTGTTGTGGCGCAGCTTGAGAATATGCGAGGCCTGCTGCCGGATGACGTTTATCAAATCTTCTATGCTCAAATTGTGAGCCTGGTCACGACAAGCCCTGATACGCTTGGATGGGCCGGGGCGATTTCTATCTTGGTGGCCTTGTGGTCAGCTCGGGCGGGTGTTGCCGCGATGATGACCGGATTAAATGCGGTGCATGGTGAGAAAAACCGCGCTACCGTTTCTCACTATGTTCGTGCGTTCTTCCTGACACTTGCGCTGGTTGGCGTAGGAATTGTTGCTCTGATAACGCTTGTTGTTGCGCCTGTAATTTTGGCATTTTTTCCTTTGGGCGGTGTGACAGGCATCCTTGTTGAGGCATTGCGCTGGCTGATTGCTGTCACTATTTTACTGGCAGGAGTGAGCGTTTTGTACCGCTTTGGTCCGAACAGGAAAAAAAACCAAGGACGTCGGTCAATAAGACCAGGAGCGGTGGTCGCAGTGGTAAGCTGGGCCGCCCTATCGGTGGCGTTTTCTTACTATGTGGCGAATTTTGGAAACTACAATCAGGTATATGGCTCAATCGGGGCAGTGATTGCGATGCTGGTGTGGTTATGGCTGAGCAGTTTTCTGATCTTGCTGGGTGCTGTCGTAAATGCCCAAGTAGAGAAACATGTTTACGGAAAGCATATAGCCGAGGCGGCATCACCATTTGGTGATTTGGTTGACGCCCCGGCGGAAGAGCAGGCAGACGGGACACCGGCACAGCCCATACCATGATTTGAAGCTATGAGCGGGTGCGGGCTCCAGCGGTTACACCTGACATGAACGCACTCATAATATTATCGAAAGTGGGAGAAGTTTCCACCACTGGTTCCTTAGTTATCGGAGCCTGTCGGCGGGTCGCAACCACAGCAAAACCAATACACCCCGCGCCAGTATAGAGCGCACCAAGTATCATTGCAGCGTTGAGGGGTGTTGTTACGGTAATGAGGTACAGCCAACCCGCACCAGTCCAGAAAGCCAGCCCTACACCAAGTGCAAGGCTGGCTCCTAGACCTATCGCGGCTGTGCCTGCTGTATGTTCGGCTTTGGCGCGGGCCTTATTTACAATGGCGCTGATCATCTCAGCGGCGTGCCGCTATCATGCCAACAAGAAATCCAAGGCCAGCTGCAAGGCCAAGAGATGTCGCGGGCTGTGTGCGCACGAATTCTTCAGCATGAAGCTGTGCTTCGACCACTTTATCCTGACCTGCGGCCTTCAGCTCGGCTGCTTTTGCTTGAGCTGTCTGTGCAGCATTCTCTGCTTTGGCCGTGCCGTATTCCGAAAGAGTTTGCGTCAGAATTGACAGATCATCCTTCAAGGTTTGAATTTGTGCAGCGAGGTCATCAACTGAAAGTTCTTTTGCGTTTGCAATATTCAGGGTTGCGCTGGTCTTTGCCATGTCGTGCTCTCCTTGGTTTTGGTTAATCTTGCAAAGCAAACCCCTGACCCCCGTAAGATGTTCCATAAAAAAAAGCCCCACCTTTCTGGTAGGGCTCCTTTTTCGCAGAATTACGGTGATTTTTTCAGGCGTGTAGGGTTTCTGTAGAGGAAAAGAACATGGCCTGACTGACCGCTGAAATGACCTGATCCTCGGTGTAAGGTTTGGAAATTAGAAAGGCGGGCTCTGGCTTGTCGCCAGTCAGTAGACGCTCGGGGAAGGCGGTGATGAAAATTACAGGCCGCTGGCCCAGCTCAGCGAGCAGATCATTGACGGCGTCAATACCGGATGAATTATCGGCAAGTTGGATATCAGCAAGGATGAGGTCAGGGCTATCAGCGCGACCCAGCGCAACCGCTTCGTCCCGGGTACGCGCAATACCAGTCACGCGGTGACCCATGTCCGCGACGATGCTCTCAATATCCATTGCGATGATGGCTTCATCCTCAATAATCATAACGGAACCTGTTACACTGTCGGCCATTTCCTGACGCGCAATCCCGACCAGTGCCTCGGCTTCTGTCGCGTCAACGCCGATGATTGTGGCGATACTCCCGTAGGAAAACCCCTCGATCGTGTAGAGAAGCAGCGCTTCGCGGCTGTTATTGGTGAGCTTTGCTAGGTGCCTCTGGGCCTTGGCGCGTGCACCTGATTCGCCTTCTTCTACAGGCGCACCTGCACTTGCCCAGATACCGTATAAAACGCGGAACAACCCGGTTTTAACATCAGTACCGTCCAATACAGAACGATCCGCTAAAATAGCCTCTAAGGAGGCAGCCGCAAATGCGTCGCCGCTGGCTTGGCTTCCTGTTAGCGCGCGTGCATATCGGCGAAGGTAGGGGATGAATTTTCCCAATTGGTCGCTTACACTTTGATCTGTTGGTGCATCACTCATCCGAGCTGATCCTTTTTTTCTTATCTTTTCCGGAACCAAACGCAGTCGGAGCGCGTTTGGTTCCGTAGTCAATGTGGTTTTTTACATGTTTCGGTCGGGATTAAATGGCAAATCAGGATAAAAATACATCGCGCGAGAGAGTTATCGATGAAAATCTGCGCCGCGTGTACGAAGAGGCAATGGATGAGGGCGTTCCTGATCGGTTCAAGAATTTGCTCGAACAACTAAAACATCAAGATACCGAGCAGGGCGCCGAGCAGTGAGTAGCTCTGATCCACGTGATGAATTGGTTGAACACTTGCCTGCAATGCGTGCCTTTGCAATATCTCTGACGCGAAACGGAGCGATTGCTGATGATATGGTGCAGGATACCCTAGTCAAAGCATGGACAAACATGGACAAGTTTCATGTGGGCACCAACATGCGCGCGTGGCTCTTCACTATTCTACGCAACACCTACTACTCCTCACGGCGCAAAGCGCGGCGAGAGGTGGCTGATATTGATGGTGTGTTTACCGAAAGCCTTGCTGAAAAGCCGGCTCACGACGGACATCTTCAGATGAATGACTTTCGTGTAGCATTGGGCAAACTCACGGACGAACAACGCGAGGCGCTTTTGTTGATTGGTGCTTCCGGATTTTCTTATGAGGAAGCGTCTGAGATGTGCGGTGTGGCGGTTGGCACAGTAAAGAGCCGTGTTAACCGCGCCCGGGCTCAACTCGCTGACCTGATGGGCCTCAATGAAGACGAAGCAATGGAGATGACGGACGATGCAACGATGTCTGTCCTGTCTGCATCTAAAGTAGCAAGTTTCTAACCGATGACTTCAGGTTTTTTGCGCAATAGCCTCTTTGGGGGGCTGGCTTTTCGGGTCCTTCTGTTTTTGTCGCTGGCCCTTCTGCCGATTGGCCTGATCGCATTTATTCAGACTCAGCAAATTGCAGACCAAAGCCAGCGTACCGCAGAGTTATCGCTTATTGCGGTGACGGAACAGGCGGCAGCGACCGAGCGGTCCTTACTGCAAGAAGCACTAGGCGCGAGCCGTGCGCTTACATCTGTTGTAAAGCTTGTGCGCGACAACCCGCGTCAGTGTTCGGATTTCCTGAAAAGCTACAAGGAAGAAGTGAGCAAGTACCGTTTGGTTGGGTTCATTGATGTGAACGGGAAGATGGATTGTTCCTCTACGCATCAGTCCTTTGATCTTTCTGAATCAGTTGTTTTTAAGCAGGCTGTGGCCCGCTCTGTTCGTACCGTTACCGCAGTTGATCAGGGGCGTGTCTCTGGCGCGGCTGTCGTTGTTGTTACTGTTCCGTTGTTCGAGGACGATGAAGCCATTGGTTTTTTCTTCATTTCGATCAGTCGTGATGCTTTGGAAACGAGAGAGATGGAAGATCCAACTCGATCGCCACTTTCGATGATTACATTCAACGATATGGGCGAGATTGTAACGTCCGAGCAAGAGCAAGGTTTTGCTGAACTTGAATTGCCCGAGGCATATCCGCTGAAACAGTTGACCGGAAATACGCGGCAGGTATTTACCGCCCGAAATGCCGAGGGGATCGACCGTGTGTATGCGGTGATCCCTATGGTGGAGGGCACGGTCTTTGCCATGAGTGTCTGGCCCAGCGATACTGCCCTTTTAGAGACTGACTTTTCCAGCCGCCTCTCGTCACTTTTACCCATTATAATGTGGGTCGCGAGTTTGGTTGTCGCGTTCTGGGCGCTTAATAGATTAGCAATCATTCATATCAGCAAGTTGGGCCGCCAGATGCGCCATTTCGCGCTCAATCGTACCTTGCCGCGTAAGCCGCTGGGAGAGCAGGTGCCTGTCGAGATCGTTGCGATGGAAAAATCGTTTCTTGGTATGGCGCGGTCTATTCTTCAAGATGAGGCGCGACTGGAAGACAGTCTGCGCGAAAAGAATATGCTGCTCAAAGAAGTGCACCACAGGGTCAAAAACAATCTGCAATTGATCTCCTCCATCATGAACATGCAAATCCGTCAAGCACCGACCGAGGCGAACAAGCGCGTTCTGCAACGACTCCAAGACCGGATCCTTAGTTTGGCGACCGTGCATAAGAGCCTGTATCAAGACAACGAGATGTCACGAGTGGACGCAGGTACGCTGCTACGTGAGATTGTCGCGCGCAGTCTCGAAGTCGGGATGGAGACGAATGCGGGCATTGATGTGATTGAGGACTATGACAGTATTCTAATCGGGCCTGACGATGCTGCACCCTTGTCGCTTCTGACATCCGAGGCCGTGACCAATGCCCTAAAATATGTGCCTCGAGGTCAGGCGAAAAATTCCAAAATTGAAGTGAGTCTGAAGCTCATCGAACCAGAGCGGGCCCAGCTTCGTATTGTGAACACAGCGGGTGGAGCGCCGCCTGAAGAAGGAACTGGCCTCGGGTCCCGTCTTATTCTCGCGTTTTCACGGCAATTAAACGGGACACTTGAAGTGAGCGAAGAAGACGGCATGTATCTTATGTCACTCGATTTTCCTGTTCCGCAGTCGGACAAGGCCATCTACGACTATTGAGCAACGCTTGTCTCTGTAGAGCGTATTGTTTTCAAGTCAGATCGGAACTTCTAACGACTATGTTTGTTGGGCTTGTGTGAAGCCAATCAAAGGAGCCGGAGATGACGTTAGAGATGTTTTTCGGCGGTGTTGTGATCCTTACGATGGTCGCCGTGATCATTATTTCAATGACTTCTGCACGTGCCGGAAGTCGGGCGAAACCTCAGAACCGCAGGTGATGGCGCCCTCTAAAAAACTGGGGGCGTCAACGCACTTACGATTTCACAATGCGTCGTGGCAATGTTGCGAAAGCGGTGGGGCAGGCGACTCGCGAAGAGGTAGCCGTCTCCAACTTTCAACACAGTGATTGCGTCACCCACAGTGAGCTCGATCTCGCCTTTGGTAATTATACCCGCTTCTTCGCCATCGTGGCTTAGAAATTCAGGGCCAGTATCTGCACCTGGTGGGTAAGTCTCGTGGAGCACTTGCAAGCTGTGGTCGCGCGCATTGCCCAGCTGACGCAGGGATACTTGGCCGGGACCCGCCGGTGCCACTTGGGTAAATTCATCAGCGCGATAAAATACTTTTGGGCTGCTCTGCTCTTCAAGGGCACCAAAAAATTCCGCCATGGAGACGGGAATTGCATCAAGCAAACTCTTCAACGAAGCGACAGAAGGCGAGGTCTTGTCCGTTTCGATCAGGGAGATGGTGCCATTTGTTAGTCCTGCCCTGCTTGCCAGCTCGCGCTGAGAAAGCCCTTGAGCGATTCGAATTTGTTTAAGGCGTTGCCCAATGTCCAAAGAACCAGTCCTGTTTTGATATTTTTCGCACAGCTTGGAGTTTGAGCCAGCGATGTTTTGCCGAATTGATCACTAGGCACTGAAAAACACAAGTGTCCCGATTATCCAGATTGACAATTAAATTAAACACAGAGAAAGGTTTTTTAAACGCGGGATAGGCCGCGTTGGTCTCAACTCTTATTTCAGGAATGCATCATGGCCAACACTGCAAAGCGCACGCCGCGCAAATCCGCAAAGAAAAAACCCCAAATCGCGATCGTCGAAGCGGCAGAACCGACAGTTTACACAAACGAAGATCTGATCCGTCGTCGCGAAGCTGCTGTGCCCCGCGGTGTTGCTTCAGCGGCACCTGTCTATGCGTCCTACGCCGAGAATTCGGAGCTGTGGGATGTCGATGGTAAGCGCTTTATCGACTTTGTTGGCGGTATTGGTGTTCTAAACACAGGTCACCGTCACCCCGGAGTCATCGCCGCGGCAAAAGCCCAAGAAGACTTGTTCACCCACACTTCCTTTCAGGTGGTGCCATATGCGCCCTACATCGAGCTTGCCGAAAAGCTGAACGAGTTGGCTCCCGGTGATGCGCCCAAAAAGACATTGCTGGTCACAACAGGTGCCGAAGCGGTCGAGAACGCCGTCAAGATTGCCCGCGCCGCCACAGGCCGCCCTGGTGTCATTGCCTTTACTGGCGGATACCATGGTCGCACCCTGCTGACACTCGGCATGACTGGCAAAATTAGCCCCTACAAAAAAGACGTCGGCCCATTCCCGTCCGATATCTTCCGTGCGCCTTTCCCGAATACACGTGATGGTATCACAGTTGAGGACGCGCTGACGGGTCTGCAAAATCTGTTCCTAACCGATGCACAGCCCGAGCGTATCGCCTGTATCATCATCGAGCCTGTTTTGGGCGAAGGTGGTTACACTCCAGTGCCGTTCGAGATGATGACAGCGCTGCGCGAAATCTGTGATCAGCACGGTATCATGTTGATTGCCGACGAAGTGCAGGCCGGATTTGGCCGCACGGGCAAGTGGTTTGCGATTGAGCATTCCGGCGTTGTGCCTGACCTGATCACAGTGGCGAAATCCATGGCGGGTGGTTATCCGCTGGCGGGTGTTATCGGCCGTGCTGACGTTATGGATGCGATGATCCCTGGCGGATTGGGAGGCACATACGGTGGTAATCCTGTCGCATGTGCAGCGGCCCTAGCTGCGATCACTGCAATTGAGGATGAGGGTTTGCTGGCCAAGTCGATCGCGATGGGGGACAAACTCAAGGCACGCTTTGCCGAGATCGGTGCGCGCGCGGCACCTTACCGCATGTGGGACATTCGTGGCCTTGGCGCGATGGTCGCTGTCGAGTTTGTGACTGATTTCGCTTCTGCAACACCCGACGCAGCGCTGACCAAGCGAATCATCGCACATGCGCTTGAGCGGGGTCTTCTGCTGCTCAGCTGTGGGATGCACGGTAATGCGATCCGCGTGATGGTGCCGCTGACAGCGTCAGAAGAGATTGTCGATGAAGGTCTCGCGATCTTTGAAGCGTCACTTGCGGCGGCAGTTGCCGAAACTGCATCCTAACGCAGCTTCGCATTTGTTCCGGAATCAGACGCGCGGGGGGAAACCTTCGCGCGTTTTGCGTTGGGGATGGCTATGTTTGGCAGTATTGATGCGCTAGGGAGTTCTTCTATGCGGCTTTGGGCTGTATTTATCTTAGTGTTTTTGCCAACAGCCGCCTTGCCTGAGGAATCCATACGTTTGGGTATTTTCGGCACAGTTGACCGTGCGACGCCTCTGGTTGTTGCGGGCCAAGAAATTGATGTGCCCGCAGGCGTTTCCGTGATCAGTGTTTTAGGTCCGGGGCAAGAGATTACTGTTGGCGACACCTTAGCCATTGCTGCTGTTTTGCTCGAAAGGCGACTGACTGCCTTGCGGATACTTGAGGTTTATCCTGTTGTTGGCCCCGTAAGTGCTGTGCAGGGCAACACCGCCACGATTTTGGGCAGTCCAATCCACATTCCGCCAGATACGGAGATCAAGGTTGGGCAGACCTTTGCGATCAGTGGATTATGGAGTGGCGAAAAGGCGATCACTAGCAATCTGAAGCGGATTGAGGGTCGCTTTGCCCAACTGACAGGTATGGTGAGTCCTGACATGCTCAAAATCGGAGGGAGTACTCTGATATCTGCCGAGCCTCCAGTCGGGGGGTATGGCAATGATGTTTGGATCCTTAGCGGGCAACCCGAAATGGAGGGGTTGCGGGTGCGGTTCATGTCCAAGGGTATTTTTGGCAAACCAGCTGATCTGATATGGTGGCAAGGTTACGCCTCCCAACCCATCGCCTCCCAGACATTTATGATTCATGGCACAGGGATCACAGGCGCCGCCCGTGATTCACAGATGCCAACCCCTGGTGCGCTAATTGCGCGGTGTGTTCAGGATGGGCGAATTGTGAAAACACCGCCTAAAGGTCTTGATCTTGCCTTTGAAGCGCTGGGCTGTGCTAGGCATATTCTGGCGGACTGAAAGTATCTGCGCTTGCACGGGACCAGCGGTCCTTATAGCCTTTATGATCTGGAGCGTCCTCATCGATCAGGAAGCCGATGGGCAGATAAGGAAATGCCTTATTCCCCTGAACCATTGAGCGGTCTGAAAGGCGCTGCATCAAGTGATGGGGCAAAAACCCGCTGGGGTCAGATAAGCCAGCTGCTCCTGTCATCTCGCCCAATGCGTCCAGTGTTTCACGGTGGAAACGAGCCACACGTTTTGACTTGTGATCGGGATCAAGTGCGCGTGCCCGCAGCGGGTCTTGGGTCGCTACACCAACAGGGCAATGATTGGTGTGACAGGCCTGCGCCTGAATGCAACCAATAGCAAACATGAACCCCCGTGCAGAGTTGCACCAGTCTGCACCAAGCGCGAGTGCGCGTGCGATATCAAATGCGGACACAATTTTGCCGGCAGCGCCCAACTTGATCTGGTCGCGGATGCCGGCACCGCGCAGCGTATTATGGACAAATGTGAGGCCCTCGACCATTGGCATCCCCACATGGTTGGCAAATTCAAGAGGGGCCGCACCAGTGCCACCTTCAGCGCCATCAACAACGATGAAGTCGGGGTAGATGCCCGTTTTCAGCATGGCTTTGACCATGCACATAAATTCGCGCTGATGACCGATGCACAGCTTAAAGCCGACGGGCTTTCCGCCCGACAACTCCCGCAAGCGGCCGATGAATTCGCACATCTCGATTGGCGTTGAAAAAGCGGAGTGTGCTGCGGGAGACACACAGTCTTCACCCATCGGGATGCCCCGCGCCTCTGCGATTTCTTCCGTGATTTTTCCTGCGGGAAGCATCCCTCCATGGCCGGGTTTCGCACCTTGGCTCAGCTTGATCTCGATCATCTTTACTTGCGGCAATTGCGCTGTAACGCTGAACTTATCAGGATCAAAACTGCCATCTTCCGCCCGTGCGCCGAAATAGCCCGAAGCTACTTGATAAATCAAATCGCCACCGCCCTCTTTGTGGTAGCGGCTGACCGATCCTTCGCCAGTGTCATGGGCGAATTGACCTTCCTTTGCCCCCATATTGAGGGCTTTAATCGCAGGACCAGAAAGTGAGCCAAAGCTCATCGCGGAGATATTATAGATCGACGCGCTGTAGGGATGTGCGCAACTCGCGCCGCCGATAGTGATGCGAAAATTCGTATTCTCGATATGCTTAGGATGGACCGAATGCGTGACCCAGCTGTAGCCGCCTTCGTAGACCCGCTTTTTCGTGCCGAATGGTCGCGCATCTTCCTGACCCTTGGCACGCTGATAGACTAGGCTGCGCTGATCTCTACTGAACGGCTCTTCTTCTTGATCATCTTCAAGCAGGTATTGGCGGATTTCGGGACGAATTTTTTCCATTAAAAAACGGACATGACCCAGCACAGGATAATTTCGCAAAACAGAATGTGCGCTTTGACGGACATCGTTTAGACCGAGCAGTGAAAGCGCAGCAAAGACGATAAAGGGCAACACGAACCAACCAGACCAGCCGAACATCGCGAGCATACTCAAAAAAGTGAGGATCAAGACCCCCGCAAAAGTGCTGTAACGGGTGAGTTTCGATAAATTCGACATCAAGTGCTCCGGCTGATTGCGCAATAGCTAGCGTGCAAGGGTTTAGAGCCCATTAAGAGGCTGGTTGGCAAGGGTTGCAGCACAGCATTACGTGAGTGTGATTAGCGTAAGGTTTTGGAAGTTATAAGAGAAATTGAGCGATTTTTGTGCAAATAACATATATTAAACAGGGCGATGAATATATGTGCATTAGTCTTCGATAGATCGCTTGCTCATTTTAAGAAAGCTGCCTACGCTCAAACAAGATTCCGGATGTGGTCCTTTGCTGGACTGCAAACCGGAACGGGAGGTCAGGAAGTTAAGAAGAAGTGCAGCTTGTCTGCTTATTTGGATATTCCGCTTTCCGACACAAGAATGAGAGCTGCATTTTATGGAGCTCTTGTGACACAAACGGGAGATATCGATAATGACAATGTTTAAGACGATCACTGTCGCTGGTGCCTTTGCAGGTGCCATGCTGGCGGGTACTGCGTCCTTCGCGCAGGAGAAGTTTATCACCATCGGTACTGGTGGGCAGACGGGTGTTTATTTTGTGGTAGGTCAGTCGATTTGCCGCCTTGTAAACCGCGGCTCCGCTGATCACGGTTTGAAGTGCACGGCGCCATCCACAGGTGGTTCCATTGCAAATATTAACGCAATCAAGGCGGGTGATATGGATATGGGCGTGGCCCAGTCCGACTGGCAGCACCACGCATTCAACGGCACGTCCAAGTTTGAGGGTGAGAAGTTCGACAAGCTCCGCGCCGTATTCTCGGTCCATGGTGAGCCGTTCAACGTGATTGCGCGCAAAGACAGCGGCATCAAGACGTTCGACGACCTCAAAGGCAAGCGCGTCAACATCGGCAACCCCGGTTCCGGTCAACGCGCCACAATGGAAGTTGTGATGGCTGCAAAAGGTTGGACGCTGGATGATTTCGCACTTGCATCCGAGTTGAAGCCTGCCGAGCAGGCAGCCGCTTTGGGCGACAACAAAGTGGATGCGATCATCTACACCGTTGGCCACCCGAACGGTTCCATTCAGGAAGCAGTTTCCACAATTGATGCGGAGCTGATCACAGTTGCGGGTCCTGAAATCGACGGTCTGATTAACGACAACCCGTTCTACGCCGCAGCGACCATTCCCGGTGGCATGTACAAAGGTACGGACATGGATGTGAACACATTTGGTGTAAAAGCCACGTTTGTTTCCTCCTCTGATGTTGACGAAGACACGATCTATCAGACTGTAAAAGCAGTGTTTGATAACTTTGACCGCTTCAAGGGTCTGCACCCTGCGTTTGCGAACCTCAAAGAAGAAGACATGATCTCTGCAGGCTTGTCCGCGCCTCTGCATGATGGTGCCGCGAAGTACTACAAAGAGCGTGGCTGGATCGAATAAGCGCCTCGCGCGTTAAGACAACGGAGCGGCGGATGAAAGTGTCCGCCGCTTTGACGGCTTTGCCCAAGTTGGCAAAGACCAGCACGCGCCGGAAAGGTGCGGCATCGCAATAGGGGACATTGCTATGACTGACCAACACCAAGCAGCCGCTGTAGAAGCCGAAGCCGCAGGACGCGGTGGCCTTGATCAGACCGAGCTGGACGAGCTTGTTGCCTCCTCTGACACGGGCGGACGATCCGTTGGAGGTCCGGTTGGCATACTGCTTATGCTCACGGCACTCGCATGGTCCTTATTTCAGCTTTATATCGCGTCGCCCTTTGGTTTGTTTAATGACACGCTGGCACGCTCGATTCACCTCGGATTTGCGGTGTTCCTTGGTATCATGGCATTTCCTGCCGCGCGTACGAAGTTCCAGATGATCCTTGGTATTGTGGTGCCACTCGCCCTTGCCGCGCTGTTCATGGTCGCGGCGAAAGACGGTGTTGCTGTGTGGTGGATTCCGATCCCCGCCATCGCTGTTGCTGCAACGGTTGTGCTTGGCTCGCCCAAGAGCAGCATCCCGATTTGGGAGTGGGCATTGGCCGTGGTTGGTGCGCTTGCAGCGCTCTATCTCTTCTTCTTTTACCGCGATATCGCGGACCGTGTCGGTGCGCCGATCACGCAGGACTATGTGGTAGCAGTCATTGGCATCACGATCCTGCTGGAGGCCACACGCCGCGCGCTCGGGCCTGCGTTGATGATCGTGGCGTCAGTGTTCCTGATGTACACTGTTCTCGGTCCGAACATGCCGAGTATCATCGCGCACAAGGGCAACAGCCTGTCCGAGATCGTGAACCACCAGTGGATTACGACCGAGGGTGTGTTTGGTATCGCGCTGGGCGTCTCAACGTCGTTTGTATTTCTCTTTGTGCTCTTCGGCTCCCTGTTGGACCGTGCGGGTGCGGGTAACTACTTTATCCAAGTGGCATTCAGCCTAATGGGTCATATGAAGGGCGGACCTGCCAAGGCGGCAGTTGTATCCTCGGCCATGACGGGTTTGATTTCCGGCTCATCCATCGCGAACGTGGTGACCACAGGTACATTCACGATCCCGTTGATGAAAAAGGTGGGCTTTAGTTCAGAGAAGGCTGGCGCTGTTGAGGTAGCCTCTTCTGTGAACGGCCAGATCATGCCGCCTGTCATGGGCGCTGCCGCGTTTTTGATGGTTGAATATGTAGGCATTCCATATTTTGACGTGGTCAAACACGCTTTCTTGCCTGCGGTCATCTCCTACATCGCGCTGGTCTATATTGTGCACCTCGAAGCACTGAAGGCTGGCATGGAAGGTCTCCCGCGCCCAACACCGCCCAAGCCATTGTTGGCGTGGTTGATGTCCATTGCGTTCACCATTGCGGTGATTTGCGGTCTTAGTTTTGCGGTCTATTACCTGATGGGCTGGATTCGTCCTGCCTTTCCCGAGACCGCTGGCTATATTATTTTCGTCTTCCTGACATCCGTGTATGTGGGTCTGCTTTACGTCGCTTCCAAGGAAGCGCCTCTTGAGCTGGATGATCCCAATGCACCAGTGACCAAGCTGCCCTTGCCGGGCCCGACTGTTCGTTCTGGTTTGCACTTTATCCTGCCAGTTGTTGTACTGGTCTGGGCGCTGATGGTGGACCGTCTGTCTCCTGGGTTGTCGGCCTTCTGGGCGACTTGTTATATGGTTTTCATCCTTGTGACGCAGCGCCCCCTAACGGCGATCTTCCGTGGGCAGAGCAACCTTGGTTCTGACATCAAAGAGGGTCTGCTTGATTTGGTTGACGGGTTGGTCACAGGTGCGCGCAATATGATCGGTATCGGTATCGCTACGGCGACTGCGGGCATCATTGTTGGCTCGGTGAGTCAAACCGGCGTTGGTGCTGCGTTGGCCGATGTTGTTGAGGTTCTGTCAGGTGGTCATATCCTTGCCATCTTGCTGCTGACAGCGGTGCTGTCGCTGATCCTCGGAATGGGCCTGCCGACCACGGCCAACTACATCGTTGTGTCCGCGCTGCTTGCCCCTGTGATCGTTACTTTGGGTCAGCAGAACGGTTTGATTGTGCCACTCATCGCGGTGCACCTCTTTGTATTCTACTTCGGGATTATGGCTGATGTGACGCCGCCTGTGGGGCTGGCCAGTTTTGCTGCGGCTGCTGTCTCCGGTGGTGATCCGATCAAGACGGGTGTGGTTGCGTTCTTCTACAGCTTGCGCACTGCCGCGCTGCCATTCCTGTTCATCTTTAATACCGAGTTGTTGTTGATCGATGTGACATGGGCGCAAGGCATATTCGTTTTCATTGTCGCTACCATAGCGATGCTGCTGTTCGCGGCGGCAACACAGGGCTGGTTCCTTGCCAAGAACCGCTTTTATGAGACGATTGCGCTGTTGCTCATCGCCTTCACTTTGTTCCGTCCGGGCTTCTGGATGGATATGGTCTCACCGCCATATACTGAGGTGGCCTCCGCCGAGCTTGTCCAAGCTGCGGGCGACACGCCGATTGGTGAAACGCTGCGCTTGCGGGTGTCCGGTGTGAATGATCTTGGTGATCCACTTGAATTTGTGGCCTTGCTGCCTCTCGGTGAAGGTGCTGATGGAGCAGAGCGTTTGACAGCTGCTGGTCTGACACTGCGTCAAGAGGGCGATAAGGTGATCATCGATGACGTTTCCTACAACTCTCCTGCACAAGCTGCCGGTCTGGACTGGGATCAGGAAGTCATTCGCGTTCTCAAACCTGAACCACAGCCCAGCAAATATCTGATGTTCCTGCCTGCACTGTTGTTATTGGCAGGGATCGTCATGCTCCAGCGGGGCCGCAATGGCCGCGCACCTCGCAAAGCGGCGGCTGCATAGATTACCCGCAGTAGGCTGACATATAAGCGATGCGACGCCGTTACGGCACGGGTGCATTTGGGCTGTTTCACTCCTTATACAAAGGGCGTAAGGGATGGCTCAAACGGCCTGAGCCGTGGTTTACGGAGTGAACAGCTATGACACCTTTTGCAATTGCAGGCGTACAGATGTACGTCAACGCCCTACACCCCAACGTCGATGGTATGATCCAGCGGTTGGACATTCTGATGACACGGTTCCCATGGACCCAGATGGTCCTGTTTTCTGAGTTGGCAGCTTATGGTCCACTCGACCAGTACTCGCTGCCGCCAGAGAACGAAGCGCTTGAGAAATTTCAGGCCGCAGCGGTCAAGCACGGTGTCTGGCTCATTCCTGGATCGATGTTCATCACGGATCCAGAAGATGGCCGCATCTATAATACTGCGGTTGTCATTAACCCGCAGGGCGAAATTATTCGCCGCTATTCCAAGATGTTTCCGTTTCGCCCATATGAAGCAGGCGTCGCCGCAGGTAGTGAATTCTGTATTTTTGACGTGCCGGATGTTGGCCGCTTTGGTCTGTCGATCTGTTACGATATGTGGTTCCCTGAAACTACGCGCCAGTTGACATCGCAGGGTGTTGAAGTGCTGTTGCACCCTGTTTTGACCGGAACAACCGACCGTGATGCAGAGCTGGCGATTGCGCGCGCCACCGCTGTGCAGTTCCAGTGCTACGTTATCGACGTAAACGGCCTCGGTGCCGGTGGTGTAGGCAAATCTTGTGTAATTGATCCAACGTCACAAGTGTTGCACCAGTCTGCGGGCCAAGAGGACATGTTCCCGATCGAGATCGACCTCGACATGGTGCGCCGCCAGCGTGAAACGGGCATGAAAGGCTTGGGCCAAGTGCTCAAATCCTTCCGCGACCGCTCCACCGACTTCTCCGTCTATGACCGCGCAAGCGGAACAGACGCTTATCTCAAAACACTTGGTCCCCTCGCGATCCCGCACAAGGGCACAAAAGCCGGCCTTGATATGATGGCACCTGCGATGCGTGTGCCCTACACACCCGATGCCGCTGGCGAAGACAGTCTGCCGGGCTTTGCATTCAAAGTTCCACCAGCATTCCCGGACGAGCCATTGCCAAACCCATCGGCAGGAACCGCTACCCCTGTCGAAGACGTAACACCTGTTGCAGCCCCCGTGGCCGTAGCCCCTAATCCAACCGTGAAGCCCGGTGTACTGACCGGCACCGCGGACACTGACACATCCAGCGGCTAGGCTGTGCTTTTGGGGCGGGCGGGCATCATGCTCTCCCGCTTCTCATCGCATTGCCCAAGCTGCGCATTTTTGCGGAGAACGACCGATGCATTCGATGAGAGACTATTCATCTGCGATCCAGCTGCGCTCTGATCGGTGGAGCGCATTGCGCGAAGCGACCAGCGCGTTGACGCGGAACCCCAGCGCAGGAGAGACAGCACAACTGCGTGCTGCGGTAAACGAGCTGTTTGATAAGCTTGGTATTATGGAGGCTTATTGGGCCTTTCCGGGAAAACACGCTTTCGCCCTAATCCGCCGCCATTTCGAGCAGGGTAAGCTCGACGACGTCAGCTTTGCCGTGAACCGGATCACCCGTGCGCTCACCACAGGGGCATACCGCCGCCGTTCCATCCCGCTTGAGCGTGACAGCGTGGATCAGGAAGAGCAGGATGATGACGCGCACAACAGCCCCGAAATGCGCGCCCTGACCAAACCGTATTTTGAAGTTCTGATTGTAGACAGTGTAAACGAGCATCAGGAACGCTGGCTCAAGGCAAATGTGACTGGCATGCGCCGCCCTGAAGACCCGTTTATATATGAAGCCGTTGTTGTCCCCTCGATTGAGGACGCACTGATTGCGGTACTCTTTAACCACAACATTCAGGCGATTGTGGTGCGGCCAGGTCTGGTCCTGCACTCCGAAAACGTAGAAGAAATCCTGACCCGCTATCTCGCGCGGGCAGGTGGGCGGACCGAGATTGATGCGATCCCGCCCGAGAACTACGGCCCCGAGCTTTGCCGGATGATTGCGCGTGTGCGTCCAGAGCTGGATGCCTATCTGGTGACTGAGCGCTCCGTCGAGGATATCGCAGGCCTTGATTTGGGGATTTGTCGGCGTGTGTTCTACAACTCCGAAGACTTTATGGAGCTGCACCTGAACATTTTGCGCGGTGTACAGGCGCGTAATAAGACACCGTTCTTTACCGCACTGGTCGAGTATTCCAAGCAGCCGACAGGTGTGTTCCACGCGATGCCGATCAGCCGCGGGAAATCTATCACGCGCTCGCACTGGATTCAGGATATGGGCGCATTTTATGGCCCCAACATCTTCCTTGCAGAGACTTCTGCGACTTCCGGCGGTCTGGATAGTCTGTTGGAGCCTGTAGGTCCGATCAAAGAGGCGCAAGAACTGGCGTCCCGTGCGTTCGGCTCCAAGCAAACCTTCTTTGCCACCAACGGCACGTCAACCTGTAACAAGATTGTCGTTCAAGCGTTGTTGAAGCCCGGTGATATCGTGCTGGTGGACCGTGATTGCCACAAATCACACCACTACGGTATGGTTCTGGCGGGTGCGCAGGTCAGTTATCTCGATAGCTATCCGCTAAGTAAGTATTCGATGTACGGTGCTGTGCCGCTGTCAGAGATGAAAGAACGGCTGCTGGAACTCAAGGATCAAGGCAAGCTTGACCGCGTGCGTATGCTGCTGCTCACCAACTGCACCTTTGACGGGCTTGTATATAACGTCGAGCGAGTGATGCAGGAATGTCTGGCGATCAAGCCTGATCTAATCTTTTTGTGGGACGAAGCATGGTTCGCTTTCGCCCGCTTTAACCCGACATACCGCCAGCGCACCGCGATGAACGCGGCCAATGTTCTGCGCGCGAGATTCAAGTCCGACGCACATGCCGAAGCGTATGCCGCCCAGCAGGAAGAGTTGAAAGGCGCTGACCATAAGACGCTGATGAAAACCCGCCTGATACCGCCGCCGACGGCGCGGGTGCGGGTCTATTCCACGCAATCCACCCATAAGACGCTTACGTCATTGCGGCAGGGCTCCATGATCCATGTCAACGATCAGGACTTCAAGGGTGAGGTGGAGCAGGCGTTTCATGAGGCCTATATGACGCACACCTCGACCTCGCCGAACTATCAAATCATCGCAAGCCTCGATGTGGGCCGTCGACAGGTAGAACTCGAGGGCTTTGAGTTTGTCCAACGCCAGATTGAGGCGGCCATGTCTATGCGCCGTGCGATCAGTGACCACCCGTTGTTGAAGAAATACTTTCAGGTGCTCACCGCTGGCGACATGATCCCGGAAGAGTACCGCGAAAGCGGCGTGACCAGTTACTATGATTCCGATCAAGGCTGGACCGATATGTGGGATTGTTGGGAGCGTGATGACTTTGTGTTGGATGCCTCCCGCGTGACACTGCTGGTCGGTGGTACAGGCTGGGATGGTGATACCTTCAAGAACAAGGTCTTGATGGACAAATACGGTATTCAAATCAATAAGACCTCGCGCAACACGGTTCTGTTTATGACCAACATCGGCACAACGCGGTCCTCGGTCGCGTACCTGATCGAAGTGCTGGTCGAGATTGCGAAATCGCTGGACGAATTGAACGATGATGCGTCCGGTATGGAAAAACTCGGCTTTGACCGTCGCGTGAAGAACCTGCTTGAAAACTGTCCACCGCTGCCGGATTTCAGCCGCTTTCACAAAGCGTTTCTGGAAAGTGGAAACAGTCGTGAAGGCGATATCCGCAAGGCGTTCTTTTTATCATACGACGACGTCAATTGCGACTATCTGGAACTGAACGGCACGCTGGCAGAAGCGATGGATCGCGGTGAGACGATTGTCTCGGCTAGCTTTATCATTCCCTATCCACCGGGTTTCCCGATCCTTGTTCCCGGACAGGTGGTTAGTCAGGAAATCCTCGCCTTCATGCGCGCGCTCGACGTGAGCGAAATCCACGGCTATCGGCCCGATCTGGGTCTGCGTGTGTTTACACAAGAAGCACTTTCCGAAGCGGGTGCGATCCCTGCGCCCGTCCGTAAATCCAAAAAATCATCTGCTTGAGTTCAAGAATTTTAATACCAAGATAAGGAGCACCAATATGGCTACCGTTCTTAGAAATATCTCTGAAATCCGTCGGTTCTTTCACCGCAACGAGGAGCCGGTCTATTTCATCTCGGCCACCAACTTTAACTTGTTGGGCCTTGATGAATGGGTCAAGAATTTCAAATACATCTGCTACATCGACTGCTACGGCGGCAAGCACCCGAACGTGTTCTGCCCCTCCGAGCAGCCGCACGCAGAGTTCCAGTCCATCGAGGACATCAACAACTATCTGCTTCAACACAAAGAAGTCATCGACTTCATCAAAAAGCGTGGCGGCAAGCCAAAGTTTGTCTTCCTGATGTTCGACGAAGAAACAGAGCGTTTGTCAAAAGAGCTGGGCGCCGATGTCTGGTTCCCGAAGGCCAAGCTGCGCCAATCAATGGACAACAAGATCGCCACCGTGCGCATCGGGAACAAGGCTGGCGTGCCATCCGTGCCGAATACGCTGGCCGAAGTGGACAGCTACGAGGGTCTTCGCGAGACGTGTGAAAAGGCAGGCATTGGGCATGATCTGGTGCTGCAATCAGCCTATGGCGATAGTGGTCACACGACATTCTTCATCAAGAACGAGGCCGACTTCCGCCGCCACCAGTCCGAGATTATCGGCGAGGGCGAGATCAAGATCATGAAGCGGATCAGCTGTCGCGGTGCAGCGATCGAGGCTTGTGCCACCAAAGAAGGTACCATTGTCGGTCCGTTGATGACCGAGCTTGTCGGCTTTAGCGAGCTGACGCCTTATCGCGGCGGATGGTGTGGCAACGAGATGCTGGCGACAGCGTTCCCGCCCAAAGTCCGCGAACAAGCGCGCCAGATGACCTTCAAGTTCGGAGAGCAGCTTCGCAAGGAAGGCTATCGTGGCTACTTCGAGCTCGACTTTCTTATCGACAAAAAGACGGGTGAGCTTTGGCTGGGTGAGTTGAACCCACGGATCACTGGTGCGTCCTCCATGACAAACCACGCGGCCTTTGCCCATGCGGATGCGCCCTTGTTCCTGTTCCACCTGCTGGAGTTCTCCAAGAAGAAATTCAACCTCGACGTGGACGAATTGAACGCACGCTGGGCCGATCCTGCCAACATTGACGGATGGAGCCAGATGGTGATCAAGCACACCAAAGACAGCGTCGATATCTGCTCAGAGGCGCCCGAGACGGGCATCTATAAGATGAAAGAAGACGGTTCTGTTGTATTTGACCGCTTCGACTATCACCGTCGCGCGGTGGAGAGCGAAAACGAGGCGTTCTTCTTGCGTATCTTACAGCCGGGTGACTACCGCTATGAAGGGGCCGACATCGGTATTCTTGTGACACGTGGCCGTTCCATGACCAAGTCGTTCCAGTTGAACGAGCGGGCAAAGAAATGGATTCACGGCATCAAGAGCGCAGTCGAGGGTACACCTCTGCCCGCAGCTTCAGCAGACCCGATGTTGTCGGATCCAGCGTTCAAGATTCTGTAAGTCAAATCCCGTATTGCTTTGACGGAAGGTCCGCGGCCTAAGCGGATCTTCCCAAATGCTTAAGAAAGGCCGCTATGTACTGGCGTGCAATCTCCGAGGATTCGCCCGGCCCCAAGTGGGCTGGGCTTTTCCACGAATATTGGTCCGATTATCGGGCATGGTGGCTCAAAGAGGGAGAGACCGCCCGTCCTACCTATGCCGAAAGCCTGCGTGCGCTACGGACCCATATGCCTGAGATGGTCCCGCTTTATGAAGAGTTGTGCGAGTTGGCTGGCGGTGGCGATCACGCGGCGCGGTTCCTGAGTTTCTATACGCCCCCCGCCTATCTGGCGAGCTGCTCACAAGCCGTTTGGGCAGGCAAACAGCCTGTTATGGTGCGGAACTACGATTATAATCCTAAGGCGTTCGACAGCCTTGTGCTACGCACCAACTGGATGGGCCGCTCGGTGATGGGGACTTCGGACGGGCTGTGGGGTTTGGTTGACGGGGTGAACGACAAGGGGCTGTCGATCTCGCTCACCTTTGGTGGTCGGCGTGTGGTGGGTGAGGGCTTCGGTGTGCCGCTCATCCTGCGTTATGTCATGCAAATTTGTGAGACGGCGGAAGAGGCAGCAGAGGTACTGGCCCGCGTGCCAACCCACATGAGCTATAACGTAACCGTGTTGGACCGGAAGCGGAATTATCTGACGGTGATGATGGCGCCGGACCGTCCCGCCGTGATCACGCAGCGTGCGGTTGCTACCAACCATCAGGAAACTGTGGAGTGGATCAGCCATGCGCGTTTTACCGCGACAGTGGAGCGGGAGCGGTTTTTGCAACAACGCCTGCGCCTGCACCACGATCCAGAAGAGAAGTTCATCAATCTCTTCCTGCGCCCGCCGCTCTACTCAACGGCTTTCAAGCACGGGTTTGGCACGCTCTATACGGCTGTCTACCGTCCGCGTAAAAAGGAGATGGAGCTGCGCTGGCCCGGTGTCATCTGGCCGCTATCGCTCAAGGATTTTGTGGAAGGCGCGCGCGAGGTTGTGTTGCCAGGGGTGGAGTAGATATGGGACCGTTGGCATCATTGCAGGTCGTTGAGTTTTCGGGGCTGGGTCCTGCGCCTCTGGCGGGCCAATTGCTTGCTGATCTTGGAGCGCAGGTCATCACCGTTGACCGCAAGGCCGCGCCTGCCGATCCTACCGACATCAACAGACGCGGAAAGCGTTCTGTCGTGCTGAACCTCAAAACCAAACAAGGGGTGGAGGCTGCCCACCGTCTGATCGCGGCCAGTGATGTGCTCATTGAGGGGTTCCGTCCCAGTGTGATGGAGCGATTGGGGCTTGGGCCCAATGATTGCTCCGATAAGCTGATTTATGCACGCATGACGGGCTGGGGTCAGGAGGGGCCGCTCTCCCAAACTGCGGGACATGATATTAATTATCTCGCGCTTACGGGTGCATTGCACGCGATGGGAGATGCGGACCGCGCCCCTGTGCCGCCTCTTAATTTAGTGGCGGATTATGGCGGTGGAACGATGTTCCTGCTGCTTGGTATCCTGAGTGCAGTGATTGAACGCGGGGTTTCGGGCAAAGGCCAAGTAGTCGACGCTGCGATGGTGGATGGCGTGCCTGCAATGATGGGGCTGATCCATGCAATGCTTGCGCAAGGGAAATGGAGCGAGAGGCGCGGTGCAAACTGGTTGGATGGCGGTGCGCCGTTTTATCGATGCTACACGTGCGCTTGCGGAGGCTACCTTTCGGTTGGGGCATTAGAGCCACAGTTTCATGCGCTATTGTTGGAAAAAGCGGATCTGCCCAAGTCCCATCAAGATAGTCAGAATGACGTTTCAGAATGGCCCGAGAGGCGCATTGGCTATGCAGACGCGTTTGCCCGCAAGACCCGCGATGAATGGGCTGCGATCTTTGATGGAACTGATGCTTGTGTCGCACCCGTTCTGACATTCTCGGAGGCACAATTTCACTCCCATATGGCCGCACGCGAAACGTTCATAGCACCTGCCGGTGTGGTCCAAGCAGCACCTGCGCCCCGTTTTAGTCGTACAGTTACAGCGCATCCGTCTGCACCGACTGGTATCGGTGGGGACACTGACGATATCTTGGAAATGCTGGGTTATGATACAGCTGAACGACAGGCGATGGGGCGACAAAACTAGCAACTGTATCCTTAAGTTGACGTCGCAAATAATGGTGTCACTTACCCTGACCAGACGCTATATGTGGCGTCATGTCTGATGCTGCTGAGTTCTCGCGTGGCCCTCTGGAAGGGCTGATTATCTGCCCTGTCTGCGATGCGACGTATCAGTTGCAACGCCCCAAAAATGGCGAGCGTGCGGTATGCACGCGGTGTCATAAAGTGCTTATCGCGCCCCGCGCAAAAGCGGGTATGCAAATCATTGCAGTGTCGATTGCCGTTGTGGTGTTGATTATCGCAGCAAGTGTGTTTCCGTTCTTGAAGATTTCGGCAGGGGGCCGCAGCAATGCTGTCTCGATCCTTGATGCCGCGCTTACCTTTACCGAGGGGCCGATGCTGGTACTGGCGTTGTTGACGGCGGGATTTATCATTTTCGTGCCGCTGTTGCGGATGCTGTTGACACTGTATGTGCTGGTGCCTGTGGTGCTGGACCGTCCTCCGGCAGAGCATGCAATCGCAGCGTTTCGGTTTTCCGAAGCGCTCAAGCCATGGTCGATGGCAGAGATTTTTGCACTGGGTTGTGCGGTGGCATTGGTAAAAGTAGCGGATTTGGCCACTGTAGATTTTGGGCCTGCGTTCTGGATGTTTGGTGTCTTGGTGGTGCTGGTCATCGTGCAAGACGGTTATATGTGTAAGTGGTCGGTATGGAACTCGTTGGAACACCCAAAAAGACGGTAACGGCCCGCGCGGCTGGTCTTGTGGCGTGTACACGCTGCGCACGTGCTTGGCCGCTGGAGACAGAGGTATGTGGGCGCTGTGGAGCCAAGCTGATCTCGCGAGATGTGAATAGCCTGCAAAGGGTATGGGCGCTGTGGCTGGTTGGGCTGATGTGTTATGTTCCGGCCAATCTTTATCCCATGCTGCGCACGCAGCAGTTGTTCTCGGTGGATGAGAGCACGATTATCGGCGGCGCGGTTGAACTTGCCCAGCATGGCGCATTCGGCATTGCGACAATCATTCTCGTGGCCTCTGTTGTGATCCCGTTGGGCAAATTCTGGGCTATTGCCTTTCTCGCGCTCAGCGTGCGGGAAAAGGGGGGCTATGCCTCGCGGCACCGTCTGCTGATGTACGAAGTGGTTGAATACATCGGACGCTGGTCAATGATTGATATCTTTGTGGTTGCCATTCTGTCTGCCCTTGTGCAACTCCAAGGGCTAGCGTCTATAACACCGGGGCCAGCTGCGTTCTTTTTTGCTCTGTCCGTGATTTTTACAATGTTGTCTGCTCAATCCTTTGATCCTCGCATGATTTGGGATGCACAGGCTGACACCGACGAGGCATCTGGCAATGGTTGAGACACCGCCCAAAGTTGAAATCGAGAAAACCCGCAAGCGCGGCTTCTCCGCGATTGCGTTGGTTTGGATTATACCGGTGCTCGCACTGTTTGTGGCCTTTGGCGTAGCTTGGCAGTCGTATAACGCACGGGGGCCCGTCATCGTCGTGACGTTCACTGACGGTTCGGGCATCGCTGCGGGTGAAACAAAGCTCAAGTATCGCGATATCGAAGTTGGCGAAGTGGAAGAGGTTGGCTTCAGTGAAGGATTGGGTGAAGTCGAGGTCCATATTCGGCTGAAAAAGGACATTGCGGAATATGTCGACGAAAGTTCGGTTTTTTGGATCATTCAACCTGAAGTGACAGCGCAGGGGATTAGTGGCCTTAGCACAGTGCTAAGCGGTGTCTATATTGAAGGTTCATGGGACAATGAGATCGGCACCGCATCAACGCGGTTCAAAGGGTCCGATGTCGCACCACTGATCAAACCTGGTGATAGTGGTTTGCAGATTGCATTTCGCACGACGACCAACGGTTCTCTTACCGACAACGCCCCCATCATGTTTCGCGGCATCCAAGTGGGACAGGTCGGACGTGCCCAGATTGCCCGCAGTGGCGCTTTTGCGATTACCGAAGGGCTTATTTATGAGGAACACCGCCATTTGGTGAACTCTTCTACGCGGTTCTGGGAAACTTCTGGATTTACAGTTTCTATCGGACCAACAGGTGCCGATATCGACTTTTCATCATTGGCCACGCTTGTGGGCGGAGGTATTACTTTTGACACCTTTGTGTCAGGGGGGGATGACGCCCGCGATGGCGAAGTGTTCGAGGTGTTCGAGGACAAAGAGACGGCGCGCAATAGCCTATTCACAACTTCTGAAGTCGATCCATTGAAACTGAGCATCATTTTTGACGAAAACGTATCTGGCCTGACAGTTGATGCGCCAGTAGAGCTGAGCGGTTTTCGCATCGGGTCTGTCGAGAGCCTGTCTGGTATTGTCGACTTTAACCAGTTTGGCGACAGCCGTGTGCGCCTGAATGTCATTATCTCGATTCAACCTGCCCGCCTTGGCCTGCCCGGTGACGTGAGTGCCGCCGCTGCGCTTACATTGATACAGGACCGTGTTGTGAACGGATTGCGGGCCCGCCTTGCTTCGGCCAGTTTGCTGACGGGAGGCCTTAAGGTCGAACTTGTTGAAGTTGAAGACGCACCCTTGGCCCGTTTGACACAGACCGGACTCGATCTCCCGATTATGCCGACCACGAAGAGCGAAACCTCGGATGCGGCCGCTACTGTAGAGGGTGTGTTCACCCGTATAAATAACTTACCGATTGAGGAGCTTCTCAACAGCGCAATCAATGTGATGAACTCTGCCGAGACGCTTATGTCCAATGGTGATCTGCAAAAGGTTCCTGGCGATGTGAGCACGCTGCTGAGTGATATTTCAAATATTGTCACATCTGAAGATGTGAAGAATATCCCCGTCGCTCTTAATGCGACGCTGACCCGCGTTGAGGGCCTTGTCGCCGAGTTGGAGCGGCAGCGGATAGCCGAAGTATTGGGTAAAACACTGACATCAGCGTCTGAAGCTGCCGATGCGGTTACTTCTTCTGTTGCAGGTGTGCCGGAACTGGTCGCTGAAATACAGACAGTTGCGGCCAAAGCGGCAACGCTGGAATTCGATGTATTGATTAAAGAGCTGACCTCGCTGACCTCCTCTGCGGAGGCTTTGGTGAGTAGCCCGGAGACTGCACAGCTACCCGTCGCTCTTGCTGGTGCGCTGGATCAGTTGAACGCCACGCTCAAGGAATTGCGTGAAGGCGGCGCGGTGCAAAATGTGAACCAGACCCTTGCCTCGGCCCGCACGGCCGCGGACAGCATTGCGGTCTCTGCACGTGATTTACCACAGGTGATTACACGTCTGAACGGGCTGTTTGCACAAGCGGGCCGAACCATAGAAGGCTTTAACCAAGGGGACGAGCTGAGCCGCTCTGCCCAGTCCGCATTGCGCGACATTCAACAAGCTGCCAAAGCGTTGGAAAAACTTGCGCGTACGATTGAGCGAAACCCTAATTCTCTGCTGTTGGGAAGATAATATGAAACTGATGAAATCCTTTGCCGCCGCTGCCGCGTTGGCTTTGTTGGCCGCTTGTGGTGCACCCGAGAGTATTGTGGTGCAGTCTCCTGCCATTACGGAGACCGTGCGCATCGGTTTTAAATCGGTTGAGGTAAAGGACGTTTCTTTGCCTAGCTATGCAGCCGCAGACGAGATTGCCCAACAGGCGCCAGATGGCACGCTCATTACGTCGAAGGTCCTGTGGGCGGATGCACCCGAGCGTGCTATTGGCCTTGAGTTGAGCCGCAACCTTGCACGTCTCACGAAACGGCGTGTCGCGTCCGAGCCGTGGCCGTTTGAAGAAGATGCCGCCGCAACCCTTGATGTGCGCTTTTCGGATCTGATTGCAGGGACTGACGGGACATACCGCGCGACGGGCCAGTATTTTGTGGGTGTCTACGAGGGGCGTGAGCGTTCTGGTGTGTTCGATCTGGCAGTCGCCTATGATCCCAAGGGTGGACCAGCCGCGATTGCACGCGCACGCGGCCAGCTGATCCTTGATCTGGCGAAATATCTGGCGGCCAAGGGTCTCCGCTAAGGCGCTCCCTTGCACGCGGGGCCTATGCGCCCTACATCGCTGTCATGGCTCAGGTAAAATCATCATCTAAATCCGACCCCAACTATAAGGTCATTGCAGAAAACCGCCGTGCACGGTTTGATTATGCGATCGAGGAGGATGTCGAATGTGGCATCATGCTTGAGGGGTCCGAAGTTAAATCCCTGCGTATGGGCGGCTCTAATATTGCCGAGAGTTATGCCGCAGTTGAAGATGGTGAGCTTTGGCTCGTGAACAGCTACATCGCGCCCTATAAGCAGGCCAAGACTTTCGGCCACGAAGAGCGCCGCCGCCGAAAGCTGCTGGTGAGCCGTAAACAGCTTGCCCATATGTGGAATGAGACCCAGCGCAAGGGAATGACTCTTGTACCGCTGGTGATGTATTTCAACCATCGCGGTATGGCCAAGATCAAGATTGGCATCGCCAAGGGTAAAAAGCTGCACGACAAGCGTGAAGATGCAGCCAAGCGGGACTGGTCACGCCAGAAGTCCCGTCTGCTGAAAGATCACGGATAGCATCTGCGCCGCTTGTTCTTGATCTGGTAGGCGACACCCTTTCTCAAAAGAAATCACCAAGGCAATATCTCTTGTGCGACATATGCTTGCTCCGATTCGTCTGTCGGAGTAGTCAGGAAGCGTACCGAAAAGGGGCTGCTATGATTGATGATCCAAAAACACTTGTATCGACCGACTGGTTGGCAAAGCATCTGAAGGATCCTGATCTGCGTATTCTGGATGCCTCATGGTATCTTCCCGCAGAGGAGCGTGATCCGAAGGCCGAGTATACTGCCGCCCATATCCCCGGCGCACGTTTCTTTGACATAGACGAGATTTCCGACGCGCGGTCAGAACTGCCGCATATGGCCCCCCCGATTGAAAAGTTTATGTCACGGATGCGGGCAATGGGTGTGGGCGATGGTCATCAGGTTATCGTCTATGACGGTGCGGGCATTATGTCGGCGCCCCGTGTTTGGTGGCTGTTCAAGCTGATGGGCCAAGAGAATGTTGCCGTGCTTGATGGTGGCCTACCGAAATGGCTGGCCGAGGAACGCCCGACCGAAGATATGCCGCCGATTGCACGCGATCGTCACATGACAGTGCGCTTTCAGAACCATCTTGTGCGCGATGTTACTCAAGTAGCCCACGCGTCAAAGTTGGGAACACCCCAGATTGTCGATGCACGTGCTGCGGCGCGGTTCCGTGGCGAAGCACCCGAGCCACGCGAAGGTCTGCGTGCAGGCCACATCCCCAAATCACGTAATGTACCTTTTGGAACGCTCTTGAATGAGGACCAGACGATGAAGTCGGTGGAGGACACACGCGCCGTGTTTGAAGCGGCGGGAGTTGATCTGGGCAAGCCGATCGTTACCTCCTGCGGTTCGGGCGTTACTGCCGCCGTTTTGGCGCTGGCATTGGAGCGTATGGGCCACAGTGAGTGGTCTCTTTATGATGGATCTTGGGCGGAATGGGGGATGTTCCCTACTGTCTCAGTCGCGACCGGAGAAGCGTGATGTTCGAAACTCTAAAGCAGCAACCAGCCGATAAAATTCTGGCCCTTGTCCAGATGTACCGCGACGATCCGCGCGATACCAAAGTCGACCTTGGCGTTGGCGTCTATAAAGATGCCACTGGCCTGACCCCGATTATGCGTGCTGTAAAAGCGGCGGAGCATCAGTTATGGGAAGTGCAGGACACGAAGGTCTATACGGGTCTAGCTGGTGATCCTGCCTTTGCTGACGCCATGATCAAGCTGGTGCTGGGCGATGCAGTGCCGCGCGGCAATGTAGCGGCCGCCGCTACACCCGGCGGGACAGGTGCAGTGCGTCAGGCGTTTGAGCTGATCCAGATGGCCCGCCCGGATGCACGGGTGTTTGTGTCTGATCCGACATGGCCCAACCATTTGTCGATGCTGGCCTATCTTGGGATGGAGATGGTCCCCTACCGCTATTTTGATGATGAGACGCGGGGCGTTGATTTTGACGGTCTGATCGCTGATCTCAAGACTGCGAAAAAGGGTGATGTTGTCCTACTGCATGGCTGCTGTCACAATCCGACGGGTGCTAATTTGAACAGCGCGGAGTGGGATGCTGTGATCGAAGTGTTGCTGGCGACAGGTGCCACCCCGATGATCGACATTGCTTATCAGGGATTTGGTGACGGTCTAGAAGAAGACGCAGCGGCGACGCGAAAAGTCGCAGCAGCAGTGCCAGAGTGCATTATTGCGGCCAGCTGTTCCAAGAATTTTGGTATCTACCGTGAGCGGACGGGTCTTTTGATGGCGATCAGCGCGGATACAAGTGCGCAGGCGCTGAACCAAGGCACGTTGGCGTATCTGAATCGCCAGAATTTCAGTTTCCCGCCTGACCATGGTGCGCGTCTTGTGACGATGATCCTTAGCGATGATGCGTTACGGGCCGATTGGCAGGCTGAACTTGAGGAAGTGCGCCAGTCGATGTTGGGTCTGCGCAGCCAGCTTGCGGCGGAACTTCAGCGCTTGTCCGGTTCTGACCGCTTCGGTTTTCTTGCGCAACATCGCGGTATGTTTTCGCGTCTCGGCACCACGCCGCAGATGGTGGAAAAACTGCGGGTTGAACACGGGATTTACATGGTGGGTGACAGCCGCATGAACATCGCGGGCCTGAATGCTCAGACCGTACCGATCCTTGCCAAAGCGATCATCGACGCAGGCATATAAAACAGCCCACCTCTGGAACAACAAAAAGCCCCGCATCGAACGATGCGGGGCTTTCTGTTTTCGGCTGTCTGATACGGCGCTTGGAGGGAGGAGGCCAAGCGCCGTGCAGTGCCTTAGCCGCGGGTGAACTCAGGGTACGCTTCCATACCCAGCTCCGAGGTGTCGAGACCCATGATCTCGGCTTCTTCGCTGACACGGATGCCGACAGTCGCCTTGAGGATGAACCAGAGGATGCCTGCTGCGACGAAGGTGAACACGCCGTATGCCGCAATACCTGTCAGCTGCACCATGAGGCTCGCATCGCCGTTGTAGAACACCACCGCGATCGTGCCCCAGATACCAGCGAAGAGGTGGACCGGAATGGCACCAACCACGTCGTCGATCTTGAGCTTGTCAAGGAATGGCACCGCGAAGACCACGATCACACCACCGATTGCACCGATCCAGAGCGCACCGAAGAGGGAGGGTGCCAGAGGCTCGGCTGTGATAGAGACCAGACCAGCAAGCGCGCCGTTCAGGACCATGGTGAGGTCGACCTTCTTATAGAGCAGCTGTGTCAGGATCAGGGCCGCGACAGAACCGGAGGCGGCTGCCATGTTGGTGTTTGCAAAGATGCGGCCAATGTCTGTGATGTCGCCTACAGTACCCGCAGCAAGCTGTGAGCCACCGTTAAAGCCGAACCACCCCAGCCACAGGATGAACGTACCCAGTGTCGCCAGTGCAAGGTTCGAACCGGGCATCGGGTTAACACGGCCGTCTTTGTATTTGCCAAGGCGGGGTCCGAGGATCAGCGCACCAGCCAGAGCAGCCCAGCCACCAACGGAGTGTACGATTGTGGATCCGGCAAAGTCGCTAAAGCCCATTTCGGACAACCAGCCGCCGCCCCACTGCCATGAGCCGGAAATCGGGTAGAGGAAACCAGTCAAGACAAGCACGAAGACAAGGAAGGGCCACAGCTTGATACGCTCAGCCAGCGCACCTGATACGATGGACGCTGTCGCGGCGACAAACATTAGCTGGAAGAAGAAGTCAGACGCCACAGAGGCGTAGTCAAGTGATGCATCTGCTGCTGTAAGGCCCACAGGCTCCAGCACGGTGGGAACAAAATTGAAGGCGAAGTAGCCGTTGAAATCACCCGGATACATCAGGTTGAAGCCGACAAGCCAGTACATGATCGAGGCAAGGGAGAAGAGTGCTATATTTTTGGTCAGCTGTGTGGTGACGTTCTTGGACCGCACAAGGCCCGCCTCCAGCATGGCAAAGCCTGCTGCCATCCAAAATACCAGAAAACCGCCCACAAGGAACAGTAGGGTGGTCATCAGGTAGGGGCCGATTTCATCAAAGCTCGGGGCGGCGGCATCTTGTGCCAGTGCCAGCGTCGGCAGCATCGCGGCGCCAAGGCTGAGCGGGATTAGATATTTCTTGTTCATCAGTGTCATCCTTGAATTTAAATAGCGTCTTCGCCGGTCTCGCCTGTGCGTACGCGCACGGCTTGCTCGACATCGAGGACAAAGATTTTGCCGTCGCCGATTTTGCCTGTGTGGGCGGTTTTGGTTATGACTTCGACCATCTGGTCGGCGACACTGTCGGCCACCACCAGCTCAAGTTTCACCTTGGGCACAAAGTTTACGACGTATTCTGCACCGCGGTAAATTTCTGTATGGCCGGACTGTGCGCCGAACCCTTTGATTTCTGTAACCATCAAACCGCGCACGCCCGCTTCGGTCAGCGCTTCGCGGACCTCTTCGAGCTTGAACGGTTTAATTGTGGCAATGATGAGCTTCATCTGATTGTCCCTCTTGAAATGCAGGAATCCCTGCTTGATGTAGCGACAGGAAAGAGGATGGGATCGCCTGGAGGGAAGAGCAGGAAGGCCTAGATGGTCACTTTGTGGCGGACATGCGCCTAATTTTTAATCGATATCGTGAATTGGCTTAAAAATTGTGCAATAATATGAGTGCGAGGAAGTGATCAAGTGCTAAACAATCGGTATGAAGAGGGTTATGGTGCGAAGAAACAGCAGGCGAGCAGGCCCGAATAAATGAGTGATAAACCAACGCGGAAGCGTCCATTGGTGGCGGAAAATCGGTATCGCAAGGGTGCAAAGCCAGCAGCCTCAAAGCAGATAGCGAAGCCGAGAACCAAAGCGAAACGGGCTCGTAAACCTACGCGGCCCCGTCGCGGTGGCGTGATGGGTTTCTTCAGCGCGATTGCCCGCTGGTTCCTGCGTCTCATCTGGGTGATCACATCTCGCTCTGTGTTGGTTGGTTTTGCCGTTCTTGCGGTGGTCGTCGGATATTTCGTAACCACTTTGCCGCCCGTCGAGGACCTGTTGGATGGACGGGCGAATGGCTCCGTGACGATGTTGGACTATAAGGGTGATGTGTTTGCGTGGCGCGGGGACCAGTTTGGCGGCGCAGTGCGGGCAAGTGGCGTGTCTCCTCACCTCAAGAATGCCGTTATCGCGACCGAGGATAAGCGGTTTTACAAACACTTTGGTTTGAGCCCGCGCGGCATCGCATCCGCAGTACGCATCAACCTGAGCGAAGGGCGTGGCCCGTTGTCGGGGCATGGCGGCTCCACGATTACCCAGCAGACGGCCAAATTGCTGTGCCTGGGAGAGCCGTTTGATCCTACCGCAGGCCAAACTGAGGCGGAGTATGAACGTGAATGCCGCCGTGGCTCCATCAAGCGTAAGGCGAAGGAAGCCGTTTATGCGATGGCGATGGAGGCAAAGTATTCCAAAAACGATATCCTCTCCATCTATTTGAACCGCGCGTATATGGGCGGCGGTGCCTATGGTGCAGAGGCGGCCTCGCAACGGTTTTTTGGAAAATCAGCAGCCGACGTTGATCCCGCCGAGGCGGCGACCATCGCGGGTCTGCTCACGGCGCCGAGTACACTTTCGCCGACATCAAATCTTGAACGTTCGCGCAACCGTGCGGCAACGGTCCTGCGCCTGATGAACGAGCAGGGGTATTTGACGGATGAGCAAGTGGAAAAGGCGATGGCCAATCCCGCAACCCTGTCCGAAGCTGCAGAAGCACGAGCAGGCGGTTATTTCGCTGACTGGGTTATGTCCACAGGGCCAGAGTTCTTTACCCGCAAGACAACAGAAGACGTGATTATCCGCACTACACTCGACCAGCGTATGCAGCAGGCGGCAGTGGACGGTTTGAATTGGGTCTTTGACAACAAGGTACGCGAAGGATCAAAAGCGCAGGCTGCGATTGTAGTGATGAGTGCGGATGGTGCGGTGCGCGCGATGGTTGGTGGACGCAAGACCAAGGTGTCGGGCGCATTTAACCGTGCGACCCAAGCACTGCGGCAAACGGGATCAGCATTCAAACCTTTCGTTTATGCGGCAGCACTCGATCTGGGTTACTCGCCCAATGATCTGGTGGACGACAGCCCGTATTGCCTTAACATTCCAGGATCGGGAGAGTGGTGCCCCCGCAACTACACAAACCGCTTTTCCGGTCAGACCACGATGACCAACGCGCTGGCGCAATCGCTGAACATTCCTGCGGTCAAGATATCCGAGTCTGTTGGCCGTGAGACTGTCAGCACCGTTGCCTCGCAATTCGGGATCAAGAATGATCTTGCGGCAGGTCCTGCGCTTGCACTTGGTGCGTCTGAGAGCACTCTTATAGAAATGACAGGCGCATTTGCTGGCATCCTGAACGGCGGCTCCTCTGTAACACCCTATGGATTGATTGACCTGCGCTTGCGGGGCGATTCAGAGGCCTTGATGGGCAGTGGCGGCGGAATCGGTGAACGCGTTATCCAAGAGAACGCTGCGGGTCAGCTTATCTATATGATGGAGAAAGTCGTCTCTGAAGGGACGGGTCAGCGTGCTCAATTCGGAGGCCGTCAATTGGCGGGTAAGACGGGCACTACATCCGCAGCAAAAGACGCGTGGTTTATCGGCTTTTCAGCCGACTACGTCGCAGGTGTCTGGATGGGATATGATGATAATACGCCCCTCAAAGGGGTGACTGGTGGCGGTTTGCCAACCGAGATTTGGCGCGAAGCGATGAAACGGGTGCATGAGGGCGTTCCGGTGAAACCGCTGCCGATGGTGTTGCCGGCCCCTGCGCGGGTTCTCTTTGAGGGTGACGTCAACGAGGTTGCTCCGTTGCCAGATACAAATCTTGGACCTGTTTCCGCGGCGCCGCGCCCGACCAATATTATTGATCAGGTTCTTCAGGATATTTTTGGTGGAGGGGGTGAGGGTAGCTCAGCTCCTGCACCACGCGCGGGAGATCGGTGATGTGGATTTTTTATACGTGCTTTTAAAGTAATGAGTGCTTTAGTTGACTTTGGGCTTCGGCTGACGTGATTACGCGTTAACATGTGATAACGCAAGGAGCCGATAGCGGCTTTGGAAGGAGAAAAATGCAGACCGATATTGTCAAGCGCGGCCGTGCAGAACTACAACAGATACGCAAGCGCAGTCGTGGATTGTATTGGACGGTGGGGCTGTTTTCAGCTTTTGCAAACCTGCTGATGCTGACTGGCCCACTCTATATGTTGCAGGTTTATGACCGTGTTTTAGGGTCAGGCAGTCAGGAAACACTGGTAGCTCTGTCTCTGCTCGTTGTGTTTTTATACGGTGTAATGGGCATCCTTGACTACACCCGCGGAAGAATCATGGCGCGTGTTGGGGCACGGTTTCAGGATGATCTGGACCGACGGGTGTTTGACGCTGTTGTGCGCAAATCGGCAGTGGCTCCTGATGCAAAGACAAATGCAGGCCTCGCCGATCTAGAGGCCGTGCAGCGCACGATTACGTCACCAGTGCTCATGGCAGCATTTGACCTGCCGTGGACGCCGATTTTCTTTGCAGGCATTTTTGTTTTTCACGTCTATCTGGGGTACCTTGCGCTCGCGGGTGGGGCCGTGCTGGTCGTGATCGCGATAGCGAACCAGTATTTGTCACGCGGCGCACAGGCGCGTGCGGCGGTTGCAGGCCAACAGGCAGGCGGCATGGCAGATCAAATTCGGACCGAAGCCGAGATGGTGCAGGCCATGGGCATGCGCGACGCGGCCTTCACCCGCTGGCAAAAGGCACGTACCGAAGCACTTGAGGGTCAGGTGACAGCTGCAGACGTAGGGGGCACATTTACGTCCATGACCAAGACCATTCGCCTGTTTTTACAATCTGCGATGCTGGGGATGGGTGCGTATCTGGTGTTACAGAATGAATTGACGCCTGGTGCGATGATCGCTGGCTCTATCCTGTTGGGGCGCGCCCTTGCGCCTGTCGAAATGGGGTTGAACCAATGGCCGGTTGTGCAACGGGGTATGACGGGCTGGGCAAACCTTGCAGAGCTGTTGGGCGTTGTCGCAGTAGAGGGGCAGCGCACTGAGCTGCCAAAACCCCGTGCGATGCTGGTTGCAAAAAACCTTACTGTGGTCCCGCCCGGGGAAAAACAGGCATCGCTCAAGTCGGTTTCGTTCAAAGTTGAACCAGGACAGGCCGTTGGTGTGATTGGTCCTTCCGGTGCGGGTAAGTCAACACTGGCACGAACTCTTACGGGGGTTTGGCGTCCTGCGGGGGGCTCTGTTCGGCTTGATGGCGCAAGTCTTGAGCATTACGGCTCCGAGGTACTAGGCCGCTACATCGGATATCTGCCGCAGCGGGTCTCGCTGTTCGATGGCACAATCGCGCAGAACATCGCGCGTTTGGCCGATACGCCCGATGATGAAAAGGTTGTCGCTGCTGCAAAAATGGCTGCTGCTCATGAGATGATTCTCGAACTGCCGGACGGCTATGACACGATGATCAATGCGGGGCAGGTCCGCCTTTCAGGGGGGCAAATGCAGCGGATTGGTCTTGCACGTGCCCTTTATTACGATCCAGTGATACTGGTGCTGGATGAGCCGAATTCCAACCTCGACAATGTAGGTTCTGAAGCGCTCAATCGTGCTATTCGCGCGATGAAAGCCTCTGGGCGTTCGGTTTTAATTATGGCGCATCGGCCTGCGGCCATTCAGGAGTGTGATACTTTGCTGGTGCTCGATAACGGGATGTGTGTGGCCTTTGGCCCCAAGGACGAAGTGCTCAAAGGAATGGTCAAAAACCACAAAGAAATCCAAAACGCGCCCAAGGGCACAGGAGGCGTGACATGAGCAAAGCAAACAAATGGAGCGCATGGCGCCCCGTCCTTATCGGATTTATTGGTGTTGTGATATTGTTCGGCGGGTTCGGCACATGGTCCGTCACGTCCAACATTGCAGGTGCGATTATCGCCTCGGGCCGCATCGAAGTGGACCGCAACAGACAGGTCGTTCAGCATAACACAGGTGGCACAATATCCGATATCTTGGTCGATGAGGGTGATCTGGTTAAGGCGGGGGACCTGTTGTTGCAGCTTGATCCGCAAGAAGCACAATCAGAACTGACATTGATTGAGGGTCAATTGTTTGAACTTATGGCACGTCGTGGCCGTCTAGAGGCGCAGCGCGATGAGGTTGCCGAAATCAGTTTTCCCGAAGAGCTGAAAGCTGCTGGGCAGACTAACCCTGACGCCAAAGAGTTGATGGACGGTCAGAGCAATCTGTTTTTTGCGCGCCGCGACAGTGTCGCACGCGAGATTGAGCAACTTGGCAAACAACGCAACCAGATTGAGGAGCAGATCAAGGGCATCGGTGCACAAGAGGATGCACTTAGCACGCAGTTGGGCCTGATTGAGCAGCAACTAGCCAGCCAACAAAGCCTGTTGGATCAAGGGCTGGCGCAGGTGTCTACTGTGTTGGGACTTCAACGCGAGAAAGCCCGTCTTTCGGGTGAAATCGGCCGTTTGGTTGCATCCCGCGCGCAAGCAGAAGGACGTATCACCGAGATTGAGATCATTGGTCTAAAACTTGGTACATCGGGTCGCGAAGAAGCGATTTCCCAACTGCGCGAAATTCGCTATCGAGAGCTGTCATTGGTTGAGCAGCGGCGTGCACTTTTGGCGATGATCGATAGGCTGGATATCCGCGCCCCTGTTTCGGGCATCGTTTATTCGATGCAAGTCACCACGCCGCGTTCGGTTATTCGGGCGGCAGAGCCCCTGATGTTTTTGGTGCCACAGGACCGTCCGCTGGTGATTGCAGCACAAGTGTTGCCGACCAATATCGACGAAATTTCGGTAGGTCAGGAAGTAAACTTGCGTCTGTCCTCAATGGATCAACGCACAACACCAGAACTCAAAGGGCGTGTTATGCTCATTTCGGCTGATGCGATTGATGACCCAAACACAGGTGCGCGGTATTTCAGAGCCGAGATCACACTCTCTCCCGGAGAGGTCGAGCGGCTTCCTGAGGGTACCCAACTGTTGCCAGGTATGCCTGTTGATGCGTTCATCAAGACTGGGGATCGCTCTCCATTGACGTATCTGCTCAAGCCTGTGACCGACTATTTTGTGAAGTCTTGGCGCGAAAGCTAACTGAAGGCCTTTCGTGTGAGAACCAAGGGCGCTAGCGTCTGGAAAACCAACATTTAAGAGGACACGACACTATGAGCATTGCAAAACGCCTGACCGACCAAGGGATCACTCTGCCAGACGCATCTGCGCCTGCGGCCAATTATGTGCCATTTGTTCAGGTCGGGAACACGCTCTATGTCTCGGGTCAGATTTCGCGCACCGATGATGGTCTGATCACTGGCATTTTGGGCGATAACATGAGCGTTGAAGAGGGTGCTGCCGCTGCACGCACCTGTGCGCTCCAACTGCTTACTCAGGTTCGTGCTGCCTGTGGCGGTGATATTGACCGCCTTGTGCGCGTGGTCAAATTAACAGGATTTGTAAACTCGACCAAGGATTTCACCGACCAGCCCAAGGTGATCAACGGCTGCTCCGATTTTCTGGTTGAGGCCTTGGGGGATGCAGGCCGTCATGCACGTTCTGCCGTATCTGCAGGTGCTTTGCCTTTGGGCGTTGCAGTCGAAATCGAAGGTATCTTCGAGATCGCATGACATTTTCCCAATTGCCGCCCAGCTTTGCGCGCCTTCCGTTCGCGCATCGCGCCTTGCATGATGTCACAGACGGGCGACCCGAGAACTCCCGCGCAGCCATCCGCGCAGCGATTGCAGCAGGCTATGGCATCGAGATTGATGTGCAGTTGAGCGGTGACGGGGCTGCGATGGTGTTTCACGACTATCACCTTGAGCGCCTTACCGATGTTCAGGGTGCGGTGCAGCTCCTAACGGCAGATGCTCTGAAATCCACGCCGCTGCGCGGTGGAAATGAAGGCATTCCGGATCTAGCGGAGGTCCTTGAGATTGTCTCGGGACAAGTGCCGCTCCTCATCGAGCTAAAGGATCAAGATGGCGCAATGGGGCCAAAAGTTGGAGCTCTTGAGCGGGCTACAGCGCAGGCACTCGTAGGATATGAGGGTGATGTGGCCGTCATGTCTTTTAACCCGCATGCCGTGGCTACTATGCAGGTGCTGGCGCCGGATCTTCCGCGCGGGCTAACGACTTCCGCCTACCGCCCCGAAGACTGGCCGTTGTCGGAGGAGGTCTGTGCAGTGCTTCGGGGTATCCCTGATTACGACCGTGTGGGAGCATCATTTATAAGTCACGAAGTGAGCGATCTGGAGAGTGCACGCGTTGCGGAGCTCAAGAAAGCAGGCGCTGTGATAAACTGCTGGACGGTGCGCAGTGCTGAGCAAGAAGTACAAGCGCGTCGCGTCGCTGATACAATCACGTTCGATGGCTATCTCGCGGTACCAAACGCTTGAACATCGCGGCTTGCGTGCCACCTTTAGCACTCAGCCACCGCACAGGGATTGCATGATGAGCGCGCAAGAGGTCGAGATCAGGATCATTGGATCACTGTCCGAAATTGATGCTGTGGATTGGGATGCTTGTGCTTGTCCCGAAGCAATTGATGGCGCGCGGCCCAATGACCCGTTTACAACTCATCGCTTTCTCAAAGCGATGGAGGACAGTGGCAGTGTGGGTGCAGGTACGGGTTGGCAGCCGCAATACCTCACGGCACAAATCGAGGGGCAGATCATCGGGGTCGCACCGCTCTATGCCAAGTCGCATAGTCAGGGCGAGTATATCTTTGATCACGCCTGGGCTAATGCCTATGAGCGGGCAGGCGGGCGCTATTACCCGAAACTTCAGATTGCTGTGCCGCATACTCCTGCCACGGGACGCAGGTTCCTGACACGAACGGGGTTTGAAGAAGTGGCGTTCGATGCGCTGGTCCAAGGGGCGGTGCAACTCACCGAGAGTAATAATCTCAGCTCGCTCAACGTGACATTTTGCACAGCTGAGGAAGCGCAGCGGGCCGAAGGGCTTGGCCTCATGCCCCGCAAGAGCCAGCAGTTCCATTGGCGCAACGACGGCTATGCAGATTTTGATGAGTTCCTTGCCAGCCTCAGTTCACGCAAGCGCAAGAACATGCGTAAAGAACGTACCACAGCGCAGGGGTTCGGCGGCACGATTCAAACCTTTACTGGAAACGAGATTCTGCCGGAGCATTGGGATGCCTTCTGGATATTCTATCAGGATACCGGCATGCGCAAATGGGGTACACCTTATCTGACCCGTTCTTTCTTCGACATTGCTCAAGAGACACTGCGAAACGATATGGCACTCGTGCTGGCCGAGCGGGACGGTCGCTGGGTCGCTGGGGCATTGAACTTTATCGGGGCTGACGCGTTGTACGGAAGATATTGGGGCTGCACAGAGCATCACTCCTGCCTGCACTTCGAGCTGTGCTATTACCAAGCGATTGATATCGCGATAGCGATGGGCCTCGGCGCGGTTGAAGCGGGTGCGCAAGGCGAGCACAAACTGGCGCGGGGATACTTGCCAACGCCGACATGGTCGCTCCACTGGATGCGCGATGGGGGGTTTGCACGTGCTGTGGGCGACTATCTGGAAGCAGAGCGCGCCGCAGTGGACGAAGAAATTGAAATACTGACGGACTATGGTCCGTTCAAAAAGACAAAGATTGAGGAACAGGAATGACAGAGAAACTTAGCGAAGAGACACGCGGCCCGTTGTTGGATCCGTTGTTGCAAAACGGATGGGAAATGGCTGAGGGGCGAGATGCCATCGTCAAAACCTTCAAATTTGATGATTTTGCGCATGCTTTTGGCTGGATGACCTCGGCTGCGATCTGGGCTGAGAAGTGGAACCACCATCCCGAATGGTTAAACGTCTATAACAAAGTCACAGTCACGCTGACGACGCATGATGTTGACGGCCTCAGTACCCTTGACGCAAAGCTCGCGCGCAAAATGGACGGGCTCTGAAGATATGGAAACGATCAATAATCTGATGAATGCCGAAATTTGGCAAGGAAAGTCATTGTCTGATCTGCTTACGCTGGAATTTCTCGCCTCTGCGGCGGGGTCCCTGCTGGGTGCTGTTGTAATTCTTTTTATCGGCTGGACGCTATCAGCGTGGATGCAACGCCGGATCATTAAGCTCAGCAAAAAGAACAAGCACCTCGACAATATGCTGTTCGAGTTTCTAGCCTCGATTGTACGTTATATCATCATGGGCTTTACCGTCCTGTTTGTTCTCAACACCTTCGGCGTTCAAACGACATCTGTCGTGGCAATCATCGGTGCGGCTGGTCTGGCAATCGGTCTAGCGCTTCAGGGGACCCTTTCCAACGTCGCGGCGGGGGTCATGCTCATCTTGTTTCGTCCGATCAAAATTGGTGATTTCGTCGAAGTTGCCGACGAGATGGGGACTGTCAAAGCAATCAATCTGAATTTTACCGAACTTTCAGACACGAGCAATGTGCAGGTCATCGTGCCAAACGCCAAGGTTTGGGGCAATATTATAACAAACTACTCCACGAATGATACACGACGTGCCGAATGGAAATTTGGCGTCGGCTATGGTGCCAATCTCAAGGACGCCGAGGAGATCATTCGCAATACGGTAATGTCCGACTCCCGCTCCCATGCGGAGCCGGAGCCGTTTGTGCAGGTCACAAACCTCGGCGATAGTTCTGTCGATTTCTTGGTGCGGGTCTGGTGTGACGCATCGGTATACTTTGCTTACCGTGCCGACATGACCCGAAAGGTCAAAGAGGCCTTGGACGCGGGCGGCGTAGATATTCCGTTCCCTACACGAACAATGGTTCAGGCAAAAACCAGCTAGGTAATAGTGCGCATAAGAGCACAGGGGGCCGCATCATGTGCGGCCCCCTTATTTGAATTACATGCTGGCGAGGAGGCCTTCGCCACCGGACACTTCGCAAACGCCCGGGTTTTCTTCCTCTTGTAAAAGAGTAACCTTGCCGTCATCTACCAGCATCGCATAGCGCTTGGAGCGTGCAACGAGGCCAGCGGGCGCTGCGTCAAAATCCATGCCTATGGCCTTTGTGAACTCGGAGCTGGCGTCGCCGAGCATGGTAATGCCCGCAGCCGTCGCACCTGTGGCTTCGCCCCATGCCTGCATCACAAAGGGATCGTTGCAGGAAATGCAGATGATCTCGTCCACGCCTTTTGCATCGAATTGGTCCTTGGTGCGCACAAAGCTGGGCACATGGGCAGAATGACATGTGGGCGTAAATGCACCTGGCACGGCGAATACGACGACTTTACGGCCTTTGGTCAGGTCGCTGATCTTGACGGGAGCGGGACCTTCTGCACCCATCTTGACCAGTGTCGCGTCGGGAAGAGTATCGCCTTGGGAAATTGGCATGGTGTCACCTTTCATGTGATTGTGTTTAGCCTTATCCCAGATATAGGGTCATCGCACAGTCGGGGCCAGTGCATCAGGGAGATTTACCATGCGCCATATCGTTGTGATCGGAGCAGGGCAGGCGGGATCTTCCTGCGTGGCTAAGCTGCGCAATGGCGGGTTTGACGGGAAAATCACTTTGATCGGGGCCGAGGCACACCCCCCCTACCAGCGCCCACCCTTGTCCAAGGCCTATCTGATGGGGGAAATGGCTCTGGAGCGATTGTTCCTGCGGCCAGAGGCATTTTATGCCGAGCAGAATATCGATCTGCGCCTTGGTGCAACTGTCTCTGCGATTGATCCCGGTGCACAGCAGATTGCTTTAGGGGATGAGGTTATTTCATATGATGATCTGGTGTTGACGACTGGCTCTACACCTCACCATCTGCCCGCTGCGATTGGTGGTGCATTGGAGGGCGTTCATGTCGTGCGTGGATTGGCAGATGTGGATGCAATGGCACCGCGTTTCAAGGCAGGTGCGCGAGTACTGATTGTCGGCGGCGGCTACATCGGTTTGGAGGCGGCATCGGTCGCGGCCAAGCTGGGGCTTGAAGTGACGCTGGTCGAAATGGCCCCGCGCATCTTGCAGCGTGTTGCGGCACCCGAGACGTCTGATTTCTTCCGCGCCCTGCATCAACGCAACGGCGTGATGCTGCGCGAAGGTGTCGGGCTTGAGCGTTTAGCAGGCGAGGGCGCTGTCAGCAGTGCTGTGTTGACCGATGGTACCACGCTGAACGTTGATTTTGTAATTGTTGGTGTCGGTATAGCACCTGCAACGTCATTGGCAGAGGCGGCGGGCGTTGCCCTCGACAACGGTATCGCGGTGGACAGCTTGGGGCGCACAAATGTTCCGCACATCTGGGCTGCTGGTGATTGCACCTCTTTCCCCTACCGCGGCGGGCGCATACGGTTGGAGAGTGTGCCGAACGCGATTGAGCAGGCCGAAGTGGTCGCCGAGAACCTGATGGGGGCGCAGAAGGAATACCATGCGAAGCCGTGGTTCTGGTCGGATCAGTATAACGTGAAGCTTCAGATCGCGGGCCTGAATACGGGGTATGACCGTGTCGTGACGCGGGGGGCCGCACCGGGGCCGGTGTCGTTCTGGTACTACCGTGGCGAGACATTGCTGGCGGTGGATGCAGCCAATGACCCGCGCGGGTATATGATTGGTAAGCGATTGATTGAGGGCAGTAAATCTCCTGCGCCAGATGTGATTGCCAATCCAGAGACCGATATGAAGGCGCTGCTGTCCGCGTGAGGATTATCTCGGGGGCATATCGCGGAACGGTTCTGGCAGATGTCGGAAAGGGAGATATGGACGCGCATTTGCGCCCCACCTCTGACCGTGTTCGAGAGAGCCTGTTTTCCATGCTGACCCATCTGAGTGTGATCCGTGGTGCACGGGTGTTGGATTTGTTTGCGGGGACTGGTGCGCTGGGGCTTGAGGCGCTGTCGCGGGGCGCACAACATGTTGTTTTTGTTGAAAATGGGCGCGTGGCGCAAAAATTGATTGCCCAAAATATCGAGAAGTTGCATGCCAAGGATGCGACGACATTGATGCGCAACGACGCGACGCAATTGGGCGCTTGGCCTATGGCGCCGTTTGATCTGGTTTTCCTTGATCCGCCCTATGGCAAGGGGATGGGGCAGAGCGCCCTTGCCGCTGCGCATGGGGGCGGTTGGCTGGCGCAGGGTGCAGTGGTGGTCTGGGAAGAGAATGCGGCGATGCACGCGCCTGCGGGGTTCACGCGGCTGGACCGCCGCAAATATGGCGATACGCATGTGACGCTGCTCAAGCTGGATTAGTGGGGGGTGCCATGCGTACACCTGCTGTACACCCCCTGTACACCGTTCAGGCACCCATCGCGGATCAGTAGGTCGGGTGGAATTTACCCGCAGGTGAGAGGGTGAAAATCTCGTAACCTGTCTCGGTCACACCGATGGAATGCTCAAACTGCGCTGACAGGGATTTGTCGCGGGTCACGGCAGTCCAGTCGTCGGCAAGCGTCTTTGTCTCGGCGCGGCCAAGGTTCACCATCGGTTCAATGGTAAAGAACATGCCCGGTTCCAATACAGATTTTGTGCCTGCCTTACCGTAGTGCAGGACGTTTGGCGGTGCATGGAAAACGCGGCCAAGACCGTGACCGCAGAAGTCAGTTACAACGGACATGCGGTGCCCTTCTACGAAGGTCTGGATCGCGTGGCCGATGTCGCCAAAGGTATTGCCCGGTTTGACCATCTCAATGCCCTTCATCAGAGCCTCATGGGTGACTTCAATCAAGCGTTCAGGCTTGCGGGCAAGTTTTCCCGCCACATACATGCGGGATGTGTCGCCAAACCATCCATCGACAATCACGGTCACATCGATGTTGAGGATGTCGCCATCCTTCAGCTTTTTATCACCTGGAATGCCGTGGCAAACGACGTGGTTTACGGAAATGCAGCTTGCATGCTGATAGCCTTTATAGCCGATAGTCGCGGATTTTGCGCCTGCGGTGTTCACCTTTTCTTCGATGATGCGGTCAAGCTCGGCAGTGGTTTGGCCCACGGTCACATGCTCGGCGATTTCATCGAGGATGGTTGCTGCGAGGCGCCCTGCGGCGTGCATGCCAGCGAAATCGGCAGCCTCATGGATGCGAATGCCGTCCTTAGTTGTGCGACCTTTGTGAATATCTGTCACGGCTCTCTCCATCCTTGTGTTGGGGGTGTTTAACGCGATGGACGGCCAAGGGCCAGAGGGGCGGCGATGGTAATCCCTTGGGGTGTGATGTGGGTGCCGATGCAGATGGTTTCAACGCCTGCTTTTGTGGCTTCCGCGTGGGCAGCGGCATACTTTGGATCAATATCGGCGGCGATGTCGACGTGGGTGCAATCGGTGCGCTGTACCAGATAGAGCAACACAGCGCGGTGGCCCATACGTGCGACTTCGGCCAGATCATGCATATGTTTGGTGCCACGTGCGGTCACGCTATCTGGGAATTCCGCCAGCGCAGGCGTGCGGCAGAGCGTGACCGACTTCACCTCAACATAGGCATTTGGCAACCCGTCTTTGGTCAGCAGGAAATCCACGCGGGAGTTTTCGCCATATTTCACTTCGGGTCGTACATTTGTGTAAGCGGCCAGCGCCTCAATCTCACCAGCCTCCAGCGCTGTGCGCAACACACGGTTGGGCAAGGAGGTGTCGACGCCAGTAAGGTGACCGTTTTCATGATCAACCAACCTGAGTCCGTATTTCAGCTTTTTCTTAGGGTCATCATTTGGCTCAAGCCAAACTTTTGTGCCCGCCTCGGCCAGTCCCATCATGGAGCCAGGGTTAGCGCAGTGGGCAACGATTTCGCTTCCGTCCTCCAGCGTACAGTCGGCCAGAAACCGTTTGTAGCGGCGGATAAGGCGGGCGGGGACAAGATCGGTTTGAAAGCGCATGATGGTGGGCCTATACCTTTGAGGGAACAGGCTCAAGGAGAGGCGACATGGCGAATCCAACCGCAGCAATGCTGGTGATCGGGGACGAGATCCTTTCGGGGCGCACACGGGATGCGAATATGCATTATCTTGCGGGGGCGTTGACGGAAGTGGGGATCAACCTTGCCGAAGTGCGCATCGTCTCGGATGACCGCGACGCGATTATATCGGCGGTGCAGGCGCTTTCGGCGGTTTATGATACCGTGTTTACCTCGGGCGGGATCGGGCCGACGCATGATGATATTACTGCCGATTGTATGGCGGCGGCGTTTGGACAGAGCATTGATGTGAGAGATGATGCCCGCGCGATTTTGCAGGTGCATTACGACAAGGCGGGGACCGAGTTGAACGCGGCGCGGTTGCGCATGGCGCGTATTCCTGAGGGTGCAAGGCTGATCGACAACCCCGTTTCTGCCGCGCCCGGATTTTCCATCGAGAACGTGCACGTAATGGCAGGTGTGCCCAGTGTGTTCAAAGCGATGGTGGCAAGTGTGCTGCCCACGCTCACAGGAGGTGCGCCGTTGATCAGCAAAACCCTCACTATACACCGTGGCGAGGGCGATATTGCGGGGCCGCTGGGTGCGTTAGCGGAGGCTTATCCTGCCCTGTCGATGGGCAGCTATCCGTTTCAGCGGGACGGGAAGTATGGCGCTAATATCGTTGTGCGGGGTCAGGATACTGCCCTTCTGGATGAGGCGATGGGCAAATTGGCGGAGGCGTTTTCATGACGCCTGATGCTGCCACTTTGTATGATGTTTGTGAGGGGACTTGGCCCCCTGCACGCGCGTGGGCGGAGGGTGTTTGGACGCTGCGTGATGGCGCGGGCGGGGGCAAGCGTGTCTCGGCTGCAACGGCGCTAAGCGATGTGACGGACAGTGATATTCCAGCGGCCGAAACGGCGATGCGCGGGATAGGGCAGCCGCCGCTGTTCATGATCCGTGAGGGGGATGATGCGCTGGATGCGATGCTTGATGCACGCGGCTACGCCCGTATCGATGAGGTCCAACTGTATGTAGCGCCTGTCAATTTACTTACCGATATTCCGATCCCGCGCGTGACATGTTTCAATATCTGGGAGCCGCTTGCAATCATGACCGAGATTTGGGCGACAGATGGTGTCGGACCTGCAAGGTTGGCCGTGATGGAGCGTGCGAAGATTAAAACGGGCATCTTGGCACGCTGGAATGAAAAGCCGGGCGGGGTTGCCTTTGTTGGTATCCATAATGGCATTGCTATGGTGCATGGGGTCGTCGTTTTGCCGCATCAGCGCAAACAGGGTGTTGCCCAATGGATGATGCGGGCCGCTGCCTTCTGGAGCGCCAAACAAGGTGCTACCCATATTTCGGTCCTCTGCGTGACTGAGAACAAACCCGCCAATGCGCTTTACACCAAGCTGGGCTTTACCCCCGTTGGCACATATCATTACCGACAATACCCTGAATAAAGGAGCCTGACATGGCTGATGACGCACCTACCGCCCTTGACCTTCCAATGGTTGATCCGCTGCCACCTACCACGCAGAAGTATTTTGACATTTGCACGGACAAACTGGGTATGATCCCCAACGTTTTGCAGGCCTATGCGTTTGATATCGATAAGCTGAATACATTTACTGCGCTGTATAATGATCTGATGCTGGGCGATAGTAACCTAAGCAAGCTTGAGCGCGAGATGATTGCTGTGGTCGTTTCGGCGGTGAACAAGTGCTTCTATTGCCTGACCGCCCATGGTGCGGCAGTGCGCGAGCTGTCGGGTGATCCGATCTTGGGTGAGCAGATGGTGATGAACTACCGCGTTGCCGATCTGGACGACAAGACGCGGATGATGCTGGATTTTGCGGTCAAGCTGACCGAGGCGCCAGAGATCATCGAGGAGGACGACCGTGAGGCGCTGCGTGTGGTCGGCTTCTCTGATCGTGACATCTGGGACATCGCGTCGGTTGCAGCATTCTTTAACATGACAAACCGCGTTGCCAGCGCGTCAGACATGCGCCCGAACAAAGCGTACCACGCGCAATCACGATGAAGCTTGTCTGGCTCGCGCTACTGCTTGGGATTGCAGGAACCGCGCAAGCGGTTGAACTGCAATTGCCCAATGGCGCGCGCCAGATGATTTCACGCGATACGTTGCAGGACCGGTTCTTTGCGCCAACCGGACCCTTTGAGGATGGTGTTTTACCGACCCGGATGATCGAGGGGTCTGTACAGCGTAGCGCGTGGCGCATTGATGTTGCTGGGTTGACGCCGCTCCAACTGGCCGATCCTTTGCGCCGTCAACTGGAAGAAGCAGGATACCAGATCGTGTTGGACTGCGCGGCGCGGGCATGCGGCGGGTATGATTTCCGTTTCGCCGCCGAGGTCCTTCCCGCTCCGAACATGTACGTCAACATCAGAAATTTCCATGTTCTCACTGCCATGCGCAGCTTGGACGGGGTGCCAGAGGAAGCCGTGAACATTCTGGCCAGCGCATCCAGTGGCGCATCTTTTGTCCAGATTATTCAAGCAGGTATAGAGGAGCCTATCGCTGTCGGGCAAAGTGCTGTGCCGGTCAGCAGCATCATCGTTCCGCAAGGAGACATCGCGCAGGAATTGTCCGAGAATGGACATGCAGTTCTGTCGGATCTTGAGTTCGAGAGTGGCACCTCCGCGCTGGGCACTGGGCCGTTTGCCACCTTGGAGGCTTTGGCCCAAGCACTTTTGGCACAGGCTGATATGCGCGTCGCCTTGGTAGGGCATACTGACAACATCGGCAGTCTTGAGGGGAACACGGCGCTCTCGATCAGCCGTGCAAGTGCTGTGCGTGACTATCTGATCAACCGCTTTGAAATTTCCGCATCGCGGCTTGAGGCTCAGGGCGCTGGGTATCTCGCTCCGATCACCACTAACGGCACCGAAGAAGGTCGTGAGACAAACCGCAGGGTCGAGGCAGTTGTGCTCTCTGAATAAAAAAGCCCCGATAACGCATGATGCATTACCGGGGCAAAGTTCACCGAGGGGAGATGGTGTGTCGTGTCTAGCTTACCACTCGCTTGGGCCTTTTTCGGCGAAGGAGTGGACCAGAAAGTCGATAAAGGCGCGGACCTTGGGCTGCGTAAAGCGCCCGGGCGGGTAGACTGCATAGATGCCTTGGGTCTCGATCGGTAGATCGGGGATCGCGTCCTCAATCAGGCCTTTTTCCATCGCATCCGCATAGAGGAAGCTAGGAAGGTAGGCGATGCCGAGGCCAGAGACAGCCGCGTTGAGCAGGGATTGTCCGTCATTGACCGAAAGCCAGCCTGCGGTGCGTACCTGACGCTTCTCACCAGAGGGTGCTGTCAGTTTCCATACGTTTCCGCTTGATTGGTTGGAGTAATGCAGCAGCTTGTGATCGTTCAGGTCGTCGATCTTTTCCGGTCGGCCATATTTTTCAAAGTAAGCAGGCGAGGCGATCATACGCTTGGTCGTCTCTGTCAGCTTTCGGGCCCGCAGAGTGCTGTCTTCCAACTCCCCAATACGTACAGCCATGTCGAAACCTTCCGAGATCAGTTCAACGTAGCGGTTGTTGAGGACCATGTTGACGGTGATGTCAGGAAAGTCGCCCAAGAATTCTGATAGGACCGGACTGAGGTGATTAACACCAAAATCTGTGGCCACCGAGATGCGCAGCAGGCCTGAGGGCGCTGATTGCATGGATGTGACAAGCGCGTCCGCTTCTCCCGCATCATTGAGAACGCGGCGGGCGCGGTCATAATAGGCGAGGCCGATTTCCGTCGGTGACACACGGCGTGTTGTTCTGTTCAACAGACGTGCGCCGAGGCGTGCCTCCAATGATGAGACATGTTTGGAGACCGCCGATTTGGAGATCCCCATCTTCTTGGCGGCATCGGTGAAGCCCCCTTGATCCACCACGGTGGCGAAAGCTTCCATTTCTGTCAGGCGGTCCATTGCCGTCCCCTTCCATTCTTTGTTCGAGGATCAGCTATGGCGGTGGAATGGGGCGCAATCTGGGCAGGGATGGGACAGTAGCAAGGTAATTGCGCAACCGTTGCGTGTCAGGAAACAGGGGAACAGTCTGTTTCGGGACATCTCAGACAGGCGCTTAATGCCTATTATGAACGGTCTAAAGCCATTGCATCCTGCGGATGACCAACAAAAGGAGAAAGGCGAGGCCAGTCATGCCAACGCAGAGGATTGTGAAGGCCCAAGGACTATCCACACCTGGCATACCGCCGAGGTTCACACCAAAAACACCTGTGAGAAAGCTGATCGGCAGAAATATCCCGGCCCCTACAGAAAGTAGAAAGCTATTCCGCGCCTGTTTGCGGGCAACATCAAGATCATGATCGTCCTGCACCGCGCTCAATCGGTCGCGCAGCGCGTCTAGTTCCTCAACTGTCATCGTTGTGCGGTTCGCAAGCTCACGCAGGCTCGGATGGTCTCCTTGCGGGATCAGCGGAGAACTCGAGAGGGCGTTGAGTGCTGCGCGTTGGGGATCGAGGTAGCGGCGCAGGCGGATCACGCGGCGGCGCGATTGAGTTAGCTCGGCAGGAATCGGCGTTGTCTCGTCCTCGAGGTCGGCCTCGAAGAACTCGGTCAGTTTGCTGATGGCGCTGACTTCGGACTGGATACGTGTCGTAAGGCGAGACACAAGAGCAGTGACAAAGGCGGCTGGTGTGGTTGGGGCCATCTGGGCAACAGCGCTCTGGCGGATTTCATCAATGGCGAACACCCGCCGCATGCGCACTGTGACGATCGCAGCATCGGTAACCCACATGCGAATTGAAACCATCTCGTCGGTATGCTGACCTGCGTTCAGGTTGATGCCACGCAGGTTGAGGATCAGCCCGTCCTCATAGGTATCGCACCGGGGGCGTGTTTCGGGCTGCAGGAGCGCACCAGCAGGGATCGCAGGCAAATGCGTTTCGCACCAGTCGGCAAGGTGGCTGTCGGACAGATCAAAGTGCCACCAGCGGTAGCGGGCAGGACCAGTCAGAGCAGCTGTGTCGGGAACAGTTGTGCTGCCGTCCTCATTCACGTCGAAAACACAGATGGGCATAGGCTGCGTCCTTTTTGCAGTGCTGTGCCAGTGTCGCGCGATGGGCGGGGGGTTGCAAGCGGGGGAGGAGCACCTTCCCCGCTCGGCTATTAATTCAGAGCGTCGCCGCGAGGCGGGTGCCTTGATCAATCGCACGTTTCGCATCCAGCTCAGCTGCGACATCCGCACCGCCGATCACGTGACAGGTTTTACCCTTCGCCTCCAACGCATCGGCGAGGGAGCGGTCGGAAAGCTGCCCAGCGCAAAGGACAACGGTATCTGCGGGGATCACCTGCGGGTTCTCACGACCCTCGCCAAAGGTGATGTGTACACCGTCATCGTCGATCCGCTCGTAGTTCACGCCTGCAATCATATCGACGTTCTTCATCGTGAGGGAGGCGCGGTGGATCCAGCCTGTGGTTTTGCCCAGACCCTTGCCCACTTTGGAGGGTTTGCGTTGCATCATGGTGACGGCGCGGGCGGGTTTATGCGGTTGTGGCCCTTCGGGTGCGAGGCCCGAGCGGTGCTCGGACGTATCGGCCACACCCCACTCGCGCATCCATTCCGGCAGGTTAAGCGTGGTGCTCTGCCCATCATGCACAAGATGTTCGGATACGTCAAAACCGATGCCGCCTGCGCCAATCACGGCCACATGCTCCCCAATCTTGGCTGTGCCGTTCAGAACGTCGATATAGCTGTAGACGTTATCGCGGTTCTGCCCATCGATCTGTGGGTCGCGCGGAACGACACCTGTGGCGATAATAATTTCGTCAAAACCATCCAGATCGTTGGCAGAGACTTCGGCGTTGAGGTTCACGGTGATGCCGTGGTGCGCAACCATGGTACGATACCAGTCTACAAAGCCCCAGAACTCCTCTTTGCCTGCGACCTGCTTGGCTAGGTTAAGTTGGCCACCAATTTCAGCCGCCCTGTCGAAGACGGTGACAGTATGGCCCCGCTCAGCGGCTGCGAGAGCGGTTGACAGGCCAGCGGGGCCAGCGCCAACGATGGCAATGTTCTTGGGTGTGGATGCGGGGGTCAGCACCAGCTCCGTCTCGTAACATGCACGCGGGTTCACAAGGCAGCTTGAGATTTTCCCACCAAAGGTGTGGTCAAGGCAGGCTTGGTTACAGCCGATGCAGGGTGCGATTTGCGCAGATTGGCCAGCGGCTGCTTTGTTCACGAACTCTGCATCTGCCAACATGGGTCGCGCCATCGACACCATGTCTGCGCAGCCTGTTGAGAGGACTTCCTCCGCGACTTCGGGGGTGTTTATGCGGTTGGAAGTGATGAGGGGTATGGAGACTTTGCCCATCAGCTTCTTGGTCACCCATGCGAATGCCGCGCGGGGAACGGAGGTGGCGATGGTCGGGATGCGCGCCTCGTGCCAGCCGATACCGGTGTTGATGATCGTCGCGCCCGCCTTCTCGATTTCGACGGCCAGTTGGGCAACCTCATCATAGGTAGACCCATTCGGGATTAGGTCGATCATACTCAGGCGGTAGATCACGATAAAATCGGGGCCAACAGTTTCGCGCACGCGCTTGACCACTTCGATCGGCAGGCGCATGCGGTTCTCATAAGAGCCGCCCCAGCGGTCCTCGCGCTTGTTGGTATGGGTGACAAGGAATTGGTTGAGGAAGTACCCCTCCGATCCCATAATCTCGACGCCGTCATAGCCTGCTTCTTTTGCGCGGCCTGCGCAGGCCGCGATGTCCGCGATCTGCTTTTCGATGCCTGCCTCATCCAATTCGGCTGGCGGGAATGGAGAGATGGGTGATTTGATAGCGGAAGCCGACACGCATTTCGGGCTGAACGCATAGCGGCCAGCGTGCAGGATTTGCATTGCGATCTTGCCGTCTGCGGCATGGACGCGGTCGGTGACGACTTTGTGGTTTTCCACGTCCTCGTCGCTGGCCATCATGGCGGCCCCGGGTGCGACCGAGCCTTCGGGGTTGGGGCCGATGCCGCCTGTAACCATCAGCCCCACACCACCGCGCGCGCGTGCGGCATAAAACTCCGCGACGCGGTTCCAGTCCTTCGTCTCTTCCAGCCCAGTGTGCATGGAGCCCATGAGGACGCGGTTTTTAAGGGTTGTGAAGCCCAGATCGAGAGGCGCGAGCATGTTGGGATAGCTAGACATATGAGGGACCCTTTTTGAGGTATAAGTTTGAGTGCAGCATGGTCATGAGGCTGCGCATTGTCATTAAAGACGCCGCGTCAGTCGCTGGCTCCTATCACCCGCGCAAACCTTGATGTAGGTTGATGCGCAAATGGATCAAAGAGTTGGACGTGGTATGACCCCTGAAGAGATTGTTAAGCTCCCTTATCGGCCTTGTGTGGGCGTGATGGTGATGAACAAAGAGGGCTACGTGTTTGTGGGCCAGCGCTTGGACCGTGATTATGATGCATGGCAAATGCCGCAAGGCGGTGTAGACCCCGGTGAAGATCCAACCGAGGCAGCATTGCGCGAGTTGGAAGAAGAGACAGGCATCACCCGCGATCTGGTCAATATCGAGGCTCAAACGGAAGGCTGGCTGCCTTACGAATTGCCCCACGATCTGGTGCCAAAGCTGTGGAAGGGCAAATTCCGCGGTCAGGAGCAAAAGTGGTTTTTGCTGCGGTTTATGGGGACCGATGATCAGGTCAATATCCAAACGGCAAAGCCCGAGTTTGCAGCATGGCGCTGGTTGGCTCCTGCGCAAATGCTGGAGGGGATCGTACCCTTCAAGCGTAAAGTTTATGAGCGCGTACTCGAAGAGTTCGCAGAGCACTTGTGAGGGCTGCAATCCGCTCCAGCATTTGGACAGGCTAACTTACACAGTGCGGTGGTCAGCGCAAACCTTTGTAGTGAATAATTGGTTCAGTTCACCAAGCCTAATATGCGACGCACAATTCGATAGTGATTTGCAGGCAAGTCAGTGGGTCAACTAGATGATCGGGATATTCTTGCACGAATCTGCTGGCAGCACGCCTGTCAGGCGTGGATCATCATCAATATCTACTTCTCGCTTATAAGGGGCAAAACCTGAGCGGATATAAAAGCCGAGGGCCTGTGGGCTGTCATGGGTGCAGGTGTGAACGTGAAAGCGGCGAATGGCAGCGTCCCAGGCGCGCGTGATCGCCTCGTTCATCAGATATCGGCCCGCACCCGTGCCAATGAGGGCGGCGGTCAATCCGAAATAGGCAAGCTCACAATCGCCCCCATCTTGGAAGTGCAACTCTAGCAGCGCCTCGTCCTTGCCGTCTTTTGTCAGGGTGAAGAATGCCCTTTTGGGATCTGCTAAAATAGTCTGTAGTGTTGTGTCATCCATCTTGAGCCGCCCATACCACAACCAGTCCAACCCGCCGACGCGGGTGAAGAGATCGCGATACCATTCGACCGTGGGGGTCACTTGGCAAAAGGTGATATCTTCTGGCAGGTCGATCTGCTTCATCAATGGACGTACGTGCATCTCGAGGGAGGTGACCACCACAGCCACCTTGCCCTTTGGCACAGCGAAAAGCCCGTTTTCCAGCATCAGACAAGACCCGCTTTGCGGAACTCTTCCATCATATTTTTCTCGGGGCGTGGCCCGACATGGCTGATGACTTCCGAGCCGCACAAGTTGCCCATGCGCCCGCAAGTCTCAAGGTCGCGGCCTGTTGCCATGCCATAGATGAAGCCCGCTGCGAATTGATCGCCGGCGCCTGTGGCGTCAACAGGGGTGATGCGTTCAGGGGCAGGAATATCGACACGTTCTTTGCCGCGGATGAGGGTAACGCCGTCACCGCTGCGGGTGCACACCATCACGGGGCAGATCGCTGCTGTTCTTGCCATGGCGTCTTCCAAAGCATCGGTCTCAAACAGGGATTTTATCTCGGCCTCGTTGCCGATGACGAAGTCCAGCTCGTGTTCGATCATCTGGAGGAAGTCGGCGCGGTGACGCTCGACGCAGAAGGGATCGGAGATCGTGATGCCTGCCATGCCACCACCCGCTTTTGCTGCACGGGCCGCCTCGCGGAAGGCGGTTTTGCCTGCGTCCTCGTCGAACAGATAGCCCTCAAGGAACATGATCTTGGCGTTGCCTGCCACATCGGCAGGGACATCTGCCGAGGAGAGACCCGTGGAGATACCCAGATAGGTGTTCATCGAGCGTTCGCCATCAGGTGTCACGAAGATCATGGAGCGCGAGGTGGGCCGATTACCATCGGCCACAGGTGGGTTGACGAAATCAATGCCGTTGTCAGTCATGGCGTCCGCGTAAAAGCGGCCCAAGCCGTCATCGCGCACACGCCCGATAAACGCGGTCTTTAGACCCAGTGCACCCACACCTGCGATGGTGTTGGCAACAGCGCCCCCCGGTGTTTGCAAGCGGTCGCTCATGGCACCATAGAGCTGCTCTGCGCGGTCTTGTTCAATCAGTTGCATGATGCCTTTTTCAATGCCCATGTTGTCCAGAAACGCATCGTCCGAATGGCTGATTACATCGACAACAGCATTGCCAATTCCCACGAGGTCGTAAGTCTTCATTCGGTTTTGTCCTTATATGCGCAGAGGTCTTTGATGAGGCAGGTGCGGCACTGGGGCTTGCGTGCCTTGCAGTGATAGCGGCCATGCAGGATGAGCCAGTGATGGGCGTGAAGCTGGAAATCGGCGGGAATGTTATCCTCGACCGCGCGCTCGACGGCGTCGACGGTTTTACCCGGGGCGATGCCGGTTCGGTTGCCGACGCGAAAGATGTGGGTATCGACCGCTTGTGCGGGCTGATGCCACCACATGTTCAGCACCACATTGGCGGTTTTGCGGCCCACACCCGGCAGTGATTGCAGAGCCGCGCGGGAATTGGGGACGATGCCGCCGTAGTCATCTACAAGAATCTGGCTCAGCTTAATGACGTTCTTTGCCTTCTGGCGGTAGAGGCCGATGGTCTTGATGTGTTCGATCAGGGCATCGAGGCCGAGGTCGAGCATCTTTTGCGGGGTGTCGGCGATTTGGAACAGGGCGCGGGTGGCCTTGTTCACGCCAACGTCTGTGGACTGGGCCGATAGGGCCACTGCCACCAAAAGAGTGTAGACATTCACATGCTCAAGCTCGCCCTTTGGCTCTGGGTCGGCTTCTTGAAACCGCTCCATGATCGCGCGAATGGTGTGATAATCGAGTTGTTTTGATGCTTTGTTCATGGGGCAAGGGTATGCGCAGGTTTCGGGTCGCGTGCAAGCGCGAGGCCGCATAATGTGGCCCCATGACACAGATGATGCCTGACCCCAATGACCCTAGCCGCGCGTACCATTATGGCGTTATGGCCCGTGCGATTGAGCTGATTGATGCAGCTGATGCGCCGCTAAGCCTTGAGGCGCTGGCGGGCCAGATGGGGATGAGTGCTGCGCATTTCCAGCGGGTCTTCTCGTCATGGGTGGGTGTCTCACCGAAACGCTATCAACAGTATCTCACGTTGGGCAATGCCAAGGTGTTGTTGCGGGACCGTTCTACCACGCTGGCGGCGGCACATGGCGCAGGCCTGTCTGGAACGGGTCGTTTGCATGACCTGTTTGTGCGTTGGGAGGCGATGAGCCCCGGTGAATACGCAAGCGGGGGTGCCGGGTTGCAGATCAGCTGGGGCTGGTTTGATAGTGCGTTTGGTCGGGTGCTGGTGATGGGCACGGACAAGGGGATTTGCGGTTTGTCCCTTGCAGCCGAGATGGGGGAAGAGGCAGCTATGGCTGATTTGCGCAAGCGTTGGCCTGCGGCCATTTTCCGTGAGAATACTGTGATGTTGCGCCCTTGGGTCGAGGCCGCGTTTGGCGGGGCGGGTCCAGAGAAGGCACCACTTTACCTCATCGGAGCGCCGTTTCAGATCAAGGTTTGGGAGGCGCTTCTGCAATTGCCTGAGGGGCAGGTGACGACCTACGGTGATATCGCTACGGCGATTGGGAATCCCAAGGCGGTCCGCGCCGTGGGGACTGCTGTGGGGCGCAACCCCATTGGTTATCTCATTCCCTGCCACCGCGTTTTGCGCAAATCGGGTGAATTGGGCGGATATCATTGGGGTCTGCAAATGAAGCGCGCCATGCTTGGCTATGAGGCTGCACGGGTCGACAACCGATGACCTGCGCGGGATGCCGCTTATTCCCTTCGAACTGTCATTTTGTCGTGAACTATTCCACTCTATACAGAGTTTGTGAAAAGAGTGCTTCGCCCGAACGAAGCCGAAACAGTAAGGCAGTATACTATGACTTTTGTGAAATTCCCTCTCGTTGCCGCTATGGCAACAGTTATTGCGTTGGGCGCATGCACCAATCCAAACGGCTCTATCCTTGCGGGTGAGAACGACCCGAACCAGCGGGCGAAGAACGGTGCCTTGATCGGTGCGGGTGCGGGTGCTGTGATCGGTGCGCTATCGAAAGGTGACGGCAATCGTGATCAAGGTGCCGTAAAAGGCGCTTTAATCGGTGCTGCGATCGGTGCCGGTGGCGGTGCGTTGCTCGACCGTCAGGAACGTGATTTGCGTGCAAGCCTTGGCAACAATAATGTCACGATCAACAATACGGGCGACCGTTTGATCGTGACCTTGCCCCAGGATATTCTGTTTGCGTCAGGGTCCAGCGCGGTACGTCCTGACCTTCAGCGAGATTTGGGCGCGGTCGCAAGCAACCTGCAGGCCTATCCGAACTCGACGATTCAGGTGATCGGTCACACAGATAGCGACGGTGAGGCGGGCTTTAATCAGCAACTTTCGGAAAGCCGTGCAAATGCAGTTGCGTCGGTTCTGTTGGGTAACGGTATCAGCAATGCACGTGTGCAAGCCTTTGGCCGTGGCGAAAGCCAGCCAGTCGCAAGCAACCTGAACCCGCAAGGCAAAGCTCAAAACCGCCGTGTTGAGATTGTGATACTGCCGAACGCAGCTTAATCCACATCCAATTTGACAAACAAAAGCCCCGAAGCCTTTTAGCTTCGGGGCTTTTTTGTATGCGTGCGCAGGAATGAACAGAAGCTGTGCATAAGCGACCCTTGAGACTTGGGCATACTGCCTCATTTAAACTAAAAATGTTATTGAAAACGAGGAACACTCCCATGGCGACGACCACACTTCTTGGTATTTCCGGCTCTTTGCGCAAAGGCAGCCACAATTCTTTGTTGCTGGCAGAAGCGGCACGCCTGTTTGGCGATGCCACCTATAATGAGGCTGACATCAACTTTCCGCTCTACAATGGCGATGACGAAGAGGCGCATGGCGTTCCTTCTGCTGTTGACGCGCTGGCGCAAAAGATTTCGGATGCAGATGCGATTTTGATTTCGACACCAGAGTATAACAAAGGGCCATCAGGTGCTCTTAAGAACGCTCTGGATTGGGTTAGCCGCTCGAAGGTGAAGCCATGGGGGAATAAGCCCGTTGCGGTCATGTCTGCCGCAGCAGGGCGTGCAGGAGGCGAGCGTGCGCAAATGGTGCTGCGCGGTTTTATGGTGCCGTTCCGTCCGCGCATCCTGCAAGGGCCGGAGATCCATGTCGCTGCGAGCCATGAAGCCTTCGACGAGAATGGCCAGCTCACGGGCGAGATGTACATCAAAGATCTGAGACAGTTGATGGAATCGCTACGCGCTGAAATAAATATTTAAGCCGATGTGCTGACTTCGATGAGATTTCCGTCGGGATCGCGCAAATAGAGGGACATGATCGGTCCGGTTGCCCCTGTGCGGGGGGTCGGGCCGATTTCGATCGTCACGCCACATTTGACCAGATGTTCTTTCCAAGTGTCGAGCGGCGTTTCCGTCAGAAAACACAAATCAGCAGACCCTACCTGTACCTTCTGCGCCTTAGGTTCAAATTCTGCGCCCTTTTGATGTAAATTTATCTTCATATTGCCAAAACGCATGGCGTGACGCGTGCTGCCATCCGCAATAGTGAAGGGCGTATGAGTCATACCGAGGACGTCGCTGTAAAACGCAACTGTTTCCTCGATATCGGTTACTGTGAGTACGAGGTGATCGAGCATTGTGAGTTGGGGCGTCAAAGGTTGTCCTCCACGCGGAATCCGTCAGGAATAGTGTCCGTATCATTTAGTATAAGTTCACTCATGACATCGGCAATTTTGGGTGCCATGCCAAAGCCGATTTTGAAGCCGCCGTTCGCAATGAAATGCCCTGCGCGATCAGGCCAAGCGCCAAGCATAGGAGCCCGTGAACGTGCACGTGGGCGCACACCTGCCCATCGGCCAATGACGGGCGCATCCTTCAACGCTGGAACCGCGTGGCGCACGGCCGCGATCACATCGTCAAGCTGGTTATCGGTGGAGGTAGGGTGATCATACTCCCTCTCGGAAGTGGAGCCGACAGCGACTGTGCCATCGAGGTGCGGGATGATATGAACACCGCTTGCAAACAACTGGGGTGCGCCAATCGCGTCATAGCGCAGGAGGGCAGCCTGTCCCTTAACCCCGTTACCCATGATGCGGGATCGGCCAGCACTCAACTCATCCAACCCTGCCACGCCAGTCGCCCAGACCACCGCGCCTTTGTCTGGTCCCTCGGACAGTATGCTCACGCCTGACGTTGTAAGTGCCGCGACCAGCGCGTCACAGGCGCGGCGCGGATGCATATGTGCGCTCAGTGTGTCGCGGATGAGGTGGCCATCGGGGCTGACAGGTTGCCAATCGGTTTGCGGAGTAGGGATCACCTCCCAAATCGCATTATCCTGCCAAAGATCAACGGCAGTCTCATGGCGACGCACTGCCAAAGCGCGGGCCGTTTGGTCCGCAATCGGTTGCAAACGACCACTGCGGATATAGCCTGCATTCTTGCCACCAGCCGCGCTCACCTGCTGCCAAAAGCTCTCTGCCATCAGGAGACTTTCAAGCTGAAACGCCTTTTTTGGGTTCCAATTCTCAGGCACATGGGGGGCAAGGGCGCCGACAATGCCGCCGCTGCTGCCTGCACCTGCACCGCTCGGATCAATGATCTGGACTGATGCGCCGCGCTGGACGCAGGCCCATGCGATGGACAGGCCGAAAATCCCTGCGCCGCGGATGGTGATATCGGTCATTGCTCTGGCCTTTGATTGCGCGCTAACTGCGGTTGAATGACTGATATAGGGCAGAGCCGTGCAGGACCAGACAGCACAGATCGAATGGCGTGACGGGCGGGTGCCTGTGTCGACACAGTTTGATGATCCTTATTTCAGTCTCGCGAACGGGATGGCTGAGACGAGGCATGTGTTTTTGGGTGGCAATGATCTGCCTGCGCGGTTCTCCGACGGGTTTCATGTGGCGGAGTTGGGGTTTGGCACCGGGCTGAATTTTCTCGTGGCGTTGCAAGCGTTCCGGGAATGCGGGTGCGGGGGGAAGCTTCGGTTCACCAGCTTTGAGGCGTTTCCGATGGCGATGGATGATCTGCATGCGGCGTTGCGGGCGTTTGAAGGGTTGCCCGATGACTTGGCGCAGGTTGCTGCGTTTCCTGCGGTGCTGGACGGGCCTGACTTCGAATTGCGGGTTGTGATCGGCGATGCACGGGAGACATTGCCAGTCTGGGAGGGGCTTGCGGACGCTTGGTTTCTTGATGGATTTTCCCCAGCCAAAAACCCTGAGCTTTGGTCGCCCGAGCTGATGTTGGAAGTTGGCACGCATACGGTGACGGGTGGTACAGCGGCGACTTACACCGCGGCGGGGTTTGTACGACGCGGGTTGGCGGAAGCGGATTTTGAAGTGAGCCGCGTTCAGGGCTTTGGCCGCAAACGACATATGACACGGGCCGTACGGACATGACGCAGAGCAACAACATCCCGCTGGGCATTGGTCTGATGATCGCCACGACATTTGTCTTTGCCGTGCAGGACGGGCTGTCGCGACATTTGGCGGGTGAGTATAACGTTCTAATGATCGTGATGATCCGCTATTGGTTTTTCGCGGCTTTTGTCATCGCGATTGCCAAGAAACGTGCAGGCGGGATCAGAGCGGCGGCCAAGACGGAACAGCCGTTTATCCAGATCACGCGAGGACTTCTGCTGAGCCTTGAGATTTGTGTGATGGTTGCTGCATTTACCATTCTCGGGCTTGTGGAAAGCCATGCGGTGTTCACGTGTTATCCGCTGTTGGTGGCAGCGCTGTCGGGGCCTGTGTTGGGCGAGCATGTAGGCTGGCGGCGCTGGGCCGCGATCGGGGTCGGGTTCATAGGGGTGATTATCATTCTGCAACCAAGTGGCGATGTCTTTGACATCCGCGCGTTGATCCCACTTTTGGCGGCGGCGATGTTTGCGGTATACGGATTGCTCACCCGCTATGCCGGACGGCGCGACAGCACGGCAACAAGTTTCTTTTGGACGGGTACGGTGGGGGCGGTGGCGATGACGAGTCTGGGCGTCTGGTTCTGGGAACCGATGAGCGGCTCGGACTGGATCTGGATGGGCTGTTTGTGCCTCACGGGTGTGACGGGTCACTGGCTGCTCATCCGGTGTTACGAAGTGGCAGAGGCCAGCGCGGTGCAGCCTTTTGCCTATCTGCAACTGGTATTCGCTGCGACCATCGGCATTACACTGTTCGGCGAAACGGTGAGCACCAATGTCGCAATCGGCTGTGTGATCATCGTGGCTGCTGGCTTATTCACTTTTTGGCGCGAACGGCAAAAGGGTTGATCCTGTAAGTTCCTCGTAGAAGGGTATTGGTAGTGCATCTTGCCCCATGCGTGCGCGGTAGATCGGCAAGCTTTCGGTGACGCGCATGATATAATTCTGTGTCTCACGGAAAGGGACCATCTCGACCCAGTCAACGATGTAGATATCGCCCGAACGCGGGTCGCCGTATTCATCCATCCAGCGGATCGGGCGGCTTGGGCCTGCGTTATATCCTGCAGACATCATCACCACGTTGCCATCGAAACGGCCTGCAAGTTCCGAAAGGTACTGAGATCCGAGCACAGCGTTGTAGACGGGGTCTGCGGTAAGTCGGTCGGTGCTGTGCAGCGCACTCAGCCCGAGCTTTTGCGCCACTTCCTGTGCGGTCGCAGGCATCAGTTGCATCAGGCCGCGCGCCCCGACACCGGATTGTACGACAGGGTCAAATTCGCTTTCGCGCCGTGCGATGGCCAGCGACATTTCTGGCGCCATTGGAAGATCCGCGTCTTTGAGAGGGTGCAAGGCATAGTAAGCATTTGCGATTTCCAACCCGCGTCTGGCGGCTCGTTTGCCGATCATTACGGCGATATGGGGCTGGCCCACATCAATGGCGGCTTGGCCCAACAGCTCCAGATCAGGTTCCAGAAGTTGCTCGGCCAGATGGGTCCAGAACCGCTCAGCCACGTTCATCTCGCCCGACGCTTGGAGCAGGAGGCCTGCCTCGAACAGGGGCGCCTTTGCCAATGCGCTGGTGCGCCAGTCGGCCTCGGGGGGGGCACCGCGTAGTTTTTCGGGGAAGGGGATGCGTGCCCGCTCGGCCGCAAGAAGGCCGTAGAAGGAGGTCTGGAAGTTCGCGCCCATGCGGTAGGCGGCTGTGGCCCCTTCATTGTCGCCCGCTTCCTCAAGTGCGCGACCCTGCCAATAGCCTGCGCGGCCTTGGCTGATGGGGGACACAACGGCACTGTCGTGGCCTTTGAAATGCTTCAACGCAAGTTGCGGATCTTTTAAAAACCGCAATGCTAGATAACCTGAAAGCCATTCGAGATCAGCAAAATCAGATCCTTCGGTCAGCTTGTGCTGCGACGCCATTTGATAGGCGCGTTTTGGGTCACCATTGCGCATTTCATAGCGTGCCAGAGCGCGGCGGCGGTTACCCCATGCGGCGGGATCGCCAAGTGTTTCAATGCTCTTCGAGGCCTCCAGCATGAGGTCCATTGCATCGCCTTGGCGTCCCTTGCGAATGCGCCATTCAAACCGTGCGTGGTTCACGCCACCCGAATTTTTGAGCGCGGCGGGGAGTGCTTCGAACAGCGAGACGGCATTATCCAAGCGGCGGTAGAGGGCGATACGTGCTTCGGCGGCTTGTTTGGCAGAGCTGCTGGCGATGCCGTACATCTGGCGCGCCTCGTCGTATTCGCGCTGCCAGACCATCGCATCAAGACGGGCATCGTGGTGTGGTTTGAGCAGGTCGGCATGGGCCGCCAGAAAGTCAGCCTGCGAATTGGCATTCATCGGCATGGTGCGCCATGCGAGTACGACACCTGCCTCGGCAGGGCCGCTGAGCCCTTTTGCAGTGAGCGCTTTTGCGTGGGCGAGCACCCCTTGGGGTGTTTGCGGGCCAGTCTGGGCAAAAAAGGCGATGATCTGCTCGTCGCTTTGCTTGATCACTTCAGGCTCGGAGCGGCGGCGCAGGTAATCCTCACCGGGCCAATCGGGGCGGCGTTTGAGGAAGTCTGTGATTTGCTCGAAGCTGCCTTGTTGGGCGCGCAGACGGTGCCAGATGATCACGTCACGGGCGACCTGACCATCACGCGCGGCGATGGTTTCAGCGGCGTCGAAATCACCCCCGCGCATGGCGTCCATCCCCCATCCAAGGGGGCGGGGACGTTCGGCGCTGGCAGGAAGTGCCATGGCACACAGGAGCAACAGGGCCGTCAGATAGCGTCTCATGGCTTGCATTTCCTATCTCGCTCACAGTACAGCCTTTGATCATAGACTATCTGGCGCGGTGTTCAATTCACGAACGCAAGTGCTGGCTGTCTTCTTCTTGTCGCCATCCTGGCGGCTTCACCGGATGGCCGTTCGGTCTCCAGCACATAAAGGAGCGTGCACATGTTTTCAGGTTCTATGCCTGCCCTCGTCACGCCGTTTCGCAACGGCGAGCTGGATATTGAAACGCTGAAGAAACTTGTGGAATGGCATATCGGAGAAGGGTCTAACGGCCTTGTTCCTGTTGGCACCACGGGCGAATCGCCGACGTTGACGCACCGCGAGCATGAGATGGTTGTGGAAGAAGTTGTAAAAGCTGCTGCAGGTCGCATCCCTGTGATTGCGGGTGCTGGTAGCAACAATACGCTTGAGTCCATTCGCCTTGCGCAGCACGCCGAAAAGGTTGGTGCAGACGGTATCCTGCTGGTCACGCCATATTATAACAAGCCGACACAGCGCGGATTGATCGCGCATTTCACGGCTGTTCATGATTGCTGCAAGCTGCCGATCATTGTGTATAATATTCCTGGCCGCTCGGTCGTGGATATGTCGCCCGAAACGATGGGCGAGTTGGCCAAGCTGCCGCGCATTGTGGGTGTCAAAGACGCCACGGGCGATCTGGCGCGGGTGTGTGACCAGCGTATGACCTGCGGGCCGGATTTCATCCAGCTGTCGGGGGAGGACGCCACGGCGCATGGGTTCAACGCCCAAGGTGGTGTTGGTTGTATTTCCGTGACAGCGAATGTTGCACCGAAACTGTCGGCTGAGTTGCAGGCGGCTTGTGCTGCGGGTGATTATGCCGCGGCGCTGAGCATTCAGGACCGTTTGATGCCGCTGCACAAAGCGATCTTTACCGAACCGGGCCTCGTTGGTGTGAAATATGCCATGTCGCGGCTTGATCTGTGCTCCGAAGAGGTACGTTTGCCGCTGACGGGGTTGAGCGACGAGACACGCGCATTGGTTGATGCGGGTCTGCGTCACGCTGGTTTGTTGAACTAGTCTTTTCATCGCAGGCTCCGTGTGTAGGGTGGTGCTAATCCCCCGAACGCTGGAGCCTGCGCCATGAATATCCTTCCTGTTATTGCCGAGAGTAAAGACGAGATGCTCGCGATTTTTCGCGACCTTCACGCGCATCCCGAGATTGGATTTACCGAAGAGCGCACCAGTGCTGTGGTGGCTGAAAAGCTGCGCGAATATGGCGTGGATGAAGTGCATACGGGGCTGGGTAAGACAGGTGTTGTGGCGCTGATCCACGGCAAGCGTGTGGGCAATCGCCGTGTGGGGCTGCGGGCGGATATGGATGCGCTGCCGATTCATGAGATTTCGGGTGTGGACTATAGTTCCAAGAATGACGGGGTTATGCATGCCTGCGGACATGATGGGCATACGACAATGCTGCTGGGGGCGGCCAAGCATCTGGCTGCAACGCGGGATTTTGACGGAACGGCGGTGCTGGTGTTCCAACCTGCCGAGGAGGGGCTGGGCGGAGCGCGCCAGATGATTGCAGACGGGTTGTTCGAGCAGTTCCCGTGCGACGAGATTTACGGGATGCACAACTGGCCCAGTGGTGATTTGGGGCAGGTCGGAATTTGTAAGGGCACGGCCATGGCGGGGGCGGCGTTTATTGATATCAAAGTGACGGGTAAGGGCAGCCATGCGGCGCAGCCCTCTCAGGGAAAAGACGCGCTGATTATTGCGGCCAGCCTCGCGACCGAGTTCCAGACGATCCTGAGCCGTAATGTGCCGCCGCTGGATACTTGTGTGCTGTCGATCACGCAGATGCACGCGGGATCAGCTTATAATGTGGTGCCTGAGGTTGCCACGCTGGCGGGCACGATCCGCTATTTCAAAGACGAGATTTATGAATTGGCGGCGAGCCGGATGCAGGCGATTTGCGACGGGTTTGCGCTGGCGCATGGGGTCACGATTGAGCTGGAGTTGCGCAATGTGTTCGACGTGCTGATCAATGATAGCGATCTGTCTGATGCTTATATGGAGGCAGCGGCAGAGATCGTTGGTGCGGAGAATATAATCGAAAAGTCCGACCCCGCGACGGGGTCCGAGGATTTTGCCGACATGCTCAAAGTTGTACCGGGAGCCTATTGCATTGTGGGGCATGGGGGGACCGTGCCGCTGCATAATCCGGCGTTCACGCTGGATCCAGAGATCCTGCCGATTGGAGCATCGGTGATGGCGCGGATGGTGGAAAAGCGTTTGCCGCTTTAACGGACCACTTTAGATATCGCGGAGCACGTAGGGTACTGCCGCATCAGGGCAGGAGTGTGAGGCCTTTGAGCCCTTGATTCTGAAGCCAAAGATTTCGTAATGCTTGACCAAAATGGGATCGTCGTGGGCCTGCAATCGGATGATCCCTTGGGTGTTGGCGATGGTCACTAGTGCCAGTAGCAAGCATTTGCCGATGCCGCGCCCCTGATACTCTGGCGCTATGAAGAAGGAGCGAACTTCTCCATTGCCTGCTCACTGTGGCCGTTCGATTTCACGGCGCGGTAGACCAAGGCTGACTTAGCTTTTGCATCTGCTGCAGCTGCAGCGCGTACTCTTATGTCAGCAAGGTTCAACGTTTCCCGTAGTAGAGGCCGACAACGTGTTCAGCCTCCGCGAAAAAGAGCCAGCGTGCGGTGAGGACGCCGCCGACGTGTGCCACCACGGCCAAGAGGGCCATGATGTGGTTGAACGGGATGAGCAGGAAGAAGATAGGCAGAACGGCCATCAGGACGATTGCGATGATGCGCAGCTTTTGCGCGTGTTTGCGGCCGATTTCGTGCACGAATTCACGCAGAAGGTAGTTCGTACCTGTATGCGGTGGCTCGAACGCGCGGACGGTGCCGATATTGCCGAGGCCTGTGGCGGTTGCCATGTTGGTGCCGCTGTCTGCGAACGCGGTGTCACCGCGCAGCCATGTGGCCACTTGGATAGCACCCGCGATTGCCAGCAAGATGATTGCAGCGGTTGTCTGGCCTGCCATCAATGCGCCACCTGCGATGCAGAGCGACAGGAAGTTGGCGGGGGTGAGCGGGCTGTTCCAGCGCGGGATTGTCTTGAGCTGGCCGTAGATCATGGAAGTGGTGAAGACAGTGCCGAGGGATGCGATTGCGCCCAGTAGGCCGATAATGGTCCAGCGTTGGCCGAAGAAGACCAGCCCTGCGCCATAGATTGCCATGAGAACGAGGGCGGCAACGGCGCACCATGCTTCGCGCGAGAGCCAACTGCTGCGCCATTGGCTGAACGCCTTGAGCGCGCGTTCTGGGTGGCCAAGGTGGAAGGTGGAGGAGATCAACCCGCCAACAGCGAGAAGATAGGCGATGGCGAAGAAGATGAAGGCGCTGAACCCCGTGGTCGCAGGCATGCCGAGGCCGAGGAAGATCAGGAGGCCAAAGCCCAAGCCAGAGAAAGTGGAGAAGAAGATGACGGAGGGTGCGGGATGCATCAGAGTTTTTCCAGCGTTTTATCGAGCCAGCTCAAGAAGCCTTTGGTCTCGGTGGCGACAGGTGCGAGGTATGGCGCGAGGATGTCGATCTGGTCCTCGTCTTGGGCCAAGCGGTCCTTGAGGCGGGGGGGGAGGTATTGGTTGACAGGTTTGGTGCCCTGCTCTGGCATGAGGTCCATGCCGCCACGCTCCGCCACCAGTTTGCTCACGTCGGAATTTGGATCGCCAAGATCGCCAAAGTGGCGGGCGTTGGACGGGCAGGTCCGCACGCAGGACGGCTCACGGTCCACCTCGGGAAGGTTCTCGTTATAGATGCGGTCCACGCAAAGGGTGCATTTCTTCATCACACCCTCAGCCGCGTCCATTTCGCGCGCGCCATATGGGCAGGCCCATGCGCACAGGCCACAGCCGATGCAATCACTCTCGTTCACCAACACAATGCCGTCTTCGACGCGTTTGTAGCTCGCTCCTGTCGGGCAGACGGTGACGCAGGGGGCGTCCTCACAATGTAGGCAGGATTTGGGAAAGTGGATGAGTTGGGCGTCGCCTTGGGCGGGCTGGACTTCATAGCTGTGCACGCGATTGAGGAAGGTGCCTGAGGGGTCGGCGCCGTATGGATCTTGGTCACTGAGGGGCGCACCGTAGTTTTCGGTGTTCCAGCCTTTGCAGGAGATCACGCAGGCATGGCATCCGACGCAGGTGTCCAGATCAATGACAAGGCCGAGCTTCTTTTCGGTATGGGTGGGCAGTTGTGTCATTGGCCGACCTTCCATTTGAGTTCTGACGGCCCTTTGCCGACGGGAGAATTGATCGGTGGCATGTTGGGTTGAGACTGTGCATCCGCAGGTGCTGCGACTTTTTTGATCGCAACTTTTAGGTCGAACCACGCCGCCTGTCCGGTGATCGGATCGGAGTTGGCCCAGCGGAGGCCGTCGCCTTTTGGCGGCAGGAGTTCGTGGATGAGGTGGTTGAGCAGGAAGCCTTTGGTGGCTTCGGGTGCTTTTTCATCCAGCGCCCATGCACCTTTGCGTTTGCCGATCGCGTTCCATGTCCAGATTGTATTGGCGTTGAGGGCGGCCATTTCCATTACGGGCACAGTAATTGCGCCGTGGGGGGAGGTAATCTCGGCCCAGTCGCCATCGCTTAAATCGTGTTCTCGCATCAGGTTGGACGGCAGGTACATCGGGTTGCAGCCGTGGAGTTGGCGCAGCCACGCGTTCTGGCTTCCCCAGCTGTGGTACATGGCCATGGGACGCTGGGTCAGCGCAGTAACGGTGAAGCCCTCGTTGCCTTGTTGATCCGTCTCGTACCAGATGGGCAGGGGTGACATTTTCTCTTTGATGCGCGCGCGCAGGTGGTCCGGAGGCTGACGTTCTCCATGCCCTTCGGCGGCAAGTTGGAATTTGCGCATCGGCTCTGAATAGAGGCTGAACAGGTAGGGTTGCGGGCTGTCGTAAAGGCCCATTTTCACAGCCCAGTCCTGATAGTCGGCGTTCCATGGCTTGTAGTAGTTGGCACCGTCTGGGATGTGCTCAACGAAGAAGCCGCCGTTCTCGATGTAGTTGTCGAGCTGGGATTCGTTGGGGCTGCCGCGTCCGCCTTGCAGGCCGTTCTCGCCCATGCGCCATCCGGCGAGGGGGCCGACACCGGGGCGGCGTTCGTGATTGACAATGTAGTCTGCATAGTCGGCGTATTTTTGGGAGCCGTCGACGTTGGTGAAGGCGGGAAGGCCAAGGCGTGCGCCCAGATCGCAGAGCGCGGATTGGAAGCCTTTGACGTTGCGATCAGGCTCTACCACGGGCCAGCGGATGGCGTCGGCTACGGCGTCGGCTTCGCAGATCGGGCGGTCAAGGAGCGAGATGCAATCGTGGCGCTCAAGGTAGGTTGTGTCGGGCAGGATCAGGTCGGCGTAGGCGACCATCTCACTGCTGTAGGCATCGGAGTAGATGATGCGTGGGATGACGTATTCGCCGCTCTCGTCCTTATCCGTAAGCATGTCTTGCACGCCTGTCGTGTTCATTGAGGAGTTCCACGACATGTTGGCCATATACATGAAGAGCGTGTCGATTTTGTAGGGATCACCGGCGTAGGCGTTCGAGATCACCATGTGCATCAGGCCATGCGACGACATGGGGTTTTCCCATGTGAAGGCTTTGTCGATGCGCGCGGGGCTGCCGTCCTCTTTGAGCGCGAGATCGTCGGGACCGTGTACGAAGCCGAGGTGTGGGCCGTCCAGCGGCGCGTTGGGTGTGACTTTGCAGTGCGGTTTGGGGTGGGCAGTTGCAGGCTTGGGATAGGGTGGTTTGAAACGAAAGCCACCCGGTACTTCGACTGTGCCGAGGATGATTTGCAGGGTGTGCAACGCGCGGCAGGTTTGGAAACCGTTGGCGTGGGCCGAGATGCCGCGCATGGCGTGGAAGGAGACGGGGCGGCCTGTCATGGATGTGTGATGCTCGCCGCGAAAATCTGTCCATTCGTGCTCCAGCTCAAATGCTTCGTCGAACGCTACGCGGGCGAGTTCAGCCGCCAGCGTGCGGATGCGTTTGGCAGAGATACCGCAACGATCGGCAACGGCCTCTGGCGCGTATTGCTCGTCGAGGTACATGTCCGCCATCTGGTGGAAGACGGGGCGGTGCGTGACACCAGCGACACGCATGGTGGCGGCCAGATCAGGTTTTACACCCTTTTTGTCAAAGGGCGCTGGCTTGCCCGTATTGCGATCAATCACCAGTTCTTTGCCGTTGTCGTCGCGCAGTTTCAGGCCAAATTCAGGGGATTTCTCATCGCCGTTGATCAGCACGGCGGCGTCTGTGTATTGCGCGAGATAGTGCAGGTCGATCTTGCCTGCTTTCATCAAGCAGTGGATCATCGACAGGATGAACAGGCCGTCAGTGCCCGGTGTAATGCCGACCCAATCATCGGCCACAGCGTTATAGCCTGTGCGGATAGGGTTCACGCCAATGATGCGCGCGCCGCGTTTCTTGATTTTACCAATGCCCATTTTGATGGGGTTGGAGTCGTGATCCTCGGCGACGCCGAACAGCATGAAGAGTTTTGTGTGGTCCCAATCGGGCTGGCCGAACTCCCAGAACGCACCGCCCATGGTGTAAATGCCAGCGGCGGCCATGTTGACGGAGCAAAAGCCGCCGTGGGCCGCGTAATTAGGTGTGCCGAAGGATTGCGCCCAGAGCGAGGTGAAGCTTTGCGACTGATCACGGCCTGTGAAGAAGGCGAGTTTCTCGGGGTTTGTCTCACGGATGGGGCGCAGCCAGCTTTCGGCGATGCTGTAGGCTTCTTCCCAGCTGATATCCTCGAACTTGCCCTCGCCGCGTTCGCCCACGCGTTTCATGGGAGATTTGAGGCGCGACGGCGCGTTGTGCTGCATGATGCCAGCGGAGCCTTTGGCACAGAGCACGCCTTTGTTCACGGGATGGTCGCGATTGCCCTCGATATAGGCGACTTTGAGATCGCCGAGAGGATCTTTTTTCATGTGAACATTAATCCCACATCGGCAGGCACACATGTAGCAGGTCGTCTTGCGGACTTCGTCAGAGACTTTTGGGCTCAGGTCCAGCGTGGGCTGTATGTGGGTCATGGTGATCCTCTCAGGTGGCGGACTGCGCTATGTCTGGTCGAGCAGGTCGCGTGCCTCGCGTGCAATATGAAGTTCTTCTTCGGCTGGAACGATGTAGGAAGGAACGTCACCCATCCAGCGCAAATTCTCAAGGACAGTGTCCCGCACGCGGGCCGATTTCTCACCGATGCCACCTGTAAAGGCGATGGCGTCCAGCCCGCCGAGAGCGGCAATCATGGAGCCCGCCTGACGACCAATCCAGTAGCAGAAATGCGCGATTGCGAAATGCGCTTCAGGTGTATCGCTGCTTTCCAAGGTGCGCATGTCGGCGCTGAGACCCGATAGGCCGAGCAGGCCCGACTGGTGGTGGAGCAGGTGATCGGCCGCGTCCAGCCCGCGCAGCCGTGCCAGTGCCAGCACAGCACCTGGGTCAATCTCGCCCGCGCGTGTACCCATCGTCAGACCGCCCAGCGGGGAGTAGCCCATGGTTGTGGCGATGGATTGGCCGTCCTTTATCGCACAAAGCGATGCACCATTGCCAAGGTGGAGTGCGAGCAGGCGGGGGGGCAGTATGCCGCTTTGATCGGGCAAGCGATGGATGAGGGCGGCATAGCTGGTACCGTGAAACCCGTAGCGGCGCAGGCCAGCAAGGTCAGGCTGGTCGGGCAGGGCAAAGCGATGGGCGAGCGCTGGGATGGTCGCGTGAAAGGCGGTGTCAAAGCTGGCGCATTGGGGCAGATCAGGGGCGGCCTGCTGCACGGCGTCGATTGCAGCAAGGTGGTGAGGATTGTGCAAGGGAGCCAGCGGGATGCAGTCGGCAATCTCTTGGCGGATGTGCGGGGTGATCCGCTGGGCCGTCGTCAGGCCAGTGCCGCCGTGCACAACGCGGTGGGCGACACAGCGCAGATCGGTGAGGGCGATGCCTTGGCTCCCAAGTGCGTCGATGATTGTTGATAGGGCGCTGGCGTTGTCGGGAAGGTCGACGCTTTGCGACGTTTCACCGATCTTCACCGCGCCTTGTCCGCCGATGCCTGTCGCCTCGATGCGGAGAAGTTCAGACAGCGCCCCGTCAAAGAGCGCTGTCTTGATTGATGACGATCCTGCGTTCATCACCAATATGGGCGATTGAGCCAAAGGCTTATACCGCCTGCTCGCGCATGTCGGCAGGGTCGATACCTGCAACTTGAACGGGCTGTTTCATCGCATCACGGCGGAAGGGATCGCCAAGTTCCTGATTGATCATCGCTTCGATCAGCGTGGTTTTTCCGTGGTTCATCTGGTCGTCGAGTGCCTTGGCCAGCGCCGCTGTCAGCTCTTCTTGTGTGCGGGCAACAACGCCTTGCAGGCCACAGGCCCGTGCGATGCCTGCATATGACACGTCTTCGTCAAGCTCCGTGCCAACAAAGTTGTCGTCAAACCATAGTGTCGAGTTGCGCTTTTCCGCGCCCCACTGGTAGTTGCGGAAGACGATTTGGGTCACTGGCGGCCAGTCGCCGCGGCCGATCGCCGTCAACTCATTGACCGCGATGCCGAAAGCGCCGTCACCAGCGAAACCGACAACAGGCACGTCAGGCTGGCCGATCTTGGCACCAACGATGGCGGGCAGGCCGTAGCCGCAGGGGCCGAACAGACCGGGTGCAAGGTATTTGCGGCCCTCATTGAAGGAGGGGTAGGCGTTACCGATGGCGCAGTTGTTGCCGATGTCGGAGGAGATAATCGCCTCGACAGGCAGTGCTTGCTGGATCGCGCGCCATGCCATGCGGGGGCTCATCCAGTCAGGCTTGGCCGCGCGGGCGCGCACGTTCCAGTCTGTGCCCGGATCGTCGGCCTCGTCTGTCATGGAGGTGAGTTCCTGCGCCCAAGCGGATTTGGTTTGTGCGATTAGGGCGGTGCGCTCTTTGCGACCTGCATCGCCTGCTGTTTCTGCCAGTTTTGCAGTGATGGAAGTGGCCACTTTTGCGGCGTCCCCGACGATGCCGACGGTGACCTTTTTGGTTAGACCGATGCGGTCGGGGTTGATGTCGACCTGAATGATTTTGGCGTCTGTGGGCCAGTAATCAATGCCGTATCCCGGCAGGGTCGAGAAGGGGTTGAGGCGCGTGCCGAGGCACAGGACCACGTCCGCTTTCGAGATTAGCTCCATTCCAGCTTTTGAGCCGTTATAGCCAAGCGGACCTGCGAACAGCGGGTGGTTTCCGGGAAAGGCATCGTTGTGCTGGTAGCCCACGCAAACAGGTGCGTCGAGCCGTTCGGCAAGCACGCGGGAAGCCTCGATGCCGCCCTGTGCTAGCACTACACCAGCGCCGTTCAGGATCACGGGGAACTTCGCTTCGGAGAGCATTTCGGCGGCGCGTGTGATCGCATTGTCGCCGCCTTGAGGGACTTCCAATTCGACCACTTCTGGAATTTCGATGTCGATGACTTGGGTCCAGAAATCGCGCGGGACGTTGATCTGAGCGGGGCCAGAGGCGCGTTTGGCCTGCATGATCACGCGGTTCAGCGTTTCGGCGATGCGGGAGGGATCGCGCACTTCCTCTTGGTAGGCGACACAATCGGCAAAGAGGTTCATCTGCTCCATCTCTTGGAAGCCACCCTGACCGATCGTCTTGTTCGCAGCTTGGGGCGTGACCAAAAGTAAAGGCGTATGGTTCCAATATGCTGTTTTAACAGCCGTCACAAAGTTGGTAATGCCCGGACCGTTTTGCGCGATCATCATCGACATTTTGCCAGTGGCGCGGGTGTAGCCGTCAGACATCATACCGGCGGAGCCTTCGTGCGCACAGTCCCAGAATTTGATCCCTGCCTTTGGGAAAATGTCGGAGATCGGCATCATGGCAGAGCCAATAATGCCAAAAGCATGTTGGATGCCGTGACGCTGGAGCGTTTTTACGAATGCTTCTTCGGTGGTCATCTTCATAGCAGGTGATCCTTGGATTAAATGAATGCGAATCTGGTTTGGGGCAATTTAGGCGCTTGGCGTGGATAAGGTTAGGGCCAGTTATTATACTGGAATAGGACCAGCTTTTGTCATGGCATCAATTTCTGATGCCAGAGCTTGCAGCCCGTCGGTTATGCGACTTGTTGGGATGGAGGAATAGCCGAGGCGGTAGAAGTTTTGTGGCTGTTCTTCACCGCCGAAAAAGGACTGCCCAGGTTCGATCAATACGCCACAGGCGCGTAAGCGTGTGGCGAGTGTATTCGTATCCACATCTTCAGGTGCACGCATCCAAAATGAGGAGCCACCGTGTGCGCCCTGACCTGCGATGATCAGACCTGTTTGCGCGATAACTTCTTCCATTCTTGTGCGGCGTTCATGCAGCGCGTTGCTCATGCGACGGACCAGCGCATCATAGTGGCCGAGGGACAGAAAGTAGGAGGCTGTGCGCTGGATGTGGCCGGGCGGGTGACGCAAAACTGACGCACGTAAGGCGCGGGCCTCGCGTATAAATGGTTCGGACCCGACCAGATAGCCAAGGCGCAGGCCCGGAAACAAAGATTTGGAGAAGCTGCCGACATAGATCACGCGGCCATCGGTATCGAGAGATTTGAGCGCGGGGGACGGCGGGCGCAAAAATGACGTTTCGAATTCGTAATCGTCCTCCACAATGATTGCGTCTATCTCTCGGGCACGCTCCAGCAAGGCACTTCGTCGCGCCATGGGCATTGTTGCATTTGTGGGGCATTGATGGCTGGGGGTAGTGAAAATGACATCCGTATCGGGTGGAACTGCCTCGGGTGGAAGGCCGTCCTGATCAACGCGGACTGGTGTTACGTGGCACCGTGATTGGATCAGGATATCGCGCAGGGCGTGATAGCAGGGGTCTTCAAGAGCGGCGCGACGACGCTGGGTAAGCAGCACCTGCGCTGTCAGCCATAATGCGTTCTGGGCACCGAGGGTAATCAAAATTTGTTCAGGCGCTGCGGTGATGCCACGACGGGGCAGCGTATGGCGGGCGATGAATTCAATCAGTTGTGGATCGTCCTGATCATAATAGTCATTTGTCATCGAGTTAAAGTCCCGTTGACCCAAAGCTTGAAGTGCACAAAGCCGCCAGTTTGCGTGGTCAAACAAGGTTTTATCAGCCTGACCATAAACAAAGGGATAGCGGTATTTTGACCAGTCTTGCGGCTTGCTGGGAGTGACGCCGCCACTAAACCGCTGCCCGATGGCACGGGTCCAATCGACAGCATCCTGCGTGTCGGGACCCGGAGTAAAGACGGGAGGCGAGGGCGCATTCTCTGATACGAAATATCCTGAGCGCCCTTTAGAGCTGAGGTAATCAGAGGCCAGAAGTTCGGTGTAGGCGATGGTCACTGTGATGCGGCTAACGCCCAGATGCACAGCGAGTTTTCTGGTTGAAGGTAGCTTTTCCCCGCGCTGGAAACGGCCCGACAATATCCCCTGTGCAATCATCTGCTGAATCTGTGATTGCAATGTGCCTTGGGCATCTGTCTGGAGGAAGAATGTCTCGACGGGAAGGGCCATGGGGTGCCTTTTTATTTGGACTTAATTGGTGAATCAACTGGCCTTACCCTAGGGCGAATTGAATTATTCTACAAATGGTGAATCTTGGAAATAATAAGGGATGATGGAGCGCGTTGCCCTAAGAGGTGATGCCACCTAAGATCGGATAACGTGATGGATGGTTGAAATAATTGAGAAAAATACAGACCCTGAACGAGAGGCCGCAATACGCAATGCATGGCGAAATCGGATGATCGCGTTTGTTCCGTTGTTCGCAGTCGGGACGATCGCGCTTTTCTATGTCGGATTGAAAGCTTTTTGTCTGTCTTGCTCGGTGCTCTTACGGTCATTCTGCTGTATCAGAGGTATGTGAACAAGCGTAGTTGGCATTCAATTATGTGGGGTGTTTAGGCTACCAAAGAGTAAGAGCTCCGTGTGGAATGGAAAAAGGCCCTGTTTTTCAACAGGGCCTTTTCTCGTTTTAACAGGCGTTGCGGTTACGGGCAGGCTGCGATGTATGTCGTGCCGTTTGGGCGTTGATATGTGCAGTTGCCGTTTTGGCCACGGTTGATAAGCGTTCCTGCGGCTAAGCCAGCAGCGCCACCGATTATGGCCCCTTTTGCTTTGTCGTTGCTACCAGACACGCTTGCGCCGATGATTGCTCCTGTCACAGTTGATGCAGCGAGGGTGCCGTCAGGTGTGTCGCAAGCCGCGAGGGCGGCGATCATCGGGATAACGAGTGCGAATTTTTTCATAAGAGTATTCCTTATCTATCAGTTCTTAACGTGCGGGATATTAGAAGGTTCCTGATCTGTAGATACGAAAAAGGCCTTCCCTGCGAGGAAGGCCTGTCTGATGAGCGGAATTTTGCAAGTTTAGCCGAAAACACGGCCCATGGCGCCGTCGACAGCGTCGATGATCTGGTCGATGTCGTCTTTTGTTGCGATGAGCGCGGGGGAGAAGCACAGGGTGTTGTTCTTGCCTGGCAGAGAACGATTGGTCGCACCAATGACAACGCCCTGCTGCATGCAATCGCCCACGACTGCCTGAACCAGTTTCTCGGCCACGGGTGTTTTGCTCTCGCGATCTGTGACCAGTTCGGCACCGAGGAATAGACCCTTGGAGCGAACATCGCCGATGACATGGTATTTGTCCGCAAGCTCATGCAGGCGGCCTGTCATGTAGTCGCCCATGTCGACGGTGTTTTGCAGCAGGCCTTCGCGCTCGATGATCTTCATGTTCTCGATTGCGGCCGCGGGGCCGGCAGTGCAGCCGCCAAAGGTGGAGATGTCGCGGAAGTAGTTCATGGGATCGGAGGCGTCGTCCTTGAACTTGTCAAAGACATCTTCGGTGGTCACGAGGCAGGCGATGGCGGCGTAGCCTGATGCCACCCCTTTGGCCATTGTCACCATGTCAGGTTTGATCCCGTAGTGCTGGTAGCCGAACCACGTACCTGTGCGGCCCAAGCCGCAGACGACTTCATCGATGTGCAGGAGGATGTCATATTGGTCGCAAATCTCGCGGATACGCTCCCAATAACCATCGGGGGGCGTGATGACGCCGCCGCCAGCGGTCACGGGCTCAAGGCAGAGGGCGCCGACAGTTTCGGGGCCTTCTTCAAGGATGACTTTTTCGATCTGGTTGGCGGCCCAGACGCCGTAACCTTCAACGGGCGCGCCATCCTGCTCAAAGCTGCGGTACTCAAGGCAGTGGGGGACGCGGATGAAGCCCGGTGTGAAGGGGCCGTATTGTGCGCCGCGTTCGTCCTGACCCCCTGCAGAGAGAGTGGTGATCGTTGTGCCGTGATAGTCGCGGTCGCGGTAAAGGATCTTGTGCTTCACGCCGCCGAACCGCTTGTGCGCGATCTGGCGGACCATTTTGAAGCCCTTTTCGTTTGCCTCCGAGCCGGAGTTGCAGAAGTAGACGCGGCTCAGCCCGGGCATCTTGTCGATCAGCATTTCGGAGAAGATGGAGCCGGGGATCGAACCTGCGGAGCCTGCGAAGTAGTTCAATTTGATCAATTGGTCACGGACCGCATTGGCGATTGATTCGCGGCCGTAGCCTACGTTGACGGTCCACACACCGCCCGAGACGGCATCAAGATGCTCTTTGCCGTTCTGGTCCCAGACGCGCATGCCTTTGCCCTCAACGATGATGCGCGGATCGGTTGTTTCATAGGGTTTATGCTGGCTCAGGTGGTGCCAGACATGGGCGCGGTCCGCCTCTACGATGCGGGAAATGTCATTTTCGTTAAATGTACCGTCCATGGAGGCGACCTTTCGATTGGATAGGAGAATGGGAAATCAGCAGTGCCTTCCCTGATTCACACTATGTTAGACGGGGAATTTCATTCTGGAAATAGGGCCAGCAGGGAGGGAAGCGTATGGCCAGTTTTGTCGTTGCTGTAAAAGCCCTTGTTTACGGCGGATTTGGCGAGATGTTTTGGAGGTGGAATTAGGGAGGTACGGCACGATTGAGACGGTGCTGCAAATGCACGGCCGCTGGATCGGTGAGATCACTTTTGGCGGTGCGCAGTGCGGGTTCTGGTCGAGGTCGGCAGCTTTGCCTGTGTAAGCGGGATTGAAAGCAAAAGAGAGGTGCGGTGACTGGACTCATGGCGGGGGAGAAACTGGTTATTTGTTTTCTGTGTGCAAAGCCCAGAGTGCTGCAAGTTCGGGCGTTGTGCATGGTTGATGTGCAAACGTCGCGGGGCAGGGCCGTCTTTTCGTCAATGCCTCGGGGAGGAACGAAACTGCTGTTGACCGTTTGAACGGGACGGAAAACGATCTGCGTGTATGCAGGCCTCGTGTCTGGGTATCGCCGCAAAGTGTATTGCAAGTGGTTCGGGCATCGCACAGGATGCCTGCGTCAGTTGTGAAAACACAACCTACGATCCCGAGTTCTGTTAAGGAGCCGGGCAAAAATGAAACTGGGAGAATTCTAATATGATGAAGAAAACAGTAAGCGCGTTCGTCGCTGGCGCAGTAATGTCACTGGCATCCACGGCTGCATTTGCAGATGGCCATGGTGAGATCACAGTCGGTTATTTCCTTGAGTGGCCCATGCCGTTTCAGTTTGCAAAAGTGAATGGCACGTATGACGAGGCTTTGGGCAAGAAAGTTAACTGGGTCAGCTTTGACAGCGGCGTTGCGATGTCTGCGGCCATGGCGTCTGGTGACGTGCAGATTTCCGTAAGCCAAGGTGTGCCGCCGTTCGTTGTGGCGACATCGGGTGGTCAGGATATCCAGATTGTTGACGTTGCAGTATCCTATTCCGAGAATGACAACTGCGTTGTGGCTTCCGGTCTGGAGATCGACAAGACTTCCGCAGCGGAGCTGGCAGGTAAGAAGGTGGCTGTGCCACTTGGTACTGCCGCGCACTATGGCTTTCTTAAGCAGATGGGCCACTTTGGCGTGGATGTTACAGGCATGTCCGTTGTTGATATGGCCCCTGCCGAAGGTGCAGCAGCGCTGAGCCAAGGTGCCGTAGACATGGCATGTGGTTGGGGTGGTGCACTGCGTCGCATGAAAGAATCCGGTAATATCCTGCTGACTGGTGCCGAGAAAGAAGAACTTGGTATCTTGGTGTTTGACGTGACATCCGCACCCGCATCTTACGTTGCCGAGAACGGTGACGAGCTGGCAAAGTTCCTGAAGGTGACGGCAGATGCCAACGCCATGTGGAATGCCGGTGGTGATGATGCGGCCAAAATGCTGCCCGTGATTGCAAAAGATGCAGGCATGGACGAAGCGGCCACAGCAGAGACGCTGGCGGGCTTCTCCTTCCCGTCCGTTGAAGAGCAGTTGAGCGCCAAGTGGTTCGGCGGCGGCAGCCAGACCTTCATGGGTGGCGTTGCTCAGGTCTTCGTTGAAAGTGGCTCTATTGACGGCGCGCTGGAAAGCTATGAAGGCACTGTGAACACAGGCCCGTTGATGGCCGTAAAAGGCATGTAATTCCTTCGGGAGTTATTCTGGTCCGGCGTCCATATGTGCGCCGGACCTTTTTGTAGCCAAGACGACTTTACGGAAAACGAGGTGGGGCCAACCCCATCCTACGGGCCGCCAGCCGCGGCCAGAAAGCAGGGACATGTCCGGACTTTCCATTGATAAACTCTCGATGCGATTTGATTTACCAGATGGCGGATCGGTGCAGGCGCTCAAGGATGTATCGCTTGATCTCAAAGCGGGTGAGCTGCTGAGTGTGCTGGGGCCGTCGGGCTGTGGTAAGACAACGCTCCTGAACATCGTTGCGGGGTTTCTGGCGCCGACCGAAGGTGTGATGACCCTGAACGGCAAGACGATTACCGGACCCGATGCCGACCGCGGCATGGTGTTCCAGCAGGGTGCATTGTTCGAATGGATGAGCGTGCGCGAGAACGTAGGATTTGGCCCGTCGATGAAGGGGATGCCGCGCAACGACAAGGCAGAGATTGTAAATCATCTGCTGGACGTTGTAGGGCTACAGGATTTCAAGGAAAAGGCGGTTTACGAACTGTCTGGCGGGATGCAGCAGCGTGTGGCTTTGGCCCGTTGCCTTGCGAATGATCCCGATGTGATTTTGATGGATGAGCCGCTGGGCGCATTGGACGCGCTGACGCGGGAAAAGATGCAATCGCTGGTGCTCAAGCTGTGGAAAGAGACGGGAAAGACGATCATTTTGATCACCCACTCGGTTGAAGAGGCGCTGCTTCTTGGCGAGCGGTTGATTGTGATGGCCCCGCGTCCGGGTCGCATCCACAAAGAATATCGTCTGCCATTTGCGGAGCTGGGTGTCGCGGCGGATTTGCGAGAGGTGAAGAAGCATCCTGATTTCTCGGTTAAGCGTGAAGAGATTCTGAACATGATTTGGGACATGGAAGAAGAGATTATGGGCACTGCGGAGGAAAAAGCATGACCGGATTCATTCTGCTGGCTGTCTATGTTGGCATCTTTGCTGCTGCGGCGTTTATCTTTACGCGCATTGGGGTGCGCAAGGACGGGTACACCGCCCTCAAGACGGTTACTTTTGGCGACGAGAGTGCAGTGCGGCCCAACCGTGCGGCAGGGATTATTTCCATTCTGACGCTGTTGTTGTTGTGGGGGATGTTTACGGGGTCCTCGTTAGTTCCGCGCTTTTTGCACGCGCCTGCCCCATTCAAGGGCGAGACATCGTTTGACTATACGGTTTCGGCCAATGGCCAGACTGATACGGCAACTGTGTCTGTGCTGGTGCATGAGCGGGAAGAGAATCCCGATGCATTGGCAATAGAGCCGGGTGACGGGATCGCCAAAAATGACAGCATCACCGTTGCGCAATATCGCAGCGAACTTGTGCTGTTTGACCGCAACGATGAGGTCAAACGTGCTGATGGTGCAAAAGTTGTCGCGATCAATGGCGCGCCTGTGAAGCCAGGTGATACGGTGGAAATAGAAGGAGGATCGGTGACGATCTCCGACAAAGGCACGCCAAATTTTGCGCCTGAAAAGGGATTGCAGATGGAGCCATTGTATCTGCCGTCGCCCGAAGCGGTTCTTGAACGGACGGCCAAGGTACTGGATGAGGGGTTTCGTGGAACGTCCCTACTGGGCCATCTGGGCTGGTCGCTGTTTCGTGTTGTGGCCGGTTTTGTCTGTGGCGCGATTGTGGGTATTCCGCTTGGCTATGCCATGGGTTTGAGCAACTGGTTCCGTGGCTGGTTTGATCCGATTGTTGAATTTATGCGCCCCGTGCCGCCGCTGGCGCTGATCCCGCTGGTGATTATCTGGGCGGGGATTGGGGAGAAGGGGAAGATTATCCTGCTCTTCCTTGCCGCACTTTGGATCATGGCGATTGCGGCGCGGTCGGGCGTGTCTGGTGTCAACATTGCCAAGGTGCACGCAGCCTATTCGCTGGGGGCAAGCAAGTGGCAGATCATGCGGTATGTTATCATCCCCAACTCGCTGCCCGAGATATTTACGGGTGCGCGTGTGGCGATGGGCGTGTGTTGGGGTACTGTTGTCGCGGCCGAGTTGGTGGCAGCGGAGAAGGGGGCGGGTATGATGATCATGGTCGCGTCCAAGTTCCAGAACACGGATATCGTAATCTTGGGCATCATCCTTATCGGGATCATCGGTTTTGGTATTGATATGCTGATGCGCGGTGCCGAGCGGGTGATGGTGCCGTGGAAAGGAAAAGGCTGATCCCGCCGTATTAGTTTTGGATAAGAAAAAGGCCGGAGCAGATGCTCCGGCCCTTTTTATGTGTAGTACAGAAGGTTGAGAGAGCGATTTCTTTAAGAAATTATGCTCTCCGTCTTGTCTGGTTTACTTCTTCGGGCCGCTTGGCTTTTTGCCTTTGCCCGGAGGGGTGAAGCGTTTGGAAGCGTCTGACGCGCGGTTGTAGCCGCCTGCTGGTTTCGCATCACGCGCTGGGGCGCCGCCCTCTTTTGACGGCTTTTTCCACACTGCTTTTGCGCCAGACTTAGCTGCGGGTTTGTCGCCGGCGGGTTTGTCTTTCCATGCCGGCTTTGCCTTTGGCTTTTCGCCTGCTTTCATGGGCGTCCGCTCAGTCTTGTGGGACTTTGGCGGGCGTGCTGCATCGCGCTTTGGCTTGGCGGGTGCGCCGCGTGGTTTGTCAGTGCGGGGTTTGTACTCTGCCTTGGGAGCTTCGTCGCGTGCGGGCTTTGCCTTATAGGCAGGCTTTGGCGCGTCTGGGTCGTAGGCAGGTTTATCGCGCGGTGCGGGTTTTGCGGCTTTGTCGTAGCTTGGCTTGTCTTTCCACGCTGGCTTTGGGCCGCGATCATTGCCACCTTTGGGGCCGCTACCTTTATTCTCGGGGCGGCCTGTTCGGGGGCCAAAGTCTGGCACACCGTCGAGACGGGTGAGGGTCACGCCGTCTTCTGCCTTCATGTCGGGACCAAGGGCGTTTGTCAGTTTCGGCACAGCGCCTTCGGCCACCTCGACGTAGGAGTGGCGCGGCTGTACGCGGATCGCACCAATGTCGTCGCGGGTCATGTCGCCGACGCGGCAGAGCATTGGCAGGATCGTGCGCGGCTCGGCCCCATCGTTGCGGCCTGTGGAGACGGTGAACCAGACGGATTTGCCGAATTCCATGCGTGGTGCGTTTTCTTTACCATCACCCGGGTTGGAGAGTTCCTCGGGCGCTGATCCACGCGAGCGGTGGAGGTTGACGAAGGCGGTGGCCAGTTGTTCGGGCGTGTATTGCTCGACCAGCTTTGCCACGAACTCGACTGCGTCTTCGGGTGCAGGTGTTGTCCATGCATCGTCGTTGAGCAGGCGCTCTTGATCCGCTGCGTTCACTTCGGCAGCAGAGGGTGGCAGTGCCCATTCGGCGTCAAGTTTGGCCCAGCCCATCAGGCGGGTTGCTTTTGAGCGCATTTTTGGCGGCACGATAAGGGCGGAAACCCCTTTGCGGCCCGCGCGGCCTGTACGGCCAGAGCGGTGCAGAAGCGTGTCGGCGTTGGTGGGCAGATCGGCGTGGATGACCAACTCAAGATTGGGAAGGTCGATGCCGCGTGCAGCAACATCAGTCGCCACACAAACGCGAGCACGACCATCGCGCAGTGATTGCAGGGCGTTTGTGCGCTCTTGCTGGGACAGCTCACCTGATAGGGCAACGACAGAGAAGTTGCGGTTTGACAGGCGCGCGGTCAGGCGGGCCACGGCGGCGCGGGTGTTGCAGAAGACGATCGCATTCTTGGCTTCATAGAAGCGTAGGATGTTTAGGATCGCGTTCTCGGTGTCGCGCGGGTTCACGGTGAGTGCGCGGTATTCGATGTCAGAGTGCTGCTTGCCATCGGATACAACGGACACACGCTGTGCATCGCGCTGGTATGCTTTTGCCAGTTTTGCAATTGCGGCAGGCACGGTTGCGGAGAACATCAGTGTCCGGCGTGTCGCGGGGGATTCGCCCAAGATGAACTCAAGGTCCTCGCGGAAGCCCAGATCGAGCATCTCGTCCGCCTCATCCAGCACCACGGCGCGGATGTCGGTGAGGTCGATGTTGTTGCGTTTGATGTGGTCACACAGACGGCCCGGTGTGGCCACAACGATGTGTGCGCCACGGTCGAGCGTGCGACGCTCTGTGCGCGTGTCCATGCCGCCGACACAAGTGGCGACAATCGCGCCTGCTTTGCCGTAAAGCCATGTCAGCTCACGACTTACCTGCATGGCAAGTTCGCGCGTTGGGGCGATAACGAGGGCCAATGGCGCACCTGCGCGGCCGAAATGCGTCTCGTCGCCCAGCAATGTGGGGGCGATTGCCATGCCGAATGCCACGGTCTTGCCCGAGCCGGTTTGGGCGGAAACCAGAAGGTCGGCGCCGTCGAGTTCGGGCGCTATTACAGCGTCCTGAACGGGTGTCATTGTATCGTAGCCTTGAGCGGCCAGTGCGTCTGCGATCGTTTGAATCAAGGGGTGTTCCTGAGCGGATAAAGAATAAGGTTTCCTGCCCCTAAAGCGTTGAGGTGCGTTTGTACATGGGGCGTTTTGCGGATGCAGCATTGTGTGTGATGCAGGGCTGTGGCGCGATGTGATGTGAAGGGGTGCAAAAAGAGGGTGTAAAAATGATGACTTCCATATAGAACAAAAGAAGAACAAAATGGAGGAATGTATGATGAGCGATTCTTCTTTGCACCGATTGGTGCGGCTGGGCGACGGGGAGGCGGGGGCAGATATGCCGCGGCCCGACGTGGCGCAGGCGGTGCTCAAGGATGCGCTGTCGGCGCGGCCTTTCGATGCGGCGGTGACGGCCTTTGTGTTAGCGTGTTTGCCGCGCAGCAAGGCTCCCGTGCTTTGGGTGCAGGACCGTACTTCACGGTTGGAGAACGGGCGGGTTTATGGGCCTGCTTTGAAGGGTGTGCGGCTGTTGCGGGTCGAGGTGAGCAATGCCCGCGATGTGCTTTGGGCGATGGAGGAGGGGGCGTCTTGTGGCGGGTTGGCCGCTGTGGTGGGCGAAGTGCATGGCGCGCCGCCCGTTCTGGATTTCACAGCGACCAAACGCTTGGCGATGCGGGCGGAAGCAACGGGGCTGCCTGTTTGGTTGATACGGTCGGGTGCTGTCGAGGGGTTGAGTGCGGCGCGGGAGCGGTGGCGGATCGGATCACTGCCCTCGGGCGTGCATTCCTACAATGCGGCGGCCCCTGGTGCGCCTGTTTGGGAGGCGGAGCTGTTTCGGGCGCGGGGGCGTGCGCCCGGTGTCTGGGAGGTCAGCCATGAGGTCTGTCATGACGGGGGCGAGAGTGGTCTCCGTTTTCTTTCCCGATCTGGCGATGGACCGTTGGAGGAGGATCACAGCCGCGCAGCGCACGCTGCCGGATGAGGCGGTGCCTGTTGTTCTGGCCGCGGGTGGCACACACGGACCTGTGGTGCATGCGGTAAATGCGGCGGGTGTCGTGCGGGGGATTACCTGCGGTGCGCGGGTCGTTGATGTGCAGGCGATCCACCCTGATCTGCATGTGGAACAGGCGGATGTGGAGGGGGATCAGGCCTTGCTCAAGCGTGTGGCGCTGTGGGCGCGGCGGTGGTGTCCGTGGACAGTGGCAGAGCAGGACGGCATTTTGATGGATGTGCGCGGTGCGGCGCATTTGTTCGGCGGCGAGGCGCAGATGTTGCGCGACATGCACACGCGGTTTGCGATGCAGGGGTTGCGCGCGCGGCTGGCCTTGGCGCCTACGCGCGGTGCGGCGCAGATGCTGGCGCGGTTTGGCGGGCAGGGGGTGATTTGTGCGCAGGAGGATGTGGCGGATGTTTTGGCGCCGCTGCCTGTGGCAGCACTTCGTCTGCCGCGTGAAACGGTACGCTTGTTGGAGCGCTTGGGGCAGCGCACGGTTGGTGCGCTGGCGGATGTGCCGCGTGTGGGGTTGATGCGGCGGTTTGCGGGAGCGGCGGAAGCGGTGAACCCGCTGGTGCTGCTGGACCGTGCGTTGGGGCGGTCTGCCGATCCGTTGGATGCGCCTGCAGAGGTGCCACGCTGGCTGGCACGGGTGCGGATGGCGGAGCCTGTAGTCGATCCTGTGCCATGGCTGGAGGGGTTGGCGGAGGATTTGGGCAAGCAACTGGCGGAGGCAGATCAAGGTGCGCGGCGGTTGCGGGTGACGATCTACCGTGTGGATGGGGAGTGGCGGTCGCGCGATGTCTCGACTGCGCGGGCGAGCCGTGACGCGCTGCATTTTGTGCGGCTGGTCGCGGGAAAGCTGGAGGGGATTGATCCGGGTTTCGGGTTTGATTTGATGACGTTGGAGGCGCTGCGGGTGGAGCCGCTGGTCCTGCGCCAAGACCGTCTGGACGGAGGACGCGATGCAGGGGCGGATGTGGCAGCGTTGCTGGACCGGCTGACTGCCAAGTTGGGGCCGTCGAAGGTGACATGGGATGCATGGGTGCAAAGCCATAAGCCCGAACGGGTAGAAGAGCGTGTGTCGGTGCTGGCGGGGCCACCTGCGGGTGTGGTGGAGATCGCACGTGAGCGGCCTTTGCGGATGTTTGACCCTGCGGAGGAGGTTGCGGTTTTGTATGCGGTGCCAGAGGGGCCGCCTGCGCGGTTTCGCTGGCGCAGGGTGGCGTTTTTGATGACGCGGTTCGAGGGGCCAGAGCGGATTGCGCCAGAGTGGTGGCGGGATCGTAGCGGCACGCGGTTGCGGGATTATTACAAGGTCGAGGTCACGGACGGGCGGCGGTTCTGGCTGTTTCGGGAGGGCATTGTAGGCGATGCGCGGGGCGGGGATCCGCAGTGGTTTGTGCATGGGGTTTTTGGATGACGGGTGACGAGCGCACTGTGCGCGGCTCCCCACCCACCATCCCTTTCGGGGTTCATGCGAAGAGCGTCTTGCGGAGGGGCCGCAGGCGCGTTCGAGCGATGAGGGCCGGTAGAGACTGTTTTTAGGGGATAAGGCTGCCACCTGATGCCACAACAAGAGGGACATAAGCGCCGTTCGATAGAGGACGACGATCCGTTCCACTGGAACGCCCCCGGCCCTTATGTGGAGCTGGGGTTGGCGACGTGTTTTTCGTTTCTGTGCGCGGCGTCGGATGCTGTCGATCTCGCGGTGACGGCGAATATGCTAGGCTATCACAGCATCGGGGTGGCCGATCACAACACGCTGGCGGGGGTGGTGCGGGTACATGTGGAGGCGCGGTCGGCCAAGGTGCGGCCCCTGATTGGGGCGCGCTTGTTGTTGCTCTGTGGGACGGAGTTGTTGGCCTATCCTCGTGACCGTGAGGCTTATGCGCGGCTGTCTACGTTGCTGTCGCGGGGGAAAATGGTGGATGCGGATGGTGGGTGGCAGGTCAAGGGCGAGACGCATCTTACGCTGGAGATGGTGGCAGCGTATTCAGCGGGTGTGCAGTTGATTGTGATGCCGCCCGACAATCTGGATGTCTTCGAGGCGGGGTTGGGGCGGTTGTGCAATGCTTTGCCCACGTTACGGCATGTGGGGGCGGCGTATCTCTATCGCGGGGATGATGTGGCGCGGATTGCGCGACTTGACCGGATCGCGCAGCGGCATGGGTTGGGGATATTGGCGACGAATGATGTGCTGTATCACCATCCTGCGCGGCGGCCTTTGCAGGATGTGATGACCTGCATCCGCCACGGCAAGACGATCGAGACGGCGGGGTTCTTGTTGGAGGCAAATGCGGAGCGATACCTTAAGCCGCCAGAAGAGATGCGCCGCCTGTTCGCGCAGTGGCCCCACGCGATTGCGGCGACGCGGGAGGTGGCAGATGCCTGCGCCTTTAGCCTTGATGATCTGAAGTATGAGTACCCGCACGAAATTGTCCCCGAAGGGGCCACCGCGATGAGCGAGTTGGAGCGCCTGACGTGGGAAGGGGCGGCGTGGCGCTATCCTGACGGGGTGACGGACAGGGTGCGGGGGATTATTGAGAAGGAATTCGATTTGATCCGCTCCAAGGACATTGCGCGGTATTTCCTGACCATCAATGACATTGTGCGGTTTGCGCGGGAGGAGGCCAGCCCGCCGATCCTGTGTCAGGGGCGCGGCTCGGCGGCGAATTCGGTGGTGTGTTTTTGTTTGGGGATCACTGCGGTGGACCCTGAGGAGCATGACGTTTTGTTCGAGCGGTTCCTGTCCGAGGAGCGCGATGAGCCGCCTGATATTGACGTGGATTTCGAGCATGAGCGGCGCGAAGAGGTGATCCAGTATATGTACCGCACTTATGGGCGGGAGCGTGCGGGGTTGTGCGCAACTGTGATCCACTACCGCCCGCGCAGTGCCATCCGCGAAGTGGGCAAGGCGATGGGACTGAGCGAGGATGTGACCAGCAAGCTGGCCAGCACGGTCTGGGGCAGTTTCGAGGGGCAGATGGGCGACGAGCGTGTCAAGGATGCAGGGATGGACCTCAGCGATCCGTACCTGCGCCGCGTCATTGCCATTGCGCGGCAGATGACGGGGATGCCACGGCATTTGTCCCAGCATGTGGGCGGGTTCATTCTGACGGAGCGGCCCCTGACGGAGATGGTTCCGATCGGGAACGGGGCCATGCCAGAGCGGAGTTTTATCGAGTGGGATAAGGACGACATCGACGCGCTGGGGATTTTCAAGGTGGATATTCTGGCGCTGGGGATGCTGACCTGCATCGCAAAGGTGTTTGATCTGATGGGGGCGCATTACGGGGTGCGGCATGATCTGGCATCTGTGCCGAGCGATGATGCGGATACCTATGACATGCTCTGTGCGGGGGACAGCTTGGGCGTGTTTCAGGTGGAGAGCCGTGCGCAGATGGCCATGCTGCCCAAGCTGCGGCCGCGCAAGTTTTACGATCTGGTGATTGAAGTGGCAATTGTGCGGCCTGGCCCCATTCAGGGGGATATGGTGCATCCTTATCTGCGGCGGCGGCAGGGGTTGGAGGGGGTGTCTTATCCCGCGCCCGGACCAGAGCATCCGCAGGATGAGTTGCTGCGGATTTTGGGGCGCACACTTGGCGTGCCGATTTTTCAGGAACAGGCGATGAAGATCGCGATTGATGCGGCAAGGTTTAGCCCCAAGGAGGCGAACGAGTTGCGCAAGGCGATGGCGACGTTTCGGTCGCGCGGGACGATTGAGTTGCTCCAGCAAAAGATGGTTGGGCGGATGACCGAGCGCGGCTATGACGAGGAGTTTGCCACGCGGTGTTTCAACCAGATCAAAGGGTTCGGGGATTACGGATTTCCCGAGAGCCATGCAGCGAGTTTTGCCAAGCTGGTCTATGTGTCCTCGTGGATGAAGTGTCATTATCCGGCGGCGTTTGCTTGTGGGCTGCTCAACAGTCAGCCGATGGGGTTCTATGCCCCTGCGCAGATTGTGCGTGATGCGCGCGAGCATGGGGTCGAGGTGCGGCCTGTGGATGTGAATTATTCCGATTGGGATTGTACGTTAGAGCCTGATAATAAGGGGTTTTCGTTGCGATTGGGCCTGCGGCAGGTGGACGGGATGCGCATGGATGCGGCGCTGCGTCTGATGGGTGCGCGGTCTGAGCCGTTTGTGGATGTGGGGGATGTGAAGGCGCGGGCGCGGCTGGACCGTGGGATCGTGGGCAAGCTGGCGGCTGCGGATGCGTTTCGATCCTGCGGGATAGATCGACGGGCCGCGCTCTGGCAGGCGCAGGGGTTGCGCGATGCGCCTGCGCTGGCGTTGTTCGAACATGCGGAGGCGGCAGGGGAAGGGGCGGAGCCAGAGACGCATTTGCCCGCCATGGCGCAGGCGGAGCATGTGGTGGCGGATTACCAGACGCTGCGCCTCTCGCTTAAGGCGCATCCGATGGGGTTCTTTCGGGGGAGCCTGCGCAAACAGGGGTTTTCCAGCACGCATAACCTGATCCACATGGGGCATGGGCAACGTGTATCGCTGGCGGGGCTGGTTCTTGTGCGGCAAAAACCCGGCAGTGCGAAGGGGGTTTGTTTCATCACCATCGAGGATGAGGACGGGGTGGCGAACCTTGTGATATGGCCCAAGATGTTCGAGCACTACCGTGCGCTGATTATGACGGCGCGTCTGCTGGTGGTGCATGGTCGTGTGCAGACGGACGGGCGGGTTATTCATGTGGTCGCCGAGCGGTTGGAGGATGGCACGGCGCGGCTTGACCGTTTGGCGCAGGAGCGGGTCCCTGCCACAACGGTGCGTGGGGATCATGCGACCCATCCGCTGCCCTCCCAAGTGGGGGGCGGGCGCAGGCATCCGCGTGATGTGCGGGTGATCCCGAAATCTCGTGATTTTCACTGACGCGATGCTGGGCTAGGGTGTTGGAAACAGCACAGAGGTCCCGACATGAATAACCCGCTTTATGATACGATGTTTGCACCCCATGCGGGTAAGGACACGGTTTTTTTGCATCTGCCCGAGGGGGGTGTGATAACGCATGATGCGTTCGTGCGGCGTGCGGCGCAGCTGGCCCATGCGGTGCGGGGCATGGGTGTAAAGGCTGGGGACCGCGTGGCGGTTCAGGTCGAGAAATGCCCTGACATGCTGGCGCTTTATGCTGCTTGTGCGCAGATGGGGGCGATTTTTCTGCCACTGAACACGGCTTATACGGGTGCGGAGCTGTCCTATTTTGTGGGCGATAGTGGGGCGGCGTTGTTGGTGGGCGATCCTGCGCGGGAGGATGAATTACGTACCGTGGCGGATGCGTCTGGTGCGGTGTTTGCCACGCTGAGCAGTGCGGGCGGCAGTTTAAGCGACGCGGCGGATGGGCAGGACGAGACGTTCGAGACTGTGGCGCGGGATGAGGATGATCTGGCGGCGTTCCTGTATACTTCGGGCACGACGGGACGGTCCAAGGGGGCGATGCTGACGCAGAAGAACCTGATTTCCAACGCTGCGACGCTGACAGAGTTGTGGCGGTTTACGAGCGATGACGTGTTGCTCCATGCGCTGCCGATTTTTCACACGCATGGCCTGTTCGTAGCGACGAACGTGATGCTGATCGCGGGGGGAGCGATGGTGTTTATGCCGAAGCTGGATGTGGATCAGTTGATTGACTGGATGCCGCGGGCGACTGCGATGATGGGCGTGCCGACATTCTATACACGGCTGTTGGATGATGCGCGGTTTGACCGTGATCTGACAGCGAATATGCGGCTGTTTATCTCGGGCTCTGCGCCGCTGCTCGCGGATACGCATGTGGCGTTTGAGGCGCGGACGGGCCACCGTATTCTGGAACGCTATGGCATGACGGAGACGAATATGAACACGTCCAACCCTTACGCAGGCGAGCGGCGCGCGGGAACGGTGGGCCTGCCTTTGCCTGATGTGGAGTTGCGGGTGGCGGATGCGGACGGCGTTGAGCTGCCCCGTGGCGAGACAGGTGTGGTTGAAGTGCGCGGTGACAATGTTTTTGCCGGCTATTGGAACATGCCCGAAAAGACAGCCGAAGAGATGCGTGAGGACGGATTTTTCATCACGGGTGATCTGGGGGTGCAGGACGAAGCGGGCTATGTTACCATCGTCGGGCGCGGCAAGGACCTGATCATTTCGGGCGGCTATAACATCTATCCTAAAGAGTTGGAGTTGGTGTTGGATGCACAGGACGGTGTGATGGAGAGTGCTGTTGTGGGCATTCCCCATGCTGATCTGGGGGAGGTGCCGCTCGCGGTGTTGGTGCCGCAGGCTGGCGCGCAGGTTGATCTGGACGCAGTAAAGGCGGCGGTGGGCATGGCGCTGGCGCGGTTCAAGCAGCCGCGGGAGTACCGCATTGTGGAGGAGCTGCCGCGCAATACAATGGGTAAGGTGCAGAAGGTCGCGTTGCGTGCGGAGTATGGCGGATGATTGACCCAGCAAAACGGGCGTTTCTGACGGGGTTGTTCGAGGCAGCCGTTGAGGCGGCAGATGCCAAGGCGGCGCTGCGCCCGAATATGCCTGAGCGGCCCAAGGGGCGGTTGGTTGTTGTGGGGGCTGGCAAAGGTGCGGCACAACTGGCGGCGGCGTTTGAGGAGTTGTGGGACGGCGTGTGCGAGGGGGTTGTCGTCACGCGCTATGGCTATGGTTGTGAGACAAAGTCCATCCGCGTGATGGAGGCCGCGCATCCTGTGCCTGACGCTGCGGGTCTGGCGGCGATGGCGGCGTTGTTTGAGGCGGTACGCGGTTTGGGACCTGATGATTTGGTGGTGGCTTTGATGTGTGGCGGTGGGTCGGCGCTGCTGCCCTGTCCGCCTGATAGCTTGACGCTGGGGGATGAGCAGGGGCTGAACGAGGTGCTGTTGGCGTCTGGTGCGCCGATTGGTGTGATGAATGCGATCCGCAAACATGCGAGCGGGATCAAGGGTGGAAGGCTGGCAGCGGCGGCCCATCCGGCGCGTGTGCTGAGCCTGGTGGTCTCGGATGTGCCCGGCGATGATCCTGCGCAGGTGGCGTCTGGCCCCACAGTGCCTGATGCGGTGAGTTTGAGCGATGCGCGTGCGATGATTGCGGCGCGGGGGATTGCGGTGCCTGAGGCGGTGCTGGCCAAGCTTGCCGATGCGCCGCACCCTGATGATGCAGTTTTTGCGGGGCATGAAGTGCGGGTGATCGCTTCGGCGCGTCTATCGCTGGAGGCGGCGGCAGCGAATGCGGAGGCGGCAGGCGTTCCTGCGGTGATCCTGTCGGATGCGATTGAGGGCGAGGCGGAGGTCATTGGCCAGATGCATGCTGCGATTGCGCGGGAAGTTAAGGCGCAGGGGCGCCCGTTCAAGGCGCCTGTTGTGATCCTGTCGGGTGGCGAGACGACAGTGACCTTGCGCCATAAGGACGGGCGCGGCGGGCGGAACACGGCGTTCCTTCTGGGCTTTGCTCAGGCAATCGACGGGGTTGGTGGGATCACGGCGCTGGCGGCGGATACGGACGGGATTGACGGGTCAGAGGATAATGCTGGGGCGTTTGCAGATGGCGGCACGGCTGCGGTCATGCGGGCGGCGGGCGTGGACCCTGCGGATGCACAGAGGCGCAATGATGCGTGGGGCGCGTTTGACGCTGCGGGCAGTTTGTTTGTGACGGGACCGACCGGGACGAATGTGAATGATTTTCGGGCGGTATTGATTGAGGAGTGAGGGGCGGCTGTCGAGCCGAGTTTGATAGGAACTGAAATCAGTTGAAGGGTTTTTGAAGGCCTTGCCACTCTCGGGACATTCGTTTCACGAATACCCTGCCGTGGCTTCGCGCTTTTACTACGTAAAAGCGCTTGGTGGAGCATAGCGGGATCGAACCGCTGACCTCCTGCATGCCATGCAGGCGCTCTCCCAGCTGAGCTAATGCCCCAATCACGCAAGCGTGGTTTGGTCCACCCGTTTCCGAGTGTCTGGTGTGGATCCAATGGACCCGATGCGCCGTGTACTAGGCACTCGCGGCGGCGGGATCAAGCGAAAAACGCATGCGCCCGCCACAGCGTTTTTAGTCGTCGTCGTTTGATGCTACGTCAGCGATCTCTTCGAGCGGAACAGTATCATCATCGTCTTCGTCGTCGTCCAGCAGATCGTCGTCCAGATCCACGTCAACATCTTCGTCATCTACGAGATCGTCTTCGTCTTTTACCTCGGATGCTTTTGCTTTTGCTGTGGCTGCATCTTCCGCGTCAGCGGCAATCATGCGGGATTTGGACTGGTCTACTTCCACGACTTCGCCCGTGTAGGGGCTGATGATCGGGTTTTTGTTCAGGTCGTAGAAACGCTTGCCCGTGGTGGGGCACAGGCGCTTGGTTCCCCATTCTTCGTTGGGCATGGATTTCCCCTTTGATACTTGGTGTTGTGTCTAGATGATGTGTATTCAGTTTCATGGCCAAGTGCCATATGCAGGGCATGCTGTCCAGCCCTAAGCCTATTGTCCCTTAGCCAAGAGCCTTCCATGTCCGATCCGCATTTACCCGGCAATCCGCCGATTCCCTTGATCTTGCGGCGCTCTGCGCAGGCAAAGCGCATCTCGTTGCGCATCAGCCAACTGGACGGGCGAGTTACGTTGACCATGCCAAAACGGCTGGCGGAACGCGAAGCAATGGATTTTGCGCGCAGCAAGGAGGGATGGATTCGCAAGCATCTGGAGGCGCGGGGCGAAGACGAGACTGTTGGAATCGGCAGCGAGTTGCCACTGGCAGGGAAGATGTATCCAGTGGTGTCTGGCACGGGGCGTCGCGTGCAGATCACACCCGAAGGAATATTTGTTCCCGGGCCTGCCGAGCGCGTAAGCAAGCGACTTGGCGCACACCTCAAAGAGATTGCCCGCGACAGACTGGCCGGGGCGAGCGATGATTACGCTGCGCGTTTGGGGCGGTCTTATAGTCGTCTGAGTTTGCGCGACACACGCTCGCGCTGGGGATCGTGCACCTCGGATGGGGGGCTCATGTACTCGTGGCGATTGATAATGGCTCCACCAGAAGTGCTGGACTATGTCGCGGCGCATGAAGTGGCCCATTTGGCGCAGATGAATCACTCGCAGGCGTTTTGGGACGAGGTGACGCGGATTTACGGGGATTATGCCGCCGCGCGCGGATGGTTGCGCACGCACGGCAGCACATTGCACCGTTACAAGTTCTAGGCGAATTTGAGTGCTGCGATCCCTGCGGCAACCAGTGCGATGCCTGCGATTCGCAGTGCTGTCACCGCGTCACCGAACATTATGATTCCAAATACTGCCGCGCCAATTGCACCGATGCCGACCCAGACCACATAGGCCGTGCCGAGCGGGAGTTCTTTCATTGCGATGGCCAGCAGCCAGAAGCTGATAAAGGCAGCGATGCCCGTGATGATGCTGGGCACCGTATTGGTGAAGCCATCGGAGGCTTTCATTGAAACTGCCCAAACAACTTCGAAGAGGCCTGCAATGATCAGAATGATCCATGGGTTCATTTTGTGGTCCTTTACCAGAGGATTGCGAAGAGTATCGTCTGTGGAGCGGATTTCGCCAAAGGTGCAACAGCGAGAAGCGAACGATATTGGTCCGTGCAGCGTTGGTACTGCGAAACCAAGGAGTAAGATATGTCATCATCGAAATCACATGAGCAAATTTGGGACGAGTGGCGCGATCTCGTCAATATGGCACCGCAGGAGATCGAAGAGTGGTTGGAGACGGACGAATCACGTTCGGTCGGGGATAGTGACAGCGGTGAATCGACTGGCCATAAATCGGGGCGGCGGATTGTGAAAATCAAGCGAACCAACAAGGACAATCTGACGGAGGATCAGTGGGACCACATGGCCACGGTTGTTGGTTATATCAAACGGCATTTGTCCCAAGGGGGGCCTGAAGAGGATATGGAGCATTCCGACTGGCGCTATTCGTTGATGAACTGGGGGCATGATCCGAAGAAGTGACAGCTGCGCATGGAAGAAGTGACAGCTGCGCATGGCAGGGTGGTTGACGCAGGGAAAATTTGTGATCACACAAGCGGTATGAGTTTGACCGCCCGTCCTATTGACCCCGCTCCGCTTGCCCATGATCGGGTGTACCGCCATTTGCGGTCTCGTATCATGCATGGAGATATTCCGCCTGGTCAGGCGCTCACACTGCGCGGCCTGGGAAAAGAATACGAAGTTTCAATGACACCCGCGCGTGAGTCGGTGCGGCGGTTGGTCGCGGAAGGCGCGCTGAGTATGTCGAACTCGGGGCGCATCTCGACGCCATTGTTGAGCAATGAGCGGATCGAGGAGTTGGCGGCGCTTAGGGCATTGATCGAGGTGGAACTGGCGAGCCGTGCGCTGCCGCGTGCGCATCTGGCGCTAATTGAGCGGTTGCAGAACATCAACGTGAAAGTCGCGGAGGCCGTCGCGCAGCGTGATGCAGTCAGCTACATCCGCACAAATCTGGAATTCCACCGCACGCTTTATCTGCGTGCCCAAGCGCCTGCGATGCTTGCCATGGCCGAGACTGTCTGGTTGCAGATGGGACCGACGATGCGTGCGCTTTATGGACGATTACGCAGGACGGAGCCGCCGCAGTTTCACCGTTTGATCATTGCGGCGCTGCGGGCTGGGGATGAGCCGGGGTTGCGGCTGGCTGTGCGGTCGGATGTGACGCAGGGACTGCGGATGCTTGCGAGCTGACGGTTAGGGCTTACGCGGTTTGTGAGCGCGGGATTGAGTTATTGGCAAAATAGAGATGCGGGAGCTGGATCAGCTGGCCTTACCCACCATTATTTGATGGATGAAGGAGGCTTGCGCGTGTGTGTCTGGAACTTCTGTTCCGCGCATCTTGCTTGTGTGGGCGAGGGCGGCTTCCGCGTCAAAGCCGAAATGGGCGAGGATGGCGCAGGTGAGCATGCCCGAGCGGCCGATGCTGGCATAGCAATGAAGGGCTGCGTGTTCGCCGTCTTGGATGCGGTTCGCGATTGTTGCGGCGAATGCTGTGAAAGCTGCGGGCTCTGGCAGGTGCATGTCGCGGATGGGGTGGTCTAGGAAAGTAATGCCGTTTGCGGCGCAGGCGGCGGGCTCATCCTGAAGGCCGATTTTGGCGGCCTCGTCTGGTTCCAGCAGGGAGATTATGGTGGTGATGCCAGCGGCACGCGCAGTCTTGATGTCGTCAGGCAGAACTTGCGGGCGCGTCATGATGGTGAGCGCGCCAGCCAAATTTGTGGCGATGGGATAGAGGGTGATCAGGCGGCTAACCCGCGGTCGCCCATATCGAGGTATTTCTCGCGGCGGTCTTTTATCAGGGCCTTCGGGTCTTTGCCCTCAAGCGATTTGAGCATCTCTGTGATGGCCTCGGAGACTGCAGCGATGGCGGTTTGGGGGTCGCGGTGAGCGCCGCCTTTAGGCTCTGGAATGATGCGATCGTTTACGCCGAGTTGTTTGAGATCTTGTGCGGTGAGGCGCAAAGCTTCTGCGGCTTCGCGCATTTTCTCGGCATCTTTCCATAGGATGGAGGCGCAGCCTTCGGGAGAGATCACAGAATAGACGGAGTGTTCCAGCATCGCCACGCGGTTGGCGGTTGCAAATGCAACAGCGCCGCCTGAGCCACCTTCACCGATGATGACGCTGACGAGGGGCACGCCGATCTCAAGGCATTTCTGGGTGGCGCGGGCGATGGCCTCGGACTGGCCGCGTTCTTCCGCACCTTTGCCGGGGTAGGCACCGGGAGTGTCAACGAGGGTAATCACGGGAAGGCCAAAGCGATGGGCCATTTCCATCAGGCGCACGGCCTTGCGGTAACCCTCTGGTCGGGCCATGCCGAAATTCCGCTCGATGCGTGATTTGGTATCGTTGCCTTTTTCGTGGCCGATGACCATCACCGGTTTGTCATTGAATCGTGCAAGGCCCCCCATGACCGCGTGATCATCGGCGAAGTTACGATCCCCTGCGAGGGGCGTGTATTCGGTAAAGAGCGCCTCGATGTAGTCTTTGCAATGGGGGCGGTCGGGGTGCCGGGCCACCTGACATTTGCGCCATGGGGTGAGGTTTTTATAGAGATCGTCCAGCATTTTAGCGGCTTTTGCGTCGAGCGCTTTTGCCTCTGCGGTCATGTCGGTGTCAGGGTCGCGCCGCGCCATGGCACGCAGTTCTTCGGCTTTTCCCTCGATTTCGGCGAGGGGTTTTTCGAAATCCATATACTGGGTCATGTGATGCGCTCCGCACTGATGTTGCGCCTTATATGGCGGTGAACGCGGCGCGATGCAACGGGACTCAAAGGCCGAGCACAGGGTAGAGGGAGGCGACGAGCAGCGCGGCCATGGTCCAATTGTAGATGCGCAGGCGGCGGGGATTGGTCAGTAAGCGCTGCATCTGCTGGCCCGCAATGGTCCAGATGGAAACCGAAGGCAGATTAACGATGGCAAACACCAAGGCGCCTAAGCCCAACCAAAGGATGGAGGCATCCCCTACGTAGACGGTGATCGCAGTGAGGGCCATTGCCCATGCTTTGGGATTTACCCACTGGAAAGCGGCGGCCTGGAGGAAGGTCATTGGATTGCCTGCCAGTGCGTTTTTCGTGATCGGGGCTGCGTTGGCGATTTTCCATGCAAGCCAGAGCATATATACCACGCTGGCCCCTTTGAGCACGTCATAGATCACAGGAAAGCGGTCAAAGATTTGCACAAGGCCTGCACCCACGGCGAACATCATCATCATGAACCCTACGGAGATACCCAGCATATGAGGGATCGAGCGGATAAAGCCAAAGTTTGCGCCCGAGGCCATCAGCATCAGGTTGTTCGGTCCCGGTGTGGAGGAGCTGACAAAGGCGAAGAGGGTGAGGGCGGTAAGGGTTTCAAAATTCATACGTATGGTTTGCGCGAAAAGCTGACGGGTTGAAATTGTTAATTTCTCCTTAACGGCGACGCCAGCGTGGAAACAATCTTTCTCGTCTGGGTAGAACTAGGATCGGTAAGGATGTCGAAACAGACTGTTTCGAGCCGTTTGCTTGTATCCTCGGTTAGGTGCTGGTCTGAATGTGGCGAGAATGTGTTTCAAAGGTGGCTAAATATGACGTTGGTTAATTATGTGCTGGTTGGATTGCTTGGAACGATTGTCGGGATCGCGCTCTACATGGCGAAGGTAGATTTCTCGCAGGATAGTAAAATGCGCGATTTGCCAGTTTTCACTGATCTTTCCTGATACCCGAAAGCACACATGAAAAAGGCCCGCAGAAATAGCGGGCCTTTTTGTCGTTTTGGGGAGTGGTCTTAGCCTGCTATCATCTCGGACTGGCGCACAATCACTTCGGCTTGCTTGATTGAGGCGATATCGACCAAGCGGCCTTTGTAGACTGTGGCGCCTTCGCCATTGGCCTTTGCAGTTTCCATTGCGGCGAGGATTTCGCGGGCTTCGGTGACAGCTTCCTCCGACGGGGTGAACACTTCGTTGCTGATGGCGATTTGTTTGGGGTGGATTGCCCATTTGCCGACCATGCCGAGCGTGGCGGAGCGGCGTGCCTGAGCGCGGCATCCCTCATCATCGGAGAAGTCACCGAAGGGGCCGTCCACGGGCAGGATGCCATGGGTGCGGCAGGCGGCGACGATTGCGGTTTGTGCCCAGTGCCATGGATCGGACCAGTGTTTCTGGCCGTCGTGCAGCATGTAATAGTTTTCCTGTGTGCCACCGATGCCTGTGGTTTGCATGCCCATAGAGGCGGCGAAATCTGCGGCCCCGAGGCTCATTGCTTCCAAGCGCGGCGAGGAGGCGGCGATTGCCTCAACATGGGCGATGCCTGCGGCGCTCTCGATGATGACTTCGAATGCGATGCGTTTTTTGCGGCCTTTTGCGGCCTCGATTGCAGAGACAAGTGCGTCGACGGCATAGACATCTTCGGCGCAACCTACTTTGGGAATCATGATCTGGTCCAGACGCTCGGAGGCTTGCTCCAGCAGGTCCACAACATCGCGGTACCAGTAAGGAGTGTCGAGGCTATTGATGCGCACGGAGAGGGTTTTGTTGCCCCAATCGACGGTGTTGATCGCTTCGATCACATTGGCGCGGGCCATGTCTTTGTCGTTGGGGGCGACGCTGTCTTCGAGGTCGAGGTTGATGACGTCAGCGGCAGAGGCGGCCATTTTTGCAAAGAGCTTGGTGTTGGAGCCCGGGCCGAAAAGCTGACAGCGGTTGGGGCGTGCGGGGGGTGTTGGCTGGAGGCGGAAGCTCATTACAGTGATCCTTTCGAGACATAAAATGTCGTATAATTGCCGTTGTGAGTTATAAAGTTACGCCAAGCGCTGCAAGGTCTTTTTGCAGGTGCAGCATTCCTCTAATGCTTGCGAGTGTGAAGCTTTGCGCAAAAATGTTGCGCAAATAAGTCCAGTTCTCGGATATTCTTGCGCCCAGTTGGGGGCTATGCGCGGATACGCGATTGAATTGCGGGGGTTTTGGCGCAATCTGGCGCTAACGCATATTTAATCGGAGAATCGACCCATGATCCAGACACCTTACCTGCTGTTCCTTGGCGATGCGCCTGACCAGTTGTCGGCAAAAGTGGCGCAGGGGATCAAAGACTGGCGTCCCGAGAACGCTGTAGGGCAACTAAGGATGGAGGGCTGCAAAGCTGATCTTGGGTTGGAGGATCTGACACTGGCCCATGCCAAGGCCAAGGGCGCCAAGACGCTGGTGATCGGGGTTGCGAACCGTGGTGGCTATATCTCGCAGGCGTGGAAAGAGGTGCTGATCGAGGCGCTGGGCATGGGGTATGATCTGGCCTCGGGTTTGCACAACCTGCTGAGTGATGACGAGGAACTGGTGGCTGTGGCGGCGGACAAGGGGCGCACCTTGCATGACGTGCGGATTCCGACGGTCGAGTATCCGATTGCCAATGGTGTGAAGCGGACGGGCAAGCGGGTGCTGGCTGTTGGGACCGACTGCTCTGTCGGTAAGATGTACACGGCGCTGGCGCTGGATAAGGCGATGCAGGCACGCGGTATGAAAAGCACGTTCCGCGCGACGGGACAGACCGGGATTTTGATCACGGGTGATGGTGTGCCGCTTGATGCTGTTGTGGCGGATTTTATGGCGGGGTCGATCGAATATCTGACGCCTGATAATGACCCTGATCACTGGGATGTGATCGAAGGCCAGGGCAGCCTGATGCATGTGAGCTACTCCGGTGTGACGCTGGCGTTGATTCATGGGGGACAGCCTGATGCACTGATCATCTGTCATGAGCCGACGCGGGAGCATATGCGCGGTTTGCCAGATTATAAGGTGCCGAGCATGGAGGCGATCCGTGATGTGGCGCTGACGCTGGCGCGGGTTGCGAACCCTGCCTGTGTGGTTGTGGGGGCTGCGATCAACACGCAACACATGGGAGAGGATGAGGCGAAGGCGTATCTGGCTAAAGTTGAAGCTGATATGGGTATTCCTGCGGTTGATCCTTTCCGCTTTGGTGCGGAGCGTTTGGCGGAGGCGCTGGAAGCGATTTGATCTGTCGCATCTGTTGAGGGTGCGGGATTGGGTTTAAGGGCAAAATAAAGAAGCAATGCGGGCTGTAAGGTCTGCGTGCGATTTGTGAGGGCAGTATGCGGATTGAAGTGACGGCAGATGTGTTTCGGCTGGCGCAGGTGTTTACCATCTCGCGGGGATCGCGGACGGAGGCCAAGGTGCTGACAGTGCGCATCAGCGATGGTGGTGCTGTGGGCATGGGGGAATGTGTCCCCTATGCGCGGTATGGTGAAACGCTTGAATCTGTGACGGCGCAGATTGAAGGGCTGTCTGGGCCTGTGACGCGGGCGGACCTCTATGATTTGTTGCCCGCGGGGGCGGCGCGGAATGCGGTTGATTGTGCGTTGTGGGATCTGGAGGCGAAGCAGTCTGGCAAAGCTGTTTGGGAGTTGGCGGGGCTGGCGCCTTTGAAGCCCGAGATTACGGCTTATACGCTGTCGTTGGACACGCCAGAGGCGATGCAACGCCAAGCGGCGGAACATGCGTTTCGTCCCTTGTTGAAGATCAAGCTGGGCACGCCCGATGATATGCCGCGTCTTGAGGCGGTGCGTGCGGGTGCGCCTGAGAGCACGATTATTGTGGATGCAAATGAGGGCTGGTCGGCAGAGGTTTATGCTGATCTGGCGCCGCATCTGGTGCGGCTTGGGGTGGCGTTGGTGGAGCAGCCGTTGCCTGCGGGTGACGATGATGCGTTGATCGGCATGGCGCGGCCTGTGCCTGTTTGTGCGGACGAGAGCTGCCATGATCGAGGGAGTTTGCCGAGCCTGAAGGGTAAGTACGATGTGGTTAATATCAAACTGGATAAGACGGGCGGTTTAACCGAGGCCTTGGCACTGCGTGAGGAAGCACTGGCGCAGGGGTATGATGTGATGGTTGGCTGTATGGTGGGGTCGTCGCTTGCGATGGCCCCTGCGGTATTAGTGGCGCAGGGGATGCCTTACGTGGACCTTGACGGGCCGTTGTTGTTGGCCGAAGACAGGGCCGAGCCATTGAAATTTGACGCGGCGGGGGTGCATCCACCATCCCGTGCATTGTGGGGGTAAAGACATGCGGACAGTATATGTGAACGGGCAGTATATGCCGGAGAATGAAGCCACTGTGTCGATCTTTGATCGCGGGTTTCTGATGGCGGATGGTGTGTATGAAGTGACATCGGTGCTGGACGGCAAGCTGATCGATTTTGAGGGACACTCTGTGCGGTTGGAACGCTCGTTGGGTGAATTGGATATGCGCAATCCGATCTCCAAGGAGGATTTGCTGGAGGTGCACCGCGAGTTGGTTCGGGTGAACGAGATTGACGAAGGGTTGATCTATTTGCAGGTTACGCGCGGGTCGGATGGGGATCGTGATTTTGCCTTCCCTGATCCCGAGACGACAGAGCCTACGATTGTGTTGTTCACGCAGAACAAGCCCGGACTGGCGGACAGCCCTGCGGCGAAGCGTGGCTCCAAGGTGATTTCCATTGAGGATATCCGGTGGGGGCGGCGTGACATCAAGACGGTGCAACTACTCTATCCGTCGATGGGCAAGATGATGGCCAAGAAGGCCGGATGCGATGATGCGTGGATGGTTGAAGACGGGATGGTGACCGAGGGGACATCAAACAACGCCTATATCGTGAAGGGCAACCGTATCATCACACGGCATCTGGGGACGGAAATTTTGCACGGGATTACGCGGGCGGCTGTGCTGCGGTTTGCGCGTGAGGCGCAGATGGAAGTCGAGGAGCGGTCCTTTACCATCGAGGAAGCGCAAGCGGCGGATGAGGCGTTTACCACCTCGGCCAGTGCGTTTGTGATGCCTGTGGTGGAGATTGACGGTGTTGCCTTGGGCGAAGGTGTGCCCGGCAAAGTGGCGCTGCGGCTGCGCGAAATTTATCTGGACGAGATGCGCAAGGCGGCAGTTTGAAAGCTGTCGCGGTGCGGCAGGGATTCGAGCGATTTTGGGTCTATTTTGCAGAACAAAGTTAGGTTTTACATTCGTCGCCCAATTGTTGCTTCGAGATTGTTCAAAAACGGTCGTTTTTGGGAGGGTAGATGCCGGAAAATTATTGCGCTATTTACATCCTGAAGGAGAAGAGTTTGCCGGGTATTTCATCACGAGTTGGGACATATCTGGACTTCATAGCAACGGTGGCACTGGCGGCCAGTGTCGTTTTGTTAATGGTTATCTTTGCAGATTTATTCACGCCTCCATCCGATACAGTCGGGACACATCCTCGCTATCTAGCTGCTTTGGCAGAGGCAGCTATGTTTCTAGGGCTGCTTTTCATGCCGACCATAGCTTGTGCAATCGCATGGCCGATCCATGTTCACCAAAAACGTCGGGGCCAGCCGGTTTTCGGCTGGCTGCGCTTTGTGGTTTTGGCGTCTGCGGCTTGGACATGGTTTGCCTTTACGGCTCTGAGCGGTCTCTGATTTTTTCAATGGCCGCTTTATCGGGCATTGGAGATCTTCAGATATGTTCCAAAAACCCTCCTTTCTGGAACAGCTTCAAATCACCTTAATTCACGCTGCCAAAAACCCCGTTCAAAACCCATGTAGTTGTTTAAGGTTTTTTGGTCGGTCTCATGATAGCGGGCATTCATGCGCCCTGAAGCATCTGTCAGTATGGGCTGGATGCGGATGCTGGCGTGCTACGAGACCCACAGCATCCTTCTATTTCTTCCCCACATTCTCCTCAAACGCCGTCTTGAACGCCTCTTGTTGGCCGTCGGTCGCATCGGTTTGATAGTTGGCTTTCCAGTCGTCCATGCTCATCCCGTAGAACAACTCGCGCGCTTCCATTTTGCCGATCTCGACGCCACTCTCGGCGGCGGCTTCCTGATACCAGCGGCTCAGGCAGTTGCGGCAAAAGCCGGTGAGGTTCATCATGTCGATGTTCTGCACATCGGTCCGGTCCTCCATCAGATGTTTTTGCAAACGGCGGAATGCGGCGGCCTGAAGTTCGATTTCTTGTTGTGTGTGCTCTGTCATGGGGGCTCCTGTTTATTTGACCTAAAGTGGGGTGTGTGATTGCTGGATCATGGTATCGGTGCTTTGCCAGACTGTCACCGCAATGAAACAGTTTTCGGGTTTTAGTGGCGGTGGTCAGGCGCTATGGCTATATCAATAGGCAATGTGTGCGCTAACATTTGCCAAATCTGGTTAAAAGGAACGACCCAATGAGACGTCAACGCAATGTAAAGATCGTAGCGACCCTTGGGCCTGCGTCAGATACCTATGAGATGATCAAGCTACTGCACGAGACGGGTGCGGATGTGTTTCGCCTCAACATGAGCCACGGCAGCCATGACGAGATTCGCGCCAAACATGCTATGATCCGTGCGGTTGAAGAAGAAACCGGATCGAGCATTTGTATTCTGGCGGATTTGCAGGGACCCAAGCTGCGTGTGGGGGTGTTCGCGGCCGAGAGTGAGGAACTGGTTGAGGGGGCGGCGTTCCGCCTTGATCTTGACTCTGCCGAGGGCGATGTCAGCCGTGTGTGCCTGCCGCACCCCGAGATTTTTGCAGCTCTAAAGGAAGGGTCCTCCTTGTTGGTGAATGACGGGAAGATCCGCCTCAAGGTTGTGCGCTGTGGAGCGGATTTCGCGGAATGTGAGGTTGTGATCGGGGGCACTATCTCCAACCGTAAGGGCGTGAACGTGCCTGACGTTGTGCTGCCGCTGGCCGCGCTGAGCGATAAGGACCGTGCCGATCTGGAGTTCGTTTGTGAGCTTGGTGTTGACTGGCTCGCGCTGAGTTTTGTCCAGCGTCCAGAGGATGTGGAAGAGGCGCGGGCGCTGGCTAAGGGCCGTGCGGCGCTGCTGTCGAAAATCGAGAAACCTTCTGCGGTTGAGCGGTTTGACGATATTCTGGCAGTGAGTGACGGAATCATGGTGGCGCGGGGTGATCTGGGGGTCGAGCTTCCTGTGTCGGCGGTACCGCCGATCCAGAAGCGGCTGGTGCGGCGCTGTCGTGCCGTGGGCAAGCCTGTGATCGTGGCGACCCAGATGTTGGAGAGCATGATCGAGAGCCCGATGCCCACTCGTGCGGAAGTGTCCGATGTGGCAACAGCGATTTATGAAGGTGCGGATGCGGTCATGCTCTCGGCGGAATCAGCAGCGGGCAGCTATCCGATTGAGGCAGTCAAAACGATGGACAATGTTGCCATCGAGGTGGAGCGCGACCCCACTTATACCCAGATCATAGAGGCGAGCCGCACCGCGTCACGCTCTGGCATTGCCGATGCGATGGTAGTGGCAGCGCGCGAGATTGCGGAGACAACCGACGTGAAAGCGATCTGTTGTTTTACCCATTCAGGAACCACTGCATTGCTCACCGCGCGGGAGCGGCCACGCGTGCCGATCATCGCATTGACCCCGCTCAAGCGGACGGCGAGCCGTCTGGCACTCAGCTGGGGTGTGAATTGTGTACTGACTGAGGAATTGGATCGTTTCAAAAAGGCAGTAGTGAGTGCAGTGCGTGCTGCGCGGAACGAGGGCTTTGCCGAGGAGCAGGATCATGTTGTTGTGATTGCCGGTGTGCCGTTTAACGTGCCAGGCAGTACCAATATCCTGCGGGTTGCCCCCTGTGATGAACGTTTGATTTTCGCGGCCGATCCGGAGTAACGTTCGATTAACCTGTTACACGGAGACCTATAATGGATTCAGATCTGGCGCTTGTTATTGGCCTTGTTTTGGCGGCCCTAACAGTCCCCTCGATTTTGTCGGCACTGTCGGACCGGCGTGCGCCGCGTGCGTCTGCAATTACGATTCTGATTGCGGGAGGTCTGATCGTGTTTGCCATCCAGGGAAAACCCGGTGGATACCAACTGGCGCAGCTGCCTGATGTTTTTGTAAACGTGATTGCACGCTACATGCCCTGAGGATCTGACGGGAGGCGGTGATCCCCTCTTGCGTTAAACTGCTGTGCATCTTATAGCCCAGTTTCATTCCTGCGGTGCCGGCTCAAGTGGCATGCCGAGCATCGCTTAAACTGTAGACTATTAGGAGACAGAAATGCCCAAGATGAAGACGAAGTCGAGCGCTAAAAAGCGCTTCAAGATCTCGGCGACCGGCAAGGTCATCGCGAGTCAGGCTGGTAAACAGCACGGCATGATCAAGCGGAGCAATAAGTTCCTGCGCAACGCACGTGGCACAACAACACTTTGTTCTGCTGATGCCAAGATCATCAAGGGCTTTATGCCCTACGACCGCTAAGGAGAGCCGATATGTCACGTACAAAAGGTGGTACAGTTACCCACGCCCGTCACCGTAAGGTCGTCAAAGCAGCCAAAGGTTATTATGGCCGCCGCAAGAGTACCTTTAAGGTCGCACGTCAGGCCGTCGATAAGGCCAACCAGTATGCAACCCGTGACCGCAAGAATCGCAAGCGCAATTTCCGCGCATTGTGGATCCAGCGGATCAACGCGGCTGTTCGCGCACATGACGCCGAGCTGACGTATTCACGCTTTATCAATGGTCTGAACCTTGCCGGTATCGAAGTTGACCGCAAAGTTCTCGCTGATCTGGCCGTGAACGAGCCGGAATCCTTCACAGCGATTGTGAAGCAGGCACAGGCGTCACTGGCAGCGTAAAATGCGCCACTGATGCCATGAGATTGAGAGGCCGTCCTGTAAGGGGCGGCTTTTTTCGTTGTTGGCCTTGTTAACGGGGCGGTAGTTTGTCTGCTGTTGGGACGCCATCAGCGATGACATGAAAGCTTTGTTTGTCACAGGTAAAGATCGCCATCTCTGGGCCTGTGTAGGCCTTTGGATCGTCCAGCGTTCCCACCTTGAGGACCAGAAGCGGGCGACCGGGCAAGCGGGTGAGCAGATGTGTGCCGCAGGTACCGCAGAAGTCACGGGTGCGCGGGGCCTCCAGATCACTACGGGTGAACTGTGATGGAGTGCCTTTTGTGTATGAAAATCCTTCTTCAGGGACCATCATAAAATAATTTGGACCGCCGCCCGAGATATACTGGCACTCGCGGCAGTGGCACTGTGCCTGCCACACAGGCGCGTCGGTGCTGGTGTAAGTAATTTCACCGCAATAACATTTTCCGGTTGTCGTCATGATGCTTTCTCCTGCTGGGGTATGCAACGCTACGAGGGGGGGCGGCACATTGTCCAGTTTGAATGTACAGACTGTTTTTGCACCTGTTGTTATGTGTGCTTTTCCCTGCGAAGTGCTAGGTTACCTCGGAATCGATATAAATGTCAGAACGGATACGCACATGAACCTCACGCGACTGGTCTATTACAGCCAACGGAACCCGTCCGAGAGCCTTGAAATCGACAAGCTGATCGAGACGTGCCAGCGCAATAACGGCAGAATGAATGTCTCGGGTCTGTTGCATTACAACGGCGACCACTTTTTGCAGGTGCTTGAAGGGGGACGCGTCGAGGTGTCGGCGCTGTACCACCGGATTGCCCGTGACACGCGGCACAGCAATATTATCCTAATGGGATGTTATGATGTGCGTGAGCGGATGTTCCCGCGCTGGTCTATGGGCCTGCATCAGGGAATGGATGACCAGACGCGTGCGATCTATCTGCGCTACTTTGCTACCGACGAAGTGAACCCCGAGACGGTAAACGTGGAGAGCCTGCTAGACGTGTTACAAGACCTCTCTGTTGAATTGGCCTGAGAGCGTTACGCCCGACGATTGCGACGTTTCTCTTGCGAGAACCTGCTGCGGGCGCGTTCTGCCTCGCTTTCGGCGTGAGCGGTGCGCCGACGCATTTTGCCGATCTCTGATGACAGCATAGCGATTTGCATGGCCGAGCGCCGCTCTGCCTGGTTGCGGGCATAGACAAAGCCTGCGGCACCTGCGGCGAGCATCGCCAGAAGAATGAGCATAAATCGAAGTATGAAGGCGAGTGTCATGCGATGTCATCCGTCTGCTGGAGTGTGGGTATCTGTATCTGCTCTACCGTGGTGTTTGCGCTGCGGTACCGCTCGTAGGCGAGGGTGAGTATTCCACCCAACAAAAAAAGCGCGACAATCAGACAAATGATGAGAAACATTCCCGATCCGCGTTTGCCACGGGCCATTCGTTCGGCATTGGCCAGCGAAAATCCGGCGGCACGTAAGCGCTGGATTTCGATTTGGGTCTTTTTGTCAGTCATGGATACAGTCCGGTTTCCTGAGAACACCTAATTGGCAGATCAAGGAAAGAATGTCACGTAGGTGCCACTTTCGCCATGCTCAATCGACAGCTGAATGCCCAGCATTGTAGCGGTTTCACGGATCATCGCCTCATTATCGGCGAGGGACACAGGCGTGTTTTCATCGGTGAGCGACACAGTCAGGCCCAGTTCCCGCACGGTGTGCTGGAGGACGTTTTTAAGTCTGTGTGAGTACATCACTGGTGTCATTTTTACCCTATCTGTCTGTGTCTTGGGGATGCGTAGCACACAAATTCCCCGCGCATAACCTGTGCCATGCTAGCGCGTTTTCCACCCCTTAGGAAAAAGTATCTGCACTGGCAGGAAATTTGGTGGAAAATTTTGTCGTGGAGGAGCGCAGTAGGGTGTCGGGGCAGGCTGACGGGTTGCGTTTGGTGGCGGTTCTGGTAGCAGGTTTGGACATTCTCAAGGACGCGTGTGATATGGACGATCTTAAGCAAAAATACCTCAGCCAGATTGCAAATGCGAGCGACGAAGCCGCATTGGAGGACATCCGTCTGGGTGCCGTTGGCAAGAAGGGCGAAGTGGCCCTCAAGATGCGCGAACTGGGCAAGATGACCCCTGAGGAGCGTCAGGTGGCTGGGCCAGCTTTGAACGCGCTCAAGGACGAGATTAACTCGGCGCTGGCGGCGAAGAAGGCTGCGTTGGGCGATGCGGCTTTGGATGAGCGTTTGCGGTCTGAGTGGCTTGATGTGACGTTGCCGTCGCGGGGGCGCCCTGCGGGGACGTTGCACCCTGTGTCACAGGTCACCGAAGAGCTGACTGCGATCTTTGCCGAGATGGGATTTTCCGTGGCCGAGGGGCCGCGCATTGATACCGATTGGTATAACTTTGACGCGCTGAACATCCCGGGTCACCATCCTGCGCGGGCCGAGATGGACACATTTTATATGGCGCGGGACGAGGGGGATAACCGTCCGCCGCACGTCCTGCGCACGCATACGTCCCCTGTGCAAATCCGCACGATGGAGGCCGAAGGCGCGCCGCTGCGCATCATCTGCCCCGGTGGTGTGTACCGTGCCGATTATGACCAGACCCACACGCCGATGTTCCATCAGGTTGAGGGCTTGGCGATCGACAAAGACATCTCCATGGCGAACCTGAAATGGACGCTGGAGGAGTTCTTTGCCGCGTTCTTCGAGATTGACGGCATCAAAACCCGTTTCCGCGCCTCGCACTTTCCGTTCACGGAGCCGTCTGCCGAGGTGGATATCCAATGCTCTTGGGTCGACGGGCAGCTGCGCATTGGTGAGGGTGATGGTTGGATGGAAGTCCTCGGCTCTGGCATGGTCCACCCCAAAGTTCTCGCCGCTGGCGGGATTGATCCCGACATCTGGCAGGGCTTTGCCTTTGGCATGGGGATCGACCGGATTGCGATGCTGAAATACGGGATACCTGATTTGCGCGCGTTCTTTGATTCAGACCTGCGCTGGCTGCGGCACTATGGGTTTGCCAGCTTGGATCAGCCGAATTTGCATGGTGGGTTGAGTAGGTGAGTTTTTCCTATAGCCGAAAGTTAATGGCAGAAGCGTTAACGATAGTCGGTGAAGCTGGCATCCACGGAATGGAACACAACGGTCTGATTTCGAGCCAGCTAGATGATACTCAAGTTTTCCAGTCTAAACGCTTTAGGTTCTCGTGTACCCCTGCCTATCAGTTTCATGGCAAAGAATTCGAGGACTATATGATCCTTGCTTATAGGTTCGGTTTCGTTATTCGCTCTAAGTATAAGGAGGTTGAGAGGCACCCTGGCCTTGAAAGGCCTTCTTATCAGATAGAAAGCGAAATTGTTCGCCTAACACAGATCGGTTGGGAATATCTGGAAGAGCACAACAAGCCGTTGCTTCATGGTTGGTGGTTAACCACTTTAGAGCGTGTCCCTCATGGGATAACTAGCATAGTAACCGCTGCCTTAACGACTTGGGCAATACTTCACTGGGGAGCACCAAAATGAAATTCACACTCTCTTGGCTCAAAGAGCACCTCGACACCACGGCTTCGGTCGATGAGATCACCTATGCCCTGACCGATCTTGGTCTGGAAGTGGAGGGGGTCGAGGATCGGGGCGCTAAGCTGCGCGCGTTTACCTTGGGCTTTGTGAAATCTGCCGAGAAGCATCCCGATGCGGACCGTCTGCGTGTGTGTCAGGTCGAGACGGACGAGGGGCTGCAACAGATCATCTGTGGTGCGCCCAATGCGCGGGAGGGGATTACTGTCGTGATCGCCAAGCCCGGCGTTTATGTGCCCGGCATTGATACGACGATTGGCGTCGGCAAAATTCGCGGGATCGAGAGTTTTGGCATGATGGCCTCCGAGCGGGAGCTGGAGCTGTCCGAGGAGCATGACGGGATTATCGAGCTGCCGTCGGGCAATGTCGGCGACAGCTTCACCGATTGGCTGGCCGAGAATGACCCGAGCAAAGTGGACCCTGTGATAGAGATTGCGATTACGCCGAACCGCCCCGATGCGTTGGGCGTGCGCGGCATTGCGCGTGATCTGGCAGCGCGTGGTTTAGGTAAGCTCAAGCAGCGCGATGTGGAGGCTGTCGATGGCAGTTTTTCCTGTCCTGTCTCGGTGAGTATTGACGCCGATACGCTGGAGCAGTGTCCGGTGTTTTATGGCCGTATGATCCGCGGTGTGAAGAACGGGCCATCGCCTGTTTGGTTGCAAGACAAGTTGCGTGCGATCGGCCTGAGGCCGATTAGTTTTCTGGTCGATGTGACGAACTTTTTCACCTATGACCGCAACCGCCCGCTGCATGTGTTTGATGCGGATAAGATTGGCGGCGATGCGCTGCGCGTGCACCGTGCGGTTGGTGGTGAGACTTTGGTCGCGCTGGACGACAAGGAATATACCCTCACCGAGGGGATGACGCTGATCTCGGACGCGAATGGTGTCGAGAGCATCGGTGGTGTGATGGGTGGTCTGCCGTCCGGTGTGACCGATGAGACGGTGAATGTGTTTGTCGAGGCGGCGTATTTCGATCCAGTGCGCACGGCGTATACGGGCCGCGCGCTCAAGATAAACTCCGATGCGCGCTACCGTTTCGAGCGCGGGATTGATCCTGCATCTGTGGTGGACGGTATCGAGCATGCGACGCGGATGATCATGGAGCATGCGGGTGGCGAGGCCTCTGACGTGGTGATTGCGGGTAAGGTGCCTGACACGGCGCGGGCGTATAAGCTGAACGCAAAGCGTGTCATCTCGCTGGTGGGGATGGACATTCCGGAGGCGACGCAGCGGCAGTCGTTGACTGCACTAGGCTTCCGTTTGGAGGGTGATATGGCTCATGTCCCCAGCTGGCGTCCCGATGTGCAGGGGGAGGCTGATCTGGTGGAGGAAGTGGCGCGGATTGCATCGCTGACCAAGCTGGAAGGTGTGCCACTGCCGCGTTTGACGGCGGGTGTGCCGCGTCCTGTAATGTCACTTGTGCAGCGGCGTGAAGTGGCCGCACGGCGGACGGCTGCGGCGCTGGGGTACCATGAGTGCGTAACCTACAGCTTCATCGATCAGCCCTCTGCGGCGCTGTTTGGCGGGGGCACAGATGCGACGCGTCTGGAGAACCCGATCAGCAATGACATGAGCCATATGCGCCCGTCACTGTTGCCTGCCCTCTTGCAAGCGGCGGCGCGCAATCAGGCGCGTGGATTTGCCGATATGGCGCTGTTTGAAGTGGGGCCAGTCTTCACAGGTGGTGAGCCCGGTGAGCAGCATATGCAAGTGAGTGGTCTGCTGGTTGGGCGCACGGGGCCGAAGGATGTTCTGGGCTCGGCGCGGGATGTGGATGTGTTTGATGTGAAGGCGGATGCCGAGGCGATTTTGGCTGCGATTGGTGCGCCTGCAAAAGTGCAAGTCATGCGCGGGGCGGATGATACGTGGCATCCTGGCCGTCACGGCAAGATTTGTCTGGGGCCGAAGAAGGTTTTGGGCATCTTTGGTGAAGTGCATCCTAAAGTGCTGGCTGCGCTGGATGTGAAGGGGCCTGCGATGGCCTTTACCCTCTATCCTGCGGAAGTGCCGCTCAAGCGCAAGGCAGGGGCCACGCGTCCCGCGCTCAAGGTGAGCGACTTGCAGGCAGTCGAGCGTGACTTTGCCTTTGTTGTTGATGCCGATGTTGAAGCGCTGACGCTGGTCAATGCGGCGATGGGTGCGGATAAGGCACTGATCGACGATGTGCGTGTCTTTGATGAGTTCATTGGTGGCAGTCTGGGGGAGGGTAAGAAGTCCCTCGCGCTGACGGTCCGTTTGCAGCCGCGTGATGCCACGTTGAAGGATGCGGATATCGAGGCGGTCTCCGCCAAGGTGGTTGCATCTATTGCGAAGGCAACGGGTGGTGTATTGCGCGGATAACCGAATTACCTGCACCTATTTGAGAGCGTGGGATTTGAGTTTATTGGCCAACTGAAGATGCGGCAGGAGGATGATGCGATGTTGAAAGTGTATTTGTCGGGTGAGATTCATACCGATTGGCGGGAGCAGATTGTTGAAGGTGCGGCTGGGCTTGATGTGGAGTTCTCTAGCCCTGTGACAGATCATGCGGCGAGCGATGATTGCGGCGTGGCCATTTTGGGCGCTGAGGCGAACAAGTTCTGGCATGACCGTAAAGGTGCGCAGATCAATGCGATCCGCACGCGCAAGGGGATTGCCGACGCGGATGTAGTGGTTGTGCGGTTTGGAGATCAGTACAAGCAGTGGAATGCTGCGTTTGATGCTGGCTATGTTGCTGCACTTGGTAAGTCGTTGATCATTTTGCATGGGGCCGATCATGCCCATGCGCTGAAAGAAGTGGATGCAGCGGCGCTGGCGGTCGCATCAGAACCAGCGCAGGTTGTGGAGATTTTGCGCTATGTCCTGACAGGCGCGCTGGCGTGATCCATGCGGCTGTTTTGGGGCTGGTGCTGGTCGTAGCATCTGTTGGGGCCGCTGCGGCGCAGTCTTATTCCAAAGCGGCGAGGTATTTGATGGCTCAAGAGATCAAGGCGGCCTGTCCTTTGGGCGGGCGGTTTACATCAAAAGGTGCGATTGAACGGGATCTGAACGGCGACGGACGCAAGGATCTGTTGCTCTCGCATGGCGAGCTTAGGTGTAAGGGCAGCAGAACCCTGAGCAAGTACTGCGGGATGCAGGTCTGTACGGTGAAGATATTTGTGCGCCAAGGACAATTGTTGAAGTTAAGCTCCGATTTTCTGGGCGGTGGTGTAACATTGGGGCCGACGAATGTCCCTGTGATATCGGGATACGCGCATGGCGGGGCACCTTGGGCTATCCGCTGGAACGGTCGCAATTTCCGATAGATGCACTTGGTTGCGGGTGATGTGCTTGGAAATATTGAACAATAGTAGTGCGTGCGGTTTGCATATTAAAGTGGAGCTGTTCAACGTCCCCCAAGAGTTTTCTGTGCCCTTATGATGGGGCGAGATGTCTGTTGTTTCCCCATAAAAATAAGGTGTCTCGCTTGAACTGCTGTGCTAGTGGCTTACGCAACGGACCAAAGGGTGGGAAAACCTGCGGCCGATAACACTGTAAGGGACAAAACACATGATTAACGAATTCAAAGACTTTATCGCCAAGGGCAACGTCATGGACATGGCTGTTGGTATCATCATTGGTGCGGCATTCACTGCAATTGTGTCATCGCTTGTCGGCGACTTGATCAACCCGATCATCGCTCTTTTTACTGGCGGCATTGATTTCTCTGGCTGGTTTTATGTAATCGGTGGCGACGCGTCCGAGTACAGCTCCATCGAGGCCGCAACCGAAGCAGGCGTTGCTGTCTTTGCGATTGGCCGTTTTGTCATGGCTGTCATCAACTTCCTGATCATTGCTTTTGTTGTGTTCATGCTGGTGAAAATGGTGAACCGCGTGAAGGAAGCATCAGAGAAAAAAGAAGAGGCCGCTCCTGAGGCGCCTGCTGGTCCAACACAAGAAGAGCTGTTGGCTCAAATCTTAGTTGCGTTGAAGAAGTAAGAAGGCATCAGCCTTTTGACATAGAGGAGGGGGTCGCAGTGATGCGGCCCCCTTTTTCGTTTATGCGATGGCTTGTTCGCCTGTGATGTAGTCCATGCCGAGCGCTTCACCCACTGCGGCATAGGTGATCTGGCCTGCGTGGACGTTCAAACCTGCCAGCAGATGCGCATCGTCAGCGCAGGCTTGCTTCCAGCCTTTGTTGGCGAGTGCCATCATGAAGGGCATGGTGGCATTGCCAAGGGCGATGGTGGAGGTGCGGGCCACAGCACCTGGCATGTTGGCCACGCAATAGTGCATGATGCCGTCCACCTCATAGATCGGGTCTTGGTGCGTGGTGGCTTTTGACGTCTCGAAACAGCCGCCTTGGTCGATGGCGACGTCCACGAGGGCGGCACCAGGTTTGAGTTCGGACAGTTGAGTGCGCGTGATAAGCTGGGGGGCAGCGGCACCGGGGATGAGGACCGCACCGATGATCAGGTCGGCCTGACGGGCCAGCTCTATGGTGTTGCCTGCGGAGGCGAAGCTGGTTTTGAACACGCCAGAGAAGGCATCGTCGAGGTAGCGCATGCGCACGAGCGAGCGGTCGAGGACTGTGACGTCTGCGCCCATGCCCGCCGCAACGCGAGCGGCGTGAGTACCCACAACGCCGCCGCCGATGACGACGACTTTTGCAGGGCCAACACCCGGAACGCCGCCCATGAGGACGCCGCGGCCGCCGTTGGCCTTTTGCAATGTCCAGCTGCCTACTTGGGGGGCGAGTTTACCTGCGACTTCGGACATCGGGGCGAGCAGGGGCAGGCCGCCGTTACGGTCGGTCACTGTCTCATAGGCGATGCAAGTTGCACCTGACGCGATGAGGTCCTTTGTCTGTTCTGGATCGGGGGCGAGGTGGAGGTAGGTGAACAGCACTTGGCCCTCGCGCAGCATCTTGCGCTCGCCTGCTTGTGGCTCTTTCACCTTCACGATCATATCGGCGGCGGCGAAGACTTCGGCGGCAGTGGCGATAATCTCGGCACCAGCGGCGATGTAGTCAGCGTCTTCAAAGCCTGCACCTGCGCCTGCGTTTGTCTCGATGATGACGCTATGGCCTGCTTGGACAGCTTCATAAGCTGCGTTTGGTGTCATGCCGACGCGGAATTCTTGGGGTTTAATCTCTTTTGGGCAACCGATTTTCATGGAATTTTCCTCCTCCGATGATTGCGTGAGGAATACGCCTGATTGACTGCAATTAGGTGGCGATTATGGGTCGCTAAAGGGGGGGATGTTCGAATAGTCTGCGGATAAAGGACACCTAGACGCAAAGGTATTGCGCGTATGTTGGATAGTATAGACCGAAAGCTCCTCGCCGCGTTGCAGCAACGCGGGCGGATGTCGAATTCAGAACTGTCGGAGCAGGTGAATCTGTCGCCCTCGGCCTGTCACCGGCGTGTGCAACGGTTGGAGGCGGAGGGGTATATCCGCGATTACGTCGCGCTGCTGGATGCGCGCAAGCTGGGGGTGCCGACGACTGTGTTTGTCGAGATCACGCTGTCGGGGCAGGCGGATGAGTTGTTAGAGGCCTTCGAGAAGGGTGTGCGGCGGATACCTGATGTGCTGGAGTGTCACCTGATGGCGGGATCGGCGGATTATTTACTGAAGGTTGTGGCGGAGGATACCGAGGATTTTGCGCGCATCCACCGCCAGTATCTGGCGAGGTTGCCGGGGGTGGGGCAGATGCAGTCGAGCTTTGCGCTCAGGACTGTTTGTAAGACGACGGCGTTGCCGGTTTGAGGGAGGCAAATGCCGCGAACGGCAGCTTCGAGCCAATTATGACCGATACTGCATCGCAGTCAAATATCTGCTTCAGAAGCTAAATCTATTCAAAAACCTGCCGCGTTAAGATATGAAACATAGGGCAAAGGCAAATCTATCGAATAGAATGCCCCGCTAAGTGCCATAACGAGCGCGATCGAAAGCATGCCACCTAGAATGCAGACTGCCCAAGCAAGGCGCATGCGCCGTTTTTTCAGGGCTACGAAGGCGGCGATATGAACAAAAAACGCACTGACACCTAGAACGTAGTAAGGGGCGAAGTATAAAGCCGAGTTGGTTTGACTGACGACAGAAGCTGCCCAATATATATTGGTATCAATGCTTGGCCAGAACGCCCTTGTATATAAAACTGCGCCAACATGCTGAACGAGAAACAAGACTAAAGTGACGCCACTCAACCATTGCAATCGAGACCAGAAACGCCGCGGCCAACCTCGCTTTATGAGTAGCCGCATACCCAAGAATAGCTGAATCGCAAAGCCAGCAACAAGAATTGTCTCGATAACAGTATGGCGGTAAATTTTTCGCAGAGCCTCCTGCACTGCGAGGTGCTGCTCCACCCCCCAGAATAGTGCAATATGATTGCCAAGATGCGCTGCGATGAACACGACCAGCGACAGCCCCAACAGACGGTGCAGCGCGGTTGCTCTAATGGCAATGAGGGCGGGAATACTGAAAATAGTTCTTACCATACCCAAAGGTACGGTAAGCCTGTTGCAAATGTCAATACCCTTGGGTATGGTCCCGTATGGCAAAGGAAAAACTCTCCAAAGACACTTGGCTTGCAGCTGGTTTTCAATCTCTGGCGGACAGCGGTCCTACCTCCGTGCAAATCAATTTGCTGTCCCAAAAATTAGGTGCAACAAAGGGATCCTTTTACTGGCACTTTAAGGATATCTCAGAATACAAATCGGCTATGCTTGAGCTTTGGCGTACCAAAGTTGCAAGCGATGTCATCGATAACATCAATGCCCAACAAACCCTTGAGCAGCAGCTGGATGCGTTGTTTGCAGATGCCACGCGCCCCGCACCCGAAGAGTACGGCGGGAAAAAAATCGAACCTGCCATGCGGGCATGGGCGCTTTCTGATCAAGACGTAGGAAAGGCATTAGCTGACTTAGATACGCTGCGGCTCTTGTTTCTAAAGAGCCTGTTGGATGGTTGGGGATTAGATGGAAAAGTACTCTCTGAATTGATTTATGGGGCATATATCGGTCTGGATGATCTGCAATCCAAGGGCCGTACAAACAGCAGCGGCGCGCTTACTGCACTGAAACAAATGATACTGGCCGCGACGGAAACGAAATAGTGTCGCGGAAACTGGAGGCGGAGTTCATGATGGGCATTGGACAGGACAAGCAATGCGCCGAGCCTCTAGAGACGAAGCAGGCTGAACCAGCCGTACTAACTGCGTACCAAAGAAGCCGGGTTCATGAGCCAGTGTCCGCACCCAGCCCTTGTCTGGCAGCCACTTGTTGTAGTCAATTAGCGGGAAACCGACCCAGATCAGCAGGCGCAAAGAGTAATTTAAGTTGCGCTAAGCATCGTCCTTAACTTGCAGTCTCTACAGCCATGGTAACGTAGCACCGGTGGCGTTTCAGGTATTTCAACGATGTCACAAGGAATATGATGCTCTTTTGGTATATTTATGCATGCGCTTTCTTGCTTGGGGTTGTGCTACCCGTTCGCAATATAAGGCTGTGGGTTAAGTCGTGCTTAAGAGTGATGTTTGTCTCGCTGGGGGTGATCATTTTTTTTAGCCTTGCTACAGCGCGACAAGCTGGGGCAGGCCTCGTTTTGCTTCCCGTTATTGCCTTTTTCGGGGTCCCAACGGTGGTGGCAGCCGGGCTTGCGGCGGGGCTGTATGTGCAGGGCATTGTTCGCGGGCGAAACGTCGGACGCGGAGTTGTTGTAGCTGTGGTTTTGCTGGCATTGCCCGTGTTGATAGGTAGTGCCTGGACGTTTCTGTCAGAACGCGAGGACGCAGCCGCCCGCAATGCGGTCTGGACGCAACACCCTGTTGTTCAACTCGGGGATATGAACTTTCAATTGCCCTTAAGCCCGCGCTTTCATCTGGTTTATCGTGGCGCGGACGGAAACTTTTACGGTGGCAATCTGAAACGACAGCGCAGCTTAGAAGAATTCGCTGAGGTTCTTGCGACAAATTCAGGCCCATTGGTTCTGTCGCAACTTATTGTTTTGGAGGTCGCATTGGATTGCGATGGGCCGTCGCGCGCATACTGCGAGGGCGTTAGCGGTGCGCAACTTCGGGACTGGTGCACCTCAGTGCCTTCAGAACATAGATCTGTTGTTTGTGTTCAAGATGCCGATGACGCGCGGTTCAGAGTGTATTTCCAGACACGCGGTAATGGGCTGACAATAGCGGACGGCGATTGCGTTAATGGCCGCTGCTACACCCGCATAGACATCTCGCCCCAGATCGAACTCATCGTCTCCTTTGATGCCGCCTTGTCGGACAGTGGCGCAATCGCGTTAGATGCCATCACCCACGGCAAGCGACTTTGGAATGGCCTTATTACATTAAGAGAGCAATAATTTATCTTACTTGCCAGCCACTTCCAACCTGCTGAGCAAACCGCCAAACCCGAGCCAAAAATGTATGATGCTGGAGAATAAATCAATATCCGGCCTATAGATGGTGGCTATTTGGTTCAAATATCCAATGACGTTGGATCACGAAAAGCGGCCATCCGGTACCTGTTGATGAATGTTGGGGTAGCATCGTGTCTGAGAGCCAGAGTTTTGGAAGATCAAAACCTTTCACCTAGAAGGCGATAACACCAGAATGATTCTTCGGTGGCGATTTTTTGGTTCAGGCTCACTGGAGAAAAGCCGGTTGCACGCTTGAGAGAACGCCCCATATGCGACTGATCGGCAAAACCTGCTTCTGTGGCAAGTTCAGCCGGAGTGGCCGTAGGTTCGGCGGAAATTAATCGGTGCACTTCTTCGATCCTGGCAAAAAATTCGAGCGCCTGTTTGTCGAGACCCGTCCAACGTTGGAGGCGACGTTGTGTAGATCGAAGACTGCGCCCCAAGCCTGTTTGCAAAAGTTGGCCCATCAGGTGATTGGTCCAATCTTTAAGTCGGTCAGAACCGCTCCAATTCGTCGGCCAATCGCTGCCTTCACTTTTCGCCCAAATGGTCGACATTTCCTGCCAAAACTCAGACCAAGAGATTTCAAGAAGCCCCGTTTCCAGCAGGGATAACGCATCTTCAATAGTTTCAGGCGGCGCACCATCCAATGTGCCTCCCAGTCGCTGCCAGGCATCAGGATAAAATGCGACTGTCATTGCCCAGATAGGTCCAGAACTCCAACTCATCTGCGGCTTGCTTTGAGGCGGCATGAACAACCTCTTTGGGGCACAAGGTCGCTTGCGAAGTTGCTCAAGCGGGAGAATTTGGTCCGCCATATGTATCCTCCCTGCAAAAGTTAAAGTGACCGTATAAAGGGGCGAGGCGGGAAAGTAATTCACGCGGTCGGTGACTGATAACGGCACGCCCCGGGTATCACGGACAATACAGCCAGCGATACAGTTGGAGAGTGTTTTTGGCGGTAGGATCAGTTGGCTTTTTGTTGGCATTGAGCCGCCTTTTTAAAAGTTGACGTGTTCATTCTATAGACGGTGAAATGATTGTGCCAGATTGCCTGCAACACGCGAAAGGCTAATCACATGTCAGACAACATCACATCAAACGTAAAACCGGTCCAAGTCACTCCGCAATTTCCGAACCCCATCTTACCCGGTGCGAATTGGGCGGATGCATTTGAAATTGAAACGCACCGAGATTTTGGGGACATGAGATCCGTCGCCGGTCAAACGATCGGCTCCATGCCACGCTGGGCGAGAGGGCTTCTTCGAGTTCGAAATATTGTTGTCGCGCCGTTTGGGTTGAAGATCGACGGTATGAACGACCTGCAAGGCGAAGTGGATAGCGTTGGTATTTTCCCGATCTTGGACGAAACGAAGGACCGGATCGTCCTTGGTTTTGATGATAGGCATCTGGATTTTCGTATCATCGTTGACCGAAGCAAAGGGGCTCAGGCCTTTCGATTGCGTGCGACAACCCTCGTTAATCGCCACAACGCATTGGGGCGCATCTATATCGCCATCATCACGCCGTTTCATCGAATGATCGTACGATCGGTTTTAAAAAATGCAGTTTAATGTTGTTAACGGAAGAGAGTTTGGCTGGCCGTTGGTGCGGTTTTTAAAGGAATTGCCCAACGACTACATTGGCACAATGTCCAAAGTGCAAGCGCGCCACGGCGATTTGATTCATTGGCGGCTTTTCGGTGGTTTGTTGAATTTTGCATTCATCAGTGACGGTGCCGCGAACAGAGAATTGTTTGTGCGCAACACCGAAGCGCTTGGGAAATCACCTTCCCAGATCCAAACGTTTATTTATGCCGCCGGCCAAAGCGTCGCGACGGCCCATGGTGGTGATTGGCGTAGGAAACGCAAAGAGGCCAACATCTTGTTCTCACGCAATGTCGTCGAAGCGTCTTGCTCAGGGCAAGTCGACGTTACACGCAATTATGTCGCGGGGCTGGGTGCGGCACCACAAGATGCAATCACAATTGCAAGACGCATGGCCGCGCTGACCTCAAGTCGCGGAATTCTTGGACGCGCGATTTCTTTGGGTGAGGCCGACACTCAAATTGCATTTAGCCAAGCGGCAGCAGATAGGTTTAACGCAGAGTCTGCCCAACTTTTTGCGCGCCCCAATTGGATGCTTGCGCCTTGGCGAAGAGAATTGACCCGCCGTAAGAGTGACGTCTTCCCGATTGTTCAGAGTGCCATAGACGATCTGCGAGACACGGACGTGCCTAATGATGGCTTGATGAACCACTACGTTAAGGGCGATTTTATCACCTCAAATGATGATGAAGTGCTGGCCATTCTCGTCGGTTTGTTGATGGGTGCCCAAGATAATATTGCAGCAGCAACAGCGTGGGTTTTGGCGTTTCTTGCGCATCACCCCCACCTGCAAGATGAAATTCGGACCGAAGTTGCAGACATTGGTTCGGAGGCGCAGGACTTTCACAATTGCGCGCTACTCAAAGCAACAATTTCCGAAGTGCTCCGATTGCGCCCGCCAGCGCCTGCCAATCAGCCACGCGTTTTACGCAAGGAAGTGAATATCGCTGGGCACCGACTTCCCAAGGGTACGTACATCTTCAATTCTTTCTACAACATGCATCATAACCCGGCTGTATTCACGAGACCCGAGATCTTTGCTCCGACAAGGTTCTTGGATGGGACTCTTGAGCGCTCCACCAGCTTTGCCCCGTTTGGCCACGGGCCTCGAAATTGCGTGGCTCAAGGCATGGCTATGCAGCAATTAATGGCAATTGTTGTCGGTACATTGCGCGGACATGAAGTGATCACTCAACAAAAGACATTACCCGAAATTGAACAAAAGCCCCTCCTCGTTCCTTCGCCGTTCAAAGTTGTTGTGAGAAAGCGTGGGTTGTGAAGGGGCAAACCAACGGGTTCTTGTTGGAAACTAATGTGAAGAGGCGCATTCTTTTTCCACGTCCATCAAACTCAGATTTAGACATTAGCGCAGGCGCAGCGAAAGCTTTCTCTGTCCGCACAGCGGACTTGTGACTTTTCTGTATTTCAACAAAAAACCCCGCAGCCACGAGGGCCACGGGGTAATTTATTCTTTTGCTTAGCAGGAGAAGTATGACTTACATCATACCTTCGCGCTGGAGCTTTTTCCGTGCCAATTTTCTGGAACGGCGGATCGCTTCGGCTTTCTCGCGTGCTTTTTTCTCGGACGGTTTCTCGAAATGTTGCTTGAGCTTCATTTCACGAAACACACCCTCGCGCTGAAGTTTTTTCTTCAGGGCGCGCAGCGCTTGATCGACGTTATTATCACGAACACTAACCTGCATGTGGTTTTCACCACCTTTCTAGTTTGAAGTTGCAAGGATTTGCAGGAAGTGGTGCTTTAGCAAAGCCGTGCTATATTGTCCAGTGTCTTGACCCGAACGGAGCATCGCCATGACTGCCATGAAAACATCCCCGAAAGAGCAGCTTTTGGAGGCGGCCCTCATGCATGTACCGTTTGATGGCTGGTCACAGGCTACGTTTGACGCAGCTACCCTCGATTCGGGGGTGGAGCGCACGGTGGCGGAGAGTGTTTGTCCGCGTGGGGCCGTTGATCTGGCAATTGCCTATCACCAGCAGGGCGATGCCGAGATGGTGGCGCGGATGAGCGAGGCTGATCTGGGAGCGATGAAATATAGCGAGTGCGTTGCTGCGGCGGTGCGGTTCAGGTTGGAAGCTGTTGAGGATAAGGAAATTGTGCGACGTGGTACCGCGCTTTTTGCTCTGCCGATGTATGCGGGGGACGGTGCCAAGGCGATTTGGGGCACGGCGGATGCGATCTGGAACACCTTGGGCGATACCTCTGAGGATGTGAATTGGTACACCAAACGGGCCACATTGAGCGGGGTGTATTCCGCGACTGTCCTGTTCTGGCTGGGCGATAGCAGTGAGGGTCACGCTGACACTTGGGCATTTTTGGATCGGCGCATTGAGAATGTAATGCAGATTGAAAAACTCAAAGCACAGGTGAACGATAGCCCTGTGTTGAGCAAGCTGATGGCGGGGCCGAAATGGTTGCTGAGCCATGTGAAAGCGCCGCAGCGGATGCCGCAAGCTGGACTGCCCGGACGGTGGACCCGACCTTAGGTGCTGCGCAGCATAACGATCAATGTGACCGTGTGGAGAGCGACCACAGCGAGGTTGGTCACTACGACAGGGTTGTCTATGCCGACAGCAAAGGCTGTTGCGAGTTTGTAGGTGATCTGAAAGGGGAAGAGGACCATAGCGATCTGCACAGCGATCTGTGGTGCGCCAAAGCCTGCGCGTATTAGAGCATAGAGGCTGGCCAACAATATCGCAAAGTAGACGCAAGCAAGGATGCGGCGGGCGGGACTGTCGGGACCAAAGGCGATTTCCATTCCTGCATCGGCACGCCACATGGCGGTGCAGACAGCAATCAGGATCAGGACATTTGCGGCGTGTGAGATGTAAACCATGCTGATTGAGGTGTGCTGCATTTCGGTTTGGTCAAGTTTCGATCTTTTCGTGAGCGGTTCGTGCTGGTAGGCCGCAGGCAATGTAAAAGCCAAAGGTTCATGACCATCTCACCTAATACGTCCCCCTTGATCCGTTTGGATAATGTTGATCTTTCGATTGACGGGCGCGATATTTTGCGCGGTATTTCTGTGCGCACGGATGTGCGGCGTGTTGCGGTATTGGGGCGCAATGGCTCGGGCAAGACGACATTGGCGCGTATCATGGCAGGGCTACAAAAGCCCTCCGGTGGTACCGCGCGAATCGCTGGTGTGGACGTAGCGCGGGACAGGCGGGGCGCTTTGGGGGCGGTTGGTATTTTGTTCCAGAACTCTGATCATCAGATTATTTTCCCCACTGTTGGTGAAGAATTGGCGTTTGGTATGACCCAGATGGGGTTGAGCAAACGGCAGGTGCAGGAGCGTGTGGCGCAGACGCTTGGGCGGTTCGGTAAGGGCGCGTGGCTGGATGTGGCGGTGCAGCATTTGTCCCAAGGACAGCGGCAGTTGATCTGCCTCATGGCGATCCTTGCGATGAACCCGAAGATGATCATTCTAGATGAGCCGTTTGCGGGATTGGATATTCCAACGGCGATGCATTTGGCGCGAGTGCTGGACGGGGCCGAGGCTGCGCTGGTTCATATCACTCACGATCCGCGCATGATCGCGGAATATGATCATGTGCTGTGGATTGAGGGCGGCAGGATCGAGATGCAGGGGGGTGCGGCGGAGGTTGCGCCTGCGTTCGAAGCTGCGATGCGGGGCTTGGGAGCGCGTGATGATTTCACTGACCTCTCCGGTTAAGACCTGCGCCCATGACTGGCCTGCGGGGGGCAAGTTGCTAGCGCTTTGTGTGGCGTCCCTAGCGCTTTTTGCTGCGCGTGATTTGTGGGTGCAGGTCGGAGCAGCCTTTGGAGTGCTTTTGCTTTACACGCTGCCTGGACAGGTATTTCTTTGGCATGGAATGCAGCGGCTCTGGCCGCTTTGGCCGTTTGTGGCGGTGTTGGTCGCGTGGCATGTGGCGACAGGTGTGCCGCATGAAGGGGCGCTGATCGCGCTTCGGATGTTGAGTGCTGTTGGCCTCGCCAATTTGGTGACGATGACGACCAAGCTGGGTGACATGATGGCAGTGGTAAACTGGCTGCTGCGGCCCTTTGCACGTTTTGGTATTAATCTGCGCGCAATAGAGCTTGCGGCTGCGATGGTGATCCGCTTTACCCCCGTTCTGGCGCAGAAGGGCAGTGCATTAGCGCTTGCGTGGCGGGCACGGTCGGCCAAGCGTGCAGGCTGGCGGGTAATTGTGCCATTCATGGTGCTGGCATTGGATGATGCTGACCGTGTGGCCGAAGCGTTGCGGGCACGTGGCGGTTTTGAAGTGGATAAGAACTGATGAGTATGGAACGAAACGTAGCGCTGATCGCTCTTTTTACGGCATTGATCGCAGCGCTGGGTCTGATCCCGCAACTGACGCTGGCTTTTGGCGTACCGATTACGGCGCAAAGCCTTGGGGTGATGTTGTGTGGCACAGTTCTGGGGGCAAAGCGTGGCGGCTATGCTGCGCTGCTTTTTGTCGGGCTGGTTGCGATCGGGCTCCCGTTGTTGGCAGGTGGACGCGGTGGTTTGGGACTGTTTACGGCACCGACGGCGGGATTTTTGATCGGTTTTCCTGTGGCGGCGTTTGTGACGGGTCTGGTGATGGAGCGGTTGCGTGGGTTGCCTGTCGGTTGGGCCGCAGGGATAGCGTCAGTTTTTGGCGGTGTCGTTGCGCTCTATATCTTCGGGATTGCAGGACTTGCGATTGTGCTGGACAGATCCGCGATTGAGGCCGCCCTTTTGGTGACGGCGTTTATTCCAGGTGATCTGATCAAGGCGGTTTTTGCGGGGTTGATTACGGCGGCATTGTTTCGTGCGCGGCCCCATAGCGTGTTGTCACGCAGTTAAGATCAACGCCGTTGCGATGCCGCCCGCTGCGGCGATGGTGGCGAGACCAGTGCCGCCTTCTCTGAGCAATTCGTGATAGAGGCATACTGCGTTGATGGTGCCTGATGCGCCGATGGGGTGGCCACGTGCGAGCGCGCCGCCACTGATGTTCACGCAGGCGGGATCGAGGTTCGCGCCGTGCACGCAGGCGATGGCTTGCACGGCGAATGCTTCCATGACTTCCGCATGGGTGATGTCGTTCACGCTAAGCCCCGTTTTGGCGAAAGCCGCTTCTATTGCAGCGATAGGCGCGATGCCAGGGAGTTCGGGTTTGTCGCCCTTGGTTACCCCACCAAGCAGAGTGATGCCTTGAGTGCCAAGCTGCTTGGCCATCCGCGCTGAGACTACCACACAAAATGCAGCGGCATCGGCGGCAACGGCCATATTGGCGGCGGTGATGGTGCCGCTGATGACTTTGGCGCGGGTGGTTAGTGCTTGAGTCATGTTGCGGGTGAAGGGGTCGGTGTGCTGGCCCTCGATGGGGATTATTCCATCGGGGGATGGTTTGGCGGTGCAGGCTTTTGCATGGCTTTGGATGGCCCATTCGTCTTGGTCCACGCGGGTGATGCCATAGGCGGTGGCGAGGGCGTCTGCGGCGTCTGCCATGTCAGGATCGCGGTCGGGCCATGGGGCGAAGGGCGGCTGGTCGTAGGGTGCGGGCGGGCGTTCATCTGCAAAGGTTTGAAGGCGTTGGGGGCGGCGGGAATAGCTTTCAACCCCGCCTGCGACGACAACATCGGCGGCACCACTTTCCACCATTGCTTTGGCGAGCAGCAGCGCGTCGAGGCCGCCTGCGCATTGGCGGTCGATGCTGAGGCCCGCGATGCGTTCGGGGAGGCCTGCGGCGAGGGTTATAAGGCGTGCAGGATTGCCGCCACCGCCGATGGCGTTTGAAACGATGACTTCATCTACTTGTACAGGATCGATGCCTGCATGGGTCAGGGCAGCGCAGAGGATGGGTGCGCCGAGTTGATCGAGGGTTAGAGCGGCAAAGGCACCGCCGCGCGGGACAACGGCGCTGCGGCAGGCGGCGATGATCCGCGCGGTCATAAAACGCATCCTGTGAGGGCTGCGATGCGGGTGAGGTCGGGTTTGCCCGAGGGCAGCAGTGGGAATGATTTCATAAACTCGATAGTGCGTGGCGCGATCAGGCCCTGTTGCTTGCAATAGGTCATAAGCCTGTCGCGGAGTTGAGGGTTGTCAGATTCCTCAATCACTGCAACGAGATGTCGCCCACGCATTGCATCAAGTCGGACAAGAATGGCGCAATTTGGCATTTCGGGCATTGCTGCGATCTGTGCTTCGAGTTCTTCGGGGAAGACGGCCGTATCGGCGATATTGATCATGCGCCCCGCACGACCCCGCAAATACAGATACCCCTGCTCATCCATGGTCCCATATTCCCCGACGGTGAGCCAGTCGCCATCACGCTGGGTGTGGGAGCTTTCGCCTTTCAGATATCCCTCAAACAGATAGGGACTGCGTACCCAGATGAGACCTATTCCCATGCTGTCGGCGGTGCGGATTTCGATCTCGACATCTGGATAGGCGCGTCCTACGGACCCTTCGGGCGCCTGCGCATCGCTCAGCGTGATAAAGCTTGTCTCGGCTGCGCCATAGAAAACATGCAGCGCCGCGTTGGGACAGATGGTGTGGATATGGTTGCGGGTTGCACGGTTTAGCGTACCGCCGCCGCAGAGGATGAGGCGGATGTCGGGCAGAATCGTGCCAATTGGCAGGAGGTGAAGTTGAGTGGGTGTGGCGTAGAGGATGGTGCAGTGGCTTTGGCGCAGTGCGTTGCTTTGCGCAGTGGGCTTTGAGCCGGAGAGGATGTGGACATCGTGACCAAGGTGCAGCCCTTCGAGGAGGCCATAAAGAGCAAGCGAATGGGTGAGCGCGCCGAGCACGGCTATGCTGTCGGTAGGGGAATATGCAAACTGTGACGCGTTGGTGTGAAAGCTGGCGATCCAAGATGCTTGGCTACGGGCGATGACTTTGGGCGGACCGGAGGTGCCGCCTGTGAGGGTCGCAAACCATGCCGGATCGAGATGGTCGAGAGGCGGCGGTGCCGTGTCGCTCACGCAGAAGGGGGTTTGGTTTGTAAGGGCTTTCTCCACCACCTGGAGCGCCTGTGTCACGGGGGAGGCTGCGAGAGGCGGGGGAGAGGTGGCTTTCGTTACTTGATGCACATCTAGAAAGACGCGTGCATCTGGATGCCAATGGAAACGGGGCAGCGGCATGTTGGCATCCTTGTTACGCGATTGTGGTGAGATGTAGCAAAGCGAAGGCGTGCTGGCCATATGGGGCTGTACACTAGTCGGTGCGTATTTATGGTGTGGGCAAGATTGAAATAGTTTGGAGGAGCCGACCATGACCCAGATGATGCGTGCCATCGAAATTACCAAACCCGGTGGGCCAGAGGTGCTGAAAGAAACGCAGCGCCCGATGCCACAGGCAGGGCAGGGGCAGGTTGTGCTCAAAGTGGCGTGGGCGGGTGTGAACCGTCCTGATGCGCTGCAACGCGCTGGAGCCTATGCGCCGCCTCCTACTGCCAGTGATCTTCCAGGGCTGGAGGCCTCTGGTGAAGTTGTGGCGATTGGGGAGGGTGTGAGTGGTCTGGCCATTGGAGATCATGTCTGTGCCTTGCTGCCGGGTGGTGGCTATGCCGAGTATGTCATGACGCCAGCGGCCCATTGCCTGCCCGTGCCAAAGGGCATGGGGATGAAGGAGGCGGCTTGTCTGCCCGAGACCTTCTTTACCGTCTGGTCCAACGTGTTCATGCGTGGTGGGCTCAAGGCGGGTGAGCGGATTTTGATTCATGGTGGCTCTAGCGGGATCGGGACGACGGCGATCCAGCTGGCGAATGCTTTTGGTGCGCGAGTATTTGTGACAGCGGGCAATGCCGAGAAATGTGCGGCCTGTGTTGAACTAGGCGCGGAGCGTGCGATCAACTACCGCGAAGAGGATTTTGTCGAAGTGATGAAAGCCGAAGGTGGCGCGGATGTGATCCTTGATATGGTTGGCGGTTCTTACATAGCGCGCAATATTGATGCGCTGGATATGGAGGGACGTCTGGTGCAGATCGCGTTCCTTGGTGGACCGAAAGCCGAAATTAACTTTGCGCCTCTGATGATGAAGCGGCTGACGATGACAGGCTCGACCTTGCGGCCGCAGTCGGATCTGGCCAAGGCTGGCATTGCGACCGAGTTGCGCGAGGCAGTCTGGCCGTTGCTCGATGCAGGGCGCATTGCACCCGTGATGGACAGTGAGTTTGCATTCGAGGACGCGGCGGGAGCACATGCGCACATGGAGGCCAGCCAGCACATCGGGAAGATTGTGCTCAAGGTCGGCGGCTGATCCAAAGGATGCGGTTTTCGCGCGATTAAACCTTTAGTCAGGGCCGGACGCGGGAGACTGCGTTCGGCTTTTCGTTTGGGATTTGAGTTTAATTTTCCAAGTGGAGACGAGGTCAGCGCAGGGGGGTGAAAATGGCGTCTCTCAGAGAGCAATCTTTGATCACCTCGCGGCCACAGGGGACGGGGCTAAGCTCTTTTGACAGGCAGATGCGTGCTTCTTGGATATAACCTTGGCGGCAGGTGATGGTAATGCTGTTGCGGGTTAGGTCTGGATTGTCTTTAAGAAATGCGTCCTCAACCACGGAGGCGGGGAGCTTCACAGCGCGGTCGAGTTTGCGGAAGATCGCGGGGCGGGTGATGGTGGCATAGGCTTTGCGGGACAGGTCGTAGTAGTCTGACGCACTCAGGTCGGTGCAGGTGCCGTGCTTTTTCCATTGGTGCCATGCAAGGCCACCCGTGCCCATGATATCAGCCATATCAGCCGTCATACCGCGTGAGGGGGGACGTTTTGCCGTTTGGCAAAATGAGGGGTAGCCGCGGTGGAATTGCGGCCAGAGGCCATGGAGAATCCAACCGTGGTCCTCGGAAGTGTCGCATTGCGGGGAATTGCGGGCATCACCCTCAAGGGCGCACCAGTTTGCTGACCAACTGAGTGCCATGACGTAATAATCGAAGTCGCCTGCGCGTTCTCCTTCTGCACGGGCGGATAATGCTGTGAGCAACAGGATCAGGCTGAGTAAAATGGGGCGCATCTGGGGTCTTTCCTTATGGAGTGCCATTCTCTATATAAGCCATAAGTTCCCCCAAATTGGAAACGGTTCTGGCCTGCCAGGACAGCCTAAGTCAGGCGACGGGGAAGGTGCGTTTAGAGGAGAGAGACATGGGCAAACCGATTATGGCGAAAGCCACCGCAGTATGGCTGGTGGATAACACGACCATCAATTTCAAGCAGATCGCCGATTTTGTCGGTATGCATGAGTTGGAAGTGCAGGGCATCGCGGACGGTGATGTGGCTGCTGGCGTCAAAGGTTTTGACCCGATTGCCAACAACCAGCTGACGCAAGAAGAGATCAACAAAGCGCAGGACAATCCGCTGCACAAGCTGGAGCTGAAGTTCAACGCTGCTGCTGCTGGTGAAGAAAAGCGCCGTGGTCCGCGTTATACGCCATTGTCCAAACGTCAGGACCGTCCTGCTTCCATCCTGTGGCTGGTGAAATTCCATCCCGAATTGTCGGATGCGCAAGTGAGCAAGCTGGTTGGCACAACCAAGCCGACCATTCAGGCGATCCGTGAGCGCACCCACTGGAACATCTCCAACATCCAACCGATTGATCCCGTTGCTTTGGGTCTGTGTAAGCAGTCCGAGCTGGATGCAATGGTGCAAAAAGCAGCTGCCAAGAAGGCAGCCGAGGGGGGCGTTATGTCTGATGACGAGCGTCGCAAGCTGGTCAGCACCGAGCAGAGCCTTGGCATGGACACAGAGCCTAAGATCCCGTCAGCGATTGAAGGACTGGAGACATTCACACTTTCCACAGATGTGTCCGACGAGGAGGACGAGAAGAAAGACAGCGATTTCGCAGATGCGGAGAGCTTTTTCAACATCCCTGATGGCGATGATGATGAGGAAGACGACGCAAAGTAAGCGCGTCTGACATTCAGGTTTTTGTAGAGGGCGTTCCGCTTGGAGCGCCCTTTTCGTATGTTTGGGCTAGATCTGTTTGCGTGCACGCATGGCGGCGGTGATTGTCCCGTCGTCAAGATAATCGAGTTCGCCGCCGATGGGCACGCCTTGGGCCAGAGAGGTCAGTTGAACCTGTCCGTCAAGCTGATCGGCGATGTAATGAGCGGTTGTTTGGCCGTCTATGGTAGCGTTGAGAGCGAGGATGACTTCAGTGATCCCTTCGCTTTGGACGCGGTCAATGAGGCGGGGGATCCGCAGCTCTTGCGGGCCTATCGCGTCGAGGGCCGAGAGCGTGCCACCTAGAACATGGTAGCGCCCTTTGAAAACGCCTGAGCGCTCCATCGCCCAGAGGTCGGCCACATCCTCGACCACACAAAGCTCGCCGTTGGCGCGTTTGTTGCTGTCACAGATGTCGCAGATGTCCGCCGTGCCGACATTACCGCAGTTGAGGCATTCCCGTGCTGTTGCCGCGACTGTCTGCATGGTGTCGGCCAATGGAGTGAGCAATAGCGCACGTTTGCGGATGAGGTGCAGCACCGCACGGCGCGCCGAACGGGGGCCGAGGCCAGGGAGTTTGGCCATCAGCTCGATCAGGGCGTCGATGTCGCGGGTGCTGCTCAAGGTTTCGTGCTCCGACAATGGGGAGTGGTAACGCGCATAGAAATATAATGGGCGTTAACACTGTCACCAATGCGTTGAATTGGCGCTAAAATGGTAGCTTCATGCCTGCGGGAAGGCCCATGCCTTCGGTCAGTTTGCCCATCTCTTCGGCGGCACGCTCGGATGCTTTGCCTTGGGCGTCTTTAATCGCGGCGAGGATTAGGTCTTCGACGACTTCCTTGTCGTCGCCGTTAAAGATGGACGGATCTATGTCGAGACCTTTTAGCTCGCCCTTGGCGGTGCAGGTGGCTTTCACAAGGCCAGCGCCAGATTCGCCTGTGACCATGATATTGTGCATTTCTTCCTGCATCTCGGCCATCTTGCCCTGCATCTCTTGGGCTTTTTTCATCATTCCGGCCATATCGCCGAGGCCTGCTAGTCCTTTGAGCATGTCGTATCCTTTTTGGTTTTGCGCCTTCTGAAGGCGGCATAAAAGCTTAGCACAGATATGGCACCACATAAGCCCATGAACAAGATGGGCGAGCTAATACATCCTTCTTGGGATGCTTCCCATGTCATGTCATCAAGATCGCGGGTCAGCATAATAGGGATGAAGGCGACCCATATCAGGGCGAAGATAAAGCAAGCAATCCGCCAGCCGTACCACATTGCAAACATGGTCGCGGTAAGCAGAACAATCTGGGAGGGGTAGGTCAGCAGGATGATGGCTTCGGACCATGCGGTTGTTGGGGTGCCGGTCCACAAGGGGCGCTCTTTATCGCATACTTCGGCAAAGGCGGCAGTTGGAAACATCAGTACGAAAACCCACAGGCGGCGCATCAGCTGTCCTCGAAGGGATCCCATTCATCCTCGACTTCGGGCAGGGCCTCGCTCACTGCTGCGGCGGCGATATCTTGGGCGGTGCGAATACTGGTGATCTTTGCCTGCGGGAATTGGGCGAGGACGGCTTGCATCAATGGATGTGCTGTGGCGTCAGCGCGCAATGCGTTGTCTTTTTCATCGCGCAAGGAGGCGATGGTGGGGGCGCCGCCCGAGTTGACGACTGTAACGGCCCAGCGGTTGCCTGTCCACAGTTGCAGTTTGTTTCCAAGATGTTGCGCAAGGTCGCGGGGGGCTGCATCGGTTGGAACAAACTCAATCCGGCCTGGCTGGTAAGCCGCGAGTTGGAGGGAGGTCTCAACCTCGACGAGCAGTTTCACATCACGGTTGTGGCGGATGAGTTCCAGCACGTGTTCGAAGGTTGGATAATGCGCGAGGGCGGCATCAGGGGCGCGTGCCAGTGCAGTTGTTTGGCCTGCCGCGTTCGGCTGGGATGCCATGCGGGTTTGGGCGTGGCTTACGGCTTGGGCACCATTGCTTTGCGGGGCTGCACCAGTAGGCAGCGTGTTGCCACCCGTGGGGGCGGGTGTGTTTTGCAGCGTGCGCACAAGCTCGTCGGGTGACGGCAGATCGGCCACATGGGTCAGGCGGATGATCGCCATTTCGGCGGCCATCATTGCGTTCGGTGCGGCGGAGACTTCCTCCAGCGCTTTGAGCAGCATTTGCCACAGGCGGGTGAGGACACGGATGGGCAGGGCATCTGCCATCTGGCGGCCACGGTCGCGCTCCTCAGGCGATATTGTCGGGTCTTCGGCGGCGTCGGGCGTGATTTTCACCACGCTGATCCAATGCGTAATCTCGGCCAGATCGCGCAGGACGGCCATCGGGTCGGCCCCTTCGGCATATTGCGCGCCGATCTCGGTCAATGCCCCTGCTGCATCGCCGCGCAAGATCATGTCGAGCAAGTCGAGCACACGCGCGCGGTCGGCGAGCCCCAGCATGGCGCGGACTTGAAGGGCTGTTGTCTCGCCTGCGCCGTGGCTGATCGCTTGGTCCAGCAGGGAGGTCGCATCGCGGGCGGAGCCTTCGGCGGCGCGGGTAATCAAGGCGAGGGCATCATCTGCAATTTCCGCATTCTCAGCGCCAGCGATCTTTTGCAGCAAGGCGATCATCACTTCAGGCTCGATGCGGCGCAGATCGAACCGTTGGCAGCGGGACAGGACCGTGACGGGCACTTTGCGAATCTCGGTTGTGGCGAAGATGAATTTTACGTGTTCTGGCGGCTCTTCAAGGGTCTTCAACAGGGCGTTGAACGCCCCTGTGGAGAGCATGTGCACCTCATCGATGATGTATACTTTGTAACGGGCCGAGGCCGCGCGGTAGTGTACAGAGTCGATGATTTCGCGGATGTTGGCCACGCCTGTATTCGATGCGGCGTCCATTTCGATCACGTCGACATGGCGGCCTTCCATGATTGCGCTGCAATGCTCGCATTGGCCGCAAGGCTCTGTTGTGGGGCCTGCAGTGCCGTCAGTGCCAATGCAATTCATGCCTTTTGCGATAATGCGGGCAGTGGTGGTTTTCCCTGTGCCGCGGATGCCCGTCATGATGAAGGCCTGGGCAATGCGGTCTGCTTCAAACGCGTTTTTCAGCGTGCGCACCATCGCTTCTTGCCCCACCAGATCGGTGAAGGTCTCGGGGCGGTATTTGCGCGCGAGTACGCGGTAGGCGGTGGCGTCTGACATGAGTGTCCTGAAGTTGGATTCGGGAAGTGCTTCCAAGGTAGGCGGTGCAGGCGGTGGGGGCAACGGGGCACATCATATTGTGGCGCGATGGCGCTGCTTATTTCGCAACGGCACAGGGTGATGGCACTGCACTCACAATGATGCCATGGTAGTGCCGAATAATCGGCAAAGGATGGGTGATATGCGGCTCAGAGGGATTCGGCGCAGTAAGAATGTAGAAGTACGTGGCGGCGGTCGGCGCAGTTTGGGTGCAAAAGGGGGCCTTGGGGTTGTGGGGGTCCTTGCCGTGTTGGCCATCGGCTATTTCACGGGCATTGATGTCTCTCCGCTGTTGCAAGGAGGCAATGTCCAGCAAGAGCAGAGTATTGGAAGCATGCCTGACGAAGCATCTGTTGAGTTCAGCGCGCAGGTTTTAGCCACTACCGAAGATGTTTGGGCAGCAGTATTTCGCGATCAACTTGGTCGCACTTATGCCCCGCCCAAGTTGTTGATTTTCTCTGGCGTAACGCAAAGCCCTTGTGGCGGCGCCAACGGCGCTACAGGCCCTTTCTATTGTCCGGCCGATGACACAGCATATCTCGACACTGAATTTTTCACGGCGCTGGACCGCCAGATGGGCGCGGGTGGCGATTTTGCGGCGGCTTATGTCATCGCGCATGAAGTGGCGCATCATGTCCAAAACGAGTTGGGTATTCTGCCCAAAGTGAATGCGGCGCGGCAGCGGGCCTCCGAGGCGGAAGCAAATGCACTGACCGTGCGATTGGAGCTGATGGCGGATTGTCTGTCGGGGATTTGGGCGCGGAATGTTAAGGGACTGATGGAGCGGGGCGATCTGGAAGAAGCGCTCAATGCGGCCCGAAAAATCGGGGATGATCATTTGCAACGTCAGGCGGGGCGTGTTCCGCAGCCGCATACGTTTACGCACGGCACCTCCGCGCAGCGTGCGGGATGGTTCGGACGCGGGTTTGACAGTGGTGATGTCGGGCAATGTGATACGTTTGCAGCGGCGCGGTTGTGAGGCCGGCGGGATAATATCGCTCGCAATGTGCGCTTTTGCCCAAAGATGGCAGTATATTTGATTTGAAACTGACCCTTTCGGGAGCATTCTCTGAATGCCCTTACCGGCTGTCACATCCTGCTTTGCAGCATGTGACTAGGTGAGAGATTGATAACGACCCAAGTGGGACTCGTTGTGGCTGCTGCCTTCCGGCTCTGACCAGGTTGGCGAGGCACCTGCCCGCACCAACCTCTCAGAATTTCATATAGGCAATGACGCGCTCGGCTGCAAGACTAGAGCGTAACGGAAAGTCGGATGAAGCCTTCTGGCGTCGTCCCTTGGGATTTTGGTTTAAGATGGGAAATCTCTGAGATCGAATGAAGCGCTTCTGGATGGGTGAGAACAATGGCCTCCACACCGCCTAGTGGGGCGAATCGCCATGGCGGGTTTGTATCCCATGGCTGTGGATCCGTTGAATTCAGCACTTCGATCATCGTTTCCCCAAGCTGCGTGCCTACGCGGCAAGCAAGCAGGCTGGCAGGCAGTATCGGGAACCCGCCGCCGCCTGATGCACGAAACCTGTTGGTTGCTAGGATGAACTCTTGATCGGGTTGCAGAGGGTTGCCGCCAAATTCAAGCTGGGAAATGCGGTTCAATGGGGATGCACTGGGATCAATTTGGTAGTGAAGCCCAAAGATCGTATCGAATTGAAAGGCGGGAATGTCCCTATCAATCAGCATTTGGGCGGGCGCGTCGGGGCGCAATAAATTGAAGAGCAGGGCTGCATGCTCCAACCAGTTTTTCAACTGCGCACCCGTTATGCGAAGGCCAACGGTCTGGTTTGCGAAAGGATTGAGACCTGCAATGTGACGCCGCAGAACTGGTCCGGCGGGAATATTCACATAATTTGCCGGCCCATCACGTCCCCCTGCGCCATGGGCTGCGGCGCAGCTGAGCACGGGCAGATCCCCAAAGGGACCATCGCGCAAAGCATCGCGGACTTGGCGATATTGCGCAAGCGCTGTAAGTTGTTGGGTCGGGGCGGGGCGCATCAGTGAGAAATAGCTGTGAAGATGTGTCGGTGTGGTCGCCACCTGTTCGGTGAGGTGGCATCTAACTGTTTCATGTGTTGTTTGAGCGATTTCTACCACAAACGGATCAGGCTTTACGTTACCCCCGTTGGGCCGCAGGTACGCATGGTGATCCAGTATGCGCCATCCGGTTTTCTCATCATGAACAAGGGTTAGGTCCATTATCCCCAAGTCAGACCCTGCATGTCCCGCCATAATGGTGGGTACATTGCCCACTGTGCTTTTCTGAAAATCGACACCTTCGCGGCTTGCATAATCGGTGGAGGGAAGTCGCCGGTGGGTATGTCCAAGGATCAGGGCATCGATTTCCCCTGTCTCAACCAAGCTGTGGGCGGCACGTGCATCATTATTGCTTCCGTCGATTCTGCCCACACCCATATGGCCCAGAACCACAATCAGATCAGCACCGTTACGCCGCAGTGCCGCCGCGCCAGTGGCGATTGCGGCGGCGGGCTGCTCAAGCGAAGTTCTGCACGCGAGATGGTGGCTTTGCCATGCGGCGCTTTGAGGGGGGAGGACGGAAAGGACGCCAAGCGTGAGCGGAGCTGGTGCATCAGCGTCAAGGTAAACCGGCAACAGCGTGCTTTGCTGCAAGGGGCTGATGTCGATGTTGCGCAGGTTCGAATTGAGGATGGGCATGTCCAGTCTTGATGCGACAGCCCTGAGGTAGGGCAGGCCGTGGTCAAGGTCGTGATTGCCAAGACCCAACGCATCATATTTCAGATGGTTGAGTGCCGCAACAATCGGGTGGTCCACGTCTACGGCGCAATCTGCCAAATAGGTTGCAAGCGGCGTACCCTGAAAGGTGTCACCGTTATCTAAAAGGATAACAGGCATGCCTTCAATACGCGCACTGTCTCGCGCCTCAGTGATGAGTCGTGCCAAACCTGCCAAGCCGCCGCCTTGTGTTGGCTGGTCCTTGATGTAGTCATGGGGCAAGAGATGGCCGTGCAAATCCGTCGTCGCCAACAACCTTATGCGTACGCGAGGAGATGTCTTCTTTTGGGTGTCAGGCGCACTCATAAGGCAAATTACCATCGTAGGTTGAGGTGGTAAATGGAATTATGGGTGTGCAACCCTTTATTCGAGGGTGTTGATGGTCGGGCCTGTAAAGAAACGAAGGATTAAGACGTGAAAAACGCAGAACATGTTACATTTGGTGGCTCCGGCCTTGACCGTGCAGGAGAGTTGCGTGGGAATCCGCAGGCTATGGCCGATGCGGCAGCTGATCCCACGGCACGTGCGATTGTATTTTGGCGTGGAAAGCCGTTGATGTCAGTAGAACGGCCTGCGGGGCTGATCCGTTTGCCATTGGATCATGTAGCTCTCAAAGATGCCTCACGCGTGCCAATCCTCCTGGGGCGTGAAGAGGGCGGCCCGACCTTTGCTATCGATCTGTCCGCCTGGGAACCTGAGGGGTTGGATGAGGGGAGTTTGGGTGGATTTCTAGACCCTAGCGAGCAGCGCCACCCTGCGTTGCCCGACTGGATGGTCTTTGCCGAACTGCGCCGCGTGATGACATGGCTAAACCCGCGCGATGCGGAACTTGCTGCGGCGGGACGGGCGGTGTTCTGCTGGCATGACATCCACCGTTTTTGCGCAAAATGCGGATCTGAATCCGAGATCACCCATGGAGGTTGGCAGAGGACCTGCGGCTCTTGTGGTGCATCCCATTTTCCGCGTACAGACCCCGTTGTTATCATGCTGATCACACATGGAAATTCTGTGCTGGTTGGTCGCTCTCCGGGGTGGCCGCAGGGCATGTATTCGCTGCTTGCAGGATTTGTGGAACCGGGTGAGACGCTGGAAGCGGCGGTACGGCGTGAGGTTTTTGAAGAAGCAGGTGTGCGGGTTGGTGAGGTGGGATATCTCGCCAGTCAGCCTTGGCCTTTCCCAGCGTCATTGATGTTCGGATGTTGGGGTAATGCAACCAGCAGCGAAATAAACATCGATCCTGTCGAGATTGAGGATGCGCGATGGGTCACCCGTGAGGAAATGATGACAGTCAGCCAAGGGCATCACCCCGAAATTATGCCAGCGCGCAAGGGTGCGATTGCGCATTTTTTGATTGAGCGATGGCTTTCTGATACCCTTGATTGAGGACATATTAATTATTGTTACTATTTGCAGCAGTGTGACGGTTGACCGATGACAGCCCCGCCTTAGAATATGGGTATCGGGCAACAAAATAATGAAGACAGGGCAGACATGAAATTCTCGACCAAGGAAGACATTGAGGCACCGATTGACGCTGTTTTTGATATGTTGTGCGATTTTGAAACGTTCGAGCGTGCCGCGATGCGCCGTGGGGCCGAGGTGCAGCGGACGGATACAAAAACGTTTGCGGGTATCGGCATGTCATGGCGTGCGACCTTTAATTTGCGCGGCAAGCGCCGTCAGGTCGAGGTTGAGATGGTCACATTCGACAAGCCAAACGAGATGGTTTTCGAATGCCGCTCTCCTGGATTGATGACGATGATGACCACCGAATTGGTGGCGCTGTCTAAAAACCGGACGCGCATTATGCTGTCGTTCGACATCAAGCCGCTTAATCTGTCCGCGCGTCTTTTGGTGCAATCGCTCAAACTGGCCAAAACGTCACTGACCAAGAAATTCAAATTGCGTGCGGCTGAATTCGCCAAAACACTGGAAGAGCGTTATCAGCGCGGAGCATAGCCAAACCTAAGCCGGAATATCCCATCGGCCCGGATGGGCAGGATAGACCCCGAGAATTTCAAGCATATTGGTAAAATAGCCCAGCTCTTCGAGCGCACGCTGAACGGCGGGATCGTCAGGGTGCCCTTCGATATCCGCATAGAATTGGGTTGCGGTAAAAGAACCGCCGACCATATAGCTCTCCAGTTTTGTCATGTTGACTCCGTTGGTGGCAAAGCCGCCCATTGCTTTGTAGAGGGCGGCAGGAATGTTGCGGACCTCGAAAACAAAAGTGGTCATCATCTTGTCACCGCGGCGCGTCAGGTCAATGTCGGGTGCCATGAGCAAAAAGCGTGTGGTGTTGTGCTCAAGGTCTTCGATGCCGTCGATCAGTACCTCAAGTCCGTGGATTCTTGCGGCAACTGCACTGGCCAGCACCCCTTCATGCGCAGGACCGCCAGCGGCCAGTTCTTCGGCAGCTCCTGCGCTGTCGGCGGCTGGTTCTGACGTAATGCCATTGGCCTCAAGGTATGCGCGCGCTTGGGGCAGCAGGACCAGATGGGCGCGTACATGCTTGATCTGGTTAAGGGTGACGCCGGGTTTTGCCATCAGGGCGATGCGGACGCGGACAAATGCCTCGTCGATGATGTGCATGCCGCTCTCTGGCAAAAGGCGATGAATATCGGCCACACGGCCGTATGTTGTATTTTCGACGGGAAGCATTGCGAGGTCGGCACGCCCCTCGCGCACGGCCCGCAGCACTCCCTCGAATGTGGTGCAGGGGACAGGCAGGGCATCAGGCCGCGCCTGCAAACAGGCCTCGTGACTATAAGCTCCCAATGCACCTTGAAAGGCGATGCGCACAGGCTTGTTTGTGGTCATCACATCGTTCCTTTGTAAAAACCTACACAGATGGTCGATTGGTCGCGGTAACTATACCTTGCTTGCGCAGAGGGAAAGCAATAGATAGCCCCCCAACGATAGATCAATTCAAAGCGATGGACGGACCCATGGATTCAACGACATTCACAAAAATTGCCGCTGGTGTGCTGGGCGCATGGCTGGTTCTCTTGCTGGGCAAGTGGGCTGGCGAAGAAATGTATCACGCCTCATTGCATGGCGAACCTTCCTATGCGATCGCCGTTGAAGGCGATGAGCCTGCGGAGGCTGAGCCAGAAGTGCCGTTTGAAGAGCGTATGGCCGCTGCATCCATCGACAATGGTGCAAAAGTATTCCGCAAGTGCACAGCCTGTCACAAAGTTGAAGCGGGCGCGAACGCAACTGGCCCATACCTTTACGGCGTTGTTGGTCGCGAAATCGATGCGGCACAAGGGTTTGAGTATTCTGGTGCGCTCGAAGCAGTCGCCGATGTCTGGACCCCCGAAAACCTTTACGCCTTCCTTGAAAAGCCAAGCGCATGGGCACCTGGTACAACAATGGGTTTTGCAGGCTTGAACAAATCCGAGGATCGCGCGGATGTGATCGCATACCTCGATAGCCTCGATAACTGATCTCAGCCTTTCGAGCAGGATGATACAAAAGGTCGCCCGAGGGCGGCCTTTTTGCTGTTTTGCGCTAGATTTTGTTCAGATCACAGACTTGCAACTTGTATCTTGGCGCATGCGGCCTTTAGCCTACATAACTGAACAGATTATTAATCCACCCGTTCTCAGGAGCTCGCCCATGACGTCTATTGTTCCCGCTTCAACACGCCAGAATTTCAAAGCAAAGCGGTGGTCTGCTGTGATCGCAACAGCATTTGCGGTGGTGTTTGGAAGCATGGCGCAAGCGGAGGAAGCTGGCGAGATTATCAAGAGCCATGGATATTCCTTTTATGGTGATTTGAAATATCCAGCCGACTACCCCCACTTTGAGTATGTGAATCCTGATGCACCTAAGGGCGGGGAAATTTCCGTGGCGCGTGCCAGCTCGGTTGATTCAATGAATCCTTACAACGGCAAAGGGCGTGCGGGTCTATTCTCCGTTATGCATTACGAAGGCGTATTGGGCCGCGCACCAAGTTATGAGCCCGCGCCCGCTGATGTCTATGCCGAATACTACTGCCTCCTGTGCGAAACCCTTGAATATCCTGTTGATAAATCTTGGGTAATTTTCAACATACGCAAGAATGCAAAGTTCTCGGATGGTTCTCCCGTTACAGCGCATGACGTTGTATTTTCTCATAACTTCTATCTTGATGGCGGCTTGAAATCGGCTGCAGATGGGATTCGCAAGCGGGTGCTGTCAGTTGAAGCGCTTGATGACTACACCGTCAAATTCTCGTTTGCGGACGGTATTCCGCGCCGTAGTTTGATCGCCTCAGCGGGCAACGGCCCGATCTGGTCGAAAGCATGGTTCGAGAAGACGGGCGTGAAAATGTCTGACGACTGGCGCGGCGATAAACTGCCCATCGGGTCTGGCCCCTACAAAATAGTTTCCGCCGACCTAAGTCGGTCGATCGTTTTGGAGCGGCGTGAAGACTATTGGGGGAAGGACCTGCCCTTTAATGTAGGGCGCAACAATTTTGACCGCATTCGCCAAGAGATCATGACCGATGACACCGCGTCATTTCAAGGTTTCAAGACTGGCCTTTACACCTTCCGCCAAGAGACTGACTCCCGTAAATGGGCAGCAGACTATGAATTCCCTAAAGCCCAGAACGGATTTATTATAAAAAAAGAACTGTCCGATGGCTCTCCCCCTGTGCCGACGGGCATCATCTTTAACTTGGGTAGTGAGGTTCTGAAGGATAAACGCATCCGTCAAGCGATTGCACAGATGTTCAACTTTGAATGGACAAACGAGAGCTTGCAGTACGGACTGTTCAAGCAGCGCGCGTCATTTTCCCAAGACACTCCGTTAATGGCTCAGGGAAAACCTCAAGGTGCAGAGCTTGCCCTGTTGCAGTCTTTGGGAGATCTGGTTCCCGCTGATATGCTCGCCGAAGACGCTGTCGTGCCACATACCTCACGGCCCACACGATTGCTGGACCGCAACAACCGCCGCGCGGCGAGTGATTTGCTGGATGAAGCAGGCTGGTCCGTTGTTGATGGCAAGCGCCGCAATGCTACTGGGGATCTTCTTGAGATCAACTTCCTGTTTAACTCTTCAAGTTCTCCAACCCTTTCCGCGGTCATTGAGAACTTTGTAAGTAACCTCCAAGCAATCGGCATTAACGCTAAGCTGGAGAAGGTCGACAGCTCGCAATACACAGCCCGTGAGCGGGATCGTGACTATGATCTGGTATTTGACCAGTATGCCGCGATACTCGGAACCGGGACTGGTTTGCTGCAATACTATGGCTCAGAAGCGGCGGCATTTTCACTGTTTAACCCCGCGGGCCTTGCAAGCCCGCTGGTAGATGCGATCATTGATATCTCTCTCAACGCAAAAACTGCGGAAGAAGAGAATACAGCCATTACGGCACTTGATCGGGCGCTGCGTTACGAGCTGTTTATGATTCCGGTTTGGTATAATGACAGTTATTGGGTGGCCTATTATGACATGTTCGAGCATCCTGAAAACATGCCGCCCTATGCGCTGGGACATCTTGATTTCTGGTGGTACAACGCCGACAAAGCGCAAAAATTGCGTGATGCTGGTGTGCTGAGGTAGCCATTTATGGGCGCGTATATTCTTCGACGGCTTTTGCTGATCCCTGTCACTTTGTTCGGGATCATGCTGGTAAACTTTGCGCTGGTACAGTTTGTTCCCGGTGGCCCTGTTGAGCAAGCGATCGCACGTATTCAAGGAGGCGGCGACGTCTTTGGCGGTTTTGCAGGGGGCAGCAATGATGGCGGCGGAGGTGCTGATTTTCAGCGCGGCTCCGACAGCGAATATGTCGGTGCACGTGGCCTGCCGCCCGAGTTCATTGCAGAGCTGGAGAAAGAGTTCGGCTTTGACAAGCCGCCAGTGCAGCGCTTTTTCAACATGCTCTGGAATTATATGCAGTTCGATTTTGGAGAGAGTTACTTCCGCTCGATCTCTGTTATTGATCTGATTAAAGAGAAACTGCCCGTGTCGATCACGCTTGGGCTGTGGTCTACGCTGATTGCATATCTGATATCTATCCCGCTTGGGATCAAGAAGGCTGTGCGCGATGGATCACGCTTTGATACATGGACATCGGGAGCGATTATTGCGGCCTATGCCATTCCCGGTTTCCTGTTTGCGATCCTGCTGCTGGTTCTGTTTGTTCCTGCAAACTGTTTCCGTATTCCCGGTCTTGCGGATGCGTGGCCCAGTGGCGCGACATTCAACCCGACATGTTACGAGCTGTTTCCGCTGCGGGGCCTGACGTCTGATAATTTTGATCAGTTGAGCGCATGGGGCAAGGTAAAGGACTATGCTTGGCACATTACGCTTCCCGTATTGGCCTCGACGATTTCCGCCTTTGCGACGCTGACGCTGCTGACCAAGAACAGCTTTCTTGACGAGATTAAAAAACACTATGTGATGACTGCCCGTGCCAAGGGGTTGTCCGAGAGCAAGGTTCTTTATGGTCACGTTTTCCGCAACGCGATGTTGATCGTGATTGCAGGCTTTCCGGCGGTATTTATCGGGGTGTTCTTTGGCTCTTCACTGATCATCGAAACGATCTTCTCGCTTGATGGTTTGGGACGGTTGGGTTTTGAAGCGGCCGTCGCGCGGGACTATCCCATCGTCTTTGGGACGCTGTTCATCTTTGGCCTGATCGGCCTTGTGGTCGGTATTATCTCTGACCTGATGTATGTGTTGGTTGATCCGCGCATTGATTTTGAGAAGAGGGAAGGCTGATGGCACTTTCTCCGCTCAATCAACGCCGCTGGCGTAATTTCACACGCAACCGCCGTGCCTATTGGTCACTTTGGGTTTTTGCAGTGGTGTTCACTCTGTCGCTGTTCGCCGAGTTTTTGGCGAATGATAAACCTATCCTCGTGAACTACCGCGGCGAAATGTATATGCCGATCTTCAAATTCTATGCCGAGACTGAATTTGGTGGAGATTTCCAAACCGAAGCGGCCTACCGCGATCCAGAGGTGAAGTGCCTGATAGCCAGCGGTGGTCTGGAGGACTGTTTTGACGATCCGGAAGGGATTGTGGATCAGATTGACGCCGGGTCTTTTGACACCAGCACCGAGGGTTTCCAGAAGGGCTGGGCCATCTGGCCGCCGATTCCCTACAGCTTTGACACTGCCGTAGACCGCCCCGGTGCGGCCCCTCTGCCGCCCAACGGTGAGAACCTGCTCGGCACGGATGGGACCAAGCGGGATGTGCTGGCGCGGGTCATTCACGGCTTCCGCCTGAGCATCGTGTTCACGCTTCTGGTTACTGGCCTCAGCACCATCATCGGCATTGCGGCGGGTGCGGTGCAGGGGTTCTTTGGCGGCTGGCTTGATCTGATTTTCCAGCGGGTGATCGAGATATGGACGTCCACACCGTCCCTTTATGTGATCATCATCATGTTCGCGATACTGGGGAGAAGTTTTTGGCTCCTTGTGTTCTTGCTTGTGCTGTTTAGTTGGACATCACTGGTCGGTGTTGTACGTGCGGAGTTCTTGCGGGCGCGAAACCTTGAGTACGTGCGTGCTGCGCGAGCATTGGGTGTGGGCAACGTCACGATTATGTTCCGTCACATGCTGCCGAATGCGATGGTTGCCACGCTTACGATGCTGCCCTTTCTGATCACGGGCACGATTTCCTCTCTGGCTGTGCTCGACTTCTTGGGCTTCGGCTTGCCATCCTCTGCACCCTCGCTCGGGGAGTTGACCTTGCAGGCCAAGCAGAACCTGCAAGCGCCTTGGCTTGCCTTCACCGCCTTCTTCACCTTTGCGATCATGTTGTCGTTGTTGGTGTTCATATTTGAGGGTATCCGCGACGCGTTTGACCCCAGAAAGACGTTTAGCTGATGAGCCCGCTCTTGGATGTAAAAGACCTGCGCGTGTCGTTTCGGCAGGATGGGAAGCTAACGCCTGCGGTTAAGGGGATCTCTTTCCATGTGGAGCGCGGCGAGACGGTGGCGCTCGTAGGCGAGAGCGGCTCGGGTAAGTCGGTATCGGCGCTGAGTACTGTGAGTCTGCTTGGCGATACAGCGCATGTTGAAGGGTCCGTCACCTATGATGGGCAGCAGATGATCGGCGCCAATGATGCGCTGCTGCGCAAAGTGCGCGGCAATGATATTAGTTTCATTTTCCAAGAGCCGATGACCTCGCTCAACCCGCTTCACACGATTGACAAACAACTGGCGGAGAGCTTGACCCTGCACCAAGGGCTGACTGGTGCTGCGTTACACCGGCGTATTCTGGACCTACTGCTCAAGGTGGGTATCCACGACGCTGAAAGCAGGTTGGGCTCGTATCCACACCAGTTGTCGGGCGGACAGCGCCAGCGTGTGATGATCGCAATGGCGCTTGCGAACAAGCCTGACGTGCTGATTGCGGATGAGCCGACAACGGCACTTGATGTGACCATTCAAGCGCAAATTCTTAACCTGCTGAAAGAGCTGAAAGACAGCGAAGGCATGGGCCTTTTATTCATCACTCATGACCTAGGCGTGGTACGGCGCATTGCCGATCGTGTGTGCGTCATGCAGCACGGCGAAATAGTTGAGCAGGGGCCAACTGCAGAAATTTTTGACAGCCCGCAGCATCCCTATACCCAAAAGCTGTTGGGGGCGGAGCCGACGGGCAGTCCTGCACCGGTGCCTGAAGGCGCAGAAGTGATTGCCGAAACCAAGAACCTCAAAATCTGGTTCCCGATACAACAAGGATTGCTGCGCCGCACTGTGGGATATGTGAAGGCCGTCAATGACGCCTCCTTTTCCGTCCGGGCGGGTGAGACGATTGGCATCGTGGGCGAGAGCGGGTCGGGTAAAACTACGCTAGCGCTGGCCGTGATGCGCCTGATCGCGTCAAAGGGGGGCATCACCTTCATGGGAGACGATGTGCGTAAGTGGTCTACCAAGGAACTTCGGCGCCTGCGCAAGGACATGCAGATCGTGTTTCAGGACCCCTTCGGCAGCCTTTCGCCACGTATGACTTGTATGCAGATCATTGCGGAGGGTCTGAGTATTCATAAAGTGGACCCTGACCGTGACAAACGTGAGTTGGTGCATGACGTCATGGTCGAAGTTGGCCTCGACCCTGCCACGATGGACCGCTACCCGCATGAGTTCTCGGGCGGTCAACGCCAGCGTATCGCTATTGCCCGTGCAATGGTCTTGCGCCCCCGCTTACTTGTACTGGATGAGCCGACCTCAGCGCTTGATATGACGGTCCAAGTTCAAATCGTTGATCTTTTGCGCGATTTGCAGGTCAAGTACGGTCTGGCCTACCTGTTTATCAGCCATGACCTGCGCGTTGTGCGGGCCATGTCGCACAAGGTTATGGTGATGAAGCGCGGTGATGTGATGGAATACGGCGATGTTGACGCGCTATATGACAACCCACAGACGGAATACACCCGCACTCTCCTACAGGCCGCGACCTAGATCACTGTGGCATATGCCTGTTTTAGTCCCGACATGAACGCCGCTTGTACCTGAGGAGCGGTCAGTTTGACGCCGCCAAAGCTGGTGGATTTTGCACCGCAGGCGTCTGCCACGACAGTCACGTCATAGCCTAGATCGCGTGCGGCACGCGCAGTGGCATCAATGCACATCTGGCTCATAGCGCCAATGATTTTAACATGAGTGACGCCCTGCAACTGAAGCTGCCTGTGTAAATTGGTTTCATGAAAACTGTTCGGACGGTGTTTGAGGATGACCTGTTCTTGTGGAATTGGCGCGACCGTGGGGTGTATTTCAGCGCCCCATGTCCCTGGCCGAAAGAAGGGCGCGGTTTCTGAAAGCGCCTCATGGCGAATATGAATGATGACATTCTGCGCCGCACGGGATTTTGCTAGAATTTCAGCGGCAACATTGGCGACATCATCCATCTGCTCCACCGGCCACAGACCGCCGGTGAAGTAATCGTTCTGAATATCTACAATAATAAGTGCAGTTTTCATGTTTGAAATCCTTACAATTTCATCGGATTGATGCAGCGCGTCTTGCGGCGTGTGAACCAGCGATGGCGCTTTGCCTCAGGAACGGATGGGACGTCTTGCACACAGATTTCGCTGGTCCGCGTTGCGTGCATGAAGGTTTGAGCGTAAATGTTGATCATGGTCTTTCTCCTTATGTATGCTTCCATAGTTGACGGAACGGGGCGTGAATGCGACTCATGGATCATTTCTATATGTAAGGAAATATGACATATGAATTGGCGTGACCTCCCTCCCTTGTCTGCGTTGCGCGCCTTTTCGGCTTTTGCACAAAACGGGAATGTTGTTGGCGCAGGGGATGCGCTGGGGGTGTCCCACGCAGCGATTAGTCAGCAGTTACGGGTGTTGGAAGCGCATTTGAATGTCGCCCTGCTGGACCGCTCAGGCCGTGCGCTCAAACTCACCTCGAAAGGGGAGCAGCTGGCGCAAAGCCTTGGCCGTGCGTTTGAGCAAATGGGCGAAGGGGTGGCCACGGTTACGGGTGCCCGCGATGCGCGGCCTCTTCATATCTCCGCAACGCCGACATTTGCCGCGCGGTGGTTGATGCCACGATTGGTCGGATTTCGTTCAGCGCATCCGGAAATTGATCTGATGATTGATCCCACAGCTGATGTTGTCACACTTAGCCCTGATGGCATAGATCTTGCTATCCGCTTTGGCAAAGGAAGTTGGCCTGATGTGGATGCAACTCTGTTGTGGGAGAGCACGATGGTTGTCGTTGGTGCGCCGAGCTTGATTGGTGACTTGGAGTGTTGTGATCTGGAAGCCTTGGCGCAGTTTCCTTGGATTGAAGAGTTCGGAAATTCAGAATCGACAAGCTGGCTCGAGAAGCACGGGGTCACGGAACGCGCGGCTGGGCTCATGCGGGTGCCCGGCAACCTGCTGGTTGATGGTGCGCGGGACGGGCAGGGGGTTGCAGTGACTGTCCGCCGCTTTGTCGAACGCGACATCGAGGCGGGGCGGCTAAGGGTGCTTCACGAGGAACAAGATGCAGCAACAGGATACCACATGGTGACGAGGGGCGGTGTACTTCGCGCCCCGCTCAAGGCATTTGTGACGTGGCTCAAGCGGGAGGCACGCGCCCCTTAGCCTGGCCCGATCATAAAGCAGCTGACATTGCGGGCTTTGAGTCGCCGACAAGCCAGATCAGCAGTTTCCCGCGTCATCCCAAGGAAGTTTGCGTCAAATCCTTGCGGCTTGCGGATAACTTTTCGCAACGAACCATCGAGGGTGGCCATCTCAGCAAGTGCTGTTTTGATCAGGACCTTTTCGGCGGCATAGCGACTGCCAAAGCGACCAACGTTTACGCCCCAATGGCGTCCCCCTGATGTCGACACGCGTGTGACAACTTCTTGAGGCGCGGCCTCTTTCTTAGCAGTAGGTTTTGCACCGATCACAACCAAACCTTTTGGCCGCAATGCCGGCCGGATAGATTCTGTTGCTGCTGCGAGAACAAGCGAGGCATTTTGGATTATTGGTAGCGCTTCTGGCTCTGGTGCTGGCTTTGCTTGGGGCACGGCAACGGGTTCTACAGCTTGGGCGACGGCTGCTTCAATCGCAGAGCTTAGAACGTCGCTAATTGGATCCGTGTTTACGGCCTCCGCTACCACGACTGGTGCTTCAAAACCCGGGCGCAGTTTGGGTCTATGTGAAGTTTTGACCGCACGGATAAGACGTATGGTTTTACCTTTTGCACCGGGGGCAGGCGTATCGTTCGATTTCGGCGCTACGTTTTCTGGCTTTGCTTCCGCGATATAGGCCGGCGCCTCGGGCTTTTTTACCCGTGCTCGAGACGGGGCGCGCCGAAATCCAAGATCCATCAATTCGGCCACCTTCGCATTGCGCGATGTTGTCGATTTCCCACCGAATACCGTCACGATAATGCGTTCTCTGCCGCGTTCCGCCGATGCAGTAAGGTTAAATCCTGCGGCGCGAGTGTAGCCCGTTTTAATACCGTCTGCGCCTTTGTACTCATTAAGAAAGCGGCGGTTTGTATGGCTCACCTTGCGCACGCCAGCATCGGCCGTGATGCGCGAGAAGAGGTTATAGTATTGTGGGAAGTCATAAAGCAGATGGCGGCCCATTACCGTCATGTCCCGGGCAGTCGACTGGTGACCTGATTCGGTGAGGCCATGTGCATTCTTGAACGTCGTACGGGTCATGCCGAGTTGTTTGGCGGTGCGGTTCATACGGCGGGCAAACCGTGCTTCCGAGCCCGAGATCGCTTCACCAATGGCTGTCGCGGCATCGTTAGCGGATTTAACAGCCGCGCCACGGATGAGGTAGCGCAACGCGATGCTTTGTCCTGCCTTCAGGCCAAGCTTGCTGGGGGGCTCTGCTGCGGCTGTCTTTGAAATCCGTACTTTGGTGTCTAGGGAAATCTCGCCCCGCTCGATTGCTTGGAACGCGATATAGAGGGTCATCATTTTTGTCAGGGACGCAGGGTGTAAGCGCGTCTCGGCATTGCGCGCGTGCAAAACCTCGCCCGTTCGCGCGTCAATAACATAAGCTGCGTAGGGAGCCGCTTTCGCACTCATCGGGACGAGGACGAAAAACCAAATGGCCGCCAAAATCAATAGCCCAAAACGGGCCGGCTGCATGCGCCGCACCTTCATGATAACCTGCCTTAATCTGCCTCAGACCCCCGATTTTTCGAGTGGCCATATTATTTATTGAGGAAAATGTAGCATGGAAAAGGCATCCTGATAACCCATTGATTGAAAGGATTTAGGCAATTTTCCGCGCTGCAGCATAGCACATATGGACAGGTTTCACCGTTCAGACACAACACCCGCCATTGTGGCGACAATGTGGCAGCATTTGGGCGCATTCTGCCTCATTTCAGACAGGTGATTCAGGTGAAGGTTTGGGAGGCATAATGCCGCTCCAGAAATCCGATCTCTACGCCAATGATGCAAGGCGCGGAGATCATCTCGCGCAGCGCTTCTTGCAGCGCGGTGAGCAACCCTTGCATGAATGCAACGTCGCGGTGCGGTTTGTCGAGCATCCGCAGACGCAGCAGAACATGATCGTGATGTGTGATGTCGAGAGCATGTGCGCGTCCCTTACACGCCCCTGACGAGGTGTCATGTGTCCCGATCACCTCCTCGATCTTCGCCAAGACAGCGGGCACGTCAAATTTCACGGTGGTCGAATAACTTAGGTCAGCTTGGGGCATAGTGCTCTCCTTGAGACAGTGCGTCGATCAGCGGGGGCAGGTGTGCCAGATCGGCGATTTCATGAAAGCGATCATGCTGTGGTGTTTCCGCATGTTCAATCTCCCATGTAAGGCCGTGGGGTACATGCACACCCCAACCTCCCGCCGCAATCATTGGCACCACGTCAGAGGCCATGGCATTGCCAACCATCATCCCCTGATCGGCCCCTGTGCCATGGGTGGCGAAAATACGGGAGTAGACCTCTGGCGTCTTGGCCGAGACAATTTCGACCCCGTCAAACAGCGCGCGCAGCCCTGATTGCGCCAGTTTGCGTTCTTGGTCCAGTAAGTCGCCCTTTGTGATCACGACGACTTTATATTTGTGGCGCAAATACTCGACGGTGTCGGCGGCATGGGGGAGAAGTTCCACCGCGTGACTGAGCATATCGCGGCCTGCGTCCAGCAGTTCGGAGATCACTGATGCGGGAACACGACCATCGGTCACTTCGATGGCTGTTTCGATCATCGATAAGGTGAACCCTTTGATCCCGAAGCCGTAGTGCGGCAGGTTGCGCCGCTCTGCTTCCAGCAGCCGCGCCATCAGGGTGTCACGATCGGTGTGATCGACCAGAAGATCGGCAAAATACCCTTGGGTCAGCGCAAAGAAACGCTCGTTGTGCCACAGCGTATCGTCGGCATCGAAACCGATTGTCGTTAGGGTTTGGGACATATTGGCGCCATGCCTCTTTTCTAAACGGGGCTTCACGTTATATAGACGAGATAACATCCCGATGCACATTCACCTCACGCAGGAGCAGCAATGCACCTTGATCCGATTACCATGGCTGGCCCGCAGGACGATGACGATACCGAACTGCTGACCAAAGTGAAGCCTAAGACGAAGCGGCCACCGCTTTATAAGGTGATGCTGCTGAATGATGATTTCACGCCGATGGAATTCGTTGTGCATGTTTTAGAACGTTTTTTTGGCCTCAACCACGCCCAAGCCTTTGAGATTATGTTGACCGTGCACAAAAAAGGGCTGGCCGTTGTGGGTGTCTTCAGTCACGAGATCGCAGAGACGAAAGTGGCGCAAGTCATGGACTTCGCCCGCCGTCACCAGCACCCGCTGCAATGTACTATGGAAAAAGAAGAATAAGCGATGCTCGATTCGCGTTTGCCGCTGGCCCTGAATGGTGGCGGCCTTGAATGGCCCGCTGAGGGCCGTATTGCTGTGTTTGGTCCTTCGGCCGACCTTGATCTGGATGGTATTCCCAAAGACCGTGCGGAGATTATCCACGACTTTTACCCTGCCTATGCCGCATGGAAAGCGCGGGATTATACCGTTGCTGTGACAGCCGAAGGGCGCTACAGCGCTGTGGTTGTGTGCCTGCCCCGTGCTAAAGTCGAGGCGCGTGCGATGATCGCGATGGCCTGTGCATTGAGCGACGGTTTCGTGGTAATTGACGGTCAAAAAACCGATGGCGTTGAGGGTATCCTCAAAGTGATGCGCAGTCGTGTTACGGTGCAGGGCCCTGTGACCAAAGCCCATGGAAAGCTGTTCTGGATTACAGAGCCCGCAGCGGACCAGTTCGCGGATTGGGTCGCTGGTCCCACGTTGACCGATGGCGGTTTCTGGACGGCTCCGGGGGTGTTCTCCGCTGACGGGGTTGATCTGGCCTCTGCGTTGCTGGCTGATGCACTGCCTGCCAAGATTGGCAAACAGGTCTGCGATCTGGGGGCGGGATGGGGTTTCCTCTCGGCGCATGTGTTGCAGCGCGAAGGAGTTGAGGCTGTGCATCTGGTTGAGGCCAATTACGCAGCACTTGAATGCGCGCGCCGCAATGTCACCGACCCGCGCGCCGAGTTTCATTGGGCTGATGGCACAGATTGGTCGCCTGCGCATAAGATCGATACAGTTGTAATGAACCCGCCGTTCCATGTAGGCCGGGCCGCCGAGCCGCAGATCGGACAGGCATTTGTCGCCTCGGCCGCGCGACTGCTGACACCCCAAGGGCATCTGTGGATGGTGGCAAACCGCCATTTGCCTTACGAAGCAGAGTTGAAAACACGTTTCATTCAGGTGGACGAGATCGGCAGTGATGCGCGGTTCAAGCTGTTTCATGCTTCACGCCCCCTGCGCAAACGCCGCGAATAAGGACACGTCATGTCATTTTCTATCTCTGGTAAAACCGCGATTGTTACAGGTGCCGCCAACGGCATCGGCCTCGCAATTGCAAGGGAGTTTGCGGACAAGGGCGCCAATGTCATGTGCGCTGATATGGACGAGAAGAAGCTCAAGGAAGAACTGGGCGAGGCGCGGGACGAGGGCAACATCCGCTTTTTCGCAGGCGATCTACGCCAGCGCTTGACCATTGCCAATCTTGTGTCTGCGACAATTGACGCCTTTGATCAGGTGGATATTCTTGTAAATGCATCGCGGCAGGTGATCCCGACCGAAGCGCTTGATGTAGATGATACATCGGTCGAATTGCTGTTGGAGCAGAACCTGATGACCTCCCTGCGCCTGTCCCAACAAGTGGCAAAGCGGATGATGAAACAGGCAGAAGACCAGCCAGAGGGGCAAGTCGGCTCGATCATCAATCTGAGCTCGACTGCCGCCCACCACACAACACCAGAGTTGATGGGCTATTCCATCGCTTCAGCAGCACTCGACCAGATGACCCGCTCCTTGGCGCTTGCACTTGCACCACACCGAATTCGTGTGAACGCAGTGGCGTTTGGCTCGGTCATGTCTGCCTCACTCAAGGCCTCGGTCGCCGAGAATCGCGAGTGGCGCGATGATATTCGCAACCATACGCCGCTGGGCCGCATCGCGTCGCCTCAAGAGCTGGTGCAGGCGGTGCAATTCCTGGCTGCTGACAGTTCCAGCTTTATGACGGGAGAGGTCATGGTCGTGGATGGCGGTCGTTCTTTATTGGATGCGGTGTCTGCTCCTGCGCATTAATGTGCATCATGTTGCTTCTGTTCACGTTTAAATAAGTATGGTGTAAGAGTGTCAGAAATTTCTGACAGAGAGCCATGCTATGACTGCACCCTTCGAGACTGAAAAAGCCCGCGCAGCCGCGTGGTTTCGTACCCTACGCGACGAGATTGTCGCGTCATTTGAAAATCTTGAAGATACCCACGTCGAGGGGCCGCTCACCGACATGGCACCCGGTCGCTTTGACGTGAGCGAGACAACACGTACTTCTGACGATGGCTCTGACGCGGGGGGCGGTTTGATGAGTGTGATGCGCGGCGGTCGCGTATTCGAGAAGGTTGGCGTGAACATCTCGACCGTCTATGGAACTCTGGGCGAGCGTGCACAGAAGGCGATGGCCGCACGCGGGGTGCCCGGTATGACGGATGACCCACGGTTTTGGGCGGCTGGCATCAGTCTTGTGGCGCATATGCAAAACCCTCATGCGCCTGCGGTTCATATGAATACGCGGATGTTCTGGACACCGGGTGCGTGGTGGTTCGGAGGTGGCTCCGACCTCAACCCATGTATCGAATACGCCGAGGACACAGCACATTTTCACGCCACGCAGAAAGAGCACCTCGACCCCCACGGCACAGAGATTTACCCTATGCTCAAGGAATGGGCGGACGAGTATTTTTATATCCCGCACCGCAACCGCGCACGTGGCGTTGGCGGCATCTTTATGGACGACCGTAATACAGGGGACTGGGAGGCGGATTTCGCTCTGACGCAAGACATTGGCCGTGCCTTCCTGCCTGCTTATGTGCCTCTGGTGGAAAAGCGTAAATCGCAGGACTGGACCGAAGCGGATAAGGATGCGCAGCTGATCCACCGTGGCCTCTATGCCGAGTATAATCTGGTTTATGACCGGGGCACTAAATTTGGTCTTGAGACAGGACATGACGCCAATGCAGTGCTGATGAGCCTGCCGCCACTGGCGAAGTGGGTTTAAGCGTCACCTTGGATGTTGTTTCTGGCTTGACGCAGGCGGGTGGCTATCATAGTTCACCCGCACGGCGGCGTTATAGCTCAGTTGGTTAGAGCGAACGACTCATAATCGTTAGGTCCCTGGTTCAAATCCAGGTAACGCCACCACAATCCCCTCATAACATACTACGATTGAGCGCGGCCGTTCTTGGAAATCCAGTGACTGAAGCCTATCAATTGAGGCATCACGATGGTCGATGTACTCCCTCCGGTAACTTGAATCGTGCAGAGTATAAAACAGTTTGGTGTTTTTCTAACCTGCGCTATGTGTAGATTATGAATAATCCTGACACGCCACAGCAGAATGATCTGGACCGCCACGCGCTCATCAGCAGGGTGGCGGGTCGTGTGCGTGAAGTGCGCAAGCAAAAAGGCATGCCGCGTCGCGTTGTTTCCGAGCTTTCAGGCGTTTCTCCGCGCTATCTGGCGCAGTTGGAAGCGGGTGAGGGTAATATCTCTATTGCGCTGTTGGAACGTGTTGCACGGGCGCTTGAGATGCCAATCGAGGCCTTGATTGCACAGCAAATTTCAGTTGACCCCGAAGCGCGACGGATTGCGCAGCTATTTGAGCGTGCGCCAGACAATGTTCGCGAATCTGTCAAGGCATTGTTGAATGCCCACAAGCCTGTCGGCCCGCGTCCGGGGCGCATTTGCCTGATGGGGTTGCGCGGTGCAGGCAAGACTACGTTGGGCCGCCGTGCTGCGGAGGCGCTGCGCATACCTTTTATCGAACTCAGCAGCATGATTGAAGATGAGACAGGCATGCCTCTGTCAGAAGTGCTGTCGCTCTATGGCGCCAATGGCTACCGCCGCTTGGAGGCGGATGCCCTCGAAAAAGTAATCAAGATGAGCGGTCCGTTGATCCTCTCTGTTTCTGGTGGTTTGGTCGAGCAGGAGACACCGTACACACGCCTCTTGGCGCAGTTCCATACCATATGGCTCAGAACGTCTCCTGCTGAGCATGTGGCCCGTGTGAGGGCGCAGGGCGCGATGCAGCCTGTGAGAGACGAAACACAGGCACTGGCTCAGATCACATCTTTGATGAATACGCGTGAACCGCTTTATGCCCGTGCTCAAGCGCAGTTGGATACGGGTGCGCGTCCTGCGCAGCAGTCGGTACGCGATCTTGTCGCTTTGATTGCGGAAAAGCAATTTTTGCCAATCTAGCTTCGTGGCCCGTCTGTCTCAGACTGGTATAACTTCGGATGAAATGCTTTCCTATTTCACCACAAAAAAGGGCCGCGTTTTCGCGGCCCTTCTTATTTTTTGCGATTTATAGCGAAGAGGTTTAGCTCCAAGCCATCCGTGCAGGGTGGTATTCGAAGCTGATGTGATGCGCTGCACCTGTCAGGCCTTCTTTTGTGTGGTTGTAGAGCGAACGCCAATACGGCTGGATCGTCACACCTTCGTCCTGCATCATCTTCTGACCTACGGCCATCAATTCGCGGCGTGCTTCCACATCTGGCGTTGCCAGTGCTTTGGTCAACAGTGCGTCGAACTCCTCGTTGGACCAACCTGCCTCGTTCCATGCTTCGCCTGAGCGATAGGCGAGTGCCCAGATCTGCACGCCAAGCGGGCGTGGGTTCCAGTTTGTGGAGGAGAACGAGTAGTTTACCCAGTCATTCCAGAAGGTGGAACCAGGCAGGATTGTCCGCTTCACTTTGATACCAGCGTCACGCAACTGTGCTGCTACGGCGTCGGTGGTATCTTTGCGCCATGCATCATCGATCGAGAACAGCTCGTGTTCGAAATCGGCCATACCTGCTTCTTCCATCAGGGCAAGCGCAGCTGCTGGATCAACGACACGTGGCGGGATTTCAGCAAACTCGGGGTGCATCGGACCAACATGGTGGTTGTCTGCAACCAAACCTTTGCCAGCATAGCCAAGCTCAAGCAAAACAGCATTATCAACAGCCATGGCAAGCGCTTTGCGTACACGAACGTCTGCATAGGGCTTTTTGCCGTCGACTTCGGCCAATTGGTTTGGGCGAATTACGATGGTAGATGCTGTCGCGATAGAATGCTCATTCCAGCCGTCAAGGCCGGAGAGGATATCGATGAAATCGCCTTCCATGGAGTAGAATGCGTCGACTTCTTCGGCCTCGGCGGCTGCAATCCACGCAGACGGGTCTGTGCCATAGTCGATGTATTCCAGACGGTCGATGTAGGGTCCGCCTGTGACTTCTGTGCCCCACCATGTGTGATCAGCATTTTTGACCAGCACACCTTTGACGCCCACTTCGAGCATCTCTGGTAGGTAAGGGCCAGTACCGATAGGATTGTCGAGCATGGAGTCTGCTGTAAACGTGCTGTGCACAATCGCAGCTGGATAGTCGGCCATGCCTGCGATCAGCGTGATGTCTGGCGCTGGCAGGTTCAGTTTGACAGTGTGGCTGTCCACAACTTCGATAAAGCCTTCGCCGGCTTTTTCTGTGGTCGCATCGATCAGCGTAGCGAAACGGCCCGCCATGGAGTTACCCTCGAGCGATTTATCACACCAGCCCGTAATGTTTCGTGCAACGTCTTCGGCGGTGAAGTCGTCACCATTGTTCCACTTTACGCCTTTGCGTACGTTCAGAACGTACTCAGTCGCGTCATCGTTGATTTCCCAGCTCTCAAGCAGGGCAGGGGTGAAGGAGCCGTCGTTCTCCCAGATAGCGAGATATTCCAGCCAGCCGCGTGAGAAGTTAGCGATCTGTGACCAGTCGTAGGTACGTGGATCTTTGAGGGCGCGAACTTCCATTTGCATGCGGACGGTGCCGCCCATCTTCTTGTTGGCGTGCGCGTCGGCATGCGCTGGTGCGGCCATGCCGATCATGGCATAAGCGGTTGCTGTCGTGGCACCAAATGCGGTGGCCATCGAGAAAAACTCGCGACGGTTGACCGGATCGGCTTTCGCGTGCTCGGCATGGTCCAAAATGGACTGCGGCAGCGGCTTTCCGGTGCGTGTGGTGAATGTCATATTCTTCCTCTCTGTTGTACAAGCGGCGGCGCCGGTTAAGAGCTCTGCCACGTAAGACCCGATTTTGCGGGTTTGGTGTTTGCAGGTTTTTCCTGCTTTGGTTGCCAACAATTCCGCGCACATATGCGAAACCCGTTGGAGTGGGCCGATGATCAGCGCATAAGCTGCTGCCGTCAACCCTGCGGCACAAAACTGCACAGCCAGACGCTGTCCGCGTCTCTAGTTCAAGTAAGGACACGCAAGCGCCATTCCAACCCCTGGCCGATAATTGGACCCCTGGCCGATAATTGGATCATTACCGACACATGCGCTTCTTGGGTGTCGTGATTGTGTTAGCGGCCCATATGCGTTTGGTTGCCGGGCTTTGCATGCATAAAGCCGTCTATTTTGTCAGGTTTTAAGCGAGGAACAGTTTTAGACTGATCGGGCAGACATGTTCCGATTCCAATTTGCTGCCATAAGCAGATTTCTGTTGCAGTTCTAACAGCAGCCGAGCTTAAAAATCCGCGTCTACACCAGGCAGGTTCAGCGCCTTGATCAAATCGCGCAGCTCTTGGCGTGCGGCGATATTGGAGATGTTGAGCTGTTTAATCCCGATATCCTTGAGATCAAGCAGGGTCAGCCCGCGGGGAAATAATTCACGGAAAATCACACGCTCGTTAAATCCGGGCGCGATGCGAAAGCCGATGCGCTTGCTTAAGCTTTGGATCACCCGCTCCATCTTGTCTTTGTTGACCATACGCTGAGCGCCCATGCGGTTGCGCACCACAACCCAATCGATAGGCGGCAAGCCAGCTTGAGAGCGCAGCTGGCGCGCGTTCCAGACCATCTCGGAGTAAACTGACGGGCCTGTGATCTTGTCGCCATTGGCGTCGGTATGGGCCAGCAGGTCAAAGTCGATGAAGCTGTCGTTGAGCGGCGTGACAAGCGTATCGGCCAACGAATGCGCAACTTGGCTCAGCCGTGTGTGTGAGCCGGGGCAGTCGATGAGGATGAAATCATTGTTTGGCTCTAAATCGGCCACAGCGGCAGATAGGCGGTGGTCATAGACATTCTCACCTGGCTTTAGATCAGCGGGATCTACGTCGGGTAGATCATGGCACCTAGGGCTTGGCAAATCGAGACCGGAATCCTTGAGAAACGACTGGCGGTTCTCGCAATAGCGTCCAAATGTGCGTTGGCGCAGGTCCAGATCAAGTGCGCTGACCTTATGCCCCATTCGTGCCAGAGCAGTTGCCACATGCATGGAAACTGTGGATTTTCCTGCGCCGCCTTTTTCGTTACCGACGACGATAATATGCGCCATACCAAGCTGCCCTTTTTACCCGTCCTGCGTCCCGTGCAGGTTCATGTTTTTCGCACTATATGTAGGGTTAGAGCCTTTGGAAAGGTGGGAACGCCCCAATGCTCTTGCACTGGGGCGCATAGGACACTCACAGCCCGATGAACATATCGGCGAGCCAGATCCACAGCGGAATACTCAGGATTGCGACAGGAGTGCCAAGGCCCGTGGACGCCCCGACATAAGCGGAGGCGTTTGCCTCTGGCAGAGCGCCGCGCATGGTAGGCGGTCCAGAGATGTCAGAGCTGGACGCCGCCATCACGGCAAGCAGGACAACGCCGCCAGCAGAAAAATCGGTGAGCTGATGTGCCACAATACCAAGCGCAAAACCGATGAATCCATGAATGATCGGCGCTGTTAGCCCGTACAGCACATAGGCGTGTGCCACTTTGCGCAGTTCTGACAACCGCGCCCATGCCTCCATCCCCATGACCAGCATCAGGATCGACAGCAGCCCGCGGAATAGAGGCTCGTAAAAGCTGGCATAGACTGTTTCGGGCCGTCCGAGCACCCCGATGGCGATGCCAAGGAGCAGAGCAGAGATTGCCGCACTTTGCATTGTGTCCGTCAGAATTGTCCCGACGAGGCCGTGCGGTGCAGGCTCTTTGTCACTCGGCCGCGGGCGCTTGGGCAGGCCAGAGGCGAGGCCGTCCATGGTCATCGTCGCCACCGCGTCTTCTGGCAGTGTCGCCTTCGCGGGCTGCGCTGCTGACAGTTTTGCCAGCAGGATCGCAGTGACGAGGGCGGCGACATCCATGAAAGGATAAAGTGCGCCGATAAAGCCCTCATACACGATCCGTTCTTCCTCCAGCATCGCCATGGCGGCAGCCAACGTTGAGGCGGATACCGCCCCAAACAGACCTGCTGTGGCATAGGCATCCATCTTCGAGACACCTTTCCACCGCGCCAGTGTGTTGCTGCCCAGCAGGACGATACCAATCCCTGTAAGAATGGCACAGATCGCAGGCACGATGAGCGAAGCGAGATCGGCCTCACGGATCGAGATACCCGCGCCGAGGCCCACTTTGAGCAGCAGGACCATCACCACGAATTTATACACCGGCTCAGGCACGGCGAGTTTACTGCCCAAAGCGGCCAGCATCATGCCACCCAGTAGGAAGGCCAGCGTGGGTTTCTGAAGCTGGCTGATAACCGTGCCGCTGATGTCGAAGATAATATCCATGGTCAGACCCTTTGAGGTGATTGTGTTCGGGTCGGTATGACGGCGGAAGGATTAGAATAAAAATATATCTTTTGCGCCCAATCGTTCTATAAAAACGAACGAATAGGGGGCGGATGTGCTCAATTACCATCACTTGCGCTATTTTCAGGCGGTAGCGCACGAGGGGAATCTGACCCGCGCAGCGGAGCGGTTGAACCTGTCCCAGTCGGCCCTGTCCACGCAGATTAAGGCGTTGGAGGCGCGGCTGGGCCAAGACCTGTTTGACCGTGTGGGGCGGCAGTTGGTCCTGACCGAGGTGGGGCGCATCACGCTGGACCACGCCGACCGCATCTTTGCCACAGGGGCCGAGCTTGAGGCGACGCTGGCGCAGACCTCCACTATTTTGCCGCCGTTCCGCATCGGGGCGCTATCGACGCTGTCGCGGAACTTCCAGATGCAGTTCCTGCGCCCTGTACTGGCACGCGGCGGGTACGAGGTAATTCTACGCTCGGGTGGGGCGGAGTTGCTCGACACTCTGCGCGCGTTGGGCCTCGATGTGGTGCTGACCACAGAGCCACCATTGAGCACGCAAGCCGCATCCTTCACCACCCATCGCATCTCGGCGCAAAGCGTCGGACTGCATGGCGCAGCGCACCGCTTACAGCACAACACCCTTACCGAACTGCTTACCCGCGAGCCGCTAATCTTGCCCACAGGGGTGATCCGCACGCTGTTCGACGGTCTTCTCGCGCGTCTTGGTGTGACGCCCAACATCGTGGCAGAGGCCGATGATATGGCGATGGTGCGCCTGCTTGCCCGCGAAGACGCAGGCGTAGCGCTCGCCCCTGACGTGGTGCTGGCGGACGAGATCGCAAGCGGCAGGCTGGCCACAGCGCCCTTTGATTTGGAGTTGACCGAGACGTTCTACGCGATCACTGCCCCCCGCAACTTTCCACACCCGCTGCTGGCGGAGTTGTTGGGGTAGGGCTGGTCATGGCTCAAAACTTTATTGGCAACCCATTCGCAGCGCAGGACTACTTTGAGATCACACTGAACACTTATCGATTGACTCAAATCAACTCTGGTACTGCACAAATGGCATATTCAAAGCACCTCTGAGGAGGGAAAAATCGATGGAGAAATTGAGAGCCTCAATCATTTGCAGCCTGGCTTTTCTTGCAGCAATTCCATCTTGGGCGGATTCTCTTTCATGTAGCAACTCGGTTGTGACAACATCCGTTCAGCAAGCAGAACATGGTGAACTGGTTTGCAGCGCGGTCGAACAGGCGGCGGTGCTCTTTGATCAATGCAACGTGCCTGCGCTGTCCAGCCCTGTTCACATCAGCGTTGTCGACCAACTTAAACCAGGATGTGTTGCTTTGTACCATTGTGGCGAGGGCAGGATCGAGGTGCTATCGCCACCAAATATGCAGGAATTACGCGATCCCGACGGGGCGTTTATACACTTAGGAATTGACGAGTATTTTCAAAGCGTCGTGATACACGAGCTTTCGCATGCTGCGACCTATGGTATTCCTTGTCCTTTTGAAGAATGCGTAACTGCGCATGAATACATCGCCTATGCCATGCAGGTCATGTCGTTGAGTTCGGAAGCACAGTCGATATTCGAGGATCGGTCCGGATTGGACAGATCAATTTCCTCTGATGAACTTAGCGCCATTATTCTGTTCATGGCACCACATCTATTCTCTCAAAAGGTATGGGGGCATTTGTCGCAACGAAAAGATCCCTGTGGGTACATTGGCCAAATCGTAGACGGCTCAGTCTTACTGGATCGGGAACGATTTTAGGTAAACTGGAGCGAAACAGTAAAAATCAAGATCAAAGCCCGTTACGAATATAATCATGAATTGCAAAGTTCACTCTGTCCACTACCGCAGGCCAAGACAGAATACGCAACTAAAACGCAAAAGGCGCACCCTCCTGCGAAGATGCGCCTTTCGATCTGTTCACGGAGGAATGGCTTAGAAGCCGAGACCAGCGTACTTGTTCTTGAACTTGGACACGCGGCCACCGGTGTCGAGCAGGCGGCCGGAGCTGCCTGTCCACGCGGGGTGAACGGTTGGGTCGATATCAAGCGACAACTGGTCGCCCTCTTTGCCCCAAGTTGATTTCATTTCCAGGATCGTACCGTCGGTCATTTTGACGTTGATCGTGTGATATTCGGGATGTGTATCTGATTTCATCTCGTTTACGCCTTCGGTGCTTTGTAGTGAGTGTTCTCGATGATCCGTGCGGACTTACCACGGCGCGAGCGCAGATAGTAAAGTTTTGCGCGACGGACACGGCCACGGCGAACCACGGTGATGCTGTCGATGTTGGTGGAGTGCAGGGGGAACACACGTTCCACGCCCTCACCGAATGAGATTTTGCGAACAGTGAATGCGCCGGCGATGCCTTTGCCGTGCTTGCGGGAGATGCAAACACCTTCATAGTTCTGGACACGTGTCCGTGTGCCTTCGGTTACACGAAAGCCTACGCGGATCGTATCACCAGCGCGGAAATCTGGGATCTCCTTGCCGAGTTCGGCGATGTGTTCCGCCTCGATTTGTGCGATCAGGTTCATCTGATGCTCCTATAAATGCTCGTGGTATGCCACGAAGTTGTTTTGCCGATCCAAGAGCTTCGGTCTGTCCTGTTGAACCTGCCGTAGCGGTCCACCGAAGGTAGCATCATCGTTTGCTTATGCGTCGCGCCATAGCGCCATAGCCCGAGTCGCGTCTTTAGCGATTCCGAGTTGGTGCGCGTATAGGCCTGATAGGCAGTCAGATCAAGGGCTCAGTCACCGGAATAGATTGATCCAAGTCAATGCGTCGACAGCCGTAATAGTCCAATCATGAGTCGGCACTAAGGCAGTGAGGGAGACGTTAATGACGACAGCGAAAGCCAGTAATATCAAAGAGGGCGATAAGACAGCGATTATCGGTTTTGATCAGGGCGAATATCCCTACAAGACCAAGCTTTCGCGCCGCGCTTATGAGGCAGAGAAAGCCGCCTTGCAGGTTGAACTCCTCAAGGTGCAGCATTGGGTGCAGGAGACGGGGCAAAAGTTTGTCCTGTTGTTCGAGGGTCGCGATGCCGCTGGCAAAGGGGGGACGATCAAGCGGTTCACGGAACACCTCAATCCGCGTGCCGTGCGGGTTGTCGCCCTCAACAAACCAACGGAAGAAGAGCGAGGGCAGTGGTATTTTCAGCGCTATATCAAGCACCTACCCACTGCGGGTGAAATGGTTCTCTATGACCGCTCATGGTATAACCGCGCGGGTGTTGAGCGTGTTATGGATTTCTGTTCACCCGCCGAATATCTCGAATTTATGCGCCAGACGCCAGAGTTTGAACGGATGTTGACGCGCAGCGGTATTCGCCTGTTCAAATACTGGTTCTCTGTCACGCAAGAAGAGCAAAAGCAGCGGTTTGCATCGCGTGAGACCGACCCGCTCAAGCGGTGGAAGCTATCGCCTATTGACCGTGCCAGCCTTGATAAATGGGACGACTACACCGAGGCGAAGGAGGCGATGTTTTTCTATACCGATACCGCTGATGCGCCATGGACCGTCATCCGCTCCAACGACAAAAAGCGCGCGCGGCTCACCTGCATGCGGCACTTCTTGTCCCAGCTGGATTACCCCGAAAAAGACCCCGAAGTGGCCCTGCCGCCTGATCCAAAGATATTCCATCAGGCAGAGGCAATACTGGAGAAATCCCAGCACATTCTGGCGTCCTCGCTTCACCCCAAACACCGTAACGCGTAAAAAGGAAAATACATGACACATACTCCACACGAACTGGCCGAAGAATTCCCGGAGCAGGCAGAGCAAATGGCCACGCTGCGCCAGTCGGACAACCATTTCGCAAAGCTTTCAGATAGCTATCACACCGTGAATCGCGCCATTCACCGCGCAGAAACCGATGTAGAGCCAACAAGCGATGACAATATGCAGAAGATGCGGCGCGAACGGTTGGCGTTGAAGGACGAGATCGCCGCATATCTGCGCGAGAAAGCCTAAGCAAATTTGGAAAACCCCGCCCCTTCACACTGGGGGTGGGGCACTACCATGAAGCGCTAATATAGCTTCATGTCCATCAAGACGATTTCCGAATACATGTGATCGATTTCGGCGGGCAGCATGCTGTCCCCTTTGTAAAAGCGGGGCACTTCGATCTGCTCAATGGCGTCGGGTTCTGCACCCGTTACCAGACGGCTGTCGACGCTGAAAACCGCGCCCTCTTCGGGCAGCAGCGTATCTGCAATGCTGCGACCATACCGCGCCACTAGATCAGGCTGGCCGACATAGACGGCCTCATGAGTGACGTATTCATCGACCTTCTGTTTGACCGACAGGACCAAAGTACACGGCCCGCCCGGCGTTTCAATCGTGACGGGTTTAAGATTGAGGTCAGCGTGATCCCCCAACACTTGAGCGTCCACAGGATTGAGGGACGCATCGCGTAGTGGATCAAGGGTGAGGTTCAGAGTTTTCCCGCCACTTGGCCGCCAAACCAGCCGCTTGGCATCCAGCACTTTAAACCCGATCCGATCAACGAGTGGCAGAGCTGCTTTGGCACTGGTGAGATTGGTAGAGGTCACTTCGGGATCATTCATCGCCGTGTGCATCAAAGTCTCGCCAAGGCCCATGCCGCGATGCGATTTCAGGACATACCACGACGTCAAATTCCGATATCTGCGAGGTCCGCGCGGGGTATGGCGAAGGCTATCGTTCATCCCCATCACACCGATCAGTTGATCACCATCCATCGCAACAACAGCAAACTCACCCTGCGCCCCGCCCCAACGATTGGCGAGCAAACGGGTCCAACCCTCCAACCCCCATTTGGCGCGGGGAAATGCCGCGTGCATAAATGCTTCGACTTCGTCGCGCTGTGAGGGCGTTGCAAATCTGACGGTGACCATGTCTCAGGCCTCCTTTTGCATCTCGGGCACAGTGCGCCACATGCCGCGCGTGCGCTGAAACAGTTTATCGGTGAAATCCCATATTGCATCATCAGTTTGCAGGTGATGCGTGACATAGCCGATGGGTCGTCTGGAATCTGTGCTGCGCCGCTCTTGCAGATGTTCGATCAGCATCGCTAGCATCTTATCCTCACCACGAAATATGCGGTCGTATTTCCACCGGATCGGATCAAGGTGGGCGTCTATTTGCGTCAAGCCCACGATATCTGCATCCTCTCCACGTCCCTCATAGGCGGATAGAAAGCTGTATCCCCAATCGGGCAGGTGGCGGCGTGTAATATCACCGATACGGTTCCACGGCGGGACAAATCCGTGCAGAAGGCGGGGCAGGTCAGCGGTCTGCAAAATCTCCCAGCCGCAGCGCAAATCGGCTTCTTGCAGTGCCAGATTTCGCAGGTTGCCGACCTCCGATGCAGGGGCACCTTTCGGCTCATGATTGATATGGCTTAGCCCGTGTTGCAGAACATACGCATACCCCGCATCGCGCAATCGTGGAGCAAGGTCGCGTTGCAGCCCGTCAGGGATCACGGACAGATGTGTAGGAACCGCATAGGTATCGGACAAGCCCAGCAACGTCTCAAGCGCGGGTGTGACTTCTCGCGCATCATCATCACGCCACCAAAAGCGCGGCGTCAGACCGTTCTGCGCCCAAGCAGACAACTCAGCGTCAAGGACCGCCCATTCAGTCATCCTTACGGGCCTGATGTGCCGCCCAAAGGTCGGGGCGCCGTTCAGCCGTGAGCTTATGCGACATCTCGCGTCGCCATTTGGCGATCTCGGCATGGTTGCCAGACATAAGTACGGGCGGGATTGCGCGGTCATTCCACTCGGCGGGTTTGGTGTATTGCGGGTGCTCCAACAGACCGTCGGAGTGGCTCTCCTCGACCGTGCTCTCGGCATTGCCAAGCACACCGGGCAGCAGACGGACAGTGGCGTCAATCATCGCTTGGGCAGCAAGTTCACCGCCCGTCATGACAAAGTCACCCAGCGAGACTTCGGTAATGCCGTAATGCTCAATCACGCGCTCATCCACGCCCTCAAAGCGCCCACAGAGCATGGTTACACCTGCACAAGAGGCCAGATCACGTGCCATCGCCTGATCAAATCGCTTACCGCGCGGGGACATGTACAAAATGGGCCAACGCCCCATAGCACGGGCCTGAACAGCCTCAATCGCGGGTCCAACCACATCGGCCCGCAGGACCATCCCCGCACCGCCACCTGCAGGGGTATCATCGACATTGCGGTGCTTGGTCAGGCCGTATTCGCGCAGGTCATGTGCGTGTAACTGCCATTGGCTTTCTTTGAGCGCACGGCCCGTCAGACTTGCCCCTAAGACACCGGGAAACAGTTCTGGGAACAGGGTTAGCACATGCGCTTGCCAGACGTGGACATAGTCGGGGGTGTCTTGCATCAACTCACGCGGTTTGAGTGCCTGCATCACGCGTTGCTTCCCGTGAGAGCGGTTGGGCGGGGTCATGTATCGGCTCCTTTGCCCAAAAGTTTCGCCTTGGCGGCGTTGCGGGCATCTGTGTCACTATGCGCCCTATTGATCGCGAGCAAGGCGTCAAGCATCTCCTCACTTAGCCGTGTATTCTGGGGTGGCTGTGGGGCCAGCGTGCTGCGGATGTCGTCAGGGAGATCACACAGGTCCAACACAGGGTCCGCTGGGCCAAGTGGCAGGTTTGCACAGTCCTCCAATGCATAACTGTGCACGGGGGCAGGGACACGGCGGCGCACCTCGCCCACAATCGCAGCCAGATTGGAAGCCTGCGAATACCGCACTGCATATTCGGTAAAATCGAGTGTCATGCCCGACGACTTCACATGCTCGGCCCATGCCGAGCGCAGCCAAGTGTCAGGCTCACGGGTAGCAAAGCAGAAGACGATCGGGGTTTTTGGAAACTTCGCCTGAGCGCGCTGCCAGAATTGGTACATCAGGATGGGTGCCGCGCTATATTCTGCCAAGGGGCCACGGCCCGGCATATGGCCCGACAACTCTTCCGCACTGAGCAAAAGTGTGCGGCGCGGCATACCTGGAAGATCATCGAGCAGGGCGTCAAACCGGCTGCTAACTTTCTCCAGCGCATCGGCGGTGCCATAGGTGGAATAGCCGCGCGTCGCACTCACCAACTCTTTCATCTGCCCTTTGAGGCGAATGGCAAGCGCAGGCATCAGCGTCTTGCGATTGGCGCGCAAGACGGCCTGAACCGTTGAGGTGCCTGTTTTGTGAAATCCTGCATGCACAACGATTCTACGCGGCATCAGGCGGCTCCTTCGATCAGTGCCCGTTTGGCTTTTCGCAGGGCTGTGTCGTCTAAATCAGAGCGGTTGAGCGTGAGCAATTCGGCCAGCATATCCGCAGAAAGAGCCGCATTTCGCGGGGCGGCAGTCCCGAAGGTCGCGCGACGCTCCTTGCTGAATTCGAGATGATCCAGCAACGCCTCCGCCATGCCAAGGGACTGGTCAGCATAGTCCTCTAGGGCAGCGTCTATCACACTGTGCTCAATGACTTCCTTGCGGATAAGATCGATGATTTTGCCATGCTCGGCCGATGATTTGAGCCGTTTGACATAGTCTGCCTCATCCCAAACCATACGGGAGGCGCGCAGATGTTGACCATAGCAGCTGCGTAGCCAAGGTGCTGCACTCCGCGTGGTGAAAAAGAACGACAGCTCGTCATCAGGTGCTGCCGCTTTGAACGCCACAGCCAAGGCGCGCATCAGATGCGGTGCCGCGCCATAACCGTGCAGGCCGTGGCGGCCCGGCATGTGACCGCTAAGGTCTTCGGAACTGATAACGATCGTGGTCGCCTCCTCTTCGGCCAACCGCTCCACCAGCATCGCAGCCTCATATTTGACCAGCCCCAGATCGTAATCTTCGCGCGATCGACTGTAGGCACGGGCGCATTCGCACAGCGCGGTCATGCCCGGACGCAGGACCAGACGTATTTCAGGACGCAAGGCGGCACGGTTGGCGCGCAGAGTTTGTTGCAGGCTGGTCGTGCCCGTTTTGTGAAATCCGGCGTGGATAATAACCCGCCGCATGTTCAGTCCTGCTGCGCGGTTTTGGGGGCGTCTTTTGGTGTGGGCAGGATGCCTTCGGGCGGGTTGGCGACTATGCGACCAGAGGCCAGATCAACTGTTGGCACTGCTGCCTTGGTGAAGGGGAGAAACGTAGTGGTGGAAGTGCCGGTAAGTTGAAGCTCCAGCAGATCATCCGCGCCGTGGTTTTGAACGGTTTTGACCTTGCCCAGCAGGACGCCGCCAGTGTCATAGACATCAAGCCCGATCAGATCGGCATGGTAGAACTCGTCATCGGGGAGGGAGGGCATCTGCTCGCGGCGGGCGAACAGCTTGGTGCCGCGGTAGGCGTCGGCATCTTCCTTGTTCGCGACGTTTGGCATGCGCGCGGAAAATCCGTTTTTGATAGGCCGTAAAATGGCGAGGTTGAACTCAAGCTCGCCGCTTTCGTCGGTCAGCGGGCTATAAGTTTCGATGTCTTCGGGTACGGCACAAAAGCTTTTGATGCGCAGCTCGCCTTGCACACCATAGGACCCCGAGATTGTGCCCACGCAAATGCGGCTCACGCTCATTGTTCCAAATCCGAATCAACGCAGATCGTGCCGGTCCATTGTCCCGCGCCTGCGCTGCATTCTGCCTTCATCAGCATGCCGTTCAAGTGAAAGCCCAGCACGGCGCCAATGCACAATGTGGCAGCGAATTTCAGTAGTCCAAACATCAGCGTTCCTCGATGTGCAGGGCGGCGGCGCGGGCCTCCCAGCCTTTTGTTTCAAGCTCTGGGGTTAGGGATACATCGCGCGGCCAGCCAAGGCAAAGGTAAGCGACAAGCGACCAGTCGGGTGGTGCATCCAGATCACGGCACATGCGTTGCGGATCAATGACAGAGACCCAACCGACGCCGAGGCCCAGTGTGCGGGCGTGCAGCCACATCAGAGTGATGGCTCCCACAACGGAATAGCGGCGCATTTCCGGCATGGAAGCCGCACCGAGGCCTGCACCCTTAGGCGTGGCGTCGTCACAAAAAATGGCAATGTGTTCAGGGGCTTCCTGCATTCCAGACAGCTTGAGCGAGGCATAAAGCGCAGCCTTGTCGCCGTCATAGCCTTCAAGCGCTTTTGCATTGGCGGTCTGGAAGTTCTCAAGCGCCGCAGCGCGGGCAGTATCGGAGCGGACGCGGATTACGCGCCAAGGCTCTGACAGGCCAACGGAGGGGGCGAGGGAAAGCGTGGAGAGGCACTCTTGGACAAGTGCCTCCTCCACGGGATCGGTGCAAAACTGGCGCACATCGCGGCGCCAGCGCATCAGGTCGGTCAGCCCGGCACGGAATTCATCAGAGAATGTTTCCATGCCGGATTTTCCTTGTTTACTCGGTGGCCGCTTCTTCTGTGGGTGTTTCCTCGGCAGGTGCTGCGGCGGCTTCCGCTGCGGCTGCGGCCTTGGCTGCTTTCTCTTCCACGCGTGCAGTTGCTTTCTTGCCCGGTGTGCCCTTTTTCGGGTTGTTGCGCTCTGTCTTTGGGCGCACGCCAGCTGCTTCGAGCATACGCTGGATACGGTCTGTTGGCTGTGCGCCTTGACCCAACCAGTACTCGATGCGCTCAACGTTCATTTTAACGCGATCTTCGCTGTCTTTTGGCAGCAGTGGCGCATATGTGCCGAGCTTTTCAATAAAGCGGCCATCACGTGGCATGCGGCTGTCTGCTGCTACGATACGGTAGAAGGGGCGCTTTTTGGAGCCACCGCGGGCGAGGCGAATTTTCATGGCCATGGTATTTAAGTCCTTGTTTTGTTGGGTGGTGCGCAGTGAATGCGCACCCTACGATTGATGTTCTTCGTGGTGCTGAATGACTTCAGCGATGATGAAGTTGAGAAACTTCTTGGCGAATTCGGGGTCAAGATCGGCCCGTTTCGCCAAATCTTCTAGCCGCTCGATCTGGGCCGCTTCACGGGCCGGATCGGACGGGGGAAGGTCGTGACAGGCTTTGAGTTTCCCCACAGCCTGAGTGTGTTTGAACCGCTCGCCTAATGTATAGACGAGGATCGCATCGAGGCGATCGATGCTGGCGCGGTGGTCCTTGAGGACCTCTGCGGCGAGTTTTACAGCGTCGGTCATGGAGCCTCCGATATGGTGTTCAGCAGGGGAGTGTTATGGGTACAGCACCCGTACACCCCCTGTACACCGCCGCAGCGCGGCATTTTCAAACGACAGATGTTCATTTCAACTGCCCTTTGGTGTGACGCCAGATGTGTACTTTTGGTTTATCTATGGGGCGTGCAGGATCGTAGAATTGACCGCCCTCTGCGCTGGCAATGCGCGTCTGCTCCGGGTCGAAAGCTGCGCCAAGACGCTCTGCCACGATCACGGATGCATCGTTGCCAGCATGCACATGGGATTGTGCGGTGTTCACGCCCAGAACTGTCCAAGCCCACGGAATTACTCCGCGCATGGCTTCGGTTACATACCCTTTGCCTTCATGCTCTGCCGCGTAGAGGGACCAGCCGAATTCCGGCTCTTCCTGACCTTCGGGGTGGAACACGCCAAAGCCCCCTACGACAGTGTCGGGGTCCGCTTTTGTCGTGGCCATGAACAGGCCATAGCCGCGCATAATCCATTGGCCTGCAACTTCGCTAAAGAGTGCCGTTGCGGTCGCTGGATCGTGGGGACCGTCTGTAAAGGCGGAGCGCTGAGATGTTTTGAAGGCCACATAGAACTGGATGTCCTGCCTGCTCGGGGCGCGCAGGATCAGACGCTCTGTCTCTAGCGTGGGGATATGGATGGTGGTGTGGCTCACTTTTTCTTCCCGAAGCCTGAAAGACCTGCGGGCAGGCCCATGCCGCCGCCCATGCCGGGGAGTTTTCCGCCCATTTGTTTGGCGGCTGCTTCAAGGGCTTTTGGGTCCATGCCTTGGGCCATTGCGGCGGGGTCCATGCCACCTTTTCCGCCCATCATCTGCTTCATCGCGGCTTTCATCATGCCGCCTTTTCCTTTGCCCATCTTCTTCATCATATCGGACATCTGGCGCTGCATTTTCATCAGCTTGTTCAGGTCGGAGACCTCCATGCCTGCACCTTTGGCGATCCGCTTTTTGCGGCTGGCCTGAAGGATCGCGGGGTTGGCGCGCTCTTTTTTCGTCATGGAGTTGATGAGGGCGATTTGCTGTTTGAGGATTTTGTCATCAAGGCCTGCGTCCTCGATCTGTTTGGCCATTTTGCCCATGCCCGGCATCATGCCCATCATACCCTGCATGCCGCCCATTTTGAGCATCTGTTCAAGCTGCATTTTGAGGTCGTTCATATTGAACATCCCCTTGGCCATGCGCTTCATCATCTTTTCGGCTTGCTCAGCCTCGATGGTTTCTTGGGCTTTTTCCACGAGAGCAACGATGTCGCCCATGCCGAGAATACGGCCCGCAACACGCTCAGGTTCGAACGTCTCGAGCGCGTCCATCTTTTCGCCGAGGCCTACAAATTTGATCGGGCTGCCAGTGACGGCGCGCATGGACAAGGCCGCACCGCCGCGACCGTCGCCGTCCATACGGGTGAGGACCACACCGGAAATGCCGATGCGGGTGTTGAAATTCTCGGCGGTTTGCACGGCGTCCTGACCTGTGAGTCCATCGACAACCAGCAGGGTTTCGCGCGGGGTCACGATATCGCGGACTTGTTCGACCTGCGCCATCAGCTCTTCGTCAATCGAGAGGCGACCAGCGGTGTCGAGCATGTAGACGTCATAGCCGCCCAAGGCTGCTTGGGTCTTGGTGCGTTTGGCGATCTGGACGGGTGTCTCGCCTTTGACAATCGGGAGGGTGTCGACGCCGATTTGCACGCCGAGGATCGCAAGCTGTTCCATCGCGGCGGGGCGGTTAACGTCGAGCGAAGCCATGAGCACGCGCTTGCCCTCTTTTTCTTTGAGGCGTTTGGCGAGCTTGGCGGTTGTGGTGGTTTTACCCGAGCCTTGCAGGCCGACCATCAGGATGGGGGCAGGGGCATTGTCGATCTTGAGGTGGCCCGGTTCGCCCTCGCCGCGCAGCACGTCGATCAGGGCATCGTGCACGATCTTGACGACCTGCTGACCCGGCGTGATGGATTTTGTGACGGCTTGGCCTGTGGCTTTTTCCTGCACGGCGTTGACAAAATCACGCGCTACGGGAAGCGATACATCGGCCTCAAGCAGGGCAACGCGCACTTCGCGCAGGGCGGTTTTGACATCCTCATCGCTGAGTGCGCCCTGTTTGGTCAGGCGGTCAAAGACACCAGAGAGGCGTTCACTGAGATTCTCAAACATGGGCGGGTGCCCTTTCTCGGTCGGTTGCGGATGCCTCTTTATTTAGGGGCGGCCGCAGAAATTAACAAATGCTCCGGATGCATGAGGAGCAATGGCGTTTACCCCAGTGGGCGCAACGCGCTGACTGGGGGCGATCCTGATACGGGGTCAGGACCGGAAGTGTGTGCTTCCGGAGGTTTCGTGTGATTTACGCGGGGAGGCGCTACGAGTCAACCTGTGTGTGGGTGCCGCGTGCGGGTAGTGATTTTTCTTGTATTCATGCACGTGGCGGGGAAGATTGACGGTCTACTGTTCATAGATGCACAAAGTGATGGCGGGCGGCGGATGGAAAACTGGGACGAAATCAAGACGGCCTATCAGGTCGCGCGGGTGCGCACAGTGAGTGGTGCTGCGGAAAAGCTGGGAGTGCATCATGCCACGGTAATCCGCCATATTGATGCCTTGGAAGCGCGGTTGGGGATCAAGCTATTTCAACGACATGCGCGGGGCTACACCCCGACGGAGGCTGGCGAAGACCTGTTGCGTGTGGCGCAGGCGACGGAGGACCAGTTCAGCCAACTTGCGAGTCGTATCAAGGGGAGCGGTGCGGGGGTCGCGGGTGATCTGGTGGTGACTTCGCTTGTGGCGCTTGCGCCGCGTATGGCGCCGCTGCTGGCGGCGTTTCAAGAGGAGTATCCCAATGTGGTTGTGCGGTATCTGACGGGCGAGCGGTTATTTCGCCTTGAATACGGGGAGGCGCACGTGGCCATTCGGGCAGGGCGTGCCCCGGACCAGCCTGACAACGTCGTCCAAGCGCTGACCAATCATACCATGGGGCTTTATGCTTCGCCTGCTTACGTGGCCGCAAATGGGTTGCCCTCGGGGCCGGAGGAATACCATCTGCACCGTTTTGTGGGGCATGAAGAGGAAGACATGCGTGCCCCGTTTTATCAATGGCTGTCCAAAGCCGTGCCGCGCGAGAATGTCATGTTTCGCAGCAATGACACACAGGCCCTGTCGCTGGGAGTGATGGCGGGGGCGGGGATCGGGTTTCTCACGCCGCAAGAAGCGGAGGCACGGCCCGATATGGTGCAGGTTGCGGGACCACGGCCCGAATGGTCCGCTCCTTTATGGCTGCTGACGCATATGGATTTGCACCGTACTAGCAAGGTGCAGGCGCTGGTGCAGTTTCTAAAGGCACATTTTAACGACAGCGAAACGATATAATGACACCGCAGGCGCAAGGGCATCTGGCGATGCTGGCTTTTTCGGCTTTGGTTGCGGGGTCTTTCTCCCTTGGGGGGATGGTGGCGAACGAGATTACGCCACTGGGGCTTAATGCGGTGCGGTTTGTGATTGCGGCGGTTGTGGTGGGAATTGTTGCACTGCTCACGACGGGCATCCGGCGGAGCGATTTTGTGGCCCCTTGGCGGTACGCGCTGCTGGGTGGTTTGTTCATGATATATTTTGTGCTGATGTTCGAAGGGCTCAAGACGTCGCCGCCTGTCAGTTCGGCGGCGGTGTTCACGCTGGTCCCTGCGATGGCGGGCGTGTTTGCATGGGTGATGTTACGTCAGCGGATGACGCCGCGCATGGCGCTGGCGCTGTGCATTGGGGGCGTGGGGGCACTTTGGGTAATTTTCCGCGCTGACGTGGTCGCACTGCTTGCGTTTGATGTCGGGCGGGGCGAGGTGATCTTTTTCTTCGGTTGCATTGCGCATGCGATTTATACGCCTTTAGTGCGGGTAATGAACCGTGGGGAAAGTGCGGTTGTCTTTGCCTTTGGTACGCTGGTGGCGGGAGCGGTGCTGCTGTTGATCATCGGTGGGCGTGATATTGTAGCGACGGATTGGGGTGGTTTGCGTGGGATGGTCTGGGTGACGATCCTGTACGTTTCGGTGTTCGCCAGTTCGATCACTTTTGTACTTGTGCAGTTTGCGGCGCTGCGGCTGCCGTCGGCCAAAGTCATGGCTTACACCTATCTCGTGCCGAGTTGGGTGATCTGCTGGGAGGCGGCGCTGGGCAATAGTCTACCGCCTGTTATGGTGGCCGGAGGGATTGCCATGACGGTGGTGGCGCTGTGGATGTTGTTGCGTGACGACGAAGTGCCACGCGGACAGCTTATTGAGAAATCTGCGTCCTGAGTGGAACTGGATCAATACATGCGACGTTATGTCATCAACGAACCAAAACACGCAATTATGCGCCTGTTATATTGATGAAGGATTAAACCATGCGAAACATTATTTATCTTGTCGGCCTTGTAGTGATCGTATTGGCGATCGTGCAATTCGTCCTCTGAGGACATCAAAGATCTAATGAGAAAGGGAGCCGCAGCGGCTCCCTTTTTTGTGACTAGAGATCGCTGTCGGTTTGGGGCAACTCTGCTTTTAGGAACCGTTCGAACGCGTCGAGATTTACAGGCTCGAACTGACCGAAGCCTTGCATCCAGACGGAGGCATTGCGCAGGGCGTCCGGCTCAAGCTTACACCATTTTACCCGACCGCGTTTTTCTTGGGTAATCAGGCCTGCTGCGGTGAGCACGGTAAGGTGTTTGGATATGGCGGCGAGGGACATATCAAACGGTTCTGCCACGTCGGTCACTGCCATATCATCCTCCAGCAGCATCGCGAGGATGGTGCGGCGGGTGGGATCGGCCAATGCGGCGAATGTGGTGTCCAGAGTTTGGGCCATAGCTGTTCATAGTGCGCAGCGCTGCGAAAGATCAACTGAATGGTTGAATAACATTTGGGTGGAGATTCCCGTGAATTTGGTGATTTTGGACTGCGACAATGATGCGCGAAAAATGCAATACTATTTTATTTCAATGGGTTGTCGGGGTGTCAGATGTCGTTGACTCGGGATGCTGCTCAAAGTACCTACCTCCCAAGATATCCAAGCAGGAGCCTGCGTGTGGACGACCAAGATCGTAAAGCAGAGATGGCAGCGATTGAGGCGCGGATTGCAGCGGCTAAAGGTTTGCAAGAACCCAAAGCGCGGATGGACGAGCATTATTCAGGCGCCCAGATGGCGTGGAGAATGGTGATCGAGCTTGTGGCCGGTCTTGGGATCGGTTTCGGCATCGGATACGGGTTGGATCTGTTCTTTGGAACGCTGCCCATATTTATGGTGCTGTTTGTCATGTTGGGCCTCGCGGCTGGAGTTAAGACGATGCTCCGCTCTGCGCAGGAAATGCAGGACCGCAAGATGGCTGAGGAAGCCGGAGTTGAATACGTCCCGAATGGGATGAGAAAGAAACCGCTCGCTAAGAGCGATGAAGAGTAAGGGGCCGAGACAATGGCAACAGAAGCTACAGGCGCGGAAGAAGGCGGTTTGGTCTTTCACCCGATGGACCAGTTTATCGTATCTCCCCTGATGGGCGATGGTCCGGTGGGTCTGTTTACCTTCACCAACGCAGCGCTTTGGACCTGCTTGGCCGTTCTGGCAGTTTTCCTGCTACTTGTTGTATCAACGTCCAAGCGCTCGGTTGTTCCGGGTCGGATGCAATCGGTTGCTGAGTTGGCCTACGGTTTTGTCTATAAGATGGTCGAAGACATCTGCGGCAAAGAGGGCGTAAAGTATTTCCCCTACATCATGACATTGTTCATGTTTATTGTTTGCGCCAACTTTCTTGGCCTGATCCCAACAGCATTTACACCAACGTCGCACTTTGCTGTGACGGTTGTACTGGCTGCGGCGGTGTTCATTGTTGTGACGGTTCTGGGATTTGTCAAAAACGGCGCAGGGTTCCTGAGCTTGTTCTGGGTTGCTTCCGCACCGCTGGCCTTGCGCCCTGTGCTGGCCGTGATCGAGCTTATCTCTTACTTCGTACGCCCCGTGAGCCATTCTATTCGTTTGGCTGGTAACGTCATGGCGGGCCATGCGGTTATCAAAGTATTCGCGGGTTTCGCAGCACTGGTTGCTGTGTCGCCCATCGCGATCCTCGGGATCACGGCGATGTACGGTCTGGAGGTCCTTGTGTCCTTTATTCAGGCTTACGTCTTTACGATCTTGACATGTGTGTACCTCAGGGACGCACTGCACCCACACCACTAAGACTGGTTTAACTTACGACTTGGGGGCACCTGTCCCCGCACTATCTAAACTTCCAACGCATAGGAGAATATCATGGAAGGCGAACTCGCACACATCGGCGCAGGCTTGGCAGCAATCGGTTCCGGCGCAGCCGCAATCGGGGTTGGTAACGTTGCAGGTAACTACCTCGCAGGCGCATTGCGCAACCCATCCGCAGCTGCTTCGCAGACTGCAACACTCTTCATCGGCATCGCCTTTGCAGAAGCTCTGGGGATCTTCGCGTTCCTCGTAGCACTTCTGCTGATGTTCGCTGTTTAAGAACTGACGACACTTCCTATGCTGGGGGCGGCGCTGCACACTGTGCCGCCCTCTGAACACAGGATTTACTACGCCCCTTTGGGGGAGATGTTTTGACAGGAGGCCGACATGGCAACTGAAACCACTACAGGCGCTGCGGAAGCATCCAGCGGAGGCATGCCACAACTGGATTTCTCCACTTGGGGTAACCAGATTTTCTGGCTGGTTCTTGCACTCATCGCGATCTACATGATCCTGTCACGCGTAGCGCTGCCGCGTATTGCAGCAATTCTGGCCGAGCGTCAGGGAACAATCAGTAATGATATCGCTGCCGCCGAGGATCTTAAGTCCAAAGCAGCAGAAGCAGAGGCCGCCTATGACAAGGCATTGGTCGACGCGCGTGCAGAGGCACAAAATATCATCGCGAAATCAAAGGCCGACATGCAGGCCGATCTGGACAAGGCCATTGCTAAGGCCGACGATCAAATCGCCGCAAAGTCAGCCGAGTCCGAGAAGGCGATCTCGGAAATTCGTGCCGGTGCTTTGGAGAACGTGAAAGCAGTTGCCAAAGATACGGTCAAAGAAATTGTTGCAGCGATGGGTGGCAAGGCCGATGCCAAGACCATTACCGCCGCTGTGACCTCACGGATGAAAGGATAACGTCATGCGTATCACACTAACATCCGTATTTGCCTTGCTTGCCGCGACGCCAGCGTTTGCTGCGGGCAAAGGTTTTTCACTTGAAAACACCGACTTTGTTGTCGCCCTTGGTCTGGCTGTTTTTATCGGCATCCTGATTTATTTCAAAGTGCCCTCTTTGATCGGCGGGATGCTGGACAGCCGCGCAAAAGGTATCAGCACTGAGATCGAAGAAGCCCGCAAGCTGCGCGAAGATGCGCAGACGCTGCTGGCCTCTTACGAGCGGAAGCACAAGGAAGTTAAAGAGCAGGCGGATCGTATCGTAGCTGCTGCCAAGCAGGAAGCGAACGCTGCCGCTGAGCAAGCGCGTGCTGATCTGGAAATCTCCGTTCAGCGCCGTTTGGCCGCTGCCGAAGAGCAGATTGAATCCGCTCAAGCTTCAGCGATCAAGGAAGTTCGTGACCAAGCTGTGCTGATTGCGATTGCTGCGTCCCGCGACATCATCGGAAAGCAGATGACTGCGGCAGACGGCAACAAGCTGATCGAAGATGGCATCGCGCAAGTGGATGCGAAACTGCACTAAGCGGTTTGTTATTTGGTTGAAAAGCCCTGCCGGATTGGCGGGGCTTTTTGCGTTTTGGGGACAGCTATGAAGATTCAGACAGCACAGATCGAGTTGGTAGCACCGCGTGGGGAGTTGGATTTTTTTGACCAACAATCTGTCCGCTTGTCCCAGCCTCTCACGCCGCTGGAGGCATGGACGCGCCTTATGGCCGAGCCGCTGCCGCTGTTGGGGCTGGCTTTTCGAGTACGTGATGCTGTTTCGGCAAGGTTCGGCGTTCAGCGAATTGGCGGGTTCTCTGGTGAGGTGCGCAGCTTTGTCCAAGAGGGCGACAGGCTAGACTTTTTCTTGGTGGAGACGGTGAATGACGAGGTGCTGACCCTTTCGGCACGGGACAATCATCTGGATGTGCTGACCTGCGTGACGAGCGTTGAAAATACGCTAACGATTACGTCGTCTGTGAAAGTGCATAATCGCTTTGGCTGGTTTTATATGCTGCCTGTGCGCCCTGCGCATAAGCTAATTGTTTGGGCGATGCTGCGGCGGTTGGGACGTTGTTAAGATTGGGCTAATTTTAAAAATATTAGGATTTTCTTTGAGCCCGTATTGGCCTCAATTACTCCTGCTTGACTATGAGATGGTAAGAACTGCTAAGATCATCGAATGTATTTGAGGTTTGTTTGCTCAGCGAATGTTAGCGGCATGGATGCACGTGAAGGATTCTTTCGCGCGGCGTCTGTTTTGGTTAACGATCCCAGCACGGCCACGTACACAGCGAACTATGTACGTAGTCTCATGATTTGGTTCACTGAGAACCTCGCCATCCCGGATAGGTTTTCTAAGTCGAATTCAAAAGGAAGATATGAGCGTTACGCACGAGGGATAAGTTGGTTTAAACCGTCCGCTACTGAGCATATAGCAAGAGCGTTCGAGTTAGCTTCAATTCTGGAGCAAAACGGTTTTAGCGTTGATATCCTGAAAGAGAAAAGGCTCGGATACGGGGTTTACGAAGATGAATACCAAATCGTAGCAGAGCCTTTTTCAGATACATCGACTTAAGTCCCTGCGTTTTTAGCGAGCGTTGACTTTGTCTACATGGCAGACCCTTTGCCCTGATGAATGTTGTGTAAATAGTAATTGACGGTCTTGGGGTCGCCGCATTGCAGTGGGCTTGTAAGGTGCTACGTGCCGGCAACTGCATAGCTGCCTGTGAGAATAAGTTTTGTGGAAACCATGCTCTTTGCGTATCGGACTGAAAGAACATCGAATACACGGTATTTTGTTCCAATGACCCGTATCAGTTGGTTCTTACCTTGGACCAAAATGATGATTTCATGCCATGCCGTACTTGCAATGTCTCAAGGTATTGCGCGTGGGTTGGGAAACGCTGGTAGTCTGTAATATCGACATCCAGGGATGTGCAATCAGACAAATGATCAGCGGCGTGGCTGTACATTGTCGCGCGCCCTTGCTCCAGCGCGTGATCAATCATGCTGCGCCAGAGAAGTACGGCGGCGAGGGGGTGGCGCTCGCGTAACGCCTCGGCTGCGGGTGTGAGCAGACTATAGTGATCGCCGTTCACTTCATCTGCGCGTTCTTCAATCAGACGGGCAGCTGTTAGCAGGTCGGGCCACCGCAGACAGAATTCGAGAGCGGTTGACAGAGGATGATAGGTCAGGACGTGGCGTTTCGCATCGTCCTCAGCCTCAACATCATCGAAATCCGGAAGCAGGCTCAAATAACCGCGCAGATGTTTTGCGTTGAGGGTCTCGCAAAAGCAGGTCCAGCGGTGCGTCTGCGCGTCCTCATTGTGGCCCAAAGCCAGCAAAACAGCGATATAGGCATCGTCCCACGCTTGCTGTCCGTGCGTATTTTCCGTTGTCTCTGCAGCCATGAGCACACTAAGCGCATCCTCCTTTTCGTCGTCCGCCAGCAAAAGCATTGCCACCTCGGCAGCGATTTCTTTGCGTTCCAGATCACGGGCAGAAAACTGGGAGATATAAGACGCCGTGTCGCCCGTGGCCTCTGCGATCTCCTGCAGGCAGGACTGGACAAAGCGTGCCTTACGCTTCGCCGCATGATTGATGCCGCCGCGTAACTCACGCAGGAACACGATGGCATCGTGGTCGTTGGTTTGCTCTGCATCAGGCTTGCCTGCATGGGCTTCGACTTGAGCCTTGAGTGCTTCAAGACCCGACGCGCCAAGTGCGGGGACCATCAGCGTTATGACACCGTCCCATTCACCATAGGCGTTATTAAGCACTGCCTCCCATACGCGGTCTGCCAGCGCATGAGGCTCAAGCTGCGCAAGCGGCGCGATCCCCGCAAACTGTAGAAGCGCTGCGCGGAATACGTCACTCACGTCCCCTTTGCTGTCGTCTACGCGGCCAAAGATCGAGGGGGCCATCTCGATGAACTGCCAAAGAAGATCAAAGGCAGTTGTCGGGTCATCGGCGGCGATTTTGTCGACGATCATCGCCTCTTGGGTCTCAAGGTCCTTGATCAGCGCCTTGCGTTTGCGCCAGCCGACATAGCTGGTTGATTTGCGCAGCGAGGCAAGCCGCTTACGCACGTCATGGGCCAATTCGGACACCCCAAGGTTATGGCTCAGCTCGAGCCGTAGCCTGCGCTTGATGTCGGCACTGCCAGCGCTCACTTCGATCAAAAGGGCCGCGAGCGTTTCTGCACCCAAGGCTTCTAGGTTTGTGGTGTTAAGAGTCTTTTTTGACATGGTCTGTTTTTGGCACTCGGTGGCGGGGAAGGGAAGCGAGGATCGTCTTGCATGACGGCTGGGAAGTAGGGTAGCGCGCCTTTCCTCGCAATCGCGTCGGCCCTGTCTGTAAAATTCACCGACTATTCTGCATGTTAGGTTGCCACTGTCCTGTCGCAGTCTATCTATTGGTCAACACGGCGGGGGCCAGACGCACAAGATGACACGAAAACCGATCATTGTTGCCAAGAAAATCGATAAGTTCTTTGGTGACTTTCAGGCGCTGACGGATATCAGCCTAGAAGTGCATCAGGGGGAGCGGGTTGTGATCTGTGGTCCGTCCGGCTCTGGTAAGTCGACGCTGATCAGGTGCTTTAACGGGCTTGAGAACCACGACGCTGGCACACTGCAAGTTGACGACATTGAGTTGTACGCGGACGCGCCTCAGATACGGCAACTTCGTCAGGATGTTGGAATGGTGTTTCAACAGTTCAATCTGTTCCCCCACCTGACCATCTTGGAGAACCTGACAATCGGCCCGATGAAAGTGCGTAACCTCAGTCGCAAACAGGCGGAAGAGACAGCGCGCAAATATCTTGAACGGGTGCGCATACCCGAGCAGGCAGACAAGCGCCCCGCGCAATTGTCAGGGGGCCAACAGCAGCGGGTGGCGATTGCGCGCGCGCTGTGTATGGAGCCGCGTGTAATGTTGTTTGACGAGCCGACATCGTCGCTGGACCCTGAGATGATCGGCGAAGTGCTCGATGTTATGGTTGAACTGGCCGAGACAGGCATGACCATGGTCGTCGTCACGCATGAGATGGGGTTTGCGCGTAAGGTGGCCGATACGATGGTGTTTATGGAGGCAGGCAAGATCGTCGAGGTCTCCCCACCAGAGACATTTTTCACCAATCCGAAATCGGCGCGTGCGCGGTTATTCCTTGATCAGATCTTGGAACATTAAACCATGTCGAATACCCGTCCTGTGACCCTTAAACGCGTGATGAATAACCTGCCTGTTGGTGTAGGGCTTTATCTGGTCATCGTGGGTGTCATTGTTTGGGTCGCCTACACCGGTGCGCAACAGATGGGGTATAACTGGCAATGGTACCAAATCCCCAAATACATCTACACCTTTACCGATGATGGGTTTCAGCCAGGGGAAATCCTGCACGGGCTGTGGGCTACGATTGTTCTGTCGGCTGCGTCTTTCGCGCTGGCAACTGTACTTGGCCTCGGCATCGCACTTTTGCGGCTGTCGGGGCTGGTAGTGGGGACGGGTGTGGCAATTGGGTATCTTGAGTTTATCCGTAATATCCCGCTGCTGGTGCTGTTGTATCTGTTTTACTACGTGCTTGGTCCCGTGTTCGGGTTTGACCGCTGGACCGCTGCTGTGCTCACGCTCGGGGTGTTTCACTCGGCCCTGATCTCCGAGATTTTCCGCGCAGGCATCAATTCGGTGGCGCAAGGCCAGTGGGAGGCTGCGGCCTCTATCGGGATGTCACGGGGGCAGGCTTACCGCTACATCATCCTTCCGCAATCGGTGCGCTTCATGATCCCGCCACTCTTTGGCGAAGTTGTCCACCTCATCAAATCCTCCGCCATCGTCAGCGTCATTGCGGTGGCCGAACTGACCACTGTGGGGCGCAACATCATCTCGGATACCTACATGAGCTTCGAGATTTGGTTCACCATTGCCGCCGTTTATCTGGCGCTCACTCTCGTCCTGTCGTTCGGCGTCTCTGCCATTGAGCGACGGTTTCAACCTGCAACTTAACTCCAAAGGAACTAATCATGTCCATGACACGTAGAAAAACCATGTCGAACGCGCTGGGGCTGGCCTTCGCGGCACTCACCAGTACCGTGTTCGCTGCACCCGCATTTGCACAATCAGCGACACAAAACCTGTCGTCTGAATCTGTGATTGAAACGATCAAGGAAGAAGGCGTCATTCGCATCGGTCTGTCAATTTTTACGCCGTGGTCCATGCGGGATGTAAACGGTGAGCTGATCGGCTTCGAGCTCGACGTAGGCCGCGAATTGGCTAAAGATATGGGTGTGGACGTGGAATTCGTGCCGACCGCATGGGATGGTATCATTCCGCAGCTGGTCGCAGGCAATTTTGACGTCATCATCTCGGGCATGTCGATTACGCCAGCGCGTAACCTGACTGTGAATTTCACCCAGCCGTATGCCTATTCCGGCCTTACCATTCTGGCCAACAAGGAAATGACCGATGGCTTCACGCTGGAGGATTACAACTCTTCCGAAGTGACATTTGCGGCACGCCGTGGTGGCACGCCTGCCTCCACCATCGCACAGCTGTTTCCAGAGGCGACATTGCTGCTGTTTGACGAAGACGGTGCCGCGACCCAAGAAGTGTTGAACGGCAATGCCCACGCCAATATGCAAGCAGAGCCTACGCCTTCCATCGAAGCACGCCGCTATCCTGACCAGCTTGTCGTCCCATTTGACACGCCGTTTTTGGCCACCGGTGAAGGTTTTGCAGTGCGCAAGGGCGACAGCGACGCGCTCAACTTCTTCAACAACTGGATCGCTGTGAAACAGGCAAACGGATGGTTGAAAGAGCGTAACGACTATTGGTTCAAAGGCGAAGACTGGTCCGACCAAGTTTCCCAGTAAGGACCCCTCGGCGTGCCCTTATTTATCAAACGATTGCGCTGGCTTGACTGGCTGATCCTCGCCATATTGGCGGGGGTCACGGCCTATATCGGCCTGCGCATGCAGGGCGCGCTGAACTACAGCTGGCGGTGGGAGCTTATCCCCGACTATATCCTGCGCTACCGCGAAGACCGTCAGGAGTGGTTCGCTAATCTACTACTCCAAGGCCTGTTCGCAACCATCCGCATCAGCATCTATGCCAGTATTCTGGCGCTGATCATCGGGGTAGGCTTGGGCGTTGCCCGCTGCTCCGAGAACCTGACGACGCGGTTGCTGGCGCGCACCTATCTTGAATTGCTGCGCAACATCCCCCCTGTCGTCATCATCTTCATCTTCTTCTTTTTCCTGTCCCAGCAGTTGATTGACGCGCTGAACCTCAATTCATGGGCGCGCGGGATTGCCCGTGGGGACAACGCCCATATCTGGGAATTCTTTTTCGGCGATATGCGCCGGTTTCCATCGCTTGTGTCTGGTGTGATTGTGCTGGCGATGTTCGAGGCGGCCTTCGTCGGGGAAATCGTTCGTGCCGGCATACAATCCGTTCCAAAAGGCCAGCGCGAAGCGGCACGTGCTATCGGCATGACCCGTTTTCAGGAACTCCGCTATATTGTGATGCCCCAAGCCATGCGCAAAGTTGTTCCGCCTATGGCAAACCAGTTTATCAGCCTGATCAAAGACAGCTCGATCATCTCGCTTATTTCGGTTCAGGAGTTGACCTATAAAACCGTCGAACTGGTCGCATCGACCCGTTTGATCTTCGAGGCATGGCTAACCACGGCGGCCTTCTATTTCATTTTGTGCTTTGGACTATCGATGCTGTTTCGACGGCTGGAAAATCGAAATTCGTGATTTCCGCAGTTTTTGCCGAGGGACCCAGCAGATGGTGTCCTGCTTGAATTTCGCGCGATATCTGGCGGCAGGCCTCCAAAGGCATTATGAAAAAGGGAACTTACAAGAAGGTATCGAGAAATGATCCAACCCACAGCTTCGTTTAAACAAAATCTGCAGCTTCTGCCTTCTATCGAAGGGATATCACGCATCGATCTAATTGATCCAACTGGTACGGTTGTTGCCTGCATCGAAAATCAGGCTGGCAAACAAGGGTCACTGGCTGTGTATCGCTATCTCCAAGAAAGCTTTGGTGCTGTGTCAGACGATGCGGCGGAGCACGGGCTTGATGTTTTTGCCGAGCACACGATTGATGCAAGAAACCGCCCTGGCGCACATCCGAATATTGATTTGTTGCTGAAGATTGCGGGCGGAGCGGCTCCGCTGAACATACAGATTGTGCGCGGCTAAGGCAGTTTATCCTCGGCTCCAACCTGAAAAATTGCTTTGAGGTATTGCGCCTGTCTCTCTCGGTGTGAGCTTTTGAAAGAGCCAAAGAATGCTGAACCAACGTGTAAGAACACATCTTTGCGAAATTGCAGCGAAAGCAGTGCCTGTGACGTATCTTGAGCTTGCCAAAGCCCTTGATATTTCACCACCGAACATCATCCGGCAGGTAACAGACGCTCTTGAAATTTTGATTGAGGAAGATGCTGCTGCCGGTCATCCATTGATGGCAGCGTTGGTGATCAGCAAGGGGAGGGAAGGCTTGCCAGCCCTCGGCTTTTTCGAGAGTGCAAACCGTGTCGGGCGATTTTATGGGGAGCCTTCGGGACCAGAAGCGGTAGCTTTTTATGCTGCCGAGTTTGAGAGTGCTGTTGAATTTTGGCGCACATGACTTTGCGGCTGTGGGTGTTTCGTGAGCGTAATCACGGCCCTTATTTTTGGTATATCGGAGTGCCACGTTTTGCAGGAAGTTGATTATGGCTGAATTTGCCCACCTGCCTGAACGCCTTTATCTGGATTTCGATAGTTTTTTCGCCTCGGCGGAACAACACTTCAACCCAACTTTGCGCGGTAAACCAGTTGGCGTGGTCGCGCTTGATTCACCGCATACGGGCTGCATTGCGGTGAGCCGTGAAGCCAAAGTGCGGGGTGTGAAGACGAATATGCCCGCACGCGAGGCGCGGACCATACTTCCTGATATGACCTTTGTTGTGGCGCGCCCTGATGTCTATGTCAGGTTGCACAAACGCATTCTCGAAGTGATTGAAACGGTGGTTCCGATCCAGCACGTCCGCTCGATAGACGAGGTCGTCTGTGCGCTTTTGCCGAGTGAGGCCCGTCAGGGTTTGGCTTTGGCCGCGCGGATCAAAAAAGCATTGTTGTTGGAGTTCAGCCCTGTCCTGACTTGCTCCATCGGCATCGCCGCGACGGAGCTTTTGGCAAAGCTGGCGGCAGAGCGTCATAAGCCCGATGGGGCGGTTTTGCTGGAGACCAGGATGCTGCCTTCGTTTCTGGCCGATCTGAAGCTTGGCAAACTGCCGGGGATCGGGGAGGGGATGTTGGTTCGGTTGAAGGCTGCTGGTGTGTATGATTTTTCAGGATTATGGGATTTGGCACCCAAGCAGGCCCGCGCCATTTGGGGTAGCGTTGAGGGTGAGCGTTTCTTGCAAGAGCTTCACGGCACTCATGCGCCGCGAGATCAGACACAAAAACGGATGTTTGGCCACAGCAGAGTCCTGCCGAACGACTGGCGTAGTCCCGACAGGGTTGAGGATTGTGCCAGACAGCTGTTGGCAAGTGCCGCGCGGCGGTTGCGCCGTACCGATCTACGCGCGTCCAAGCTGACATTGGCGATGCGCAGCCAGCGGTTGAGGTCAACCCGCGAAAAGAGCGCCCAAGCACAGCGTTGGACATGGGAGGGGCAGTTCCAGCCCTCGCGGGATGACCTCAGCTTTGGGCGTGCCCTGTCAAAGGGGCTTGGCGCTGCGCGGGCGCAGATGCGTTTCGCGCCAGCCTCGGTGTCTGTCATGCTGCACGGGTTGGAAGCCGAGGGTGACATCACAGGTGATTTGTTTGCTGCGCAATCAGGCGACACGCGCGATCAGGCGCGATGGGAAAACGTGAGCAATATGATGGACGATCTGCGCAGCCGCTTTGGGGGTAAGGCGCTATCGCTTGGGCAACATGAAAAAGTGCCGGGTGGTTTTGTCGGTGGTAAGATTGCTTTTGGTCGTATTCCCGAAGCTGGGGATTTTGAGGATGCCCCGACTGAGGACGGGGATACGCATTTCTGTTCGTTTTAGAGGCGTTGGGTCATGGCCTTTTCTTTGCCACGCCAGATCAGGGATTGATCGTTTATAAAAGCCAGGTCGACCTCTCCCGAGATAATCTGATCGCACAAGTGAACGGCCTGTGCAGCCTGCTCGCGCGTCAGGTGCTTGTAGGCAGGGCGCGGAATATGATCGTACCAGACGCCGCAGCATAGCGTATCCAATACAATACGTTGGAAACAGTGATCGTTGCCCACGGGCCAATGGCGGTGGGTTGTTCGTGCAAGGTCGGGCATGATCTCTTTTGTCAGTGTCATATAGCGCGACACGAGGTCAGCGGTGCGCAGATTCGTCTGTGTCATTGTGATCCCCTATTCACGGCTAAAAAGTAGCATGCGAGAATATTAGTCAAAGGAGCAATGGTCGCAGGCAAATGCTCTCGACGGGCGGGGCATCACTGCTAGGTCATAGCCTATGAAGTATACTGATACACAGCCATTGTGGCGTTTACTCACGCTCGCCTTTGGTGTGCTACGCCCGCCTGCGGGGGGATGGCGCATATCGGTGGCTATTGTCTATGGCATCGTTTGCCATCTGACCTTTGCAGCTGCAGTGCTGGCGATGATGATCGCAATGTTCTTTGGGATGTCGCAGAGCTTTGGCAGGGTTCCTGGTCTTTGGGCTGTGGTTGCAAACGCTGCCTTGATTGTGCAGTTTCCTCTGATCCATTCGCTTTTGCTGTCTCCTCGTGGCAGCCGCATCTTGGCAAAACTCGCACCGCGTGCTTTTGCACGAACTCTCTCCACCACGACTTATGCCATCATCGCCTCCGCGCAATTGCTGGCTTTGTTCGCTCTATGGACACCCAGCGGCGTCATTTGGTGGCAGGCAGAGGGGATCACCTTTGCCCTTATCTGCGGCTGTTACGCTGTCTCCTGGCTCCTGTTGATCTGGGCCAGCTATGACGCCGGTGCAGAGGTGCAATCAGGCGCATTGGGCTGGATGTCACTGGCGCAAGACATCAAGCCAGTGTTTCCCGATATGCCCACGGCGGGCCTGTTTAGTATTATCCGTCAACCGATCTATGTGTCCTTCGCGCTAACAACCTGGACTGTGCCCGTCTGGACGCCTGATCAACTGTTTCTTGCAGTAGCATTGACTGCCTATTGCCTGCTTGCGCCGCGTTTGAAAGAGCGTCGATTTGCGCGGCGCTATGGAGACCGATTTGAGGGATACAAGCGCGATGTCCCTTATGCCATCCCACGTTTGCCACGTTCAGACCTCTGAGGAATTAAGATGAAAACCAAAGATATCATCAGGGACTTGGCGAAGAAATCGGAGTGTCCAGATTTTACACCGAGCCGGACCGCAGGCCTTGCGCGGCTCGATCTGTTCGCCGAGCGGGCAGGGGGGATGTGCGACCGTTGCCGCAATTACGATCTGGGTCCAGAGCAGCGCACAAATGTCTCGGCGCTGTCACCGTGGATCAGGCATCGCCTCATTTCCGAAACCGAAGTTCTGCATGCTGTTTTGGAGCGTCACACGTTTGAAACGGCCGAACGGTTTGTGCATGAGGTATTCTGGCGGACCTATTTCAAAGGGTGGCTGGAGCAGCACCCCAGCGCTTGGGCTTACTATCAAACGGGCCTTCGCAGTCAGCTTAATAGCCTCGATAAGGACCGCCGATTGGCTGCTAATTACGCCGATGCAGTAGATGCACAAACAGGGATCGACTGCTTTGATTCTTGGGCGGAAGAGTTGGTAAATACAGGCTATTTGCACAATCATGCACGCATGTGGTTTGCGTCGATCTGGATTTTCACCCTGCGCTTGCCGTGGGAGTTGGGGGCGGACTTCTTTCTGCGCCACCTAATGGATGGTGATCCTGCCTCCAACACATTGGCGTGGCGATGGGTTGGAGGCTTGCAAACCAAGGGGCGCCCCTACATCGCGCGGGTCTCCAATATTTCCAAGTTTACGGACGGGCGGTATTCGCCACTTCACCAGCTGAATACCGATGTAACAACGCTGACCGAGGATGCTGAGCATCAGCGCGTGGTTTTGCCTCAAGCCATACGCGCTGATGACGTTACGGGCGATTACCTTTTGCTAATTACCGAAGAGGACATGCAGATCGCCGATACCTTGCCGCATCCGTCGGTCGTAACTTTGGGTGCATTGGCAACTGAGGCCCGCTCCCCTTTACCTCTGGGAAAAATCGCGCGCGGCTTTGCTCGGGATGCTATGCGGAATACTTGCGCAGGCGCACAGATTATTGAGACAGATGCGTGGGCTGATGCGCTGATCTCGGCCTGTAAGACTGCGGGGGTAAAAACTATCGTGACAAGTTACGCGCCAGTTGGCCCCGTCGCGTCGGCCCTGTCTTCAGCATCGCCTGATTTGCATGCAGCGGGTATAACTCTTTACCAAGTGCGCCGCGCGTTCGATACGACAGCTTGGCCTCATGCCACTAAGGGATTTTTCAAAATGAAAAAGGAAATTCCTTCCCTTTTGAAGCAGTTGAAAATCGTCACTTAAAGTTGGGGATGAACTATCCTTTTGGGCTGGTTCAGTTGGTCAGCGGTTTAGGCATCGTCAGGAGATCGCGTCGGGCGTGTGCATGATGAGGGCTTAATTGCCGTACTTAGTCCAGAGTAGGTTGACGTCTTGAACTGTTTTCCAAACCCTAACGCGAATGCCTGTGTCGGTTTCAGGGCATGGCAAGAATAAGTGCGTTTCAATCATCTAAATTTGGGGCTTTTCCCATTTTATTTCAAAGCCAAATCTGGCGTCGATTTCACGAAAGTTTGCCTTCTGAACATTTTTACCCAATCATCCCTTGCGGCCGGATCGAATGTGCCACCAGGTGGGAGCAGGCTAAGTTGACCTAAAGCTGTACCAATTTCTCCGTGCCGAAATTGCTCGAAGTGACCCCCGAGATAGGCGAACATGTCTCAGAACGATTGCTTCTTTGGCAAAGCATCGTCTTTTGTCTGACTGGTTGAGCTTACATGGAATAGACTTGTGACTCGAAATTTAGCGTTACTTGCTCGGATCAATATCTAACGATGGCAACAGACTGAGCGGCTGCTTTGTCCGGAAACCGGCGATTCATCCGCCCAATTCATGATCTAACCGCTGCTGTGCAACATCCTCGTGCCGCTCGGCCTTTTGTTGGTCCATGAGGGCGCGTTCGACGTAGTTCAGGTGCGCCTCTACGGCCTCTCGTGCACCCGCGGCATCGCGGGCGATCAGGGCGTCGTGGATAGTACGGTGTTGGTCGAGCAAGACAGCGCGCTTAGTCTGCTGTTTGAACATGACCTGACGGTTGTAGAAGACACCGCCGCGCAGCAACTCGTACATGGAGCGCATCATGTGGAGCATCACGACATTATGGCTCGCTTCGATGATTGCCATGTGGAACTGCGCGTCGAGAGCGGCCTCATCCTCGGCGCTACGGCTGTCGTGGGCGGCTTCCATTTTGGCAAAGATAGCGCTGATTACAGCAAGGTCAGTGTCGGAGCCAAGACGGGCGGCGCGTTCTGCCGCAAGCCCCTCCATGTCGCGGCGGAAGGAGAGGTAGTCCATTGTGGCCTCGTCGTGGCGGGCGAAGAGGGCAGTGAGTGCGGGGGAGAAGGCGGAGCCAAGAACGTCGGCGACAAATACCCCCGCGCCGGGTTTGGAAGCGAGAAGCCCAGCCGCCTGAAGTTGTGCAATCGCATCTCGTAGGGAGGGGCGGGAGACGCCGAGGCGTTCGGCCAGTTCCCGTTCTGGCGGGAGGCGCTTTCCGGGTTGGAGGATGCCACGCAGGATCAATTCTTCAACCTGTCGCACCACCGCAGAGGAAAGTTTTTCAGGACTGACGGGGCGAAATGGCATGTGGACATCCTTTGATTGGTCAAAATATATGACCAATCAAAGGAAGGGGCAAGGCGTGCCGATTTGTTGTACCTAGTTCTTTTGCTTGCGCATCTGGACTGTGACGGCCGGATATTTGAACTCGTCCTTTTCATTGTCGACTTTTGCCGCGGTGACCGCCCCCACGATGATTACGCCGATAATACCACCAGCGGCAGCGTTGCTCATGCGTTGTTGGGTCGTGGCATTAAACGCATTCACCGTTACTGAGCCGCTTTGATCCTCATAGGCGCAGCGAATGAAGATTGCGGGTGAGTTCGGCCCATAATCGGGGACAATCAGGTTTGCAGGAGTGGTGAACTTCGCCGAATAGACGCCAGCATCAAGGGTGCAGGGCACTCCCGAAATCTCTTTGCGCTGGCCATCGCTCGCAACACCAGCAGAGCGGATCGGCAGTGTTTCCTGACCGCGGAAGGACGGCACGGGATTGCCTCGGCGTCGCGGTCCTGCATAGACGTCGAGGCCCACAGCGTTTGCCGCATTTTTGGGTGTGACAGAGATGGGCGGTGTTGTGATTTCTGCGGGCGTGCATGCTGCAAGAGCTGCGGCGGATAGAAGGGCGACGATTGGGACGAAACGCATAGAATCTCTTTCTAATCTGGAGTTTCGCTCTTTTAGCCGCTGGTTTAAGACTGCGGGGTTAAATTGGGTCTAACCCCATATGAGAAAATCAGATTGTGCCTAAATAACATCGTTATAGCAGGTTAGCGGTTTGATTTGATTTTGGCTTTTAAGAATCGGGTCAGCGTTTACTAATTGTTAAGCATAAAGATCCATCAGTGAGGGATGAAACTTATAGTCCTCCTTTTTGTGCTGTTCCTGATGGGCTGCAACACGGCTGGTCCGCATTTTCGCGGGCTGGAAGCAACGACTGTGACTGTCGATGGCTCCACTTTTGATGTGCGGGTGCGGGGCGAGTTGGCGGAAGCGATCCGCACCAACAGTGAATATGCGCCGCGCTTTGGTCCGATCCGTGAGCGGGCGGGGCGGGCGATGGCGATGGTCAGTGGTTGTGAGGTAAAGGAAGTGCGCGGGGATCAGGCGCAGTCGACGGGGATATTGCGCTGTGGCAAGGGCGGTAAGCGGGTCGTCCCTATGCTGCCTGTTGACGTGGAATGTGTGCCTGTGCGCGGGACCAAAGTTAAGCAGCTGGGCGGTGTAGCCGTGGAGATCGACTGCGCCCCTGCCTGATTGGCGCAATATCTTGTGGATAAGTCGCCTGATACCGCTGATGGTTGTGTGGAGTGGTTGACTCGGGTCGGTCAACTCCGTCACCCTACTGCACGATCCGGAATCACCATGCAGGCGGTATATGCGCTTTTCCAAACTTAGGCTGACGGGCTTCAAAAGCTTTGTTGACCCCACCGATCTGATCATCGCGGATGGTCTGACGGGTGTTGTGGGGCCGAACGGCTGTGGGAAATCCAATTTGTTGGAGGCGCTGCGCTGGGTCATGGGGGAGAACCGCCCGACCGCGATGCGCGGTGGTGGGATGGAAGATGTGATTTTTGCGGGAGCGGCGACGCGACCTGCGCGCAACTTTGCCGAAGTATCTCTGCAGATTGATAATAGTGAGCGGTTGGCCCCTGCGGGGTTCAACGAGAATGACAGCCTCGATATTGTGCGGCGGATCACGCGGGATGTGGGCAGTGCGTATAAGGCGGCGGGTAAGGATGTGCGCGCGCGCGATGTGCAGATGCTGTTTGCCGATGCCTCGACGGGGTCGCACAGCCCTGCATTGGTGCGGCAGGGGCAGATTAGTGAGCTGATCAACGCCAAGCCCAAAAACCGTCGCCGTATTCTAGAGGAAGCGGCCGGGATTTCGGGGCTCTATGCGCGGCGTCATGAGGCGGAGCTGAAGCTGAACGGGGCGGAGACCAATCTGGCGCGGGTTGATGATGTGGTTGAGCAGTTGGCGGCGCAATTGGCGCAGCTGGCGCGGCAGGCACGTCAGGCCGCGCGGTACCGCGAGATTGGCGATCAGTTGCGTCGGACGGAGGGGACGTTGCTGTATCGCCGCTGGCGCGAAGCGGATGATGCGCGGGCGAAGTCCGAGGATGAGTTGCGCCAGCGCGTGACGGCGGCGGCGCAGGCCGAGGGGCTGGTGCGGACGTCAGCCAAGGCGCGGCAAGAGGCAGAGGAAGCGCTGCCTGCGTTGCGTGAGGAGGATGCGATTGCGGCGGCTGTTGTGCAACGCTTGATCGTACAGCGCGATACGCTGAGCGATCAAGAGGCGCGGGCGAGTGCGCTGATCGAGACGTTGCAGGGGCGGATTGACCAACTGGCGCGGGATATCGAGCGCGAAGGCGGGTTGAACCGTGATGCGGGCGATACGATTGAGCGGCTGGAATGGGAGCAGCGTGAGCTTGCTAAGGCGGGCGAGGGGCACGATGTTGCTTTGGAGAATGCGGTGGAAGTGGCGCGGGAATCGGCGGCGATTTTGCAGGCGCGTGAGGGTGAGTTAGGCCAGCAAACCGAGGACGTGGCACGGCTTGCGGCGCGGTATGGCTCGGCTGAGCGGTTGTTGGAGGACAATCGCAAGACACAATCCAAGTCGGAGGCAGAAGCAGTGCGCGCGCGGGAGGCTGTTGCGGCGAGCGAGGCTTCGCTGGCAAAGGCAGCGGGTGATTTTGAGACGGCGACAGCAGCAGAGGCTGCGGCACAGACGGCTGCACAGGCGGCTGAGGACGGGTTGATTGCGGCGGAGGAGGCGCGGGCGACAACGCAAGCGCGCGAGGCGGAAGCGCGTGGTGAGCGGTCGGAGGCCGAGGGCGAGATGAATGCGTTGCGCGCCGAGGCGGGCGCATTGGCCAAGTTGGTGGAGCGCGACACGGCAGAGGGTGGCCAGATTTTGGACCGCTTGCAGGTGGAGCATGGGTTCGAGAAGGCGCTTGGTGCGGCCCTCGCCGATGATTTACGTGCGCCTGAAGTGGATGCGGATGGACCGTCGGGCTGGTCTGCTTTGGCGGCGTATGCACAGGTTCAGGCGTTGCCTGCGGGGGTGACGCCGCTTACCAATCATGTGTCCTGCCCAGATGTTTTGGGGCGTCGCATGGGTCAGATAGGGCTTGTGGATGCGGATGAGGGGCCGCGGTTGCAGGCCGCATTGCAGCCTGGACAGCGGCTGGTATCGCTTGAGGGTGATTTGTGGCGCTGGGACGGGTTTCGCGCATGGGCGGAGGACGCGCCATCAGCAGCGGCATTGCGGTTACAACAACTCAACCGTTTGGAAGTTCTCAAACAATCCTTGGAGCAGGCGAGCCAGCGGGCGGAAGGTGCACGGGCAGCGCATGAGAGCCTGACGGCGCAACTGGCCGCGCAGTCGGAGGCTGATAAGCGTGCGCGGGAAGCGCGGCGCGATGCGGACAGGATGGTTGCGGATGCGGGGCGTGCGTTGAGCCGTGTTGAGGCGGATCGCAACTTGGCTGCGGGGCGGTTGGAGAGCCTTGGGCTGGCCGTGACGCGCCACGAGGATGAGGCGATGGGCGCGCGGGCGCGGGTTCTGGAGGCGGAGCGGGCGCTGGCGGATCTGGGTGATTTGAGTGAGGCGCGGGCGGCGGTGGAGGATATCCGCATGGCTGTGGAAGCGGCGCGGATCACGATGATGTCACGCCGTTCTAACCATGATGAATTGCGCCGTGAGGGCGATGCGCGGACCAAGCGAGCGCAGGAAGTGACGAAGGAGTTAAGCGGCTGGCGGCACCGTTTGGAAACTGCGGAGAAGCGCAGTACGGAATTGGTTGAGCGTAAGGAAGCATCCGAGGCCGAACTCAAAGAAGCGGGCGCGGCACCAGCGGAGATCGCGGCCAAGCGTTATCAGTTGAGCAGTGAGATTACCAAATCTGAAGCGCGGCGCGCCGAGGCTGTGGATAAGCTGTCGGTGGCTGAGGCGACGCTACGCGAGACGACATTGGCGGAGCGTGAAGCGGAGCGCGCGGCCTCAGAGGCACGCGAAGCGCGGGCGCGGTCGGAGGCGCGGAGTGATGCAACCAAGGAAACGGTTGCAGCAGCGGCGGAGCGGATAGCGGAGGATCAACAGCTCACCCCGAACCAGTTGCTCACCCAGTTGGATGTGAACCCTGACCAGATGCCCGCGGCGGATGTGCTGGAGGCGGATGTGAACCGTCTCAAGCGTCAGCGTGATGCTTTGGGCGCGGTGAACCTGCGGGCGGAGGAAGACGCCAAGGAAGTGCAGGAAGAGCACGATACGCTGATTAACGAGAAGAATGATCTCGAAGAGGCGATCAAAACGCTGCGCTCGGGCATTGCGAGCCTGAATAAGGAAGGGCGCGAGCGGTTGCTGACGGCTTTTGAACAGGTGAACAGCAATTTTGGCACGCTGTTTTCGCATCTTTTCGGGGGCGGTGAGGCGAGCCTTGTGATGGTGGAATCTGATGATCCGCTTGAGGCGGGGTTGGAGATCATGTGTCAGCCGCCGGGTAAGAAGCTGTCGACTTTGAGCTTGCTTTCGGGGGGCGAGCAGACGCTGACGGCGATGGCGCTGATCTTTGCTGTCTTCCTTGCCAACCCTGCTCCGATCTGTGTGCTGGACGAGGTTGATGCACCGCTGGATGATGCCAACGTGACGCGGTTTTGTGACCTGCTGGACGAGATGTGCCGCCAGACCGATACGCGGTTCCTCATCATCACGCACCATGCGGTGACGATGGCGCGGATGGACCGTCTGTTTGGTGTGACCATGGCGGAGCAGGGCGTGAGCCAGCTTGTCTCGGTCGATCTGAAAAAAGCGAGCCAGATGGTCGCGTGAGTTAGGCCTTTGGTTTGACCTGTTCGACGGGCCCGCCTGCTTTTTCCCACGCGCCGAAGCCTTCTTTGATGTGTGCGGCGTCAAAGCCCATGTCTTGTAACGTGGCCACGGAAATGGCGGAGCGCCAGCCTGAGGCGCAGTGGAAGACGAACTTCTTATCCTGCGCGAAAACGTCTTTGAAGTACGGGCTGTCGGGGTCGACCCAAAATTCGAGCATGCCGCGCGGGCAGTGAAAGCTGCCGGGGATGAAGCCTGTGCGTTCCCGCTCGCGCGGGTCACGTAGATCGACGATTTGGACGTCGGGGTTGCCGACCATGGCGATGGCGTCCGGTGTCTCGATCTCCTCGATGCGGGCGCGGGCGTTGGCGACCATTGTGGCGGCGGAGATTTTCAGGGTCATCGTGAAGCGCCTTCCAGTTTGGACAGCAATGCAGGTGTGGGCCATGCGTCGGCGGGCAATTTGAGGCGGATCTGCTCTTTTTGCACAGCTTTGCGTGTATTCGAACCGAGGATGCCGTCGACATTGCCCACGTTATAGCCGCGTTTTTGCAAGGCGCGTTGCAGGCGTTTCATCTGGTTGCCGCTGAGGCCCTGCTCGGGGCGACCTGCATTATAGACGGGCGCGCCGCTGAGTCGGGTAGCGAAATAGGCGGCGGTGAGCACGTAGGTGAAGCTTTGGTTCCATTCGAAGAAGACGTTGAAGTTGGGGTAGGCGATGAAGGCCGGCCCTTTGCGCCCTTGGGGCAGGATCAGCGAGGCGGGTAGTTTTGCCATGCGGCCATCGCGGGGTTTTACGCCGAGTTTTGCCCATTGTGAGGTGGATTTTGTGGTTTCCAACCCTGTGAGGGACCAGTCGAAATTGGCAGGCACGATGACTTCGTCGATCCATGGCTGACCTTTCCGCCAACCGAGTGATTTGAGCATTTTGCCTCCCGACATGAGGGCATCGGCGGCGGAGGTTTTGAGCGAGACGCGGCCATCGCCGTCGCCGTCGGTGCCGTTTTCGATGATGTCGCGGGGGAGCATTTGCACCATGCCGATTTCGCCTGCCCATGCGCCTGTGGTCTTGGCGGGGTCGAGTTCACCGCGCGCAAATAATTCCATCGCGGCAAAGACCTGCGGGCGGAAGAGTTGCGGGCGGCGGCAATCGTGGGCCAGCGTAACGAGGGCGTTGGCCGTGTTAAAGTTACCTTGGATGTTGCCGTAGTCCGTCTCGAACGCCCAAAAGGCGAGCAGGACCGAGCGGCTGACACCGTATCGCTGCTCGACGCGGTCAAAGACGCGGCCATATTTGCGGCCATTGCTGACGCCGCGGTTGATGCGATCGTTGGAGATGAGGCGGCGGGAAAAGTCGACGAAGGGGCGTTGGAAGACCCCTTGGGAGCGGTCTGCACGCAGTACGGATTGATCTTGGCGCACACCTGCGAGGAAGCGTTTGGCGGTATCTGACGAGACGCGGTATTTGGGGGCCTCTGCGATCAAGCCGTTCTTAAAGCTGTTGAAGTTGCCGCCGCAGGTGGCGGCCATAGCAGTGGCGGGTGCGAGGGCGATGAGAGCTGCGAGGAATGTGGAGCGCATGAATGACCTTTGATCTAAGTATAACCGAACAGGGCGAGCAGAACCGTGAGCCCCAGTAGCATGCCCCAAGCCCGCCAAAGCTGACCTATGGCTGCATCAATATCGCTGGGATCGGGATTCTGATTACCGCTGTCCCCCACCCAAGGAAATTCCTGCATTTTGCCATTATAGGTGCGGGGGCCAGCCAATGCCACACCTATGGCGCGGGACATTGCGGCCTCCGGCCAGCCTGCGTTGGGGGAGCGGTGTTTCCGCGCATCGCGGCCAATTTCGCGCCATTGGCCGATGAGGCCTGCGGGGATTGCGATAAGCCAGCAGGTGACACGGGAGGGGATGAGATTCATGATATCATCGACATAAGCTGCCGCTTTTCCGAAGTATTCATAGCGGGGCGTGCGGTAGGCAATCATGCTGTCGGCAGTGTTGATGATTTTATAGACTAAAAGCGCAGGCAGGCCGCCGATAAGGAACCAGAAGGCGGGCGCGATGATGCCATCCGAGAGGTTCTCGGCGGCGCTCTCGATTGCGGAGCGGGCGACGGCGGATTGATCCATTCCAGCAGTATCGCGGCTGACGATCATGGCCACGGCGCGGCGGCCATCGCCCAGCGAGACTCGCAAGCCATCCGCGACAGCGGCCACATGTTGCACGAGGGAATGTTGGGCAAGCAGGATTGCACAAACGATGATCTCAACCACAGGGCCGAGCAGCGAAAGCGCCCATCCGATGAGGTAGGCTCCGCCGATCAGCAAGGCCATTGTCAACGCACCTGCCATGATGCCGCCGCGCTTGGGGTTGAGCATGCGATCCAAAGCACTAACCGCCCGTCCCATGAGAACTGCGGGATGGGGCAGGCGGTCCCACAGCCACTTTGGCTCGCCTAAGGCCGCATCGAGGAGGAGGGCGAGAATGAGGATTATGGGCGTGCTCATGCGAGGGCCTTCTCGAGACGAGACCATTGGTCAGGTGCAGGCAGGCCGAGGCGAAGCCAGCGGGAATTGTAGGGGAATACGCGACTCCAGATGTGGCGACTGGCGAGGCGGTCTTGCCACTTAGCGGCGTCGTCAACCTCGTAGAGACGGAAGAGGGTGGTTCCGCCAATGGGTTTGGCACCTGCGTTTGTAAGCAGGGAGTCAATGCGGGTGGTATCGGTAAGTAGACGCTCGCGGGTTTGGTCGGCCCAATCGTGATCGCTCAGGGCGCGTGCGCCGATTTGCAGGGCGGGACCTGCGACGGGCCAAGGGCCAAGCATTGTGGCGAGTTGATTGATTAATTCGGGATCACCGATGGCGAAGCCGAGGCGCAGACCTGCGAGGCCCCAGAACTTGCCGAAGCTTTTGAGGACGACAGTGTTTGGTGTTGCTGCTTCGGCAATGAGGGAGGCGTTGGGGATGACGTCGGCAAAACTCTCGTCGATGATGCGCAGGGGGGCATGGAGATCAGAGGCATCAAATATACGGCCATCGGGGTTGTTGGGGTGCACAATGACTTGGGCCGCCGCCTTTTGCGGGGTGTCTGTTTGATTCCATCCTGCTGCGGCAAAAGCGGCGGCGTGTTCGTTGTATGTAGGGGTCGCAATATGGACCGTCGCAGTTGGACGCAGCCGGGGAATCATCGCGATGGAGGCCGAAGCGCCGGGTGTGGCGAGGATGGCCGCCCCTTTTGGAACCTTCCAAAATTGTCGCGCGGCATCAAGGAGGGCCGATGTTGCAACGCGGTCAGGCAGGGCTGTCCACGCGTCATCGGTGAATGTGCCTAATTTGTAGGCTATGGGATTGATTCCTGTCGATAAATCAACCCATTGGCTACGTAAGCCGCCAAATTTTTCTGCCGCTTCGTCAATGCCTCCGCCGTGATCTCGTAGATTTTTGCCCAAGTATTTTACTCATTGTTAAAATTACAGGCCGAAATCAGCCAGTTTTCCCCGTTCGACAAAGCGGAGTTTGGAATAACATTCAAGAGAAGGTTATGCTCTGGGCAGTTGCGTTGATTCTGCTGTTCTTATTTTTAATTAAATCGTTTCTTTAAGCGCCATGGAGGGCTTTGGTATGAGTGCCAGCCGACCTCAAATAACACGTGTCCTGATTGTAGAGAGCGTGCCGGAACTGGCAAATGTCTGGCAGCGGCATCTGCTGCGGCAGGGTATGAAAGTGACAAGTGTCGCAGGTCAGGATCTGGCTATCGCGCATCTTTCAGAAAATGATACTGATATTATCATTCTGGATTTGGTGATCGAGGAAGGCTGTGCCCTCGCGATTTCGGATTATGCCAACTATCGCCAGCCCGATGCGCGAGTGATTTTTGTGACCAACACCAGCTTTTTCTCTGACGGATCGATTTTTGCCCATTCGGCCAATGCACGGGCCTTTGTGCAAAGCAGTACGCCACCAGAGGACCTCGTGGCCATGGTGGCGCATTACGGTGCGGAGTTGCAGGTCAGTTAACCGCGATCATGCGGCGCGTGCCAGTCAATAACGGGATTGATCGGGATGATCCGGTTGGGGTTAATCGTCTCATGGCTGTAGTGATAGTGGCGGATGATGTGATCAAATTTGACCGTCTGCGCCACCCCTTCCCATTGATAGAGTTCGCGGGAGTAGGCCCATAAGTTGGGGTAATCCACGATCCGCGCGCGATTGCATTTGAAATGCTGGTGGTAGACGAGATCAAACCGCACAAGCGTGGTGAACAGCCGCCAGTCGGCCTCGGTCACGCGGTCCCCTGTCAGGTAGCGGTTCGCTGTAAGAATTTCCTCAAGCCAGTCGAGTGTATCGAAGAGCGGATGCACGGCGTCGTCATAGGCCGTTTGGGTTGTGGCGAAGCCGGATTTATAGACGCCGTTGTTGAGCGTGTCGTAAATTCGGGCGTTCACGACGTCGATCTTCTGGTGCAACTCTGTAGGCCAATAGTCGTCAGTGTTGCCTGTGATGGCATCGAAAGCGCTGTTTAGCATGCGGATGATTTCGGACGATTCGTTGGAGACGATGGTATTTTGGGCTTTGTCCCAGAGGATCGGAACGGTCACACGGCCTGTGAAGTCGGGCACAGCGCGGGTGTAGATGTCGCGTGCATAGGATAAGTTGAACAGGGTGTCGCCTGTGGCGCCGTTAAAATCTGTTTCAAACGTCCAGCCGTTACCGAGCATGTCGGGGTGAACGACAGAGATTTCGATCAGGTTGTCGAGCCCTTTGAGCGTTCGGAAGATCAGGGCGCGATGCGCCCATGGACATGCGTGGCTGACGTAGAGATGATACCTGTCTGCTTCGGCTTTAAAGCCATCTCTGCCGCTGGAGCCAGCGCCGCCATCGGGCGTAATCCAGTTGCGGAAATTTGCCTCCTGCCGCTTGAATGCGCCGCTGCTCTCTTTTGTATCATACCAGCTATCATGCCATTGGCCGTCGATGAGCAAGCCCATACCTGTCTCCCTTTTGAACCTTCATAGAAATGTAACCTGTAGGGGCTAAGTTTCTAAGGGACGCTGCCGCGCAGAAAGCGTGCGAAAATACACAGTGAGAAACTAAGTTTCAAAAATGAGTTGCTTTGCGAAACTTTCGGAACAACTCTGGTCATGCAAAATGGGAGAAGAATCATGGATATATTTCTACCCAAAGGGTTTGAGCCTGGCATAGCGCGGCCTCGAATGAGCCATCCTTTGCGTGCAGCTCAACTGTCTGTTGAAGCGGGCGGTGTGTATTATCCAGTATTGCGGCGCTGGGCCACGGGATTTGCCGTGCGGGCGGGGGTGGTGCCTGAGCTCAGTGGCGTTGTGGATTTGTATGACGGTGCCGAGCATTTGAGCCAGTATTTGATCACGGGCAAGGATACGGCCAACGGCGAGATTGTGTTTGTTGTCAAACGGAGTTGCGGTGTGGATTATGCTTCGGGGCCTGACGTCGAGGCAGACGCACGGAGCGCGTGACCATCCGGGCTTTTGGATTTTTGGATATAAAAAGGGCGTTCTGACCAGAGCGCCCTTTTGTCGTTTTCGAGCGGCGGTCTATTGCAAGTCTTTGAAGGCTTCTGCGAGGCGGTCGCAGGCCTCTTGTACGCGTGCGCGGGGGGTCGCAATGTTGAACCGCAAAAAGCTCTCGCCGCCTGTGCCGAAGGTGGGGCCGTGATTGGCAGCGATGCTGGCGCCTTGCTCGACACGTTTGGTGAATTCTTCGCGGCTCATCCCTGTGTCCGTGAAATCGACCCACGCGAGGTAGGTGGCCTCCAGCGGCATGGATTTGAGGCCGGGGATTGCGTTGATGGCATCGTCAAAAAGTTGGCGGTTGCCGTCGAGGTAGGCGATTAGATCGTCCACCCATGCTGCCCCTTCGGGGGAGTAGGCGGCAGTGGCCATGAAGAGGCCAAAGCTGTTGGGGGACAGGCCGAGTGCCATCATGCGGGCGCTGAATTTCTCACGCAGGACCGGATCTGCGATGATGACGTTGCCAGCGTGACTGCCTGCGATGTTGAAGGTCTTGGTCGTGGCGGTCATCATCACGAGGCGGTCCTCGATTCCATCGATCAGGGCCATAGCGGTGTGTTTGTGACCAGGCATGACCAGATCGTGGTGGATTTCGTCCGAGACGAGGATCAGGTCGTGACGCTTGGCGAAGGCAGCTACCTGCTCAAGCTCGGCACGGGTCCAGACGGTGCCGCCGGGATTGTGCGGCGAGCAGAGCATAAGCATCTTTTCGTTGCCTGTCATCTGCCCGTCATAGGCGTCGAAGTCCATGCGGTAGCGGCCGTTCTCCTGCACCATCTCGCACTCAACGACTTGGCGGTCAGCGGCTTTGATGACCTTTGCAAAAGCGTGATAGACGGGGGTGAAGAGGACGACGCCTTCGCCCTTTTCGGTAAAGGCATCGACGCACATGGCGGTGCCGTTTACGAGACCGTGGGTGGTGAAGATATGGGCGGGATCAAGGTCCCAGCCGTGCCGCTCCTTCATCCACCACTGGATCGCGGCGCGGTATTCGCTGTCATCGCCGAAATAGCCATAGACGCCGTGATTGACCATCGCCTGCACAGCGTCTTGGACAACTGGGGCGGTGGCAAAGTCCATATCGGCAACCCACATGGAAATGCCCGTGTCGGCAGGCACACCGTAGATACTCTCCATGCCGTCCCACTTCACACAGTGCGTGCCGCGGCGTTCAATCGGGGTGTCAAAGCTCATGTGATCTCTCCTGTAGATTTGCGCCAAACCCTAGCTGTGCCAGATTGATGTGCAAGCCCTGCTTGCGGGAACAGGGGTCATGCCCTACATGAACTTGCATGAAACGCCCTATTATATACCACCCCGATCCGCGCCTTAAAAAGCATTGTGCCGCTGTTGATGATCTGACGGATGATCTGCGCACGCTGGCTGATGATATGCTGGCGACGATGTATGACGCCCCTGGTGTGGGGTTGGCAGCACCGCAGGTTGGTGTGCTGACCCGTTTGGTTGTGCTGGACTGTGTGAAGGAGGAGGGCGAGAAGCCGCGCCCCCTGATCATGTTTAACCCGCAGATTGTTGCCTCGTCCGAGGAATTGAACACCTATGAAGAAGGATGTTTGAGCCTGCCCGAGCAGTTTGCCGATGTGACGCGCCCTGCCGAGGTTGAAGTCACGTGGATTGACCGCGACGGGAACGAGCAGCGCGAGGGGATGAACGGATTGTGGGCGACGTGTGTGCAGCACGAGATTGACCACTTAGAGGGCAAGCTGTTTATCGATTACCTCAAACCGCTACGCCGTCAGATGATGACGCGCAAGATGGTTAAGTTTAAGCGCGAGTTGGCGCGAGGATGAGTGTGCTGGAGGTTGTGCAGTGGCCTGATGCGCGGCTGACCGAGACTTGTACGCCTGTTGAGGGAATTACACCCGAGATTGAAACACTGGCGGCGGATATGTTGGAGACGATGTATGCGGCCCCCGGTCGTGGTTTGGCAGGTCCGCAGGTTGGTGCCATGGTGCGGGTGTTTGTGATGGATGCTGGGTGGAAAGAGGGCAAGTCCGATCCGCTGGTTTGTATCAACCCGATGTTGATGGAAGTCAGTGAGGAGCGGGCGAGCAACTCTGAGGGCTGTTTGAGTATTCCCGGTGTGAGCGCGGAGATTTCGCGTCCTGCGCAGGTGCAGATGGTTTGGACGGGGCTGAATGGCGGGCGTTATGTGCAGAGCTTTACAGGTTTTGCTGCGGCCTGTGTGCAGCACGAGATTGACCACCTTGACGGAATTATAACCTTTGACCATCTGGACGCGGAAACGCGTGCCACGGTGGAAGCGGAGTATGCGGCATGACGGTACGAACAATTCTGACGTGGCCTGACAAGCGGCTGCGCACGGCGTGCGCAGAGGTCACGGAAATCACGGAAGAAGTGCGCCGCATTTGGGATGATATGATCGAGACGATGGACGCCATGCCCGGTGTCGGCCTTGGCGCGCCACAGATTGGCGTGATGCAACGGTTGGCTGTGGTGGACACATCGGAGGCGCGGAACAAGCGGATACGGCTTGCGAACCCTGAAGTGATCGATGCTTCGGCGATACTAAATGTGCATGAGGAAGCCTCCCCTTGTTTGTCGGGCGTGTCGGCCAAAATCTCGCGTCCGCGCGGGGTGAAGGTACGGTACACGGACGAGACGGGTGCGGTGGTGGAACGTGATTTTGTGGGGTTGGACGCGACCAGCGTGCAGCATCAGATCGACCATTTGGACGGGAAGATGTATTTTGACCGCCTGAGCAAAATGAAGCGCGATATGTTGATCCGCCGTGCGCGCAAGATGAACGGGTGATCTGATGCGCATTGTTTTTATGGGCACGCCAGAGTTTTCGGTATCTGTTCTGGATGCGCTGGTTGAGGCGGGGCACGAGATTGCTGCTGTCTATTCCCAGCCGCCGCGCCCAGCGGGTCGGGGCAAGAAGGACCGTCCCTCACCAGTGCATGCGCGGGCGGAGGCCTTGGGGCTGGAGGTGCGCACGCCTGTCTCGTTGAAGACGGCGGAGGCGCAGGCGGATTTCGCAGCGTTAGAGGCGGATGTTGCTGTGGTTGTGGCCTATGGGCTGATCCTGCCGCAGACCATTCTGGACGCGCCTGAGCGCGGGTGTTTGAACATTCACGCCAGTCTGTTGCCGCGTTGGCGCGGAGCCGCGCCCATTCACCGTGCGATTATGGCAGGTGATGCACAGACCGGTGTGTGCATCATGCAGATGGAAGCGGGGTTGGACACTGGTCCTGTGCTGTTGCGCGATGCCTTGGACATCGGGGCCGAGGAGACAACGGCGCAGTTGCATGACCGTTTGGCGATAATGGGTGCAGGGCTGATCGTTGAGGCGCTGGAACGTTTGGATGATTTGGTGGCGGAGGTGCAGCCTGAAGAGGGTGTGATCTATGCCGAGAAGATCGACAAGGCGGAGGCGCGGATCGACTGGACGCGGCCTGCGGATGAGGTTGATCGGCTTATACGTGGGTTGTCGCCATTTCCAGGCGCGTGGTTTGAGATGGACGGCGTGCGGGTGAAAGTGCTTGAATCGCGTTTGGTTGAGGGTGCTGGGCCTGCGGGTGAGGTGATTGATGAGGCGCTGCACATAGCTTGTGGGGAGGGGGCAGTTGCCCTCACCCGCTTGCAAAAGGCGGGCAAGGGAGCGCAGGATGTGGATGTGTTCCAGCGCGGTATGCAGATCGCTGTTGGCGCGGATTTGAACAAAGGATAGCCCTATGTTTCCCACGATGATCGGTACAGTTGTGATTGCGGGGATCGTTGGCTACCTCGCCGAGAAGACCGAATTCACACATAACGGGATTTTGCAGTCGATCATCATCTGTATTGGTGGCGCGTTTGTGTTCTACTTTGTGCGGCTGATGTTCGGGTTCGGATTTTCATCGCCGGGAGTGAACGCGATTGTCTCGTCTATCGGCGCACTTATTATCGTTCCGTTTCACTGGCGAAAATAGTGGGCGTCATTCCTTTGGCGGAGCGCTTTTGTAAACGGGAAGATTCCATCCAAAGAAGATCGATCCGGCGCGGAGAACCCAAGTTACCGTTGCACCAATAATCAGACTGTAGGGCACTTCGGGCAGATATGCGTTGAGCAGAACTGTCGTCGTAGCACCTGCAAAGGCGGCGGTGACATAGAGCTCACCCTGTTTGAGAACGACGGGGACATCGCCCACCACAACATCGCGCATCAGACCGCCCATGCAACCCGTGACGATGCTCATTAGGATCGTAATGGCTGGGCCTTGATCGAGGCTTATGGCGACGGCAGCACCAGCAGCGACGGCGACAGCGAGTGCGAGGCTGTCGAGCCAGATTATGGCGCGCAGGCGGGATTCGAGCAGGTGGGCAGTGAAGAAGATTACTAGGGCTGCGGTGGCGGCGGCGGCCAGATAAGTGGGCTCCGCAATCCAGAAGATCGGATTGCGGTCCAGCAGGAGGTCGCGGATGGTGCCGCCACCGACCGCCGTGAGGCAGGCGATGAAAGCAAAACCTACAAGATCAAGCTGGGCGCGGCTGGCTACAAGTGCACCTGTAATCGCGAAGACGATCACAGCGGCATAATCGAGGAAGGTGATCAGAGTCATAAGGTGGCTTTGATCCAGTCGAGAGCGCGTTTGTCTGTCTCGGTAAACCCATTAAGGGGGATATCGAGTGTCATCCATGAAAACTGAAGGAGTGCAGACGTGTCGGCGCAGACGTGTTTCCACTGCTCGCGGATCGGCGGCGCGATACGGCATAGGGTGAAATGCCAGACTTCATCTGCGGTAATTTCGGATGAAGTCCCGATGGGGAGGGCGGCGCGCGTTTCCAGCGTGCTCACGGTGTAAAGTGCTTGGGCAGCAGCGCGCGTCGCCTTATCTGCTGTCGGGACGATAGTTTTTACGAGGTGCTGCGTGCCGTCGGGAGTTTGATAGACAGCGATGCGGCGCGTCGCCCCGTCTGGGTTCAGTGCCACGGGACAGGCGATAATGGTCATTTGGATTTGAACGGGGCCATGCCTGCGCGGGCAAGGGCGTCTGCACGCTCGTTTTCGGGGTGGCCTGCGTGCCCTTTTACCCATTCCCATGTGACGCGGTGGCGCGCGTTGGCGGCATCAAGGCGTTGCCAGAGTTCAACGTTTTTCACGGGCTTTTTCGCAGCGTTCTTCCAGCCGTTTTTCTTCCAGCCAAAGATCCAGCCTGTGATGCCGTTTTTCACATAGTTGCTGTCGGTGACGATTGTGATCTCGGTGTCGCGGTCCAGCGCTTCGAGGGCGTGGATTGCGGCGAGCAACTCCATGCGATTGTTGGTGGTGTTGGCTTCGCCGCCTTTGAGTTCGCGCTCTTTTACGACTTTGTCACCTTCCATCGCCTGCAAGAGAGCCCCCCAGCCTCCGGGGCCGGGATTGCCCGAACAGGCGCCGTCTGTGTATGCGTAAAGTTTAGCCATATGCGGCGAGTGCTATCCAATCGGCATAGGTGCCGTCCAGCCCTTTACCGCTGCCTGTGTGCTTTTTTGTGATGGTAAAGCCCGCCGTTGTCAGAAGGTCGCGCAATTCGTCCTCGATGACATAGGTGTATTGGCGGCCGATGCTATCGCGGGCGGTGTCTGTGCCCAGCTTCATAGCGATGTGGAAAGTGCCGTTTGGTTTCAGCGCGGTGTGCAGTGCAAGCAGGATTGTGGGCAGGGCCGTGCGGTCGGCGTGCAGCAGGCTGAAATTCGCCCAGATGCCATCGTAGAGGTTTGTGCCGCTGATCTGGTCAAAGGTTTTGACTTCGGCATGGACGAGGGGGTGCTGTGCCGCAAGGGCGATCATTTCCGAAACCGCATCGGTGGCGTGGACCTGTAGCCCCGCGTTTGCCATGACGCATGCCGCTGTGCCAGGGCCGCAGCCGAGGTCGAGGGCGGTCCCGCCGCGGGGGAGTGCGGCGATGAAGGCGGTGAGCAGGGGGTCGGCGCTCAGGTCGGCATCGGTGAGGGTCGCGTATTTCTGCGACTGGGCGGCGTAGACCTTGAGGGTTTCGGGATCGCTCATACGAAGGCCGTGATGGCGAGGCAGATGAGGACGATTGATGTGAGCAGAAGGCGCAGGGACATCCACCAGATTGGTGTCAGCCCCCAGCGGGAGAATGTTGTGTCGAGGATGAGCAGGCCTGCGAAGCCGATCATCAGATTGAGGCTGGCGTTGCTGGGACCGAAGCCTGTCATGAAGAAGGCCCAGAGAGCGGGTAGGACCGAAAGGAAGTAGCCCGTTGTGGCGCGTGTGCTGTCCGCTTTTGTGGCAAAGCCCCAGAGCACGCCCGACATGAAGGACAGGATGATCGCGCCGTAGAAAAGCTGGACATAAGGGCCAGTAAAGCGTGCGCCGAGGGTGCTGGTGCTGAGGTCGCTGAGCGCGGGGCTGAGGACAGTTGCGGCACCCCAGAGAAAGGGCAGCAGACCTGCGAGTCCGAGAAGGAGAGGGGAGCGGGGGATAGGATGTATCATGCGCGCTCGAATGCGAGGCGGGCGGCGAGGGCGGTGAAGATTGCGGCGAAGGAGCGCGAAAGCCATGCCATGACGCGGGGGGAGCCCAAGAGTTGGGTGCGCGCGGCGGCGGCGAAGATGCCGTATAGGACGAAAACCGCGAAGGTGAGGGCCATGAAGACAGCACCGAGCAGGGCCATTTCCGCTGTGGCTGTGGCGGGTGTGCCCGACAGAAACGGCGGCAGCAGGGCGAGAAAGAAGATCGAGAGTTTGGGGTTAAGAATGTTGATCAATGCGCCGCGCCGTGCGATGCGCCAACCGCTTTGCCGCGTTTCGGAGGCTTGGACGTTGAGTGCGCCGCCGTCTTTGAGCGCTTGGTATGCGAGGTAGAGCAAATAGGCGACGCCCGCCCATTTCACGGCTGTAAAGAGGAGTGCCGAGGTGTGCAGAACTGCGGCTAATCCCAGCGTGGCGGCGGCGAGGTGGGGGACGATGCCGAAGGTGCAACCCAATGCAGCCCAGAGTGCGGCGCGGCGTCCTTGGCCAAGGCCGAGTGCGAGGGTGTAAACTACGCCAGTGCCGGGGATGATGACGACGACCAGTGCGGTGAGGAGGAATTGGAGGGTAATCATGGGGAGCGGCCTTTGGTTTTGGAGTTCCTTAAGGCTACGCTGTGGGTGTTGGGGATGTGAAGGGTTGAATCGGAAAATTATTCAGCCAGTTCAGTGTTCCCTCGGCGGAACAAAGTGTGCTTTCGCTGCGCACGCCCGAAGGTCAGCTTCTAGAAATACGAGGTCGAAATCGATAAGCGGTTTCGGACAACGACGACGCAGTCTCCCGTTCGATAATTCCAGCGCCGGCATTGATCGATTCTGAAGGGTGCATTTGGGCGGCCTTGGCAGGAAAGGCAAAGCCCGATTCCCAAGTGGAAGCGGACTGCTTTAATTGGGGCGCCCTATTCGCGGTTGAGATGGCTCAAGAACAGAGAAATTCTAGGATCAGTTGTCCCTTGAAAGAAGTCATCAACAGGAAACTCACCATGCTTTTGGCCGTCTTCCAGAAACCAAATTGAGTTGGCGACACTTCGGGCAAAGCCCATCTCATGTGTCACGCAAACCATGGTCATCCCTTCTGAAGCAAGGTCTCCCATGACGTCCAAAACTTCTGAAATCATCTCAGGATCCAAGGCGCTGGTAGGCTCATCAAAAAGCATTATTTTGGGTTGCATGGCCAGGCATCTGACAATCGCTACTCGCTGCGCTTGACCGCCTGATAAGCTCTCTGGATACTCATGTTCCTTACCCGACAACTTGACCCGCCGGAGAAGATCGGATGCCATCTGTTCTGCTTCATCCCTGGCGATCCCCTTCAGTCTGCGCGGCGCCAGAGTGATGTTGTCTAAGACGCTCAGATGCGGGAACAGGTTGAACTGCTGGAAGACGAACCCCAAGCTCATCCGGAATTGATCAAGGTTTATGTTTGGCTCGTAAATATCACGACCGTCGATGGTAATTCGGCCGGAGTCGATCTCTTCAAGTCGGTTAAGCGTTCGAATGAGAGTGCTTTTACCAGACCCTGAGGGACCGCAAACAACTGTCACAGTGCCTTTTGGGAAGTTACCCGAGATGTCTTGTAAGGCGCGAAGTTTACCGAAAGATTTGTTTACGTTTTCTACAGTAATCATGCTGGTAGAACTCCCTGTGACTTGCCTATTCTTCGCTCAAGCCATCGCGCTGCGGATGTGAAGGTGAAGCAAACGATGAAAAATGTCAGACCTAGAATGAGGTAGATTTCGACCGGCTTTACCAGAAGTATGGAATTCACTTGCGAGGCGGCAAAAGTGAACTCATGCACCCCGATGACAAATCCCAGAGAGGTCTCTTTTATGATGGAGACAAACTGGCTCAGCAATGCAGGGAACGAGTTATACATCACCTGAGGAAGTACGATTAATATCATAGTCTTGGTGCGCGAAAATCCCATAGCTTTGGCCGCTTCCGTCTGGCCGTAAGGCAGAGACTCAATGCCTGCCCGAATAACTTCGGCGAGGTAGGCGCTCTCATACAGGACCAGGGCAATGACCATGACCCAAAATGCGCCAATCGACGTTCCAAAGATGATTGGGCCAAGGAAGTGTGCCCAGAAGATGATCATCAGGAAAGGCGTGCCGCGCATCACATAGACAATTACAAACGTCACACCGCGCCAAAACCGGTTCTTTCCGGTCCTACCAATGGCAATCAGAATGGAACAGGGTAGCGCGAGGATCAGGCAAATCGTGGCAAGCAGTAGGGTTCCGGCAAGACCGCCAAGGGGGCCATGCGGATATTGCCCGATGAGGAAAAACAGCCAATAGTCATTAATGATCTCAAGCATTGCTGGCCCTCCTGCTCTTTTTTGCCCACCGCTCCGCAAACTCCCCTGCGATCATGATTAGGATCGAAAAGAAGAGATAAACTATTGTGGCGACAAAGAAGATTTCAAACGTTCTGAATGTATCATTATTGATAGACAGCACCTGATACATGAGCTCATGAACGCCAATCGCCATTGCAATCGAGGTGTTCTTAAAGAGCAGCAATGTATTGTTCATGATCAGCGGAATGGTCGCACGCAAAGCCTGCGGAAATACGATGTATTGCATTGTTCGGAGGAAGCTGAACCCGAGTGCCCGACTTGCTTCCACCTGCGTGTTGTTGATCGATCTCACGCCGCTTCGAAACGACTCCGAGAAATAGGCGGCCATGCAGAACCCCAAGGCGAGGCCCGCAAGAATAAAGCCACTATCCCAGCGATTGAGAGCTTTTTGTAGAAAGTCGGGGAGCAACATTGGGACTGCAAAATACCAGAACATGATCTGCACGAGCAGAGGTATATTTCGCGCAAGCTCAATATATGCTGCAGGTATCCAGGCAATCACTTTGATCGGTGACATCCGCATAAGCAGGAGCAGGAAACCTAAGACGAATGCGATCGTCCACGAAAATATAAAAAGCGCAAAGGTCAGTGACAGGCCTTGTAAGAGCCAAGATAAGTAGGGCTCCTGAAGAACCGCTATTGATTCAAAACTCATCTCTGACCTCTGCGCTTTGGTATCCGTTTACTTCAGATAGTCAGCAATTGGCACGATCTTGAAGTTCCGCTGTTTGTCTTCGCCAAACCACGTATGGTAGATGGCTTCCGCTTCACCGTCTGCTTCCATAGCCGCAAGCGCTTCGTCCACTTTTGCTACAAGACGTGTTTCACCTTCGGCAACACCAATACCCCAAGGCTCGAACTTCAGTGGCTCAGGCACAAACTCCATAGGCTTGGGTGATTTTGCCTTCAATTCAGCCGCGATCACATCTGTCATCGCCACGGCATCAATCTTACCCTGTACAAGCGCTAGAAAAGCCGCGGGAATATCTTGATAGCTTGCAACTTCAGCTGTCGGGATGATGTCGCGGATATACTGTTCAGTGCTGGAACCCTTTGCTGTGCCGATTGATTTACCAGCCAAGCTTGCCAAATCTGTAAAGCCTGCATCTGCATGGCCCATCACCATCTGAACGCCAACATAGTAGGAGAGAGTGTAATCCACCTGCTCGTCGCGCGCTGCGGAATAGCCCAGTGCGGCGGCCAGAATATCAATGCTGCCTTGCTGCAGTTCTGGGATGCGCCCTTCGACAGAGATAGGAACAATCTCGACTTCGATCTCCATTTTTTTTGCGACGGCCTTACAGAAATCGATATCATAGCCGACGACTTCGCGGGTCGTCGCATCCAGAAATCCGAATGGCTTTGCTGCTGAAATGACGCCGCAACGTAGCTTTCCGGCGGTCATGACGTCGTCCAATTTGTCCGCTTGTGCGGGGCTGACCGCAATAAACGCACCAGCGGCAAGTGCCGCAATTTTCAATGTTAAGTTTCTCATTGGTCTGTTCTCCCTTAGTTTTTTGGTATTTTTAAGCGCGATACTGCATTTGCAATATTCGCGCAGGCTTCAGTGATAATTTCTTCAGATGTTGCAAAGGACATGCGCAGGTAGGGCGACATCCCATACGCGGCCCCGGCAATCGTCGCGACATGTGCTGCGCGAACGAAATATCTGGCCACGTCGCTGTCATCATTCAGCGTTTCGCCGTCTTCGGTTGTCGCCCCCAGAAGGCCCGCCACGCCAACAAACGCATAAAACGCCCCCTCTGGCTCACGACATTCCAACCCAGGAATAGTGCTCAGGCCTTGTACCAAGCAATCGCGCCGAAGTTGGTATGCGGCTCTGTTCAACGGAATATCAGATTGATCATCCGACAACGCGGCGAGCGCTGCGGCCTGGCTGATAGAAGAGGTGCAGCTTGTATCCTGCGAAATGATGGTTTTGATCTGCACGATCAGGTCTTTTGAACCACCCGCGTATCCGATCCTCATCCCCGTCAAGGCATATGCTTTGGATATCCCGTTGGCCGTCAGTACACGGTCACGCAGGTTTTGGTTTGCGCCCAAGAACGTACTGAAATTGGCACCATCAAAGACAAAATGCTCATAAATCTCGTCTGATAGCACAAGGCACGAGGGGTGCTGCGAAATCACGGTTCCTAATGCTGCCATTTCGTCGCGGGAGTAGACGGCCCCAGTCGGGTTATTCGGACTGTTTAGAACGACCCACTTTGTTTGTGGCGTGAGGGCAGATTTCAACTGTTCGGGCGTTACTTTGAAACCGGCATCCGCTGCGCATTGAACCTCGACTATTTTTGCACCGAAAAGCTGCGCAATATCGGGGTATGATACCCAGTAAGGCGCAGGAACAACGACTTCGTCACCTTCGTTAATGGTGGCACAAAATGCAGCGAAAATGATCTGCTTCAAACCTGCCCCAAGGGCGATTTCATTTTCAGCAAACTTCAAACCGTTGTTTTTCTCGAAACGCTCAGCGATCGCCGCCATAAGCGGCTGGTTTTCGATGAGATACCCTGTGTCATTGCGGCTTACCGCGTCCAGCATCGCAGTGATAGCTGCGTCTGGTGGGGCGAAATCAGGCTCTCCAATTGCCAGTGAGAGGATGGAGACACCTTTCCGCCTTAGCTTTGAGACCTCGACGGCCGCAGCCATGCTTGCTGATGGCTTGATATTCGCCATCCGTCTCGCAAAGAGCTTGGCATGCAACGGGTCCTGGCTGATCATATGCGTTTTTCCCGCTTTGCTTGGACAGCGCGTCTGGACCACAGGAGCATGTGCTCTTTTATGGCTTAGAGCGCTCATAGAAGTGCCTACGGAACCCTGCACGGCTGTGTTCAGCTCCACTTGTATTCAAAAAGCTATGAGAGCAATTACATCAAAACAAGCGATATTTTCTGATGTATTAACATCAATAAAGGTAATGTAATCTGTGCTTTTAGGTGTGTTTACCCGACACGCCCAACAACTGCGAAGTTGTGCTCCCCGCACGGATTGCACGACGCATTTCCTCTTCTTGCTGCATTCGGACTTCGCTGGCTGCAATGGCTGAGACTACTGAATCTTTGGGGATGGAAACGAGACCATCGCGATCCCCGACAATTATATCTCCGGGACAGACACTTACACCACCAATCACAATTGGAACCTCTATTTTTCCCAGTGCCTTCTTTTCAGTACCCTTGATGGACAGACCACGACAAAAGACAGGAAAGCCGCTTTCGACCACGTCGTTTCCGTCCCGGACACAACCATCAATCACAAGGCCACCCAAGCCCATTTCCATCGCTTGAAGCGTGAGGATATCCCCCCAAGGGCCAGCTTCCATGAAGCCCTTGGCGTCAATAATTAAGATATCTCCGGGCTTTGCAGTTTCGAGTGCGATGTGGATCGTCAGGTTATCAGCGGGCCGCATGTCAACCGTGAAAGCAGGCCCTGCAATGCGCGATTTAGGATCTAACGGTTTGATCCCGTTGTCAAACGCGCCAAAAGCACCCTGCGCTTCATACACTGTCGCAGCACCGAGTACCTTTAGCCTGTCGAGTTGTTCAATCGTTGCGGACATTGCCGATACCTCATTCATTAAATTGGGGTCGTCGTTTGCCTGATCGGCACTGGTCAAAGTGCCGTTGAACGTAGCGGAACGCGCCGTCGGCAATGCGCCTCAAATCTCGTTCTGTTCAAAAATTAGGGCTATGAATGCATCAAAACAAGCGATATTTTATGATACATTAACATCACTAAAGGTAATTAGATGATCACTATTCGACAGGTTGAGGCGCTGGTTTGGACAGTCCGATTGGGAACCCTTTCACGTGCTGCACAACGCTTGAACGCAGCGCAGCCAACAATTTCAAAGCGTCTTCAGGAACTTGAAACGGCGTGCGGTTTCGAGATCTTCGAGAAACGCGGTCGCAAACTATATTTGACCGAAAAAGGCAAAAACCTGAACGTTTTGGCTGAAAAAATCTTTGCGCTTGCTTCACAAGTAGAAGATTTGAAGAACGATGAAACTCCGGTTGAGCGGCGTATTTCAATCGGTGTCACCGAGTTCGCTGCGCATACTTGGGTCGTTGATTTGGTGGAGCAGATTAGATCAGAATTGCCGCACTTCGTCCCGCAAATCTCGATCGAACACTGCGGTATTCTTCGCGATAAACTGGTTCGCGGTGATTTGGATCTGATTGTTTGCCCCAGTTACACCCATGATGCGGATATTTCTTCCCAGCAGGCTCAAGAGATAAAATTTGCAATGGTTGGAAGCCCTCGCTACTTTTCATCAGATCAAATGTATCAGGGGCAAGATTTAGCCAGATACAGTTTTCTAACCCATGGTTCTATAGGCACGATCGGTGCCGTTGATACTTGGATCGCTGATATTGGTTGGAGTCCCTACGAAGTGGTCCAAGTCGATAGCTTGGTCGCCCAGATCGAGATGGCGAGGGCAGGCATGGGGCTCGCGGTTTTACCGAAAGCCAGCGTATCGACGCTCATTGCATCCGGTCAGCTGACAGAGATCAAATTTGAAGAGAACATTTGCAATGTCCTGTACAGAATCTACGGCCGCAAAAGTGAACTGTCATCTTCTCTAAAGAACATCGTCGATATTATCAGAGATATCTGCAACTTTGAGAGTCACGGTCAATATATCGCTGAACGTCATGCCTCTAGCTAGATCGCAAGTGCAGACATTCGCTGCATAGCAGAAAATCAGCAATAAGGGCTCAAAGCCGACCTTCGCTGCGCTTGAAATTCAGGCTGGCTCCCGCAACACTCTTGGCACTTTGAATTCTACGTTCTCTACCGCCGTCTCCACCAACTCCTCGGTCACGTCATAGCGGGATTTGAAAACGTCGATGACTTCGTTGATGAGGATTTCGGGAGCCGATGCGCCAGCGGTGATGCCGATGCTGGAGATGCCGTCCAGTGCGCGCCAGTCGATGTCGTCAGCGCGTTGCACCAGCTGGGCATAGTTGCAGCCCGCGCGGGAGCCTACTTCGACCAGGCGTTTGGAGTTGGAGGAGTTCGGGGCGCCGACCACAAGCATGGCGTCGCATTTGGGGGCCATGGCCTTTACCGCTTCTTGGCGGTTGGTAGTGGCGTAGCAGATGTCTTCTTTGTGTGGGCCTACGATTTGGGGAAAGCGTTTTTGCAAGGCGGCCACGATGTCGGCAGTGTCGTCAATGCTCAGCGTGGTTTGGGTGACGTAGGCGAGCTTGCTCTCGTCGCGGACCTGCACGGTTGCCACGTCTTCGGGGACTTCGACAAGGATAACTTCGCCCTCGGGCAACTGGCCCATGGTGCCGACAGTTTCGGGATGGCCCTCATGGCCGATCATGATCATTTGCAGACCAGCATCGGCGTGGCGCTGGGCCTCGATGTGGACTTTGCTCACCAAGGGGCAGGTGGCATCGACATAGACCATGTTGCGGGCTTGGGCCGCGTTTGGCACGGATTTGGGCACGCCGTGGGCGGAGAAGATCACTGGGCGGTCATCGGGGCACTCCGACAGTTCTTCGACAAAGACAGCACCAAGGTCGCGCAAACCATCGACGACGAATTTATTGTGCACAATCTCGTGGCGGACATAAACGGGGGCGCCCCATTTCTCGATCGCCATTTCGACAATCTTGATCGCGCGGTCTACGCCTGCGCAAAAGCCGCGCGGGGCGGCGAGATAGAGGATAAGGGGTTGTTTGCTCATGTTTGTATCTCCGCTCGTCCCTTACAGGTAGGGGGGGCGTGCCTTAAGGTCCAGCCCCTTTGACGCGCGACCCGCCATAGAGGAGTGCGGCAACTTCGGCCCTGTTGCGCACGCCGAGCTTTCTGTACCCGATTTTAGCATAATCGGAGACCGTATGGACGGACAGGCCGAAGAGATGTGCGGTGGCTTTGCGGGTGCGACCTTGAGCCAAGTGCAAGAGCACTTCGGTTTCGCGCGGGGTGAGCACGTCAAAGGGTTCGGGGAGTGCATTTGGAATGAGTGCGCGGCGTTCTGGCTGCTGGTTTGAGGCAGGGGCCGTTGCGATGAGTTCCTCGATGCGGCGGTGAATGACCATGCAAAACATCCGCATGTCCTCGGCGCGGGGCATCATCGTTCTCAAGAACTGCGGACCATCCATCGCGTTGCCAATGACAAAGCCGCCGAACCGTTCCGCTCCTTTGAGGCGCATTGGCATGGCGATGCCTGCGCGGAGACCGTGATCCGCTGCGCGGGTGATAAAGGCGCGTTCACTGTCGGAAATGTAGGGATGCTGCGCCATAAACTCAACGCCGATTTTCAAGATTTCATATCGGTTGCAGGCATGGATCAGGAACGGGTCTTCTTTGGGCGGTGTCTCGCGGTAGAGGTCGGGCATGGTGCTGCGGACAAACAAGCTTTCAAAGGCAGAATCGACGCTGAGATACACCGCCTGATGAAACCCTAGACTGGCGAATACCGTGCACGCGCCGTCCCATAGCGTGTCCACCGTCGCGCATTTTTCCAGATTGGCCGCATGCTTGATGAACAACGAGGTGCACCTTCCACTCCCCCCTTTTTCGGGGGGCATAAAATATAAATTCAACGATTATAATAGCAAGAGGGGCAGCGCATGCAATGTTTGCGTTCTATTTTAGGCCCTGACATTTTAACAGGTTGCATGCCGTCGGTCCTACCCTGGGCGGGCGGCATGCTATTTATCAGTTAGCAGCGGCAGGTACAGGCTCACGTGCGGGTCGGCCAATCACTTCGCGCAGATCGTCAAGTTCGATAAAGTTGTCTGCTTGACGGCGCAGATCATCCGAAATCATCGGCGGCTGGCTGCGGATGGTGGAGACAACCGACACACGCACCCCTTGGCGCTGCAAACTGGCCACGAGCGGGGTGAAGTCACCATCGCCGGAAAAGATAACGATGTGATCCACGCGCGGTGCAAGCTCCATCGCATCAACGGCCAGTTCGATGTCCATGTTGCCCTTGACCTTACGGCGGCCCATGCTGTCAGTGTATTCTTTTGCGGGCTTTGTCACCATGGTAAAGCCGTTGTAGTTCAGCCAGTCGACCAGTGGGCGAATGGGAGAGTATTCGTCATTTTCCAACAACGCAGTGTAGTAGAAAGCGCGTAGCAATTTGCCGCGGCGCATAAATTCAGAGCGTAACAGCTTGTAATCTATGTCAAATCCGAGTGTTTTTCCTGCTGCATAGAGGTTTGACCCGTCAATAAACAATGCAAGACGTTCATCTTTGTAAAACATAATATACCTCTCAAAAAACGCGTTTAGTGCTAAGAAAATTCATTATCTTATAATGGCTCTGCCAGCTGCTATATAGACTTGGTTTCGCCAAAGGGAAGTTGCCGCATGTCTGAAATGGAGAAACGGGGAAAAATCAGCGTAGAATCGCCTGAACACGGCTGTGTCTATCTGATCGCATTGGGATCAAACCTTAATTTTTCGGGGAATAATCCGTCTGATGTGCTGGTTGGGGCGCTGGTGGCGCTGGAAGATCGCGGTTTTGTGATTCGCGCGTGTAGCCGTTATTTCAACACACCCGCCTATCCTGCGGGCGCTGGTCCGGAGTTTGTGAACGCTGCGGCGGAAGTGGAATATGTGGGAACAGCGGCGGAGGCACTGGCGCAGATGCACGCAGTCGAGGAGGAGATGGGTCGCGCACGCGCGGTCCGCTGGGGTGCCCGAACGCTTGACCTTGATCTGATCGCGGCTGGGGATAGTGTGCTTCCAGACGCAAAAACGCACAAATACTGGTGTGATCTGCCGCTTGGGGCGCAAAAAACGGCTGTTCCTGAGGTGTTGATTGTGCCGCACCCGCGGTTGTGCGAGCGGGCCTTTGTGCTGGTGCCGCTGATGGATGTGGCGCCAGATTGGTGTCATCCCGTAACGGGGCGAAGTGTGCGGGAGATGCATGACGCACTGTCTGATAGTGCTCGAGCAGAGGTAGTGCCGCTATAATACCTGCTTGTAAATCAGGGCGAAGAGGCCTAGATACCGCTTTCTAGCAGAAAATTTATTGGAGCGTCCAATGGCCCGCGTTACCGTCGAAGATTGTGTTGATAAAGTCCCAAACCGGTTTGAACTGGTCATGTTGGCCGCGCACCGTGCGCGTGAGATTTCTGCAGGTTCTGCTGTAACTGTGGACCGTGACAACGATAAAAACCCCGTTGTGTCCCTGCGCGAGATTGCAGACGAGACCCAGAGTGCCGATGATCTGCGCGAGCGTCTGATCGAAAGCAATCAGACACAGATCGAAGTTGACGAGCCCGAAGAGGACGCCATGGCGATTCTCATGGGTGCCGAGCAGGACAAGCCCGAAGAAGATAGCATGTCCGAAGAAATGCTTTTGCGGCAGCTGATGGCGGCACAAGGGCAAGGCTAATTTGTCGGGACGATCCGACCCGAATGGGGACGCAGGCAGAGAATGACGACGACTGCCGATGACCTTGTCACATTGGTTCGAGGGTTTAACCCCAAAACAAATGAAGCGCTGATCCGCGACGCCTATGCTTACGGCGAGCGGATGCATGAAGGGCAGCTGCGCCACTCCGGCGAGCCCTATTTTACGCATCCTGTTGCTGTTGCTGCCATTTTGGCGGAACAGCAGCTCGATGATGCCACCATAATCACCGCATTGCTGCACGACACGATCGAGGACACGCCTGCGTCCTATTCTGAGGTGTTGGAGCTGTTTGGCAAAGACGTCGCCGAACTGGTGGATGGGGTGACAAAGCTCACGAACTTGCAGCTTAATTCCTCCGAGACAAAGCAGGCCGAAAATTTCCGCAAGCTGTTTATGGCAATGTCCAAGGACCTGCGGGTGATTTTGGTCAAGCTGTCGGACCGTTTGCACAATATGCGCACGATCAAGGCGATGCGCCCCGACAAACAGTCGCAAAAAGCCCGCGAGACAATGGACATCTTTGCCCCGTTGGCGGGCCGCATGGGTATGCAGTGGATGCGTGAGGAGCTGGAGGATCTGGCGTTTCAGGTGCTCAACCCTGATGCACGTACGTCCATCATGCGGCGCTTTATCACTCTGCAAAACGAGAGTGGTGACGTGATTACGCGGATCACGGCTGACATGCGCAAAGAGCTGGCGGATGCAGATGTTGAAGCCGAGGTTATTGGTCGGGCGAAAAAGCCCTATTCGATCTGGCGCAAGATGGAGGAGAAAGAGCAGTCTTTCTCACGGCTGTCGGACATCTACGGGTTTCGGATTATTGTAGACAGCGAGGAGGATTGCTACCGCGCGCTGGGTGCGATCCACCAACGTTGGCGTGCGGTGCCCGGACGGTTTAAAGATTATATCAGCCAACCCAAGACCAACGGCTATCGCTCGATTCACACAACCGTCTCTGGACGTGACGGTAAGCGGGTAGAAGTGCAAATCCGCACGCGGCAAATGCATGATGTGGCGGAAACAGGAGTGGCAGCACACTGGTCCTACCGCGACGGTGTACGCTCAAAGAACCCGTTTGCTGTGGACCCTGCCAAGTGGATTGCCCAACTCACCGAGCAATTTGACGGTGAGGACGATCACGAAGATTTCCTCGAAGCTGTGAAGCTGGAAATGTACACGGACAAGGTGTTTTGTTTCACCCCCAAAGGTGAGGTGATCAAGCTACCGCGCGGGGCGACGCCGATTGATTTTGCCTATGCCATTCACACACGGATCGGGTCGGCCTGTGTGGGAGCCAAGATTGACGGCATCCGCGTGCCTTTGTGGACGCGGGTCAAGAATGGTCAGTCAGTCGAAATTATCACTGCTGAAGGGCAGACACCGCAGGTTACATGGTTGGAAATTGCGACCACAGGAAAGGCGAAAACTGCAATCAGACGCAGTCTGCGCGAAGTGGATCGTGCGCGTTTTGTGAAGCTGGGACATGAATTGGCCCGCTCGGCATTTGAGCATGTGGGAAAAAGTGCGACGGATAAGGTTCTGGCGACTGCGGCGCGGACGTTGCGCCTCAAGAACACTAACGATCTGTTGGAGAGATTGGGCAGTGCCGAGATGACGGGACGCGAAGCTGTGCGTGCTGTCTATCCCGAACTGGCCGAGATCACAGGCGAATTGGTAGACCGTAAACGCGCTATTATCGGGCTTGAGCCCGGCCAGTCCTTTGACCGCGCCCCTTGCTGTGAACCGTTGCCGGGTGAACGGATTGTGGGGATCACGTTTCGGGGACGGGGTGTTACTTTGCACGCCATTGATTGCGATCGGTTGAGTGCATACGAAGAACAGCCTGAACGGTGGCTTGATCTGCGCTGGCATGACGGTAGCCATCCTGCTGCATATGGTGCGACGATTGACCTGACGGTGGCAAATGACCGTGGCGTTCTGGGGCGCATTTGCACGCTGATCGGGGAAGCCGGCGCAAATATCGCGGACCTGAATTTCGTTGATCGCAAGCCTGACTTTTTCCGGGTTCTGGTCCATGCGGAGATGCGTGATGTGGCCCAGCTTCATTCGCTTATGCTCACGCTTGAGGCGGAGAGCAATGTCGCTGCGATCAGCCGATACCGGGCTTCGGGGGCGCAGTTGGAGATAAATGCAGCGGCGGAGGAGCCCGCGTGATTTTCAAGCGCCGTGATCCGAAAACATGGATGCGTGCCACCGCCGAAATGTTGTGGCCGCGCGGGGGGTGGGCGCGTGCGTTTCACTACGTCAAGCATCGTGTGCGCCGCTTGCCCGACAGCCCTGAGCGGATTGCACGGGGCATCTGGGCGGGGGTTTTCATCACATTCACGCCACTTTTTGGGTTTCATTTCTTCTTTGCGGTTCTCATTGCCAAGATCATGAAGGGCAATATCCTTGCCTCGCTTATGGCGACCTTTGTAGGCAATCCCCTGACGTTCGTGTTTATCACGCTGGCCTCGCTCAAAACCGGCCATTGGATGCTGGGCACCGAGTTGCAAGAGGGTGAGTTGCGTGCACTTAGCCGCAAGTTCGCGGATGCGGGTAGTGATCTGTGGCACAACTTTATTTCGATTTTCACCCCCGAGAAGATGGATTGGTCGGGGCTAGCCATTTTTTCACGGGATGTGTTCTATCCCTATCTGATGGGCGGGATCGTGGCGGGTACCTTCTTTGCGACCATCGCTTATTATATGGCGGTGCCAGTACTGCGTGCCTATCAAAAGCGTCGCAGAGGCTTGATCAAGCAAAAGTTTGAAGCACTTAAGGCCAAGACAGCAGCGAAAGCTGAAGAAAAGAAGCTGGCGGCGAAAGAGAAAAAGGAAAATGCAAATGGGTGAGCTGGGCAAGTTGCGGTTGGGTGTGAACATCGACCACGTGGCAACAGTGCGGAATGCGCGGGGCGGTGATACGCCTGACCCGTTGCGTGCTGCGCGGATTGCGCAAGAGGCAGGCGCCGATGGCATCACCGCGCATTTACGCGAAGATCGTCGCCATATCTCGGACGCTGATATCGAAGGATTGATGGAAATCCTGACAGTGCCGCTCAACTTCGAGATGGCGGCCACGGACGAGATGCAGGCGATTGCGCTGCGTCACAAGCCGCATGCGGTCTGCATTGTTCCTGAAAAGCGCGAGGAGCGGACGACTGAGGGCGGTTTGGAAGTTGCGCGTGAAGAAAACAGGCTGGCGCATTTCATCGCCCCTCTACGGGAGGCAGGATGCCGTGTGTCGATCTTTATTGCGGCGGACATGCGTCAGGTGGAGGCCGCGCACCGTATAGGTGCACAGGTGGTCGAACTTCATTCCGGGGCTTATTGCGATGCCTATCACGAGGGGCGTTATGACGTTGCGGATATGGAGCTGGCCAAGATGCGTGAGATGGCAGCATTTGGCCATTCCTTGGGTCTTGAGATGCACGTGGGTCACGGGCTGACTTATGATACGGTTTCGCCTGTTGCGGCATTTCCCGAAGTGGTTGAGTTGAACATCGGGCACTTCCTGATAGGCGAAGCGATCTTTCTTGGTCTGGCACCTGCCATGGCAGAGATGCGCCGCCTGATGGATGCGGCTCGGACCTGAGCCATGATCATTGGCATTGGTACCGATCTGGCGAATATCGAGCGTATCGAGAGGACACTAAACCGTTTTGGCGACCGTTTTCGCAACCGTGTTTTCACCGATGTCGAACAGGCGAAGGCCGCGCGGCGCAAGGATGTGGCGGGGACCTATGCTAAACGCTGGGCCGCTAAGGAGGCGTGTTCCAAGGCGCTGGGCACTGGCCTGCGCATGGGCATCAGCTGGCGTGATATGGCTGTGAGCAACCTCAAGACCGGCCAACCTATAATGGAAGTGACAGGCTGGGCGGCCGAGCGGCTGGCCGCCATGACCCCAGCGGGGCATGAGGCGATCATTCATGTAACATTGACGGATGATCACCCGTGGGCGCAGGCCTTTGTGGTAATCGAAGCGCGTCCTGTAAGCTGACACTAGCCCTGTGACCTTGACACGGGCCGCGCCCCTGCGCATGTACCGCAGGGAAACCAATAGGAGCGCCGCATGGCCAAGACGGAAACAACGGGCAACGCAATTCTTGAGACAGTCAAGACAGTTGTTTATGCCCTGCTGATTGCTGGTGTATTCCGCACCTTGTTCTTTCAGCCGTTCTGGATTCCGTCAGGCTCAATGAAGCAGACGCTTTTGATTGGCGATTTTCTTTTTGTGAACAAAATGGCTTATGGCTATTCCTTTGCGTCCTGCCCCAGTGTGATTGTGCCAAGTGTTGGCCTCAACATTGATGCGCAAAAACTGTGTGGTGTCTTCGACGGGGACAACACGCGGTTCTGGGGTGGCGATCCCGAGCGCGGTGATGTTGTGGTGTTCCGCCACCCCACAACAGGGCGCGATTACATCAAACGCCTAATGGGTTTGCCGGGTGATAAGATTCAGATCACCCGTGGTGTTGTGCAAATCAACGGTAAAGCTGTGCCACAGGTGCCAGATGGCGATTTTGAAGAATTAATGGAGCTGCAAGGTCCGCAGGGCCTGCGTCCGCGCTGTGCCAATGGTGCCGTTGGACAGGGCGGGATTTGTATTAAGGAACGTGCGATTGAGACATTGCCCAATGGCAAGTCCTATGCTGTTCTCAATATCAGTGACCAAGCATCGGACAACACTGGTATCTATACCGTTCCCGCAGGCCACTACTTCTTTATGGGGGATAACCGCGACAACTCTGCCGATAGCCGTCTGGCGCAGACAGCAGGTGGCGTTGGTTTTGTTCCTTACGAGAACTTGATTGGCCGCGCAGATCGTATCGTATTCAGTTCTGGCGGGCGCTCGATGTTGTTCTTCTGGACTTGGCGCAGTGACCGCTTTTTCAAAGGGATCAAGTGAAGCTTTCGGCTGAACTCCGCGCTTTTGAGAAGCGATTGGGCTATACGTTCCAGTCGCCCAAGCTGCTCAACGAGGCTGTGACGCACGCGTCAATGTCTACGCCCAACCGTGATGATAACCAAAGGTTGGAGTTTCTCGGTGACCGTGTGTTGGGGCTGGTGATGGCCGAGGCTTTGTTGAACCTTGATACCCATGCCTCTGAGGGTCAGCTTGCTCCGCGCTTTAACGCGCTGGTGCGTAAGGAAGCCTGTGCCGATGTAGCACGTGAGATCGACATCGGTGAAGTGTTGCGGCTGGGACGGTCTGAGATGTTGTCAGGTGGTCGCCGCAAACAGGCACTGCTCGGCGATGCAATGGAGGCCGTGATTGCTGCGGTCTATATTGATGGTGGTTTTGACGCCGCGCGCGCGATGATTTTGCGGCTGTGGGGAAACCGGACCACTTCTGTTAAAGATGATGCACGTGATGCCAAGACATCGTTGCAAGAATGGGCGCAAGCGCGAGGCCTTGAGCCGCCAGCCTATATTCTGACCAAGCGGAGTGGGCCGGACCACGCGCCGATATTCACAATCGCGGCCAAGCTGTCGACCGGACAGACAGCCAGCGCCACAGCGGGTGCGAAACGCTCCGCAGAACAAGACGCCGCAGCATCGCTGCTTGCGCAACTGGAGCAAGACACATGAGCGATACACAGACACAGGACGACGCTGTGACGGGGCCGACACGCGCGGGATTTGTGGCGCTGATCGGGGAGCCGAACGCGGGTAAATCAACGTTGCTGAACCGTATGGTGGGGGCGAAGGTGTCGATTGTGACACATAAAGTGCAGACGACCCGCGCGCGTATTCGCGGCGTTGCAATGGCGGGGCAAAGCCAGATCGTATTTGTCGATACACCGGGCCTGTTCGAGCCAAAGCGCCGTTTGGACCGTGCGATGGTGGCTGCTGCGTGGGGCGGAGCGGCGGATGCCGATCTTGTTGTGCTTTTGGTTGAGGCGAACCGTGGGATTACGCCCGGTGTGCAGCGTATCCTTGACCGTTTAAACGAGCTTGGTGGTGGCGGCCGTGTGGCGTTGGCGATTAACAAGATTGACCGTGTGGATGCGCCTGTATTGCTTGGATTAAGCCAGAAGTTGAACGATGCCTATCCGTTTAAAGAGACATTCATGATCTCGGCGGAGCGCGGGCATGGGGTGGATGTCCTCAAGACATGGCTGGCTGGCGAAGTGCCGCTCGGCCCGTGGCTCTATCCCGAAGACCAGATTGCCGATTTGCCGATGCGAATGATCGCGGCGGAGATGACGCGCGAGAAGCTGACGCTGCGTCTGCATCAAGAGCTGCCTTATCAGATGACCGTCGAGACGGAGAACTGGGAAGAGCGCAAAGATGGTTCTGCCAAGATTGACCAGCTGATTTATGTTATCCGTGACGGGCATAAGGGCATCGTGCTGGGCCATAAAGGTGAGACAATCAAAGCGGTAGGCAAGGAAGCGCGTAAGGAAATGGAAGAGTTTCTGGGGCGCAAGATCCATCTGTTCTTGCAGGTAAAGGTGCGGCCAAACTGGCTGGAGGAGTCCGAGCGGTATTCCGAGATGGGGCTGGAGTTCAAGGACGGCAATCAGTGACTATCTGTTGTATGCTTTGCTTCTGCGGAATTCAGTTCAATAGCAAAATGAAGAGGGCAGATTTGTGCCCCGACTAACGGCGCGATTTTGGGTTGATGCATATCTCGCACGGCTGCGGATGTTTGACATTCCTGCGTTTGTCGTTGCGCACGGGGATGACACGGGCGGAGCTGTTTTGGTGAAGCTGGCGACCTTGGACGGCAATGCGGTTCTGTTTCAACGATCGTTTGATTTGATGAGCGGGGATCGGGTTTGGGTAGAGCTGTCTAAGGGGGCAGAGCGTGATGTGGATGATGCGGTGGCAAAGCAGCGTGGATTTGATCCCGACCTGTGGGTGATTGAGGTCGAGGACCGTGCGGGGCGCCATCTGCTGGATCAGGAGGGTCTGGCATAATGGAATGGCGCGATCAGGGAATATTGCTCAGCTCGCGCCGCCATGGAGAAACTTCGGCAATTATCGAAGTGTTTACGCCGAGCCAAGGCCGGCACGCGGGAGTTGTGCGCGGCGGAACCAGCCGCAAGATCGCGCCCATATTGCAACCAGGTGCGCAGTTGGACCTGACGTGGCGGGCGCGGTTGGAGGATCATATCGGGGCGTTCACGGTGGAGCCTGTGCGCAGCCGTGCAGCAGTTGCGATGGGGGATCGCCTTGCGTTGGCGGGATTGAACGCGGTGACGGCGCTTGTCAGCTTTTGCCTCCCTGAGCGCGAGGTGCATCTGCCGCTGTATCAGCGGACGGAAGCTTTGTTGGACTTGCTTGGTCAGGGGGAAGTTTGGCCGCTGGCCTATTTGCGTTGGGAGGTAAGCTTGCTCGAGGAGTTGGGCTATGGCCTTGATTTAAGCACCTGCGCGGTGACGGGGGCGACGGAAGGGTTGGCTTATGTGAGCCCCAAGTCGGGGCGTGCGGTATCGCAAGCTGGCGCGGGGGAATGGGCCGACCGTTTGCTGCCGTTACCTGACGTACTGCGCGGTTTGGGTGAGGCCCCTGACGCGGAGATTGCGGAGGCGTTTCGGACCAGCGGCTATTTTTTGTCGGAGCATCTGGCTGCTGATCTGGGGGGCAAGCCGTTGCCGCAAGCGCGGGCGAGATTTGTGGAGGCATTCAATCGGTCGCGTTGAAGACCATTTCCAGCCCTTCGGTGTTAGACAGAATCATCACGTCGCCGAGGACTTCGGACAGCGTGGCGGCCTCTAGCGCTTGAAGGAAAACGGTCTCGACCTCCAGATCGGGGCAGGCCATGCGCGTGCTGCCGATAGGGCCTGTGTCAAACCACGGATAGGGGGCCGTCATTGCGCCGAAGTAGCGGTTGCAGGGGCCGTGGCCTGCGATCTCGCCGGTCTTGGGAAAGGTGAGGGTCGCGGTAGCAGGGAAGGGTGCGTCGTTGAGAATTTTGAGCGCCCATGTGCGATCGCCACCACCATATGCGCGGACTGTTTCGTCTTGGCGGCAGGCTGTGAGCGCAGTGACGAATATGGTGAGGATCAGGAGCGTTTTCATGAGAGCGCCAGAATCGTATCCACCATCGCGTCGAAAGCGGCGGCGGGGTCCGAGGGTGCTTTTATTTCGGGAAGTCCGATGAGCGTGGCGAGGATCGCTTGGGCGAAGGCGGGATTACGCAGGCCGAAATGGTTGAGCAGGTGTTGGAGATAGGTCAGGCGCTCTGCGTCAACTTCGGCCATACTGGCGGCGACGATTGTATCGGTTTGCGCCCAGACGCGTAGAGCAGCCTCGGATTTCGTGTTTAGAATATGGCGGCCGAAGGCGCGTAGGCGTTTCTCGGCAGCATCTTTGATTTCGAGGCGGGACATTACATCGGCCAAGGCAGCTGCGTGCCAGTGACGCACAAGTGCGGCGTGGTAGGCAGGTACGTCTTTGAAGTGCCAATAAAACGATCCCTTGGTCGTTTTAAGTCTGCGGGCCATTGGTTCAGCCGCAAGGGCAATCGGACCATCGGCAATCAGGGCGTCAAAGCCTGCGGTGATCCATTTTTCGGGGGAAAGGCGTGTGTTGCTCATCCTTAGGGAGGTAGAGGGCAAAAGGGCGCACTGCAAGAGTGCGCCCTTCAGCATATCGGCAAGGTTTAGCGCAAACGCTTAGCCCAAAAGGCGGCGCGCGATGACTTGGGCCTGAATTTCGGCGGCACCTTCAAAGATATTGAGGATACGGGCATCGCAAAGCACGCGGGAGATTTTATATTCCAGAGCGAAGCCGTTGCCGCCGTGGATTTGCAAGCCATTGTCAGCGGCAGCCCATGCAACGCGCGCGCCGAGCAGTTTCGCCATGCCAGCCTCTACGTCACAGCGGCGGCCCTCGTCCTTCTCAAACGCCGAGAAGTAGGTGAGCTGACGGGCGACCATAATTTCAACCGCCATCATCGCCAGCTTGCTGGAGACGCGGGGGAATTCGATCAGGGATTTTCCGAACTGTTTGCGGTCGATGGCGTATTGCATGGAAATATCCATGGCCGACTGGGCGACGCCAATGGCGCGAGCGGCAGTCTGGATGCGCGCGCTCTCAAAGGTCTCCATCAGCTGTTTGAAGCCTTTGCCCTCTTCGCCGCCAAGGAGGTTTTCGCCTTTGACGTGGAAGTTATCAAACGCGATCTCGTATTCCTTCATGCCGCGATAGCCGAGGACTTCAATCTCACCGCCGGACATGCCTTCTGTGGGGAAGGGGTCTGCGCAATCGCCCGGGGTCTTTTCGGCGATGAACATGGACAGGCCTTTGTAATTGTCTGTCGCAGGATCGGTGCGGGCCATCAGGGTCATGATCTGCGTGCGTGAGGCGTGCGTGATCCAAGTCTTGTTGCCCGTCACCTTGTAGTCGCCGTTGTCGTCTTTGACTGCACGGGTGCGCAAGCTACCGAGGTCGGAGCCTGTGTTCGGCTCGGTGAAGACGGCCGTCGGCAGCGTTTCGGCGGAGGAGAGGCGCGGAAGCCATTTCTGTTTTTGTTCCTCAGTGCCGCCTGCGATGATCAGCTCCGCCGCGATCTCGGAGCGAGTCGCGAGGGAGCCGACTCCAATGTAGCCGCGTGAGAGTTCTTCAGAGACAACGCACATGGATGCTTTGCTAAGACCGAAGCCGCCGTATTCCTCTGGGATGGTGAGGCCGAATACACCCATCTCTGCCAACTCGTTGATGACCTCCATCGGGATCAATTCATCCTTCAGGTGCCATTCGTGGGCGAAAGGCTCAACCTTTTCGACGGCATAGCGGCGGAACTGCTCTCGGATCATCTCAAGCTCGTCGTCGAGACCGGAGGCGCCGACGGTGACATTGGCGGAGTGCTCTTGCATCAACTCGACCAGACGGCTGCGGGCCGCTTGCGTGTTACCGCCTTGGGTGAGCGTTTGGATTGCAGGCTCCATCAGGCCGCGCTGGTCGTCCTGACTCAAACCTAGATCTTGGAGGCGAACAATCTCGCCTTGGTTCATCTGTATGCCACCGTAGATCTGCCAGAGGTATTCGCCAAATGCGATCTGGTGGATGAGGGCTTCGGTCTCGCCGAATTTGCCCTCGGATTTCATCCGCTCAGCCCAAGATTGCATTTGGCGAAGGGACTGAGCGTAAGTGGCAAGCCATGCAAGCCCGTGGGAGGCTGTCTGATTCTGCTCGACAAGGGCGTTGGAGACGCGGCCTCCGTCCGTGACCATTGTGCGCACGGTTTCGGTCGCGCGGGCGAGTATCGCCTCGACAGGGCCGACGGCTGCGGCAGTCAGTGCAAGGAGGTCATCAAGGAGGACAGGTGCCTCCATATTCAATTGTCCGTCATGTGCCATCTATCATCATCCTTTTTATCTTAGCGCTCGGCTTAATCACTTTGCAGGTGCAGCGCAACAAAGATACGTTTTACTGCGGCAATTTGGACGAAAATTTCGCCACTGATTTTCCTGACACCCGCTGACCCCTTTGGTATGTAGGGTCATGGACGCACTTTTCCCACTTTTATCACCATCCGAATTGATCATCGCCGCTTTGATTGCTGTCCTTGCTGGATTTGTCAAAGGCGTGGTGGGATTCGCGATGCCTTTGGTCTTTGTATCAGGTTTGACAACGTTTATGTCCGCCGAACTCGCACTTGCGGGTCTGATATTGCCAACTTTGATCACCAACGTCCAGCAGGCCTTGCGTCAAGGGGTGCAGGCAGCGGTGCAATCAACAGTGTCGTTCAGGGTGTTTTTAGGGGTCGGATGTCTGGCCCTTTTGGCGTCGGCGCAGCTTGTTCGGGTCTTTCCCGATCAGATCATGATGGCAGTGATTGGTGTGCCTGTAACGTTCTTTGCGTCACTGCAGCTTGCTGGGTATCAGATCAGTCTGCCGCAGCGCAGCAGAGCGGTTGAAGTGGCTGCGGGTGCCGTTGCAGGGGGGCTGGGCGGCATCTCAGGAATTTGGGGGCCGCCGACAGTGGCTTATCTGACCGCGCTCAACACACCCAAGCAGGATCAGATGCGGGTGCAGGGTGTGATATACGGCCTTGGCGCTGTGGCGCTTTTGGTGGCGCATGTGATGTCGGGTGTGCTGCGGGCGGAGACCATTGTGTTTTCGGTGGCAATGGTGCCGCCCGCGTATTTGGGGGTGCGGATGGGGTTGTCAGTTATGGACCGGATTGATCAGGTCGTCTTTCGCCGCGCGACGCTTTTCGTTCTATTGGTCGCAGGGCTTAACCTCATGCGGCGCGCGGTGATGGGCTGATATCAGCCTTGGCGAGCGACTGTGACACCTGAGATGTCTTCAATGAATGTCACAATGCGAGATTTTACCGTGTCGTCCTTTATGGCTGCCAAGGCATTTATGATCTCTAGTGCGGGATCGCGGGGCGCCTTGTTGGCATTGTCCCCGTCGCTCAGACCTTCAAAGAAATAGGATGGCGAGACATCAAATATTTGGGTCAGTTCGAAAAGGCGACTTGCCGCTATACGGTTTGATCCGATTTCGTACTTTTGAATTTGCTGAAAAGACAAGCCGAGCCGCTGTGCAACATCAGTTTGCGAATAGCGTCGTATAGTCCGAATTTCTTTGAGCTTGCGCCCTACATGAACGTCAACAGGATGAGTCACTATCTAAATACCTTTGGCTGTGTTCTTGAAGCTTCTGAATATTTACCCTTTGGATCAATTGGATAGTTTCTTTTCTTTTTGGTAAAAATACCTTCAATCAAGGGTTGATCTAATTACGTAAGTGGATGATAAATATTACATGAATGTATGATTTATTTACCATTGGAACCATGAGCCAGTCTATTGCCCTCTCTTTAGAAGAATCTCAGTCAGCGGTAACGTCACCGCCTGCACTGCTTTTTGAAATCATGCGATCTTTTGTGACGTTGGCGCGAACACTAAACCTGAGCCATGCGGTCAAGGAACTGGGCAGTACGCGTCAGACACTGCGCCGACACGTCTCTGCGCTCGAAGAGATCAAGGGTGGCCCTTTGTTCAGTGTGTCGGAGAGACGCTATGAGCTCACCGAGCTTGGATTGAGAATTCTGCCCGAAGCGGAACACTTGCTCGCCCAAGCTGAAGGATGGGTCGTGGGCGCGGCTTCGCAGCTAAATGGATTGCAGTATCTCAGCAAAACGACGGACGAAGGTTGGATGTATTTCCAACAGCAGCAACCTATCGGAAAAGCCTTCTCCTCCACGAGTAGTATGTTGCCTGCATGTGTGAACGCGTGGGCAGAAGCGCGTGGCGATATCGAGCACCCGGCGATGAAAGCAATACGGCCAAAATGTATGACTTTCCGCCGCTCTGAGGCGAACTGGATCTTTACCGAGGTCGGCGAGGAAAGCTCTTTCCGCTCGTGGTTCGGCTGGACTATGGCGCAGTCTACTATCGGTCGTTCACTTGGTCAGTTGCCGGGGGGGACGATATTCGATCATCTGGTCAACTTGGCCTACGTCGATGTTGAAACATCCCAGTCTGTGCGACTCGATCACTGTTACACAAAGCTTTTCAATGAGGAGAAAGGTGAGCCAGTGCCGATCTGCTATGAAAGGCTACTGCTCGGGTCGAGGTTTGCGGACGGTAGCTTTGCCATGGTTTCGACCGTTAGACGCACATATGACATAGAAATAGAAGGTGTCACCGACGAGATGCTGCGTCTGATGCCGGAGAGATATCTGATGTAGGATTTAAGAGTATCGGCTGCACGTTTGTTGCAGCAAAAAAATATTATGATTACACTGGCCTTGAATGCAGAATGCAGGAGGGGCCTTATGGCGTTGTATGGACTGAAAATTGAAGAGCGATTCCAAGCGATAGCGGGGGATATCTTTAATCGACTTGGCATTACTTTGGAGATCGGAACAGACTTCCGAGAATTCGAAGCATACATTCGAGAGGCGCGTCCTGATCATCCTATTGGCGACCCATTCAATCCTGAAATGCATGAGCTGACACCCGAGAACGCATGCTGGATTGTCGGAAGGGACGCGGAGGGCACCATTGTGCATCTGCACGCGCTGCGCCTGCTTCCTTTAAACGGGCAGTCTGCGGGTGAGTATTTCCGCAACAACTTTCACGGGTTTTCACCGCCAGAACTTGATATCGATTTTGAGCGTTCCCGGTTCCGCGCCTGTCCTGATGTGCAACGCATGAAGGGACGGGTTGTCTACTCGGGAGAGGTCTGGATCGGAGGCGAACCTGGGCAGTTCCGCGGTACAGGGGTGATCAGCTACCTCATGCGGTACGCAATGCTGACAGCCATGAACGTCTTGTCAGGGGATTACATGGTGGGCTTCATCGCACGACCTGTGGCCTACAAGGGCGCCTCGTTGCGCTTTGGCTATATGCATGTCGATCCACTGGCTCTGCGCTGGTATATGCGTGACAATCCAGAACCGCTGGAGGGCGTTTTCGCATACATGGGCGAGGAGGACATGCGGTATATCATGGATATCCCAAGTGCCGAACTTGGGTCGCTTGCCGCGTAGAAGGCTTTTAAGAGTTACACAATAGCGAGGGCCGCTGCACATGAGTGCAGCGGCCCTTTCTTATTTCAATACCAGCGCACTTAGCGGATTGCAGCAGCTTTCACATCTTCGTCGATGTGCGGCATGTATTGCTCAAAGTTTTCGGCAAACATGGCAACCAGTTTGCGGACTTGCTCATCATAGGCTTCCGCATCGCTCCATGTACGGCGCGGGTCGAGAAGGATGTCAGCGACTCCTTCAACGGAGACAGGTACCTCGAAGCCGAAGTTTTCGTCCGTGCGGAATTTACCTGCTGTGAGCGAACCGTCGAGCGCTGCGGTCAGAAGAGCGCGTGTGGCGCGGATCGGCATGCGCGAGCCTGTGCCATAGGCGCCACCAGTCCAGCCTGTGTTCACCAGCCAGCAGGTCGCGCCGTGCTCGGCGATCTTTTCGCGCAGCAGGTTGCCATAAACTTCGGGACGGCGCGGCATAAAGGGCGCACCAAAGCAGGTTGAGAATGTCGGTTCAGGCTCGGTCACGCCACGCTCTGTACCGGCAACCTTGGAGGTGAAGCCCGAGAGGAAGTGATACATGGCCTGTGCAGGCGTCAGACGTGCAATGGGGGGCAGGGTGCCAAACGCATCGCAGGTAAGCATGATGATGTTCTTCGGATGTCCGCCCACGGCCTTTTTGGACGCGTTCGAGATATAGTGGAGCGGGTAGGCACAGCGCATGTTTGCTGTCAGGCTATCGTCGTCAAAATCGAGGTCCTTGGTCTCTTCATCGTAAACCATGTTCTCGATTACGGTGCCAAATTTCTCGGTAGTGGCGTAAATCTCTGGCTCTGCCTCGGCGCTTAGGTTGATCGTTTTGGCATAACAACCACCCTCAAAGTTGAACGTACCTGTGTCGGACCAACCATGTTCATCATCGCCAATAAGCGTGCGGGAGGGATCAGCAGAAAGCGTCGTCTTGCCCGTGCCGGAGAGGCCAAAGAAGATCGCCGTATCCACAGGGTTGCCAATCGCATGGTTGGCAGAGCAGTGCATCGGCATCACGCCGCTGTCGGGGAGCAGGTAGTTCAGCAGCGAGAAGACAGACTTCTTGTTCTCGCCTGCATATTCCGTGCCACCGATTAGGATCAGCTTGCGGTCGAAGTTCATCGCGATGACTGTCTCGGAGCGGCAATCATGCTTTTTTGGATCAGCAGAGAAGCTGGGGCAGTTGATGACTGTGAAATCCGCCGTGTAGTCGTCCAGCTGGTCACGATCAGGACGGCGCATCATGTGGCGGATGAAAAGATTGTGCCACGCAAGCTCGGTCACGAAGCGGACATTGATTGCATGCTTGGGATCCGCACCACCTACAAGGTCCTGAACGAAGTAATCCCCTCCCTCCATGTGGGCCAGCATATCGGTGTAGAGCACGTCAAAGCCCGCTTCGGACATCTCGGCGTTGTTTTCCCACCAAATGGTGTCCTTTACGCTTTCGCTCATCACGACATGCTTGTCTTTCGGTGAGCGGCCGGTGAACTTGCCGGTGGTGCACAGGAACGCGCCACCTTTACCGAGCGATCCTTCGCCGCGTTTGAGCGCGGTCTCGATCAACGCGGGCTCCATGAGGTTATAATATACATTGCCGAGCCCTTTGATCCCTTGATCGTCGAGGCTGAAGTTCGGGTTCACCCGTCCAGTTTGCATGTATTTCTCCTTTGGAACTGCGCATATGGCACAGCGTATTGGGGGATGCCCGGTACCAAAAGCGCGCGGGCATAAGTGGAATGATGGCCTCATAGCATGATGATTTGCTAATTGAACAGGCGCGTTTGCATAGTTAGCGCCACCACATTGTGAATTGGGCCATCCGTCGCTTGAAAGGCACTCCACCGTCCTTTTTGAGAGCCTTTGGAGCGGACATGAATAGCCGTAAAAATTGGGTCATATCGCCAAATGTGAGGCAATTTAGCCATTCCGAAACAAATTTTGGCTGAAATAAGGCCACAGGATCGTCTGATTCGCACTTAGGTATTGATTCGACAGCAAAAGGAGTGATCAGTGTTAGAAAAAATAAAAATACATTGAGCAGCATAAGGAAACAGGCAGTGTCAAAAATTGCATTGGTGGACGACGACAGGAATATCCTGACGTCCGTCTCTATGACTCTTGAAGCCGAGGGTTTCGAGGTGGAAACATATAACGACGGTCAGGCCGCACTGGACGCTTTTAACAAGCGGATGCCGGACATGGCGGTTCTTGATATCAAGATGCCGCGTATGGACGGGATGGACCTACTCCAGCGTCTGCGCCAGAAAACGGCGATGCCCGTGATCTTTCTTACGTCCAAGGACGACGAGATCGACGAAGTGCTGGGCCTGCGAATGGGCGCCGACGACTACGTGAAAAAGCCGTTTTCCCAACGGCTTCTGGTCGAGCGTATCCGCGCATTGCTGCGCCGTCAGGATGCAGTCGCCACAGACGAAGTGGGCGATACCGAAGAAACCAAAGTAATCGAGCGCGGTGATTTGCGGATGGATCCGCTGCGCCACGCCGTGAGCTGGAAAGGCAATGACGTTTCCCTGACAGTAACCGAGTTCTTGTTGCTGCAAGCCCTCGCACAGCGCCCCGGGTTCGTGAAATCCCGCGATCAGCTGATGGATGTTGCCTATGACGATCAGGTATACGTCGACGATCGCACCATCGACAGCCACATCAAGCGTCTGCGCAAAAAAATGCGCACAGCGGACGATGAATTCTCCGCGATTGAGACACTCTACGGTATCGGTTACAGGTATAACGAAGAGTAATCTGTCAGAATGGCGATTGTTGAGAGGAACTTTGTGCGCGACCTGACCCCCGCAAAAAGCGATGGTGATGTTGTTCTGGGTGACGATTGGGTCACACCGGACAGTGCTGCACCCAATGAAATCAGGGCGCGCCGTGAGCGGCGTGGCCTGTTCTCGTTGCGTGCGTCGCCGCTTACGCGCAAAATCATCACGTTCAACCTTATTGCTTTGAATGTGCTGGTCGCTGGTATCCTCTATCTAAACTCGTCGCGTGAGAGCCTTGCCGTACAGCGTGCGGCATCGCTCGTCTCGGAGGCAGAACTGATCGCGGACGTAGTCGAGGCGCAATTGCCCGATGGTCAAATTGTTGATCTGTCGGTGGGCGAAGGCGTCGATGTCCAAAAAACTTTGTCAGGTTTGGACCTGCGGAGTGGCATTCAGGTGTTTGTTTTTGACACCGACGGCATTCTGATCTCGCAGTTTGAAGGTAACCGTGATGCCATGGTTGCAGGCCGCGCAGATGGAACAGAACATAAGACAATCCTTACGGATGGGCTGAACTGGCTCTGGACTGCGGTGTCTTCGCCCTTTCAGCCAAACAGCGAGATGATGTCGATGGAAGATCGGCTGAAGCCGGTCATCGCCGATACCCTGAGAAATGGTGCGCAGATCAAGGAAGACCGCGACGAAAAGGGTTCGACCCTATTGGCCGTTGCGACCCCGATTGAGCAAGGGGGAACCGCCGTGGGCGTTGTTGCGATTGCGAGTGCCAGCGGCGAGATAGACCGCCTTGTGCGCGGTGAGCGTGAGCGTGTGTTGCAGATGTTTATCATTGCGACGCTTGTTTCTATCGGTCTCAGCCTTGTTTTGGCCTCTACCATCGCCAATCCGCTGGCCGATCTGGCCGCCGCGGCCGAGCTGGGCCGAGACAAGGATGCGCGTAAAATGAATCCGGGTCGCATTCGTATTCCTGATTTGACCGCCCGCCCTGACGAGATCGGGCGATTGTCTGGTGCGCTGCGGGGTATGGTATCTGCGCTTTATAACCGGATCGAAGGGAACGAGCAGTTTGCTGCGGATGTGGCCCATGAAATCAAGAACCCGCTTGCATCGCTGCGCTCTGCTGTAGGCACCCTGCGGATGATCAAGCGAGAGGATCAGCGCGACAAACTTCTGGATGTGATCGACCATGACGTGCGCCGTCTGGACCGTCTGGTCAGTGATATTTCCAACGCCTCAAGGCTCGATAGTGAGCTGGTGAAGGAAGAGGAAGAGCCGTTCAACCTGATGAACATGCTCGGCAATCTGGGGCAGTACTTGGGCGAGGATGCCAAGAGCAAGGGCATCGACTTTATCGTGGACCTGCCTGAAGGGCCGATTACGGTCCAGGGTCTCGAAGCGCGTCTGGCGCAGGTATTTGTGAACCTGATCACCAACGCAATTTCGTTTTGTGAAGACGGAGACGCAATCCGCGTTTGGGCACGCAAGCGTGAAAACCGTGTACTGATTGTTATAGAGGATACTGGCCCCGGTATTCCTGATCAGGCACTGTCAAAGATTTTCAAACGGTTCTATTCTCAACGCCCTGACGAGCACTTTGGCAACAATTCCGGCCTCGGTCTTGCTATCTCCAAGCAGATTGTAGAGGCGCACGGTGGCGTTATCTGGGCCGAGAACATTCGCCCAACCGAAGCAGATATCACCTCTGACCCCCTAGGTGCACGTTTTGTAGTGGGTCTCCCGATCTAAATCATGAGTGATGGCAACGTGACCTTGCATGCGACCTGTGTGGCCGTGGGTGATGCTGGCATCTTGATCACGGGCCCTTCGGGGAGTGGGAAATCTGCGCTGGCGCTTCAGCTTTTGGCGTTTGGTGGGATTTTGGTTGCAGATGATCGAACGATTTTGCACCGTGACGGCAATTCGCTGATCGCTGCGCCGCCGAAGACGATTGCGGGAATGATCGAAGCGCGGGGCGTTGGCATTTTATCAGTAGGTCATCTGCATCGTATAAAAGTTGCTGTCGTAGTTAATATGGCGATGCTTGAGATTGAGCGGTTGCCACAGCGTCATAGCATTACGGTGCTGGACTTAGTGCTACCCTGTCTGCACAAAGTTGACGCACCCTATTTTCCTGCAGCAGTTCATGCTTATGTTGCGGCTATCCGAAAAGAGACTTCATGAGCACTCCTGCCCTGCCGCTTCGTCGTATCGTTTTTGTTACTGGTCCTTCGGGGGCAGGACGTTCTTCTGCGTTGAATGTGATGGAGGACGCGGGTTTTGAAGTCATCGACAATTTGCCTATGCGCCTGTTGCCGTTGCTTTTTGAGGAGCCCGAGCAAACGCGGCCGCTGGCGCTTGGTATTGATGCCCGCAATCGCGATTTCTCGACCAATACCGTGATCGATCTGTTGGGGCGCTTGGCCACTCGGCCTGGTGTCGTGGCGGAACTTCTTTTTGTTGATTGCAGTACCGATGTCCTGCTGCGCCGTTTCTCGGAGACGCGCCGCCGCCACCCCATGGCGCCCGAAGATCGTCCTGCAGAAGGTATTCAAGCTGAGCAAGACCTGCTTGCCCCCCTGCGGGCACGCGCGGATGTTCTGATCGATACAAGTGATCTTAATGTGCATGAATTACGCGCCGAGGTAGAGCACTGGTTCGCTCCCGGAGGTAAACGTCACTTGGCTGTAACTGTGCAATCGTTCTCTTATAAACGCGGTTTGCCACGGTCAGTAGATATGGTTTATGACTGCCGCTTCCTTAAAAATCCTTATTGGGAACCGCCGTTGAAGGAACTGAATGGTACGGATCCCCGAGTTGCTGCATATGTTGCCACCGATCCACGATATGGGGAATTTGCCCAGAGGGTTTTAGGGTTAAGTGAGTTGATCCTTCCTGCCTGTCGGGAAGAAGGCAAGAGCCACTTTTCCATCGCGTTCGGGTGTACGGGGGGGCAACACCGCTCAGTTACACTGGCAGAAAGTCATGCTTTGCAGCTTGCGGAAAAGGGCTGGCAAGTGTCAATTAGGCACAGAGAGCTCAACGCGCGGCAACCCATAGGGACGCAGAATAAGTGATTGGTATTGTGATCGTAGCACATGGTGGATTGGCGGGCGAATACCTCGCTGCGATCGAGCATGTTGTCGGATCGCAAAGTGGTGTAATGGCTATTGAAATTCGTCCTGATCATGATCGGAAAGCCAAGCAGGCCGAAATCTGCCAAGCTGCTGATGCGGTAGATACGGGGCAGGGTGTTATCGTCGTGACGGACCTTTTTGGAGGGTCGCCTTCCAATTTGAGCATGATGGCATGTCAGCCTGCAGGCAGGCGCATCGTCTATGGGGCAAACCTTCCAATGTTGATCAAATTGGCCAAAAGCCGTCACAAGTCCGTCCCTGATGCAGTTCGCGCCGCCCTTGAGGCTGGTAAGAAATACATTGATGCCCAAAACATCAGCACTGAATAACAAGGCCAACCCATGACCAATATTACTCTTGAGATCGTGAACGAGAAGGGCCTGCATGCACGCGCCTCTGCCAAGCTGGTCGAAGTTGTCGAGGGGTTCGATGCCAGTGCCGAAGTAAGCAAAGACGGTATGAATGCCTCGGGAGACAGCATCATGGGGCTTTTGATGTTGGCAGCAGCTAAGGGAAGCTTTATTGACGTTGAAACGTCCGGCCCTGACGCGGATGCACTTGCCAGTGCTCTGACCGCCTTGGTCGCCGATAAATTTGGCGAGGGTATGTAGCTTACTCCGCAGCTAAGAAGTTTCAGTGAGGTTGTCCACGTGGCAGAGAAAACCCAATCTATTGGTGCTCACGATACCGCCGAAGTAGAGCGCGGGCAGGTGAATTTTGCAAAATACGACAGGCGCAGCCTGTCATATGCGTCGACGTTTGATGATCCATGGAAATCGCGGATGATTTCGGTGATGGAGCTGTTCACTGGAAAGTTGCGCATTTTGCAGATGATCCGAAAGTTCGAGAAGCGAGGCGCACCGAGCGGCCAGCAATTTTGGCGTGCTGCTTTGGATACGATGGGTATCGAGCTCAGAACACCGCAAGCCCAACTTGACCTTATCCCCAAAGAGGGGCCTGTGATTGTGGTCGCGAACCATCCGCATGGAATGGTTGACGGCATGATTTTTGCGGACCTTATCGGTCGTGTGCGCCCTGATTATCGCATTCTCACACGCTCGCTGCTCACCTCGATTGATGAAGTTGCGGGCAGTTATATGATCCCTGTGCCGTTTCCGCATGACCCTGACGCACAGCGCAAAGGCGTGCAGATGCGGGCAGATGCGATGAAGCATCTAAAGGAGGGTGGCGTTGTTGCGCTGTTCCCGTCTGGTGTGGTTGCTGCATCTGAGACATGGTGGGGCCCTGCGATTGAGGCGGAATGGAACGTATTTACCGCCAAGATGATCCGCCGCTCTGGTGCGCGTGTGGTGCCGATGAAATTCCCGGGACAAAACAGCCGCGCCTATCAGATTGCAAATAAGCTGTCGCCGATGCTGCGGCAGGGTTTGCTGCTGCATGAGATTGTGCACAGCTGTAACAAGCCGCAAGCACCCATTGTGGGCGAGCCTATTGCGCAGTCTGAGATTGATGCCCGCGCAGACGACCCGCGCAGATTTATGGAGTGGCTGCGGGAGCAGACGCTTGCGTTGGGCGACTAGGCTCTAGCGTGTGGGAACGGGTACGTCGCCACGGTAGTCATAAAAGCCGCGCTGTGACTTGCGGCCCAACCACCCCGCCTCAACGTATTTTGTAAGCAAGGGACAAGGACGGTATTTTGTATCTGCCAGCCCGTCGTGCAGTACGTTCATAATGGCCAGACATGTATCCAGTCCGATAAAATCAGCCAGTTCTAGCGGCCCCATGGGGTGGTTCGCGCCCAGCTTAAGTGAGCTGTCGATGGATTGCACGTTCCCCACGCCTTCATACAGAGTGTAGACGGCTTCGTTGATCATCGGCATCAGGATGCGGTTAACGATAAAGGCGGGAAAATCCTCGGCCGAGGCGGCAGTTTTGTCGAGGCGGTCAACGACCTCTTTGCAGGCGGCGAATGTCTCTTCGTCGGTGGCGATACCGCGAATCAACTCAACCAGTTGCATCACCGGAACTGGGTTCATGAAGTGAAAGCCCATGAACTTTTCGGGGCGGTCTGTGCGGCTTGCCAGACGGGTGATGGAAATGGAGGAGGTGTTGGACGTCAGGATCGTTGTAGGCTTGAGGTGCGGCAACAAATCCTCGAATATCGCCTGCTTGACTGTTTCTCGCTCGGTCGCGGCCTCGATGATCAGATCGGATGGGCCCAAATCCTTGAGGGCTGTTGTGGTTTTGATCCGTGCGAGTGCCGCTTCCATATCAGCCTCCGCGATCTTGCCGCGCCCTACCTGACGGCTCATGTTGCCGTGCAGTATTTCCATAGCACTGTTCAGCGCGTCTTCGGTTATATCGTTGAGCATCACGTCGTATCCAGCCAATGACATGACGTGGGCGATGCCATTGCCCATTTGTCCTGCGCCAACGATGCCAATTGTCTGGATCTGCATGGTGTATTCCTTTGTATGTGTTGTGGGCAGCTTACGGCGGAGTCTTGTCCCGTCGCAAGAGCCGTTGCTGCCTAAAACCTGAGGCAAATCCAATCTTTAAACGAATCGTAAGATCAGCCCATTCATAGTCGCTGTGGGTGAGAAAAAAGGGTGGGCATTATGACCTATGATATACTGGGGCCGGGGGCCCTAGACTATTTGCCATGTCGTTATGGTACGTCAAAACTTACATTTCGGGGACCACGGCGCGTTTTGGAGGCGCCCTACGTGGCCTTCTTGGGGGGGACTGTGACGTTTGGAAAGTTCATCGAGCAACCCTTTCCGCTGCGAGTAGAACATCTGACAGGTGTCACTTCGGTCAACTTCGGGCAGGTAAACGCAGGGTTGGACGTGTTCGCCAAAGACGCATGTGTTCTGGAAGCTGCAGCGCAAGCGCATGTGACAGTGATGGAAGTCACGGGGGCGGCGAACGTGAGCAACCGCTTCTACAGCGTGCATCCCCGCCGCAATGACAGGTTCCTGCATCCCATGCCGGACTTGCGACAACTCTATTACGATGTGGACTTCACGCAGTTCTCGTTCACACACCATATGTTGCAGCATTTGAAAAAAAAGGACCCGCTGCGCTTTGCCGAAGTGCGGCATGTGTTACAGCGGACGTGGGTCCGCCGCATGCGCCGCTTGCTTCCACAGCTCTCTCGGGAGGTAGTCTTGTTGCGGGTTGGCCTGCAAAACGACAGTCCTGTGATGGTAGTGGATGACATGATTGACCGCTTGGGTTCTTTGCCCAGTGCAGTCGTCGACATCCCCAGTACCCGGTGCGTGGAGGAGGGGATACCTATCGGAATGGCGTTTAACCTTTTGGAAGAAGAAGCGGCAAAAGCTGTGCCACAGCCACATGTCCACGCTGCAATTGCGCAGGCATTATGCCCGGTATTGGATCGTTTGATGTAGTCCTAAAAAAAGGCCCGCTTTTAACAGCGGGCCTTTCAAATCTGTCAGTCGGCGCAAAGCGCCTGCCTGAATTAGAGCTTTTCGATCAGATCGGGTACAGCTTCAAAGAGGTCGGCAACAAGGCCAAAGTCAGCAACCTGAAAGATAGGCGCTTCTTCGTCTTTGTTGATCGCAACGATGATCTTGCTGTCTTTCATACCAGCAAGGTGCTGGATCGCACCAGAGATACCGATGGCAACATAGAGGTCAGGTGCAACTACCTTGCCCGTTTGTCCAACCTGCCAGTCGTTCGGTGCATAACCAGAGTCGACCGCAGCGCGGGATGCACCAACGGCGGCGCCGAGCTTGTCCGCGAGGTTTTCGATCAGTTTGAACTGCTCTTCTGAACCGACACCGCGACCACCTGATACAACCACACCAGCGGAGGTGAGTTCTGGACGGTCGCTTGCCGCGACTTTGTCTTCTACCCATTCCGAGAGGCCAGGATTGGCTACGGCAGAAATGGTTTCAACAGAAGCAGAGCCACCCTCAGCCGCCGCATCGAAGGTCGATGTGCGGAAAGTAATGACTTTCTTCGCGTCAGAAGATTTGACTGTCTGCATGGCGTTGCCGGCATAGATCGGACGCTCAAATGTGTCGGAGTCGATTACGGCAGTGGCGTCAGAGATGATCATCACGTCGAGCAGACCCGCAACACGCGCCATCACGTTCTTTGCGTCTGTCGTAGAAGGCGCTACGATATGGTCATAGTCACCTGCCAGCGATACGATGAGCGCTGCGGTGGTTTCCGCCATACGGTGGCCAAGGCTCTCGTCTTCGGCAACGAGAACTTTTGAAACACCTGTGATTTTGGAAGCAGCATCGCCAGCTGCGGCAGCTGAGCTACCACAAGCCAGCACAACGACATCACCCAGTTGAGCGGCGGCTGTGACGGCTTTTGCCGTTGCGTCCATGGCCAACTCGCCATTGTTAACTTCTGCAAGGAGTAGAACAGCCATTATACGGCCCCCGCTTCTTTGAGTTTCGCTACCAGCTCGTCGACCGAGCCCACTTTGATCCCTGCGGCACGTGCGGCAGGCTCAACTGTCTTTACGATTTCCAGACGATTTTTAACCTCGACGCCGTAATCAGCAGGGGTCTTTTCATTCAGTGGCTTCTTTTTTGCCTTCATGATGTTGGGCAAAGATGCATAGCGCGGCTCGTTGAGGCGCAGGTCAACTGTGATCACTGTCGGCATGTTGACTTTGATCGTTTGCAGGCCGCCGTCAACTTCGCGTGTGACCACGGCCTTATCGCCTTCAATCGCTACTTCGGAAGCGAATGTCGCTTGGGACCAACCCATGAGCGCTGCGAGCATCTGGCCCGTTGCGTTCATGTCGTTATCAATCGCCTGCTTGCCGCAGAGCACAAGGCCCGGCTGTTCTTCGTCGATGATTCCTTTGAGGATTTTCGCAACAGTCAGTGGCTCGATGTCGTGGTGCACATCCTCGGAGGCGATCACGAGGATCGCGCGGTCCGCGCCCATCGCAAGAGCCGTGCGCAGTGTTTCCTGCGCTTGCTTGACGCCGACAGATACCACGACGATTTCGTCGGCCTGACCTGCTTCTTTCAGGCGGATCGCCTGTTCGACGGAAATCTCGTCAAACGGATTCATGGACATTTTGACGTTGGCAAGATCGACACCGGAACCGTCCGCTTTTACGCGCACTTTTACGTTATAGTCGATCACGCGTTTTACAGGTACGAGCACCTTCATGAGCGATTATCTCCCTAGTTGCGACTCAGACCCTGTGTGGGCCAGTCAGTAAATCTGTGACATGTCTAACGAAGCGTACCCGCGTAAAACAGGGCAAAATCGCCGCATGGTACAAGAGGCACGTCACGTTACATGTTTTTACGGCTAACTAGCGCAAGAATGTTACGCGGGTGTTTCAGTAAACTCGCTGGATCAGCGGTTTGCACCGGGTATCCAGAGGACGTCATCCTTACCGCTATTATTTGCGACACGTGCCGCGACAAAGAACCAGTCACTGAGACGGTTGAGGTATCGCACAGCGGCTTCGTTCACGGGTTCTTGGGTCGCCAGTTCGGTCGCCAAACGCTCTGCGCGGCGCGCGACTGTGCGGCAGACGTGCAGGTTGGCAGCCAGAGGAGTACCACCGGGCAGGATAAAGCTGCGCAGGGGTTCCAGATTAGCATTCATCACGTCGATCTCGGCCTCGAGGCGGTCCACTTGGGCGGGGGCCATACGCAGGGGCGGGTATTCAGCGGTTGCGTCTTTTTCCATGTCGGGGCGGCAGAGATCAGCGCCCAGATCAAACAGGTCGTTTTGGATGCGCGAGAGTGCTTCGTCCGTCTCGCCGGTGGCCGTAAGGCGCGCGACACCGACAAAGCAGTTAAGCTCGTCCGAGGTGCCATAGGCCTCAACGCGCACATCATGTTTGGCAACGCGGGCGCCATTGCCCAAGGCTGTGTCGCCTTTGTCGCCCGTACGTGTGTAGATTTTGTTCAGAACGACCATGTGCTTATCCTTTGACGAAATAGACGTATATCACGATGAGGATGACAGCGATGAACTGTAGCCCGATGCGCCAGCGCATCAGCTTGTTCGAGTTCGCTTTGTTAAAAGCGCCGCCACTGGCAAAACCACCCAAACCCATGACCAAGACAACAACCACAGCAAGCACGGCAATAACAATAAGAATGAAAAACGGATCGGCCACAGGTAGTCTCCCTTCGTGTGTTGCTAGGCGATGTAGCGGCCAGATGCGCCGCTGCAACCCCTTTTAACGGCTAAGGACGCGATCCAGCATGCGCGTGGACAGGATACGGCGCATGAAACCGCCCAAATGTGCAGGTTTTGTCACATAATATCGTGCGCGGGGCCGGGGGGATTCCAGCGCATGGATCAGCTTTTTTACTACGGCTTCAGGTGGCAGCTCGTATTTGTCAGGGCCGCTCTCGCCATATAGGCGTTGTGCAAGCACCGTTTCATATTCATCGGCGCGGGCTGAGTTTTCCCAATCCACCCAACGCTCGAAATGCGGAATGGAATTGGCGCGGATTTTGGATGTGATGGGGCCTGGCTCGATCAGGATGGGATGTACATTTGTTCCCTGCATCTCAAGGCGCAGGGTATCTGTCAGCCCTTCGAGCGCGAATTTGGTGGCGGTATAGGCACCGCGCCATGGCATCGCCACATGTCCAAGGATGGAAGAGCATTGCACGATGCGGCCATGCCCTTGGGCACGCATGATCGGAATGATGGCAGTGGTCAGCGTGTGCCAGCCAAAAAAGTTAGCCTCGAATATCTCGCGCAACGCCTCCGTGGGGATATCCTCAACCGCGCCGGGCGTCGCATGTGCACCATTGTTGAACACCGCATCCAGCGTGCCGCCGGTATCCTCAAGGACATCTGCGAGGGCCGTAATGATGCTGTCGGGATCGGTGTAGTCAATACGTGGGCTATCAAAACCCTCTTCCCGCATGCGTCCGCAATCAAGCTCCTGCCGGCAGGCGGCATAAACGTGCCAACCCCGTTCACGCATTCCATATGCCGCAGCGTACCCGATGCCCGAAGAGCAGCCAGTGATCAAAATGGAACGTTGTTGGGTCATAAAAAAAGGCCTCATCGGTGAATGAGGCCTCAAATGCGCTGTTTTGGTGGAATAGGCAATCGCCCTTGAGACTATCAGCCCGAAGTGAGCAAGAAATCGGCCATCCAGCCTGCTTCGCCGCCATCAATGGGGCGCATCTTGACCCAGCCGTCTCCGTTGTCTTCAAGGATGACCACCTCAGCACCGCGCGTGAGCTTGCTTACGACGCCGTAGTTTGTGGATGGACCGCCGCGTACGTTGACGCGGTTGCCGGACACTTTGCGCACGTCGCCGTCCAAGCTGTTGCCATTATCGCTTGTGGTGGCGATCAGGCTTGGCAGGATGATCTGAGGTGTTTCGGAGCTATCGATGATCCGAGCAGTCGGTACAACAATTTCTGTTGTTGCCGCTTCCTGAGCGTCCGTAACGTTAGTTAGATTCAGTGCCACACGTGTCACGTCAGGTGTGCTGTCAATTTTACTGATGGATGCTGTGTTCGAAGCCACTGGCGCTGCCGGCTTCTTGGTCACAACTTCCGCAACTTGCTCGGCCTCTTGCGTCTCTACATCGGCGTCCGCCATTCGTGCGCTGGCTGGTTCAAAATCGGACCCACCGCTCATTTCATAGAAAGCAAAGCCGAGAAAGCCAAAGGTCAAAAGGATGAATGTTTTCATGTCGCGGCTCCAACTTTATCTTGAGAACCGAACGTGCGGCTTCCCCCAAAAGTTCCCTAACAGTATTTACGATTCTATTTTAGGGGAAAAATTAAGAAAATTAACACGGCAACAAAAGTTGTGTCGAAACGATACGGAGTTGATGAAACGTAAACCAGACGCTTGTCGGCTGTTCGCAGCATCGCTACACAACGCGCATGTCAGATATAAAACCACCAGCGCCACCTCGTCATGAGGAAACGTCCGAACCTTTGCGCCGTGCCTTAGGGGATCGCTACCTTACCTATGCGTTGAGCACGATCATGCACCGCGCCCTGCCGGATGCGCGTGACGGTCTGAAGCCTGTGCACCGCCGTATTCTGTATGCGATGAGCCGGCTCAAGCTGAATTCAACGGGTGGGTTTTTAAAATCGGCCAAGATCAGTGGCGACACGATGGGGGATTTCCACCCGCACGGTGATGCCGCGATCTATGATGCGATGGCGCGTCTGGCGCAGGATTTCAACGTCCGCTATCCACTGGTCGACGGGCAGGGGAACTTTGGCAACATCGACGGCGATAACCCCGCCGCAAGTCGATATACCGAAGCGCGCATGACGGCTGTGGCCGAAGCGATGCTTGAGGGCCTCAATGAGAATGTTGTGGATTTCCGCGACAACTATGATGGCCGCCTGACCGAGCCATCGGTGCTGCCTGCGCAATTCCCGAACTTGCTCGCCAATGGCTCCTCAGGGATCGCCGTGGGCATGGCTACCAACATTCCCCCGCATAATATCTCTGAGCTGTGTGATGCCTGTATCCACCTAATCAAAACGCCTGACGCACGGGATGATACGTTGCTCAACTTTGTGCCTGGTCCTGATTTTCCGACGGGCGGTGTAATCGTCGAGCCGCCCGAGAATATTGCGACTGCCTACCGCACGGGCAAAGGCGGCTTCCGCCTGCGCTGTCGCTGGGAAGTTGAGGATATGGGGCGCGGTCAGTGGCAGATAGTCGTCACTGAAATTCCCTATCAGGTGCAAAAGTCCAAGCTGATCGAGAAGATCGCAGAGGCGATCCAGCTCAAGAAAATACCAATCCTTGCGGACATCCGCGACGAGAGTGCCGAAGACGTGCGTATGGTTCTGGAGCCGCGTTCCAAAAACGTGGATCCCGAAGTGCTGATGGGGATGATGTACCGTCATTCCGATCTTGAGGTGCGCTTTTCGCTCAACATGAACGTTTTGATCGACGGCGTGACGCCGAAGGTCTGTTCGATGAAGGAAGTGCTGCGCGCCTTCCTTGACCATCGCCGCGAAGTGCTGGAGCGCCGCTCGCGTCACCGTATGGAGAAGATCGACCACCGTCTGGAGGTTTTGGAAGGCTTTATCGTTGCTTTCCTCAACCTTGACCGTGTGATCGATATTATCCGCTATGATGATGAGCCTAAGGCTGCGCTTATGCGCGAGGACTGGAGCAAGGATCACGTCCGCGCGATGGATGAGAAGGATTATGTCTCACCTGCCGCGGGAGAAGGTGAGCTGTCCGAAGTCCAGGCCGAGGCAATCCTGAACATGCGCCTGCGTAGCTTGCGCCGTCTGGAAGAGCTGGAGTTGCTGCGCGAGCAGTCCGAGTTGATGGAAGAGCGTGCAGGCCTAGAAGATTTGCTGGAGAACGAAAGCCTCCAGTGGAACAGTATCGCGGATCAGTTGCGCGAGACGAAAAAGCAGTTTGGCAAGATGTATGATGGCGGCGCGCGTCGCTCGACCTTTGCCGAAGCGGGCGAGATCGAGGATGTGCCGCTTGAGGCGATGATTGACCGCGAACCGATCACGGTGGTCTGCTCCCAGATGGGCTGGATCAGGGCCATGACAGGCCACATTGATTTGACCCGCGAATTGAAGTTTAAGGATGGCGATGCCTCGCGCTTCGTCTTCCATGCCGAGACGACTGACCGCTTGCTCGCCTTTGGCAGCAACGGGCGCTTCTATACAATCTCTGGTGCAAATCTGCCCGGTGGGCGCGGCATGGGTGAACCCCTGCGTCTGATCGTTGACCTGCCCAATGATGTGCAGATTGTGGACCTGTTCATCCACCGCCCAGATGGTAAATTGCTGGTGGCCTCATCTGCGGGGGATGGGTTCATCGTGCCAGAGGCGGATGTTGTCGCCCAGACCCGCTCGGGCAAGCAGGTGCTGAATGTGCGCGGTGAGACGCGTGCGCTGATCTGTAAACCTGTGAATGGGGATTGCGTCGCCACCGTGGGTGAGAATCGCAAAGTGCTGGTGTTCGATATTGAAGAACTGCCCGAGATGGGCCGCGGCAAGGGCGTGCGTCTGCAAAAATACAAAGACGGCGGGCTGTCGGATGCTACGACCTTCACCCGTGCTGACGGTCTAAGCTGGCTTGACCCTGCGGGCCGTACGCGCACTGAGATAGCGCTGGATGAATGGGCTGGCAAACGTGCAAGTGCGGGCCGCATGGCGCCGCGTGGATTCCCGCGTGATAACAAGTTTACCTGAGGCAACGCCGCCGCCCGTTCCTGAACAGGGGATGGACGTTTGGTTCGTGGGCAACCGCTCCGCGCTCTTTTGGCTTGCGCTCAAGTCTGGGTTCTGGACTGTCCTGACGCTTGGCTTTTACCGTTTCTGGATGAAAACACGGCTGCGGCGCTGGTACTGGTCGTCGATCAGACCCGGTGGTCATCCGCTGGAATATGTGGGCGACCCGCTGGAAAAGCTGCTCGGTTTTTTCATCGCTGTGGTGATCCTGACCTTCTACATCGGCATCGTGAACCTGCTGCTGATGTTTGTAAGTTTCTCGTTTTTTCAAAGCTCGTTCGTTGGCTATTTCGCCAGCTTTCTGGGAGTCATCCCCGTCTGGTTTTACGCGCAGTATCGCGCACGGCGTTATGTGTTGGGGCGCACGCGCTGGCGGGGTGTGCGCTTTGGGTTGGAAAAGGGTGCTTGGGGCTATGCATGGCGTGCGCTTGTGCACTGGGTAATCACGATTTGCACCTTGGGTGTCCTGTGGCCGCGCATGACGTTCTGGCTGGAGAAATATAAAACCGACCGAACTTACTTTGGTTCGGCCAAGCTTGTGCAGGGAGGGCGCTGGCAGATTTTGATCCCAGCTGCGATGCCCTTTGCGGCAGGTGTGCTTGCGCTGGGTGGGCTACTGGTCTGGATGATTTATCTCGCGCCGATGATGCCCGGTGCGGAAGAGCTGTTGGAAGATTTGATGGACACTGCGGGGGCTGCTTTGAGGCTCAACTACATCCCAAGCGGTTGGGTTGGCGTGTGGCGGTTATATTTATTTATTCCGATCTTCATGCTGCTGATCTACGGCGCGGTCCACTACCGCTTTGTAAGTAAACGCATATTGACAGACCACAAACACAGCGAAGGCGTGCAGATGAGGTCCAGACTGAACGGTCTGCGAATTTCTATGATCTACGTGTTAGGGACAACGATCGCCTACACCATTCTTCTGTTTGGCGTTCTCGCAATCCTCGGGCTCGCAATTGGCCTGCTTGGCCCTGAGGCCTTCTTTGAAGAGCAGATGGGCATGGCCGATCCGCTGGGGGACTTGCCGCGCTGGATGTCGCTTGTGATTATTGCAGTGCTGTATCTGTCGGTGTTCCTGTTCTGGAGCGTGCTGCACCACGCTTTTGTCACTTATCCGCTGATGCGCCATATGTCTGTCACGCTGAGCCTTGTGAACATCGCGGGGCTGGCACAGGTGAGCCAGCGCGCGCGTGATGAATTTGCTGAGGCCGAAGGTTTTGCCGAGGCATTGGATTTGGGAGCAGCTATATGACCATGCCCCCTGACATCCCTCAAACGACGCTTGGTGGGCGCCTCTATGACGGACGCTCCAGTGCCTATTTCGATGGTGATGCACCTGTTCCACGTGATGTGACGCTCTTGGTGGATACAAATACTCGTGTGCTGGAAATCGGGTTCCCCGCGCAGGAGATGGCGGGCGTGCGCTGGCCGCTCGACGAGATACGACAACTTGAGGACACGGCAGGACGCGAAGGAGTGATCCTGCGTTGGACGGGTGATCCGTTGGCGCGGTTGCATCTGCGTAATGTGAACGTGTTGCGTCATATGCATAGGTTGCAGGCAAGTGCGCCGCCAAAGGGGCGGGGACGGTTGGCGGCGTGGGCGTTTGCGGCTGTGGCGGCTGTTACGATTCAGATTGGTATTCTGGTGCCGCTGCTTGCCGACCGCTTGGCGACTTTTGTGCCGCCTGCGGGGGAACGTGCGCTGGGTGAGGCGACATTCGGGCAAATCAGGCAGGCACTTGCGGGAACTGGTCTGCCGCCTTTGCCCACTTGCGACAATGAAGACGGGCTTGCCGCGCTTGAGGCGATGCTGGTGGCAATCGGCGCTGAGCGGGACACGGACGACGCGGTTAAGGTCTTTGTGCTGGACCACGAGATGGTCAATGCCTTCGCTTTGCCCGGTGGGTATGTGGTGTTCTTTCGCGGGATGATTGATGCCGCCCTTAGCCCGAACGAGATTGCCGCTGTGCTGGCGCATGAAGTAGGTCATGTGGAAAATCGCGACCCCACGCGCCACGCGCTGCGCTCGGCGGGCTCCATCGGCATATTGGGTCTATTGTTTGGGGATTTTGCGGGCGGTGCCGCCGTCTTGTTCCTGACCGAACAGTTGATCAGCGCCAGTTACAGCCAAGGGGCCGAAACAGGTGCGGATGAATTTGCCTACGTCGCACTCGAAGAGGCGGGTGTGTCACCAGCGGCGCTAGGCGATATGTTCGAGCGTTTGCGTGACAAATATGGCGATGCCGAAGGCGTGTTTGCGCATTTCGTAAGCCACCCCACCTTGAGCAGCCGCATTGTCCGTTCGCGGGAGGCGGCGCGTGAAGATGCCGCGTATGATGACATTAATACAGATGGTGAGTGGAGCGCGCTGCAGGCTGTCTGTGACTAAGTTAACAATCCTAAATCGGCTCTGCTGTCATCCAGACACCGCCTTCTGGCCTTAGGGTTATCAACATTTTTGGATCAGGTGTGCGACCTTTGACGGCACTGAACCGAAAGCGTGATAACAGCGTGGCGAGAATAATCACGGCCTCTTGGAGCGCGAAAGACGCGCCAATGCAGACGCGCGGACCGTCGCCAAAGGGAAGGTAGGCATAGCGATCAATTGCCTTGCGATCTTTGAACCTCTCGGGGCGGAATGAGTCGGGTTCATCCCAAAGATTACGGTGCCGCCCCAGCGCATAAACAGGGATCATGACCGTATCACCTTTGTTGATCTTGGTCCCGCAGAGGGTATCGTCGGCGCGTGCAGTACGCGAAAGCAACCCACCAGCGGGATAGAGGCGCAGTGTCTCGTCAATAATCTGGCGGATGTAGGGGAGAGATGCCAGATCGCCAGCACCCGCCACGCGTCCGCTGAGGGTGGCCTGTGCCTCGGCGCGGGCGTGGTCCTGTGCGCCGGTGTCATGGCCCATCAGATAAAGCGCCCAAGCCAGCGTCTGAGCCGTCGTCTCGTGGCCCGCGACGATGAAGGTAAGCAGATTATCGCGCAGCTCGGAGGTGGTCATGGTGCGGCCCGATTTCGGATCTTCGGCGGAGAGCAACAGATCGAGCAGGTCTGGAACGTCGCACGACCCGCGCGCCTGTCTTCGCTCAATCGCGCCATCAGCGGTGGTTTTGGTGGCCTCCAGTTGTTTCATCGCTTCGTGGCGACCGGGCCGTGGCACCCATGATGGTGCACCCATCAGGTCAAGCATGCTGATACGCCCCGCCTGAGTGATATAGCCATCAATCGCATCATGCACGGCGGCGCGGTCCATCATGTCATCGCCGGAAAAAGTCACATCGGCGATGACATCAAATGTGGCACTTACCATTTCTTCGGCCAGATCAATCGCTCTTGGCCCTGCGGCGGCGATGCGCATGCAAGCTTGCTCCGCAGCGCGGCTCATCACGGGCCCCAGCGCCGTTACAGAACGGTGGGCGAATGCTGGAGCGGTGGCGCGGCGTTGCCACCGCCAATGGGCACCCTCAGCGATAAACAGAGAATCGCCAATCGCAGGGCTAAGGAGTGTTTTGGTCACATCCGACTTGGGGTAATCGTCAACAGCATCCAGCAAGACACGCTTAATCGCGACAGGTTCCATGATCATGTGCCAGCGCATCAAGGTGCGACCAGAGAAGATAGGCTGCTCTAATGCTTGGGCCGGAATTGAGAGCAGGATATTGTCGCGCATATTTGCGATGGATGTGAAAAATCCGGGATCAAAGTCGATTAACGGGACTCGGACAGGTAGCTCGGGTGCAGGCATCGTGGCAGCCTCCTTATTGCTCTTTGACAAGTAAGTCTGCTGTGCGACTTTGCCAACTTGAATGCAAATTACGAGGCCGCATTGCGCCACCCACAGCGTTGCGGTATCGCTGTGCGCAAATGGGGAGGACCGTCAGATGGACAGCACTAAAATGATGCGCAGTGTAGGTATGTTGATACTGGTAGGCTTTTTGGCTGCTTGTAACGGTGCATCGGATCTGGGGAAGAGTGCCGTTCCGCTGGGTGATTTTAACCTCAAACACAATATTGTTGTGGCTCCAAAGGTGCAGAAGGTTCCTTTGTGCCGTGCATTGGAGACTGAAGTGATGACAACGATGCTTCAGGAAGCTGTGGCAGAAAGGTTCGGCCGATATGATGGCGACCGTTTGTATCACTTTGGCATCTCGATTGAAGGGTATTGCCTTGCACCTCCGGGTATTCCGGTCGTTGCCGCGCCGAAATCGGCGATGGTGATCCGCATCACCGTTTGGGACGATGCCAAGAACAAAAAGCTGACACCGAAGGCCCACCAAATCACAGTTCTGGAATCATTGGACCAAGGGCCGCTTGTCGGGTCAGGCTATACCAAAACCGCTGAACAGCAGTTCAAGAACCTTAGCCAGAATGCTGTGAAGCAGATCGAGAATTTTCTTGTGCGAGAAAATCGCGCGAAGGGCTGGTTCAACGGGTCAGGAACAACAACCAAGCCCGAAACACCCGTCTCTGTGGATGATGCCGTTGCTGATGATGCAGTAGCTGTGACTGCTGCTGTCACGGCTACGGCTGCCAGCGGCGGGCGGTAACAAATTGCTGGGCGTGAAACTGCGATAGCCTTGCAAGACCTGCTTGATTTTATCTGCTAGACCAAATATGCCGCGCGCCATATGCAATACGGGCCCGTTCTGGGTCCTTGAACTTTTGGAAAGGCGCCCACCATGGCAAAGGAAAAGTTTGAACGTAACAAACCGCACGTCAACATCGGCACAATCGGCCACGTTGACCACGGTAAGACGACACTGACAGCTGCGATCACCAAGTATTTTGGTGACTTCAAAGCCTATGACCAGATTGACGGCGCGCCTGAGGAAAAAGCACGCGGTATCACAATCTCCACAGCGCACGTTGAGTACGAAACCGAAGCACGCCACTACGCGCACGTCGATTGCCCGGGCCACGCTGACTATGTGAAGAACATGATCACCGGTGCGGCACAGATGGACGGCGCGATCCTGGTTGTGAACGCAGCAGACGGCCCAATGCCACAGACGCGTGAGCACATCCTGCTCGGCCGTCAGGTTGGCATCCCGTACATGGTTGTTTACATGAACAAAGTTGACCAGGTCGACGACGAAGAGCTGCTCGAGCTGGTTGAGATGGAAATCCGTGAGTTGCTTTCCAAGTACGAGTACCCTGGCGATGATATCCCGATCATCCCTGGTTCCGCTCTGCACGCGATGAACGGGACACAGCCCGAAATCGGCGAAGAGTCCATCAAGAAGCTGATGGCAGCCGTGGACGAGTATATCCCGACACCAGCACGCGCTGTAGATCAGCCGTTCCTGATGCCTGTGGAAGACGTATTCTCGATCTCTGGTCGTGGTACTGTTGTAACGGGCCGTGTTGAGCGTGGCGTGATCAACGTTGGCGACAGCATTGAAATCGTTGGTCTGCGCGACACCAAAACAACGACCTGCACAGGCGTTGAAATGTTCCGCAAGCTGCTGGACCGTGGTGAGGCAGGCGACAACATCGGCGCATTGCTGCGCGGTATCGACCGTGAAGGTGTTGAGCGCGGTCAGGTGCTTTGCGCACCTAAGTCCGTCCTGCCACACACCAAGTTCGAAGCCGAAGCGTACATCCTCACCAAAGAGGAAGGTGGCCGTCACACGCCATTTTTCGCGAACTACCGTCCACAGTTCTACTTCCGTACAACGGATGTGACCGGCACTGTTAACCTGCCCGAGGGTACGGAAATGGTAATGCCAGGTGACAACCTGAAGTTCGACGTAGAGCTGATCGCCCCAATCGCGATGGAGCAGGGTCTGCGCTTCGCGATCCGCGAAGGCGGCCGCACCGTTGGCGCGGGCGTTGTATCGAAAATCACAGACTAAGCCTATCGGCCGCAAGGCTAATACGCGAACCTGTTAATGCAAAGGCCTCTCCGAAAGGAGGGGCCTTTGTCATTCCAAAGCTTTCCAGTAAATCCTCTGGTCGGCGGCCTTGACGCGCTTAGGGTGGGATTTGATTCTTGCATTCCGCCGGTGCCAAGCGGAAATACGCCACTTTTTCTTACAATCCGCCGCATCGCGGCAATTTGATCAATTCTTGAAAAAGCTACTGCAAATTCAACAGCAGACCCATCTGCTGCATTTGCAGCATGATCTCATTGTATACGACGGTCTACAGTTAACCTATTAATAATACTTGATTTTATCTCCAATGCGCGCCCTTGTTGTCGGCAACGAGGAGCCGAGAAATGGATCAAATCAATCTTTCTGCTTGGATAAGCCGAAGCGAGACTTCGACGGGTGGCGTGTCAGCCATAGCCGCACAAACCGTACATGCGGTTCTGGGAAATTGCGGCAGCCAAGAGCCGTGCGAGGGGGATTCACTGCCTGCGCTGTGGCACTGGTTCGGGTTTCCGCCAACTGTGCCCATGGATCATCTTGGTGCTGACGGTCATCCAAAGCTTGGCGGCTTTATGCCCCCCATCCACCTCAACCGCCGCATGTGGGCGGGCGGTGCGTTAGAGTTTATAGCGCCGCTACATATTGGTGAGCATTTAATCCGTGAGACCCGCATTGCAAACGTTATCGCGAAGTCAGGCGCGGCCGGTGAGATGGTTTTTGTCACGCTTGAGCACGACATTAGCGGCGAGAACGGTCTCGCTGTGCGGGAACAACAGGACATAGTATATTTGCAAATTCCCGATAGCTTCCGAGCGCCAAAGGCGATCCCCGCACCGCACGATGATCTGCGCGAAACCGTAAGCATCACGACGCCACTGTTGTTCCGCTATTCCGCGATTACCTTCAACGCGCACCGCATCCACTATGACCTGCCGTACACACAGCAAGTGGAGCATTATCCCGATCTGGTTGTGCATGGCCCGCTTCAGGCGAACCTGCTGATGGATTTGGCGACGCGCAACCGTGGTCGTGCGCCCAGCATGTTCTCCTTTCGTGGGGTGCATCCTGTTTTTGCCTCTGACGCGGTTGAGTTGTCGGCGACCAAAATATCAGACGCGGAATGGTTTCTCTGCACAATCGCTGGAGGCAGCCATCAGGGCATGCAGGCCAGCGCCATTTGGGAGATATGAGATGAGCAATATTCTACAAGGCATGCGTGTTGTTGAGGGATCAGCCTTTGTGGCCGTTCCGTTGGCGGGTATGACACTGGCCCAGATGGGCGCGGATGTGATCCGCTTTGATCGCATCGAAGGAGGCTTGGACGCAGGCCGTCTGCCGCTAGCCCCTTCTGGGCAAAGCCTGTTTTGGGCAGGGTTGAACAAGGGCAAACGATCAGTTGCTGTTGATATGAAGTCGGAAGAGGGGCGCGAGCTGGTGACACGAATTGTAACTGCGCCCGGCGATGATGCAGGTCTGTTTCTGACTAACCTGCGCGTGCGCGGCTGGATGGATTACGATACGCTGCGTCAGCACCGCGAGGATCTCATCACTGTGACCTTGATGGGGGACCGCCATGGCCGCCCGCAAGTTGACTACACTGTTAACCCTGCTTTGGGCGTGCCTGATATCACTGGTCCCGAAGGTCATGACGGACCTGTTGCTAATGCAGTGCCAGCATGGGATTTGCTGGCGGGGAACCTCTGCGTCAGTGCCTTGCTTGCGGCGGAGCGTTACCGCCTGCGCCGCGGGAAAGGCCAAGAGGTTGAGTTGTCGCTCAAAGACGTTGCTGCTGCTGCGATGGGCCACCTTGGCCTGATCGGTGATGCTGTGATGAATGAGGAAGCGCGGGCAAAGTCGGGCAACGCGCTTTATGGTGCATATGGTCAGGATTTTATCTGTGCCGACGGGGCGCGGGTCATGGTGATTGGTTTGACGGGTCGGCAGTGGTCGGGCCTTGTAAAAGCAACCGACAGCGCTGATGCGCTCGCAGTGCTTGAGGTCCGCACGGGGCTGTGTTTGCGGGACGAAGGCAACCGCTGGACCTTGCGCCACCAGATCACAGCGATTCTTGAGCCATGGTTTGCGGCGCGCGCTGTCTCCGAGATTGGCCCGATGTTTGACGCGATGAAGCTGACATGGTCGACCTTTCGCACCATCAAAGAAGCCGTGGCACAGGACCGCGACCTTAGTACAGATAACCCGATGTTCGAAATACTGGACCAGCCCGGCTTGGGCAAGTTCCCAGTGCCGGGCGCACCGATGACCTTTTCAAGCGGCCCGCGAAAGCCGCCGCAAGTAGCACCGGTGTTGGGGCAACACACCGAGGAAGTCTTAGGCGATGTGGTTGGTATGACCGATGGCGAGATTGGAAAATTGTTCGACAAGGGTATTGTGCAAAGTCCCGCGTTTGCCCGCCCGAGGACTGCTGCATAATTAGAAAACAGCCTGTGCTGGCCGATTGGCAGCTTTGACATCAATTTCCAGAGTTACGCGCATGATCCCTCTTGATCCTGCGCGTAATCCAGACTACCCACATCGAAGGCATAGGGGTTTAGCTCAGTTGGTAGAGCATCGGTCTCCAAAACCGAGGGTCGTGGGTTCGAGTCCCTCAGCCCCTGCCAATTTTTTCAATACATTTTGGTGATGTGGCGGAATTGTTTCCAATTTCGGCCGATAGCCGTGACTGAATGCGCATTATTGCGTTAGCAGAAACTCTGACACTTTCCTGACATACCTACTCCATCCTAGAGCCACAAATCATTGGCATTTGACGGTGAACAATTCACTGCAAATGGTATGGACAGATGACTTTGGACCCCAAATCTTCACCCGCAAATACCCTCGTTTCCGAGGCGGAACTCGATGAAACTTCTCTCAGCGCGATCCGATCGATTTTGACGGAAGAAGCAGAGCCGGTACCGCGCAGCATTTTGGGACGCGTAAAGCGGCAGCAAGACGATATTGAACCTAAGGTCGCAGCCAAGCGCCGCAAAGCAGATGCATTTGTGCCCTTGGAGGATGCGCAAGAGGATGGTGGTTCCCACGGCGCTGCGCAGAAAAAAGTAAAACGTGTATTCTCCCTGCGTCGAAAGAGACGTGACGCACCAAAGAATAGGGATGTGCCTTTCCCTTCACATGCTGGGAAACCGCAACGGGCAGGACAGGGCGAGGGGCTAATGTACCATGTGCGTGCGTACCGTCCGACGCCGGCGCATATAGCATTCGCGCTGATTGCCCTGTTGGTGCTGATGCGCCCTTGGCTTGTCTTTGGTCTGCTATTCATCTTCGTTTTGGTATTGGTCGGTGTATTTCTGATCGCTGGATATGACGGATTCTGGCAAGGTATTATCAAGGCAAGCCGTTGGTATGCCAAACGCCGACCCTCCCGCGCGGCCATCCTGCATGATCGAATGGACCGTTTCGCCGTGCGCTGGGACGCTGTTCTTGACCGCTTTCCTGAGGGGACAGTCGATGGATTATATCTGCCTGATTTTGCCGAACTTGCGACTGCAGATGCGCGGCACGAAGAAGCGCTTGAACGTCGCTTGGCTGGGTTGCAGGGGAAAGGTGCCTGAATGCGCCCAAATTGCAGCCTTGAAACACCGACCCGCAGCCGTTAGATGCGTCTTACGTGATAATTCAGGATGTATTCCATGGCCACCACCAACCCGCTTCAGTTCATTCAGCAAGTTCGCGCCGAAGTGGCAAAGGTCGTTTGGCCCACGCGTCGTGAGGTCATGCTCACCACTGTGATGGTGTTTATCCTTGCGGCTCTGACGGCGGTTTTCTTTGCACTTGTTGATATCGTTATCCGTGGCGGGCTTCAGTACGTGCTGAACATGTTTGGCTAAGACCGCCCCATACAGAATTGGCGACCCATAAGGTCGCAAATATCTCTTCCAACACTTGAATCCCCACTGCGTGTGGGCTAGTCCGCAGGTCTGTCCTGTGGCACGCGCGCATTGATTCGAGTTGCGCGCCCGAATATGTTGCAGGCGGAACGGGGTAAGCCCTGATAGGTTTTAGGAATTCGCAAGCGCAAGCCGCTTTGGACAAGGACGGAAAGATCAAATGGCAAAAAGATGGTATTCGGTCAGCGTCCTGTCGAACTTTGAGAAAAAGATCGCAGAGCAGATCCGTAACACTGCTGAAGAGCAGGAAATGTCCGACCAGATTGACGAAGTACTGGTCCCCACCGAAGAAGTGATCGAGGTCCGTCGCGGCAAGAAAGTCACGACCGAGCGTCGATTTATGCCCGGCTACGTGCTTGTACATATGGAAATGTCCGACCGCGGCTATCACTTGATCAACTCGATCAATCGCGTCACAGGTTTCTTGGGTCCACAGGGGCGTCCGATGCCAATGCGCGATGCGGAAGTGACTGCGATCCTTGGCCGTGTCCAAGAGGGTGAAGAAGCACCCCGCACTCTCATTCACTTTGAAATCGGTGAGCGCGTCAAAGTTGGTGATGGTCCGTTTGAAGATTTCGACGGCATGGTTGAAGAGGTCGATGAGGACAACCAGAAGCTCAAGGTTATGGTGTCGATCTTTGGTCGCGAAACTCCGGTCGAGCTGGACTTTACTCAGGTCAACAAGCAGATCTGATCGTATCGGAATTTTGCGAACGAAAGAATTTCGATGGCGTCTCCTTTTAGAAGGGGGCGCCATTTTTAATAGTATATAGGAAAAATGCATTTGCCGGCTCTTGGAGTGGCGCTGCCTATTGCGGACAAACTCCATCTTGACCAATGGGCAGCCACCTAGGCGAATGGGCATATTCAAACGAAATAGGGAGATTGGAAGTCAGCCACATTCTGAATATCGTAGGCGATACGTTTAAAGAGCGTGGCATGGGGCGAGGGGTGATGGACAACGCAGTAATTCATCGTCGGCAGCTTTGGTTCCGTTAGAATTTCAGCAATTCGCCCACGCCTAATCATCGGGATAAGGTAATCTCTGGGGGCAATGCACACGCCTCGGCCTGCGAGGGCAAGGCCGACCATTGCATGTAGGCTGTCCACACTAACACTGTTTCGGAGGTTCAACCCGTTGTTGGCAAACCAGTCGCGGATGCTTTTTGAATAGCCTGATGATTTGCCTTGGGTGATGAACTCGAAGGACTGGAGTTGCGACAACTCAACAATCTCGCCTTCGGGAACAAGGCCTGACCTGCCAACCAACGTAAGTTCAACGCCAGTGAGCCGCTCTACATTTGCGTTGGATTGAAACGGCATTTCGGGGACAACAATCAGGTCGAGGTCGCCGTCTTCGAGACTGCTATGTAAATTTCTGCTCATATCGATCGTGAGGTCGAACTGGATGGCTGGATCATTCTCAAATGAAATCTCCAGAAATCTCGGCAACCAAGTAAGACTGGATATTTCAGTTACGCCGAGACTCACCTTAGTTGAACGCGCCTTCATGCCCGAATTAAATGATGACAAGTTTGCGAAGCTGGCGACTGTTTCGCGGGACAAGGCGGCAAACTGTTCACCCTGATGGGTCAGGATCGCCTGCCTCTTTGAGCGATCGAAAACCAAAAAGCCCATAGAAGCCTCAAGTTCCTGTATCCTTTTGGTGACGGTTGACTGGCTCAAATTCAACCTGACTGCGGCACGATCGAATGTGCCGCAGTCAATTACCGCTAACATCGCGATAAGCTGGTTGTGGGTGATGCTCATATTATTCACTTTTTCGATGATTTATGATTATAATTTATCACTATAAATAAACAATTAAATGGGGCAAGGTTTGCCCATATTTCGAGGATTTGAATACGAGATGATTCAAGACAACTCCGCGCTTATCGCCTCCATTAGAGACCGTTTTGCCCATGTGGACAGCTGTCCGTTTCAGGGCCCGCGAATCTATTTTGAGAATGGCGGCGGCGCGTTGACGTTGAAATCTGTGATTGAGACGTCAGCCAAGTATGCGGCAGTTCCTGACAACCAAGGGCGGGACAATCCTGCAGCGGCCGCGTTGAGCCTGACGATTGGAAAGGCGAAGGCTGATCTGGCGTTGTTCATGAATGCAGGTTCGGGGCAGTTCATTGTTGGCGAGACGGGGACCGAGCTTCTTTTCCGTATGGTGCGTAACGCCTGTCTGAATGCGCCGAAGGGGGCAAAGATCATTGGCAGCTCGATTGAACACCCTTCCTCCAGAAGTGCGGCGCGGCATTGGGCGGAAGTCGCGGGAATGGGGTATGTAGATGTGCCCTTCGACGCAGCGCAAGGCTGTGTGACAGCAGCCGATTATGCGGCACAGATGACGCCTGATGTGGCAGTTGCGACGATCTTGCATGCCTCGCCCGTTACCGGAATTGGCATGGATATCGCTGCAATCTCACAGGCTATTCGCGCGGTGGCCCCTGAATGTTTGATTATCGTTGACGGTATCCAGCATGCCGCCCACGGGCATGTTGATTTAGATGCCTACGATGTAGATGGCTATGCCATCTCGCCCTACAAAGTCTTTTCGCGCCACGGGTATGGTGTGGCGTGGCTGTCTGACAGGCTGACTGCGCTGCCCCATGAGGCGTTGAGCGGGGGGCCAGTCCATAACTGGGAACTTGGCACACGTGATACGGGCGCCTATGCCGCGATGTCCGATGTAGTGGCATATTTTGACTGGTTGGGCGGCGAGGTTTCTGACGAGACAGCGCCCCGCGCGCGGATTGAAGCGGCGGGCAGAGCGATCAAATCCTATGAAGCGGGGCTGACCGATGCGTTGATAAACGGGACAGGCAATCTTGCAGGTCTGCGCGACATTGAGAAGCTGACCATTCTGTCCGGCGCGGATAATCCGTCACGTGAGGGGACTGTCTCCTTTGCGGTCGAGGGGGTTGCGTCGCCCGACATTGTAGCTGCGTTGAACGCGCATGGTATCCGCACTCATACACGCACCGCAGACCACTATAGTGGCAATATTCTCGGACCTCTGGATTTACCAGATTGCGTTCGCATTTCGATGTGCCACTATAACACGCTGGATGAGGTAGCTCAGGCGTTGGATGTGATAAGGGAGATTGTCAGTCCACACCCGTAACAGCCTGTAAGGCCGGAACGTGAGAGGTCTGTGACACGACAAGATGCGCGATGCGCCCCTCAATGTGAGGGCATCGCGGGAGAATTGAAGGTACAAAGTACGTTCATACAAGTGGCATTGCGCGCGGAGACGTGGGCGAGGCTGAAACAACTGGGAGGATCGAATGATCAAATCTATCAAAACGGCCGCGGTAGGCGCGGTCTTGGCTTTGGGCTTGGCTGGTACGGCTGTGGCTCAGGACATCAAGTTTTTTACTATCGGTACAGGCGGCACGGCCTTCACCTATTATCCAATGGGCGGTGTGATCGCGAACGCGATTTCCAAACCACCCGGCTCGCGCGAATGCGACGAGGGCGGCTCTTGTGGTGTTGAAGGCCTGATCGCCTCGGCGGTTTCCTCACGCGGCTCGGTCGATAACGTGAACGCGATCATTTCCGGCCTGCGCAACTCCGGCTTTGCACAATCCGATGTGGCCTATTGGGCCTACACCGGCACTGGCACGATGGAAGGCAGCCCACCTGCAACAGACCTGCGCACGATTGCTGCGTTGTTTGAGGAGCACATCCACCTTGTTGCCCTCGCTGACAGCGGCATCAACTCCGTAGCTGACCTCAAAGGCAAGCGGGTTTCCCTTGACGAGCCGGGTTCGGGTACACGCGTAGACGCGCTGTTGATTATGGAAGCGAACGGCTTGTCCGAGAGCGACCTGACGCCAGAAGCTCTCAAAGGTAACGCCGCATCTGAGGCGCTGCGTAACGGCAAGATCGACGCCTTCTTTGTCGTCACAGGCTACCCGACGGGTGCGATTGTTGAACTGGCCTCTTCTGCCGATATCAAGTTGGTGCCAATCGACGGCGAAGGTGCAAAAGCACTGACCGACAAGTATGGCTTTTTCGCCCAGTCCGCGATCCCTGATGATGCCTATGAAGGTGTTGCAGGCGTAGACACAGTTGCTGTTGGCGCACAGTGGTTCACCAGCGCCAAGGAAGACGAAGAGCTGATCTATAACATCACAAAAGCACTGTGGAACGAGAACTCCCGCAAGCTGCTCGATGTGGGTCACGCCAAAGGCAAAGACGTCACACCAGAGACTGCACTCAACGGTATTGGTGTTCCTTTGCACGCAGGTGCAGAGCGTTTCTATAAAGAAGCAGGTTTGCTTGACTAATTCCGGTCTTTGATACGATGTCGGGCGCTGCATTTGCGCCCGACATTTCTATTTCTCCAACACATGGACGATCCTCATGGCCGCTAACAGCATACCCAAATTGACTCCTGAACAGCTGGCCGAGATCGAGCGGAAGTATGACCCCGAAACCGCGTTTCGCCCGACGGGTAAGACGTTGGGTTTTGCGATCTCAGGCTTCTTGGTCGCCATGTCCATCTATCATTTTTACGCCTCTGGCTTTGGCCTGATCCGCGAGCTTTTGCACCGCGGTATCCACCTGTCCTTTGTGCTGGGCCTTGTGTTTTTGCTGTTTGGCCTGCGCAAGACCGACCCCGTTCTGCCGCCGCGTGCATGGTACCGTTTTGACGGTGTGCCGCTGATCGACATGGCGCTTGCCCTGCTGGGTGTTGCCGCCGCGATGTATCTGCCGCTGCTGCCGCCCGAGATCGTCTCACAACGTGTGGGAAATCCTGCGGGGTCCGACATCTTTATGGGAACGGCGCTGCTGCTGCTGGTGCTGGAGGCCACGCGCCGCTCGGTTGGGCCGACGCTGCCCATCATTGGCCTGTGCTTCATCGCCTTCGCCTATTTTGGGCCCTACATGCCCGGCGCGCTCAAGCATGGCGGGTCAAGCTGGCTTGGCATTATCAACCACCTTTATATGACGAATCAAGGCATCTACGGCATCGCGCTGGGCGTTATGGCGCAATATGTGTTCCTGTTCGTGTTGTTCGGTGCGCTGGCGATGCGCGTGGGTTTGGGGCAGCTGTTCATTGATCTCTCGATGGTGATAGCGGGGCGCTATGCGGGCGGGCCTGCCAAGGTTTCGATTTTTTCCAGCGCGTTTATGGGGACGATATCCGGCTCGTCCATTGCTAATACGGTGACCACAGGTGCGCTGACGATTCCCACGATGAAGCGCGTGGGGTACCCTGCCAAATTCGCCGCGGCGGTTGAGGCGACAGCTTCAACGGGCGGTCAGATCACGCCGCCGATCTTGGGGGCGGCCGCCTTTATCATGGTCGAGTATCTGGAGATCCCGTTACGCGATGTGCTGGCGGCGGCTTTGTTCCCTGCCTTGCTGCACTACTTTGGTATTTTCATTATGGTGCACCTCGAGGCGAAGAAACTGGGGCTGCGCGGACTGACGAAAGAGGAGCTGCCCAAGCTGGGTGTCGTTCTCAAAGACCAATGGTTGAGCATCATTCCTCTGGTCATTCTGGTTTACCTGATCCTGTCGGGTAAGACTCCTGACTTTGCTGCTGTTTACGGGATCATCGCTTGTGTTGTTGTCGGCTTTCTGAATCCTAACCACCGCCTCACCATCAAAGGGCTGTGGGAGAGTCTCGCTGTCGGCGCACGAAACACCCTTGCGGTTGGCGCTGCTGCTGCAACTGTCGGCATTGTGGTTGGTGTTGTGACGCTGACAGGGGTCGGTTTCCGCCTTGGATATGTTGTGGTGCAAACGGCCACGGACATCGGTACGTTCCTCAGCACCCTCCCAGTTCTGAGCTTCTTCACGGTGACCCAATGGGCCTTGTTCGTCTCGCTCATCCTGATTGCGGTGTCGTGTATCATCATGGGCGCGGGTATCCCGACGACCGCCACCTACATCATCCTCGTCGCCGTTGCGGCACCTGCCTTGGCGCAGCTTCAAGTAGAGCCAATTGTCGCGCATTTCTTTGTGTTCTATTACGGTGTGCTGGCTGACATCACACCACCAGTGGCCCTTGCTGCCTACGCTGCCGCAGGCATCGCAGGATCAAACCCGTTCGAGACGGGGAATACGGCCTTCCGTTTGGGGATCGCAAAGGCGCTCGTGCCGTTTGTTTTTGTCTATTCGCCAGCGCTGCTTTTGGTTGCAAACGGCTTCACCTGGATGGCGTTTACCATCACTCTCGCTGGCGCAATGCTTGGGATCGCCAGCCTCGGCGTTGCCTTTTCAGGATACCTGCTCGCGACGCTTAAAACGTGGGAGCGGTGGTGGGTCGCTGTGGTATCTTTCTTATTCATCGCACCGGGGTTGCTCACGATGGCTATTGGTCTCGTGCTTATGGTGCCAATCTTGGTGCTTCAATTGAGACGGACGAAACAGACCGCGCATTGATACTACGGGCCCTTTGACTCGATACAGGACATTCCTGCAGTTCGGTGCAGTGGGCGAAGACGCCATATTTCCAGCGTTGCCCTAAGCATTGCTTGCATTGTCTGACCGACATGCGCTATGCGACCGGAGTTGCCCCAAGGGGCGACTCATTCACGTGGGAGGCGAGGGTGCCGCGGCATCCGGACCATTACCACGCAACACATATCCCGAGGGTCGCGTCCCGAGGGTGTTGAAAAAGGAGAAGGCCAATGGCCAAGAAACTCGTCGGCACGATGAAGTTGCAAGTTAAAGCGGGTCAAGCAAACCCGTCCCCGCCAGTCGGTCCAGCATTGGGTCAGCGCGGCATTAACATCATGGAATTCTGTAAAGCGTTCAACGCCAAGACAGCAGACCTCGAGCCGGGCGCACCATGCCCGACCGTCATCAGCTACTATCAGGACAAGTCCTTTACCATGGACATCAAGACGCCACCTGCGTCTTACTTCCTGAAGAAAGCTGCCAAAGTGAACTCCGGCGCGAAAACGCCGTCACGTGAAACTGTTGGTTCCATCACTCCAAAGCAACTGCGCGAGATCGCAGAAGCCAAGATGGTCGACCTCTCCGCGAACGACGTGGAAGCAGCAATGAAAATCATTTTGGGCTCCGCAAAGTCCATGGGCATCGAGGTTAAGTAATATGGCTAAGCTTGGAAAACGTATCCGCGCCGCACGCGAAGCATTCGCTGGCAAAGAGAACCTCACAATTGAAGAAGCTGTGGCGCTGATCAAAGGCAATTCGAACACAAAGTTTGACGAGACCGTTGAAATCGCCATGAACCTCGGCATCGATCCACGTCACGCTGACCAGATGGTTCGCGGCGTTGTGGGCCTGCCAAACGGTACAGGCAAAGACGTTCGCGTGGCGGTATTCGCACGCGGCCCGAAAGCCGATGAAGCAAAAGAAGCTGGTGCCGATATCGTTGGCGCCGAGGACCTGATGGAAATCGTTCAAGGCGGCAAGATCGACTTTGACCGTTGCATCGCCACACCTGACATGATGCCCGTCGTTGGTCGTCTTGGTAAAGTACTTGGTCCACGTAATCTGATGCCGAACCCAAAAGTCGGTACAGTGACAATGGACGTAGCCGCAGCTGTAAAAGCAGCCAAAGGCGGCGAAGTGCAGTTCAAAGCTGAAAAGGGCGGTGTCGTCCATGCAGGCGTTGGCAAAGCATCCTTTGACGAAGCCAAATTGGTTGAAAACATCCGCGCCTTCATCGGTGCCGTTGCAAAAGCCAAGCCAGCGGGCGCCAAAGGCTCCTACATGCAGAAGATCGCACTCAGCTCCTCCATGGGCCCGGGCGTGACTGTATCAGTAGATAAGGCTGTTTCCGAGTAAGATCGGAATGTTAGATTTGAGGAAGGGCGCTTCAATGGAGCGCCCTTTTTCGTTTTAGAACGTTCGCTTATGCGGAAAGTACGACATTTGATAAGTTGGGGTCTCAAGAAACCACCGTTAATGATATACTGGTGAGAAGGTATTTTTAGCGGTTGGTAGTCTGGAGATATAATATGAAGGCGAAATTTCTCATCCTTTCAGTGTTTTTGAGCGCAAGCAGCGTTTTGGCACAAAGCAGTTCAGAAATGCCTGCCGCCGACAGCTTTGATCTGGTGGGCCTATCGCCAGAGGATCAAACCCCATTGGGAAAGTTCACAACTGCTGCTGAGGTAGGTCCCATTCTTGAGATGACCAAAGCCAATTGGCTGGCAGTTCGGGAATATGACGGGCAGGATCTGGTGTATTTTTCCCATATCCTGAGCTGGCGGTGCGGGTTGATTGCAGCGAAGTTCTCGATAAACGGTGAGCCGCTTCAGGTTTTGCAGATGCCCGAGTGTCACATGAAGTTTCAACAGCCAAATGTGCTGATTGATGACGAGCCGCTGTTGGCTTTCCGGCGTTATGAGTTGGGAAGCGTGCAGTCAGTACGCATGGATATTCTGCTGGACGATCTTACGGTGAAATCGGTGACTATTGACCGTTCAGACATGCTGATTCCCTGAATGGGACCAAAAAGGCCGCAAGGGCACTTGTGCGACAATTGTGCGAAGCCAAGTTTCACCCTTGGCTTTCCTCTGCATTAGGACTAATTGAACACTTGCATCACAGCGCACGATTCGTCGTGCGCTTTTTGCGCTTCGTCCGAGATGGCGGGTGGACTGGGAATTCGGTCCATAATTCCTGCCTGAGATGGGGAATGACTGTGAGATTTCGTGAGCACGCTCTCGGATGATCTTGGGAAGGACCCGTAAGGACCCGACGTTGGGCAAACTGCCCAGCTAAATGAGCCTCGGTGGGTCACCCCTCCGAATAAATTGGAGAGAAACTGTGGATAGAGCACAAAAAGAACAGCTCGTCGATGAACTCGGCGAAATCTTTGAAAGCTCTGGCGTTGTAGTGGTAAGCCATTACGTCGGTCTGACAGTTGCTGAAATGCAGGATCTACGTGCGCGGGCAACCGCTGCGGGTGGGTCTGTGCGTGTTGCCAAAAACAGGCTCGCCAAGATCGCCCTTGAGGGCAAGCCATGTGCAAGCATTGCTAACCTTCTGACGGGTATGACCGTTCTGACCTATTCTGAGGATCCAGTAGCTGCGGCTAAGGTTGCTCAGGAATTTGCCAAAGAGAACCCCAAGTTGGTTATTCTCGGCGGCGCCATGGGTGAGAATGCGTTGGACGTCGCCGGTGTAGAAGCCGTGTCCAAAATGCCTTCGCGCGAGGAGCTTATCTCCACGATCGCGGGCATGCTGGGCGCACCTGCTTCCAACATCGCTGGCGCCATTGGCGCACCTGCAAGCAACATCGCATCTATCTTGTCAACAATCGAAGACAAGGCTGCGTAAGCGACAATATCGTCAAATCGGCGTGCTAGTTGAAACTACACGTTGGAACACACATATCGTTAACGGAAAGAGCTAAAACATGGCTGATCTGAAAAAACTGGCAGAAGACATCGTAGGTCTGACACTGCTTGAAGCACAAGAACTGAAAACAATCCTCAAAGACGAGTACGGCATCGAGCCTGCAGCCGGTGGCGCAGTCATGATGGCGGGCCCTGCAGACGGTGCAGCTGCTGCTGAGGAGAAGACTGAATTCGACGTCGTTCTGAAGAACGCCGGCGCATCCAAAATCAACGTGATCAAAGAAGTTCGCGGCATCACGGGCCTTGGCCTGAAAGAAGCCAAAGACCTCGTTGAGGCCGGTGGCAAAATCAAAGAAGGCGTCGACAAAGCCGAAGCCGAAGACGTCAAAGCCAAGCTGGAAGCAGCTGGCGCAGAAGTCGAACTGGCGTAAGCCTTTTGCCAATGACGGGATGAACTCCCGTTCTGTGGTGTATAGAAACGGCGGCCCTAAAACGGGTCGCCGTTTTTGTTTTGTAGTCGAGTGAAAACCGCTGTTAGTCATGTTTTGACACATTGAAACGCGTGTCTCTTTCTCGTAACAAAGGTGACATTGCGCATAGGAGTATTGGCATGGTTGTTTCGTTCCCTAAATTGGGGCTGCTGATTGCAGCAGGTCTCGTTTTGTCTGCATGCGGCGGTGGTGGTTCGGATGCGCCTGCGTCACCGGGGCTTTTGGGCTTTGTAGCCAAAGATACAGGCATAAATGGCCGTTATCACTCTGCCAGTTATAGTGCAGGGGAAGTCCGTACTACGGTGGGACGCGATGCCTGCAAAGGCGGACGTTTGGGTGCGTTTCAGGAGGCGCCCGGCTCTGAAGGCAGAACTACTTTCAATGCGACTTGTGCCGCAGGCAATCGTTTCGCCGAAGGAACTGCCGGATTTACCCGGAACAAAGTTACGGGAACGGCACGTGTTACAGCAACGGTCGGCGGTAAGTTGCTTCAGGGTCCGATTGACGAGATTGGGCCGATTGCGGACCGTTCGTAGGCAAGCGATTGTTGCGTACGTGCTCTGGTCGCGCGATTTTGCGGGACGTCAAAGACGTGGGTAATCGTAAACGAGGGATGCACGCGCTGTTGCGCCTCTACCCTGTGCAGAGCTGAACGGTAGCCGTCGAGTCTGTTGAGCGGGATCATCTATTCTGGCGAAGGCCGCTTTAAGTCCAAGTTTGCTTTCCCACGTGAAACCAGAACGGTTATGCTTTCAGCGACGGCAATTCTAGTTTTCTTGAGAGGGTTATCAATATGCTTCGAACGGTGATCATTGTTGTTTTGGCGTCGGCGCTTTGCTTTCCTCGTGATCTTGATGCGCGCGAAAACATGCCCCAATCATTGCCAGCTGCAATTGACGCCGCTGTCGGGGTTTGCATTGATTTTTTGGCTGGTAAACGGCCACGGGCAGGTGGGGGTCTCAAAAAAGTAGGTAGTGGTTTCGTGCGTACTTTCCCCGAAGGTTCGGCAGGAACTCTTTCAGCTAAATTTGCGTTAAACGGGTCGAGCCAGCCAAGGACCTCAGTTTCTTTTAAAGCGAACTGCATATGCAGGATCTATAACTTAAAGCTGGGTGGCGGATATAAATCTCATTTCGCTCAGACTCGGGCAGGATTTGAGCGTCGAGGTTGGTCATATTCACGCCGGTCTGGACCTAATCTCTCTAGTGGCGATCGCCGAATTTTGCTCAAAGGGTCCAGGCAGCGGAGTGGGTCAAGTGATGCTTTGACGATTATGATCATATCTGAGTGGGGGCCTCGGACTGGGAATAGCTCAAAGCGCCTTCGGAATTGCGTGGCTGGCTAGAAGCATAAGAGGGCTTGGGCAGCTGGGGTGTTGCAAGCAGGCTTTTACCGCGTCTTGGTCTGCATGGTGATCTTTCAGACACGCGAACCCCTTGCCTTCCGACCCGCTCCATCCTATTTGAACCTTTCACACGGGCTTCGATGATTCGAGACCCGTTTTTTCTGTCGCACCATCAGGAGACCTGCACACCCCTTTTGACATATCTACGTCACGCGGAGGGGGCAGGTCAGATATTGCGAAAAACCTGTCTTAACAGGCGCTTGTTGAACCAAAGCGTCTTTTTGGAGAGGTCCACAGGTCGGAAGGGGTGCGGTGGGACGCGCTCCAGCATAGACCGGACTTAGCCGCTCTTATGGCTGTGCATCACGTCCCCGGTGATGGCGCAGTCGGCAAGAGACACGAAAGGTGACACGACATATGGCACAATCCTTCCTTGGCCAGAAGCGTCTACGTAAATATTATGGCAAAATCCGCGAAGTGCTGGAAATGCCGAACCTCATCGAGGTTCAAAAATCTTCCTACGATCTGTTCCTGAATTCCGGCGATGCCGAGACGCCCACCGATGGTGATGGCATCCAGGGTGTGTTCCAGTCGGTTTTCCCGATCAAGGATTTCAACGAGACATCCATTCTCGAGTACGTGAAATACGAGCTTGAGAAGCCGAAATATGACGTTGAGGAATGCCAGCAGCGCGACATGACCTACTCCGCGCCGCTCAAGGTAACGCTCCGTCTTATCGTGTTTGATATTGATGAGGATACAGGCGCCAAGTCTGTTAAGGATATCAAAGAGCAGGATGTGTTCATGGGCGACATGCCCCTGATGACACCGAACGGAACGTTTGTTGTGAACGGTACCGAGCGAGTAATCGTGTCCCAGATGCACCGCTCACCCGGTGTGTTCTTTGACCACGACAAGGGCAAGACGCACTCCTCCGGTAAGCTTCTTTTTGCTTGCCGTATTATCCCGTACCGTGGCTCATGGCTCGACTTTGAATTCGACGCAAAGGACATCGTATTCGCACGCATCGACCGTCGTCGTAAGTTGCCTGTGACCACGCTGCTGTATTCCTTGGGCCTTGATCAAGAAGCGATCATGGATGCCTATTACAACACAGTGACCTACCGTCTCGAGGCTGGCAAAGGCTGGATCGCACCGTTCTTCCCCGAGCGGGTTCGGGGCACCCGCCCGACCTATGACATCGTCGATGCAACAAGCGGCGAAGTGCTGTTCGAGCAAGGCAAGAAAGTCACTCCACGCGCGGTCAAGCAGTTGATAGACGCAGGCGAAGTGACCGAATTGTTGGTCCCATTTGACCACATCGAAGGCAAGTTCGTCTCCAAAGACATCATCAACGAAGAAACTGGCGCGATTTACGTCGAAGCCGGTGACGAGATGACGCTGGAGTATGACAAAGACGGCACGCTCATCGGCGGCACTGCAAAAGAGCTGGTCGATGCGGGCATTACCGAGATCCCACTCTTGGACATCGATAACGTCAATGTTGGGCCCTACATGCGCAACACCATGGCGGCTGACAAGAACATGAACCGCGACACCGCGCTCATGGACATCTACCGCGTGATGCGTCCGGGTGAGCCACCCACAGTCGAGGCCGCTTCGAACCTGTTCGACACGCTCTTCTTTGATGGCGAGCGCTATGACCTGTCCGCTGTTGGTCGCGTGAAGATGAACATGCGTCTCGCACTCGACAAAGTAGACACCCAGCGTACGCTGGACCGTGACGATATCGTAAAATGTATCAAAGCATTGGTCGATCTGCGTGATGGCCGTGGCGACATCGACGACATTGACCACCTCGGCAACCGCCGTGTGCGTTCTGTCGGTGAATTGATGGAAAACCAGTACCGCGTTGGCCTGCTCCGCATGGAGCGCGCGATCAAGGAGCGGATGTCCTCCGTCGAGATCGACACTGTCATGCCACAAGACCTGATCAACGCGAAACCAGCGGCTGCTGCGGTGCGCGAATTCTTCGGCTCCTCGCAGCTGTCGCAGTTTATGGACCAAACCAACCCGCTGTCCGAGGTCACGCACAAGCGTCGCCTTTCAGCGCTTGGACCAGGTGGTTTGACGCGTGAGCGTGCCGGTTTCGAAGTACGTGACGTCCACCCGACTCACTATGGCCGGATGTGTCCGATTGAAACGCCCGAAGGTCCGAACATTGGTCTTATCAACTCGCTGGCAACTTTTGCTCGCGTGAACAAATACGGCTTTATCGAAACGCCGTACCGCAAGGTGAAGGACGGTATTGTATCGGACGAAGTCCAGTACATGTCAGCGACCGAAGAGATGCGTCACACCGTAGCTCAGGCTAACGCGAACCTCGACGAGAATATGAAGTTCGTGAATGATCTGGTCTCCACACGGAAATCGGGCGACTACACACTGTCGCCTTCCATGAACGTGGACCTGATCGACGTCTCACCAAAGCAGTTGGTGTCCGTAGCGGCCTCCTTGATCCCGTTCCTTGAGAATGACGATGCGAACAGAGCCTTGATGGGCTCGAACATGCAACGTCAGGCGGTTCCACTTCTGCAAGCGGAGGCACCACTTGTTGGTACGGGCATTGAAGAAGTTGTGGCACGCGACTCTGGTGCGGCTTACATGGCGAAACGCGCAGGCGTGATCGACCAAGTGGACGCAACACGTATCGTTATCCGCGCGACCGAAGACCTTGAGCTGGGCGATGCAGGCGTAGACATCTACCGCATGCGCAAATTCCAGCGGTCCAACCAGAATACCTGCATCAACCAGCGTCCACTGGTTCAAGTAGGCGAGACGGTTATCAAAGGTCAGGTCATCGCGGACGGTCCGTCCACAGACATGGGTGAGCTGGCCCTTGGTAAAAACGTAGTCGTCGCGTTTATGCCTTGGAACGGTTACAACTATGAGGACTCCATCCTGATCTCCGAGCGCGTCTCGCGTGACGACGTCTTCACTTCGATCCACATCGAAGAATTCGAAGTCGCCGCCCGTGATACAAAGCTTGGCCCAGAGGAAATCACACGCGATATTCCAAACGTTGGCGAAGAAGCACTGCGCAATCTCGACGAGGCTGGCATCGTGTATATCGGCGCGGACGTAGAGCCGGGTGACATTCTGGTCGGTAAGATCACACCAAAAGGCGAAAGCCCGATGACGCCGGAAGAGAAACTCCTCCGCGCTATCTTTGGTGAGAAAGCTTCTGACGTGCGTGACACCTCCTTGCGCGTAAAGCCGGGTGATTTTGGTACAGTTGTCGAAGTTCGTGTTTTCAACCGCCATGGCGTTGAAAAAGATGAACGTGCCCTGCAGATTGAGCGTGAAGAGGTCGAACGTCTGGCCCGTGACCGCGACGATGAGCTCGGCATTCTGGATCGCAACATCTATGCCCGTCTGCGTGAGATGATCCTTGGTAAGACGGCTGTTAAAGGCCCCAAAGGCGTAAAGCCCGGAAGCCAGATCACAGAAGAGACACTGGACGAAGTTCTGACACGCGGTCAGTGGTGGCAGTTGGCCCTCGAAGACGAGGATGACGCCAAGATCGTCGAAGCCTTGAACGAGCAGTACGAGATCCAGAAACGGACCTTGGATGCGCGCTTTGAGGACAAAGTCGAGAAAGTACGCCGTGGCGATGATCTGCCCCCAGGCGTGATGAAGATGGTCAAAGTATTCGTCGCGGTTAAGCGTAAGCTTCAGCCTGGTGATAAAATGGCTGGTCGTCACGGTAACAAGGGCGTTATTTCCAAGGTTGTACCGATGGAAGACATGCCGTTCCTTGAGGATGGTACACCTGTCGACTTCTGTCTGAACCCGCTTGGCGTTCCGTCGCGTATGAACGTTGGTCAGATCCTCGAGACACACATGGGCTGGGCCGCACGCGGTCTGGGCATCAACATCGACGAGGCGCTGCAAGAGTATAAGCGCTCCGGCGATATGACCCCTGTGCGTGAAGCGATGAAGCTGGCTTATGGCGACGATGTCTACGACGAAGGCATCGCAGGCATGGACGAGGATGATCTGCTGGAAGCAGCAGGGAACGTCACCAGTGGTGTGCCGATTGCGACGCCCGTCTTTGACGGCGCGAAGGAAGCGGATGTGAACGACAGCCTTGCACGTGCGGGCTTTGACACATCTGGTCAGTCGGTCCTGTTTGATGGTCGCACAGGCGAGCAGTTCAGCCGCAAGGTTACTGTTGGCGTGAAATACCTGCTCAAGCTGCACCACCTTGTGGACGACAAAATCCACGCGCGCTCTACCGGTCCATATTCGCTGGTCACCCAGCAGCCATTGGGCGGTAAAGCACAGTTCGGTGGTCAGCGCTTTGGTGAGATGGAGGTCTGGGCACTTGAAGCCTACGGCGCTGCATACACCTTGCAGGAAATGCTGACTGTAAAATCGGATGACGTCGCTGGCCGTACAAAAGTGTACGAGAGCATCGTCAAAGGCGAGGACAACTTCGAGGCAGGTATCCCTGAATCGTTCAACGTTCTGGTCAAAGAGGTCCGCGGACTGGGTCTCAACATGGAACTCCTGGATGCGGAGGATGAAGAGTAGGGCAACGCTGGAATTTAGATATTCCAGTCCGGCGGCCTTGGCGGTTGCCGGACCCTCTCTCCCCCGCTTTCGAGAATAAATCTAAGGACATCCAATGAACCAAGAACTTACAAACAACCCGTTTAATCCCGTCGCGCCTACCAAGACGTTTGACGAAATCAAGGTATCTCTGGCCTCGCCAGAGCGTATCCTGTCGTGGTCCTTCGGTGAGATCAAGAAGCCCGAAACCATCAACTACCGCACGTTCAAGCCTGAGCGTGACGGTCTGTTCTGTGCGCGTATCTTTGGCCCGATCAAAGACTACGAATGTCTGTGCGGCAAATACAAGCGTATGAAATATCGCGGTGTTGTCTGCGAAAAATGCGGTGTGGAAGTTACGCTGCAAAAAGTCCGCCGTGAGCGGATGGGCCACATCGAGCTGGCCTCCCCAGTTGCGCACATCTGGTTCCTGAAATCACTGCCAAGCCGGATCGGCCTCATGCTCGACATGACGCTGCGCGATCTTGAGCGGGTTCTCTACTTCGAGAACTACGTTGTGATCGAGCCGGGCCTGACAGATCTCACCTACGGTCAGATGATGACCGAAGAAGAGTTTATGGACGCCCAAGACGCCTATGGCATGGACGCATTTACTGCGAACATCGGTGCCGAAGCGATCCGCGAAATGCTGGCCGCAATTGACCTCGAAGCAGAAGCTGACCAGCTGCGCGAAGAGCTCAAAGAAGCCACAGGTGAATTGAAGCCGAAGAAGATCATCAAGCGCCTTAAGGTTGTTGAGTCCTTCCTCGAGTCCGGCAACCGCCCCGAGTGGATGGTTCTGACAGTGATCCCCGTGATCCCGCCAGAACTGCGCCCACTGGTTCCACTCGATGGTGGCCGCTTTGCGACTTCCGACCTCAACGATCTGTATCGCCGCGTGATCAACCGTAACAACCGTCTCAAGCGTCTGATCGAGCTGCGTGCGCCCGATATCATCGTGCGTAACGAAAAGCGGATGTTGCAGGAATCTGTGGATGCGCTGTTCGACAACGGCCGTCGTGGGCGTGTGATCACGGGTGCCAACAAGCGTCCGTTGAAATCACTCTCCGATATGCTCAAGGGTAAGCAAGGCCGCTTCCGTCAGAACCTTTTGGGTAAGCGCGTCGACTTCTCGGGCCGTTCCGTAATTGTGACAGGTCCAGAGCTCAAGCTGCACCAGTGTGGTTTGCCGAAAAAGATGGCCTTGGAACTGTTCAAGCCGTTCATCTACTCGCGTCTTGAAGCCAAAGGCCTTTCCTCGACGGTCAAGCAAGCCAAGAAGCTCGTTGAAAAAGAGCGTCCCGAAGTGTGGGACATCCTCGACGAAGTTATCCGCGAGCACCCAGTCATGCTGAACCGTGCGCCTACATTGCACCGTCTTGGCATTCAGGCGTTCGAGCCGGTGTTGATTGAAGGTAAAGCCATCCAGCTGCACCCGCTCGTCTGTTCCGCCTTCAACGCTGACTTTGACGGCGACCAAATGGCTGTTCACGTGCCCCTCTCGCTGGAAGCCCAGCTTGAAGCACGTGTTCTGATGATGTCCACCAACAACGTTCTGTCGCCTGCAAACGGCGCACCGATCATTGTTCCATCACAGGATATGATCTTGGGTCTCTACTATGTGACCCTCGAGCGTGAAGGCATGGTTGGTCAGGGTAAAGTCTTTGGCAACGTTAACGAAGTACAGCATGCGCTGGACTCTGGCGAAGTGCACCTGCACGCCAAGATCAAATCGCGGATCAAACAGATCGATGCCGAAGGCAACGAGATCGACGTTCGCTTTGACACCACTCCGGGTCGTGTACTGTTGGGCGCGCTTCTGCCGCTGAATGCAAAAGCACCGTTTGACCTCGTCAACCGTTTGCTGCGCAAGAAAGAAGTGCAGCAGGTCATCGATACGGTTTACCGTTACTGTGGCCAAAAAGAATCCGTCATCTTCTGTGACCAGATCATGACAATGGGTTTCCGCGAAGCATTCAAGGCAGGCATCTCGTTTGGTAAAGACGACATGCTGATCCCTGACAGCAAGTGGCCACTGGTTGAAGAAACACGCGACCAAGTGAAAGACTTTGAACAGCAGTACATGGACGGCCTGATCACTCAGGGTGAAAAGTACAACAAAGTTGTCGATGCTTGGTCAAAGTGTAACGACAAAGTCACCGACGCGATGATGGGTTCGATTTCCGACACCACATACGCTGAGAACGGTTCCGAGAATGAGCCGAACTCCGTGTACATGATGGCGCACTCGGGTGCGCGTGGCTCGGTTACCCAGATGAAACAGTTGGGCGGCATGCGCGGCCTGATGGCCAAGCCGAACGGCGACATCATCGAGACACCGATCATCTCGAACTTTAAGGAAGGTCTGACCGTACTTGAGTACTTCAACTCTACCCACGGTGCCCGTAAGGGTCTGTCGGATACGGCTTTGAAGACTGCGAACTCGGGCTATCTGACACGCCGTCTGGTGGACGTGGCACAGGATTGTATCGTGCGCATGCATGATTGCGGTACTGATGTTGCGATCACTGCGACTGCGGCTGTGAACGATGGTGAAGTTGTCTCCTCACTTGCCGAGCGTCTGTTGGGTCGTGTGGTTGCAGAAGACCTGATGCGTCCGGGCACAGACGAAGTGCTGGTCACAAATGGTACGATCATCGACGAGCGTTTGGCTGACATCATCGACGAAGCTGGCGTTGCATCTGCACGCATCCGCTCACCGCTTACATGTGAAGCGGAAGAGGGCGTTTGTGCTCAGTGCTACGGTCGTGACCTCGCACGCGGTACACTGGTGAACCAAGGTGAGGCCGTCGGCATCATCGCGGCACAATCCATCGGCGAGCCGGGTACACAGCTGACGATGCGGACGTTCCACATCGGCGGCGTTGCCCAAGGTGGCCAGCAGTCGTTCCAGGAAGCGGGTCAGTCCGGTAAAATCCGCTTCGAGAACAGCAACACGCTGCAAAACTCGTCTGATGAAACCATGGTCATGGGCCGTAACATGAAGATGCTCATCATCGACGAAAATGGTGATGAGCGCGCAAGCCACAAAGTGGGCTACGGTACCAAGCTGTTTGTCAAAGAGGGGCAAGATATCGTTCGCGGCGACAAACTGTACGAATGGGACCCCTACACACTGCCAATGATTGCCGAAGCTTCCGGTACGATCAAGCATGTCGACCTTATCTCTGGCATTTCTGTCAAAGACGAGACCGATGATGCGACTGGTATGACCCAGAAGATCGTCATCGACTGGCGTTCTGCTGCGAAGGGTAACGAGCTTAAGCCAGAGATCATTCTGCAGGATAAAGACGGCGAACCACTGCGCAATACAGCTGGCAACCCGATCACCTATCCGATGTCTGTGGACGCCGTTATGTCCGTCGAGGATGGTACCGAAGTTGAAGCGGGTGACGTTATTGCCCGTATTCCGCGCGAAGGTTCCAAAACCAAGGACATTACCGGTGGTTTGCCACGGGTTGCTGAACTCTTTGAGGCACGTCGCCCCAAGGATCACGCGATCATCGCGGAAATCGACGGCTATGTGCGCTACGGCAAAGACTACAAGAACAAGCGCCGCATCGCGATCGAGAGCTCGGAAGATCCGGACTTCAAAGTCGAATACATGGTGCCAAAAGGTAAGCACATCCCCGTAGCCGAAGGCGACTTCGTGCAGAAGGGCGATTACATCATGGACGGCAACCCTGCGCCGCATGATATTCTCGCCATTATGGGTGTTGAAGCGCTGGCGGATTACATGATCGACGAAGTGCAGGACGTCTACCGTCTGCAAGGTGTGAAGATTAACGACAAACACATCGAAGTCATCGTGCGCCAGATGCTGCAAAAGTGGGAAATCCAGGAATCTGGGGACACCACGCTGCTCAAAGGCGAACATGTGGACAAGCAAGAGTTCGACGCAGCCAACGAGAAATCGCTCTCCAAAGGTGGACGTCCCGCCAAAGGCGAGCCGATCCTCTTGGGCATCACCAAAGCGTCGCTGCAAACCCGCAGCTTCATCTCTGCGGCGTCCTTCCAAGAGACTACGCGTGTTCTCACCGAGGCATCTGTTCAAGGTAAGCGCGACAAATTGGTTGGTCTAAAAGAGAACGTGATCGTGGGTCGTCTGATCCCTGCAGGTACTGGTGGGGCAACCCAACAGATGCGTCGTGTAGCAGCAGACCGCGATAACGTTGTCGTTGAGGCGCGCCGGATTGAAGCGGAGAAGGCCGCAGCGCTTGCTGCACCGGTTGCTCCAGCGAATGATGTTGTCGGTGGCGATGTGTTTGATCAAGCACCAAGCTTTGACGAGGAAAGCCGCGATTGATAGCGCGCTGACCTAAGCGAAATCTAAAAGCCCCCGCAGCCAACAGGTTGCGGGGGCTTTTGTTTGAGCACGCCGGACTTTTGCAAAAAGTCTGTGCCCAAGAAATCTGTGATTTCTTGCCCGCGCGTGACTGCAATGGATTGCTCCCCCTCGAACAATCGCACAGTGTTGTGGAAGTTTGAGGAATTTCCGGCATGTCTCCCAATACCACTGGCGCACTGATGATGATGGCTTCTATGGCGGCCTTTGTGATGAACGACACGTTTCTCAAGCTTACAGGTGGGGCTGTCCCTTTGTTCCAGCTTATCTTTTTACGTGGAATTCTGGCGACGCTGCTGATTTTCGCTCTTGCTTACCAGCTTGGAGCATTGCAGTTTTCCGTTGCGCGGCGTGACAAGGGGCTAATCGCCCTGCGGGGATTGACCGAGATCATCACGGCCTATTTTTTCCTCAGCGCCCTGTTCAACATGCCTTTAGGCAATCTCAATGCAATCATGCAGGTGGTTCCGCTTACGGTGACTCTCGGGTCCGCGCTGTTCTACCGTGAGGTTGTGGGCTGGCGCAGGATGCTGGCCATCGGGATCGGGCTTTTTGGCGTGATGCTCATCATCAGACCAGGTGCGGAGGGGTTCAATGTCTGGTCGCTCTATGCATTGGCAGCTGTGGTATGTGTGACTGCCCGCGATCTGATCACACGGCGCCTTTCTGCGGGTGTGCCGGGGATGACCGTGACTCTTGGAACAACTGTGGCTGTGATGTGCGCCGCAGGGCTCGCCTCTCTTACGCAGGACTGGGCACCTGTCAGCGGGCAGTCAGCGCTCTTTATCTGCGGCTCTGCCGTCTTTGTCCTGACTGGTTATTTTTTCAGCATTCAGGTTATGCGCACGGGCGATGTCTCTTTCAGCGCACCCTTCAGGTACACAGGGCTGATCGGCGCAATGATCATTGGTTTTCTGATCTTCGACGAAGTGCCTAAACCTCTCACCTTTTTTGGAGCAGCCATCGTGATGGGTACGGGCCTCTTCACCTTCTACCGTGAGCGTAAACTCTCAAGGGCGTGAAAACACCTCGCGCACATGGGCGTCATCAATGCCAAAGGTGGCGCGGATGTGGGCCGCTTTTTCGGCATCCATCGGCTGATAGTCAAAGGTGTTGCCCTTCCCCTCCGTGCGGCTGTCATTGAAGTCATTGTGCCCCCGCATCATCATGTCCTCGCCCGTGAGCGTGAGGGTAGGCATGGTCTTCCATAGGTTTTGGTGGCCATGGCTCATGATCGTGTCATCACTGCCCGCCTGCACGATCATTCCCAGCGCTATGGCGGAGTAGGGATAGTGGTAAGGCCAGAGTTTCACGCCCGCCGCACCCGCCGTAAAGACATAACCCTGATTGAAATCCACTGCGACAGAGCTGTGCTGCGCCGTAATCGCGCTGAGGTCATGGGCCGTCTGTTTGAACCGCTCCACAAAATTCAGCGCCATAGCGTCATCATCATCAAGACGGAACTGGAGGCAGGTGCTGTCAGGTGCCCCGCGCCAGTCATTGACTGCTTTCGCCATAATCTTACGGTGGGGCCGGGGGGGATACTGCCTGATCACGCACTGCGAAATTCTTGCCGTTAGAGTTTTCAACCGCTCCAGATAATGCTTGGGAAACCAGTTGCCCGTCACGATAAGAAACGTAAAATCAGGATCGGTTTGGGCTGCAATGCAGGGCAGGGTGATCGCTTCGAACAGGCGGAACCGCTCTTCCATCCGCGCCTCGTCATAAAGGAACGCTGCCAGTGCAGGGGGGTCATCAATGCCGAGCTTGAAGCCGCCCTTACCCTGATATGAAAAACGGCAGATCCCTACAGTCTTCATTCAGGCACCTTTAAACACGCGCTGCACATGGTCGATATCAATGGCAAAGCGTTTGCGAAACTTCTCGGCCTCTTCATAGGTCAGCGGTTTAACAGGGACCACCTTCACAGGCTTCTGACGGCTGTCGTTCGACGCATTATGCCCGCGCACAAACATCCGCGGCTCGTCAAAGCTTACCGAGGGCATAAAGCGGTTTATCTTGTTGTGGGCGAAATTCATGATGGTGAGGTGGCAGTCCCCTTTGACCCACATGCCAAGGGCCGCCACATCAAAGGGGCGGAAAATCTCGGTCGCGGCGACGCCCTTGGGACCATACTCCGCGATGTAGCCCTTGTTCCAATCAAACGCGACGCTCTTGTGCTGCTTCGTCAGACCCTCGCAATCGGCGGCGGCCTTACGCAACCGCTCAACAAAATCCACAGCAACGGCATCATCATCGTCAAAACGGAACTGGAGACACGGCTGTGAGAAATCGCGGCGAGCCGCGTTGAGGATTTGCTTCATCACTTCGCGCTGCGGGCGCGGTGGCTCCGCATGGATACGCGCTTGCGGCATATCCGCGATCAGTGCAGTGAGCCGTGCAAGGTTGTGCGCAGGCATCTGGTCGCCCACCACAATAATCAGCTCAAAATCGGGATCGGTCTGCGCGCGAAGCGAGGGTAGGGCCACCGCCTCGAACAGCTGGAACCGCTCCTCTATCCGTGTATCATCATAGAGGTAGGCGATGCGCTCCTGGATGGTTTCGTGATCCACCTGAAACCCGCCAATAGCAGGGTAGGAAAATCGGCACAGGCCGAGTACTTGGAGTGTCACTGCTATCCTCACACGCTTTTGGCGAACTATGCGGGAGAGGATGGGGTTTTGGCAAGGGCAGGGGCGTGGGTAAATGCCGGCCTGTTGACACCTCATGCGACTCTGCGTATACGCCCGTTATCTCGCTAATGGGGGTCGCCCCTGCCGCGCATATCATAACGCATGTGGTCACGATCCAGGCCGCCTTAATTGGCCCGATCCTCTGTTAGCATAGCCGCCTCGCTTACCTCGGTACGGAAGCGTTGCGGCCATATTGCTTTGGACCAACTGCTCTTACAACGCGGCATGACGAATGCCGCATACCATTCACCGCACGGGGGTCCGCCCCTTTGCATAAAAGATCGCAACACGGGGAAAAAACCGGAATGCCAACAATTCAGCAGCTGATCCGCAAACCGCGCCAGCCAAAACGCAAAATCTCGAAGTCCATGCACCTGCAGGAATGCCCGCAGAAGCGTGGCGTTTGTACGCGCGTTTACACAACCACACCAAAGAAGCCGAACTCCGCGATGCGGAAAGTTGCGAAGGTTCGCCTGACCAACGGTTTCGAAGTGATCTCCTACATCGGTGGTGAGTCCCACAACCTTCAGGAGCACTCCGTGGTTCTGATCCGTGGCGGCCGCGTAAAAGACCTTCCAGGTGTTCGCTACCACATCGTTCGCGGTGTTCTCGATACGCAAGGCGTTAAAGATCGTAAGCAGCGCCGCTCCAAGTATGGTGCCAAGCGTCCGAAGTAAGCCCCGTATCTGGCCGGATGTACGCATCCGGTCACTCTAATCTGACACTATGCACGCTCACGCGCTGCACCCCGCCAAGAGGAAGACAACTAGATGTCACGCCGCCACGCCGCTGAAAAACGCGAAGTACTGCCAGACGCCAAATACGGTGATCTGGTTCTGACAAAATTCATGAACAACCTGATGGTTGATGGCAAAAAAGCCGTCGCCGAGCGGATTGTTTACAACGCATTCGACCGCGTTGAAGCCAAGATCAAACGCGCACCTGTCGAAGTGTTCCACGAAGCGCTTGAGAATATCCAGCCCTCCGTCGAAGTGCGCTCGCGCCGCGTCGGTGGTGCAACCTATCAGGTTCCAGTTGAAGTGCGCCCCGAGCGTCGCGTCGCATTGGCAATCCGCTGGTTGATCAAAGCCGCACGTTCGCGCAACGAAAACACCATGGAAGAGCGCCTCGCAGGTGAGCTGATGGACGCAGTTCAGTCCCGTGGTACTGCCGTTAAAAAGCGTGAAGACACGCATAAAATGGCCGACGCGAACAAAGCATTCAGCCACTACCGCTGGTAAGATTTTCAAGATCGGGGCCGCGATACGCGTGGCCCCTGAACTTTTTCAAAGCACACTCCTGAGGAAGCTTTCAAATGGCACGCGACTATCCCCTCGAACTGTACCGCAACTTTGGTATCATCGCGCATATCGATGCGGGTAAGACCACATGTTCCGAACGTATCCTGTTCTATACAGGTAAATCCCACAACATTGGCGAAGTGCATGACGGCGCCGCGACAATGGACTGGATGGAGCAGGAGCAGGAACGGGGTATTACAATTACTTCCGCTGCGACCACGACATTCTGGGAGCGTACGGAGACCGGCACAGAAGCCGATTCTGCCAAGCACCGCATGAATATCATCGACACACCCGGTCACGTTGACTTCACCATTGAAGTTGAGCGTTCCTTGGCTGTTCTTGACGGCGCGGTAACCGTTCTCGACGCCAACGCCGGAGTTGAGCCGCAGACAGAAACAGTCTGGCGTCAGGCCGACCGTTATAAAGTTCCGCGTATCGTGTTCGTGAACAAAATGGATAAGATCGGCGCGGATTTCTACAACTGCGTCAAGATGATTCAGGACCGTACAGGCGCTACACCTGCTCCTATCCAAATTCCAATCGGTTCCGAGACCGAGCTGGAAGGCATGGTTGACCTCGTCACCATGGAAGAGTGGGTTTGGGAAGGTGAAGATCTGGGCGCGAGCTGGGTTAAAAAGCCGATCCGCGAAAGCCTAAAAGAGAAAGCCGACCACTGGCGTGCGCACTTGATCGAAAATGCGGTTGAGATGGACGATGAAGCCATGGAGAACTACTTGATGGACGGCGCCGAGCCTGACGTCGCTACTCTCCGCAAGCTGATCCGTAAGGGCACACTGGCGATTAAGTTCATCCCCGTACTCTGCGGCTCCGCGTTCAAGAACAAAGGCGTTCAGCCTCTGCTCAACGCTGTAATCGACTATCTGCCATCCCCGATGGACGTTGTTGATTATATGGGCTTTAAACCTGGTGATGAAGAAGAAGTACGTGACATCCCGCGCCGTGCGGACGATGCCATGGCATTCTCTGGTCTTGCCTTTAAAATCATGAACGACCCTTTCGTGGGCTCGTTGACGTTCACACGCATTTACTCTGGTACGTTGAACAAGGGCGACACGCTCTTGAACTCTACCAAAGGTAAAAAAGAGCGTGTTGGCCGTATGATGATGATGCACGCTATCGACCGTGAAGAAATCACCGAAGCATTTGCGGGCGACATCATTGCGCTTGCAGGTCTGAAAGACACCACAACAGGTGACACATTGTGTTCCGTTGCTGATCCTGTGGTTCTGGAAACTATGACCTTCCCGACACCGGTCATCGAGATTGCGGTTGAGCCTAAGACCAAGGCCGACCAAGAGAAGATGTCTACAGGTCTGGCGCGTTTGGCTGCTGAGGATCCATCCTTCACTGTTGAGACTGACCTCGAATCCGGTCAGACGATCATGAAGGGCATGGGCGAACTTCACCTCGACATCCTCGTGGACCGTCTCAAGCGTGAATTCAAAGTCGAAGCCAACATTGGTGCGCCTCAGGTTGCCTACCGTGAGACCATCTCACGCGAAGCAGAAATCACCTACACCCACAAGAAGCAGTCCGGCGGTTCCGGTCAGTTTGCCGAAGTGAAGATGATTCTGATGCCGACCGAGCCAGGCGAAGGGTATTCGTTTGAGTCCCGCATCGTCGGTGGCGCTGTTCCAAAGGAATACATCCCGGGCGTTGAAAAAGGCATCAAATCTGTTCTGGACTCCGGTCCGCTCGCGGGCTTCCCCGTCATCGACTTCAAGGTTGCCTTGATCGACGGTAAATTCCACGATGTTGACTCCTCCGTTCTGGCGTTCGAAATCGCTGCTCGTATGGGTATGCGCGAAGGCATGAAAAAGGCGGGCGCCAAGATGCTTGAGCCGATCATGAAGGTCGAAGTTGTCACACCAGAAGAATACACTGGCGGCATCATCGGCGATCTGACATCGCGTCGCGGTCAGGTACAGGGGCAGGACACTCGCGGTAACGCGATTGCCATCGACTGTTTCGTACCTCTCGCGAACATGTTCGGCTACATCAACACGCTGCGTTCCATGTCCTCTGGTCGTGCGAACTTCTCCATGCAGTTCGACCACTATGAGGCTGTTCCACAGAACATCTCCGACGAGATCCAAGCCAAATTCGCATAACAACGGCGGCCCGCAGCACTGCGGGCCTGCCAAACTCACATTGAACATTAAGGAGCCAACACCATGGCAAAGGAAAAGTTTGAACGTAACAAACCGCACGTCAACATCGGCACAATCGGCCACGTTGACCACGGTAAGACGACACTGACAGCTGCGATCACCAAGTATTTTGGTGACTTCAAAGCCTATGACCAGATTGACGGCGCGCCTGAGGAAAAAGCACGCGGTATCACAATCTCCACAGCGCACGTTGAGTACGAAACCGAAGCACGCCACTACGCGCACGTCGATTGCCCGGGCCACGCTGACTATGTGAAGAACATGATCACCGGTGCGGCACAGATGGACGGCGCGATCCTGGTTGTGAACGCAGCAGACGGCCCAATGCCACAGACGCGTGAGCACATCCTGCTCGGCCGTCAGGTTGGCATCCCGTACATGGTTGTTTACATGAACAAAGTTGACCAGGTCGACGACGAAGAGCTGCTCGAGCTGGTTGAGATGGAAATCCGTGAGTTGCTTTCCAAGTACGAGTACCCTGGCGATGATATCCCGATCATCCCTGGTTCCGCTCTGCACGCGATGAACGGGACACAGCCCGAAATCGGCGAAGAGTCCATCAAGAAGCTGATGGCAGCCGTGGACGAGTATATCCCGACACCAGCACGCGCTGTAGATCAGCCGTTCCTGATGCCTGTGGAAGACGTATTCTCGATCTCTGGTCGTGGTACTGTTGTAACGGGCCGTGTTGAGCGTGGCGTGATCAACGTTGGCGACAGCATTGAAATCGTTGGTCTGCGCGACACCAAAACAACGACCTGCACAGGCGTTGAAATGTTCCGCAAGCTGCTGGACCGTGGTGAGGCAGGCGACAACATCGGCGCATTGCTGCGCGGTATCGACCGTGAAGGTGTTGAGCGCGGTCAGGTGCTTTGCGCACCTAAGTCCGTCCTGCCACACACCAAGTTCGAAGCCGAAGCGTACATCCTCACCAAAGAGGAAGGTGGCCGTCACACGCCATTTTTCGCGAACTACCGTCCACAGTTCTACTTCCGTACAACGGATGTGACCGGCACTGTTAACCTGCCCGAGGGTACGGAAATGGTAATGCCAGGTGACAACCTGAAGTTCGACGTAGAGCTGATCGCCCCAATCGCGATGGAGCAGGGTCTGCGCTTCGCGATCCGCGAAGGCGGCCGCACCGTTGGCGCGGGCGTTGTATCGAAAATCACAGACTAAGCCTATCGGCCGCAAGGCTAATACGCGAACCTGTTAATGCAAAGGCCTCTCCGAAAGGAGGGGCCTTTGTCATTCCAAAGCAGCAGTTCTAACCGCTATTATTAATATAGCGACGGTATTCTGTATTCTGGCGATGTGATGCTTTTTTGCGGGGGAAAAGATAAGAACAGCTTCGCTCCCAGATTCCTTTGAGGCCGAAAGCGCCAATTATGTGATCAACTAGGCAAGACAGCTTTAGACAATCCAAAGCAGCTCAGCATTCCATTGTCGTTTACACAGACGGTATGCCCATAAGGTGCACATGTCGTCAGCCGCAGTCAGTTTTGGCGATGTTGTCGGGCCTTCAAACCTATTCTGACGGTGCTTTTCAATTTAACTGCGCAAGTGTCGATCCTTTCAGCCGTACGGTAGAATTTGATGCGTTCGCGGATTAGGATGGTCCATCGATCCCAAGCTATTTGCTTTAACCCCCCGTTTACCAGCTCCCCAAGAATGAATGTTATATTTGGCCTGTGACAAGGTCTGTCCACCATGCAAAAGGGCTGCACCCTTTACGGGGTGTAGCCTTTTTTGTGCCGTGGCTCCCTTTTTTGTAGGGTTAGCGTGCAGCGATGGCAGCCTCTGCCTCTGCGAATGACAGCAGTCGCTTGCTGTCCTCATCCCACAGATGTAATCGCGCGTTTACGATGCTTTCGCGAATTGTCATACGGTTTATTTTTGCGAGACCTTCATGATCCTTCAAGACCTGTGGCAGGCGGTAAAAAGGGATGCGACTATAAAGGTGGTGAATGTGATGGATACCTATGTTTGCTGTCAGCCATTGCAACACGGAAGGCATCACATAGTGCGAGCTGCCTTGCAGGGCCGCGTCATGCATATCCCACTCAGGTTCTTCTTCCCAATGCGTCGTTTCGAACTGGTGCTGCACATAGAACAGCCAGACACCCGCCGTTGCAGCAAGCAGTGTAGACGGCACAAAAATCAACAGGATCGGCATCAGACCACCGAAATACCAGATGACCGATAGAGCTGCGATGATAGCGATATTGGTGCCCATTGCGCTGACCCAGTACCGCGCTTTCGCCATCATGCCAAACGGCAGACGGTTATCGAGAAAGAAGAGGTATCCAGGTCCCAAACCGAACAGGACGATAGGATGGCGATACAGGCGATAGCGAAAGCGGCGATAAGGCGACAGCTTTTCGTATTCGGCAACAGTTAGGGTATCCACATCACCAATACCGCGGCGCGACAGGTTCCCAGAGGAGCTGTGGTGGATCGCATGGGCACGGCGCCAGACGTCATAAGGCGTTAGTGTCAGGACGCCGATCACTCGGCCGACCCAATCGCTCAGCGTGCGGTTCTTGAAGAACGATGCATGGCCACAGTCATGCTGGATCGCGAAAAGGCGCAAGATGAATGCGCCGTTCACCAGCGAGATGGCCAATGTAAGCCACGCGCTAATTGAAAGGGACCACCAAGCCAGCGCCCAGAGGGCGATGAAGGGTCCAAGCGTCACGCCAAGCTCGTAAAAGCTGCGCGATGTGCTTGGTTCGCGGTAGTTGGAAAGTAACTTGATCCAATCGCGTGCACGGGCTGGTTCGATGGTTTTGTCCACAAGGGGATCAAAGTGGGCGGAATACTGGTTCATACGTCTGCTCTCGTAAGTAATGTCGCCTTGATAAACCAATGCCCCCGCTGAACAACACATAATGAAGCTATGTTCCCTAAGATTTTATGACTGCGTGAAATACCGCGCCTTTTCGGGAGTTTCTGGTGTGATTTTGGGTGTTTTAGCGCCGAAAGATGGTCAATAAACGCTCTTACGGGCCTCTGCGGCATATCACCACCCCAAGCTAAATCTGTTTGGTTTCAGGGTGTTTCGGGTAGGTCTTTAACGCTGGGGCCGATTGGCGGCTCAAAAGCGGAGCATTGTACTCAATATCCGCACGATTTACAGGCCTGTTCGATTGCTTGAGAAACCGCCATTCGGCCCTTGCCAGACAATGCGACTCCACCTATACGCCCCCTATTGAACGGGGTGTGCCTTAAGCGCGCCCTGCTTTCGTTAGACAACAGCGCGATGAGGGCTCATGATGAGCATGCGTCCTCCTCTCCGACTTCATCCCGAAGATAAGGGATTTGTATTATGGCTGCTAGCCAGAACATCCGCATCCGCCTCAAGGCGTTTGACTATCGGGTGCTTGATGCCTCCACTCAGGAAATCGTCAACACCGCCAAGCGCACAGGCGCTTCCGTTCGCGGCCCCATTCCGCTGCCGAACAAAATCGAAAAATTCACTGTTTTGCGTGGCCCCCACGTTGACAAGAAATCCCGTGACCAGTTCGAAATCCGCACGCACAAGCGCCTGCTGGATATCGTTGATCCGACCCCCCAGACCGTTGACGCGCTGATGAAGCTCGACCTCGCCGCTGGTGTGGACGTCGAGATCAAGCTGCAGTCATAAGCGTAGGAGGGTAATAGTATGTTGCGCTCAGGCGTTATTGCAAAAAAGATGGGCATGACCCGTCTGTTCATGGAAGACGGTAAGCAGATTCCTGTAACCGTTCTTCAGCTCGATAACCTTCAGGTTGTTGCACAGCGTACCATCGAAAAGGACGGCTATGTTGCTGTTCAGCTCGGTGCAGGTACAGCAAAAGTGAAACGCACGTCACAAGCGATGCGCGGCCACTTTGCAGCAGCAAAGGTTGAACCAAAGCGCAAGGTTGCTGAATTCCGCGTTGACGCGGAAGCGATGCTTCCAGTTGGCGAAGAGATCATTGCCGATCACTACTTTGCAGGTCAGTACGTTGACGTGGCGGGTACATCCATCGGTAAGGGCTTTCAGGGCGCGATGAAGCGTCACAACTTTGGCGGTCTGCGTGCGACACACGGTGTTTCCGTGTCTCACCGCTCACACGGCTCCACGGGCCAGTGTCAGGATCCCGGTAAGGTTTTTAAAGGCAAGAAAATGGCCGGTCACATGGGTTCCGCTCGTGTAACCACTCAGAACCTCGAAGTTGTCAAAACTGACACCGCTCGCGGTCTGATTATGGTCAAAGGCGCTGTACCAGGCTCCAAAGGTGGATGGGTTACTGTTAAGGACGCGGTTAAGAAACCGTTCCCCGAGAACGCAATCGTTCCCGGTGCCTTGGCATCCGCCGCTCGTGAAGCTGCAAAAGCAGCCGAAGAAGCAGCCGCAGCCGCAGCCGCCGAAGCAGAAGCAGAAGCAAAGCGTCTTGCTGAAGAAGCAGCCGCAGCAGAAGCCGAAGCGCTGAAAGCAGCCGAAGCCGATATCGCAGCGGATAAAGCAGAAGCTGGTGATCAAAGCGAAACGCTTGATGAAACCAAGAAAGAAGGTGACGCATGAAACTAGATGTCATCAAACTCGACGGCGGCAATGCTGGATCGATCGACCTGGACGAGGCTCTGTTCGGCCTTGAGCCACGTGCCGACATCCTGCACCGTGTGGTCCGCTGGCAGCGTAACAACGCACAGGCCGGTACCCACAAGGTAAAGACACGTCGCGAAGTCAGCTATTCCACCAAGAAGATCTACCGCCAAAAAGGCACCGGTGGCGCACGCCACGGCGCACGCTCGGCACCGATCTTTCGTGGGGGCGGTATCTACAAGGGTCCAACTCCTCGTAGCCACGGCCACGAGCTGACAAAGAAGTTCCGTAAACTGGGTCTGCGCATGGCGCTCTCCGCAAAGGCAAAAGCCGGCGCGTTGGTCATCATCGACGATGCTCAGTCTGACGGTAAAACATCCGCACTGGCCAAGCAGGTATCTGCATTGGGTTGGAAGCGCGCGTTGATCATTGACGGTGCAACCGTGAATGAGAACTTCTTGCAAGCCGCGCGCAACATTGAAGGTCTGGATATCCTGCCAACAATGGGCGCTAACGTATACGACATCCTGAAGCGTGATACTCTTGTCATCACAAAGGCAGGACTCGAAGCACTGGAGGCCCGTTTGAAATGAGCGCGAAGCCAGAACATTACGATATCATCCGCAAGCCGCTGATCACGGAAAAAGCAACAATGGCTTCTGAAGCCAATGCCGTTGTTTTCGAAGTGGCCATCGCTGCGAACAAGCCAATGATCAAAGAAGCTGTTGAAGCTCTCTTTGGTGTCAAGATGAAGGCCGTGAACACGTCCATCACCAAAGGTAAGGTAAAGCGCTTCCGCGGTCAGTTGGGTACACGCAAAGACGTGAAAAAAGCCTATGTGACCTTGGAAGAAGGCAACACCATCGACGTGTCTACCGGTCTGTAAGTCCGATTGACGCAGACACTGAGAAGGCCCTCGCTTAACGCGGGGGCCTTTTTCGTTGAAGTGGTGGATTTTAACCAGATTAGGTAATGTTGAGAATGAAAGCTTATGAGGGGAGGCAGTTTGATGAAGTTCATTTCCGTGTTACTTGCGCTTTGCGTATCAGTTGCCGGTCTTTCCTTGATCGCGGTGCAGCGCGATCAGGCGACGCTGCCCAACGGAATGATCATCAAGCAGCAACTTGATCTAAAGCGGCGTCATCTGGGCAACTTGCTTGCGCCCGACGGCAAGACGGTCATTGCCAAGGATATCGAGTTCGTCTGCTTCAACGATACCCATATCCGCGTCATTTCTTATATTGATGGCGAGAACCTCAACTACGCGGAGCAGGAGGGCCGCTTGCTGACCCTGTCAAGTAACCGCGAAACACTTGAAGAGGCTGGGCTTTGGAAGGAAAAGGGATCTTGCAACGGATATTTTGATGCGATGATCGGACCTGGCCTGCTGTACGTAGGAAACAGGGATCCGTTCCTGCCCGCATGTAGACATAGGAACCTTGAAAATGACGCATTGCAAAACCCAGAGTGGCTAAAATGGCCCTGTTCAGTCAGGTAATCCGTTTGGCGTTAGATGCACCTGATTTATCGACTGGCTCGAGGCATAAGGTTACGGGAAACCGCCTGTTCGGATGCAACGACGAAAACCACTTGCTATTGGGATGTCAAAAGCGCACATAGCAGGTGCGACGTTACTATATCTATCGGAATTACTGCTCCTTACGGCTCAGTCTTACGATCTTTAAACGACTTAGCCGACCTGCCGCATTTCGTGGGCAGTTAAAATAAGGAATACTCTAATGGCCACTGGTACAGTAAAATGGTTCAACACAACTAAAGGCTTCGGCTTTATCGCTCCCGATGGCGGCAGCAAAGATGTTTTCGTACACATCTCCGCCGTTGAGCAGGCAGGCCTTACAGGTCTGTCCGATGATCAGAAAGTTACTTTCGACATCGAAGCCGGCCGTGACGGTCGCGAATCTGCGACAAACATCGCACTGGCATAAGCCAGCTCTCCCCTAGGGGAGTGATCAGAAATTTATCAGAGGGCGTATCCGAAAGGGTGCGCCCTTTGTGCATGTGGAGATTCGATTCTCATTGTTTTCAATTCGGAAACGGAAGCTGATACCTAACCTGTGAACTATTTTGAGCCTTGGTTGGAAAATCTCTTGACCAAGGGATAGTGCGCCATTCCCAAAATTCTCAACAATTCGTTAACGTATGGGAAGGCTGTGCCCCCAAAGTCTCAACCTAAGGTTATCCCGACACATCGCCTTGTTGCGCATGCCATCCGCTCCCTAGGATGAGGTCAGTCCTTCGCGACACGACCTGTATTTGTAAAGGAGCCCCCGAATGGTGCTCGATCCGATCCTCCTCGATATGCTGCGCATAAGCCACCTCACCCTTTTTGCCGCCGGAATGGGAACTTGCCTGTTTCACGATTTCCTGACCTTCCGCAGCATGGCTGACCCGATCACCAAATCCGAGATCACCTCCATCGAAACCCTCCACAACTGGATCAGATTTGCATTTGCAGGCCTTTGGGTCACGGGCCTCATCCTCATCTACGTGCGCACATCGTTCGACCTTGTCAATTTTTCCCCCAAGCTTTGGACAAAGGTCAGCCTGATGGCCCTGATGAGCGGGAACGCAGTTCTGATCGGCCTCTACGTGCTGCCGATGCTGCGCCGCAACCTCGGCCGCTCTATGCTCGAAATCGCTCCCAAAGAAATGTGCATCGCCACAACCATCGCCGCAGCCTCATTGTTCGGCTGGTCCTCAGGCATGATGCTCGGCGCCAGCACTTATCTCAAAACCGCCCCTTGGGAAGTCCTCCTCCCCGCCGCAGCAGGCTGGTTCATCCTATGCACGATAGGGGGGCAGGTGGGTGTGATGTTCATGCGGGCCCGTATGCAGGCCAACGGCGAGCGCGAAGACCAGATGACGTTTGATTTGGGTTAAAACCTGCATCGCAGTCGCCTACCCTGAGATATGAATGCGCCCGTAAAGATATAGATCCAGAAAAGGAGCGGGGCGGCAAAGCTGTTATGCTCTCTCGTAAATCGGGTTTACTGCTCTATTTCAAAAGGGAGAGGTGTCAGCGCCAATCCGGAATTTGTGTCGGTTGAAGGTGACGAGCTTGGTAAGGGCGGTCCATGTCGAATTTTGAAAAATCATCCAGTTCAACGTCGAAGAGCCAAGGCGACGTGAAGTCTTCGAGCGATTTCGAGGATTATGTCTGGGCTCTCTCCATCATGAGCATTGGATATAGTGGTCGAGGGCTGGTTTACGCTGTTATCGCCTGCGTTTCGTTCTGGTCCTTATGGTGGGGCGGTGAGGCTGAAGGAACCAAGTCTGCGCTAGAATCGCTTAACGGTATCGCTGGCAGCATTTTGGTTGCGACCATTGCAGTAGGTCTTTTCTCCTTTGCAGCTTGGCGGTTCATTTCGTGCTTTTGGGATCTTGAGGAGTACGGCACAGACGCAAAGGGCCTTGTTGTACGCGCAGGGCTGTTAGTTATTGGTGTGGTCCACTTGGGACTTGGTGCAATTGCTATTGCAGCACTGGGTGTTGTGAGGTCGGAGGGGCAGAGCGAGTATAGCATGTCGGACTTAATGCAGTCGTCAATCGGGCCGTGGATTGTCGGCTGTGTAGGTATTTCCACGATGATTGCAGGACTCATCTATCTTTATAAAAGCATCTCTGGCAGCTATCGTGACAGCCTTCAGGCGAACCATTTTACCGTCCATTGGAACCCTGTTCTGCGTATCGGTCTAGCGGCGCAGGGGATAAGCTTGGGCATCATCGGTGGCTTGATCCTCTATGCTGCGCTGACCATTGACGCATCAAAGGCAGGAGGGCTGGGCGCTGCGTTCGAGTGGTTGCACAATCAGGCTTATGGTCGTTTCCTTGTTGTTGCACTGTGTCTGGGATTGATTGCCTTCAGCCTCGTGTGTTTTGTAAACGCGGCATATCGGATCGTTCCCAAAGCGTCCGACAGTTCGGTCCAAAATCTCACAACAAGGCTGGCCGCTGAACAGGCTTGACGTAGGCCGATGAAGGCGGGGCTGACTCTTGCATGGATTGTTGGCGACTATCACATCTAAATTGCGCCGTCACCTTGACCCCACACCCGCCACACCCTAACAGACACCATCGGCACAGCCCCAGATTCGTCTGGGGCTTCGTTGTTGTCTGTAAGGACATATCTACTGGCACCTACGGGGGCCTCTAACCACAGCGCACCTACGGGGGCGCATACAAGCAAAACGGAAGACAGAGAACATGGCACTCAAGTCGTACAAACCGACGACGCCAGGCCAGCGTGGGCTGGTACTGATTGACCGTTCGGAGCTTTGGAAAGGTCGCCCTGTAAAGGCCCTCACTGAGGGACTTAGCAAGCACGGCGGACGGAACAACACCGGACGGATCACAATGCGTCGCAAGGGTGGTGGTGCAAAGCGCCTCTACCGCATCGTCGATTTCAAGCGTAACAAAATGGACGTCACTGCGACGATCATGCGCATTGAATATGACCCGAACCGGACCGCGTTTATCGCGCTCGTGAAATATGAAGACGGTGAGCAGGCCTACATCCTTGCCCCCCAGCGTATCGCCATTGGTGATCAGGTCGTGGCTTCCGCCAAGGCAGACATCAAGCCAGGCAACGCAATGCCATTCTCCGGCATGCCTATCGGTACAATCATCCACAACATCGAGATGAAGCCAGGCAAAGGCGGCCAGATCGCCCGTGCTGCTGGTACATACGCTCAGTTTGTTGGCCGTGATGGTGGTTACGCCCAGATCCGTTTGTCTTCGGGCGAACTGCGTCTGGTCCGTCAGGAATGCATGGCCACCGTTGGTGCCGTGTCCAACCCCGACAACTCCAACCAGAACTACGGTAAAGCGGGCCGCATGCGTCACAAGGGCATCCGCCCAAGTGTTCGTGGTGTTGTCATGAACCCGATCGACCACCCACACGGTGGTGGTGAAGGTCGTACGTCCGGTGGTCGTCACCCGGTTACCCCTTGGGGCAAGCCGACCAAAGGTGCCAAGACTCGTAACAAGAAAAAAGCGTCAAGTGCTCTGATCATCAGATCGCGCCACGCCAAGAAGAAGGGACGCTAAGAATGTCTCGTTCAGTATGGAAAGGTCCTTTTGTTGACTCTTATGTCCTCAAAAAGGCCGAAGCCTCCCGCGAGAGCGGTCGCAGCGAAGTGATCAAGATCTGGTCGCGCCGTTCCACGATTCTCCCACAGTTTGTTGGCCTGACGTTCGGCGTCTATAACGGTCACAAGCATATCCCAGTAAACGTCACTGAGGACATGATTGGTCAGAAGTTTGGTGAGTATTCACCAACGCGGACCTATTATGGCCACGCAGCCGACAAAAAAGCGAAGCGGAAATAAGCCATGAGCAAGGATAAAAATCCCCGCCGCGTGGCAGACAATGAGGCACGTGCAAAACTGCGCATGCTGAAAACGTCGCCGCAGAAACTTAACCTCGTTGCCGCAATGATCCGCGGCAAGAAGGTCGACCGTGCATTGACGGACCTGACCTTCTCCAAGAAGCGTATCGCCGTTGACGTGAAGAAATGCCTTCAGTCCGCGATTGCCAATGGCGAGAACAACCACAACCTCGACGTGGATGAGCTGATCGTAGCCGAAGCCTATGTAGGCAAGAACATGACACTCAAGCGTGGTCGTCCACGTGCGCGTGGCCGTTTCGGCAAGATTCTAAAGCCGTTTGCGGAAATCACCATCGTCGTGCGTCAGGTTGAGGAGCAAGCATAATGGGTAATAAAGTCAATCCAATCGGCATGCGCCTTCAGGTTAACCGTACATGGGATAGCCGCTGGTATGCCGACACAAAGGACTTCGGGAACCTTCTTCTGGAAGATCTCGCGATCCGCAAGTTCATCAAGACTGAATGTGCTCAGGCGGGTATCTCTCGTGTGATCATCGAGCGTCCGCACAAAAAGTGCCGCGTTACGATCCACACAGCCCGTCCCGGTGTGATCATCGGCAAGAAAGGTGCAGACATTGAGGGTCTGCGCAAGAAACTTGCCGCGTTCACCGACTCTGAATTGCACCTCAACATTGTTGAAGTTCGCAAGCCAGAGCTGGATGCAGCCCTTGTTGGTGAGAGCATTGCACAGCAGCTTGAGCGTCGGGTTTCTTTCCGCCGCGCCATGAAGCGTGCGGTACAGAACGCCATGCGTATGGGTGCCCTTGGTATCCGTGTGAACCTCGCGGGTCGCCTCGGCGGTGCCGAGATCGCGCGTACAGAATGGTACCGTGAAGGTCGCGTTCCGTTGCACACACTGCGTGCGGACATCGATTATGCACATGTTGAAGCAATGACTGCCTATGGCATCATCGGCATCAAGACGTGGATATTCAAAGGCGAGATCATGGAACATGATCCAGCTGCGCACGATCGTAAGTTACAAGAAATGCAAGACGGCCCAGCACCTCGCGGTGCCGGCGGTCGGCGTTAAGGAGTAGAATAGATGCTACAGCCAAAACGTACGAAATTCCGTAAGCAGTTCAAAGGGTCCATCAAGGGCCTTGCGAAGGGCGGGTCTGACCTGAACTTCGGTACTTACGGTCTCAAAGCAATCGAGCCTGAGCGCGTAACTGCGCGCCAGATCGAAGCTGCACGTCGTGCCATGACGCGTCACATGAAACGTCAAGGCCGCGTCTGGATCCGTATTTTCCCAGACGTACCTGTCACCTCCAAGCCTGTCGAAGTTCGTATGGGTAAAGGTAAAGGTTCCGTGGACTTTTGGGCATGCAAGGTCAAACCTGGTCGCGTGATGTTCGAAATCGACGGCGTTAACGACGACATCGCCCGCGAAGCCCTGCGCCTCGCAGCGATGAAGCTGCCGATCAAAACGCGCGTAGTTGTTCGGGAAGATTGGTAAGCGGTGCGCATGAATGCGCACCCTACGTAGGGTGCGCACTTGCTGCGCACCTTCCTTGACCGACCTATCGAGATAGAAAAGCCCCCGCTGTGATAAACAGCGGGGGCTTTTTGCTCAAGGCTCAACGTCTAATTTGATTACCGTATGGCTTTAGCTTCCTGCGGATACCAGCAGGCTCAAGATGACGATATTTTCCCTCAGAATAATAACCTCCATCAAGCGCTAAACCTGCCTTAATAATCTCCGCACCGATGTCAGTCCCATCAGGCAAATAACAGGTGCCGACCAAACGGTCATAGGAAGTGTCTCCCGTCAATTCGACACGGACAGAATGCCCTTTGCAAATCCTGACCATATTCCATTTTGATTTCTGGCCCCAAGGGCGGTCGAGCTCGGGAGCATCGATTCCAGCCAGGCGTATCTTGATCTTTCTTACAACAATGGTGTCTCCATCAATGACATGAGCAGGTCCTTCAAGCAGCATCGAGAGGGGGAAGTGAGGTGGTGCCGCGTGATCAATGCCATTAGTGCGTGTCAGATGATCCTCGTCATTGTAATCGCCCGCGCTTTGAGGCTTTTGACGTGGTCGACGCTGAGATTGGGAACGGCGCTTTTGAACAGGCCGAGTTCTACCTTTTTCGTTATCATGGCCCTGGCTATTCGCGCCATAGATGAAAAAAATGGCCACAGCAAGGATGAGGAATAGAAAGAACAGTTCCATTGAAGTCACCTTAACATGCTGATCTTGTTCAAGATGACCCAATCAAGGTAATAAGAAAAGTACAGGGTGCATTTTCATTTAGGAGAATTGCTTTTAGGGTTAAGGCTATATCCAAACTAAGCCACACCAAAGGAACCCCTCCCATGAAACAAGTTCCCAAACCCACCACCGACGACGACCTCATCAAGGAGTTCCTCAACAAGGGCGGCTCCATCAAGAAGGGCAAGACAAAGCCAATGCCCGCTGATCTTGGCCTGTCCAACAACCAGTGGGGCAACAAGATGACTAAGGAGGAGAAGGCCTTGGTCAAGGAGCAGGAAGAGGCGCGTAAGAAGTATCCAAAGCCGTAGGCGCACAACCCTTCGCCACGCGATAGACCGTTACGACCAGCTATAGTTGAACGACACCGAAATGCGGTCTTCTTCCGACATATTCATCGGCACTTCATGGCGGATGAAACTCTCCCACAGCAGGACATCACCCACCGCAGGAGCGACATAGGCAAAGGTGCGCAATTCCTCGCGCGCGTCCTTGCGACGGGCAGGGGCCGCCATCATCATCGGCAGTCGCGGGTCCTCGAACTTGATCGCAGAGGCCCCCTCGGGCATCGCGACATAGGTCGTGCCACTGATAACTGAATGCGGATGGATATGTCCCGAATGCGTACCACCTTCGGGCAGGATGTTGATCCATATATCTTCCAGCTTCAACTCACGCCCGTCCAGATCGAATTCCAGATCGGCTGCGAAGGCAGAGATATGGGCATCCAGCGCCTTGATCACGTCGGCAAAGATCGGAAAGCGCCAGCCAAGATCTGTAAGAGATGCATAGGAGGTATATCCGGGAAAATCGTTCTCTTCACACCACGCCTGTCCAGCCTCGTCATCCTCGGCAATCGAATAGCATGACGCCTCTAACTCGGCAGCGTCGATATTGCCAAGCGGTGCTTGGTACAGGCGGGTCACGAAGAGGGATTTGATATGGCTCATGCCCTCTCTTATCGCCACATTATCGCGAGTGATAGACTAGTTTTGCACAAACAACACATCGTCGATTGTAATCACATTGTCGGAGTTCAGGCGCAAAAACGCTGTATGTGCGGGCGCGGTCGCCGACGCGGCAAAATCCATTTGCAGCCCTTGCAGGATTTCGGTCTGCCGCAATTCTTCAAACCCAAAGTCGCGCGTGACAATTTGCGCACCCGTCATGACGCGGCCGTCTCCGTCTGCGCGGTTGATCTGGATGCGGAGCGTGTCTTCACGCGGGTCAAAGTCGGGCAATGCGATCATGGCATCCGATGCACTCATGTCGGTATTGGCCAGTTGCAATTGAATGTCGAACGTATCGCTGCCCTCATTCCCCAAAACATCCATCACAAAAAAGCCGCCGCTTCCGCTCTGCGAGGTGCTTGTGTTCACAATCAGGGTGTCATCCCCCGCATCGCCTGACATTCTTTTGAATATTCCGTATTGATCGGCATAACTATCCGCACGCCCCTCAAGAACATCGTTGCCTTCACCGCCGCGCATCCCATTCGTAGACCTAAGCGTATCGTCGCCGGTGCCGCCATCGGCGAATTGGGCACCCTCAAGCAGATCATCGCCCGCTTCACCATAAATGAAACCCTGAAAACCGCCGCGTATTGTATCGTTGCCATCCCCGCCACGGACTGTTGGACCTGCGGATTGTATTTCTGCCAGATCATCGCCCGCGCCAAGGTTTATGTCCCAATAGTTCCCGCTCTCTATACCCTCATTCAAAACATCATCCCCCTGTGTGCCAAAAACTTCGTTGTTCTCATTGGGCAAGAGGCTGCCCTCTCCGGGCAGGTTGATATCATCAAGGGTGATCCCCTCGGCATTGCCAAGAGCAACCGTACTGGTGCTGGCAGGGGCATCACCCAACGGCATAAATCGCAGATGCAGTAAGGTCAGGCCGCTGTCGTCGCGGGTCAATTCTGCTGTGTCCAGCGGCGGTGTGGGGAATTCGTTGGCAACGATGTCGAGCGTATCGCGTTCGGGCGTGAAATCGGTCAGGAAAATGCGCGGCACGTCGGTTAGTTCTGCATCTAAACCCACGCGATCAAAACTTTCGGTACTAAGGCGGATTTCGAAAACATCCTCACCGCTCCCACCTGTTAGTTCTTGGACTACGGTGGAGCGATCGGGTAGGCCCAACCTGTCGCTCGCCTGCAAATGATCATCGCCCGCGCCACCAAACAGACGTACTGTGCCATCTTCACGCTCATCCAGCGCAAGCTCGGAAGACAGCGTGTCATTGCCCTCTCCGCCATATGCCTCGCTCACAAAGGGGGGAACGTCCGGCTGAACGAAGTTTCCTGACTCGTCAGAAATAAAATCCGGAAATCTGTAATTATCAAAGCTCAAATCATCATCACCGCCCAGCCCGAAAAGCCGGTTAACCAGATTGTTCCCTTCCAATTGATCATCTGCATCGGACCCGACCAAAACAGTAGAGGAGGCGGGCGGGGTAGGCGGCTCCACATCAGGCGGCTCAGGACGCTCCTGCTCTGCCTCCACATCATCACTTCCACTCGAAAATGCGGTCAACAGCCCGACACCCATCAAAAGTGACAAAATACCCAGTTCCATCAATGCTCTCCTGCCGAAATTACACCCTAAGGTTGCTCCCCCTTATTGAATGGTCAAGTATCTATATTCTAAAGCACTGATATGATTTCAAATTGTGTTGAAATGACGGGTCATCAATGCGGATTGTTGATCCTATGGAAACAGAGCGCAAACATCATCAGGATTGTTTTCAATCGTTCCCGAAGTTGTGTTCCCTTGGCGTCCGCAGCCGAGCGTTACCAAGCATCACAGTAGATGGTATGGCACTCGCGCGCTTCACAAGGTAGAACCCTCGTATTCCTCCGCCTTTAGGGTTGCGTATTAGCTACTTTGGGCCTAAGTGACACCTTCATCATGAACTCCATCAGAATCATGGTCACCCTACCGGGGCCAGCTGGTGATGTTGAAAGGAAGACGGCATGAAAGCCAATGAACTACGTGACAAGACGCCGGACCAGCTCCGCGACGAGCTTGTTAACTTGAAGAAAGAAGCGTTCAACTTGCGTTTCCAACAGGCTACCGGCCAGCTGGAAAACCCTGCGCGCCTGCGTGACGTTAAGCGCGGCGCAGCACGGGTTAAAACAATTCTGAATCAAAAAGCTGCAGCCGCAGCTACAGACGCGTAAGAGGAGCCTGAGTAATGCCAAAGCGTATCCTGACAGGCACCGTAACCTCGGACGCCAACGAACAAACAGTAACCGTATCCGTAGAGCGCCGCTTTACACACCCGGTTCTGAAAAAGACCATTCGTAAGTCCAAGAAATATCGGGCGCACGATGAAGCAAACACATTCAAAGTGGGCGACCAAGTTCGCATCATCGAATGTGCACCACGTTCCAAAACCAAGCGTTGGGAAGTGTTGACTGCGGAAGCATAAGCACTCACGCATCGGACCTCACGGTTCGGTGCGTTATCCATTCCGGATAACAACTTAATCGAAACCCTAGGGATCAGGCACGCATCGCCCCCTACAGGTCGGGAGAAACCAAATGATCCAGATGCAGACCAACCTGGATGTAGCTGACAACAGCGGCGCTCGCCGTGTTCAGTGCATCAAGGTCCTGGGTGGTTCCAAGCGTAAGTACGCATCCGTAGGCGACATTATTGTCGTTTCGGTCAAGGAAGCCATTCCACGCGGCCGTGTAAAGAAGGGTGACGTCCGTAAGGCCGTTGTCGTTCGCACCGCAAAAGAAGTTCGTCGTGACGATGGCACAGCCATCCGTTTTGACCGCAACGCTGCTGTTATCTTGAATAACAACAACGAACCAGTTGGTACCCGTATCTTCGGGCCAGTTGTTCGTGAGCTGCGCGCCAAGAACTTCATGAAAATCATCTCACTCGCTCCGGAGGTGCTGTAACCATGGCTGCTAAGCTGAAAAAAGGTGACACTGTCATCGTTCTGACCGGTAAGGATAAAGGCAAAGAAGGCAAAATCGCCTCCGTTGATCCAAAATCCAACAAAGCCGTCGTTGAGGGCATCAACGTTTACGTTCGTGCCACACGCCAGACACAAGAATCACAGGGCGGTCGCATCCCCAAGTCGATGCCGATGGACCTGAGCAACCTCGCGTTTAAAGATGCCAATGGCAAAGCTTCACGCGTAGGCTTTAAAATGGACGGCGACAAAAAAGTGCGCTTTGCCAAAACCACAGGGGACGTAATCTGATGCTTGATACTGCAGCTTATACACCCCGCCTTCAGGCCGACTATAATGACCGCATTCGTGCGGCCATGAAAGAAGAGTTCGGCTACAAGAACGACATGCAAATCCCACGTCTGGACAAGATTGTTCTGAACATCGGTTGTGGCGCAGCGGCTGTCCGTGACAGCAAGAAAGCCAAATCCGCTCAGGAAGATCTGACACTGATCGCGGGCCAGAAAGCATTGACCACCATCGCCAAGAAATCCATCGCTGGTTTCCGCGTACGGGAAGAAATGCCACTGGGTGCGAAAGTAACTCTTCGTGCAGACCGCATGTATGAATTCCTTGATCGTCTGATCACAGTTGCAATGCCCCGTATCCGTGACTTCCGCGGCGTACCTGGTAAATCTTTTGATGGTAACGGCAACTATGCCATGGGCCTGAAAGAGCATCTCGTGTTCCCCGAAATCGATTTCGATAAAATCGATGAAAACTGGGGCATGGACATCGTAATCGCTACGACAGCGAAAACCGACGCTGAAGCGAAGGCAATGTTGAAGCTTTTCAACATGCCCTTCAATTCGTAAGCGGGAAGGAACCTAGATATGGCTAAGAAATCCATGATCGCTCGCGAGAAGAAGCGCGAAGCATTGGTCAAAAAATACGCCTCCAAGCGTGCGGCACTGAAAGATATTATCAGTGACCAAACAAAGCCGATGGAAGAGCGTTTTCGCGCGACCCTCGACTTGGCAAAACTGCCGCGCAACTCTTCGGCTGTGCGTTTGCACAACCGTTGCCAGCTGACCGGCCGTCCACACGCATATTACCGTAAATTGAAAATCTCGCGCATCGCGCTGCGGGATCTTGGCTCCGCAGGCCAGATCCCCGGCATGGTCAAGTCGAGCTGGTAAGGGAGCATATTAGATGACCGATCCTATCGCAGATATGCTGACACGCATCCGCAACAGCCAACTTCGCGGCAAATCCACTGTCATGACCCCAGCTTCCAAGCTGCGTGCATGGGTGTTGGACGTGCTCGCCGATGAGGGCTACATCCGAGGCTATGAAAAGATGACGGGCGCCGACGGCCACCCCGCAATCGAGATTAGCCTCAAGTATTACGAAGGCGAACCTGTTATTCGCGAGCTGAAACGGATTTCAAAACCCGGACGCCGTGTGTACATGGGCTCACAAGACATCCCAGCAGTCCGTCAGGGCTTGGGTGTGTCGATTGTCTCCACCCCACAGGGTGTGATGTCGGACGCAAACGCACGGGCGGCCAATGTTGGCGGCGAAGTGCTCTGCACCGTATTCTAAGGAGAATTTGATGTCTCGTATTGGTAAAAAAGCGGTCGATCTGCCCAGCGGCGTTACTGCCTCTGTCAGCGGCCAGACCATCGAAGTGAAAGGCCCCAAAGGGGTCCGGACCTTCTCAGCAACTGATGATGTAACGATGACTGTTGGCGACAACGACGTCACTGTTACACCACGCGGGAAGTCCAAGCGCGCGCGTCAGCAGTGGGGCATGAGCCGCACAATGATCGCGAACTTGGTCACCGGCGTCACCGAAGGTTTCAAGAAAGAGCTTGAAATTCAGGGTGTTGGTTACCGTGCTGCCATGACTGGCAACACATTGAAACTGAACCTCGGCCTGTCTCACGACGTCGATTACACACCGCCAGAAGGCGTGACTGTAACGGCTCCAAAGCAGACCGAAATCATTGTGGAAGGCATTGACGAACAACTTGTTGGTCAAGTCGCTGCGAACATTCGCGCATGGCGTAAGCCCGAGCCCTATAAGGGCAAAGGCATCCGCTATAAGGGTGAGTTCGTCTTCCGCAAAGAAGGCAAGAAGAAGTAAGGAACGCAACAGATGGCAAACAGCAAAAGACAACTGTTCATCAAACGCCGCTTGCGCGTTCGGAACAAACTTCGTCGCACGAACCGTGGGCGCATGCGCCTCTCCGTGCACCGCTCCAACAAGAACATCAGCGTACAGCTGATCGACGATGTGAACGGCGTAACACTCGCCTCCGCTTCGTCGCTTGAAAAAGCTCTTGGCGTAGTCGGCAAAAACAACGTCGAAGCGGCCACGAAAGTGGGCGTAGCAATCGCAGAACGTGCGAAAGCTGCCGGTGTTGAAACAGCCTACTTCGATCGCGGCGGTTTCCTCTTCCACGGTAAAGTGAAGGCCTTGGCCGACGCAGCCCGTGAAGGTGGTTTGAAGATCTAAGAACAGCGGTGCGCAGTAAATGCGCACCCTACCCACCACACTGTAGGGTGTGCATTTACTGCGCACCGTCGATGACCGAGGCCGCCACGCGGCACTTTGGTTGGACCACATGGGCATTAGCCCGCAGATTAAGGAGGCCAGCATGGCCAGAGATGAAAACCGTGGCGGTAACCGTCGCAACCAGCGTGATGAAGCGCCCGAATTCGCTGACCGCCTGGTCGCGATCAACCGCGTATCCAAAACTGTAAAAGGCGGTAAGCGCTTTGGTTTTGCTGCACTCGTCGTTGTCGGCGACCAAAAAGGCCGCGTAGGCTTTGGTAAAGGTAAAGCAAAAGAAGTACCTGAAGCCATCCGCAAAGCCACAGAGCAAGCCAAGCGCCAGATGATCCGCGTTCAGCTGCGCGAAGGCCGCACATTGCACCACGACATGCAGGGCCGTCACGGCGCTGGTAAAGTTGTGATGCGCACCGCACCGGAAGGTACCGGCATTATTGCTGGTGGTCCAATGCGTGCCGTGTTCGAAATGCTCGGCATCAAAGACGTTGTGTCCAAGTCGATCGGTTCACAAAACCCATACAACATGATCCGCGCCACCATGGACGGATTGAAAAAAGAACAGTCACCACGTTCCGTCGCGCAGCGTCGCGGTAAGAAAGTGGCTGACATTCTGCCAAAGCGTGACGATGCAACTGACTCGTCCACCCAAGTGGCTGAGGAAGCATAATCATGACTAAGACAATCGTAGTTAAGCAGACAGGTTCGCCTATCCGCCGCCCCGCAGACCAGCGTGCAACGCTGATCGGTCTGGGTTTGAATAAAATGCACAAAACCCGTGAGCTGGAAGACACACCTTCCGTGCGCGGCATGGTTCGTAAGATCAGCCACATGGTAGAGATCATCGAAGAAAAAGGCTAAATCAGCCGACTATCTTCTTAACAAGATTGAAAGGGCCGCCCATTGGGTGGCCCTTTTCACATGGCGGGCGTGATATCGAGAATGCGGCGGGCGCGGTCCCGCACCTCTATCCGTTTCGCCTCGTGCACCGCAAAATAATTCAGCGTCCGCATGGGATAGTCGTGGCCGTCGATAAAAGTAGATAAATCCATGGGCCGTGCATCATGGGCCAGCCTGTCAGGCACATAAATCCCGTATCCCATCTCATCGAACCATGCCCATAATATCTCTGGAGAATAACCAAGAGAATTTACGTTTTTGTCCGTACTCTCGAACATAATGGTGGGGCGATGCGTGCGAATGACCTCAGCACCTCCGCGCAGCGCACCCAGCTCCGCCCCTTCGATGTCAATTTTGATCAGGTCCGGCTTTTCGTCCCTTAGCAGGCCGTTCAGCGTTTTGACCTCAACAGAAATCGCTTCCTGTTTCCCGTCGGCCTTTTTCACAAGCGAGTTATATCCCGTGGCCTCGGGGTTCAAATAAAACTCGATCTGGCCGGGGGTCTCCGCGATCGCACAGCTATGCAGGGTGCAATAGGGGAAGCGGCGGGATAGATTGATCGCCTTCGCTGGGTCTGCTTCGACAGCAATAATACGGATACTCTTGTCCAAATGATGAACTGCCGCCAAAACCGACCCGATATGTGCCCCCAGATCAACGAACGTACCCTTGGACGGACACAATCGCGCGATCAATGTATCGGCAAGTACGGCATTGGCCCGCATAGAGGCATTTTCGGGGTTCTTGCGTGAAATGGACTTCAGGGAAAAGAAGCTGGCTGCTTGAAGAAGGAAATGTCCAACGCCCGTTCCGACGAGGTATTGTTTCATTGAAGCCACCTGTTTACGAGGAAAAATGCTATTTAGATCAGGTCGATGCGTCAAGGTACCATGGCCTCAAACCTACGGGAAGTGTCCATACTGCACTGCACGTCCCGTTAATCCAATGCGCGAGCACCGTGATCCCTATTGCCTCACCACTTTCCATCGCCTATACGCCCGACGTGTGCACGGTTGTGCGCATAAGAATCGTAACGCTGCGTCTACCCGCTCCCGTCGCTGGGGGGTATTTCCGGCAAAAGGAGAAGCGACATGAAACTTCACGAACTTTCTGATAATGCAGGCGCAACGAAACCACGCAAGCGCGTTGGCCGTGGTCCTGGTTCCGGCACCGGTAAAATGGGTGGCCGTGGTATCAAAGGTCAAAAATCCCGTTCGGGTGTGGCGATTAAGGGTTACGAAGGCGGCCAGATGCCTTTGTACCAACGTCTGCCAAAGCGCGGCTTTACCAAGCCGAACCGCAAATCCTATTCCGCGATCAACCTCGGTCTGATCCAGAAATTTGTTGACGCAGGCAAGATCGACATCAAAGCAGTGATCACCGAAGATCTGCTGGTCGCATCAGGTGTGGTACGTCGCAAGCGCGATGGCATCCGTATCCTTGCAAAAGGTGACGTGACATCCAAGCTGAACCTCGACGTAACTGGCGCATCCAAATCCGCCATCGAAGCTGTTGAAAAAGCAGGCGGTAGCCTGAAGATCAAAGCAGCGGCAGTAGCGGCAGAAGCCTCCGAATAAGCCTTCGGTCTTGTGAGCGACGGCCAAGCCGCTTACATAAAGCTTTAAGTTTTCCCAAACGCCGCCCACCGGAGAACGGTTCGGGCGGCGTTTCGATTTAAAAAAAGAGAGCCCTCACATGGTATCTGCCGTCGAGAATATGGCCGCCAATTCAAGCTGGTCCGCCTTTGGTAAGGCGACCGACTTGCGCCACCGCATCCTGTTTACGCTTGGTTTGCTCATCGTTTACCGTCTGGGGACGTTTATTCCAGTGCCTGGTATCGACGGTGGCGCGCTGCGCGAATTTATGGAGCAGGCAGGCCAAGGCATCGGCGGCATGGTCTCGATGTTCACAGGTGGCGCTCTGGGCCGCATGGGTATCTTCGCTCTGGGCATCATGCCCTACATCTCGGCCTCGATTATTGTGCAGCTTTTGACGTCCATGGTGCCGTCGCTGGAGCAGCTCAAAAAAGAGGGTGAACAGGGCCGCAAAAAGATCAACCAGTACACCCGCTGGGGCACCGTGGCCCTTGCCACAGTGCAGTCTTACGGTCTGGCCGTCTCGCTGGAGGCCGGCGATATCGCCGCTGATCCGGGCTGGTATTTCCGCGTTGCCTGTATGATCACGCTTGTTGGTGGTACAATGTTCCTGATGTGGCTCGGTGAGCAAATCACCGCACGCGGCATTGGTAACGGCATCTCGCTCATCATCTTCGTCGGCATCATCGCCGAAGTTCCTGCGGCCATCGCACAATTCTTTGCCTCAGGCCGTTCGGGCGCAATCTCTCCCGCTGTGATCGTGGCCGTATTGGTAATGGTGATCGCAACCATCATGTTTGTGGTCTTTATGGAGCGCGCCCTGCGTAAGCTCCACATTCAGTACCCGCGCCGTCAGGTCGGCATGAAGGTCTATGACGGTGGCTCCAGCCACTTGCCGATCAAAGTAAACCCAGCCGGTGTTATCCCCGCGATCTTCGCCAGCTCCTTGCTGCTGTTGCCCGTCACGATCAGCACCTTCTCTGGCAACTCGACAAATCCCGTGATGTCATGGTTGCTCGCCAACTTCGGACCGGGTCAGCCGCTCTATCTGTTGTTCTTTATTGCGATGATCGTCTTTTTTGCGTATTTCTATACGTTCAACGTTGCGTTCAAACCCGATGACGTTGCCGACAATCTTAAGAACCAGAACGGCTTTGTCCCTGGCATCCGCCCCGGTAAAAAGACCGCTGAATACCTTGAGTATGTGGTCAACCGTGTGCTGGTCTTGGGTTCTGCCTATCTGGCGGCGGTCTGTATTCTGCCCGAAATTTTGCGCGGTCAGTTTGCGATCCCGTTCTATTTCGGCGGCACGTCGGTTCTGATTGTGGTTTCCGTGACAATGGATACGATCCAACAAGTACAAAGCCACCTGTTGGCACATCAATATGAAGGTCTGCTGGAGAAGTCGCAGCTGCGCGGCAAATCTGGCAAAGGACGCAAAAAACGGAGCCCAGCACGCAAATGAATATTATCCTTCTTGGACCCCCAGGGGCAGGCAAAGGCACACAAGCGCAAAAGCTGGTCGAGGACCGCAACATGATTCAGTTGTCCACGGGTGACATGCTGCGCGCTGCACGCACATCCGGAACCGAGATGGGTAATAAAGTTGCCGCTGTTATGGATGCAGGCAATCTGGTCACAGACGAGATTGTGATCGGCCTGATCCGCGAACAGCTTGAGGCGGGCGGAGACCATGGCGGATTTATCTTTGACGGCTTCCCTCGTACGCTGCCGCAGGCCGACGCACTTGGTGACCTTCTGACAGAGATGGGTCAGTCTCTTGACTGCGCGATTGAGTTGCAAGTGAATGATGAAATTCTTGTGGAGCGTATCCTCGGGCGTGCGGCCGATGCCGTCGCTGCTGGTGGCACCGCGCGTGCAGACGACAATGAGGAAAGCCTGAAGACTCGTCTCATGGCCTACTACAAACAGACCTCCCCGCTGATTGGTTATTACTACGCCAAGGGTATGCTGAACTCTGTTGATGGGCTGGGCAGCATGGAAGCAGTCCAATCCGAGATCGCAACAGTCCTCGACGCCTAATCGTGCTATAACTGCATATTAAACGCGGGTCGGAATTTTTAAAAATTCCGGTCCGTTTTTTTTCAAAAAGCGGCCAAGGCATCCACGCCTGTTAATTGCCTTTTGCGGGGGTCTGCTGCCTTGACGCTCTGGTAAAAACGCCATAGTCAGCGCTATCTCGCAAGAGAATCATTTTGTGGAACTGGGTCGCTCCCGAACTGCAAAGCTACCTAATCAGCTGTAGCCCGTTGGCCTAATCGCCTCGGGCTTACGTTGTGAAAAAAGGGTCCGGTATGACGGACCCGCAACGAAAAGGAATTGCACACGTGGCACGTATTGCCGGCGTAAACATCCCGACTGCAAAGCGGGTTCCAATCGCCCTCACATATATCACCGGTATCGGTAACTCTTCTGCAGAATTGATCTGCGAAGCTGTTGGTATCGATCGCACACGCCGTATCAACGAGCTGTCCGACGCCGAAATCCTGAAAATCCGCGAGCATATCGACGAAAACTTTACCGTCGAAGGTGACCTGCGCCGTGACACACAGATGAACATCAAACGTTTGATGGATCTGGGCTGCTACCGTGGCCTGCGCCACCGTCGTAACTTGCCTGTACGCGGTCAGCGGACACACACCAACGCACGCACGCGCAAAGGCCCTGCAAAGGCCATTGCCGGTAAGAAGAAATAAGGGAGGGCTCAGCTAATGGCACGCGAAGCAAAACGCACCAAAAAGAAGGTCTCCAAAAACATCGCAGCTGGTGTTGCGCATGTGAACTCTTCTTTCAACAACACAAAAATCCTCATCTCCGATGTGCAGGGCAATGCGATTGCATGGTCCTCCGCAGGCACTATGGGCTTCAAAGGGTCGCGTAAATCAACGCCCTATGCTGCTCAGATGGCTGCCGAAGATGCAGGCAAAAAAGCACAAGACCACGGCGTGAAAACGCTCGAAGTTGAAGTGCAGGGCGCAGGTTCGGGCCGTGAGAGTGCATTGCGCGCTCTGGCCGCTGCCGGTTTCAACATCACATCAATCCGTGACGTGACACCGATGGCCCACAACGGCTGCCGTCCACCAAAGCGCCGCCGCGTCTAAGCGACGATTGTTTTACTCGGGGTTCGCGCTTTTGGGCGCGGACCTCTTTCGACTTTCTGAAACCTCGGGAGTTTGCTCCGGACGGACATACGGACGCGAACAAGAATGGAGGGACTAATGATCCACAAAAATTGGGCCGAACTCATCAAGCCAACACAGCTTGACGTAAAACCCGGCAACGATCCTGCACGTCAGGCCACAGTGATTGCAGAACCGCTCGAGCGCGGCTTTGGTCTCACAATGGGCAACGCGCTGCGTCGTGTATTGATGAGCTCGCTTCAGGGCGCTGCCATCACATCTGTACAAATTGACAATGTTTTGCACGAGTTTTCCTCCGTTGCAGGCGTGCGTGAAGATGTCACCGACATCATCCTGAACCTCAAAGGTGTCTCTATCCGCATGGAAGTCGAAGGGCCAAAGCGCCTGTCGATCTCCGCGAAAGGCCCCGGCGTTGTGACGGCTGGCGATATCAGCGAATCCGCTGGCATCGAAATCCTGAACCGCGACCATGTGATCTGCCACCTCGACGATGGTGCAGACATCTACATGGAGCTGATGGTCAACACGGGCAAAGGCTACGTTTCTGCCGACAAGAACAAGCCGGAAGATGCGCCAATCGGTCTTATCCCGATCGACGCGATCTACTCGCCTGTGAAAAAAGTTAGCTACGACGTACAGCCGACCCGTGAGGGCCAAGTGCTGGACTATGACAAGTTGACAATGAAGGTCGAAACCGACGGCTCCCTGACGCCCGATGATGCCGTGGCGTTTGCCGCACGCATCTTGCAGGACCAGTTGGGCATCTTCGTCAACTTCGACGAGCCAGAGTCTGCTTCACGTCAGGACGACGATGACGGCCTTGAGTTCAACCCGCTTCTGCTGAAGAAAGTGGACGAACTGGAACTGTCTGTACGCTCCGCGAACTGTCTAAAGAACGACAATATCGTATATATTGGCGATCTGATCCAGAAGACCGAAGCCGAAATGCTTCGCACTCCGAACTTTGGCCGCAAATCCTTGAACGAGATCAAGGAAGTGTTGTCAGGCATGGGTCTGCACCTCGGTATGGACGTCGAAGACTGGCCACCAGAGAACATTGAAGATCTGGCCAAGAAGTTTGAAGACAACTTCTAAAGTATTCGGGCGGGGCGAAAGTTCCGCCCAAATAAACGACTGGGCATACTGCCCCAAGGAGAGTTGGCGCTACGCACGTCAGCCAGACAAAGTAAAACCGCCCGTAGAGGGCATATCTATTGGAGACTTAACATGCGTCACGCACGTGGATACCGCCGTCTTAATCGCACACATGAGCACCGCAAGGCGCTCTGGGCCAACATGGCCGGCTCGCTGATCGAGCATGAGCAGATCAAGACAACATTGCCAAAAGCAAAAGAATTGCGTCCGATCATCGAAAAGATGATCACGCTCGCCAAACGTGGCGACTTGCACGCCCGCCGTCAGGCCCGCGCGCGCCTTAAAGAAGACCAGTATGTCACAAAATTGTTCGACATCCTCGGCCCCCGCTACAAAGACCGCCAAGGTGGTTATGTGCGCGTGCTCAAGGCTGGCTTCCGCTATGGTGACATGGCGCCAATGGCCATCATCGAATTTGTGGACCGCGACCGTGACGCCAAAGGCGCCGCAGACAAAGCCCGCGTTGCAGCAGAAGACGCCGCTGAATAAATTTTGTTACATTTCTAAGAATAAAGCCCTGCCATTTGGCGGGGCTTTTTTTGTGTGCTCAAGATGTCGGATTACAATCTGAAATGGCATTGCTTATTGACTGTTCTAAGTTGCCTCGATGTGGTGCCACATCTCGCCCTCGCCAAAGGATCAGAACCTGAGGAGCGGGAAAGGTCACATGTGTGGTGCCGCCATTGCGGAGCGATGGGGTAGCTTTCTTCCGCTTGATCTTCGAGCGGGCAATCATATGCGTTGCAAGCGCTTGAACCACCCGAGTTTTGCCCTCTTGTGCGGTTAACGTGATGCTTGATGACGGCTTTTCCGGATGATTGGTTGCGTCCAGCATGGTTGACGTGCGCTTCGCGCCGTCGCTTAGTGGGTAAAGTGCGGTAACATCAAACAACGAAGCCCCGCGCAAAAGGGATTCTAGTTTCTTCCCGTAATACTCGCGATCCATCATTTTGTTTCTCCCATTGCGTCTCGGTCAGGATACAGTTTTGAATTGTCACGCGATGCACAAAACGAGGCCCGTCAAGAACCCCGTATTTCGCCACGTCCGCAAAAGCCGTCTCACTGACACAGGCTGCCAGTAGGCCGAAGCATGCGGCTAATGATATATTTCTAGGAGGGTTTCTTATTTCGAGACTTTCTCTTTGCACAGTTATGTATCGCATAAGAGCTATAAGGATCGTCCATGTTTGATATCAATTTGGTTCAGGCACGGGGTTGCAAGCGGCAAGGCAGCCCCGCATATCTAGAGGATGAAAACACTCATTCTTATCGCTATGTTAGTCGCTGGTGTTGCCAGTGCCCAACAGATTCCACAATCCCAAGCGCAGGTGCAGCTCAGTTTTGTCCCTGTTGTTAAACAGGCTGCACCTGCAGTTGTGAACATCTACGCCAAGATTGTTCGGGAGGTACGGCAGACGCCTTTGCAGTCAGATCCGTTTTTCGAGCGGTTTTTTCGCGACCCGCTCGCAGATCCCAAGCCGCGTGTGCAAAACTCGCTTGGATCGGGGGTGATCCTGTCAACGGACGGCATTGTCGTGAGCAATTATCATGTCGTTGGTATGGCCACTGATATTCGCGTCGTCCTGAATGATCGTCGGGAATTCAGCGCCCGTGTATTGCTGGGGGATGAAGAAAGCGATCTTGCAATCCTCAAGATTGATGCGCCAGAACCGTTGCCATATCTGCCGCTCCGCGCAAGCGACACAGTTGAGGTGGGAGAGCTGGCTTTGGCCATCGGGAACCCTTTCGGAGTAGGTCAAACAGTAAGCAGTGGAATTGTCTCGGGGCTGGCGCGTTCAGGTGGCTCGGCCGGTCGGGGGCGAGGGTATTTTATTCAAACCGATGCGCCGATTAATCCGGGTAATTCGGGTGGCGCGCTTGTTGATATGAATGGACAGTTGATTGGTGTGAATACGTCAATCCTGACGCGTTCAGGTGGCTCGAACGGTATCGGCTTTGCCATTCCCGCTGATCTTGTAGCTGCCTTTGTGGCGCAGTCCCAAGACGGGATGACAGAGTTTGGCCGACCTTGGGCAGGCATTAACGGTCAACCATTGGATTCAGATATGGCGGCGACCTTGGGTTTTGACCGCTCGGGCGGGATCATCATTTCGGGTCTGCATCCCGTAAGTCCATTCTTGGAGGCCAGTCTGAAAGTTGGTGATGTGATCCTGAGCGTTGGAGGCCAGCAGGTAAACACCCCGTCAGAGATGATTTACCGCATGAGCGTTGTAGGGCTCGGGGCGCGGGCTGATGTGACATTTAACTCAAACGGTGTTGAGCAAAGAACAAAGGTGGCATTGATCGCAGCGCCAGAAGTTCCGACACGTGACCAGACCACGCTGCCCCGCGGCAGTCTCTTGCCGGAATTGACTCTGGCGCGGATCAATCCGGCCGTTCTTTCGGAGTTGAATCTACCGCTTGAGATTGAAGGTGTCGCGGTGATGGATGTCGGGCGCTTTGCCGGCCGAACGGGGTTACGGACCGGGGATGTAATCACTGAGTTGAATGGTGTGCCGCTGACCCATCCGGAGGAGGCGTTGGCGATCCTAGCAGGTGGTGTCCGCGGTATCGAGATGGTGGTCCAGCGCGGCGCGCGGCGCATTGCAATCCGGTTCAGGAGATAAGAATGGCTGATCTGTTTGGCGCATCGGCTGTCAAAATGGAAAGCGGTAATCGTCCGTTGGCAGACCGCTTGCGACCCAAGGCGTTGGGCGAAGTGATAGGGCAATCCCAAATTCTGGGACCAGACGCGCCGCTGACTGTTATGCTTGGGTCTGGGACGCTGGGATCGCTGATTTTCTGGGGACCACCGGGCGTGGGCAAAACGACGATTGCACGACTGCTCGCTGATGAAACTGATCTGCATTTTGTCCAAATCAGTGCGATTTTCAGCGGTGTGCCAGAATTGCGCCGTGTCTTTGAGGCCGCGAAGATCCGACGCCAAAATGGGCAGGGCACGCTGCTGTTTGTGGATGAAATCCACCGCTTTAACAAAGCACAGCAGGACGGGTTTCTGCCGCATATGGAGGATGGAACCATCCTGCTGGTGGGGGCCACAACCGAGAATCCAAGCTTTGAGTTGAACCGCGCTGTATTGAGCCGCTCTCAAGTTCTGGTGCTGGAGCGGTTGGATCAGGATGATCTGAAAAAGCTGATGACCCGCGCTGAAGAGGAATTGAAAGTTGAATTGCCACTGGATGCTTCCGCACGGCAGGCTTTGTTGGATATGGCGGACGGCGACGGGAGGGCGTTGCTTAATCTGATCGAGCAGGTTGCTGCGTGGAAAGTGGACGCGCCGCTGGATACTGCGGCGCTTGGTAAGCGGCTGAGCAAGCGTGCCGCGCAATATGACAAGGGCGGGGACGAGCACTACAACCTGATCTCGGCGTTGCATAAATCGGTGCGGGGCAGTGACCCTGACGCAGCACTCTATTGGTTTGCGCGGATGTTGGAGGGAGGCGAAGACCCGCGCTTCCTTGCCCGTCGCATCGTGCGCATGGCAGTTGAGGATATCGGGCTGGCCGATCCCCAAGCGCAGGCGGTTTGCTTGCAGTCATGGGACACGTATGAACGCCTTGGCTCTCCCGAGGGGGAGTTGGCCCTGTCGCAGGCGGTGATTTATCTGGCCCTCGCACCCAAGAGCAACGCGAATTACGTAGCCTACAAAGGGGCACGTAACGCGGCGAAGGCGACTGGATCATCACCGCCGCCGAAACATATCCTGAACGCGGCTACGGGCATGATGAAAGATATGGGCTACGGAAAAGACTATGCCTATGATCATAATGCCGAAGACGGATTTTCAGGTCAAAACTACTTTCCCGAAGGGATGGAGCGGCCAGCGCTTTACCAGCCTGTCGAGCGCGGCTTCGAGCGGGATTTGAAGAAGCGGCTAGAGTATTTTGCAAAGCTGCGTGCACAGCGGGAAAGCTGACACACAGTTGACTCTGGCCCCTGTGCGGGCGATGGGGAGCGATGATCTCAACTGTCTCCCTTGTCGCCCTTGGCGGTGCTATTGGCGCTGCGTGCCGCTACCTTATGGGCGTTGGCATGATGCGTTTGACGGGCCCTGCTGATTTTCCCATCGCGGTATTGTCCGTTAACGTTATCGGCTCGTTCCTAATGGGCGTTTTCGTGGTCGCTGCCGCACAAAAGGGGCTGACACATCTAGGCCCGTTTGTGATGACGGGCATCCTTGGTGGCTTCACCACGTTCTCGGCATTCTCGCTTGAGGCGGTGACTCTGATAGAACGTGGTCAGATCGCGGCGGCAGGGGCATATGTGGGCTTATCGGTGGCCTTGAGCATCGGTGGATTAATGTTGGGGCTATGGATCGCCAGAGGGGTATTCGCATGAGCCAAGTACAGATGATTACAGTCGCCGAAGGTGACGGAGACCAGCGGCTTGACCGTTGGTTCAAGCGTGTCTTTCCGCAGATCCCGCAGGGCCGCATCGAGAAGATGTGCCGCAAGGGCGAGATCCGTGTAAATGGGGGCCGCGTAAAGGGTTCTACTCGTGTTGAGGTCGGTCAGGAAATTCGCATTCCGCCACTGCCTACAGGTGATGCCCCCCCACCGCCAAAGCGGACCAAAGTGACCGAGGCCGAGGCCAAGATGATCCGCGCCTGCGTCATTTACCGCGATGATCATGTGATCGCATTGAACAAGCCGCCGGGACTGCCTGTGCAAGGCGGCTCTGGTCAGGGGGAGCGGCACGTGGATGCCCTCGCCGAAGCGCTGATGTTTGATCTGGACGAGAAGCCACGCCTTGTACACCGTCTGGACAAGGACACGTCAGGTGTGCTGGTTCTGGCGCGCACACGTGAGGCGGCCAAGGCGCTCACTGCGAATTTCCGCCACCGCGAGACGCGCAAGATCTACTGGGCCGCCGTCGCCGGAGCACCGCATCCGCGTAACGGCACGATCAAGTTCGGTTTGGTCAAGGCTGGCGGTCACGGCCCTCGCGGTGAAGGCGAAAAGATGATCGCCGTGCATCCACGTGACGTGGATAACACCGAAGGCGCCAAGCGTGCGACAACGGATTATTCAGTGCTTGAGCAGGTTGGTACACGTGCGTCATGGATGGCGCTTAGCCCTGTTACAGGACGCACGCACCAGTTGCGCGTACATATGGCCGAGATCGGGCATCCGATAATCGGGGACGGTAAATACGGTGGCTCGGGTCAAGAGAACATGGGCGATGGTTGGGGTGCGCAACTTGGGGGCGACATCTCTAAAAAATTGCACCTGCATGCGCGTAGTCTGACGATCCAACACCCCGCGACCAAGGCAATGCTAAATCTTGTGGCGCCGCTGCCAGAGCATATGCAGCGCACATGGGATACATTCGACTGGCATACAAAGTTTGCGCCTGATAATCCGTTCGGGGATGACTGGGGATGACCGAGACGCCCTTGAGGCTGGTGATCTTTGATGTCGACGGCACGTTGGTCGACAGTCAGGCCGATATTTTGGGTGCAATGCACCTCACCTTTGCGACTGAGGGGCTGCCGACACCGCCGCGTGAGGCAGTTTTGGGCGTAGTTGGTTTGTCGCTGGATGTGCTTATGTGTGAATTGGCTCCCGAAGTGGACACAAAAGCCCGCGCGCGGTTGGTTCAGGGGTATAAGGACGCCTACATGACCCTTCGCGCAGAGCAGGGAAGTGAGATTTCTTCACCGTTCTATCCGGGTGCACGTGAGACGCTTGAAGCGCTGCATGCACAGCCTGAAACACTGCTTGGGGTTGCAACTGGCAAGTCGCGGCGCGGGTTGGACAAGCTGATTGAGGCGCACAAACTGAAGGGTATGTTTGTAACACAGCAGGTCGCAGATTTTCACCCGTCCAAACCACATCCAGCGATGCTGCTTGAGGCGCTCAGCGAGACAGGTGTGGATGCGGCAAACGCAGTGATGGTAGGCGATACCAGTTTTGATATGGAGATGGCACAATCCGCCGGCATTACGGGAATTGGTGTTGGCTGGGGGTATCATCCTGTGGAAAGATTGACGGCAGCGCTGCATACGCTGGACAGGTTTGATGCCTTACCAGCCTTGCTGGGTACGATCTGGGAGAAATGAAGTCGTGAGTGAATGGAAAGCAAAGCGGTTCTGGAAAGCGGCCTCGGTTGTAGAAGTCGAGGGCCTTTTTGCCATTGAGTTGGATGGACGCGGTGTCAAAACGCCTGCAAAACAGGCAATGCGCGTTCCAACGCATGCAATGGCGGCGGCGATTGCGCAGGAGTGGGATGCGCAAATCGACATCATTAATCCTAACACAATGCCTGTAACCAAGACTGCAAATGCAGCGATTGATAAGGTGACAGTACAGCACGCTGAAGTGGCAGAGATGCTTGCGGCATATGGCGACAGCGACCTGTTATGCTACCGCGCGGACGCGCCAGAAGAACTTGTCGAGCGGCAAAACCAATATTGGAACCCGATGCTGGAATGGGCCGCCGATGCGCTGGGTGCGCGACTTGAGCCACGCACTGGGGTTATCCATGCCCCACAAGATCCTTTGGCTGTTGACGCCTTGACCTGGAGAACACATGCACTTGACGCGTTCGAGCTTGCTGCATTTCATGATTTGGTGAGCTTGTCTGGCTCGCTTGTTCTGGGGTTTGCGGCAACCCTTGATGCGCGACCTGCTGAAGAACTATGGACCATTTCGCGATTGGACGAGCTGTGGCAGGAAGAACAGTGGGGTAAGGATGAGGATGCAACTGCGCTAGCACTGATAAAGCGTGACGCGTTCCTTCATGCCAAGCGCATGTTCGATCTTGCGCAGAGGCACTAGCACGGCATTTTGCCTTACCTTTGGTCAAGGGGAATATCTCTCCCGATTTTGCCCCTGAAACCCTTGACCTTCACGCGAGAATCCGCCCACACTCACCGCCACGATGCGGGTATTCCTGCAACGTATCACCGCCGGCGTGCAAAGTGCCGGTTTTATCCACCCGAAAGTGGTGGAAAATCAGGAAGAGGTTAAAATGAAGAAATCAATTATTCTTGGCGCGCTCACGATCGCGGGTCTGTCTGCTGGTGCAGCAGCCGCCGGTACGCTGGACGATGTCAAAGCACGCGGCACGCTGAACTGTGGCGTTACAACCGGCCTCGTCGGTTTTGCGGCACCAGATGCAAACGGCGAATGGGTCGGTTTTGACGTATCCGTATGTCGCGCAGTTGCTGCCGCAGTTCTGGGCGATGCTACTGCTGTAGAGTTCGTACCAACAACCGGTAAAACACGCTTCACTGCTCTCTCCTCCGGCGAGATCGATCTGCTGGCGCGTAACACCACATGGACATTCTCCCGCGACACGGACCTGAAGTTCGATTTCGTTGGCGTGAACTACTATGACGGTCAAGGTTTCTTGGTCCCCAAAGCACTCGGCGTATCTTCTGCAAAAGATCTCGATGGTGCAACTGTTTGCATTCAGACTGGTACAACAACAGAGCTGAACTTGGCCGACTTCTTCCGCGCCAACAACATCTCTTATGAGCCAGTGCCAATCGAGACAAACGCAGAAGGTACACAGCAGTACCTCGCCGGCGCATGCGACACATACACAACAGACGCATCCGGTCTGGCATCTACACGTGCCACATTCGAGAACCCGGGCGACCACGTTCTGCTGCCAGAAATCGTATCCAAAGAGCCACTCGGCCCGCTGGTACGTCACGGTGACAACGAATGGGGCGACATTGTCCGTTGGACACTGAACGCACTGATCACAGCTGAAGAGCTGGGCGTGTCCTCCACAAACGTTGCTGAAATGGCGACATCCACGACAAACCCGGAAGTCGCGCGTTTGCTCGGCACCGAAGGTGAATTGGGCGGGATGATTGGTCTTGACGCAGATTGGGCCAAGCGCGCAATCGAATCCGAGGGTAACTATGGCGAAATCTTTGCCAAGAACATCGGCGAAGAGACACCAATCGGTCTGGCGCGTGGTTTGAACGCACAGTGGACAGACGGCGGCCTGCTGTACTCCCCACCCTTCCGCTAAATACAATTGCCAAAGGGCGCGGAAATCTCCGCGCCCTTTGCGCATCCTAAGATACGACCACGACCTGACGACCAAATAAATGACCCGGTACTGACGTCAAAAGACGCATGAAGAAAAAAACCGGGACAACGGGGATACAACACATGTCGACACTCTCGGACCCACCTAAGGGCTCGTTCCAGCTTTCTATGCTGTTGAACGACACGAGGTACCGTTCGATGACCTTGCAGGTTATCGCGGCGATCTTGCTCGCCTTGGCCTTGGCCTATCTTTATTCAAACCTCGCGGCTAACCTTAGAGCAGCCGGTTTGAATATCTCATTCGCATTTTTGGGCAGTTCTGCTGGCTATGACATTAACCAGACGTTGATTGAATATGACAGTCAGGCCTCAAACTTCAGAGCGGCGATAGTCGGTATTCTCAACACTCTTCTGGTTGCCTTTCTGGCCTGCATCACGGCGACCGTTCTGGGAGTTCTTGCCGGTGTTTTACGCCTTTCGAACAACTGGCTTGTGCGCAAGCTTATGGCCGTCTACGTCGAAATCTTTCGCAACATCCCGATCCTGATCTGGATTATCATTATCTTCACCATCATGACTGCGGTGATGCCGGGTGCGCGGGCTTATCTGGGCGAGGATCCTGAACGCGGTCTGCTTGGTGGCCTTTTCGCGTTCACCAACAGGGGCGTATACACCCCCGCACCAATTTTCACGACGGGCTTTGGTGGCGCCGAAGGCAGTGGACTGAACTGGCTGCTGGTTATTGCTGCGCTGGTGGCGTCCTTCTTTGGTACACGATTTATGACCGCACGTGCCGACAAAATCCAAGGTGAAACAGGTGTTCGACCCAACACTTTCTTTGTGAATCTCGCCATCTGGTTTGTGCCGCTGATTATTCTGGCATTCCTATTGGGGCTTTCATGGGACATGCCTGATCCATTGGCCAACCGATTTAACTTGCGTGGCGGCATCCAGATCGGTGCGCCCCTTATCGCCCTTTGGCTCGCCCTTTCAGTCTACACAGGTGCATTCATCGCCGAGAATGTGAGGGCCGGTATTCAGGCTGTTTCAAAAGGCCAGACCGAAGCTGCTGCTGCGTTGGGCATCCGCCCCCGCCGTGTGATGAGCCTTGTTGTCCTACCTCAGGCGTTGCGCGTTATCATTCCTCCATTGATCTCACAGTATCTGAACATCACCAAAAACTCGTCGCTGGCAATTGCGGTCGGGTATGCCGATGTGACTGCTACTTTGGGGGGTATTACGCTGAACCAGACGGGCCGCGCGATTGAGTGTGTGCTCCTTCTCATGGCCTTTTACCTGATCATCTCGCTGTCAATCTCTGCTGTGATGAACGTCTACAACAACTCAATGAAATTGAAGGAGCGCTGAGATGTCAGATACACATGAACACTCCGTCGCCTTCGTGCGTACCACGGATATTGAACAACAGCCTGCGCCATCAAATGCTGCTGGTCCGGTAAAGTGGATGCGTGATAATCTTTTTGCCACATGGCCGAACGCGCTTTTGACTGTGGCTTCTGCCTACGTCATTTACCTTATTCTCACGGCAACTTTGCCGTGGATATTGGGGGGGCTTTGGAACACATCATCGCTCGCCGAATGTCGTGAAGTCCTTCAGGGAAAATCTGCTGCGTGCTTCTCGGTCCTGACGGACAGATGGAACCAGCTGTTGTTCGGTTTTAAATACCCGTCGGAGTTTTACTGGCGGCCAACTCTTGCCCTTGTTTTGATGTTTTTTGCTCTTGCACCGGTCTTGTTCTTTGACCTGCCGCGCAAGCTTTTGATCATGACATTGCTCTATCCTTTTGTAGCCTATTGGTTGATCTGGGGTGGCACGATTTGGGTTCCGGTGTTTGCGCTGCTCGGATTCATTGCTGGTTACTTTGTTTATGCGCGTTTCGTTGCGCAAAACTTTGCGCTTGGCTTTTTTGGAGGTGTCGCCGCTGCTGCCGTCGTTTGGTATGTTGCAGGGTTCGTTGTGTCCATGCTTGCACCAGAATCACCGCTGCTAGCTTCCGTTCCTTCCCGTGATCTTGGTGGTTTCATGCTCAACATGATGTTGGGCCTGACGTGCGTGTCGCTGTCGATCCCCTTGGGGATTGCACTTGCCTTGGGTCGTCAAAGCTCGATGCCGCTGATCAAATGGATGTGTGTGGTCTTCATCGAATTCATCCGCGGTGTGCCGCTTATTACGCTGCTCTTCGTGGCAAGTGTAATGCTGGCGTATTTCTTCCCGCCTGACGCGACCGTTGACTTGTTCTTGCGTGTTGTGATCATGATCACCATCTTCTCGGCTGCCTATATCGCCGAAGTGGTTCGCGGTGGTCTCGCTGCTTTGCCCAAGGGGCAGTATGAAGCTGCTGACAGCCTTGGCCTTGATTATGCCCAAGCAATGCGGCTGATTATCCTGCCACAGGCGCTCAAGATATCTATCCCCGGCATCGTGAACATCGCGGTGGGTCTGTTTAAAGACACCACACTCGTTTCGGTCATTTCAATGTTCGACCTCGTGGGCATGATCCGCGGTCCTATCCTCGCCTCCACCGATTGGAACGGGGTGTATTGGGAGCTATTGGGCTTTGCTGCCGTTCTGTTCTTTGTCGTGTGTTACGGCATTTCACAATATTCGCAGTGGCTGGAACGCCGTCTCGCGACAGATCATCGTTAAGGAATATCACCATGGCTGATACAAAACTTAAAGTGTCCGACGAAGTCGCAATTTCCATTCGAAACATGAACAAGTGGTATGGCACCTTTCACGTGCTGCGCGACATCGATCTGACGGTTTATCAGGGCGAGCGTATCGTCGTCTGTGGCCCGTCAGGTTCTGGTAAGTCGACGCTCATTCGCTGCATCAATGCGTTAGAGGAGCACCAGAAGGGCTCTATCGAAGTCGATGGTACTTTGCTCTCTTCGGATCTCAAGAACATTGATAAAATACGCTCCGAAGTTGGCATGTGCTTCCAACACTTTAACTTATTTCCGCATCTGAGCATCCTCGACAACCTGACGCTTGCGCCGATCTGGGTCCGCAAAACGCCCAAGAAGGAAGCCGAAGAGATCGCAATGCACTACCTTGAGAAGGTGAAAATTCCGGATCAGGCGGACAAGTTCCCCGGACAGCTTTCGGGCGGTCAGCAGCAACGTGTGGCAATTGCGCGGTCCTTGTGCATGAAGCCGCGCATCATGCTGTTTGATGAGCCCACCTCCGCCCTTGATCCCGAGATGATCAAGGAAGTTCTGGATACGATGATCGAGCTTGCTGAAGAAGGCATGACAATGATCTGCGTAACGCACGAGATGGGATTTGCCCGTCAGGTGGCCAACCGCGTTATCTTCATGGACCAAGGCCAGATCGTTGAGCAGAACGAGCCGGAAGAGTTCTTTAACAACCCACAAAGCCCGCGCACACAGCTGTTCTTGAGCCAAATTTTGGGTCACTAAGCGTCTCAAACTGCTTTGAATTTCGAGGGCGGGGGGAAATCTCCGCCCTTATTCTATTATATCGCGCGGAACGGCAAAGTGGACTAACCGGCCCGTCCCCATCTTTAGGTCACGCCATGTCTCTATCTCAAAGTCTGCGACCAATGTGGCACAGGTGGGATAGGTATCAAAATCAGGATGATCAGGCTCGGTCCCGAGCAGGCGCGCAGCCAAGAGAGCCGTCCCAGGGTTATGGGCGACCATCAAAACGCAATTGCTGGTTTGGCGCATGAGTATGCGCACCATCACAGCGTCCTCGGCCAGATAAAGATCACGCGTGAACGTTGTTGGAATATCGGCGAGGCCCAGCCCAGAAAGCGTTTCCTGCGTCCGGGCTGCGTCCGAGCATAGAATGTGATCAGGCCTGAGGCCCTCGTCACGCAACCAGTGGCCCATGGCTTTAGCGCTTTTGACGCCACGCCCGTTCAGGTGCCGTTGGTGGTCTGTCGCTGACAAATCATCCCAGCCCGACTTCGCATGCCTCATGAGGATGAGACGTTTCATATGCGCGGCTTTTTGTAGGAGGTGATCACGTTAAGCACTGCGGATTATTGAGCCTGCACCATGCTCGGTAAACAACTCTAGCAGGCAAGCATTAGGCGCACGACCATCCAAAATAACAGTCGCCCGAACACCCGCAGCAAGGGCGTCGAGCGCTGTCTGCGTTTTGGGAATCATGCCTCCGGCAATTGTGCCGTCAGCAGTCATTTTCGCAATTTGTTCGGGCGTCAGTTCCGTGAGCACCTCGCCAGCGGCGTTCTTTACGCCTGAGACATCTGTGAGTAAAAGAAGGCGATCAGCCTTTAGTGCGGCCGCAATGGCCCCAGCAGCGGTGTCACCGTTGATGTTAAACGTTTCGCCCTTCATACCCATGCCAAGGGGGGCAATCACAGGGATCAGTTCCTTATCTGCCATATCCAGCAGCAGACGTGGGTTCACTTTGACGGGTTTGCCGACAAGGCCCAATTCGGGGTTTTCTGCTTCACAGATAATCAGTCCACTGTCTTTGCCAGACACACCAACGGCGCGGCCGCCTTGCTCGGAAATGGCTTGAACGATCTTTGCGTTCACAAGGCCTGAAAGGACCATCTCGACCACTTCCATTGTGGCCGCATCGGTGATGCGTTTGCCGTTCAGGAACTCGGATTTGATGTTTAGCCGCTTAAGCATGTCGTTAATCATGGGACCGCCACCATGCACGATAACAGGGTTTACCCCCACTTGGCGCATCAGGACAACATCGCGGGCGAACTCGACCATCGCTTCGTCACTGCCCATGGCGTGACCGCCCAATTTGATCACTACCGTCGCATCATTATAGCGCTGCATGTAGGGCAGGGCCTGTGAGAGTGTGGCGGCAGTAGCGGCCCAATCGCGGTTCATTTGCTGTTTTCTCATATCAGTGATCCCAATGTCTGTAGGGATCATAGGCGGTTATTCAAGCGTGGCAATAACAGAGCGTAGCGTTGAAATTCCCCAACCTTTTTCCGAAGACGTCACAATAATTTCGGGGTAGGCCGCGGGATGTTTGGCAAGTGCGCCGCGCACCTGATCGAGGATTTTCTCACGCTCAATCTCTTTGACTTTGTCAGCTTTGGTGAGAATCGCCTGAAACGTAACAGCAGCACTATCGAGCAAGCTCATGATCTCATCATCAACGGCTTTGACGCCATGGCGGGCATCGATCAGGACAAACGCGCGGCGTAGAGTTTGCCGTCCTTGCAAGAACTGTTTGAGCAGGCGCTGCCATTTTTCCACTACGGGCAATGGTGCATTGGCATAGCCATAGCCCGGAAGGTCAACGAGGTAGAGGTCATCGCCCGCTGTGAAATAGTTGATCTCTTGAGTTCGTCCGGGCGTGTTCGAGGCGCGCGCAAGGGCCTTCATCCCTGTGAGCGCGTTGATCAAGGTCGATTTCCCAACATTCGAGCGACCGGCAAAGCAGACCTCAAGACGGTCCGCCTCAGGCAGGCCGGACATAGCGACCACGCCTTTGACAAACTCGGTCGGGCCTGCAAACAGCAGACGGCCTTTTTCCATCGTCTGTGCGTCGGGTTCTTCAGCGAGTGGGAAAGGTAGTTGCATTAAACAAGCTCCAACTGGTCGCCAGCTGCAATCGTGCCGGTCTGAGTTACGGTGGCGTATATGCCAAAATCCTGATGGCCAAGTGTGTTCAAGGCCTTGAGCGTATCCACATCGCGAATACCTGTATCGGTGTTAGCAGTAGTGGCTTTGCAGCGGCGAATACGCTCTTCCACTTTGAGGTGAACAGTCCCGATGCGCAACTCATGTCCCAACCATTGAAATTCCTCCCAATGTGCAGCACCTTCAAACCAGATATTTCCGCGCCAGCGTTCTGTTTGCAGTGGGCGTAGCATTAGGGTCTCAACTGCATCATGTGACGCATGACTGCAGAGCGAAACCGAGGCAAAAGGCGTGTCGGTAAAACTGCGCCCATCAAGGCGGAATACCTGTGCAGGCTGGGCGCGCGTCGGGTCAATTAGAGGACCGATCCATGCTAATAGGGCAGCACTTTCAGTATCGGGCTGAACTGTCAAATCAGGCCGCGCAGGGTGACGAAGTGTGATTGTTTCAGACAGCTCATCCAGCTTGGCAGTGATTGCCATTAACGCGGGAGATTGAGCGCCTCGATTGAAGTTCTGGCAGGCGGCCCATGCACTTCCATCGGATTTGGCGGCATCATGAGCAATGGCCCACAAGCGATCGTAAGGCATAGACTTGCCTCGGGTCAGCGTGACACGCGTTAGCGCCTCACGCCCATGGCTTTTTATCGGGTGGCGCCATAGCGCCGTAACCTTCATCACTTCTTCGGCTCGGTCTTTGACTTACGGCCAAAGCCACCTTTGATGTTTCCCATCAGGTCGGGCTTATACCCCTGCGACCGCATGATGAGATATTGCTGGGTAAAGGTGATCGTGTTGTTCGCGATCCAGTATACAACCAGACCAGAAGCAAAGCTGCCAAGCATAAACATAAAGACCCATGGCATCCATGCAAAGATCATTTGCTGGGTGGGATCAGTGGGTGCCGGGTTCAGTTTCTGCTGGAGCCACATGGAAATACCAAGCAACAGAGGCAAGATACCGATAAAGACGAGCGCCATGATGCTGCCCGCGTCAGGTGTGCCCCACGGCAAGAGGCCATAGAAGTTGAAGATCGACGTTGGATCAGGCGCGCTGAGGTCTTGAAACGGGCCAAAGAAGGGGGCATGGCGCAGCTCGATCGTTACAAAGATCACTTTGTACAAGGAAAAGAAGATTGGGATCTGCATCAGGATCGGCAGACAACCTGCGGCGGGGTTCACCTTTTCTTTCTTGTAGAGGGCCATCATGCCCTGCTGCATCTTTTGCTTATCGTCGCCAGCCTCTTCCTTGAGCTTCTCCATTTTTGGCTGAAGCTCTTTCATTTTGGCCATCGATACATAGGATTTATACGCCAGTGGGAACAGGAGCGCTTTGATCAGGAGGGTAAGCGCGATAATTGCAATACCCATATTGCCGATGAGCAGGTTGAACTGGTGTAAAAGCCAAAAGATCGGTTTTGTCAGGAAGGCGAACCAGCCCCAATCAATTGAGTCGATAAAGTTGTAAACACCTGCGTCTTCATAGGATTTCAAAACATCCCACTCTTTTGCACCAGCAAAAAACTGTGTTGTGTTTGTGATGGTCTGGCCGGGCCCAACGCTTTGGACGGGGCTTAAAGCCTCTGTCTGGTAGATATCGCGGCGTTCGTCGTATTTCGCCACGGATTTAAAGGCTGTTCCTTGGGTCGGAATCAAAACGCTCATCCAATAGTGATCGGTAAAACCGATCCAGCCGTTCTCTGTGATCTGTCGTTCATCCGTGCGAGCACCCGCGCGTTGGTTGAACTCGAAATCGGGCATCTGGTCCCAGTCGGTCTCGGAGTATTCGCCGTCTGTCATGGCGACTACACCCTCGTGCAGAATAAAGAAGTTCTTGAGGTCAGTGGGCACACCGTGACGGGCCAGAATGGCATAAGGTGCCATTGTCGCAGCACCCGTGCCGGTGTTTTCAACTGACTGGGTGATCGTAAACATATACTGGTCATCAATCGCAATCTGCTTCGTAAAGAGCAATCCAGCGCCGTTGTCCCAGCTCAGCGTGACAGGGCTGTCGACGCCCAGAAATTCACCGCCTGATAGTGTCCAAGGTGTGTTGGGGCCAGGAACGCCAGTTGCGTCAACGCCAGCATCGGCAGCCCAGCCATGCAACGCATATTGTGCATTTGACTTTGTAGCAGGGAAAAGGATTTCAACAATTGTGGCGTCGTCTTCCAAGCTTGTCCTGTAGTCGTTTAAGGACAGCTGGTCGATCCGACCACCAAGCAGTGATAGTGAACCGCTGACCCGTGGGGTTTCGATGGAAACGCGTCCAGCACTTTCAAGCGCATTCGGGACAGTTTCCGTGCTTGCGGTTGTTGGTGGCGGGGTAGTCGCCAGATCGGCGGTCGGGGTACTCAGCGAGCCTTCAACTGGCGTGGTTTCAGATGCAGTTGTCCCGTCTATTGCTGTTTCCGCTTCTGGTGGGGGAAAAAGTACAAACCAAACTAGGATCACTACAAAGCTTAGCGCTGTTGCAATGATGAGGTTTTTGTTCTGATCGTTGTCCATGAGCACGGCCACCTGATGTCTGAAAACTGTTGGGTGGGTACACAACGGGGGCGGTCAAAGGTCAAGCGGATTCGGGTTTTCACGTCTGTTCAGGTCATATTATTATAACAGTTCTGGGCTATTTTCCGCGCCCCTGCATTATCTTGGGAACATCTTGTAATTTGGCATTGTGTGAATTGATCCAATCAAGGGTTTGGTCAAACGGCATCGGGCGGGCGATGCCAAATCCTTGAACGTGATGACAGCCTAATTGTGCAAGCAAAACATGTTCTCCCACAGTCTCGACACCCTCGGCAAGCGTTTCAACTTGTAGTCGCTCTGCCATCGTCAGGATTGCGCTGATCATGCGTTGTTGCTCCGGGTCGCGATCCGCTTTCATAACAAAACTACGGTCAATTTTGATGCGACTGACAGAAAATCGGCGAATGGAGGCGATAGAAGCGTTCCCGGTGCCAAAATCATCAAGGTCAATACGGCACCCCAAATCGCCTAGGGCATTAATATTGCGTGTAATCATATCGTCGGGTGCGCTGGCGACAACTGTTTCTAGAACCTCAATAGCGAGCCGATCGGCTGTAAGTTCAAATCTGTCCAAATCCCATTTCACCTTCTCCAAAAGCCTTGGATTGCTAAGATCTGAGCCTGTGAAGTTGACACCTACCTGAGGGATGTCCGCTCCAGCTGCGTCCCATTGCTTGAGTGCTCGAAAGCTATGGTACATCATTACTTCAGAGAGCCGCTCCAGAAGATTGGCGGCTTCAATGGCAGGCAGAAACTGGGCCGGAGGAATGACGCCACGTATCGGGTGGGTCCACCGTGCAAGGGCCTCAAATCCCGTAATGCGTCCAGTGTCCGTGCAAAGCTGCGGCTGGAACCAAGGTGTGATCTCGCCGCTTTCCAAAGCTGCGACAACATCTTCATGCAGGGCGCGGCGCGTTTTGCGCTCTTGATGCATCTGGTCGGAGTAGGCGCGGATGCTGGATGCTCCGTTTGCTTGGGCGCTGCGCAGCGCAATACAAGCTGCCTCAAGCCACGCCGTTGCTTTTTTGTCGGGGGCGCGAGAATGTTGGCAAAATCCGATGCAGACGTCTGTATAAATGACGGTCCCGTCGATGGAGAACGGCTCCTCAGCAGCGGCCTGTACCCTGCCTGCTAGCTGGATACACAATTCGAGAGGGAGTTGGCGCACGGGACTGGTACAGACTGCAAACCGCGCATCCCCGATTTGTCCAATAGAATCGCCATCGCGCATGATGCCGATCAAACGCTCGCCCATCCGTTGGACAATTGTGTCGCCCGCAGCGGGGCCAAAACGGTCTATCAGATCAGAAAAACCTTCAATCTCTATGACATGGATGCAGGCGGCCAATTCTGCGGCAGAAGTCTTTGCAAAAATATCCTCACATTTGGCAGTCATCGGCGCTCTCGCCAGAATGCCATTGCTGTTCAAACTTGCGCTTTGTAACTGTTCAACGGCAGCACCAATTCCGCCTGACAGCAGATAGGCGGCAGGCACCAAAGCGGCCATGACAAGGAGTGCCCCTTCGCCGCCAAACCAGAATGCAGCAAGCGAGATTGCGGGAACAAACGCCAGAGCGGGCGGCCCTGTGAGCAAATCCAGTGCGCGTTGACGATACGCCAAGATTTTCAGAACACTCTTTTTTTCGTTATCGTGCGGCACTGGCAATCCTCCGATCCGGAACACAAAATTGATCCGGTATGGAGACCCTAGGGGACAACAGCCAAACTGGAGGTTAACGCGCCTCAAATAACTCGGCTGAGATTGCGTTAAATTGTTGGTATCACGGATACGCCCTCGAATTTTCAATAAATGTGCCGCAACCCTCGCAAAAACAAAGGTTTGAACTGCTCAGGATTTTACCTTGTGCGATGTAATGGTTGATTTTGCCTGAATTGCTTTAGTTCCAGTATTATAATTAGGAGGTTTACGATGCGGTTAGCGATATTTGCGGTTGTGATGGCGCTCGGCGCGTGTGTCGGCAAGCCTGCGCTTGACGATGAAAAACTCTCTGGGGAGAACTTTAATCTTGAAGAGTTTTTTGACGGTAGAGTTTTAGCGAAGGGGCAATTTCAGGACGTGTTTGGCACGGTGCGGCGACGGTTTGACGTTGTTGTGACCGGTACGTGGGATGGCGAAACGCTCAGACTAGTTGAGGATTTCGACTATGAGGACGGCACCAAGGAGCAGCGCATCTGGCAGCTGAATAAGACAGGTCCGATTGTGGCGGACCAAATGTGGACAGGTTTTGCTGATGGTGTGCTGGGCGTGGCCACGGGGGAGGAGCGCGGCGACACGTTCAACTGGAAATATCGCATAGATTTGCCTGTGCCGGACGGCACTCTGCGGGTGAATTTTGACGATTGGATGTGGGATATGGGCGACGGCCAAGTGCTGAACCGTGCCTACATGAAGAAATACGGTGTCGATATTGGCGAAGTGCTGATCACCTTTCAGAAATAGCGATTATTCCTGCGCGTTGACTACCTGTTCGTTCTGGATCAAACCTGAGACCGCGTCGATCCGAGCTGCATGGGTGCCATCATCAGTGTTGAAAATCAGGTCAATCTGGCTTGGGCTCACGGTGTGTATCCTCAAGACCGATCTCACACCTTCGGTGATTTTCGTCGCTTCGGTCCAATCTGTGTCCACCAGATAAAGGCTCATCTTATCGCGGGTTGAAAGCCGTTCGTCGCCGTTGGTATCGCTCTCGACAACGCTCAAAATCATGCCGAGGTTCTGCTCGGGCTGGCCGCGTTTGAAAAAACGGACAGGCATGGTGTCAAGGATCAGGCGATTCCCTTTTGGAAAAAGCCATTTACTGGTCTGTGTTACTGTATCGATAATCCTGTAGTTGATGGTATTACCGACGGATGATTTGCTGATGCCGCGATTGTCGTATTCCTGCTCAACCCGAAGGGGCAGGGCATAAGGCGACCCCGCAGAGTATTCGAGCGGTGCGCCAAAGTAGCGGCGGACTTCAGCGGGGTCAGTCTGACCGTCTTCCTCGCTTTGATCTGTCTGAATGATGGGTGCGATAAGTGTATTCGTGGTTTGCGGTTGAAAGAGACTGCGGCGCAGGGATGAGGTCATCTCCCAGATAACAATGCAGAGCATGAGCGTCACGGCGGCGGCGATCACCAATGCGTTAAATCGCCATACCCATTTGAAAAATCCCGTGTCTATCATTCATTCCTTTTCAGGCACCGGATCATAGCCATCACCACCAAAGGGGTGACAGCGTCCAATCCGCCGCGCGGCCAAAAGGCTGCCCTTGATGGCGCCGTGACGTTCCAGTGCTTCGAGCGCGTACGCCGAGCACGTCGGTTGATACCGACAGTTGAAACCGACCCATGGGCTGAACACAAGGCGGTAGGCGTGAACGGGCAGGGCGACGATTTTGGCGAGCAGGCTCACGTGCGCGTGCCGTGCAGGATGCCGAGCGCTTTTTCCATGTCATTCAGCAGTTGGGCGAAGGGAATGGTTGCCGTGGCGGTATTGCGTCCCACAAGGACATAGTCGTGGCCCTGTTTGCCCGTTACTGGTAATACCGCGCGTGCAATTTCGCGCAAACGGCGCTTGGCACGGTTGCGGGCGACTGCATTGCCGACTTTTTTGGAGCAGGTATAGCCGACGCGAATCCCGCCAACTTCGCCTTCAGGGCGCTTCACCATTTGGAGGATGAACCCAGCCATGGCCACCCGTTTTCCCCGTGACGCCCGTTGAAAGTCGCGACGTTGGGTTAAAACGATGGGGGGTGAACACGACAAAACCGCCGGAGACTTTGCCCCGATGGCAGTTGTGCCAATCAGGTCGGTCTTCGGCGGTGTCATAGTATTAAGCCTAAGACGCGTATTACGCGCTCAGCTCTTTCCGGCCTTGGGCGCGGCGTGCGTTGATGATCTTGCGACCAGCTTTTGTTGCCATGCGTGCACGGAAACCGTGGCGGCGCTTGCGGACGAGGTTCGAGGGTTGAAAGGTGCGTTTCATCGCTCCGTCTCCATCTAGTATAGTTTGCGCACAGCGGATTCGCAGATGCGCGTCAATTCAGACTTGTCCCCTAAAGCGCTGCAGCGCCCAAGTCAAACCCTGCAATGCCCCAAACACCCCTGATGTGCAATAAATCTCACATGGAAGACGCTGATATGTTTCAATCAGCCTCAATAGGGCGCAAACAGACTCAAATTCTCACACGGTTGATCAATCGCGCGTGAGGTGACTGTCGCTGCGTTCTGTAAAGGCGCATTTAGAGAGAAACCGAACACAGATTGAGGCGCAGGACATGACAGATATGGCAAAAGACACGAGCAATAAATCGCCCTTAGTGCGATATGCGCCGCTGGCATTGATCGGAGTGGTAGCTCTTGTCGGGGCTTTTGCACTTCGCGATTACCTCAGCTTTGATGCATTGCGCGAGAACCGAGAGGCGTTGATCGCGTTTCGGGACGGAAACTTTGTGCTCACAGTGCTGGGTTTTGTGCTGTGTTACGTGTTGATCGTGACGTTCTCCTTGCCAGGGGCGCTGATTGCGACGCTGACCGGCGGCTTTTTGTTCGGAACGTTGTTCGGCGCTGCAGTGAATGTCACAGCAGCGACGATCGGGGCCACGTTGATCTTCTCAGCTGCGCGGATGGGGCTGGGTGACAAGCTAAAGGCGCGGATGGATGCTTCTGATGGAATGGTAGCAAAGATCAAGAAGGGGCTGGATGAGAATCAGTGGTCGATGTTGTTTTTCATACGGTTGGTCCCTGCCGTGCCGTTCTTTGTCGCAAATCTGATCCCTGCGTTTCTTAGCGTTCCTTTGCGGCGCTTCATGATCTCGACCTTTGTTGGAATCATTCCCGGATCGCTGGTCTATACCTCAGTGGGCGCAGGCCTTGGCGAGGTGTTTGCCCGCGGTGAGACGCCAAACCTTGGCATTATATTCGAGCCGCATATTCTGCTGCCGATTTTGGGGCTGTGTGTGTTGTCCGTCCTTCCCGTGATTATCAAGGCCGTTACTGGCAAAAAGGAAATCCTGAAATGAAACATATCAAAACAGATATCCTGATTATCGGTGCTGGCTCTGGAGGGTTGTCCGTTGCGGCGGGGGCTTCCCAGATGGGTGCTGATGTTGTCCTGCTTGAGGGGCACAAGATGGGCGGCGATTGCCTGAACTATGGCTGTGTCCCGTCCAAAGCGTTGATCGCTACGGGCAAAGCTGCTTACGGCCAGCAGCACAGCGCGCAATTTGGCGTGGCGAATGCAGCGGGTGCGGTGGATTACGCTGCGGCCAAGGATCATGTGCATGATGTCATCGCCACCATCGCCCCTGTGGACAGTCAGGAGCGGTTCGAGGGGTTTGGCATCAATGTCATCCGTGAATTCGGAAAATTCATTTCACCTACCGAAGTGCAGGCAGGTGACACTGTGATAAAAGCGAGGCGCGTTGTCATTGCCACAGGATCGTCGCCTTTGGTGCCGCCGATTCCGGGGTTGGAGAATGTTCCGTACGAGACAAATGAGACCTTGTTCGATCTGCGAGAGACGCCCGAGCATTTGCTGATCATCGGTGGGGGTCCAATCGGGATGGAGATGGCGCAGGCGCATATTCGCATGGGCTGTATGGTGACAGTGATCGAAGGGGCAAAGGCGCTGGGCAAAGATGACCCTGAGCTAGCCGAAGTCGTGCTGTCATCGCTCAAAGAAGAAGGTGTCGAGATTGCCGAAGATGCGCTTGCTGCCGAAATACGCGGCAAAGCAGGAGCTATTGAGGTCGAGACCAAGGATGGCCGCATCTTCAAAGGTTCGCATCTGCTGATGGCGGTGGGGCGCAGGGCCAATATCGACAAGCTTGACCTTGAAGCTGGTGGAGTTGAGCCAACCCGTAATGGGATAAAGGTGAATGATAGCCTGCGTACGAGCAATAAACGCGTCTATGCAATTGGGGATGTTGCAGGTGGTCTGCAATTTACCCATGTGGCGGGATATCATGCGGGTGTGATCATTCGTTCCATGCTATTTGGCCTGCCGTCGAAGGCCAAGACGGCGCATATTCCGTGGGCGACTTATACCGATCCAGAGCTGGCGCAGGTGGGCCTGACCGAAGCAGAGGCCAAGAAAAAGCATGGCATCGCTTTGGAAGTTGTCCGGTTCCACTTTTCCCATAATGACCGTGCAATTGCAGAGCGTAAGACCAAAGGCTTTATCAAAGTTATGGTAGTTAAAGGGCGGCCCGTGGGGGCCTCTATTGTCGGCTATCAGGCGGGGGAGTTGATTAACCTTTGGGCGCTGGCGCTGGCAAATAAAATGAAAATGAGTCAGATTGCCGCTATGATAGCGCCTTATCCGACGATTGGTGAAATTAACAAACGTGCGGCAGGTGCGTATTTCAGCCCGCGCCTGTTTGAGAGTGATCTGGTGAAGCGGGTGGTCGGATTTGTGCAGCGGTTTGTGCCGTGATGGTATGGCGCGCGTCTGCGACGACGCCCCACCCGCCATCCCGTAAGAAGTCGGGTCAATAGTATGATCAATTCCCTTTCCGGCCGATTGCTGATCCTGACGACAATCTTTGTAATGATTGCGGAAATTCTGATCTTTGTGCCGTCGATTGCGCGGTTTCGCGAGGATTACATGCTGGATAGGTTGGAGCGGGCGCAGATTGCATCCCTGACGCTTTTGGCTGATGATATGATCGATGCCGAGCTTGAGGCAGAGTTGTTGCGCAATGCTGAAGTGTTCAACGTCGTTTTGAGACGTGATGAAGTACGGCAACTGGTACTGTCTTCTCCTATGCCACAGGTCATTACAAGTACTGTCGATCTTAGAAATAACTCAGCGCTGCTGTTGATCGGTGATGCAATGCGACGCCTGATTTCTCCGCAAAACGAAGTGATCCGCGTCATTGGTGCGCCTGTGCGAGACGCGGGCTTGCTCATCGAGGTAACGATGGAAACAGCACCAATGCGGGCGGCGATGATTGACTATGGCTTGCGTATTCTCGTCCTATCGGCAGTCATTTCTGTTATTACAGCGCTGTTACTTTTTGTGGCGCTTCGGGTATTTCTGGTTAAGCCAATCAAGGGTGTAGTGGGTCATATGCAACGATATGCAGCCGCCCCCGAAGATGCGCGGCGGATCATTCAGCCTTCGGCGGGTGTGACAGAGTTGCGCGAAGCGGAAGAAGCTTTGAAATCCCTGCAGACAGAGCTGACAAGCGCCTTGCGACAAAAAGAACGGCTGGCACAATTGGGGTCTGCAGTAAGCAAGATCAGTCACGATTTGCGCAATATCCTAACGTCTGCGCAACTTTTCACCGACCGAATCGAAATGTCCGAAGACCCTGTTGTCACGCGTCTGGCGCCTAAGTTGGTGGGCTCTATCACTCGCGCGGTACATTTGTGCGAGTCGACGTTGGCTTTCGGAAAGGCGGAAGAGCCTGGACCGACCTTGACGCAAATGCTGTTGGCGGATGTTGTGGACGATGTGCTTTATGCCGAGCGACTAGCGGCTGCGGATGCTGATGTGACCTTGTCGTCTGATATACCTGATGGATTGCGGATTAGGGCCGACCCCGAACAAATGCACCGTGTGCTCGGCAACCTTGTGCGTAATGCGCGCCAGTCGATTATGGCAACGGGGCGCGCAGGCGAGATCACGGTCGAAGCCACGCAAACGGATGCTGCATGGTTGATCCGGCTGCGCGATACAGGCCCTGGATTGGCTGCCAAAGCGCAGGAACATCTGTTTTCGGCCTTTCAAGGATCTGTGCGGAAGGGTGGGTCGGGTCTTGGCCTCACTATTTCGGCGGAGTTGGTGCGCGGTCATGGTGGTGATATCAAGTTGGTGCATACGGACGACAAGGGAACCGAATTTTTGATCACTTTGCCCAAGGGTGATGGCGCGATTTAGGGAAATTTCAGATAGAGCTAATTTTGCGCCCTTAGAGGGCTTGCATTACTCCGTCGCTAATATTAAACCGCCCTTAGTGCACCCATAGCTCAGCTGGATAGAGTATCTGACTACGAATCAGAGGGTCGGGCGTTCGAATCGCTCTGGGTGCACCAACATCACTTTTTCATTTATGATCAGCGCATTATTTGCGATGAATGCAGTTGTGCCTCTGGCTCATCATAGATTTTCATTTTTGCCTATGTAACAGGTCTCATTAGCGGTCGGGATGTGCCTGCTTAAAAGCTGGATGTTCTGCACAGGCATCAGCAACGGCTTTTATGCGAGTACATCCAGCATAATCCGCGCCCCAGCGTAGCGCGTTGTAAATCTGCGGCATCAACACGACGTCGGGAAGGCTTGGTGCATCTCCGCAGCAGTAAGGCGACTGGATAAAGCCTGCCAACATTGTCTCAAACGCTGCCATACGTGGTGAAATGAAGTGGCGCATCCATTCCGTGCGTGCAGGCTCTTCGCCTTTGGTGGCGTAGCCTGCAACGGAAAGGTTGCACACAGGATGCAGATCAACAGCAATGGCATGAGCCAGTGCAGTCTGGCGGGCGCGCGCTGCAGGTTCGGCAGGCAGAAGGCCAAGGCCACGCGTGGTGTCGAGATAGTCGAGAATCGCCAAGGACTGTGTCAGTCTGTGTCCATCGATATCCAACACCGGAACGAAGCCTTGCGGATTGCGGGTAAGGTGGTCGGCGCTGATGTGGTGTTTTGCCAATAGGTCAACCGTTTCGATACGGTAGTCGATTTCCGCGAGGTTGAGCGCGATGCGCACACGGTAGCTGGCAGAAGATTTCGGATAATCCCACAAGACGACATCGCTCATTTTGCGGCCTCCAGTGCAGTGGTCAGAACGGTGCGGTCACCAATGTGATTTGCCAAAGTCAGAATGAGACGCGCGTTAAACGCATCGCTTTGCTCTTTGGTCAGACCCTCATGTGCTTGGATGAGTTCGTTATAGAAACCGTCCGGATCGGGCAGATTGGGGGTAAGAATTAACATGTTCATGCCTTTCCGATTGCGGTGCCAAGGGCTGCTTTGACTGCGGTCTCGTCGAAGTTGGCCCAACGGGCGACAATATGTTGGTCGGGGCGTATGAGATAGACCGCTTGCTCGGCATCGCCCAGATAGCGCACCTTAATTGTATGGCAGGGCGCGGCAATCGTGATCGCTTTTGCGTCGATGCCGTGGGCTGAAATATCCTGCGCATCTGTGCCAATCGCAAGAACAGTAAAGCCGCCGCCGAGTTGATCAAGCAAAAACGCGTCTCCCAAGGGCGCATCGGGGCAAGTCATGCCGGGGCGGGTGGTTTCAGGACCGCCAACCGTATCTTCCCCGAACAAGGCAAAACCTACATAGTTGCAAGGTACTGACAAGCGGCCAGAGTTCACCAATGGGCGGGCGAACTCATGTTTATTCGCAAGCTCCAGCACGGCGTTCCGGAATATTTTGGACACCTCCGATTTGGGTGTCATGAAGTCTGTCGCGCGCGAGGAGTTCAAGATGTTTTCATCCGCCCCGTGCTCGCGCTCTGTGGCGTAGGTGTCGAGCAGGCTGTCATCGGCCAGCCCCTTGAGCACCAGATCCAGCTTCCACGCGAGGTTATCGGCGTCTTGCACGCCAGAGTTCGCCCCGCGTGCGCCAAACGGCGAGACCTGATGTGCGCTGTCACCTGCGAAGATCACATTGCCATGGCGGAACTTCTGCATCCGGCGGCATTGGAAGGTGTAGATCGATGTCCATTCCAACTCATATTCAGGCACATGGCCAGCTTGGCTTGAGAGCATCGCATCAACGCGGGCGCGGATGCGGTCTGGGTCGAGTTCCTTTTCGCGGTCAATGTCCCAGCCCAGCTGGAAGTCGATGCGCCAGATGTCGTCGGGTTGTTTGTGCAGCAGCGCTGATTGGCCGCTGTTCTTGAAGGGCGGCTCGAACCAGAACCAGCGCTCGGTCGGGAAATCGGCCTTCATATGCACGTCGGCGATGAGGAAGTTGTCCTCGAACACACGCCCGTCAAAGCTTAGCCCCATCATGTCGCGCAGCGGTGAACGCGCGCCATCACAGGCGATGAGGTAGTCGGCCTCAAGCTGGTAAGGACCATCGGGCGTCTCAACCGTCAGTGTGCTGTAGCTGCCATGGTTTTCCAGCGCGGTTACACAGTTACGGCCACGAATTTCAATTGGCGCACCATTTGCTTTGGCGGTGTTGATTGCATCAACGAGGTATTTCTCGAAATAGGGCTGTTGCAGGTTTATAAAGGCAGGATTGCGGTGGCCTGCTTCGGGTTGCAGATTGAAGTCGAATATCTTGTGATCGTCATGAAATACTTTGCCGACATTCCAGACGATACCCTTATCCACCATCGCTTGGCTCGCGCCCAAGCGGTTGGCGATATCCAGAGTTCGTTTGGCAAAACAGATCGCCTTGGACCCCAGTCCTGCGCCATCATGATCATCAAGCACCAACGCCGGAGTGCCCTTGAGCCCCAGATCAAGTGCAAGAGACAGGCCAATAGGACCTCCCCCCACAATCACAACAGGATGACGCATGGGCGCATTATCCTGTGCTGGAACTTTTGCGTAAGGATAAAGCTGAAAGGCAGTTTTGTACCGTGTGGCGACCATATTTCATTCCCCCAATTTCATGCGACCGGGCGATCCTCGCTGAATGCGCCCGATTCTCTCTTTTGGCTTTAGCCCTGCAAAGCTGCCCACATCTCCAGATCACGCTCGGCGGTCCAGATGCGCGGATGCGTAATGCCGCGGGCCTCGTCATAGGCGCGGGCGACGTTGAAGGGCAGGCAGTGCTCATAGATTGCGTAATCGGCGAACTTGGGGTCACATTCGGCGCGCACAGCGTCCCATGCCTGTTTAAGTGTGCCACCTTGCGCCGCGACACGGGCGGCGGGAGCGTAGGTGGAGTTGACAAAATCACGCGTTGACTCAATCGCACGGTTCACGGCCTCTTTGCCGATAAGCGCACCACCACGACCGGGTGCAATGGAGTTCACATCGTAAGCTTTGATTGCATCCAGTGTGGTGCCCCATTCGGCGAAATGTCCGTCACCGCAATAGCATGCGGAGTGGTCCTCGACGATGTCGCCAGTAAACATCACGTTCTCGTCGGGCACGTGTATCACGATATCACCCGCCGTATGCGCACGGCCGAGGTGCATGAGGTCAACGCGACGCTTGCCCAAATGCACTGTCATGCGGTCGTTGAAGGTTGTGGTGGGGAAGGTCAGCCCTGGAATGCTTTCATACCCTTCAAACAGACGCGGGAAGCGTTGGAATTCACTATCCCAATCCTCCTGTCCCCGCTCCATCACCATGCCGCGCGCGGCTTCGCCCATAATGATCTGGTCCGCGCAATAAGCGGACGCACCGAGCACGCGCACAGCGTGGTAGTGGGTCAGCACCACGTGGCTAATCGGTTTGTCGGTGACTTTGCGGACCTGCTCTATGACCTTTTTCGCCAGACGCGGGGTGGCCTGCGCCTCCACGATCATCACGCTCTCGTCGCCGATGATCACGCCAGAGTTCGGGTCACCTTCGGCGGTAAAGGCCCATAGATCGCGGCCGATTTCGTCAAAGGTGATTTTCTTCTCAGTCATGTCGCCTTGTGAGGCAAATGCCTTGGCCATAGTGATTACTCCTGCATAATTTCAATGATTTGCGGGGCCATCTTGGCCTGCGCAGCTTGCATTTCGGGGGCCAGACTGCCCATCACGCTTGCCATAAAGGGTGACATCTTGGTCATAACAGAAGCGCCATGTTCAGAGCTGTAGAACGCGATCAAGGCTTTGAGTTCGTCAGCACTAAAAGTCTCGGCACTGCTGGCGACCATAATTTCCTCAAGGCGTGGCCGCAGCCCGCCCAAAGCCTTGGACATTATTTCACCGATCCGCGTCTTCTGGGAGGTCGTCATTTTTGTACCGGGCGGCAGGCTTGCCGCAAGTTGCGCGCTCATGGATGCTGGCGAGAACATCTCATCCATCATCTTCTGTATTTCCGGCATTTGGCTGTATTGCAGGGCCAGTTCTTGTGTGTCTTGGGCAAATAGAGGTGTTGCAAGCAGCACAAAGGCTGCGGCATTGATCATTCTATTCATGATGGGCGTCCTTTTAGGTAAGGCGGGTCAACCGAATTTGACAGCGGGTTTAATCGTGGCGGTACAGATGCCGAAACCGATCTGGTAGCCGTCGCCTTTCGCTGCGCCATGAAGTGTGAGGGTGTCGCCATCCTCGATGAAGCTGCGGGTTTGGCCGCCACCGATATCAATCGGCTCCTTACCGCCCCAAGACATCTCAAGCAGGCTACCGCGCTGGTGCTTCTCGGCGCCAGAAATGGTGCCAGAGCCCAAGAGATCGCCCGGTGTCATCGCACAGCCGGAGCTTGCATGATGTGTGAGTTGCTGTGCTGCTGAGTAATACATCTCGCTGAAATTTGTTTCACATATCGTTTTAGCTTCGCCGCTTTCGGGCTTGATCGTAACCCTCAGGTCAATGTCATAGAGCATCGGCTTAGGCTCTTGGAGGTGCGGCAGAAGTGTCACTTCACGCGCGGGCGTGGACGTGCGGAACGGCTCCAGTGCCGCGCGCGTAACGATCCACGGAGAGATCGAAGTCGCAAACGCTTTGGCTTGGAACGGCCCAAGCGGCTGGTATTCCCACGCCTGGATATCGCGTGCAGACCAGTCGTTGAGCAGGACGTAGCCGAATATCATCTCGTCCGCCTGAGCGACTGTAACGGGATGGCCCAGCTCGGAGGCGGTACCCACGATCGCGCCCATCTCAAGCTCTATATCGAGGCGCTTGCAGGGTCCGAAAGAAGGCATATCCGCATCGGGTGCTTTGGTCTGGCCATTGGGGCGGATCACGTCTGTGCCTGACACGATGACTGACGACGCGCGCCCGTTGTATCCGATAGGAATGTGCAACCAGTTGGGCGGCAGGGCATTTTCAGCACCACGGAACATTGTGCCCACATTCGTGGCATGGTGTTTGCCTGCGTAAAAATCGGTAAACTCGGCAACAACAAATGGCATTTCCATGCGGGCATCCGCCATCGGGACGAGCATGGGAGCCACAGTCGCCTGTTCGGGCGATCCATCCGCTAGCAGTTGTGTTAAACGCTCGCGCAGCGCGGCCCAGCCTTCTGGGCCAAGCTCCATCACATCGTTCCAGTAAGGGACGTCGAACACAGGATCATCGGCAAGCTCGATCAATCCTGCTTCTTCTGCGGCCAGCATGTCGAGGATCATATCACCGATCGCTACACCACACCGAGGCTCAAGCGCGTTGGTCGTGAATACGCCGTAGGGCAGGTTGTTGAGCGGGAATTGGGTGTCGGCGCTGTTCGCGCTTTCGACCCATGATTTCATCAATGTCATTCTACTTCCTTAGATTGGGTGCAGAGGTGCTGCACCAATTTTTAATCGCCACCGCCGCCGCCGCAATCGCCGCCGAACCATCCGCTATCGCTGCTTCCGCCAACCGAGCCGTCCGAGCGGCCGCCATGCTTACGCGGTGGGCGTGCACCACGACGCATATCAAAAAACATAAGCAGACCGCAGATGAAGATAAAGAAGATGATGGAGAGAACAATTTCCATTATTTCTTACCCGGTGTGCCGTCGAACTTCTTTTCAAGATCGGTCCAGCAATCGATGTAGTCATCCTGCAAAGGCGCTTCATTTACAGCAAATGCCGTGAGGTGCTGCGGAAAGCGGGTCTCGAACATGAAGGACATAGTGCTGCTTAGCTTTTCCGCATTGAGGTCAGCATTCGATGCACCTTCAAATGCGTTTTTGTCAGGGCCGTGCGGCAGCATCATGTTGTGCAGGCTCATGCCGCCAGGGATGAAGCCCTTTGGCTTGGCGTCATAGATGCCAAAGATATTGCCCATCAGTTCTGACATTACATTTTTATGATACCACGGCGGACGGAACGTATCCTCAGCCACCATCCAACGGTCGCGGAACAGTACAAAGTCGATGTTGGCGGTGCCTTCCACGCCGGAATCGGCTGTCAGGACGGTAAATATAGATGGATCGGGATGGTCAAACAGGATCGCACCGACAGGGCAATAGGTCCGCAGATCGTATTTGCATGGCGCGTAGTTGCCGTGCCATGCGACTACGTCCAAGGGCGAATGTCCGATCTTGGTCTCGTGGAACTGGCCAGCCCATTTGATCGTCACGGTGGAGGGCGCATCGCGATCCTCGAACGCCGCCACGGGCGTTTTAAAATCACGGGGATTTGCCATGCAATTCGCCCCAATCGGGCCACGACCGGGCAGGTGGAATTTTTGGCCATAGTTTTCGCAAACAAACCCGCGCGCAGGCCCTTCCAGCACCTCGACACGGTAGACCAGCCCGCGCGGGATGATCGCGATTTCCTGCGGCTCGATGTCGATCACGCCCAACTCGGTGGCGAAACGCAGGCGGCCTTCTTGGGGGACCACCAACAACTCGGAATCAGCCGAGTAGAAATAGGCGTCTTTCATACTCTCGGTGACAAGGTAGATGTGGCTTGCCATGCCCACTTGGGTATTCACATCACCTGCCGTGGTCATGGTGCGCATGCCTGTTAGCCATGTGAGCGGCTGATCGGAATGGGGTACAGGATCCCAGCGATACTGGCCGAGGGACACAACATCAGGATCAACATGGGGCGCGGATTTCCAGTAGGGCAGGTCGATTTTCGTGAATCGATGAGTGTGTTTCACCGAAGGGCGGATGCGGTAGCACCATGTCCGCTCGTTCTGGTGCGACGGCGCTGTAAAGGCAGTCCCGCTTAGCTGCTCTCCATAAAGGCCATAGTTGACCTTTTGCGGGGAGTTCATTCCCTGCGGCAGCGCACCGGGAAGGGCTTCCGTCTCGAAATCATTGCCAAATCCGGGCATGTATCCATCCGTGGTGCCCACGGGCGTCGCGGCAGTTTGCAAACCATGTGGCGACTGCTCTTTGTTCATCGGATTTCCCCCTTTACGATCAGACATGAGATATTAGTTTGATTTGTAACTAACAACAGATAACTTTACAAAATGACTGATGATGATTTCGATCTAAGCCGCTTTTTGCCCTACGCCCTCAATCAGGCGGCGGAGGCGACAAGTATCGGGTTTCAGAAGTACTACCGCCAACGCTATGGCATGCTGCGTACCGAATGGCGGGTCCTGTTCCATCTAGGGCGGTATGGTGCAATGACGGCCAAGGGCATTTGTGACCGCGCAAGCCTGCACAAAACCAAGGTGAGCCGCGCTGTATACGCACTTGAGCAGAAGCGGTTTCTGGTTCGGACACCGCAAGAGCAGGACCGCCGCCACGAGACGCTGGCGCTCACCCGTCAGGGTCAGGTGGTCTATAGTGATCTGTTTGAGGCGGCAAAATCCTACGATGCAAAGCTGTCGGCGCATTTCACAGCGCAGGAGCGGGAGATTTTGAACCGCTGTCTCGAAAAGATATCAAAGTTGTGAACAGGCCGAAGGATTGCTCCGGCCTGTTCATTGTGCCTTAGTCGGAATTTGTCTCGCCCGAGTTATCCATTGTACCGTGATCGCCATGTTTCATGGTGCCATGGTCGCCCGCGGTGCGCGCTACAACGTCAAATGCAATGTCAATTTCGCCTGCTTGCTCAAAAACAAGTGTGGCGTTGATCTGCTCGCCTAACTCAAATGGATCGCCGCCCAGTCCCATAAACATGACATGCAGACCACCAGGCATAAGCATAACCGTTTTACCTGCGGGGACAGGGATACCGCCTTTTTGCTCGGTCATGGTTGCGACGCCATTGGCGTCCGTCTCGGAGAGGTGCAGTTCAATGCGGGGGATTTCGGCAACGCGTACTTCAACGAGGGTGTCATCTACACCGCCATTGTTTGTAAGTGTCATGTAGCCGCCGCCTACTTTGGCATTTTTTGCGGTCTCGAATGCTCTGGGGTGTTCGATTTTCAGATCACCAAGCGTATAGTTGCCAGCCTGCGCAATGCCGGCAGAAAGAAGAACCGCGAGGGCGGATTTTGTAAAAATATTCATGTTGTTTTCCTGTGAAGCTGTGCAGGCAAGAGCCCGCAGATATCTGTGACGTAGGATTTGGGCAAACGTCAGGCGCGTGGGGGCGCACGCACAGGAGGGGAGCGGTGAAGGGCAGGGCCCGACACAAAGACATACGGGTTCGGAGTTGCCTGTACCTCTACCGCAATAAATACAGGATGCGCCACCTGAACGGGCGGAGCAAGGTGCATGGCGGCAACGACCCGGCAGCTTTCGCAATTTCCAGTTGTCGCTGTGTCAATGTCCCCGCAGATATCGGCAAAGCTTCCGCCCATGGCAAGAAACTGCACCATTTCCGGTGATGCAGGTGCTGCGCTAGACCGATGTGCAAAGGGCAAACTGAGCAATGCCAGTGTTACAGCGGCAAGCAGCAAACGTCCCAGATATGTTTGACTAATGCGTGTCATGCACAACGCTATATACTCCGCGTCTGCGCTGGGCCAGCGCATTTGGTTGCGACATCCAGCTGTGCGCTTATTTGCGCCTGAAATAAAAATGCCCCGATGCGGGGGGCATCGGGGCTGCCCCCCCGGGATGTGGTAGACACAAGGGGGGCTACGCATGTGGGGACACGCGTATTGAGGGATTAGGCCTCTTGAGGGGCAAGTGTTCCGATCGTGACAGTGAGGGTCTTTTCCTTTCCTCGGCGCAATACGGTGACTGTTGCGCTGTCGTCCGGATTTTTCGCGGCTACGGCACGGGTCAGATCGCCCAGCTCTTTGATATCGGAACTGTCAAAGCTGAGAATAATATCACCTTTTTCCAATCCCGCATTGGACGCAGGGCTGTCTTTTGCTACTGCTTCGACCACGGCACCTGTAGCGTTATCGAATCCTAAAACCTCTGCCACTTCCTCGCTCATTGGGCGAATGCTCACTCCGAGCCAGCCACGTGTGACTATCCCGTCATCCGATAGATCTGCGACAACATCACGTACGATATCGGAAGGTACGGCAAATCCGATCCCGACAGAGCCGCCACCCGGTGAAATGATTGCTGTGTTCACGCCGATCACATCGCCTTCGTTGTTAAACAGAGGCCCACCAGAATTGCCTTGATTGATCGCGGCATCGGTCTGGATGAACGCGTCATAGGGACCTGCATTGATGTTACGCGACTTGGCAGAAATGATCCCGCTGGTCACGGTTGAACTGAGGCCAAAGGGATTGCCAACGGCGACAACTTCATCGCCCACGCGCATCTCCTCTGAGGTGCCAAAGCTGACATAGGGCAGATCAACATCGGCTTTGATCGAGAGCAGTGCGATATCTGTGGCGGGATCGCTGCCGATTACCTCAGCATTGAATGTGCGCCCGTCAGCCATTTTGACCTTCACCGTTGTAGCACCCGCAACAACGTGATGGTTGGTGACAATCTGGCCTTCCTCCGAGATGATAAAGCCGGAGCCCAACCCGCCTTGCGGGCGTGCTTGCGGCATTCGTTGTTCAAATCGTTTGCGCAATGCGTCTGGCATGTTGTCTGGCAAGGCGTGGGCAGGTTGTGCCGCGCTGATGACTTCAATGTAGACGACGGCGGGGGCGACCTGTTCAACGAGATCTCCATAACCGCCAGCTGGTACAGCAAAAGCGGCTATAGGGGATAGCGCCAAGGTCAGAGCAAGGGGTGCGGATTTTGTAAGTAAAGATGTCATAATTGTTCCTCGTGCATTCGTTTTCGATTGCAGCAAAGATGGGGGTCCAAGGTTACGGGACAGCCCTGCGCAGCTATACAAAACTGTAATACGCAGGCGGGATGCACAGCTGGTCCCGAACGGCTATATGGATGCTATGAAAATACTTGTGATTGAAGATGACACGACAACGGGTACCTACATCGCACGCGGGTTGCGCGAGGAGGGTCATGTCGTCGATCTGGTAACAGACGGGCGTGCGGGGCTGGTTGCCGCAACGGGCGGCGGGCATGATGTGCTAATCGTGGACCGTATGCTGCCGCATGTGGATGGCCTCACCCTTGTCAAAACCCTGCGCGGCGCGGGCAATACAACGCCTGTGCTTTTCCTCACGGCGATGGGGTCTGTGGAGGACCGTATTGGCGGGCTGAACGCGGGGGGCGATGATTATCTGGTCAAACCCTTCGCCTTTGGTGAGTTGTCCGCGCGGGTCGCCGCCCTTGGCCGCAGGCCGCAAGCAGTTGAGCAGGAAACAGTGCTTCAGGTTGGCGATCTGACGATGGATTTGCTTACGCGCAAAGTGATGCGGAGCGGTCAGGAGATTGATCTGCTGCCGCGCGAATTCGCGCTGCTGGAGTTTTTGCTGCGCCGCAAAGGGCGTGTGCAGACCCGTACGATGCTACTTGAGGGTGTGTGGGATTTGTCCTTTGACCCCATGACAAACGTGGTCGAGACCCACGTGAGCCGCCTGCGGGCCAAAGTCGATAAACCGTTCGAGACCGAACTGATCAAAACTGTGCGCGGTGCAGGTTATCGGATAGACGGATGAAACAGCTGTGGCGCTCCATGCCGCTGCGACTGGCGCTGGTGCTGGTTGTGCTCTTCGGCTCGGTCAGCCTGCTGAGCCTGGCCGCGAGTTATGCGGTGACCCGTGCGGCGTTTGAGCAGTCCATCCGCGATGATCTGGCCCAAGATTTGGCAGGGTTTCGCGCTGCTCCTTCGGCCCGTGCGGTTGCTCTTTTGGTACAGGCCGAATCTCAAGAGACTGACCCAGATCGCCTTGTCCTGAGCTATATAACGCGCACGGGGCGGATTTACGGTAACGGTGCAGTGGCCCGAGATGATGAGGGGTTCCACATCATCTCTCTTGAAGAAGGGCGGGCCGAATTGGACGGTGAATACCTCGCGCTGAGTGAGCGGCTTTATGGTGGGCGTCTGACCATCGCACGCAGCCGCGCCGAGATCGAAGCCTTGCAACCTGTGTTTCTGAATATTTTGTGGATTAGCTTGCTGCCCACTGTTCTCATTGCGCTGTCGGGAGGGCTCATTCTTGCACGGCGCTCCCAAAGGCATGTAGAGGTGATACGTGCAGCACTTGAGCGATTGACGGGCGGTGATCTGGGGGCGCGTGTGGTACGAACGCCACGCTGGTCGGATGACCTGAGCAATATTGGCGAGGCCGTGAATGTGATGGCAGTCGCGCAAGAGCGCAATGTCGCGACCTTGCGGCAAGTCTCCTCTGACATTGCCCACGATCTGAAAACACCCGTGCAGCGTGTCTCATTGCAACTCGAGGCATTGGCCGACGTTGTTGATGAGGGGGCGGGGGCCGACCTTGTGGCACGGACTCGTGAGGAGGTCGATGGAATATCGGCGGTTTTCGCGTCGCTGTTGCAACTGGCACAGGTCGAGAATGGCACGCTCAAAGGGCAATTCAAGCATGTTGATCTGGCCGAGTTGTGCCGCACGATGGTTGAAATTTATGAGCCGACAGCAACAGAACGTGATCAGATTTTGAATTTTATCGGCCCTGACAATGCAATTGTTTTGGGTGAGAAGAACCTTCTGGGGCAACTGGTCGCAAACCTGCTTGAAAATGCGGTAAACCATGCGGGTGTGGGCGCTGAGATCGGGGTCTCTATTGTGCAAAATGCGCAGTGCGTAACCTTATTGGTGACAGACAACGGTCCGGGTATACCCGAGGAGGAGCGTACGAAAGTGACCCAACGCCTCTACCGTCTTGATCAAAGTCGCAATACCCCTGGCAACGGTCTGGGGTTGAGCCTTGTGGACGGGGTCGCGCGATTGCACGGTGCAGTTCTGTCGTTCGAGGATGCTGCACCGGGTCTGCGCGTGAAGGTCCAGTTCACGACATAATCTGTCCGTCTTGAAACTCGGGATGCCGCAGGCCACTCTGCGATAAATTCCACGCAAAGGGAGGCTGCGCGATGCGTGCCATGCAGGTAACGGACTACAACACGCCACTGAAAATGATGCAGCTCGAAATGCCAACTCCTGCGGCGGGTGAAGTGGTGGTACAGGTTGCAACTTGTGGCCTCAATTTTGGTGATACGCTGATGATCAAAGGCAGCTATCAGGAAAAGCCCTCTTTGCCGTTTACGCCGGGGATGGAGCTTGCCGGGGTGATTACTCATGTGGGTGAGGGTGTCACGGACCTGCACGTGGGGCAGCGCGTTGCAGCCCACAGTGGTGTGAACGGTCTCTCTGAATTTGCCGCTGTGCGCGCCGAGATTTGTGTGCCGATCCCTGACGAGATGCCCTTCACCGATGCTGCTGCGTTTCTGATCACTTACGGGACAAGCCATATCGCCCTTGATGACAGGGCGCAGTTGCAGGCAGGTGAGCGGCTGCTGGTGCTAGGTGCGTCAGGTGGCGTTGGGCTCACAGCGGTTGAGTTGGGAAAGCTGATGGGGGCCGAAGTTATCGCCTGTGCGCGCGGTGCGGAGAAACTGGAGATTTGCAAGCGGTTGGGCGCGGACCATCTGATTGATTCCGACACCGACGACATTCGGGCGCGGGTAAAAGCGCTGGGCGGTGCGGATGTTGTTTATGACCCGATTGGCGGCGCACAGTTCGAAGCCGCGATGCGGGCATGTAACGTAGGAGCGCGCCTGTTGCCGCTGGGGTTTGCCAGTGGGGAGGTGCCGCAAATCCCTGCGAATATCCTTCTGGTCAAAAACATGACGGTTCTGGGCTTTTACATCGGCGGTTATGCTAAGCTAAAGCCGAAGGCACTGCCGCGCAGTTTTGCGACGCTTATGGGCTGGTATCTTGAGGGCAAGCTCAAGCCGCATGTGAGCAATGTGCTGCCTTTGGAAAAGGCGAACGAAGGGCTTGATCTGCTCCGTACCCGCAAAGCGACGGGAAAGATTGTGATCGAGGTCAGCTAGTGTCGTCTGGCAACGGGGCGCACGGTTGTGCGCTTTGCTTTGGCCTGCTCGCGGAAGAACACAAACAATCCTGACGCGATGATGAGGGCAATTCCTGTCCAAACCTCCCATGTGGGCAAATCGCCAAAGACCATTAGCCCCCAGAATACGGCCAAGGGGAGACCGATATACTCAAACGGTGCAACCGTTGCTGCATCGGCAAGGCGGTAGGCCTGACTGAGTGAATAGCCGATGAGCGCGCCATTTACCCCCATGACCAAAAGCCAGATCCGCTCTGATGGGGTGGGCCAGACCCATGCCCGCAACAGAAATTCAAGCGAGGCATTGGTGGTATTGGCAGCAAAGCGACCGTCGCCCGCCACAAGGTAGAAGCCAATGGAGACGATGAGGAATGTCGCTTGGATATAGATCGCAAGCGTTGAGGCAGGTGCCTTGACCCCCAGCTTGCGGGTCATCAACTGGTTGAGCGCATAGGTGAGGGCGGCCAGCACAGGCAAGAGTAACACAATGCGCGAGGCGGGGAGGCTGTCACCACTCTCCCACGGGCGCTGCATGATGATCACACCGATAAAGCCGACGATCACAGCACCGATGCGCAGGGGGCCTACTTTTTCACCCAGCAAAGGGATCGACAGCAGCGTGATAAAGAGCGGTGCCACAAAGAAAAGCGCAGTGGCATCGGCCAGCGGCAGCACGGCGAGCGCCAGAAAGAATGCCATATTCGAAATGACGACCAAGATACCGCGAAACAGATGCAAGAGGGGCTTGTCGGTGCGCAGCGCAGCAAAGCCGCCCTCGAACTGCAAGAACACCAGCGTAATCAGCAGGGCGATCAACGAGCGAAAAAATACAATCTGGTGCAGCGGATAGCCACTCGAGAGCTGTTTGATGAGCATGTCGTTGAGGGAGATGCACAAAACCCCGAACAGCACAAATGCGATTGCAAGGCCCGCACGATTTGAGGGTGTTGTCATCCCGCCACCTTCATCAATCCCGTTGCAGCTGTCCAGAAAAATTCATAGCGTTAGGCTTCAACTCAGGAGAGCTACGCCATGCAAATGTCAGACACCCGCCAGATCGCCGCGACCCCCGCCGAGGTTTATGCGGCTTTGCTTGATCCCGAAATGCTTAAGGCCTGTGTGCCGGGGGCGACAGAAGTGTCGGGATCGGTGGAAGAAGGTTTCACTGCGACGGTTGTGCAGAAAGTCGGCCCCGTGAAAGCGACGTTCAAAGGTGAAGTCGAGATCACAGATATGGTGCCTGATACTTCGCTGCGCATTGATGGTGCAGGCAAGGGCGGCGCGGCTGGTTTCGCAAAAGGTGGTGCTGATGTACGACTGGTCGCCACTGCGGACGGTTGCGAGTTGAGCTATGACGTAGAGGCCAAAGTCGGCGGAAAGCTGGCGCAACTGGGTAGCCGCATCATTGACGGATTCGCTAAGAAAATGGCGGATCAGTTCTTTAATAATTTGCAAGCGACGCTTGAGGGTCCCCCAGAGGCGGACGCCGCAGAAGACGCCCCTGAGGCTGAAGGCAAAAAAGGCTGGTTCGGGTTGAAGAAATCGTAACGCAGCGGCCCTCTTGTTGCTGCTGCGCAAAGCGGTCTAGGTAGGCATTAGCCCAAACTGGAGACTGCCATGCCCCTGATTGTCGATGTAGTTGCGTTGCGAAAAGCCTATGCAGGCGGGTTCGAGGCGCTTAAGGGGGTGGACCTTCAAATTGAGGAGGGCGAAATTCTTGCCCTGCTTGGACCTAATGGTGCAGGCAAGACGACCTTGATTTCAACTGTTTGCGGAATAACAACAGCCACATCGGGCAGCGTCAAAGTGGGCGGACATGATACTGTCAAGGATTTCCGCGCTGCTCGCTCCATGATCGGGCTGGTGCCCCAAGAGATTAACCTTGAGCCGTTCGAGAAGGTTCAGAACACGGTAAAATTCTCGCGTGGGCTGTTTGGGAAGTCTGCCAATCCAGCGCTGATTGAGAAAATTCTGCGTCAACTGTCCCTCTGGGACAAGCGTGACAGCCAGATACGCGAGTTGTCAGGGGGCATGAAACGCCGCGTTCTGATAGCCAAGGCGCTGAGCCATGAGCCGCGCGTCTTGTTTCTGGATGAGCCGACAGCAGGCGTAGACGTTGAGTTGCGGCGCGACATGTGGGAGATTGTTGCGGAACTTAAGCGTGACGGCGTCACGATCATTCTGACCACCCACTACATCGAAGAGGCCGAGGCAATTGCCGACCGCATCGGCGTGATTGCGCAAGGTGAAATCCTCTTGGTCGAAGAAAAATCCAAGCTGATGGCGCGGATGGGCAAGAAGGAGTTGGAGGTCCAACTTTCTGAGCCAATCTTGGAAATTCCTGCCAGTCTTGCGTCGGACACCCTACGCCTCAAGGGCGACGGCAGCGCGCTGATCTATAGTTATGACACCAAGAGCGAGCGTACGGGCATTACCAAGTTGCTGGCAGACGTGGCGGCGGCGGGGCTGGTCTTGCGCGATGTTGTCACAAGGCAGTCCAGCCTTGAGGATATTTTTGTCGACCTCGTTCACGAAGGAGATGCACCATGAACTGGACCGCTGTAAAATCTATCTATGTCTTCGAGATGGCACGCTTTTTCCGCACGATCACGCAGAGTTTCATCTCACCGGTTCTTTCCACTTCGCTGTACTTTGTCGTCTTTGGCGCGGCTATAGGCAGCCGTATCCAAGAGGTCGAGGGTGTTTCCTATGGTGCGTTCATCGTGCCGGGGTTGATCATGCTTAGCGTGATTACACAGTCGATCTCAAACGCGAGTTTCGGGATATACTTCCCCAAATTCATTGGCACGATATTCGAGCTGCTCTCCGCGCCAGTGAACTTCCTTGAAATCGTGATGGGATATGTAGGCGCTGCGGCAACCAAGGCGTTGTTTATCGGCGTCATCATCCTTGCCACGGCATTTTTGTTTGTGGATTTTGAAATACAGCACCCCTTTGCCATGGTCGGCTTCTTGGTCCTCACCTGCATCAGTTTTGCGCTGATGGGCTTCATCATTGGCATTTGGGCGGGCAATTTTGAGCAATTACAACTGGTGCCGCTGTTGATCATCACACCTTTGGTCTTTTTGGGCGGTTCATTCTATTCCATCTCGATGCTGCCGCCCGTTTGGCAAATCATCTCCCACTTCAATCCCGTCGTTTATTTGATCTCGGGCTTCCGCTGGTCCTTCTTTGGGTCGGCAGACGTGTCAATCGGCCTGAGTCTCTTCGCGATTGCAGGGTTTACCACGCTCTGCATGGCCGTGATTTGGTGGATATTCAAAACAGGCTGGCGCATCCGGCAATAATCACTCGCCCCCTCCTTGTTGCTGGGGCCGTGCGGCTCTACATGTGAGGAATGAAACAATGGCTCCCCTTTTTGAAAAGTGACCCGACCGTAGCTGTGATCCGGCTGTCGGGGATGATTGGCACCTCTGGACGCGGCGCGCTCAATGATGCGAGCCTTGCGCCTGTGATTGAGAAAGCCTTCTCTAGGGGTAAGCCCGTCGCAGTCGCACTTGAGGTTAATTCACCGGGAGGTAGCCCTGTGCAATCCTCGTTGATCGGTGCGCGGATTCGGCGCTTGGCGGAAGAAAAGAAGATTCCCGTTATTGCCTTTGTCGAGGATGTGGCTGCGTCTGGTGGTTATTGGCTCGCGGCAGCAGCGGATGAAATTTATGCCGATACATCATCGGTCGTCGGTTCCATCGGAGTTATTTCAGCAGGCTTTGGCCTGCATGAGTTGATGGAAAAAAACGGCGTGCAGCGGCGCGTCTATACGGCGGGCAATTCCAAATCCATGCTTGACCCATTCCAGCCGGAAAAGCCCGAAGATATCGCGCGGCTCAAAGAGTTGCTTGAAGATATTCATGTAAACTTCAAAGAGCATGTGACGACCCGCCGTGCGGGTAAGTTGGCCGAAGACCGTGATCTGTTCACCGGCGAAATCTGGCTTGCGCGCAAAGCGATTGAGGTCGGATTGATCGACGGTATTGGCCACATCAAACCGCATCTGCAAGAGCGGTTTGGCGAGAAGGTAAAGATGCGCCGTTATGGTGTAAAGAAAGGTCTGCTCAACCGTTTTGGTGCGCAGATCATAGGGGATGCGGTGCACGGCATAGAAGAACGCGCCCAATTTGCACGATTCGGCCTTTAGTATGATCCTAAAAATTGTTGCTTTGTTTCTGGTTTTCATCGGCGTCTTGGGCTGGTTTGGTAAAATGCATTGGATCGGCGGTAAGGCCCTGACACAACGCAAATGTAAAGAATGTGGACGCTACCGCATCGGTAAAGGGCCCTGCGCCTGTGGAGGGAAGCGGGGATGATGACTGCGTGGATACTGTCGGGCCTCGGGCTAGTGATTTTGCTCCTTGCAGGGGATGCGCTTGTAAAAGGGGCAGTGAACCTTAGCCTGAGAATTGGCATACCAGCCCTTATTGTCAGCCTCACGATCGTAGCCTTCGGCACCTCCGCACCCGAACTTCTCATTTCTATAAAAGCGGTTCTGGACGACGTTCCCGGTATTGCGATGGGGAATGTTGTGGGTTCGAACACAGCTAATATCCTTCTGGTTCTGGGTATTCCTGCCTTGCTTGCCACGATGCACACATCGGAATGCAACACGCGCAAATCTTTTAACCACATGATTGCGGCGACGCTCCTGTTTATTGCTCTGGCATATCGCGGGGTATTCGACTGGGTTGCATCGATCGCGTTATTGGTAGCCCTTGCAGCGATGCTGTTTGATGCGGCGCGGGATGCACGTGCCCATCGTAATGCGGATTTGGCCGAGGCCACGGACGAGGAAGAAGATCTTGAAGGGGTCGATCCCGATATGCCGACCTGGAAGATTGGACTGTTCCTTGCCCTCGGGCTCGTAGGTCTGCCTCTTGGTGCGTCTCTGCTGGTGGATAACGCAACAGTTATAGCCAAGGAATTCGGGGTTAGCGATACGGTGATTGGCCTCACACTGGTTGCCATTGGTACATCCCTGCCAGAATTGGCGACAACTGTTGTCGCGGCGCTGCGCCGTCAGGCCGATGTGGCGCTGGGCAACGTTATCGGGTCAAACATGTTTAACCTTCTGGCAATAATCGGAATTGCGGGACTGGTTGGACCGATTGAGGTGGATCCCGAATTCTTGCGCTTTGATCTGTGGGTCATGCTTGGCGCATCGTTGCTGCTGATCCCATTTGTTTATCTTGGTCAAAACATCACGCGGGTCTGGGGGTTAGCCCTCACTGCGCTATATGCCACCTATCTCTTTGTGGTTTTGGCGGGTTAAGGACGATAACATGAAACGAGCATTGGTAACCGGCGCGGGTAAGCGACTTGGCCGCGCTATGGCGCTGCATCTAGCAGAGCGGGGGTTTGACGTCGCAGTGCACTATGCGGCGTCGTCTGACGCAGCTGATGAAGTGGTGGCACAGATCAAAGAGATGGGACGCCAAGCCAAATCTTTCCAAGCTGATCTTCTGGATCTTGATGAGATGGAGACGCTTCTGCCGCGTGCGGCTGAGGAATTGGGGGGACCAATCACCTGTTTGGTGAACAACGCGTCGATATTTGAATATGACAATATCACAAGTGCGACGCGCGTCAGCTGGGACAGGCACATAAATTCGAATTTGCGTGCCCCCTTCGTACTCAGTCAGGCGATGGCAACGCAGGATTTGCAGCCTGAAACAGATGACAGAGGGGAGCCAGTTGCTTCTGGCTTGATCGTTAACATGCTGGATCAACGGGTGCGCAAACTCACGCCCGAGTTCATGACCTATACGCTTGCCAAAGCCGCGCTTTGGTCACTAACGCAAACGACGGCCCAGGCTCTTGCGCCTGCTATTCGGGTCAATGCGATTGGCCCCGGCCCCACGTTGCAGGGGAGCCGTCAGTCAGCAGTCCATTTTGAAGGCCAGCGCGCTGCCACTGTTCTCAAACGCGGCGCAAATCCGCGCGATATTACCGCTGCCTTGGGATACTTTCTGGACGCACCCGGTGTCACGGGCCAGCTGCTGTGCGTCGACGGTGGTCAGCACCTCGGATGGCAAACACCCGATGTTTTGGGCGTGGAGTAAAGCGCAGGGTGGCAAAGTTTTGCACGTAAGAATGGAATTTGGTAAATCTGTTAAGGGTTTCATTGGTTAATGAGCGGTTTTGAAGCTACTATTAAATTAAATCAATTGTTTACAATAGTTTAAGTTTTTGCCTAAAAAATAGTCGTTCCAGCGAACCTCTTAAAAATTAACGAAAAACTCTGTGTGTTCAGAAGTTATAGACAGAGTTATCCACAGGAAAAGTGGACATGTTAGTGGTTGATGCTGCTGTTAAAACATGAAGAGAACGAGAGAGAATCGAACGGTTATGTCCGACGCAGAAAAACCCCAGCTTTCGGGCTATGACGTCATCCAGAGTTACCTCAAGACTTTGGACGGCTCACCGGGTGTTTACCGGATGCTGGATGGCGAGAGCAGGGTGCTTTATGTTGGCAAAGCGCGAAACTTGCGGGCCCGTGTCAGTAATTACGCGCGGCCCAGCGGCCACAGCCCACGCATCGCGCGTATGATCGACAACACTGTCTCGATGATGTTTCTCACGACTAAGACCGAGACCGAGGCGTTGCTGTTAGAGCAAAACTTGATCAAGCAACTTAAGCCTAAGTTCAACGTACTGCTTCGCGATGACAAGAGCTTTCCCAATATCCTTGTTACCAATACGCACGACTACCCACAGATTAAAAAACATCGCGGCGCGAAGAAGGAAAAGGGCGCTTATTATGGTCCTTTTGCCAGCGCGGGTGCGGTGAACAGAACGCTGAACCAGCTTCAACGCGTGTTCTTGCTGCGAGATTGCACGAACTCCCAATTCGAAAGCCGCACACGGCCCTGTTTACAGTACCAGATCAAGCGGTGCTCAGCACCCTGTGTGGGTAAAATCAGCGCAGAGGAGTATCGGCAGACTGTTGAGGACGCGCAGAAGTTTCTCGCCGGAAAGACGACTGGTATCCAAACACGGCTTGCTGCCGAGATGACTGCGGCGTCTGAGGAGATGGAGTTTGAACGTGCCGCAGCCTTAAGAGATCGCATCAAGGCACTAACGCAAGTTCAGACAACGCAAGGCATAAATCCCAAAGGTGTGAGCGAAGCGGACGTCATTGGTTTGCACATGTCCGACGGTCAGGCCTGTGTACAGGTGTTCTTTATCCGCTCGGGTCAGAACTGGGGCAATCACGATTATTATCCGCGTGTGGGCGATGATGTGGAGCCTGCCGAAGTTCTGGAGGCCTTTATCGGCCAGTTCTACGACCAGCGCGATCCGCCACGCCAACTTATCCTGAGCCACGAGATCGAGAATCCGGACCTGATGGCGGCGGCTCTAGCCACCAAGATTGACCGCAAGGTCGAGTTGTTGGTGCCACAGCGCGGTGAGAAGGCCGAGCTGGTTGATGGTGCATTGCGCAATGCCCGAGAAAGCCTTGCACGTAAGATGGCAGAGAGTGCCACGCAGACCAAACTGCTCAAAGGATTGGCGGAGGCATTTGATCTGCCAAAAGTACCAGATCGAATCGAGGTCTATGACAACTCCCACATTCAGGGTGCTTTTGCCGTAGGTGCGATGGTGGTTGCGGGGCAAGAGGGGATGATGAAAAGCCAGTACCGCAAATTCAACATTCGCGGGGATGACCTTACCCCAGGTGATGATTTTGGCATGATGAAAGAGGTGTTGATGCGCCGCTTTAAGCGCCTGATCAAGGAAGATCCAGAGCGACGCGAGGGGAATTGGCCTGATCTGCTGCTGATTGACGGCGGTGCGGGGCAGGTGAGTGCAGTGCGTGAAATTATGCGGGAGTATGGCGTCGAGGATATCCCGATGATTGGCATTGCCAAGGGAGAGGACCGTGATGCAGGTAAGGAGGAATTCTACCGCACGGGTAGGCCAGTTATGGCTCTGCGGCACAATGATCCGGTGCTCTATTTTATTCAGCGCATGCGCGACGAGGCACACCGCTTTGCAATTGGAACGCACCGCGCCAAGCGGGCAAAATCTGTTGGGGCCACACCGCTTGACGATGTTCCAGGGGTGGGAGCCGCGCGAAAGCGCGCACTGCTGGCACATTTCGGTTCGGCAAAGGCGGTCGCACGCGCGAATCTGCATGATTTAAAAGCGGTTGAGGGGGTGTCAGGGGCATTGGCTGACACGATCTATGCCTACTTCCATGAGAAAGGGTGAGCCGAGACTTCTTACTCTCTCGCCTTTTTCCTTTGGGGTGACTTGATTTGCTAAATAGAAGCGAAGGATCGCGCATATCAGATGTCTTGTTCCTGTGGGGACAGGGTTCGTGCTTTTACGTGATGTTTGCGCGGTGTAGGGTGCAATTATGAAGTGGAATGTACCAAATATCCTGACCGTGATGCGGTTGCTTGCTGCGCCCTGTGTGGCTGTGATGTTTTTGTATTTCACGCGTCCCTATGCGGATTGGTTTGCACTCCTGCTCTTTGTCTCGGCGGCGGTGACGGATTGGGTTGACGGCTATCTTGCACGCGCGTGGAAGCAGGAGACAAAGCTAGGTGCGATGTTGGATCCTATCGCGGATAAGGCGATGGTTGTAATTGCCTTGATGGTTATCATTGGCTTTTCAAGTTGGTCGCCTTGGCTTGTGCTACCTGCGACTGTGATCTTGTTTCGTGAGGTTTTTGTATCGGGTTTGCGGGAATATCTCGGCGATACTGCGGGAACTTTGAAAGTGACGAAGTTGGCCAAATGGAAGACTGCATTGCAGATGACTGCGATTGCCGTCTTGTTCAGCCAAGGGGTGTTTGAGCATTATTTGGGAATGAGTGTCTACGGCATGGATGAAACGATGGTTCAAGCAATCCTGAACGGCACTGAAGAAGATACGCTTGGGTTGGGCTGGAAGGTGTTGGCTATGGAATGGTCGGGCCGGATCGGGCTGTTTCTTTTATGGCTCGCTGCGGCGCTGACGGCGGTGACGGGGTGGGATTATATGATGAAGGCTATGCCGCATCTGAAGGAGGGGCGTTGATGGACGTCTTGTATTTTGCGTGGGTGCGCGAGCGCATTGGCCTGCCGCGCGAACAGATTGAAACGAGCGCTGTGACCGTTGCAGATTTGGTTGCAGAATTGAGGGCGCGTGAAGAACGCTATGCCGCCGCTTTTGAAGATACGTCTGCCTTGCGCGTCGCGTTGGACCAAGAGCTTGCTGATTTTGACGCCCCGCTTGCTGGTGTGCGCGAGGTCGCGTTTTTTCCACCTATGACAGGCGGGTAGCATGCGGATAAGTGTTCAAGACGCGCCTTTTGATCTGGGGCAGGAGAGCACCACCTTCGCGTCGGGTCGGCGTGATATGGGCGCAATTGTAACCTTTACTGGCGTTGTGCGGGACCTGTCTGACGATCCTATGGAAGCCATGGAAATCGAACATTATCCAGGGATGACAGAAAAGGCGCTCTCTGAGATGGCATCGCAGGCGCAGGCGCGTTTTTCGTTAGGGGATGTTTTGATCATTCACAGATATGGTCGTCTGGTTCCGGGTGAGATGATTATGATGGTGGCAACCGCCGCGCGACACCGCAAGGATGCTTTTGAAGCGGCAGCGTTTTTGATGGATTATCTCAAATCGCGCGCGCCTTTTTGGAAGCGGGAAATTTCTGCGTCAGGGAAAGCATGGGTGGCGTCTACCGAAGAGGATGAAGCCGCTTTGTCCCGTTGGTAGGACGGCACCACGTATTGATCCATGTCAAAGCAGCATTGAGACACGCAAGCGTAGGCTGAGAGGATCACCCATTGGAGGACAGAATATGATTAAGTCTATTGTCGTTGGTATCGACGGCTCTGACGCGGCCAAACGGGCGCTGCAACTTGCATGCCAGATTGCGTTGAAATTCGATGCAAAGCTACAAATTCAGCATACTCCACGGGATGAAACGGTGGTCTACGCCGCCGAGGCGATATCGGGCTTTTATGTGGGCACGAATGTTGCTCAACAAGAGCTCTTGCTAGAGGCTGCGGATAAGCTGGGTGAGCAAGCCCGTGACATTGCCGCAGAGGAGGGGCTTGAGACTGTCGAAGTGCATATCGGCCATGGCGATCCTGCACATGACATTCTTGACCGTGCTGAAGCTGCATCGGCTGATTTGATCATTACCGGACGTCGTGGTTTGGGAAATCTTGGATCGCTTGTCTTGGGCAGCACGTCACATCAGATCAGCAAGAACGCCAAATGCGCGTGCCTCACTGTTCCTTAACGGCGCTTGATCATCCTGCGCGCTGGCTTTCAATATAGGCACGCATTTCTTCTGCTTCATGGCGTGCGTCGCGCAGGCCGTCCATCGCGGCGCGCAACTCGGCCTCTGTCTGCGACAGCTGGTTTGTAAGCTCGGCCTCACGCTGTTGCAGATAGGTGATCGCCTGATCCCGCGTCTCTTCAGCCTCGTGAAGCTCTTGGCTCATCCGGTCGAGTTGGGCCACATCATCCGACGCTACGCGGGTAAAGCGGTGCAGTAGCCAGTTGGCAAACCATCCCATGCAGAATGCAACGAATAGAATGATGGCGGTCGCGAGGACGAATTCAAATCTGCTCATTCTGTAGCGCTTTCTTCGGTCGGTGTATTTTCTGTTGTATCATCGTTTTCGCCAGACGTTGCAACGGCACCAGAGCGTACCAGCCGGAATTCGATCCGTCTGTTAGCTTCTCGTCCGGCTTCTGTCGCATTGTCTGCAACGGGGCTTGCTTCACCATACCCGACTGCTTTGAACGAATTGGTAACCACACGGCGTGCGCGCAATTCATTGAGAACTGACTCCGCACGACTTTGGCTGAGGGCGAGGTTCATATCGCCGCCGCCCTGACTGTCGGTGTAACCCTGAATTTCAAGATCAAGAGCGCCGCAGCGTTTGAGTATGGCCGCAATGTCATCCATCGTTCCTAGGGCAGACGCATCAATTGTTGCTGAACCAGGCTCAAAATTAATTTTGCCAGCAGCAACGATCGCACCGATTTCAGCCTCGCACTCATCAGGTGTGGGCAAGCCAAGGACGGGGTCCAGCCTTTTTTGATAGGTCACGTTTACATCGAAAGCCGATCCTTCGCCCAGTTTACCGGCGAGCAACGAGGCGATCTCGGTCGAGGCGTCAGGATTGCCGGTATTGCCAGTGATTTGAACGCTGTCAGGTGTGATGGTCGCAGTACCGTTGCTCAGCTGGCCAAGCCCTTCAAGGCCAGCCAGTACGCGGGTGGCCCAGTCGGAAGGCAGATCATCCACAACCCGCGTTGCGGTGAACACTTTGTCAGAGCCGAACCGCGCCTTTGCAAAGCTGGTTGTGAGGTCACGCAACGCATCATCGTTGACGCGGCCGCGCAGTTGCACTTGGCCTTCAGGGCTCAGGGTCGCAGTGAATTCGGGGGGGCCTGCATTCGGATCCTGCGCCTCTGGCAACTTTGCCTGCAGGGCGAACACGGCGGGCAGGCTATTTTCCAGCTCGCCGACGACATCGTCAAAAAGCGACTGGCTGGTTTCTGGGGCCGCAAGCAGCGTAATGTCGGCGTCCGCAATTGTAATAGAGCCGCCACCAAGTTTTGTCAGCGCACCGATTGATGCGGTAACGGCATCCGCCCACCGCGGCGTGGGAACGCCCAAGCCCACAGTACAGCGCGGGTTTTCCGCACCTGCGGCTTTTGCTGCGCTGATGATGCGCTGCGCCGCTTGATCGGTATCGGCAGAGCATGCGTCAAAGCTTGCCCCGTCTGGTGTGATCTGAAACCGCGTTGTGAACGGCGTAATTACAGGGCGCGGGGCGGAAATATCCAGTTGCAAGAGAACCTGTCGCGGGGCCATGCGTCTGAGGTTTTGCTCAAGGCGGGCTTTTTCCTGTGCGCTGTTTGTGATGGCTGTGATGGCAACGCGTTCCGCCTCAACAGAAACTTTGGCGCGAGGGAGGCTACTCATCGCAGACAAGGCGAATTCGAGTGTACTTTCCCAACCTTCAGGCGCTGGATAATCCGCAGTTTCAAGCAGATCCGTCACGCCGTTCGAGCCTTCAAGGCTGGAAAATCGCGCGATTACATATTCACGGTCTGTGCTGGTGGGGATGAGGCCAATGACGGATACACCACTTTCGTTGCGAAGGATTTCGGCGGAGAACTTAGGCGCGGCAAGTGCTTCCTGAGCGGCGACGCCCATGCCGTCAATCACCCGCGCTGCGTCGACAACAGAGCCTGCGGTAGTTAGTGCCGAAAAGCGTACTGCCTCGGTGGGGGCGATACCAGTGAGCGAGACTTGCAAGCCGTTTGCCTCGACTTCAGCCCATGTCATTCCTTTTTCGTCCAAGGCATCACGCACACCGATCTCCGAGGAATCCTCAATCAGCTGTACCGAAAAGCTTGCTGCAACAAGGCAGATAACCGCAGCGGCAGCAAAGGTCAGAAAAATTGTGAGCATGGAGGAGAGGCGCATAGGCACTTTCGGAACAGTTGGAGGTTAAGCAGGTGATACGATGCTGATGCCTGTGGTGCAATCACAGGAGTAGTGCAATCGCGAAAAAGAGCAGCGGTATTATGCCGGTATCTCTGTTGACTCGAAACAATTGGAGCATTTTGTCGGTATTGTGGATGTCGAGGCCGCGCAACTGCCACGCCATATGCCATCCCATCGCCCACGGCCCCCCAATTGCCACGGCAAGGGCGAGGACAGAAGCATTTGGCAGCGCGGAATAAATCACCGCGATCCCCATCAGTCCGACAGTCGCCATAAGAAACCGGCGCAGCCATTTGCCAGTGTTTTCACCAAATAGACGCGCGGTGGATTTAACACCGATCAACGCATCATCCTCCGTGTCCTGATGGGCGTAAATTGTATCATAAAAGAGCGTCCATGCGATGCCAGCGAGATAAAGCACAACTGCCGGCGCATCGAGTTGACCTGTGTGGGCCGTCCAAGCCAGTAATGTGCCCCAGTTGAAGGCGAGGCCCAAGAATACTTGTGGCCACCAGGTGAAGCGCTTGGCGAAGGGATAAATTGCAACTGGTATCAGGGCAAGTACACCAAGGCGGATTGCAGCAGCGTTGAATGTCAGCAGGATCATAAATGAGATAAGCGCCTGAATGATCATCCAGATCACCGCCCCTTTGACACTTACCTGACCCGACGGGATAGGCCGTGAGCGGGTGCGTGCTACCTTTCCGTCAAAGTCACGGTCTGAGATATCGTTCCATGTGCAACCCGCGCCGCGCATCAAAAACGCCCCAAGTGCACAGCCCACAAATATCCAAAGATCATACCACGATGTCTGTTGGTCATAGATCATCGCCAGCGACAGCCCCCACCAGCACGGAAGGAGCAAAAGCCATGTGCCGATTGGCCTGTCTGCGCGGCTGAGCCGCAGAAAGGGGCGTGTTGCGGCAGGGGCATAGAGGTCCACCCAATTATGGGAATATGCATCTGCAACTGTTCCATTGTCTTGCGGCTCTGGTGGTGTGGCGTTGTCTTGCATATATCCATCCTATGGATGCGAAAATCAGACTTTATGTAGAGCACCCTTTAGGGGATGGGCAAACAGTTCCTTTGGACCGTGGGCAGGCGAATTATCTTTTCAACGTTATGCGGCTTGCTGCTGGCGCACAGGTACTGTTGTTTAACGGGCAGGACGGCGAGTGGCAGGCCGAAGTGTCGCAGGCAGGAAAGCGCGGTGGTGAGCTGACGTGTCTGGAGCAGACCAAGCCGTTGCAGATGCCGCCGGACCTCTGGCTTTGCTTTGCACCGATCAAAAAAGCGCGCACTGATTTTATTGTCGAGAAGGCGGCGGAGATGGGCGCTGCGCGTATTGTGCCGATGCAAACCGACTTTACCAATGCAGGCCGCGTCCAGCGTGACCGTCTTCAAGCCCATGCTGTTGAAGCGGCAGAGCAATGTGGCGGCACTTATGTACCCGAAGTGGCCGAGATGCAGCGGTTTGATAAGCTGCTGGGCAATTGGGATTTATCGCGGCGCATCATGTTTTGTGACGAAGCACTAACATCATCGGCGTCTGGCTTCCTTAAGGGTCAGGTTTCTGCCCCATGGGCAATATTTATTGGGCCAGAGGGCGGCTTTTCCGAACGGGAGCGTGACAAGCTGCGGGCGATGGCGTGCGCAACCTCAGTCTCTCTGGGGCCGCGTATATTGCGGGCGGACACGGCGGCAGTGGCGGCCATGACCCTCTGGCAGCAAGCTTTGGGGGATTGGTCATAGTGTTCTTCAGACCTGAAGCGAAAGCAGTGTTATGGCGCTGGCGCGAGGTTTTTGTCGGTGTTGGCTTGGCCCTCTTCGGGCTTTGGTGGGTCATCGGTCCAGGGCTTCTGCTGGCGTTGCCGGGTTGGGCATTGGTGCTGGGCGGGATTGCCCTAAGCCTAGTGGGTGCACAACGGGGGCGGTTTCGGGGGGCTGGCGACGGCTTGGGCGCTGTGCAAGTGGATGAGGGCCAGATCGCCTATTTCGGACCGCTGACTGGCGGAGTCGTTGCCCTTGCCGCATTGGAACGTTTGAGCCTTGACCGCACGGCAAGCCCTGCCCATTGGCGGCTCGATGCACCTGAGCAGGCGCCCGTAATGATCCCTGTGAACGCTGCGGGAGCCGATGCCCTGTTTGACGCTTTCAGCAAATTGCCGGGGCTGCGGATCGAGCGGATGTTGTCAGAACTGCGCGCAGAGCGCGGCAACGCTGTTGTGATTTGGGAACGCACCCCCTTGCGTCCTGCCCACGCCCTGCTGCATTGACGATCAAGAGATTCTCCGCAAGGCTGTGGGGTGAACACCAAGTGGAGTGCGTGCATGTCTATTCCCCAATCCGGCGGCGGCCCGATCGAGCATATTGATCAGCTGGCCCAATACCTTGCAGATGGTTGCAAGCCCAAGGAAAAATGGCGCATCGGCACCGAGCATGAGAAGTTCGGCTATTGTAAAGACACGCACAAACCCCTGCCGTACGAAGGCGAGCGTTCGATCCGTGTGATGCTGGAGGGTCTGCGTGACCGCCACAACTGGTCTCCTGTTGAGGAGGGTGGCAAGCTCATCGGGTTGGAAAAAGACGGCGCGAATGTATCGCTTGAGCCGGGTGGCCAGTTGGAACTGTCTGGTGCGCCCGTTGAGACGATCCACGAAACATGCGACGAAGTGAATGTGCATTTGCGCGAAGTCAAAGATGTGGCTGACGAGATTGGTGTCGGCTTTATCGGTCTTGGTGCTGCGCCTGAATGGACCCATGAGGACATGGACCTAATGCCCAAGGGCCGCTACAAATTGATGAATGACTATATGGACAAAGTCGGCACCATGGGTCGCGTCATGATGCGCCGCACTTGTACGGTTCAGGTCAATCTTGATTTCTCCTCCGAGGCCGATATGGCACAAAAGATGCGTGTGGCCGTGGCATTACAGCCTGTGGCAACAGCGCTTTTCGCCAATTCGCCGTTCTTTGAAGGAAAGCTGAACGGCCATAAATCATGGCGCAGCCGCGTGTGGCGTGATCTTGATCCTGCCCGCACGGGCATGATCCCGTTTGTGTTTGAAGAAGGCTTTGGCTTTGAAGCTTGGGTGCAATATGCTCTCGATGTGCCGATGTATTTTGTCTACCGCGATGGCAAGTATATCGATGCGCTGGGCATGTCGTTCCGCGATTTTATGGCCGGCAAACTGCCCGCCCTGCCGGGTGAGACACCAATGCTGAGCGATTGGGCGGATCATCTGACCACAGCTTTCCCAGAAGCGCGTACCAAGCAATTTATCGAAATGCGCGGCGCGGATGGCGGCCCGTGGCGCAGGCTCTGTGCGCTGCCTGCCTTCTGGGTCGGTATCATGTATGATCAGGCGTCCCTTGATGGCGCGTGGGACATGGTCAAAGGCTGGGATGCCGAAACACGTGAAGCGCTGCGCGTTGCCGCTTCTGTTGACGGATTGCAGGCTAAGGTGGGCGGTATAAATATGCTTGACCTGGCACGCGATGCGGTTGCCTTGTCCGAGGCTGGTCTCAAGGCACGTGCACGTAGCGGTGCAGGCGGTTTGGTCCCTGACGAGACGCATTTCCTTAATGCGCTTAAGGAAAGCATCCAGACCGGAAAAACCCCTGCGGACGAGTTGATTGATTGCTACAATGGTGAGTGGCAGGGCGATCTGAGCCGGATCTATTCAGAGTTTTCTTACTAAGTCGCGCGTCAGGCAGGCTTGGACGCCTTGAGGACTTGGGTGCGGTAGTAGTCGGACACTTCGGCTTTGCGTGCGGCTTGGACTTCTGGCGATAGCTTTTTGTCTTTGTCGAACAGCAGCGCGTAGCCCTGCATGGCGCGCTTGTGCGAATCTACTGTGACAGGTTTGCCTGTACGGTCGGCAACTGGCCCTGATGCAGGCGTGCCGTGTACCGAAGTTTGTTCTTCGCTTGGGAACACGTGCATCACCAGCAAAACCAGTGCCCCAACGGGGATGAAGTAGAGGATCAACCAGAAGCCTGAAAACCCTGCATCATGCAGGCGGCGGACGGTCACGCTAAGAAATGCGGGCAGTGTGGCGACCCAAGCGTAGGTTGAAGCAAAATCTAGGACACCGAGTTCCAGTGCCGCCAGTTCCCCCTGTTCTTGGATTAATTCTATGATCATCACGGTGTCAAATACACCACAGGCCATAATGACCACGGTGTAGAAGAGGATGAACCACCAGTATTCACTGCGGCTTGCGCGCCCTTTGAAGGTAAAGCTGCGTGCGACGGCTTGGCTGATCGCTGTCAAAGGGCCCATATCATATCCTCTTGGTTCATTCAGCCTGACGGTGATCCATCGCTGTGGCGCAATGGTGGGTAGAATGAGGCAAATCAGTGATCTTTGCCCGTTTGAGGGCAGCAGCCCTGCCGCCCTCAAACCTGCTATTTGCTCCGTCAGGCGGCGGCGGTGTTCGGTGCTTTTGGCTGTGCGTCAAACATCAAGGCGCGCAGGGTGCCGACCGCTTGGGTGAAGCCGAGACCAAGACAAAGTGCTACAAACCCCAAGGCCCCCAAAAATCCAGTTAGCGGAACTTCCGCCATCAGGGGTAGGACAGCGCCGACAAGGATGACACCACCTGCGCCAATTGCGGCAAAGCCGGTTGCGATGGTGACAGAGGCGGCACGGGCGGTGCGCTTGCTTTGCGGACATTCACCCAACAGGGTGCCAATGCGCAGGATCATGGTGGCAAGAGCGGCCAATGCGCCAAAGCCTAGAGCGATATAGAGAGCTGCAAATACAAACATGGTAGGTGTCCTTTCAGGAGCGAGGGGGGTTAAAGACAGCGCGGTTTTGCGAAAAAATCACGCCGCAGGTATTGGTAAACGATGCCAAAGAAGTATGCCCAAGCGGGTCCGAAGATCATGCCAAAGCCCGTGAACCACAGGCCGATCCCAAACACGGCATTGTCACCAGTGATGGCTGCAAGCGCGGTAGCGAGGATCAGAGCAAAAGCCATGACCTTGAACGCGAGAAAGGCCAAGGCATTTGGATCGCCGTCATTGAGCCGCAGATACCACAGCAGCAGTGGCGTCCCCACAATGAGATACATCGGGCCGCCAAAAATCAGGGCAGCAACTGGGATCAAGAACGCAGCAAAGGTAAGTGCGGTAAAGAGAAGGGGTCCGCCAATGAGTGCTGCGAAGAAAGCAACGGGATCAATGATATAGCGTGCGGGATATGGTACAGGAGGAGGGGTGAGCATAGTATGCATGATGGCTCCTTTCAGGTGCGGGTGAACCGCTGGTAAATGAAGGTAAAAAGTGCTGCGAGAACAGGGGCGCCAAGGAGGCCGAAGCAAGTAGAGATGCCCGCGATCATCAGGGCCGCTGGGTCAAACATGACCAGCGAGAAGAATGCGCCGACTGGCAACATTGCGAGCACCGACAAAATGGACAGGGCCATGATCCGACCAACTTCGGCGTGATGGCGTTTGAGGTGGTAGATCAAAACAGGCGTTCCGATCAGCGCATAGAGTGTGGCTCCGATTGTGATGAGGACACCAAGGACACTGATTGCGCTGCGGATATCAGCGGAATCGTAAAATACGTCGAGGATAAACAGCGGACCGACTAGAGCGGTACTGAGTATGAGTGGTGCTCCAATCAAACCAGTGGTAAATCCGGCCCAGTGGATGCTATTTTCTTCGGTATTGTCATTTATTTCTGTCATTACAGAAACTCCATATCAAAATTTTTAGCTGTCTTTGCCCTTCGGCAAGAAGCGTGCGACACGTCCGCCCAATTTAATTACTGCCATCTGCACAGAGCGGGGTAGACGGGAGACATCTTGATACCAGCTGTCAAACATCTGCATCGTATCAAGAGTTTCCTTGATCCGCTGTTTTACGATTGCTGGCGTAGCGTCTTCTTCTGCCTCGCGCTGGACCGCTTCAAGTGCTTTCAAGGTTGGCAAATACTCACGCTGACGGCGGCTTTCGATCACGGTGGTGGTCAGGTCAAACATGTCGCGGATCGACGTGAAGTGATCGCGACGATCGCCCAACTTGCGCTGTGATTTCACCATGCCGAGGCTTTGAAGTTCTTTTAGGCCGTTTGAGACGTTAGAACGGGCAAGGTTGAGCAAGTCGCAGATTTCATCGGCGGTCAGTGGGTCAGGGGCAATGTGCAGCAACGCGTGGATTTGCGCCACTGAGCGGTTCGTGCCCCACTTCGCACCCATATCACCCCAGTGAAGGATAAAGTTTTGCATGGCGGGTGTCAGGTGCATCTGTGCGACTCATTCATTAATTTCTGCATTTACAGAAATAACGAAATTAACAGACTTTACAAGAGAATTCACAAATGGTTCTGCAGAAACTCATTCTTTGCGGTCGAGGGTCAGTCGAAAAATGCCTGATGATACCTTGATCTGGCGAAGCGACTGATCCGACCCACCTGTCACATAGGTCAGCTCGAATTCAGCCGACTTGATGCCCAGCGCCGACAAATGCCCTGGCCCAGCGGTGACGCGGTAGGTCATGTTGCAGGTAAGGGTATCATCTTCAACCTTACCTGCCTTTTGCGCAAAGGTCACAACACGTCGGCCATCATACATTTTCATCGAATCGGGGCAGCCGTCCGCAGAAATGAGCGCCGCGATAACGCGGACGGGATCAGTGACGCCTGCGGGAACACGTGCGACGTCCGACAGGTCTGTGATCTCGCTGGCAGGCTTAATATCGGTTGAGCTCGCGCGGCCTTTTGCAATCTCGACACGGACCACGCGCCGCTTGCGGGAGGACCGACTGTCCCCTATGAAATTTGCGCTTTTGGAATTGCCTGTGCTGGTGCCTGTAAAGGTCCCGTTGAAAACGCCCATTGGTGTGTTGTTGAGGGCAGTGCGCAGAGTAGCAGTACTGCCCTTTTTCTCATAGTTGAGTTGCCCGAGTGATTTGTTGCCGAGCAGTACGTCAAAGGTTTCAGCAGTCGCTGGCGCAGCCAATATCATGGCGAAAGGTATGACAAAGTGTTTCAATATGACGTCTCCGTTTCAGGACAATAGGCCATGATAAAGTCGACCACCTTGTCATGCTGCATTTCGCAAGGGGCAAGCTGCCCGCCGCTCTCCAGATCATAAAAGTTAAGGCTAACGTAGTCGGACTGGTCCAAAGCTTCGGCAACCAGTTTGATTGAGCGCCCGTTGTTAAAGTCGCTGCGCGTAGCGGTGTAGCGGATGGACTCCACGCGTCCCACAGATGTGCCAAGCGGAATAGCTCTCAACGCCTTGGCAAATCCTTCGGGTGCCGAGGCTCTCACTTCTTCTGGCCGATCTTGGGCTCTGTACCTGCGCGAATACGGGCGATGTTGGCACGGTGACGCAGAAATACGATGATCGCCAACAAAACGCTGAGCAGATATCCCGAGCCAAAACCCATTACAACGATCAGTATGGTGGAGGAGGCCGCAGAAAACAGCCCGCCCATGGAGGAAATGCGCGACAGGCCCGCACCGATGAGCCATGCAAGGCATGCGGCAAGACCAACAGGCCAGGCAAGAGCCAACAAAATACCAAGGAAGGTTGCGACGCCTTTGCCACCTTTGAACTTGAGCCAAACCGGATAGCAATGTCCGATCATCGCAGCGAGAGCGGCAACCTGTGCGGCATCCTCCGCTGCGAAATAACGGGCCAAAAGCAACGCAACTGCACCCTTGGTGGCGTCCAGTATCAGCGTCGCCGCCGCCGCAGGCTTTGAGCCTGTGCGCAGCACATTCGTTGCCCCTATGTTGCCCGATCCAATCTCGCGCAGATTGCCCAGACCCATTACACGGGCCACGATCACGCCAAACGGAATGGAGCCGAGCAGATATCCGATCACGGCCCAGAGCAGAAGTAAAGTCAGGGAACTCTCGAGGATTGGCATAGGTCAGCTCTCCAAATCAGGCCGTATAGACGCAAGCGCCCGATACATAAGTTGCCAGCACCTTACCTTGCATTCGCACGCCATCAAACGGGGTGTTGCGCGATTTCGAGTGTAGTGTGGCCCGATCCATCACAAAAGGCGCATGTGCATCGAACAGCACCAAATCGGCAGGTGCGCCCGCCGCAAGTCTGCCAGAGGGTAGGCCAAGTCGTTGTGCGGGGTTGAACGACATGACTCGCCAGAGTTGGGGCAGGGTGATCATTTCGGAGTGCCACAAACGCAGTGCCGCAGGCAGCAGCGTCTCTAGTCCAACAGCCCCAGACGCAGCTTCCTCAAAGGGCAGGCGCTTACTCTCTTCATCCTGTGGTGTGTGCATGGAGCAAACGATATCAATCAGGCCAGAGGCTACCGCATCGACCATCGCCAGACGGTCGTCTTCGTCGCGCAACGGCGGTTTGAGCTTAAAGAAGGTCCGGTAATTCGCCACATCCAGCGCGTTGAGCGTGAGGTGATGGATGCCGATGCCTGCGGTGACATCCAGACCGTTCTTCTTGGCGCGCGCCAGTGGTGGTAGGGCGCGAGCGGTGGTGATCTGGTCGGCATGATATTTCGCACCTGTCATCTCAACGAGTGCCATGTCACGGTCCAGCCCCATTCGCTCGGCCATCGGCGAGACGGCAGGCAAGCCGCGCAGGGTTGCAAACTTGCCCGATGTGACAGCGGCCCCCTTGCTCATAATCGGCTCTTGCGGATGGGCGATGACCAAAGCGCCAAGGCCGCAGGCGTAGGAGAGTGCGCGGGAAAACACTTTTGTGTCGGTGATCACATGGTCGCAATCTGTAAAGGCGACCGCTCCAGCGTCCATAAGAAACCCGATTTCGGTCATCTCGCGACCTTCGCGCCCCTTGGTGAGGGCGGCCATGGGCAGGACGTGGACAGGAGAGGCTTCATTAGCGCGGCGCGTCACAAACTCCAGCGTTTCGGGGCTGTCTATCGCGGGGTTCGTATCTGGCCGCGTGATCATTGTCGTCACGCCGCCTTTAGCGGCGGCCAACCCGGCAGAGCGGTAGCTTTCTTTATGCCGCTCGCCCGGCTCACAAACCTTTACCCCTAGATCGACAATGCCGGGTGCAAGGTATTTGCCGCCACAGTCAATCACATCACCTTTGGGATTGGCTAATCCACCTTCGGTCACTGCACTAATGCGGTCGCCCTCGACACTGACCGAGCCGACGAATTCGGTCCCGTTTTCGGGGTCGATCAGGGTGGCGTTGATGAAATGGTGGGTCATGGCGTCTCTTTCTGGATCTGCTGCATGAGGTGGAATACTTTTTGCGCATCGTCAATGCGTGTGAATTGGGTCAAGCGGGTTACGACGACAGTAATCAGAGCGGCTCTTCCAGACGATTTTCCCTGACTTCTCCAATATCAATCAAGAATGTTGCTCACGGTGTCATGCGGTTTCGAGCTGCGATGATCTGAGCGGCAATCTCTTTGGGGCCGCTCACATAAGATATCCGAACACGCTGCCCGTCTGTGAGGAAAATTACCACGCTCCAGCCGAGGCGGGTGCGCACATCGACCACATCAGCGAGCGGTATCCGGACCTCACCATCGGGTCCGTGATGGATGACGGCATCAGTGCGAAGGTGCCAGCGGTCCTGGCGTGCAGCACGCCAGCGGGCGGGGTCCTCGAACCCGATATTATAGGCAAGCGCGAGGACAGGCGCGACATACATGACCTGCCAAAAACCCGTATACGTGCCGATGATCCAGCCAAACAAGAGCATAAGGCCAATCGTCAGCACCCCGACTATTGCGCAGCGCCGCACAAAAACTGCCAGTGTTGGTGTCCAAGCGGCGAGGGGATCGCTCATCCCGCCAACCAGACCATGCCTGCGGCCACTGCAAAGGCCACAAGAAGCGCTATCGTAGCGACGCGGCCAGACATCTTTGGATCGGGTTTGGGTTCTTTCATCGCAATATCCACCATATTATGAGAAGGGTGAGCAGGACTGCCGCCGCTGTAAAGGCACTGCCTGCCCGTGACCGTTGCGGTGCTTTCGGATCTTGAGAAACGCCGGAGTAAAGCTTGGATGCATCAGTCACGATCGGCGGTGCTATGTGTTTTGCCTTTGGCTCGGCATAGGTGCCGATGAGCGTCAGGTCATGGGTCGGCGTAAGTGTCACATCTCCCTTTGCACTCACTTTCGAGAAGACAAGCAGGACATATCCGTCAAGCGCTTCAAGTCGTGTAAAGTCTTGGCGCAGGGTATCTTTGTCAACATCATACCCTTCTGCGAGGTAGCCGTGAAGGCCGATACCTGTCAAATCAGATAGGGCAAATAATTCTATATCATCCTGCGACACCTCATGGCCCAACAACACGGAAGCGATCGCAGTCTTGTGTTGTTGCTTGAGAGCGTGAGCCATATCCGCAATCGGGCGCGAGATCGCAAAGACGCGGATTGTGCCATGCTCCGCGCTGGGGATCAGAATTTTTGTCATTTCGCGGCCTGCTTGAGGTGCGGCAGTAAGTCGTCGGCACCTTGGATGAAGTCAAACCCCAAAACATCGACCTTTTTCGGGCCATGCCTTAGGAAACTCACGCTGGAGGGAAGTGTGTTCTGCACGATCGGGGGGATCATCGCACTGCGCGGGTGCGCAGCAACGCGGGTTTCAGATCCCTCGACTTTGAAGAAAAGCACACGCTTGTCAGTCAATGCATAGCGGGTCGCTCTATAAGTGCGCAGCTGTTGCTGTGTCGCGCGAAGCGGGATGAGGACTAGCAGCGCGGGCAGGACCAGCAACCACATATCACCCTCACTTCCCGTTGTGTATATGATGAACCACGCCGCCGCCAGAAGCCCGACTGCGGCCATTGGGGCGGGGCCAAAAAAGCGCCAGTTGCGCCAGTGAAATTTTGGTTGGGGGCGACCCGACCAAAGTATTTTTTCATCTGCCTCTAATAGCTTATCCCAAAAACTTGATGTGGTCATGCGCGATTGGCAGCCAGATTGCGCGCTAGCAGGTCCATCGCGGCCATGCGCACTGCAACGCCCATCTCTACCTGATCCTGAATGACGCTGCGGTTGATGTCATCGGCCAATGTACCGTCAATTTCGACACCACGGTTCATCGGACCGGGGTGCATGACAATCGCGTCTGGCTTGGCGTGGGATAACTTTGCCTCATCAAGGCCAAAACGGTGGTAATACTCCCTTTCGCTGGGGATAAACCCGCCATCCATGCGCTCTTTTTGCAAGCGTAGCATCATGACGACATCTACATCTTTCAGCCCTTCTTCCATGTTGTCGAACACCTCTACGCCAAATTTGCCAATGCCCGAGGGCATCAGGGTGGGCGGTGCGATCAGGCGGATGCGGTTCTCCATCTTGCCCAACAACATGATATTGGACCGTGCCACGCGGCTGTGCGCGATATCTCCGCAGATGGCGATCGACAGGCGGTGCAGGCGACCCTTGGCACGGCGGATGGTAAGCGCATCAAGCAGCGCTTGGGTCGGGTGTTCATGGCGTCCGTCACCGGCATTGAGGACGGCGCAGTTCACTTTTTCAGCCAGTAGATCCACAGCTCCCGATTGCGGATGACGCACGACAAGCAGGTCTGGATGCATTGCATTCAGTGTCATGGCGGTATCAATCAGGGTCTCGCCCTTTTTAATTGAAGATGCCTGCATCGCCATGTTCATCACATCAGCGCCCAGCCGCTTACCCGCAATCTCAAAGCTTGCCTGGGTGCGGGTCGAATTCTCGAAGAACATGTTGATCTGTGTCAGCCCTTTGAGCGCCGATCCGTGCTTGTCCGGCATGCGGTTCTGCTCGGCATAGCTGTCGGCGAGGTCCAACAAAGTCGTGATTTCGGTGGGATGCAGCGGCTCGATACCAAGCAGGTGACGGTGGGGGAAGCTCATGAGGAAACCTTACGCTGTTTGCGCTGTTATAGGGAGGCGGGCGCAGACGGGCAAGAAGCGGTGCATGAGGCATTTTGATCTGTTGTCCAGAGGCGTAGAGTGTCGGCATGGAATCAGTTGAGTTTCACACGGCGCGTGCGCTTTTGGAGTGGCAGATTGAGCTGGGCGCGGATGAGTGCATCAGCGATATGCCTGTGGACCGCTATGCTTTGCCAGACAAACTTGCCAAGCCAAAGCAAGCGAACCCCAAGCCCCACCTCACACGGGGTCCCGTCAAGATGGAGAGCCGCGACGCGGTGGCAGAAGCCGAAGCGGCGGCAAATGGTGCCGACAGTCTGGAAGCTCTGCGCGCGGCGATGGAAGCATTTGAGTTGTGCGATCTGAAACGCGGTGCGCGAAATATGGTGTTCTCTGACGGTATTGCCGGGGCACCTGTTATGATCATTGGAGAAGCACCGGGCCGGGATGAGGATCGTATTGGCAAGCCGTTTGTTGGTGCGTCGGGTGTACTTTTGGACAAGATGTTTGCAGCTATCGGCATGGGGCGTACGAATGCCGATGCGCCGATCTATATTACAAACACTCTGCCATGGCGTCCCCCTCACAACCGCGACCCCAAGCCTGAAGAGATTGCGATGATGAAACCGTTTCTGCTGCGCCATATCGCATTGGCTGACCCTAAGGTGCTGGTCATTATGGGCAATTGGGCCTGTCAGGCCTTACTCGCAAAACGCGGCATCACACGGTTGCGGGGGCACTGGACGCAAGCTGTGGATAAACCTGCCTTACCGATGTGCCATCCTGCATATCTGCTGCGAAATACGGATGCAAAGCGAGATGCTTGGGCGGATTTGTTAAGCCTCAAAGCGGCTGTGGATAAGTGATAGATCCGGTAGTTCTTTTGGCCTTTGTGCCAGCGGCGCTGGCCCTAAATTTTACGCCTGGACCCGATATGATGCTGTGCCTTGCGCAAGGCATGCACGCTGGCCGTCAGGCGGCATGGGCGGCAAGTGCGGGCGTGAGTGCAGGTGCCTTCGTTCATGTAACAATAGCAGGGCTGGGCCTTGGGGCAGTCGTGGGCGCATTTCCATGGGCGTTTGAAATGATCCGCTGGGTCGGCGTGGCTTATCTGCTGTACCTCGCAGTTCAGGCATTCCGCAGCAGCACCGTCAAAGCGCGCGGTGCAGGCATGTCTCCGCTAAGGGCTTTTCGCGCTGGCTTTTTCACGAACCTGAGCAATTTCAAAGTGATCTGGTTCGTTCTTGCCTTTATTCCCCAATTTGTCGTTCCCGAAGCGGGGCCTGTATTTGCGCAGTTCCTTGCCTTTGGCGCGATGATCGCGCTGGGTGGCTTTGTGGTCAACGGAATGGTTGGCGCATATGCGGGGACGCTGGGCGCAAAACTGGTGAAATCGTCCAAGATTTTGGGCTATGTCACTGGCAGCATTTATGCAGCATTGGCCGCGCGTCTTGCGGTGATGGAGTAGGCGATGAGCAGAATAGACGAGAACAAAGATTTTATCGCGGTGCGGATTGCCGTGCTCACCGTGTCTGACACGCGCAGCATCGAGGAGGACCGCTCGGGTGATGTGCTGGTTAACCGGATTGCAGCGGCAGGGCATATACTGGCAGACCGCAAAATTCTGCGCGATGAGCGAGTCGATATCGCCGAGCAGCTGCGCAAGTGGTGCGCTGATCCGCAGATTGATGTTGTGATCTCAACAGGTGGCACAGGTCTGACAGGGCGCGATGTAACGGTCGAGGCCCACCGTGACGTTTATGAAAAAGAGATTGATGCGTTCGGCACAATCTTTACTATCGTGTCGATGCAGAAAATTGGCACCAGCGCAGTTCAGTCGCGTGCGACGGGTGGGGTGTCCAACGGTACTTATCTGTTCGCGTTGCCAGGCAGTCCGGGCGCCTGCAAAGACGCTTGGGACGAAATTTTGGAAAAGCAGCTCGATTACCGGCACCGCCCTTGTAACTTTGTCGAGATTTTGCCCCGTCTGGATGAGCACCACCGCCGCAAATAGGGCGATATCGCTTGGGTTTGTGTAAATACGTTACAGAAAAAAGTGACGGAAATTTGAACAGTGTGCGTATAAGGTTTGATTGGCAAACTGCAATGCCGCATTAAATCTCTATCAACTGGATATAACGGATACAGAATGCGTTTTCTGAGACAAAGTATGATTGGTCTGTTTCTGGCGGCTGTCACGCTGGGGTTGCTGGTGTGGGCTGTCCAGATGATTGGTGGTGCCGTTCAAACGCGGATGGCGGATACATCGGTGGCACCGCCGGCGCGCGAGCGGGTATTTAGCGTTAATGTAGTAAAAGCCGAAATGGGCACGCAATCACCTGTTCTTGAAAGTTTTGGCGAAATAGCAAGCCGTCGAACTCTTGAACTGCGGGCCGCTGATGGGGGCCGTGTGATAGGACTCGCCGATGGCTTCGAGGATGGCGGCGTCGTCAAAGCTGGCGATGTTTTGGTCAGACTTGATCCTGCGGATGCGCTCTCGGCGCTTCAGCGTGGACAGAGTGATTTGGCGGATGCACAAGCAGAAGCGCGGGATGCCGCACGCGGGCTAGAACTAGCCCGAGATGAGTTGTCAGCTGCCCAAGAGCAAGCTGACCTGCGCGTGCGTGCAGCCAAGCGTCAAACCGATCTGGTACAGCGCGGCGTGGGTACGACTGCTGCCGAAGAAACAGCGGAACTTGCGGCATCTGCTGCGCGACAAGCAGTACTGGCGCGCCGTCAGGCTCTAGCTCAGGCTGAGGCGCGTGTGGATCAGGCGACCACATCAATTGCACGTGTAGAGATTGCATTGGCAGAGGCTCAGAGGCGCTTGGATGATACCGTCATAACGGCGCCATTTGATGGTACCTTGAGCGGAGCAACAGTGGTGGAAGGGCGGCTGGTCACAATAAACGAGCGTCTGGCAGAATTAATAGACCCTGACGACCTCGAGGTTTCTTTCCGTTTGTCCACTGCGCAATATGCGCGACTGCTTGACACCGATGGTTCCATCTTGAAATCAGATGTGCGCGTTACTTTGGACGTTGCGGGGGTAGACCTTGAAGCGCGGGGCCGTGTGACGCGTACCTCCGCCGCAGCGGGGGAAGGACAAACCGGCCGTCTGGTTTTTGCGTCCCTTGAGAATCCCGTCGGGTTCAAACCCGGAGATTTTGTGACTTCTCGTGTACAAGAACCCCCCCTCGAAAACGTAATTTTACTGCCGTCTTCTGCTGTTGATGCTGCGGGAACGGTTCTGGTGCTGGGTGAAGAGGATCGGCTTGAGGCCGCCCGCGTCACCGTGCTGCGCCGTCAGGATGACGATGTTCTGGTGCGCGGTGATATTGTCGGCCGGGAAGTCGTCGAGGCGCGATCACCTCTGTTGGGTGCAGGCATTGCGGTTAAACCGCTGCGCAGGGGTGCTTTGCCGCCAGCAGAGCCCGAGATGCTGGAGCTCACTGAGGAGCGTCGTGCGAAACTCGTGGCTTTTGTCGAGGCAAACAAGCGGATGCCAGAGGATGCCAAGGCCCGCGTACTCGCTCAACTGAGCGAGGCTAAGGTCTCTGCAAAGGTTGTTGCGCGGATCGAAAGCAGGATGGGGGGATAACGCATGGCGCGGCCAATTCCAAAAACAGCAGGCGGGATACTCTCCTATTTTACACGCCATAAGACCGTAGCGAACCTCCTGCTTGTTTTGATGTTGGTCGCGGGTGTCACCGCTGCGCCAAACATGCGCGCCCAGTTTTTTCCTGATGTGATTGTCGATAATGTTTCGGTGACAACAGTGTGGCAGGGCGCTGGTGCCGAGGATGTAGATGAGGCAATCAGTCAAGTACTCGAGACTGCTTTGCTGGGCCTTGAAGGCGTTGAGAGTTCTTCGAGCACAGCGCGTGAAGGACGCAGCACGATTTCGCTTGAATTTGAGCCAGGTTGGGACATGGCGCGTGCCGCAGCGGACGTGCAAACAGCCGTCGATGCAATCACGATACTGCCAGAAGAGGCCGAGGAACCCGATGTGCGCCGTGGTGCATGGCGCGACCGTGTCACCGATGTTGTGATCACGGGGCCTGTTGGGCCAGAGCAGTTGGGCCGCTTTGCAGATGAGTTTGTGACTCGCCTTTTTGCGGCCGGGGTCACGCGTACCACTATCCAAGGTGTCGCCGCCCCACAAACACTCGTCGAAGTGCCCTCCTCAAAACTTGTTGGCTATGATGTGAGCATGGCGCAAATCGCGGCGGCAATTGCCGAGGAGGTCGATGCCGATCCGGCCGGTGATGTAGCAGGTGCGAATGCGCGTGTGCGCACAGGGACAGCAAAACGTACTCCGCAAGAAATCGAAGGCATCACTCTGCGATCAAATCCCGACGGCTCAAAGCTGTTGGTCGGTGATATCGCAACAGTTCGCGCGCAAGGTGTTGACCGTGAAATGGGATTTTTCGTAGGTGGCAATGCGGCGATATCCGTACGGGTGGACCGCTCGGATCGCGGCGATGCCATTGGTATTCAAGAGCAAGTCGAACAGGTCGCAGCTGAACTCCAAGCTGGCCTCCCTGAAGGTGTGTCGGTGGAGTTGATCCGGACGCGGGCAGCGGCAATAACAGGGCGTCTTGATCTTCTTATCGACAATGGTTTGATGGGGTTAGGCCTTGTGCTTGCGCTGTTGTTTTTGTTCCTCAACGCACGGACCGCATTTTGGGTCGCGGCAGGTATTCCTGTTGCGATGGGGGCCTCGATTGCCTTCATGTATCTCGGTGGCTTGACGATCAATATGATCTCGCTGTTCGGTCTTATTATCACGTTGGGCATCGTTGTAGATGATGCGATTGTTGTTGGAGAACATGCCGATCACCGCTACCGCCTCGGCGGGATGAGTGCGGCAGAAGCGGCCGAGGGTGCAGCACAGCGCATGGCGATGCCGGTATTTGCGGCGACACTTACGACGATCATCGCGTTCTTTGGTTTGGTGGCTGTAGGGGGGCGTTTTGGTGATCTTATCCGCGATATTCCGTTTACGGTGATTGCCGTTTTGATCGCGTCCCTGATCGAGTGTTTTCTAATTCTGCCTCACCACATGAAAAATGCTCTGGAGAGTATCGAAGAACGCTCAAAGTTTTCGATGTCAAAGTTGGTTGTGGGCGGCATTGTCTCTGCGATTGTAGCGACTGTGCTTATCACGGCTGCGATCTTTGGAATAATTTCCGGATTTTTGTGGATCACAAGCGCTGATGTGAGCGAGGCCTATGGTCTGTTGTCGGGCAGTGCAGCGGCCCTGACTGGGATCACGCTGGTCCTTATCGGCGGGTATCTGGCCACCCGCCCTGCGCGCCTGCGGGCGATGGTGCAGGCCATTGGACGTTATGGGATTGATACGCCTTCCACAGTGATTAATGGCGGCTTTGTTTGGATGCGCGAGCGTCTGTTCCGCCCGTTTATGGCCCTTGTAATCAAGGCGCGTTATGTGGTGTTGGCTGGCGTTGTTGTTGTGCTGGCCAGTCAGGTTGCGCTGTTCATCAGGGGCGATGTGCAGTGGCGCTTCTTCAACGCGCCCGAGCGCGGTTCTGTGACTGGCAATTTCATCATGGCGGAAGGGGCCACCCGTGCCGATACACTTGAGATGATGCGCGAGATGCAGCGTGCCACGGATGCCGTAGCAGCCAAGTTGGAGGAAGAGCACGGCACCAACCCGCTTGATTATGTCATGGCACAGGTCGGTGGAAACGGCGGGCGGGGATTGTCCGCTGCGGACGGCAAAGATGCAGATTTGCTTGGTGGGATTTCGATTGAATTGATCGACGCTGATTTGCGTCCCTATTCAAGCTTTGCTTTTGTCGCGCAGTTGCAGGACGAGGTGATTAATCATCCCTTAGTCGAGACAGTAAGCTTCCGCGGCTGGCGCTCTGGTCCGGGTGGTGACGCGTTGTCGGTTGAATTCTACGGAGCCGAGACGCAGACGCTCAAAAACGCTTCAGAAGCGCTTCAAACGGCCTTGCTTCAATATCCCGAAGTGAGTGCAGTTCAGGACAACCTCGCCTATGATAAAGAGGAGCTTATTCTAGACCTGACGCCGCAAGGATTGGCGCTGGGCTTCACCATTGATCAGCTTGGGCGTGTGTTGCGTAACCGCCTCGGTGGGATTGAAGCGGCAACGTATCCCGACGGCCCGCGGTCGGCTACGATACGGGTTGAGTTGCCTGAAGGGGAGTTGACGGCTGATTTTCTGGATCGTACCCAGATGCGCACAGCGGCGGGAAATTATGTAGCACTCAGCGATATCGTGAGCGTCCAGCAGCGCACAGGATTTAGCACCGTGCGGCGCGAGAACGGGATCCGGTTGATCTCGGTGACGGGGGATATCTCCGAGGACAACGCCGACCGTGCGACAGAAATTGGAGCGGCACTGGCCGAGGATATCTTGCCGCGCATCGCCTCCGAGTTGCAGGTGGAATATCGCATCGCAGGTCTGAGCGAGCAGGAAGACCAGTTCCTTCAGGATGCAATGACGGGACTAATTTTATGTCTAACTGGTATTTTTCTGGTGCTTGCATGGGTCTTTGGCAGCTGGACGCGCCCCTTGGTTGTCATGGCAATTATTCCGTTCGGGTTGGTTGGCACAATTTATGGACACCACGCGTGGGATGTCCCGCTAAGCATGTTTACGGTCGTCGGCCTTTTGGGAATGACGGGGATTATCATCAACGATTCAATTGTATTGGTGACGACGATTGATGAATATGCGCAGGACCGCGGGCTTATCCCGTCTATCATAGATGGTGCCGCTGACCGTTTGCGCCCTGTGATGTTGACGACGCTCACAACTGTCTTGGGCATGGCACCGCTCCTGTTTGAGCGCAGCCAACAGGCACAGTTTCTAAAACCCACGGTGATCACACTGGTTTACGGCCTTGGGTTCGGAATGCTGTTGGTGCTGCTGGTTGTTCCAGCGCTGGTAGCGGCGCAACATGATGTTGCCCGTCAGATTGCGGCGATGAGACGCGGTATGCGAGCGCGGGCACGCGGTTTGCAACTGGGTCTGGTTGCGCTTTGGGCGTTGGTTCTGGGATGGGGTGCGCTCACACTGGGCCATGCGACGCTTAAGGGTGTGCTTTTTCCGGCGCTGCTTGCTGCACTGCCCACATTGGCAGGACAATCTGTCATGGTGGCGGCGTTCGCATTGTTTGTCGTAGGTGCCGCTATCGTCGCCCTTTTGGGATACCTGATTGGTGGTCTTGTGATGATGCTTCGCAAACCCAGCATCGCGACAGAGTAGCAGCTCTTTAGCGCCTCAGCTTGGTGTACAGCCTATCAGGTCAACCGCATGGGACGATCCCAAAACCGTAAAACGGATCGCAGAGCGATCGAGCGCAAAGGCGCCCTGAGCACCTGATACCATTTCAGCCTGTGCTGTCAGTGTGTTGCCACTGCGACGTGATACAGCTTCGGACACCCAAATGTCAGGGCGACCTGCTTCAATCACGACATGCTCTCTGCCGCCAGTCGTGGGAAGGGTGAGCGTGGCAGTAATGTTCAGGCCATCTTCTGAGGGGCTGATCGCACAAGTGACGTTGCGTGCGCCCGCTTCTTTGGCAGAGTAAGGGCGTTCGGCCAAGGCTGCCGCAATCGCGGGAACAGGTGTTGTTGCATCGCTGTTAAGCGTTCCTTTTATGGAAAGAGTTTGAGGCACACAGATATCTTTGCATACACCAATTTCCATTTTGAGGTTAATCTCGACCGGCTTGCCTAACCGCTTTGGCGCAACGGCCAATGGCAGGGTGACCTGATTGGAATAGCCAACAGAGCGCATGCCATTTTGCTCGAACACTTTTGGTGTGGGCCAGCTTACAGTGACCCCCGCCAGATTACGTGATCCGTTCCATTTGAAATCTGGCGGAATACCTGCGTCACCGGGTGCGCGCCAATATGTCTTCCATCCTTGCGCCATCGTCAGGCGAATTGCACTCACGCGAGTACCGTCCGCCTGTTGCCAGCCGTCAATCAACTCTGCAGTTACGGGAACGCCAACTGGATCGCCTGCATGGGCAACGGTAGCAGTTGTAATAAGGGCGGTGGCGCAGAGTATGGATTTGATCATGCATCCTGTGTGACGCGGCCCGATGCTTTTGCCAAGTCACAACTCAGTCAGCTATGTTTCGCTGATGGTACTTGCAGGGGCGATCCGCGCTGGTCAAAGTGGCAGAGGGCGACAGGCTTGAGCGGCAGGAGGCAGCTATGGATCTGACAGGACAGCTTTTGATTGCGATGCCAGGGATGGATGATCCGCGCTTTGCCCGTTCGGTTGTGTTTATCTGCGCGCATTCGGATGAGGGTGCGATGGGGGTCATCATTAACAAACACGTGGGCGACATGACCCTGCGCGAAGTGTTTGCCCGTATTGAAATCACCGCCAGCACTGGGCCAGTGTCGACGCCTGTGCATTTCGGTGGCCCTGTTGAGACAAAGCGCGGATTTGTCCTGCACCTCGATAAAACCCGTCTCTCGCCAGAGCCTTTGATAATCCCGGGTGGATATGTCCTCACGGCGACACGCGATATTCTGGAGGATATTGCAACAGGGAAGGGGCCGACGCCCTTCTTGTTCGCGGTGGGTTATGCGGGCTGGGGAGCGGGTCAGCTAGAGCAGGAAATTGCCGCAAATGGCTGGCTCACGGCCGCCGCGTCAGAGGATTTGGTGTTCGACACGCAAACCGAACTGATCTGGGATGCGTCATTGCGCAGCATCGGCATTGATCCCGTGAGCCTTTCTGGCGCTGCGGGGCGTGCCTGATCTAGTCGCGGGGGGCTGCGGCGCGGGCGAGGCGGTCATTGATGGCGCGGCCCAACCCCTCCATCGGAATCGGTGCCACAGCAATCGGCCCGCCCAATGCATCAAGCCGGTGCAAATGCCCAAACAGGTTTGCCGCCGCCTCTGTCAGGTCACCAGATTCAGAGAGGTTTAAATCACCTGAGATATTGCCAAAACCCAGCATGTGTTCGTCAGGACGTGCTTGTGCGGCGTTAAGGCGAACATTCCCTTGCGGTGCGTAATGAGATGCCATCTGACCGGGGGCGGTGATCTTGCTCTCATCCCCGTGCCGCAGGGGTTGGCCCAAAACCGCTTCGATCGCTTCGCTGGACACACCGCCACTGCGCAACAAGACAGCAGGTCCATCCATCAGTCCGATGATTGTACTTTCGACACCGACAGGACAAGCGCCCCCTTCCACCACTGCGGCAATGCGTCCGTCCAAACCCGAAAGAACATGCTCGGATGTGGTCGGGCTGATCCGTCCTGATGGATTGGCCGATGGCGCGGCAACAGGTCCACCAAATGCTGTGAGTAAGGCCCGCGCTACGGTGTGCTCAGGCACTCGAAGGCCGACGGAGGACAGCCCCGCAGTGACCAAGGGCGACAGGCCATTATCAGCACAAAGCGGGAGAACAAGGGTCAAAGGCCCCGGCCAGAATGCAGCGGCAAGTGCAGCTGCTTCAGGCGACCATTCCGCATATTTTTGTGCCATTGAAACATCTGCGACATGCACGATGAGCGGGTTGAAGGATGGGCGGCCTTTCGCAGTGTAGATGGCGGCCACCGCTTCTCCCTGTCGCGCATCAGCGCCAAGGCCGTAGACAGTCTCTGTGGGGAAGGCGACTAAGGCACCTGCCTCTAGCAGCTCAGCCGCGCGGTCGATGCCGGTTTCAGTTGCAGATAGGCGTTCGGTTTGTTGTGTCACTGTCTGCTCCTGCCTTGTCTGACGCGGCGTTTTGGTTGCAGTTCGCCTGATTGCTCACCAACCTGTTGTTATGCTGCGTCGAGCGAAATAGTTTGACCGCAGCTGAACCGCCTTCCACTTGAAAGAGACCCTTATGACGTATCGCGCACCTGTTGAAGACTACAATTTTCTGTTCGAGCATGTTGTGGGGCTGACCGCGCTGCGTGCGACCGAGCGGTTTGGCGATGCGACGGACGATGTGACCCGCGCGATTCTCACTGAGGCGGGCAAGCTTTGTGAAGAAGTGCTGGCCCCGCTTCAGCGCACAGGCGATGTACATCCTGCCCATCTGGAAAATGGCGTGGTGCGGACTTCGCCGGGTTTTCATGAGGGGTTCAAGGCGATTGCCGAGGGCGGATGGGTCGGCATGTCGGCCAATCCCGAGTATGGCGGCATGGGTCTGCCAATGGCGCTCACCGCGGCTGTGGGCGAGATGATGAGCGGCTCTTGCCTATCGTTGCAACTGGCTCCAATGCTGACCCAAGGGCAGATTGAAGCGCTTGAGCATCATGCGAGCGATACGCTCAAAGAGTTGTACCTGCCAAAACTGATCAGTGGCGAATGGACCGGAACCATGAACCTGACCGAACCGCAGGCAGGATCGGATGTTGGGGCGTTGACGACCAAAGCCGAAGAAAACGGAGACGGTACTTTCGCCGTCACAGGCCAGAAAATCTATATCACATGGGGTGATCACGATTTTGGAGGCAACGTTTGTCATCTGGTTCTAGCGCGGCTTGCAGGTGCACCTGCTGGTGTGCGCGGGATAAGCCTGTTTCTTGTGCCAAAACTGTTGCCTGATGCCGATGGTAATCCAGGTCAGCGCAATGGTGTGAGCGTTGTCAGTCTTGAGCACAAGATGGGCCTGCACGGCTCCCCAACATGCGTTATGCAATATGACGCCGCCACTGGATGGCTTGTGGGTGAAGAAAATGGCGGCATGGCAGCGATGTTTACAATGATGAACAATGCGCGGCTGGGTGTCGGCGGGCAGGGGATTGGGATTGCCGATGCTTCCTACCAGCACGCGCTGGCCTATGCGCAGGACCGCAAGCAGGGCAAAACCAGCGCGCCTGCGGAAAAAGACTCCATTCTGGGCCACGCGGATGTGCGGCGTATGCTGACCACCATGAAGGCCGAGATATTTGCTGCGCGGGCTATTGCGGTCTGCAACGCAGTTGCCATTGATATGGCCACAGCAACGGGTGACAAAGTGTGGAAAGCGCGTGCAGCACTCCTGACCCCGATCACAAAAGCATTTGGTACAGACACAGGCATTGCTGTGGCGGATATGGGCCTTCAGGTGCACGGTGGCATGGGTTTTGTAGAGGAGACAGGGGCCGCGCAGTTCTGTCGCGACGTGCGTGTTACGGCAATCTATGAAGGGACCAACGGCATTCAGGCAATGGACCTTGTGGCGCGCAAAATGATGGATGGCGGTGAGGCGGCGATGGCCTTGCTGGATGAAATCTCCGAAGATGTCGAAGCGGCCAAGGCGGTCTTTCCACGTCTCGCCAATGATGTCTGGGAAGCCACAGAGAGCATGCGTGAGGCGACAGAATGGCTTGTTTCACAAACTGATTTGCAAGAGCGTTTTGCTGGGGCGGTGCCATACCTGCATGCTTTTGCCCGAATTCTGGGCGCACATCTTCACCTTAAGGCAGCAGTGGCCGAGCGAGGCGGCGCACGTGAAAAGCTGGCGCGTTTTTACATTCAACGCATGCTGCCCGAACATACTGCGCTGCTGGCCCATGCACAGGCGGGAGCGGAAGACCTATACGCGCTGACCGCAGAAGAATTGGCAGGATAATCATGGCTGAACGCCCCGCGCCCGAAGGTCTGCGTTATCCATGGGAGGTGCCACCCGTCGGAACAGAGGCGATCGAAGTCGCACCCGGTGTGCTGTGGATGCGCCTGCCGCTGCCAATGAAGCTCGACCACGTCAACGTCTATGCGCTGGACGAGGGCGACAGTTGGACCATTATCGACACGGGGTTCTCCTCAAAGAAATCCAAAAGCATCTGGACCGAGATTTTGGCGGGGCCGCTGGGGGGCAAACCGGTCAGCCGCGTTGTGGTGACGCACCACCATCCCGATCACATCGGGTTGGCGGGCTGGTTCCAGACCGAGCATGGGGCAGAGCTGGTGACGACCCGCACGGCATGGCTCACGGCGCGCATGCTGACGCTGGATGTGCAGGATGTCCCCAATGAAGAGAGCCTTGCCTTCTACCGCTCTGCGGGTATGGAAGCTGCGATTTATACAAAGCGGGCCAAAGACCGCCCGTTTAATTTTGCTGATATCGTCGATCCGCTGCCGCTGGGATACACACGGATCAAGCAGGACGACACGATCGAGCTGGGTGGCCGTTTGTGGGATGTGCATATGGGCAACGGCCACGCGCCAGAGCACGCAACCTTCTGGAGCCGTGATGATAACCTGGTTATCGCTGGCGACCAAATTCTCCCCTCCATCAGCCCGAATGTTGGCGTTTACGCCACCGAACCGATGGCTGATCCGATTGGTGAATGGCTTGAGGCATGCGAGCGGTTGGCCCTGCTGGGACGTGCCGATCATCTGGTGTTGGGCGGCCACAAAGTACCCTTTACAGGCCTGCCAAAGCGAATGAACATGCTGATCGACAACCACCACGGTGCGCTGCGCCGTCTGCTCGACTACATCTGCACGCCCAAGACCGCGGGCGAGGTTTTCTCACCGTTGTTCAAAAGAGCGATAGGTGAGGGTGAATATGGCCTTGCGCTGGTTGAAGCCTTTGCCCATTTGAGCCACCTTCACCAGACGGGCCTTGCCACGCGCACACAGCGCGACGATGGTGCATGGCTGTATCAGCGTAAAGCGTAGAGGGTGAGTTATGGGTGACCAGATCAAGACAGCGGCAGAAGCACATGAGACAAGTGCCCTGCCGCGTGTGCACGAAGTACACAACGACCCTGCGGCGAAAAACGCCAAGGATCAACCTGTACCAAAGGGTGTTTCGGGCAAGCCTGTGGAAAAGAAATCCCCCGCGCAATGGGCCTACGAGCGCACAGTGTTGTATCTCAAGAAGTTCGAGGAAGGCCTTGATGACGATCACGAAATCGCCATGGGATTTGCAGGAACGGACGCTGGCGTGCTCAAGATTGAGGGCATGGGGTTCTTCGATCCTGATGTGGTGACTTTCTACGGTGCAGACGCAGCAGGCGTAAAGATGCAGCTGGTCCAGCACGTGAGCCAGCTGAATGTTGTTTTCCGAGCTCTGCCAAAGACGGTCGAGGCAGAAGCCCCCAATCGCATCGGCTTTAAGCTGTTGGCTGATCTGGATCGGGACGAGGTATAAACGCGGCATCTTAGACATATGCGCCAAATCTGGCGTGACAGCGGCAGGAAAATGCCGTAATCAGCCGTAAAACCAAGCCAACTATGACAAGAGGGACTTCCGATGGCCGAACATGAACATGGCACGATGAAAACTGACGTGCAGGAAAAGACATTTAACGGCTTCGTTACTTTTGTCACACGCGCTTGCATGGTAATCATTGGTATTCTGCTTTTTCTGGCTCTTTTCGCACGCTAAACCGATTGTATAACTGATGATTAAACCACTCCTTGCGTCCTTGATGTGCGCAGCCTTTTTGGCTGGCTGTGCAGAAAAGGGAAAAGAATCGCCACAAGCGCAGATTGAAGCAGGGATACATACGCATCAGGGCCCCCCAAAACTGACGTTGATCACGATGATCAATAACCGGACCGGTGCAGGCGGGCACAGTGCGTTGTTGGTTCAGGGTCAGCAGTCTGTGATTTTTGATCCCGCAGGTTCTTTCGAACACGAGAAGATACCCGAGCGTGGTGATGTCTTGTACGGCATGTCACCGAATTGGATCCAGATTTATAAATCTGCCCATGCGCGTAGTGACTTTCATGTCGTCTCCCAAGAGTTTGTCGTGACACCCGCACAAGCAGCGCGCGCGATGCAGTTGGTGCGGTCGAATGGTGCGGTGCCAAGCGCGTTTTGTGCGAACGCTACCTCTGGCATTCTCAAACAGATCCCCGGTTTTCAGTCGATCCAGCAGGGGTTTTATCCACTCAAGCTGATGGAACAGGTAGAGCGATTGCCCGGTGTAAAAACTTCGCGCTATTATGAAGATGACCAAGGTAATGTTCGCGACGGCGTCAAAGGTCTATCCGATTAGATAAAGCAGCCCGTAAAGAGTGACTGCACCGCTAAGCACAGCCATCAAAACATTCTTTGTGACCAATCCAATCAGCAAGGCCGCTGTTGCCGCTGCCGCGCGTGGAATATCAAACACACCGTCAGTCGCGACAGGCCAGACGACCTGTGGCGCCACCAGTGCAGGGAGGATCGCGACTGCGGTATAGCGCAAGTGCCGCAGCAGCCAATCGGGCATCGCGCGGTCGCCTACCAATCCGGTAAAGACAAAGCGCAAGCCAAAGCTGCCTAGCCCCAGCACGATGATCACAGTCCAGAGTGTACCTGTTTCGATCATTTAGCATTTCCTTTGCGCTCAAGCCACAGTTCGGTTTGCGCACCTGCCATCATACCTGCCGTCCCTGCAATGATCAGCCCGAGCGAGTAGGGCACACCAGCAGCGAGCAAAGCGACAACAACAGCGACCAGTGCCGCTACTACGTGAGCCGCCGTGCGGAACATGGGTGCGATCATAGCTAGGAAGGTGATGGGAATGGCGAAATCCAGCGCCCAGCTGTCAGGGATTTGAGTGCCCAGCACAGCACCAACATATGTGAACAGATACCAAAGCGGCACGATCGGCGTTACCGCCCCTAGAAAGTATGAAACCCGTGCCGCGACTGTCATATCCGGCTCACGCTCGAACTTGGATACGCCCACCACATAGGATTGATCCACCGTGAGATAGGCACAAAGAGCACGCTGCCAAAGCGGTGCTGCGCCGATGTAAGGGGTGAGGGAGGCGGAATACATCGCCATACGCAGGTTCACCGCAAGCGCAGAGATTAGCACAATCACAGTCGGCGCATTCTCTTGCATAAGCTGAAGTGCTGTGAATTGTGCCGCGCCTGCAATGACGACAATCGAGAAGGCCATCGTCTCCACCACACTCAAACCTGCCTCAGACGCAAGCACGCCAAACAGCGATGCAAACGGAATGATCACCAGAATGAACGGGCTGCTGTCGATGATCCCTTGACGGTAGGGGGATTTGCGGGTGGTAGAGGTCATGCGATGCCCTTAGATTAGAGGCAATGCGTAGCGTGTTGCCGAGGAGGGTGCAATTGGCTGTCACTCAAGACCTATCCGATTATCTGATTGCCCCTGATCCCGCTGCACCGCGCCTGACCCGTGTGGTGACGGGGATGGATCAGGACGGCGTGGCACAGGAGATTAATGTGGTCGAAGAGCGCCCGCTCACCATCTATCTCAACGCGCAGGAAATTGTGACGGCCATGACGATTGGCGACTACCCCGACTATCTCGCGCTTGGGTTTCTGCGCAATCAAGGGATGCTGCGGCCTGAGGATGAGATCACGGCCGTTGACTATGACGAAGATCTTGAAGTGGTAGTGGTGCGCACCGCGCGTCAAACCGATTACGAGGATAAGATGCGCCGCAAGACGCGGACCAGCGGCTGTGCTGTTGGTACGGTCTTTGGCGACATGATGGAGGGGCTGGAGGGTGTGGTCCTGCCCCAAACCCAAGTGCGGACCTCATGGCTCTATACCCTGTCGGCCAAGATCAACCGCACCCCCAGTCTCTATCTCCAAGCAGGGGCGATTCATGGCACGATTCTGTGCTGTGCGGACCACCCGCTGGTTTATATGGAAGATGTGGGCCGCCACAACGCAGTTGATAAAATCGCAGGCTGGATGCTGTCGGAGGGGGTGAGTGCCGATGACAAAATTCTCTACACCACGGGCCGTCTTACGTCCGAGATGGTGATCAAAACTGCGATGATGGGCATTCCTGTGCTGGCTTCGCGCTCTGGCTTCACCGCGTGGGGTGTCGAGATTGCCCAACAGCTTGGCCTGACGCTTATCGGACGAATGAAGGGGAAGCGGTTTATGTGTTTGTCGGGAGAGAAACGGCTGCTTCGCGACGCCGATCCTGCCGCCATTGCGGATGAGCCTAGACGCAGTGGCCGTAAGGGCGCACCATGAGTGAAGAGCGCTGGGAGTTGGAGGTCGCGCCAACGGCACAAGAGGTCTATGAAGCGATGGCCTTGGCAGGGCGGGACGCCTTGCGGGGAGTACATCGTGCGATCTTGCTTTTTCAGTCATTCTTTGTCGGGTTTTGTGCACCTTTGGGAGCGACAATGTTCTTTTGGGTTATCGTGGCCCTCATGGGTGGACCAGAATTTTCGGATTTGCCCTCAGCAGCTTTACCTGTGACATTTGTTGTCTTTGGTCTTCTGACGTTCTGGCTCATGCGGCAGGCCTATTTCATGATTGCGCAGATCACTATGCGCTCGCGGTTTGGCCGCGTGCAGCAGGTTGTGCTGGACCAGAACGGCATTTCTGTGAGTACAGCCCACAGCCGTTGGCACAGTGGGTGGGCCGATGTAGCATTGGTGCGTGGCGGAAAAAGGGTTCTAGTGGTGGGCATATCGGGAATAGCGATTCCCCTGCCGCGCCATGCGTTTCTTGGCCCCCTTGATGCAGAGGACGCGCTGGCGGTCATGCAGCGCTGGCAGGAGGCTGCGCAATGACTGAATATGTGGTTCAATATTTGCCGTCGCCGGCTTTGCTAGAGGCTGGTATGCGGTCGATCAATGCGCCAGATGGGCAGAAAGAGCCAGGTCGCAAAAATAGTATTGGTAAAGCAGTCCTATGGGCCGCCTTATTGGTGACCGTTTTTCTACTTTTCAACTTGCGTATCATCGTCTTCAGTTCGGATTTTATCGACCCAACGATTTTAGGATTTACGGCGCTAGGATTTTGCGCCGGATTTCTTGTGATCAACGGAATTTACAAACGTCAGACGCGTGCAATCGTAAAACTTGCACTCGATGCAGCTGAGCGGCACGGCTCCTTCCGTCTTGTTTTTCGTCCTGAGCAGATTGAGATTTCGTCTGCGCTGAGCCACAGCACGATGAATTGGCTAGGTGTCGACAGGATTGTAGGCTTGTCTGATGCGACAGTATTGCAATCGGGGGGCGGTGTTAATGTCGTGCCTGATACTGCGCTGCCAGAGGGGGTAACACCTGCACAGTTCCGCACTGACCTGCAAAAATGGATGGAGGCTGCGCGATGAAACAACCCTACGGCGTTATCCTTGCGGGCGGACAGGCTACGCGCATGGGCGGGGGCGACAAAGGTTTGCGTATGCTGGGCGGGCAAAGCTTGCTGGCGCGGGTAGAGGCGCGGCTGGCCCCTCAGGTGGACCGACTTGCGCTTAATGCGAATGGTAATGCTGCGCGGTTTGCCGACATGGGGCTTCCCGTGATCGCTGACAGCATCGAGGGCTTTGCAGGCCCACTTGCAGGTGTGTTGGCGGGGATGGATTGGGCCGCGTCGCTGGGGGCCGAAACGATTGTCACAGCCGCTGCTGACACGCCGTTTTTTCCGTGCGATCTGGTCCCGCAGTTGTTGCTGGCATCCGAAGGGATGGTTCACCCGCTTGTCCTTGCTGCGACACCTGATGCACAACGTGGCACGGCACGGCACCCTACTTTTGGCCTTTGGCCTGTGGCGCTACGCGATGATCTACGGGTGGCCCTTGCAAGCGGGCTACGCAAAGTCGTGCTCTGGACTCAAAAGCATGATGGACGCGAGGCGATGTTCCCGCAAGTGGATGCATTCTTTAATGTAAACACGCCCGAGGATCTGGCCCGCGCCGAGGCGATGCTATGAGGCTCTATGGTATTGTCGGTTGGAAAAATGCAGGCAAGACGGGCCTGATGGAGCGGCTGGTAACCGAAATCACAGGAAGGGGTTTTTCTGTCTCCACTGTCAAACATGCGCACCACAGTTTTGACGTCGATCATCCGGGCAAGGATAGTTTCCGTCACCGCGAAGCGGGTGCCTCTCAGGTCTTACTCGCTTCGCGCAACCGTATCGCGCTGATGCATGAATTGCGCGGTGCACAGGAGCCGACACTTGAGACGCTGCTTAGGCAGCTTGCCCCCGTCGATCTGGTACTGGTGGAAGGCTACAAGCGTGACGCGCACCCCAAGATTGAGGCTCACCGCGCCGTGACTGGCAACCCGCTGATTGCGCCCGACGATCCCACAGTGCGGGCCGTCGCAAGTGATTGCGAGCTCGCACTTGATCGCCTTGTTTTTGACCTGGATAACACCAGTGCCATTGCCGATTTTATCCTGAAAGAGGTCGGGCTGTGAGCCTGTTTGATACTGTCCTTGTGGTGGATTGGTCTGCGGGGAAACGCGCAGGACCAAGACCGAAAAAAGATGCGATTTGGCTGGGGGTCACCCGCAATGGCATGTCTCAAGAACCAATCTATTGCCGCTCCCGTCAAGAGGCAGAGGGCGTTATAACCGATCTGATTTCATCAGAGCAAGCGGCAGGGCGTAGGCTTCTTTGCGCGTTTGACTTCCCATTTGGCTATCCGCAGGGGTTTGCACGTAAAGTGACAGGATCAGACGACCCCTTTGCGCTTTGGGACTGGTTTGAGAAGCGGATCACGGATGCAGATGACGGGACCAATAACCGCTTTGACGTGGCCGAAACCCTCAATGGATTATTCGAGGACGCGGGGCCATTTTGGGGCAAGCCGACCAGAGAAAAATGGCCCGACATTCCCTACCGTAAAGCGGGTATCCGGTTCGACCCCATAGCGGAGAAGCGTCACTGCGATGCGGTGTCCAAGGCATCTTCCTCTTGTTTCCAGTTATTTTTCAATCCCACGGTTGGCAGCCAGCAGATGATGGGCCTGCCCATGCTCAACCGTCTGCGCCGTCTGGACGGCGTTCGGGTTTGGCCGTTCGAGGCATACGTAGAGGCTCCTGTCGTCTTGGCTGAAATCTGGCCTGGTCTTATTGAGACATCGGTGAAGAAGGTTCTGGCCCAAGAGGGGACGGATGCCATTCGTGACAGAATCCAAGTCAGGCTTTTGGCCAATGCGCTGGCCCGCCTCCCCGCGACTTTGCTGGTCGAACACATGGCCGAGGCACCGCTGGTTGCGCGGGAGGAGGCGTGGATTCTGGGCGCTGGGCTGAGTGATGCGTTGAATGCGGCCTGCATGGACGAGCCGCCGCTGCGCAACGATTGTTTTGCCTTGCCGCAGGGTATTCATTGGACGCCTGTGGAAGAGGCGCTCGATCTTCTGCGTGAACGTCTTACCCCGGTCACGAAAGTTGCACATGTCCCTCTGTGCCAAGCGCGTGGCCGTATTGCGGCGCAGGATGTGATGGCGCTCCGAGCCAATCCGCCCCTGCCCAATACGGCTGTTGATGGATACGGCTTTGCGGGGGGGCGGGATGCCGGCCTGCACCGTATTGCTTTGGTCGAGGGTCGCGCGGCAGCGGGGGATCTGCCCACGAAAGTGGAAGCGGGCCGCGCTATTCGCATATTGACCGGCGCAGCACTCCCCAAAGGCGTTGATACAGTCATTTTACAAGAAGACGTGCGTGTCGAGCGCGGGCATATCGTGTTTTCAGGTCCCCTTAAGCAAGGGGCGAACACCCGCAAGGCTGGCGAAGATATCAAATTTGGTGACCTTGTCTTGCAGCGAGGCCGTAGGATCACCTCAGCGGATTTGGCCTCGCTTGCCGCTACGGGGATTGCTGAAGTTGCTGTACGTGTGCCGCTGCGTGTTGGGGTGCTTTCCACCGGCGATGAATTGGTTGAAGCAGGTGAGGCTGCTGGTGTGGGGCAGATATTTGATGCCAACCGTCCCATGCTTTTGGCGCTATTGGCTCAATTGGGGCAAGAAGCCGTTGATCTTGGCCGAGTGCCTGACGATCGTGGTAAGTTGCGCGACACATTTGACCATGCGGCGACTCACGTGGATTCGATTATTACCAGTGGCGGGGCCTCGGCAGGGGACGAAGATCACGTTTCTGCCTTGTTGGAAGAGGCGGGTGCGATGGCGGTGTGGCGCATAGCGATTAAACCCGGAAGGCCTCTGGCGCTGGGGCTCTGGAACGGAGTCCCCATTTTTGGACTGCCGGGAAATCCCGTTGCGGCGATGGTGTGTACATTGATCTTTGCACGCCCCGCACTGGCGCAATTGGCGGGTGCCGAGTGGCAGGTCCCGCAAGGTTTTGATGTCCCAGCCGGTTTCGAAAAGCGCAAAAAGGCGGGGCGGCGTGAATACCTGCGGGCCCGTATGCGTGATGGCCGTATCGAGGTGTTCGCATCTGAGGGATCAGGGCGGATAAGCGGACTGAGTTGGGCCGAAGGCTTGGTGGAGCTATCTGAAGAGGCGCGGGAGATAAGAAAAGGTGATATGGTGCGTTATATCCCGTTTGGAAGTTTTGGAATTTAGGAGAGTGTTCATGTGGAAATTATCAGCGGCCCTAATCGTAGTGACCGGCGCTGCGCAGGCAGCAGATTGTACAGGAGCAAGCCTAAGGTTTGTCGAGAGTGCGCCACGGGATCGGTTTGAGCTCACCATTGGCACGCAGCCCCTTATCGCCGTGCAAGTTGATCTGCGCGGCTCTGCGGGGCGGTTGATCTTTGATACTGCTGATGGCGGTACTGGTGTAGAGGTGTTCCAACCGCTGCGCGATGAAGGGGGCACGCAGGCCAATGATGTGGCCGACGGAGCCGAAGCGATCAAGGTCGCATTGCGCGATGGCAAGGCTGGCTCGCGTGCGGTGTTTTCCATTGATGTGGACGACAGGCTCGCCTCATCCGATTTAGGGCAAATTCGCGTGACAGGTGGGGAGATGGCGGGCGCCGTTGCAATGTTCGAAGCGGCGGACGGTACTATGGTCAGTGCCGTGTTCGACGCAAAGAACCGTGCGCAGGTCTGCCCTTAGTCGAACGTTCCTGCGACACGACCCAACAGCATAAAGGCGCGCGCGGTGCGCGTGTCGGCCATGGCCGAGATTTCACCGTCACTGGCATCTTTCTCGAAGTCCGCAAACAGTTTGTCAAAACGGCGCAAGAAGTGGTGGGCTGCATCGCGGAAAATCGGATCCTGCTTCATGCGTCCAGCCGTAAGGGCAAGCGACGAGCGGTCACGAATACCGCCCAAAGCAGCAACAGGACGTCCACGTGATCCCTGACCGAACATCCGCCAGATTTCAGGGCGCGCGCGGTCTGGCGTTAGATCATCCATGTAAATGCCATCCTGGCTTAGCAGCGTTAGGATATCTTGCGCGGCTTGAATCAGCTGGGCAGCGTTTCGGTCTTTCATCGCACGGCGCAGGGCAGCAAAACCTGCCTCGTCCTCTGCCGTTTCGGGAAAGTTCAAAGCACGGATGAGGTCGTCTATCTCAACTTGGGGAGCCAAATCAGTGCTTTGCGTGCCAAGGGCCAAAGTTGGCTGGTCCTCGGAAGGCGGTGCGATGGCGGGTTGGGCTGCACGGGGCGCTTCCTCGCGGCGGGTCGAGAACGTAGCAAGTGCCGTTTCTGTCTTACGCGTTGCAGCTGCGATCTCGTCAAGTTTGCGGCTGACCGATGGTTCGGAGCGCAAATTGCCGCCTTGCTGTTGTGCGATATAGGCATGGCGGATGGCGTCAATCGCCGCCTGCAAACGTTGGCTCTCTTCGCGCATGACGCGGCTGGCGCGTGCCGCAGTCGCCCCGACCCAGATCATCGCAACGGGCATAAACACGGCGAGCATTGTCATTAAAAAGCGCAGGCCGCCCTGACCTTCGGGAACAGGCGGCTGTGTCATAAAGACAAAGAAAATCAAACAACCCAACAACCAGATGGAAGACAGAATGATTGCAATGATCTCGATGCCAGTGATCCCGTCCGAGCGTGCCTTGTCATAAATGCCCAGCGGCGTTGGGCGCGAAGCGCCAGTTTTAACGCCGGTTTTACGCAATGCGCCTGTTGCGGGACGTGGGTTGGATTGCTCAGGGGGCTGCGTATCAGACATGATCGTCCTCGCGCCCGAAACCTATTTTACCGCAAACATCAGGCATAAACGATTTTAAGAACCTCATAGGATTTAACACCCCCAGGTGTTCGGACTTCGACGCTGTCGCCTTCGTCCTTACCAATCAGCGCGCGTGCGATGGGTGATTTGATATTGAGCAAGCCTTTTTCAATATTGGCCTCATACTCGCCAACAATCTGATAGGTTTTCTCTTCATCGGTATCTTCGTCCACCAACGTAACTTTTGCACCAAACTTGATCGTGCCAGACAGCTTTGCGGGATCAATCACTTCAGCAAGCGAGATCGCACCCTCAAGCTCTTTCACGCGCCCCTCAATAAAAGACTGCTTTTCCTTAGCAGAATGATACTCAGCATTCTCGGACAGATCGCCATGCTCGCGTGCTTCCGCAATCGCCTTGATAATGGCGGGGCGCTCGATGGTCTTGAGATGCTTGAGTTCTGTCTCAAGGGCGGTGTGACCCCCGCGGGTCATTGGGATTTTTTCCATGGCGTCCGTGTCCGTAATACTAAGGCGCGCCCCGAAGGTTTTCGGAGCGCGTGTTGGTGTTGCCCGTTACCTGACCCAAGTTGGACGTCAAATGCAAGCGGATAAGGCGCAAGGGCTGGCGTGGTTTCGCCGAACCGAAAGGAACTTTCATACACCGCCAGAGGTTGCGTTATATGATAGATAAAAACCGCATGCCCGAATCCCAACGACGGCTATCCCCATCCTTCCTTGTGCTACTTGCTTGGCTTGCTTTTGTCGGCGGGCTTGCGCTGATCGTTGGAAACGTGGTGGGCTCAGTGATCGTCCCCGATCATGACTGGGTTTCAGATACAGTTAGCGACCTCGCCGCAGGTCGATATGAGATCATTCAGGACGTCGCTCTTTACGGTTTTGCCGGCACGTTGACGGCGCTTGCACTTGCATCGGCGCATCTGCATGGGGGAGGGTGGCAATGGAGCTCTCTCACCGTTGCGCTGATGTTATTGGCCGTTTGTGTCGTGATCATAGGCGCGCGAAACGAGTACGGGGATGGCGACAACGAGGGTATCGTGATCCACATATACATTGTCTACGCGATGGGTGCGCTATTTGTAGCCGCGTTTGTCCTAGCGGCGCGTTTATTTGCTGATACGGCAAGGCTATTTGCAAAAATTTCGTGGTGCTGCGCTGGAGTTTGGACCCTTGGCGCACCTGTGTTTTTCGTTATGTCCACTGAATATGATGGCGCATGGGAACGCGGGTTGGGGATTATATCGATTGTATGGACTAGTGCTTTCGCAAAGGAATTACTGTCTATCTCAGCGCGTAAATGACGCCTGTTTAGGTGATTTGAACCGAAAAAGGCCGTAGTGCGACGATTTTAACGCGCCGTCGTGATTGCAAAGGTTGGGTCCAGCCGCTACCTCCTTTCAAAGCGAATTTTACCCATGGGGAGCGAGACGTATGGCCGAGATTGAACGCGAAGCGATGGAATATGATGTTGTAATCGTGGGCGCTGGCCCTGCGGGTCTATCAGCAGCCATCCGTCTCAAGCAGCTTGATGCCGATTGTAACATCGTTGTTTTGGAAAAAGGCTCCGAAGTGGGCGCGCACATTCTGTCTGGTGCCGTGCTTGATCCTTGTGGCCTTGATGCGCTCATGCCCGATTGGAAGGAAAAAGGTGCGCCGCTCAATGTGCCTGTGATCGAGGATAATTTCTACGCACTTGGCGAATCAGGGGAAGTGCGAATTCCCAATTTTCCGATGCCACCGCTGATGAGCAACCACGGCAACTACATCGTCTCTATGGGCAATGTTTGCCGTTGGATGGCAGAACAGGCCGAGGAGATGGGCGTTGAAATCTTCCCTGGCATGGCGTGTTCCGAAATCGTCTATGGAGATAATGGTGAAGTCAAAGGTGTGGTCGCAGGCGAAATGGGTCGCGCGTCCGACGGATCGCAGGGGCCAAACTATGAGCCGGGGATGGAACTTCACGGCAAATACGTCTTCCTCTCCGAGGGCGTGCGTGGATCGTTGTCAAAGCAAGTGATAGAGAAATACGATCTCGCCAAAGGGAAAGAGCCGCAGAAATACGGCCTTGGCATGAAAGAAATCTGGGAAATTGATCCCGCCAAGCACAAAGAAGGTTCCGTTACCCACACGATGGGTTGGCCGCTGGGCAAAAAAGCAGGCGGTGGATCGTTTATCTATCATCTTGAGAATAATCAGGTCTATGTCGGCTTTGTTGTCCACCTCGGTTATAAAAACCCGCATGTTTTTCCTTACATGGAATTCCAGCAGTTCAAGCATCATCCGATGGTGGCAGAGCTGCTTGAGGGCGGCAAACGGGTGGCCTACGGTGCCCGTGCAATCACCGAGGGCGGATACCAGTCCATGCCCAAGATGGTAGCGCCCGGTGTGGCCTTGCTGGGTTGTTCGGTTGGCATGGTCAACGTACCGCGGATCAAGGGCAACCATAACGCGATGCTTTCGGGTAAGGCCGCTGCCGAAGCGGCTCATGCCGCGATCAAAGCGGGCCGTTCCGGTGACGAGCTTCCCGATTACGAGAAAGACGTCCGCGAAGGTGCGATTGGCCAAGACTTGTTCAAGGTCCGTAACGTTAAGCCGCTGTGGTCCAAGTATGGTCTTGTCGCCTCACTCGCTATTGGCGGTTTCGATATGTGGTGCAACACGCTGTTTAATTTCTCACTGTTGGGTACGATGCATCACGGCATGAACGATGCGGAAGCGACAGAGCTTGCGTCGAAGCATAAAGAGATTGCCTATCCCAAGCCTGATGGAAAACTCAGCTTTGACCGCCTAACCAATGTAGCGTTCTCCTTTACTAACCACGAAGAAAGCCAACCTGCGCACCTGACTCTTAAGGATGCGTCGGTTCCTGTCGATGTAAATCTCGCGAAATACGCGGGCCCCTCGGCGCGCTATTGCCCTGCCGGGGTGTATGAGTTTGTGGAAAAAGACGGCAAAGACGCTTTCGTCATCAACTTCCAAAACTGCGTGCATTGCAAAACATGCGACATCAAAGATCCAAGCCAGAATATCGTCTGGACGACGCCGCAGGGTGGTGACGGGCCCAACTACCCGAACATGTGATCAATTATCGCGGCTTCCTGCCTATTGAGGTAGGGGGCCGCCATTGCGCGAACGCGCAAACATGCTAGCCTTAGGAAAAAAAGAACGAGGCGTGAGCATATGAGAAATTTCCTAACATCCGTGAGTGCAATGGCCCTTGGGCTGGCGTTGACGATCGCGGCCCCTACGCCTGTTATGGCAGAAACTTTGGCGGGGTCTTATCTGGCTGGCCGGAATGCCTCTACGCGCAACGATTTCGAGAGTGCAGCCGAGTATTATGCCACCGCTCTCAAACGGGATCCGGCCAACGCCGAGTTGATGGAGAGCGCTGCGCTTTCATATCTTGCGCTGGGCGATCTTGCAAAAGCACTGCCGCTGGGTGAGGCGATTTTGGCAGAGGGGCAACGCTCTCAAGTAGCGCGTATGGTTGTCACAGCAGGTTTGATTGACGCGTCTGATTTCACTGCACTGGCTGCACAAGAGATTAGATCGGAAGGGATAAGCCCTTGGGTAGACGGCCTTATAAAGGCATGGGCGCTGATCGGTACCGATGATGTGGATGGCGCGATGGCGCAATTCGAGATGACCTCTGAAGATGCGGGAATGCGTGCCATTGTACAGTTTCATAAAGCGCTAGCGCTTGCGACTGTCGGACGTTACGGCGATGCTGCGGCTGTGTTTGAGGCCGATGCCGCAGGGTCCGTCGCGCGGACAAGGCGCGGTGTTATTGCGCGGGTCGAGATCCTCTCCCAACTTGATCGAAACGCCGATGCGATCGAAGTTATTAAAACCTCGTTCAACGGCGCCACAGATTCCAAGCTTGATATGCTTGTCGCCCGTCTTGATGCGGAAGAGCGGTTGCCCTTTACTCATGCGCCGACGGCGCGTGCGGGGCTGGCCGAAGTGTTCTATACATTTGCTGCCCTACTTAGGGCCGAAGAGGCCAGCAATTATTATACTCTGCTATATGCCCGTATTGCTGGTCATTTGCGCCCTGACCATGTGGATGCACTGCTGTTGTCGGCGGCGTTGCTGGAGGATTTGGGGCAATATAAACTGGCTATGCAAGAGTACCGCAAAGTCGGTGATGGGGACCCTGCCTATCACGTGGCAGAGTTGGGTCGTGCTGCGGCGTTGCGCCGTTTGGAGAAAGCGGATCAGGCGATTGAAGTTCTCGAACAGTTGGCCCGCAGTCATGGTGATCTGGCCGTCGTACATTCAACGCTGGGTGATATTTTCCGCGCACAAGATGAAGACCAAGCAGCAATCGCGGCCTATACAAAAGCACTCGATCTCATTGAAGAGGGCGATGTACGGATGTGGTTCTTGTACTTTTCGCGTGGTATTGCCTATTCTCAAGACGGCGACAGTGTCGCCGCCGAAGCAGACTTTCGCGCAGCACTTGCGATCAATCCTGATCAACCTCAGGTGCTCAACTATCTCGGCTATTCCCTTGTCGAGGAACAGCGGAAGCTGGATGAAGCCCTTGATATGATTGAGCGCGCTGTCGCTGCCAGCCCCGATAGCGGCTATATCGTGGATAGCCTCGGTTGGGTCTATTACCGCCTTGGCCGTTATGAGGAAGCAGTCGTCCAGATGGAGCGCGCAGTCGAGCTTGAGGCTGTTGATCCCGTGGTGAACGACCACCTTGGCGATGTGTTTTGGGCTGTAGGCCGCAAGCGCGAAGCGCAATTCCAATGGAAGCGTGCCCTGTCGTTTATCGAATTCAGCACGATGGACACAGAAGCCGACCCCGACCGCATCCGCCGCAAGCTTGAAGTGGGGCTTGATGTGGTTTTGGCAGAAGAGGGCGCTGAGCCATTGAAGGTGGCGAATGACGATTGAGGGGTTTGCGCCCGCCAAAGTAAATTTGACACTCCATGTGACAAGGCAGCGGGATGACGGCTATCATCTGCTCGACAGTCTTGTTGTCTTTGCAGATGTCGGGGATCGCCTCTGGCTTGATGAGGGCGAGGTGATGCGCATGCAAATCACTGGCCCTTTTGCGAACGGTGTTCCAACAGATGAGCGAAATCTGGTTTGGCGTGCCGCAGAATTGGCAGGCATCAAGGGGCATATTACGCTTGAGAAAAACCTCCCGCATGGTGCAGGGCTGGGCGGCGGCTCTGCGGATGCTGCGGCCTTGCTGCGCAGCCAGTTTGGACATCTTGTCAAAGACGGCATCGGGTTGGCTGGCGCGCTGTCGCTCGGGGCGGATGTGCCCGTTTGCATGAGTGCCGCACCGCAACGCATGCGGGGGATTGGGGATGAGCTGAGCATGATCTGGCCCGTGCCACAGTGCAATATTGTGCTGGCCAACCCTGGCGTAGCAGTGCCCACAGGTGCCGTATTCGATGGACTTGAGACAAAAGAAAACGCCGCGATGGGCGCATTTGATGGCTGCGAAGATTTGGCCGATTTGATCGTATGGCTGCGCGACCAAAGAAACGATCTTGAGGCGCCTGCACGCGCAGTGGCTCCTACGATCGGGCGGGTTCTTGAGGAGCTTGGGGATGCAATGCTCGCACGTATGTCGGGGTCAGGCAGCACCTGTTTCGGTATTTATCCCGATCGTATCAAAGCGGAGGCTGCGGCTGCACGTATCAAGCGGGCCTACCCCGATTGGTGGATCGTTGCGGCCCAAACAGTGGGCCACAGCCCTAACTGATCCGCGCCACAACATAGTCCGCCAGATCACCCAGCATGTCTTTGATCTCATGTGCGGGTAGGGGGGCAAGAGCATCTTTGGCTTTGGCTGCCCACATCAGCGCGTCGGATTGCGTCGCGGTTAATGTGCCGTGCTTGTTTAATAGCGTGAGGGCATGTTCCAGATCACCGTCTTCCTGCTTGCCACGCTCAATGGTGCGCACCCAGAATTCGCGTTCCTCGTCATCGGCCAAAGCTACTGCTTTTATCACAGGCAATGTCAGTTTGCGCTCGCGGAAATCGTCGCCGATATTCTTGCCCGTTTGCCCTTCAATTCCCTGATAATCCAGCAGGTCGTCGACAATTTGGAAGGCAATCCCGAGGGCATCACCATAATCAAACAGGGCGCGCACATGTTCTTCGGGGGCATCCGCAATCACGCCGCCCACTTCAGTCGCGGCAGAGAAGAGTGCAGCAGTCTTGCCGCGGACAACTTGGAAATATACCGCTTCAGTTGTGGCGAGGTTCTGTGCGGCGGTAAGTTGCAGCACTTCACCCTCCGCAATCGTGGCGGCGGCGTTGGACAGGATTTTCATCACCCGCATAGAGCCGGGTTCGGTCATCAACTGGAAACTTCGCGCAAATAGATAGTCACCTACCAACACTGAGGATTGATTGTCCCACAGCAGGTTCGCCGTTGGCCGCCCTCGACGCTGTTTGCTTTCGTCCACAACATCATCATGCAAGAGCGTTGCGGTGTGGATGAACTCAACCGTTGTGGCCAGATGAATGTGATAGGGACCATCATACCCACACAGCTGCGCCGCAGCGAGCGTGAGCATGGGCCGCAACCGCTTGCCGCCCGCCTCGACCAGATGCGCTGTTACTTCGGGGATGCGCGGTGCATGCTCGGACGCCATCCGCTCACGAATGAGCGCGCTTACAGCTTCCAGATCGTCCTTGAGCACAGCAGCAAGGCGGTCATGGGGTTTCTGGCTCGATTGATTGCTCATTTTTCCCGCATCCTAGCGCTCGACAAGGGCAGTCGCCCCAGATTACATCATTGTCATGAAAGAACTTTTGCGCAGCACCGACCCGACGATCATGGCCTTTGCCCAAGCTCTGTTGCAAGGCGAGGATATAGACTGCTTTCAAATGGACGTAAACATGAGCATCCTTGAGGGTGGCATTGGAATTTTCCCGCGCCGGCTGATGGTGCATGAGAATGATCATGCGGCTGCTTTGATTGTAATGCGTGACAACGAAATTGATCTGGGACAGTGACTGACGATGATCTGACGCATGATGCCTTTCTGGGGGGTCTGCTTCATCTTTGGCAGCCTCGGTCAGGGTACCGCGCTGGGGTTGATCCTGTGCTGCTTGCGGCCAGTATACCTGCGGTTTCAGGGCAACGTGTGCTTGAATTGGGGTGTGGTGTTGGTGCTGCGATCTTGTGCCTTGCAGCGCGGGTCGCAGGGCTGTCACTCACTGGTATCGAGCGAGAAGAAGTTTACGCAGGTTTGGCTGAGCGAAATGGTGCAGGTGTCCTTGAGGTTGTGAAGGCAGACATCGCGGCCCTGCCGCTGACGTTGCGGCAGCGACAATTTGACCACGTCCTTGCGAACCCGCCATATTGGCGGCGTGAGGCGTCAATTGCTGCAGGGGATCCCATGCGGGAAGCCGCGTTGGGAGAGCAAACGCCGCTCTCCACTTGGATCGAAATCGGGGCCAAGCGTCTTGTGCCAAAAGGGCTACTTCATATTATCCACCGCGCGGAGCGTTTGCCGGATATTCTGGCGGCGCTGCCGCATGATATGGGCGGGATCGAAGTATTGCCAATTGCGGCAAGGGAGGGCCGCGCGGCAGAGCGTGTTATTGTGCGTGCGCGTAAGTCGGGACGGGCGGATTTCCGCTTACATGCGCCCCTCATTCTGCACCGCGGCGACACCCACGCAGACGGTGATCAATACACGCAACCGATCCGCGATGCCTTACGCACAGGGGCTGCGCTGGATTTCTAGGCAAGCTTAAGCATTTCTTTACCAACAAGGCTGCTATGCTGCAGGGCGGCGTGACTTGGGATTCCGATCATGCTTCACTGAACTTGCACTTTTAACAACTGGAGGAAGTATGTCCCTTAACGCACATCTTGAGACGTTGAAGAAAAAGCACCGTGACATGAGTGAGGCGATCGAGACCGCCCAACGAGCGCCCGGCATTGATGGCCTGAAAGTGGCCGATATGAAGAAGCAAAAGATGCGCCTGAAAGAAGAAATCAGTCGACTGTCCGAATAGTTAGTTTGAAGAAAAGCTGGCGCGCGCTGCAATCAGTGCGCCGCCAGCGACCAGCAGTGCTGCCCATAGTAACGTCAGACTTGGTGTGGCAACGCCTGCAATAATCAGCGCAAGGGTTGAGAGCAGCGGCGCCGCATAAGAGCTGGTGCCCAAAAGCTGGATATCACCCTGTTTGCATCCGATATCCCACACATAGAATGCAAACCCTACCGGCCCAAGGCCCAGACCCGCAATGCTGGCCCATCCCAGTGCTGTGGAAGGTAGAACTGTATCCTCAAAGATGAGGTGCAGGGGGAGTGATAGGGCTGCTGTTGCAAGGCAAAACACGGCTACGCTGGCTGTTGGAGCAGTGCCGACCAGCCGTGACAGCACCGAATATCCCGCCCAAGTGAATGCTGCCAGAAGCGCCAGCAGGTAGCCCATGATGTAGTCACCGCTCAGGCCCGTTCCGCCGCCCGTAATGATCAGGGCCGCGCCGCCAAAGCCGAGAAGCGCCCCGATGACATGACCACTGCGCAACTGCTCGGAGGGGAGCAGGCCCGAAAAAACAACGATCAACAGGGGCCAAAGATAGGCGATAAGACCCGCTTCGGCCGCAGGAGCCAAGCGGAGGGCCGAGAAATAGAGCAAATGATATGCAAAGAGCCCGAGCGCGCCAAAGATATAGACCTTGAACGGGACTTTGCGCATTTCGTCAAAACTGCCAGTTATCCATGCCCAGACCAGCCCCACAATGCCGCCAATCCCGAAGCTAAGAGTGTTGAGCAAGAGGGGCGGAGTGGGCGCTGACCCTACGGTGAACAAGGCCAGCAATGCCCAAAGAAGCACTGCGATGAATCCTATGCCAGTAGCTTTTGCGCGATTCATGAATGTGAAGGCTCCAGAATTGTGAGGTTTTCCGTGATCTGTGCTGTTTTCTTGATCTCTTCCAAGATCCAATCCCGAAACGCAGCAATCTGCTGACGCGTTTCCATGCCTTTGACGCAAAGAAAGCTAAACCGCGCGCCTGTCGCCAGTGCGGTGGGAAAGGGAGCGACAAGCCGCCCTTCGGCGAGGTCCTTGATCACCAGTGCACGGCGGCCCATGACGGCTCCGACCCCCGCCAATGCGGCGTCTATTGCATGATCCGACTGCGAAAAGCGCGGCCCGAGTTTTGGATTGAAAGGGGCGCCCATGGCATTGAACCAGTCAGACCAGTCTACGGGCACCTTGAGAAAGCTGATCGATTCGTCAAAGAGCAGCGGCGCATTGTGCAGGCTTTCGACGGTGGGATATTGCGCGGCTAATGCCGGCGTCATGACGGGCATTACCCATTCCTCCGCCAGCGGCAGCGAGTAGAGATCAGGCGATGTTGAATCGCTGAAGCGGATGGCCACATCGATATTGTCGCGTGTCAGATCTGCCAAGGTGAGCGAGGCGGCAAAGCGCAACTCCACCTTTGGGTGGGCTTGGGCAAATTCATACAAGCGCGGGGCCAGCCATTTTGCGGTAAAGGCAGGGCCGGCTGTGACAGTTAATGTTTGCGTGTCTTGTGTGCGCTGCGCTGCGCGCCATGCACCTGCGAGGGTTTGAAAACCCTCAGCGGCCCCTGTTGAAAGGGCTTTACCAGCCTCGGTGAGTTCAACCGCGCGGTTTAGTCTACGGAAGAGAGGCGCACCCAAATGCGCTTCAAGCGATTTAATTTGAAATGACAGGGCTGCAGGGGTCACGTTCAGCTCTGCCGCGGCTTGAGCGAACGACATATGACGTGCAGCGGCATCAAACGCGCGGAGCGCGGTAAGAGGGGGGAGGCGACTAGACATGCTCAGTTAAGTACAGCTTAACTGATGGGTTGGAAAGTCTCGTTTGTCTGCAACCCACACAAAGCGCATATTGGGTTCAGAAAAGACAGATTGATCCGAACCGGATTGCCCAAAGGAGAAATGATATGTTTGAAGCGACAACAAACCCCGCCGCCCGCGCCGCCATGAATACCGCCCATGCAGAGCGTGGCCGCATGATGGCTGACTTCTTCTCGTGGCTGCGTGCGCCAAAGCGCGGATAAAGTTTTCCGCTGGCGGTGTGCATGCCACCTTACGGAATGAAACGGGGCCAGTGGTATGATCCACTGGCCCCGAATGATTTCTGCTTTGCCCTGATTGGGTACTGGTGGCGCTTAGACGAAGAACTGTGCGCCGTTGGCCGAGATTGTGGACCCGTTGATAAAGCCGGCATCGTCGGACACGAGGAAAGACACAGCGCGCGCAATCTCTTCGGGCTCACCCAAACGGCCCGCAGGAATTTGTGCGATGATGCTTTCACGCACTTTTTCCGGAACTGCCATAACCATATCCGTACCGATATAGCCCGGGCAGATCGCGTTGGCAGTAATATTGGCGCGTGCGCCTTCTTGAGCCAGTGATTTCACGATACCCAGATCGCCAGCTTTGGTCGCGGCATAGTTTACCTGGGCAAACTGACCTTTTTGACCGTTGATCGAGGAGATGACCACAATCCGACCGAACTTTCGCTCGCGCATGCCGGGCCAGATTGGGTGGATAGTGTTGAACACGCCTGTAAGGTTCGTGTCGATTACTTCTTTCCACTGGTCAGGGGTCATTTTGTGAAACGGCGCGTCGCGTGTGATTCCCGCGTTGGCAACAATGACCTCTACAGGACCCAGATCGGCTTCGACCTGTGCGATTCCTGCTTTCGAGCTGTCATAGTCGGCCACGTTCCACTTGTATGTCTTGATGCCTGTCTCGGCCGTGAATGCAGAGGCTGCTTCGTCATTGCCTGCGTAAGTTGCAGCAACGGTATAACCCTTTTCTTTGAGTTCTTTGGAAATGGCAGCGCCGATCCCGCGGCTGCCTCCGGTAACAAGTGCGACACGCGACATGTAATTCTCCCGATTGTAATGTTATTGCTTCAATTGCGACGGGCGCGCAATTTTATTACGCGCCCAATCTTTTTAGAGCCGTTCGAGGCACATGGCAACACCCATACCGCCACCAATGCAGAGAGTGGCGAGGCCTTTTTTAGCGCCGCGACGTTTCATCTCAAAGAGGAGAGTATTGAGAACCCGTGCACCGGATGCGCCGATGGGGTGACCGATGGCAATGGCGCCGCCGTTCACATTCACAATTGCTGGATCCCAACCCATTTCCTTGTTCACGGCACAGGCTTGGGCGGCAAAGGCCTCATTTGCCTCGACAAGGTCGAGATCATCGACAGACCAGCCTGCCTTTTCCAGCGCTTTGCGGGAGGCAAAAATTGGACCTGCGCCCATGATCGACGGATCCAGACCCGCAGTCGCGTAAGATGCGATACGTGCAAGCGGCTCGATGCCGCGCTTTTCCGCGTTTTCCGCAGTCATCAAGAGAGCACCCGCGGCACCGTCGTTCAATCCTGAAGCGTTAGCGGCCGTAACCGAGCCATCTTTGGTGAAGGCAGGGCGCATTTTAGCCATTGTTTCGAGGTTTGCACCGTGACGGATGTATTCGTCAGCATCGACAATGATGTCGCTCTTGCGACCCGGCACTGTAAAGGCAAAAATCTCGTCTTTAAAACGGCCCTCTTTTTGGGCGGCTTCGGCCTTGTTTTGGGAGGCCACAGCGAACTGGTCCTGATCATCGCGGCTGATTTGATATTTCTCTGCAACATTCTCGGCGGTTTGACCCATGTGGTAGCCGTTGAATGCATCCCACAAACCGTCTTTGATCATCGTGTCGATGAGCTTCATATCACCCATTTTCTGGCCTGCGCGCATTGCTTGGGCGTGAGGGGACATGGTCATGTTTTCCTGACCACCTGCTGCTATGATATCTGCATCGCCCAATTGGATATGCTGTGCGGCGAGGGCTACAGCCCGCAAACCAGAGCCGCAGACCTGATTGATTGACCATGCAGATGATTCGATGGGTAGGCCCGCGTTCACGTGTGCCTGACGTGCGGGGTTTTGACCCTGCGCAGCCGTCAGCACTTGACCGAGGATCGTCTCGGAAACTTCGGCGGCATCAATGCCAGCGCGCGCGACGATTTCTTTCAACATAGCAGCGCCTAGATCATGGGCGGGGGTGTTGGCGAATGAGCCGCCAAAGCTGCCAACGGCAGTGCGGGCGGCGGAGGCGATAACAACGTTGGTCATGGAATGCGGTCCTCTTAATATGACGCGATAGTGGCGAACATAATCAAGAAGAGCGCGAGGGTCGCGCTGATCTGTCCCCACCATGCATGTGAGGTTACCGCATGGTGCGGGACACGGCAAGAAGACCGATGCGCCTATGTCAGGCGCGTTGGCGATCATCCTTTGCATCGTGCCAGTCGGGCTGTGTTGTGGGTGCTGCGAAAAAGTAGCCTTGCAAGCAGTCTATGCCAATCTGCCGCGCGACTATTGCATCTTCATGTGTCTCAATAGATTCAGCCACTGTCAGCATGTCGAATTCTTTTGCAATGCCAAAGAGAGCACGTACCACCGCCTGATTATCTGGATTTCGGGCGATGCCGCGCATAAACTGACCGTCGATTTTCAGAATGTCAAAATCGAAGTCTTTGAAGTAGCGGATCGCGATCTGGCCTGATCCGAAGTTATCCATCGCAAAGCAAATCCCCCGAGGTTGCAAACGCTCCATAAAATCAATGACCAGCTCTGGCACCAACATCGCCGAACTCTCCGATATTTCGAGAATCAGCCTTTCTCCCAAAGTGGGAGACGTCGTTAAAAAACGATTGAGACAGTTCATCCAGGGGCGGTAGCCGATAGAGCGGGCAGACATGTTAATTGACAGCCGCAGGTGGGGATTACTTTTGAGGCTGTTTAGGCCGTGCCGAAGGGCCAATACATCAATTTCGCGCCCTGTTTCGGTGTCTTCTATTTTGCCCATAAAATCACCCGCAGGAATGACGCGGCCTGTGGCATCAAGAACGCGAATGAGCCCTTCATAAAAGCCAACCTGACCCTGAGCGTCACCGCGCATAATCGGCTGAAAGGCCAGTAGAGTCTGATTATGTGCAATCGCCTCCTTCACAGTTTCTAGTATGCCTTGCTCGTTTTTGCTTACGGCAAAATCAAGGGGGCTGAGCGTGCCGCGCTGTGCGGCAGGGTGTTTGCGTTTGGTGTGGCCTTTCACGTGAACGTCCTTTGCTCTGAAATGCTGTGCATCGCGGGGTTTAGACGACATTGCGCGAGAGCCGCTAAAAAGGTGTTAAACGACCAATTTTATGCCAAACGTAGTAGTATAGAATTTAATGAACGGAGGCTGGACATGACGCGGTGCGAATGGGCGGGGCCTGAACAGATATACATCGACTATCACGATACCGAATGGGGTGTACCAGAGTATGACAGCCGTGCGCTGTGGGAAAAACTGATCCTCGACGGGTTTCAGGCGGGGCTGAGCTGGATCACGATTCTGAAGAAACGGGAGGCGTTCCGCGACGCGTTTGCGGGCTTTGATCCGCATGTGATTGCCATGTGGGGTGAGAAGGACGTCCAGCGCCTGTTGGGCAACGCAGGCATCATCCGACACCGCGGCAAGATTGAAGCCACGATTACCAACGCGCAAGCGTGGCTGCGGATGGAGGAGCAGGGTGGTTTTGATACATTCATGTGGGATTATGTCGGCGGCGCCCCGTTACAGAACCGATTTGTGCTGCAATCGGAAGTTCCGCCCGAGACCGAGTTATCAGAGCAAGTCAGCAAGGACCTCAAGAAAGCAGGGTTTAAATTCTGTGGCCCCACGATTGTTTATGCGTGGATGGAGGCCTGCGGCCTGGTGAACGACCATTTGGTGGGATGTCACCGGCACCATATCTGCGCTTCCCCTCCAAAGGGTTGATGCAGGTCAATGTACAATATGACTTTTATGCTAGCCTGATGGTGCCTAACCCCTGAAAGGACTAAGGATGTTTAAGAAAATTGTTGTCGGTATTGACGGCTCCGAGACGTCTGAAAAAGCGATGCGTATTGCCTGTGATATTGCTGGAAAATACGGGTCGGAACTCCATTTGGTGCACACACCGCAGCCTCAAACCGTGGCTTTTGCGATGGGTGCCGTCGCGAGTTACCATCTGGTGTCTACGATGCCTTCGCATAGCGAAGTGATCGAAGCTGGTGAAAAAATTCTGGACAAAGGACGCGCAATCGCTGCCGATTGTAATCAGCAGATTACGCAGACTTATCTGGAAGTGGGGGATCCGGCGCACCATATCGTTGACTGCGCAGAAAAAACGGGAGCTGACTTAATCGTGACAGGTCGGCGGGGGCTAGGTAGCCTTGGCGCACTCGTGCAAGGCAGCACGTCCTCAAGCATCAACAAGCTTGCCAAATGCGCGTGTTTGTCTGTGGTTTAAGACTTCTTGCTTTGCTTGGCTTGGAGATATTCAAAGACACGCTGTTTCGCTTCGGGTTGCCAATCTATGTTTGTGTGCATTGACTCCTCTTTGCTGAACATAGTATGGCCGCAGCTGTTGGTGTTGGTGAGCCCCGCAAGGGGATCTCTGTCGGAGCAATCGCTCAGAGGACAACGCCCTTTATCGCCCCTTTCGGGGCCACAAAAAGGAGAACAGCCGTGACAAAACGCACCGCTGCCAAGCATAAAATTGACCGTCGTATGGGCGAAAACATCTGGGGCCGTCCAAAGTCACCAGTAAATCGCCGCGAATATGGCCCCGGCCAGCACGGTCAGCGCCGTAAGGGCAAAATTTCCGACTTCGGTATCCAGTTGCGCGCCAAGCAGAAGCTTAAGGGCTACTACGGCGACCTGACCGAGAAACAGTTCCGTCGCATCTACGGCGAAGCCGAGCGTGTAAAAGGCGATACAGGTGAGAACCTGATTGGTCTGCTCGAGCGTCGTTTGGACGCGGTTGTGTACCGTGCCAAGTTCGTTGCAACAGTATTTGCTGCACGTCAGTTCGTGAACCACCGCCACGTTCGCGTGAACGGCAAGCTCGTGAACATTCCTTCTTACCGTGTAAAAGAGGGCGACGTGATCGAAGTCCGTGATCGTTCCAAGCAAATGGTTGCACTGATCGAGGCCACACAATTGGCAGAGCGTGATGTGCCTGACTACCTCGACGTGGATCACTCCAAAATGACAGCGACATTCGTGCGTACACCAGCGTTCGGCGATGTGCCTTACCCTGTTGTTATGGAGCCAAACCTCGTTGTGGAATTCTACGCGAAGAACTAATCTTCGCCAGCTACACGTACAATTTCAGATGCGCCCTGCTGGTCCACCAGTGGGGCGTTTTCTTTTTGTGGAGGCGTTTTAAGCGGACAGATGCGCACGGATGCAATTCGCGGGTGGCTGTACTGAGTTTGAGCCGCTAAAAGGGCCATAACCAGCAAAGAGTCTTGATATGACACAGATGATCACGCCCCAGCCCGGAATAATGGATATTGCCCTCTACCAAGGTGGCGCGTCCCATGTGGCAGGCGTTGAAAACGCGCTCAAGCTTAGCTCGAACGAGAATCCGTTCGGCCCGTCCCCTGCGGCGATCAAAGCGTACGAGCAGTCGGGCCGCCAGTTGCACCGCTACCCCAGCTCGGATCACGCGGAGCTGCGCAATGCTATCGGTCAGGTCTATGGCCTTGATCCCGCGCGCATCCTATGCGGCGCAGGCTCGGACGAGATCATCTCCTTTCTCTGTCAAGCTTACGCGGGTCAGGGTGACGAGGTTGTGCACACCGAGCACGGATTTGCTATGTACCGCATTTCTGCACTGGCGGCGGGGGCCACGCCGGTCGAGGTGAAAGAGCACGAGCGTGTCACGGATGTTGATGCAATCCTTGCCGCCTGTTCCGACAAGACGCGGCTGGTTTTCATAGCCAATCCCAACAATCCAACCGGAACGATGATCGGCCCCGCCGATATTGCACGGCTTGCTGACGGCATCCCTTCGCACGCGCTTTTGGTTCTAGACGGCGCCTATGCGGAATATGTCGAGGGTTATGACGCAGGCGCTGCTTTGATTGATGCGCGTCAGAATGTGATTATGACGCGCACATTCTCCAAAATTTACGGGCTGGGCGGTTTACGTATCGGCTGGGGTTACGGTCCCGCGCATGTGATGGACGTGCTGGCCCGTGTACGTGGCCCCTTTAATCTAAGCAGTTCTGCCCTTGCCGCAGCCGAGGCTGCTGTACGCGATGTGGCTTATGTCGATCATTGCCGGGCTGAGAATGCGCGTTGTCGGACATGGCTTGCCGATGCGCTGGCCGAGATTGGTGTGCCGTCTGACGTATCGCTTGCCAACTTTATCCTTGCGCGCTTCACCTCGCAGGCCGAAGCTGAGGCATGTGACACCTATCTGCAATCCCAAGGCCTTATCGTGCGCCGTGTTGCTGGATATAACCTGCCCACATGTCTTCGTATTACTGTCGGGGATGAGAGCGCATGCCGCCGCGTTGTCCATGCGATCCGCCAGTTCAAGGAAGCCTGAAATGGCGCAAATCTATGACCGGGTGGCGCTGATCGGGCTGGGCCTTATTGCGTCGTCCATGTTTTGGGCGATGAAGCGTGGCGGGCTGGCTGGCGAAGTCACGGGCTTTGCCCGTTCTGCAGAGACGCGTGAAATAGCCCGCGAAATTGGTCTGTGTGACACAGTCTATGACGACATCAACGATGCTGTGAAGGGTGCCGATCTGGTTGTCTTGTGTGTGCCTGTAGGCGTCATGGGCAGCGTGATGGAGCAGATCGCAGGTTCGCTTAAAAAAGGTGCGACCGTCACCGATGTCGGATCGGTCAAGCGTGACGTCATCGACAAAGTTACCCCACATTTGCCCGATGGCGTGCATTTTGTTGCGGGTCATCCGCTGGCAGGGACCGAGCATTCGGGTCCGCGTTCAGGTTTTGCCGAGCTTTTCGACAACCGCTGGTGCCTGCTTGTTCCCGCCGAAGGTACTACGCCAGAACCCATCGCGCGACTGCGCAGTTTTTGGGAAGGGCTGGGGGCGAACGTCGAGGAAATGGATGCCGATCACCACGATCTGGTGGTTGCAGTGACCAGTCACGCACCGCACCTGATTGCGTACACAATGGTGGGTGTTGCCGATGATCTGCGCCGCGTAACGGATGGTGAAGTGATCAAATATTCTGCTGGCGGCTTTCGGGATTTTACCCGCATTGCTGCCTCTGATCCAACTATGTGGCGCGATGTTTTCCTCTCAAACAAAGACGCGACATTAGAAATCCTTGGTCGATTTACTGAAGAGCTTTTTGCGCTTCAACGGGCGATACGTCAGGGCGACGGTGAGCATTTGCACGCCTATTTCACCCGCACCCGCGCAATCCGGCGCGGTATCATTGAGGCGGGCCAAGATACTGATGCGCCTGATTTTGGCCGTGGTGGGGGAAATAAGCCATGAAACGTTTGACCATTCTTTTATGCACTATGGCCACGCTGTCTTGCGCGGGTCCTGACACATCGGCACGCCCCGAAGCACGGCCAAACCTGACGGCGGACGCAACCATCGACCGCTCGGCAATCGAGAACGAGCAGGGCCGTTTCTTCAAGTCTTTGCGCCCGATATTCCGCTCTCCCAAGGCAGCTCGTAAACAGCGCCAACAGCAAGCGGCGCTTGTGGCGGGATCGGTCTGTGGTGATCCGTCTATTCAGGGCAAAGTTATTGGCACTGTACCGGGTCGCATTGCGGGATGTGGCATCAAGAACGCGGTGAGCATTGCCTCGGTGTCGGGCGTGAGTCTGAGCAGCAAGTCAAAGATGGATTGCGGGACGGCACGCGCCTTAAAAAGTTGGGTCGATAGCAGCGCCAAGCCGGCGCTCTCCAAAAAAGGGGGCGGTCTCCGCGAGATAAAGGTTGCGGCACATTACGCATGTCGCCGCCGCAACAACGCAAAAACAGGTAAGATTTCAGAGCATGGCAAAGGTCGCGCGATTGATATCTCCGCCTTCCGTCTGATGGACGGGAGCGAGGTTACTGTGCTCAAAGGCTGGAACGCGTCGGGTAGCCGCAAGGCGATGCGCAAGATGCACGCCGATGCCTGCGGACCCTTTGGTACGGTCCTTGGCCCCAAGGCAAACCGCTTTCACCTTGACCATTTTCATTTTGACACGGCCAACTATCGTTCCGGTAGGTACTGCCGTTAACGCAGGATCAGTCGCGGGGCGTTGCCCAAGGGGATGAAACCCATCCGCATGCGCCCGTCCTCGATTGTGATATCTAGATCAAGCGTATCACTGTTTCCTGATAGGCCCGAGAGCAGGGTGATCCCGCTTTCGATCTGAGGGCGCATCTGGGGCGACAAAGCGCCGCTGGCTGTGGCCAGATCAAGCATTCGTTGCCAATTCTGTGCCTGCACTTTCAACTTGCCGCTCGGCACACCGCCTTCGGCCACTTGCAAGTCAGCCGTAAGTGAAACCCGAAGATCCGCCCAACTTGCTTCCATTCTGTCTATTCGTATCATGCGGAACTGGGGGCGATTGTCCTCCAGCGCACTTCGGTCCCAAGGGCGGTCAAAGCTGACTGTCACATCCGCCAGCAGAGCTTCAAACGCGTCTGGCCATGCGATCGGCAAGCGCAGGGCCTCACGGATCATGCTGCCAGGGGCGAATCCGCTGCCGATCAGATCAATGTCGTAAATTTGCGGATCGGCAGTTTGTTGGACAGATGCCGTGAGATTTTCGAGGCTTAGCAACCGTCCTTCTACCAAATCAAGCTTCACATTTGCTGCTTGGCCGCGCATCGCCTCAAGCTGGAGCGATGTGCCTGGATTCAGGCGCAGGGCCGCCTTGGCCCCGTCCGTTGTCAGGGTCAGGATTCCTTGCGGAGTGGTCAGGGTCACAGGCTCGGCCGGTAGGCGGACGGTTGCATGACCGGGCCAGTAGATGGGTGTGAAAAGAGTGACCTGCGGCACTAAAAGCGAGGATTGCGTTTCGGGATCATCAAGCGTCAGACCATCTACTGCCGCGCCGATGCGCAGCGGAAAACCCGCGCGGTTCATGCCGCGCACTTCTGCTTGCCATCCTTCGTCGCGGCGGTCGTCTAGCCACGCGTTCAAGCTGCTTTGCAGTTTGCCTGTCGCAATGTACCACCATGCGCCCCAAATTAGGGCAACCAGCACTAATATCTTCACAAGCAACCGACCCATGGGCAAAGCCCCCTTTTCAATGACGCGCCCATGGGGTTTACCTAGCAAAACACAGGAGAACCAGATGAGTATGTGGGTATTCGGCTATGGCAGTTTGCTTTGGAATCCGGGGTTCGATGTCGCGGAAAGCGTGATTGGCACGTTGCCCGGCTATGCGCGGTCCTTTTGTATGCGCTCCATCCATCATCGTGGGACTGTGGAACGACCGGGCCTTGTGCTTGCCTTGGATCAGCAGGAAACGCAGGCCTGCGAGGGTTTAGCGCTCAAGGTGGTCGCGGGGCAGGAAGCGCAAACACTGGCCTATCTACGCGAGCGTGAATTGATTTCCTCTGCCTATGTCGAAAAGGAACTAAACGTTCATCTGACAGACGGGCAGGACGTGACGGCGCTGGTCTATGTAATTGACGAGGCACATGAGCAATACTGCGGCGGCCTCCCCCTTGAGGAACAGGCGCAAATCATGGCCCATGCGATCGGCGGGCGTGGTCCAAATACCGAGTATCTATACAATACAGCAGAGCACTTGACGTCGCTTGGCCTGCATGATCCCGCGTTGGAGTGGCTTGCGGCACGGGTTCGTGAGATTGCTGCATAAATCCTTTGGATTGGCGTGATTTCGGGTTAGGATAAGTCTAACTAACAATAAGGTCAGGAGCAGGGGCGCATGGCGCAACCAGACCGCGAGGCAAAACCGCAATTCTCACAACCAGTCCGGCAGATCACATTGATGCTGTTGGTTCTGGGCCTGTCAGGCTTCGGGGTATTCGTGGCATTGCCGCGGGTACTATCTGTATTTTTGGCTAACCCGTATTTGAACGGGTTCATCTTCTTTGTCTTTTTGATCGGTGTTGTGGCCTGCTTTTATCAGGTGATTCAGTTGATCGGGTCGGTTCGTTGGATCGAGAATTTCGCTTCTGACAATGATGAACCGAGCGATACGCCACCGCAAATGCTTGCACCTCTGGCAGCCTTGCTGCGAACCCGTGGTGCACGGATGCAGGTCAGTGCCTCGTCCACGCGGTCCATCCTCGACTCTGTGGCGACGCGCATTGATGAAGCGCGTGAAATAACACGCTATATTGTCAATACACTGATCTTTCTTGGCCTTTTGGGAACTTTCTATGGCCTTGCTACGACTGTTCCGGCCATTGTGGACACCATTCGAAGCCTCGCACCCCAAGCGGGCGAGAATAGTACAGATGTGTTCAGCCGTCTGATGACAGGATTGGAATCCCAGCTCGCGGGGATGGGCGTTGCTTTTGCATCCTCTCTTTTGGGGCTCGCGGGATCTTTGATCGTTGGCTTGCTTGAGCTGTTTGCGGGTCACGGGCAAAACCGCTTTTACCAAGAGTTGGAAGACTGGCTAAGCTCGATTACGCGGGTCGGCTTTGCTGCGGGGGATGACAATTCTCCTGAGCAGGCAGTGATGGCGGGTATGGTAGATCACATGGCCGAACAGATGGAGAGCATGCAGGAGATGTTTAGCCGCTCGGAGGCCGGCCGCGCCGAGGTTGAGCAACGCCTTGGTAGCCTTGCTGTGGCGATTGAACGCATGGCCGTGCAGCTGGGCGATCAGGGGGGCGCGTCGGATGCGTTGGAGCGGATTGCCGATGGGCAGGAACGGATGATCACCGCACTGGAGCAACCGCGTGAAATCTCTGCTGAGAGCACGGGTTCGGACGCGGAAAGCCGTATGCGCCTGCGGTCAATTGATGTGCAAATGCTCAGAATACTTGAGGAAATATCCGCTGGTCGCCAAGAAACGATGGCTGAGTTGCGCCTGGAATTGTCCCACTTGACCAAAGCCCTCTCCTCCCCGCGTAGCGCCACCGAGCCGCGTCGAATGCGTGCAACAGGTAAGCTGCCCGGCGGCGGGGAGCGCTAGCCGTGGCGCTGTCGCGACGTACTGGCGCGCGGTTTCAAGCGTCTATTTGGCCGGGATTTGTGGATGCCATGACCGGACTTTTGCTGGTCCTGATGTTTGTTCTGACCATCTTTATGGTGATGCAATTTGTTCTAACTGAACAGCTTTCTGGTCAGGAAACCGAGCTCGACGAACTCTCTTCCGAAGTTGCTGCCCTCGCGCAGGCACTCGGATTGGAGCAGCGGAACAATACTGATCTTGAGGCGCGTATGGGTGCGCTGCGTTCATCGCTTTCCGATGCTCAGGCGCAGGCTGAAGAGCAAAATGCGCTTATTGCGGCGTTACAATCCGAACGAGAAGCGCAGCAAGAGACACTTCTGGCAGCCCAGACTCGGATCACCAGCTTTGAGGCGCAAGTTGCGGGATTGATATCAGATCGCGATCTTGCGCAGGGCCAAGTGAGTACTTTGGAGGCGCGGGAGGCCGCGCTGCTGAGTGAGCAGGAGGCGCTTAACCTTGCTCTAGCGGCGAGCCGTAGCGAGGTCGATGCCCAAACCGAAATCGCGCGTTTGGCTGCGGCGAGGCGGGAGGCGTTGGAAGCATTGACTGCTGATCTGCGTGCACGCAATGCGCAGGCCGAGAGCGAGATCGAGATGCTGAGCGAGGATGCCCGTGCGGCGCAAGAAGCGCTGAGTGAGAGCGAACAGGTGGCCCTTGCAGAAGCGGCTGCAGCCAAGGCATTGCGGGCGCGTTTGGCGAATGCCGATACCGAACTCACGGCGATGACCCTTTCGTTAGAAGCGCAGCGAAAGCGGGCAGAAGAGACGCTCACTCTGCTTGCTGCTGCGCGGTCTGCACAGAATGAACTGGACTTGAGATTAGCAGCTACACAGACGGAAACAGGCGTAGAAATTGATGATTTGCGGGCGCAGTTGGCGGAGGCTATGGCCGCGAAATTGGCGGCTGAAAGCAATATTGACGAGACCCAGACGGAGGTGGAGCGCCGTGCTGCGTTGCTGGCGCAGGCCGAAGCAGAACTGGCCCAAGAGCAAGAAACCTCTGCTGCAGCACAGCGCCAAACAGAGCTTTTGAACCAGCAGGTTGCAGCATTGCGAGCTCAGCTGAGCAATCTTCAAGGGTTGCTAGACAGCGCGGAAGCTGACGATATTGCAAGAGAAGTTGAGCTTCAATCGCTTGGCTCACAGTTAAATACCGCGTTGGCGCGTGTGGCTGCGGAAGAGCGGCGGCGGGCGGAGCTGGAGGCGGCGGAGGTTAAGCGGCTGGAGGCGGAGACAAAGAATTTGGAACAGTACCGTTCGGAGTTCTTTGGCCGGCTGCGCAGCGTGCTGGGCGCACAGGAGGGTGTGCGTATTGAGGGGGATCGGTTTGTATTCAGCTCAGAAGTGCTTTTCCCGCCTGGAGGCGCTGATCTGTCGCGGGAGGGCACCCGGGAAGTAGCGAAGGTCGCTGATATCCTGCGGAATGTGGCGGCGGATATTCCTGAAGAGATTGATTGGGTTATCCGTGTGGATGGGCATACGGATAACGTGCCGCTGTCGGGTCTGGGCGAGTTTGCTGACAACTGGGAATTGAGCCAAGCACGAGCGCTGTCGGTAGTCAAATACATGGCGAATTTTCTAGGGATACCACCTGACCGTTTGGCGGCAAACGGGTTCGGGCAGTACCAGCCTGTAGACACCGCCGACACAGATGAGGCGCGGGCGCGCAACCGCCGGATCGAGCTAAAATTCACAGAAAAATAAGGGGGTGTTATGCGTACACCCCTTGTGCACCCCCCGTACACTGGTGGGGTGGCCATTCGTTTAGGGGATGGTGAGTGTGAATTCCTGCCGTTCGACCACTTTGTTTGCGCGGCGCAGCTCGGCGGTGCCAGTGTAGGTACCCGCGGGCCAGCGGTCAGTCCGCAGCTTTTTACCGATGGCGCGAAATGACTGCGCCTGCGGTTTTTTCAGCAGAATGTCGCGGGTGACGACCGAACCATCGGGGCCGTCGAGGGCAAGATGGATGACATCGCTTTTTCGAGTGCCGAAGAGAGAAGCGTAGATCACCAGTGCGTCGCTTGTAGCATTCGGCAAAGGAACCGTATTTGCGCGGATGGTTGCGAACTCGGGAATGCCTGCGGCAGCGCCAATGCTTATGATCCCGCCAGCACGGTAGGGGGGCAGTTCGGACCAGAGCGTGTCGGTCTCCAATTTGCCGCATGTGATGACGTCATCGGGATCGAAAGGGTCGATTACTTCGCCGTCGCGGCGCACGGAGAGGTGGACATGGGGGAATTCAGCGCGGCCTGACATGCCGACTTGGCCGATTATGTCGCCTGAGCTGACGTGCTGACCTCTTTTGACCGTAATCGAGCCTTTGCGCAGATGGCAATATTGGGTTTCCCAGCCACCCTCATGCGCCAACACGATGCCGTTGCCACATTCGCGGTCCTTGGTCTCGGCGGCATTGAGGCTGGAATATCGGACGTCTTCCATACCGTCACGGGTGCCGCGCACGGTGCCCGAAGCGGACGCCAGGACATCGACCCCTTGTTCAATCATGTCGTAGGTTGGAAGGGCGAAATCGGTGCCTTTATGGCCATCATAAGTGAGGCCAGAGCAGGTGAAATCGGAGGCGTCGTCGGAAGGATCGCGGTCGACATATTGTTGGATGTAGCACGGACCCGTCAGATCACAGTCGATAGGGGGCACTAACGACAACTCCCCCGCCGTGGCAGGCACGGCGAGGGAGAGAAGGATCAAAAGACCGTAACGCATTATTCAGCCGTAAGCAGTGGTGGCTTTTTACTGGTGATACGCGGGCTGTCGGGACCTTCGACGACGATGTCGAGTTCGCCCTTTTTGACGCCAATTTTGACCACGCCACCTTTGGTGAGTTTGCCAAACAGCAACTCTTCTGAGAGCGGCTTTTTGATATACTCTTGGATCACGCGGCCAAGGGGGCGTGCGCCCATCTTGGCGTCATAGCCTTTGTCACCGAGCCATTCTGCGGCTTTTGTGCTGAGCTCGATTGTGACGTTGCGGTCCATAAGCTGGGCCTCAAGCTGCAATACGAACTTCTCGACCACGCGCAAAATCGTCTCCTTGGGCAGCGCGCCAAAGGAAATCACCGCATCCAGACGGTTGCGGAATTCAGGCGTGAATGTCCGCTCGATCGCTGCTGTAGCCTCGCCTGTGCGGCTTTCGCGGCCAAAGCCTACTGCTTCTTTTGCTTGCTCGGACGCACCTGCGTTGGAAGTCATGATCAGAACCACATTGCGGAAGTCCACAGAGCGGCCGTTGTGATCGGTGAGTTTGCCGTGGTCCATGACCTGAAGCAGGATGTTATAGACATCAGGGTGTGCCTTTTCCATCTCGTCCAGCAGCAGAACGCAGTGCGGGTCCTGGTCGACGCCGTCCGTGAGCATGCCACCCTGATCGAAGCCGACATAGCCCGGAGGGGCGCCGATGAGGCGGGAAACGGCGTGTTTCTCCATGTACTCCGACATGTCAAAGCGCAGCAGTTTTACGCCGAGTGTATCGGCAAGCTGTTTGGCGACTTCAGTTTTACCGACACCTGTAGGACCGGCAAAGAGGTAGTTGCCGATGGGCTTTTCAGGCTCACGCAGACCAGCGCGGGCGAGTTTGATCGCGGCCGAGAGTGCCTCGATTGCCTTGTCCTGACCGAAGACGACCCGCTTGAGAGACGCCTCAAGATCACGCAGCACGACAACGTCGTCTTTGGAGACGTTTTTCGGTGGGATGCGCGCGATTTTCGCAACGACAGCTTCGACTTCCTTGGTGCCGATGGTTTTGCGGCGCTTGGACACGGGGACGAGGTGCTGTGCTGCACCCGCCTCGTCGATCACGTCGATAGCACTATCGGGCAATTTGCGGTCGTTGATGTAGCGGTGCGCAAGCTCGACAGAGGTTTTGATCGCGTCCGCGGTGTATTTCACGCCGTGGTGATCCTCGAAGTAGGGCTTAATGCCCTTGAGGATTTTCTGGGCGTCTTCCACGGAAGGCTCGTTCACGTCGATCTTTTGGAAACGACGGGCGAGTGCGCGGTCTTTTTCAAAGTGCTGGCGGAACTCTTTGTAGGTTGTTGAGCCCATGGTGCGCAGTTTGCCGCCCGCGAGTGCGGGTTTGAGCAAGTTTGACGCGTCCATTGCGCCACCTGACGTGGCACCGGCACCGATGACAGTGTGGATTTCGTCAATGAAGAGAACCGCGTCGTCGTGATCCTCAAGCTCGGTCACGACTGCCTTGAGACGCTCCTCAAAATCGCCACGGTAGCGTGTGCCTGCGAGCAGGGCACCCATGTCGAGTGAGAAGATAATGGTGTTTTCCAGCACTTCAGGCGTCTCACCCGCAACGATTTTACGTGCGAGGCCTTCAGCGATGGCAGTTTTGCCGACGCCGGGGTCGCCCACCAGCAGCGGGTTGTTCTTGCGGCGGCGGCAGAGGACTTGGATACAACGCTCCACCTCTGAATCGCGGCCGATGAGAGGATCGACGTCGCCGTCGCGGGATTTTTTGTTCAAATCTACGCAATACTTTTCAAGCGCGGATTCTTTTTTGTCGCCGTCGGTGACGCCTTGTGCCTCTTCCTCGTGCTCCGGTGCGCCTGAGACGGGGCGTGCTTCGCCGTATTCGGGGTCTTTGGCGACGCCGTGCGCGATATAGTTGACCGCGTCATAGCGGGTCATGTCTTGCTCTTGCAGGAAGTAGGCGGCGTTGCTTTCACGCTCCGCGAAGATGGCGACGAGCACGTTTGCCCCGGTCACTTCAGTGCGGCCCGACGATTGCACGTGGATCGCGGCGCGTTGGATCACGCGCTGGAAAGCGGCCGTGGGGACAGCTTCGGAGCCTTCGACGTCGGTGACCAGATTGCTCAGGTCTTCGTCTATGAATTCCACAAGGGTTTCGCGCAACTCGTCTACATCGACGGAGCAGGCTTTCATCACCTGTAGGGCATCAGGCTCGTCTACCAGCGAGAGCAAAAGATGCTCCAGCGTGGCGAATTCATGTTTGCGTGCATTCGCCAGCGCAAGTGCTGCGTGAATGGACTGCTCTAGTGTAGTCGAGAATGAAGGCACGGTGTGCTCCTTTTCGAAGGGGGTCGGTGGTGGCGTGAAGTATGCCAGCGCCTATTGTCCGACCATGGCCTGATACTCTTAGAGTTTGGTTGATAGTGGCTCAGCTTCAACCCCTTTTTGTAAGAAAGTTGTCACATTTATTTTAATCTCTTGGTGTTGACGGGTTTTAGGGCCGGTTTGAGTCAACGGTGCAACACTGTGTCGCGGAACTGGTTGGACAATCCAAGAAAAATCCTCGCGAAGGATTTGTGCGCAATTCTTGGGACAAAAATTGGCTCTGCCCTTGATGCGGGGTTAAAACCTGTCTTTTTGAGCGCGAATTTCGGCGAAATGGTCACTGTTTTTGGCGCGGAGAAACGGGTTTGTGGCGCGTTCCAAAGACATCAGGGAGGGGACGGTAAAGCGATCTGCCGCGCGCGCCTTATCGATGTCGCGAGCGCGGGTTCGGAGCGCCATGTTGTCGGGATCGACTGTCAGGGCAAATTTTGCGTTTGAGGCGGTGTACTCGTGGCCAGAGCAGATAAGGGTGTCATCGGGCCAGTTGGCCATTTTGGCGAGGCTCTCGTACATCTGGGCAGGGGTGCCTTCGAACAGGCGGCCGCATCCGAGCGCCATTAAGCTGTCTGCAGTGAAGGCTGCTTTTGCCGTCGGCGTGTACAGGGCGATGTGACCAAGGGTGTGACCGGAGACGTCAATAACATGAACCGGTGTCTCTCCAAGAGCGAAAGTGTCGCCGTCTATAAGTGCCGTGTCGAGATTGGGCAGGCGGTGGGCGTCTGCAGCGGCACCGTAGAGGGGAGCGGGGTATTGTTCAGTAAGTTCCGCCACGCCTTGGATGTGGTCGGGGTGGTGGTGGGTAAGCCAGATTTGCGACAGCGTCCAGCCGCGTGCCGAAAGCTCGGACGCGATGGGGGCGGCTTCGGGAACATCAATCAGCGCGACTTTGCCTGTCGCCTTATCCTGTAGTAAAAATGCGTAATTGTCAGACAGGCATGCAATGGTCACGAGGGTGTGGCTGTCGGTCTCGATTGTTTCAGAGGGCATGGGCAAGGCTCCTGTGCTGCGCTAGGATGTACAAAGATGGCGTAATGTGGGGCTCTGTCAATGCATCTTGATGTGCAAGATTTGCGCAACTTTTACTATCGCAGTGCGCTGGGACGTGCGGCGCAGAAGTCATTGCGCGATCGCATGGTCGAGTTGTGGCCCGAAGCCAAAGGCCAAACAGTTGTGGGGTTCGGGTTTGCGGCCCCTTTGCTGCGACCCTATCTCAAGGATGCGCGACGAGTGATCACGCTCATGCCGGGACCGCAGGGTGTTATGCCATGGCCTGCGGGAATGGCGAATACATCAGTTCTGACCGAAGAGACGCTCTGGCCCATCGAAACGGGGCATGTGGACAAGCTGGTGCTGTTGCACGGGCTTGAGACCTGCGAGCGACCGTCGGATTTGTTAGAAGAATGTTGGCGTGTGCTGGGGCCGGGGGGGAAGGCGCTGTTTATTGTGCCGAACCGTGCGGGCCTCTGGGCGCGGCGGGACCGTACGCCGTTCGGCTATGGCCGACCCTATTCGCCGGGGCAGCTGGATGCGCAGCTGCGCAAGCACCAGTTTTTGCCCGAGCGGCATGCAGGGGCGCTCTATCAGTTCCCCTCGGGGCAGCGGATGTGGATGAAGTCGGGCGGCCTGTTCGAGCGGGTTGGCCGCAGCCTGCCCACCATGATGGCGGGAGGCGCGTTTATGGTGGAGGCGACCAAACTGGTCTATCCGCCCAAGGGGCAGGTCAAGCGTAAGCGCGCGCTCAATCCCATCGGTGCGATGGAGCCGAGCGCCAAGCCTGTTTAGATGCCTGCGGCAACACCACTTCTAACAAATAGTGGTGCCTGTGTTTCCAGCTGGGCGAAGGCAATGTCGTCTTCGGTCAAGTTGGTAAGGCCCTCGAGACGGATAATTCCCGTCATTTGAACGGGATCGCCATCCAAGGTTCTGCCAATTGCGGTGTAGGTGAATTCCAGATCGGTAAAGGCACCATCTTGATCTTCGCGCAGGGAAAACTCTTGAGTGTACTCCGCAACAAAGTCCTCGCCGCCGTTGGTTTCGCCATCCGGGACAACCTCCCGAACGAGCTGGGACGGATCGACAAAAATCATATCTTCGCCGGGAGTGAAATCGGTAACAAGTCCGATGAGTCCCAGATCAATGTTGTCGTTGCTACCCACATTGAAGGTCGTGATCTCGATCCTGTCAGCACCTTCACCAGTGATGAAAGTATCAAAGGCTCCGTTGCCACGTGGGATGAAGTTATCACTGCGCAATACGTCATCGCCTGCGCCGCCATTCAGTGTTGTTTGCTGACCAAACTCCACCTCGTTTGCCACAAGCGTATCGTTGCCCTCACCGCCCTCAAGCACGAGAGGGCCCGAACTGTCGGAGGCTTCGTGCACAAGGACATCATCGCCCGCAAGGCCGCGCAATGTGTCGATGCCGCGAAAACTGTCATCATCGGCATCGGTGGACGATAGGGTATCGTTACCTGCGGTGCCCTCAATCACGTCTCTGCCGTCATCGATCTCCAGATCATCCTCGGTCAAACCTGTCACGCCCTCCAGCCGGATCAGGGCGGTGGTATCGGCGGACACGCCATCGGGATTGGCAAAGCGCAGGATGATATCGGTGCTGTTGGCGGCTGTATCCTGGACAAGTGTGACGTCCTGATACCCCCCTTGTTGGGCGAAGCTGGCGACGTCGATGCGCAGGCGGTCCTCATCAGGATTGAAATCTGTTATTGTCGCAACCGGAGTAGAGGGGGCGGGATTGTCCGTGACTAACCCGATTTCGATGTCGAACAGGTCGCTGCCAGTGCCGCCAGTCAACGTGTCGGTCACAGCGGCCTCTTGATCGCCACGGATAAAGTATCTGCTTTCCAGTACATCGTCGCCAGCGCCGCCATCCAACACGTTGGCGTTTTGGGTGCTTGGGAAGAAAGTATCGCGCAGAAGGTCTTCGCCGTCGCCGCCCAGCAGGATGTTATCTGTGCCATTCGCAATCAGCGTATCGTCCCCTGCGCCACCATCCAATGTGTTCCCGGTCCATGGATCACTCGCGGAGTAGCCCGGCCTGATCTGGTCGTTCCCTTCACCCCCTTCAGCCGTCAGATTAGAGCGCCCGATGCCAATGAAATCGTTTCCCGCATCGCCAGTGACAGTCATTGCGCTGTCGGTGCCACCAAAACTGTTGGGTCTGTTCAGTGTCATAAAATCGTCACCTTCGCCGCCGGAGACCTGAGCGACGTCGCCGCCGAATGTAATCCGGTCATCACCGTTGCCGCCCAAGATCGCGCTGTCCCCGTCGCTATCGACGGTGATCGTATCATCGCCACCCTCGCCATTGGCGGTAAAGTTGATGTGGTTCTGGCCTGCGGTGATCACATCATTCCCAGCGCCGCCTCTCGCGACTGTATTGTCAGAGTTGCCGTCCCCGCCGAGGTCGAACAGATCATCTCCTCCGTCGCCGTTCAGCGTGGTAAGGGCCGCATTTTCAGTCACTGTCAGGGTATCGTTGCCTTCGCCTGCGTTTACAATTTCGCCGGAATTACCATTCAGAGTGTCCGCTTCAGCAGTTCCTTCAATCACTAATGACGTAGGCTCAAGAGGTTCTTCGGGTACTTCCGGCTCTTCAGGTGTCTCTACGTCTGCGTCATCGTCGGACATAAATACTGGAAGAAATAAAGCTATGCCCAAAAGGGCGAGAAGGGCAATTGGGGTCATATTGAATAGGCTCCTATGGTAATTTGCGCGCCGTTATACCGTAGTGGACAAATTGGGCGGACCGATTTGAATGTTTGCGGCGGTGACGCCGGTGGTGCCAGCAAGGCGAATTGTGCCTGTGACTGTGCCACTGCCGGTATCAGCGGCGGTGGCTTGGAAAGTTACATCGGTGAAGCTGCCGTCTTCGGCCTCGATAATCTCGAAGCTGGTAATTGCTGCGGGTGAGGGGAGGGAGACTTGGGATTCCTGAGCTGACTCGATACCCTGAGTGAGTAGAACGACATCTTCATCGGGGTCGAAATCGGTAATCGTTGTGACGACGCCCGCATCGCGGAAGGGCTCGGTCAGGTCGGGGTGGTGGAACGTAAGCTCAAAACTGTCGGAACCAGTACCGCCTGTGAGCGTGTCACCGGAATTGTTCGCATCTGGTCCGATATTGGCGTTGGACAGCAATCTGTCGTCGCCTTCACCTGCGTCGATCATCAGACTGTTCAGGTTTTCAGGCGTGCTGTTTAGCGTGACGTGGGAGATGACATCATCACCTGCACCACCCGAAAGAGTAAGGCTACCGCCTTCTGCGGAGGTGTTATACGAGATCGTGTCATTTCCATCGCCGCCATCGACAGTTTCAAGCGCACCTTGCGCGAAGATTTGGTCATCACCTGCGCCGCCAAAAACATCACCGCCAAACCCCTCCGCAAAGATTATGTCATTACCCGCGCCGCCGTCAGCGCTGCTGGTGTCTTCGGGTTCGGTGCCGTCGAGCGCATCGGAGGGGCGCAGGGGGTAGAAGGTAATCTCGTCGTCGCCATCGCCGCCTTCGGCAACGCCGTTCAGAATATAGCGGGAGTCGATTGTATCGTTGCCGATGCCGCCGTTTGCCGTCGCGTTGGTGCCGCTCAACTCAAGAATATCGTTGCCTGCGTTACCGTTGATGGTAGCACCGTCCGAATCCTGCTCCGTTACGAGCGTATCGTTACCGCCCAAACCGTTTACTATCTCACCGCTTTGGGCGGTGAGCATGTCAGCACCTTCGGTGCCGTTAACGACCGCGGGCTCAACGGGGGTTAATTCTTCTTCGTCCACGTCTGATCCGTCCGTGAAAGCGGGCAAAAATAGAATAAGGCCCAAAAGCGATAACAAGGCGAGTGCAGACATGGCAGTGGTGCTCCCTGATTTCATTAACCATTTGCCAAATCCTGCGATGAGTCAAATATTGTTATCTTTCAGGGGCAAAGAGGACCTGATGCGCGATGGCAGGAAACAATTAGATTAAAATGAAGGTGATTGTTTCGCATTTCAGTAAAGTTGGCATGATCACTGTGGGAACCGTTAAAGATAGTAGAATCGCCCCAAATTGCGCAAAATACGACAGGAACTTGAAAAATTTGCGTGGTCAAAAGGCCGCATTTTTGCCAAGCCCTTGAAAACATGAGGACTGGGGAAGCGGTGTCGTCGCGATAGCGTGTTGCGGCGCACATAACGGTCTGCTACATCGCCCCTGATTTAACCGCTTTTGCCAATTTTGGCAGAGGCCGCGCCACTCACTGGCCCAGCGATGATCGCAGGCTGGTGTAAACGTATGAGAGGATGGACGTGTCGGAACCAGCTTCGATTTCCACCGGTATCGCGCAGCGCTATGCGACAGCCGTATTCGAATTGGCCAAAGAGGCCAAAAAGGTTAAAGCCGTTGAGACGGATTTGACCTCTTTGCACGAAGCAATGAGCACAAGCGAAGATTTTCGCGCGCTTATTCACTCGCCCATCTACTCACGGGACGAGCAGGCGGTCGCAATCGCGGCACTTGCAAAGAAAATGAAACTTTCGCCGATGATGGCAAACACAGTGGCATTGATGGCGCAAAAGCGTCGTTTGTTCGTGCTGCCGCAGCTGGTGCAAACCCTGCGTGACATCATCGCCGAGGACAAAGGTGAAGTGACTGCGGACGTGACATCCGCCAAGGCACTGACCAAGACGCAGGCCGACAAGCTGGCCGCGTCACTCAAGAAGACAACCGGCAAGACCGTGACACTGCACCAGAGCGTCGATGAAACCCTCATCGGGGGTTTGATTGTTAAAGTGGGCTCGAAGATGATCGATACGTCGATCCGCTCCAAGCTCAATTCCCTTCAGAATGTAATGAAAGAGGTCGGATAAATGGGTATCCAAGCTGCAGAGATTTCTGCGATCCTTAAGGACCAGATCAAGAATTTTGGTCAAGAAGCTGAAGTAGCCGAAGTCGGCCGCGTTCTCAGCGTAGGCGACGGTATTGCGCGCGTCTACGGTCTGGACAATGTCCAAGCCGGTGAGATGGTGGAATTCCCCGGTGGTATTCAGGGTATGGCCCTGAACCTCGAGGCGGACAACGTTGGTGTTGTTATCTTTGGTTCCGACCGCGACATTAAAGAGGGCGACGTTGTAAAGCGTACGAACTCGATTGTGGACGTGCCAATTGGTGATGAGTTGCTGGGCCGTGTTGTTGACGGTTTGGGCAATCCCATTGACGGCAAAGGCCCCCTTGGTGCGACCAAGCGCGGTCTGGCCGAAGTTAAAGCGCCGGGCATTATCCCGCGTAAATCCGTACACGAGCCGATGGCAACGGGCCTGAAGTCTGTGGATGCGATGATCCCCGTTGGCCGTGGCCAGCGCGAATTGATCATTGGTGACCGTCAGACGGGTAAAACAGCTGTCGCACTCGACGCGATGCTGAACCAAGCGCAGGTTAATAAAGCGGCTGGCGACGACGAGAGCAAGAAGATGTACTGCGTGTACGTTGCGATCGGCCAGAAGCGTTCCACTGTTGCTCAGCTTGTTAAAAAGCTCGAAGAAACAGGCGCGATCGAGTATTCCATCGTTGTCGCCGCGACAGCGTCCGAGCCTGCACCTATGCAGTTCCTCGCACCGTACTCCGCGACAGCCATGGCAGAGCACTTCCGCGACAATGGCCGCCACGCTTTGATCGTTTATGATGATCTCTCCAAGCAGGCTGTGTCTTATCGTCAGATGTCACTTCTGCTGCGTCGTCCACCCGGGCGTGAAGCTTATCCTGGTGACGTTTTCTATCTCCACTCCAGATTGCTTGAGCGTTCCGCCAAACTTGGTGATGACGCTGGTAACGGGTCCCTGACGGCGCTGCCGATCATTGAAACCCAAGGTGGTGACGTTTCCGCGTTTATTCCGACTAACGTGATTTCGATCACGGATGGTCAGATCTTCCTTGAGACCGAATTGTTTTACCAAGGCATCCGCCCTGCTGTGAACACCGGTCTGTCGGTTTCACGTGTCGGTTCCTCCGCTCAGACGAAGGCGATGTCTTCTGTTGCTGGTCCGGTGAAACTGTCGCTGGCTCAGTACCGCGAAATGGCAGCATTTGCTCAGTTCGGTTCCGATCTTGATGCCTCCACCCAAGCGTTGCTTGCGCGTGGTGCGCGCCTGACAGAGCTGATGAAGCAAGCGCAGTACAACCCGCTGACCAACGCCGAAATCGTCTGCGTCATCTATGCAGGTACGAACGGTTACTTGGACAAAGTGGATGTTAAGTCTGTTGGCCGCTACGAGGCTGGCTTGCTCAAGCACCTGCGCAGCAACCACAATGATCTGCTCGAAGACATCACCAATAACGACCGCAAGGTGAAGGACGAGTTGGCAGATAAAATCAAAGCGGCTCTCGACGCGTTCGCTGCTGACTTCGCTTAAGGGGAGATAGGCAATGCCCAATCTCAAGGACCTTAAAAACCGGATCGCGAGTGTGAAGAACACCCGTAAGATCACGAAAGCCATGCAAATGGTTGCCGCGGCGAAGCTTCGCCGCGCGCAGGAAGCAGCAGAGATGTCGCGCCCTTATACGGAGCGTTTCAATGCTGTTATGGCGTCGCTTGCGGCGTCGGTTGGTGGATCAGACTCTGCACCCAAACTGCTGAGCGGTACGGGCAAAGATGACGTGCATCTGCTGTTGGTTATGACGTCGGAAAAAGGTCTGTGTGGGGGGTTTAACTCCAACATCGCCAAAAAGGCGCGTGCGCATGCTCAAGACCTGATCGCCAAAGGTAAGGAAGTCAAAATCCTGACCGTTGGCAAGAAGGGTCGTGACCAGCTCAAGCGTGATCTGGGCAAGCACATGATCGGTCACGTTGACCTGACCGAGGTCAAGCGCATCGGCTATGTCGACGCGCAGGGCATCGCGCAGGACGTGTTGGGCCGTTTTGACGAAGGCGAATTCGATGTCGCCACGCTGTTTTATGCAGAGTTCGTTAATGTGGTTACGCAGATCCCGACGGCATTGCAGATCATTCCGGCAAAGTTCGAAGCAGCGGAAGGCGATGCGCCTGACACACTGTTTGATTACGAGCCAAGCGAGGAAGCGATCCTTGCGGATTTGCTGCCACGTGGTGTTGCGACTGCCATCTTCTCGGCGCTGTTGGAAAACGGTGCGTCCGAGCAGGGGGCGCGTATGTCCGCAATGGACAATGCGACGCGCAACGCGGGCGATATGATCGACGATCTCACAATCGTCTACAACCGTTCACGTCAGGCCGTCATCACCAACGAGCTGATCGAAATCATTTCCGGCGCGGAAGCGCTGTAAGATATTGGAGTAACACGACATGGCACAAGCAGTCGGCAAAATCACCCAAGTCATCGGCGCGGTCGTTGACGTACAGTTCGAGGATAATCTGCCACAGATTCTCAACGCTCTGACAACTGAAAACAACGGCAAGAAGCTGATCCTCGAAGTGGCTCAGCACCTTGGCGAAAACACGGTTCGTACCATTGCGATGGATGCGACCGAAGGTCTTGTTCGCGGTCAGAAAGTAACTGACAACGACGCACCGATCACGATCCCTGTTGGCAACGCCACACTGGGCCGCATCATGAACGTTGTAGGCGAGCCTATCGACGAAAAAGGTCCCGTTGAAGCGACCGAGCGTCGTTCCATTCACGCCGACGCGCCTGCGTTTGCGGATCAGGCGACCACTTCTGAAGTTCTGGAAACAGGCATCAAAGTGATCGACCTTCTGGCGCCATACGCCAAGGGTGGTAAAATTGGTCTGTTCGGTGGTGCTGGTGTTGGCAAAACCGTTCTGATTATGGAATTGATCAACAACATCGCCAAAGTGCACGCAGGTTTCTCCGTATTCGCGGGTGTTGGTGAGCGTACGCGTGAAGGTAACGACCTTTACCACGAGATGATCGAATCCAACGTTATTGTTCCTGACAACCTCACAGAGTCCAAAGTGGCACTGGTTTACGGTCAGATGAACGAACCTCCAGGTGCGCGTATGCGTGTTGCCCTGACAGGTCTGACGTTGGCCGAGCAGTTCCGTGACCAATCCGGTACAGACGTTTTGTTCTTTGTGGACAACATCTTCCGCTTCACACAGGCTGGTTCCGAAGTTTCCGCTCTGTTGGGTCGTATTCCTTCCGCTGTTGGCTACCAGCCGACATTGGCTACGGATATGGGTCAGATGCAGGAGCGTATTACCTCCACAAAAGCTGGCTCCATTACGTCCGTTCAGGCCGTATATGTACCTGCGGATGACTTGACCGACCCTGCACCAGCGACGTCGTTTGCGCACCTCGACGCGACAACGGTTTTGGACCGCTCGATCTCGGAAAAAGGTATCTACCCTGCTGTTGATCCGCTTGGTTCCACATCTCGTTTGCTTGACCCGTTGGTTATTGGCGAAGAGCACTACAAAGTGGCGACTGACGTTCAGCAGGTTTTGCAGCGTTACAAATCCTTGCAGGATATCATTGCGATCCTCGGCATGGACGAACTCTCAGAAGACGACAAACTGGCAGTGGCCCGTGCGCGTAAGATCGAGCGTTTCTTGTCCCAGCCGTTTGACGTGGCCAAGGTATTTACCGGCGCTGATGGTAAGCAGGTTCCGCTTGCGGAGACTGTTCAGTCATTCAAAGCGGTTGTTGCTGGCGAGTATGACCACCTTCCAGAGGGTGCATTCTACATGGTAGGTGGCATCGAAGAAGTGATTGCGAAAGCAGAGAAAATGGCGGCTGACGCCGCTTAAGGAGCGCTCAAGATGGCAGACACGATGCAATTCGATCTGGTGTCGCCCGAGCGGCGCCTTGCCTCGGCTCAAGTAGCCTCGGTGCAGATACCCGGTGCGGATGGTGATATGACGGCAATGCCCGATCATGCACCAACCATCACCACGCTGCGCCCTGGTTTGTTGACCGTGGACGGCCCTGACGGGCAGTCGCAGTATGTTGTGACCGGCGGTTTCGCCGAGATCACAGCAACAGGCGTTTCGGTTCTGGCCGAGCGTGCTTTGGCCAAGGAAGACATGACGCAGGAAACCATGGACGAGATCATGGAAGAAGCGCGGACCATGTACACCAAGGTCAAAGAAGCGTTCGAGAACGAGCCTGGTCCAGTTGATGACGCAGCCAAGCTGTTGTCTGATATGGTCGCGATGGGTGATCACATGGGCCTTACCGCCAAAGAGTGATCCCATTTCAACACGTTACGGAAGGCCCCGCCATTGTGTGGGGCCTTTTGCGTTTACCCATGTCGTGATTATGCCATAAATCAGGTGTATTAGGTCCGCTCAAATCAAGACAGGAAGACCCCTATGAAGAAGCTGCGCAGTTTGATCGTTGGCATAGACAGCGGTGACGAAGTTCTGTTCGAGGATTTCGAGGACGGTGGCGAGATGTGGACAGGCCGTGGTCAGCGTGAACGGCGGCGGCGGATCAAGTTCTCGGAGAAGTATCTCAGTGTTCCAAATGTCCAACTGTCGATATCCTTGTGGGATATGGATGCGGGGACTGTGTTGCGTGCGGATGTGACGGCGGAAGCTGTGACCGAAAAGGGTTTCGATATGGTCTTCCGCACATGGGGGGACACCAAAGTCGCGCGTATCCGCATATCATGGACGGCCATGGGCGAGCTTGAGGATTCTGATGCTTGGGATGTGGGCTGATAGCGCCGGAGGCAGCTTGCGGTTTGACCTCTCCCAAAGGGGAGAGATCATTTTAGTTTATAGTCAAAATAGAGAAAAAGGGTCAGCTCTTAGCCATCGGTGTACATGCCGTCGTAGATTGGGCCAAGGGTGTCCTGCTCGAACAGGGAAGACACGGATGTGCCGTTCCAGATATTCAGTATCGCCTGAGCGAAAATCGGAGCAGTTGGCACGATGCGGATGTTTGGGGCGTTCTTCACGGCTTCTGACGGTTGAATGCTGTCGGTAAGGACCAGCGATTTCATCACGGAGTTTGTGACACGCTCTACCGCAGGGCCGGACATCACGCCGTGTGAAATATAGGCGTGGACCTCTTTGGCGCCGTTTTCCATCAACACTTCGGCGGCTTTGCAGAGCGTACCTGCGGTGTCGCAGATGTCGTCGATGATGAGGCAGGTTTTGCCAGTCACGTTCCCGATCACTGTCATTTCGGAGACTTCACCAGCCTTTTCGCGGCGTTTATCGACGATCGCGAGGGGGGCGTTCAGTCGCTTGGCCAGCTCACGCGCGCGCGCCACGCCGCCTACGTCGGGAGAGATGATCAGCAGATCTTCCATCTGGTCTTTGAACGCGTGTTTGATGTCCAGCGCAAAGACGGGGGAGGCATAGAGGTTATCCACGGGAATGTCGAAGAAGCCCTGAATCTGCGCGGCGTGCAGGTCCATTGTCAGGATACGCTCGATCCCTGTACCGACCATCATGTTGGCGACCAGTTTGGCAGTGATGGGTGTGCGGGCCTTTGTGCGGCGGTCCTGACGGGCATAGCCGAAGTAGGGCAGTACCGCAGTCACACGCTGCGCCGAGGAGCGGCGCAGGGCATCGGCCATGATCAGCAGCTCCATCAGGTTGTCATTTGCGGGGTTCGAGGTCGGCTGGATGATAAACATATCCTCGCCGCGCACGTTCTCGAAGACCTCGACGAAAATCTCGCCATCGTTAAACCGTTCTACCCGCGTGTCGACCAGATCGACGTTCACGCCGCGGTGCAGGGACATCCGCCGTGCGATGGCTTTTGCGAGAGGCAAGTTAGCGTTGCCTGAAATAAGTTTCGGCTCGGGGGTGTGTCGCATGGGAAGGCTCCGGTGGCAGCGGCAGACAGAATCGTCTCTGGAACAGGGGGTAACATGTGCCTAGGGTTAGGCAAAGCGCACAGGCCTAAGAGGAGCCCCAAATGACCCAGATTGATTATTATTTCGCGGTGTTGTCACCCTATTGCTACCTTGCGGGGACGCGGTTGGAGGAGGTGGCGGCAAAGCATGGTGCCAAGATCAACTATAAGCCGTTCGACATCATTCAGGGATTCGGGCGCACTGGTGGTGTTCCGCCCAAAGACCGCCATATCAGCCGGATTGAATACCGTGCGCAGGAGTTGCCGCGTCAGGCGAAAAAGCTGGGAATGGCATTTAACCTGAAGCCTGCGCATTGGCCGACCAATGGCGCACCCGCCTCTTATGCTTTTATCGCGGCGCAGAATGTGGGGGGCGGTGATTTGGGGTTGTTGGCGCATGCCATGACGCGTGCCTGTTGGGCCGAGGAGAAAGATCTCGCGCAGGATGATGTGATCCGCGCCTGTTTGGTTGAGGCGGGGTTTGATCCTGCACTCGCCGATAGTGGATTATTGCAAGGCGCCGAGACGTATGCCCGCAATCTGGAAGATGCTGTGGATGCTGGCGTATTTGGTGCGCCGTTCTATGTCGTTGGGGAGCAGCGGTTCTGGGGGCAGGACCGGATTGCTGATATTGATCTTTTATTGCAAGGAAAGCTGTGATTCTACATACGCATACACATCTATACGAGGGGGCGGCGCGCCGTGCCCTCGCCATCCATTGCACCCTTGGTCATGTGGGGGCGTGGCGCGGTTTGGCCGCCGCACTCAAGGATGATCTGAGCCTGTTGGCGTTTGATTTGCCGAGCCATGGCAAGTCGGGCGTTTGGGACCGTAAGGGCAACGTGCATGATGTGGCCACGGATATGGCGCGGGCGCTGATCACCGAGCCAATGGATTTAATGGGTCATTCGTTCGGTGCCACAGTTGCGTTGCGCATCGCGGTGGAAAGCCCCGAACTGGTCCGCAGTTTGACGATGATCGAGCCTGTTTATTTTGCTGCCGCCATTCAGGATGATCCTGAGCTGTTGGTCGCGCATCAGCGGGCGAGCGAGCCGCTTAATGCGGCTTTTGCGAGTGGAGACGAGCGGGAGGCCGCGCGGGTGTTCAACCGCGATTGGGGCGATGGCACGCCATGGGAGACACTGCCCGAACGGATGCAGGACCATATGGCGCGGTTGGTGCATTATGTGCCTGCCAGCGGCGCGTTTTTGCATCATGACAGTGCGGGGTTGTTGGAGCCGGGGCGTATGGCGCGGGCGGCGATGCCCACAGTGATGATCGAGGGCGATCAATCGCCGCCAATGAGCGCTAAAGTCGCTATATCGCTGGAAAAACGCCTGCCTGATGCGGAGCGAGTCATCATCAATGGTGCGGGGCATATGCTGCCTGTGACGCATCCTGATGCCGTGGCGGCGCCTGTGCGGGCGTTACTGGCGCGGAGTTAGAAATAATTTAGGAACTGGTCGATCAGATCGTCGGTCATTGCCCAGTCACAGACGAGGCGGCAGGCGAGGTGTTCGTCGGCAGGTCCAGTCGTTACATCCCCGTCGAGGACATAGTATTTTGCCCCAGCCTTTTGCAGTTTTTGATGCACAGCGCGGGGGAAGCTGGCAAAGATCATATTCGCGTCAGGCTCGTGCAGGAATTTCGCACCATTTGCGCGTAGGCCAGCGGTGAGACGGGCGCAGTTTGCGTTGGCTTTGCGGGCCATGTCGGTCCAGAGGCCGTCCTTGAGGTAGCCTGCCATTTGGGCGCTGAGATAGCGGTGTTTGGAGAAGAGATGCGCACCACGTTTTCGGCGGTATTCGAACTCCTCGGCCTTGGAAGGATCGAAAAAGACGACTGCTTCGACGCCAGCGCAGCCGTTTTTCGTACCGCCAAAGCTGACCACGTCGACACCTGATTTCCATGTCATCTCGGCTGCGGTGCAATTTAGGGCGACAATTGCATTGGCAAAGCGTGCGCCATCAAGGTGTACGGGGAGGTTTGTGTCCTTTGCCACAGCTGTTAGGGCGCGGATTTCTGCGAGGCTGTGGACCGAGCCGAATTCAGTAGCTTGGGTGATGGAGACAGCGCCTGATTGCGCCATGTGAACGCTGCCGCCTGCGCGATGGGCGATTGCCTTGGCGAGTCCTTCGGGCGTCATCTTGTTTTTAGTAGGGATCAGAGTGAGTTTAGCGCCGCCTGCGTAGAATTCAGGGGCGTTACATTCGTCTTCCTCGATGTGGCTGTATTGGGCGCAGAAGATGGTTTGCCATGGCTGGGTGTAACAGGCGAGTGCGAGGACATTGGCCGCCGTGCCAGTGGCCACGAGGTAAACGGCAGCGTCTGGCGCTTCGAATATCTCGCGGATGCTGGCGCGCACGCCTTCCATGATGTCATCGTTGCCGTAGGGCATGGCGTAGCCTGCGTTGGCGTCGACCATGGCTTGCATGATGTTCGGATGGATGATGCCGGAATTATCGGATGCAAAGAACATTCAGGTAGGCTCCTCGATGATGTGGTCTTCCCACTCTTCAAATGCAGTTTCCCATTCACTGACCGTACGGCCCCGCATGGAAACGCCAGCGGCGTGTACACTCTCTTGGGTGCCAGAAATCAGGGGGTGCCATTCGGGAAGGGGCTTTCCCTTCCACAACAGGCGATATGCGCAGGTTTGGGGCATCCAATAGGCATGGTCATCGATGTTTTCCGGGGTCATCACGATGCAATCGGGCACAAACTGGTGGCGGATATCGTATTGGGCGCAATGACATGTGGCATCGTCGAGCAGGCGGCAGGCGACTTTTGTGAGGGCGACTTCGCCTGTGTCTTCGTCCTCAAGCTTGTTCAGGCAGCATTTTCCGCAACCGTCGCACAGTGCTTCCCATTCTTTTTTGTTTAGCGACTTGAGCGGCTTGCGTTCCCAAAATTTGGGGCTGAGGCCGTGGCGGTCGATTGTGTCTTCGCTGCTGGGGCGTTTAGGATCGGTCATAGGGAGGTCAGAATGGCACGAGCGCGGGCGCTGTCGGCATCCATTTGGGTGATGAGCGACTCGAGGCTGTTAAATTTTTCCTCGCCGCGCAGGTGTTCGACGAGGGCGATGGAGATGGGGGTGCCGTAGAGGTCCCCTTTGAAATCGAAAATAAAGGTTTCCAAGTTTGGTTTGTTTTCGCCGAACATCGGGCGCACACCCATAGAAGCGACGCCGTGGTAGCTGCCTTTGTGGGGGCCCTCAAGCACGTCGGCGAGTACAGCGTAGACGCCGAAGGCGGGCGGGTGCAGGCCGTCGATGGACATGTTGGCCGTCGGGTAGCCGAGTTCGCGGCCGCGCTGCTCCCCGCCGATCACAGGCCCTTCAATTCGGTGCCAATGGCCAAGCATGGCGGCGGCGTCACGAGGGCGAGCTTCTGACAGCGCCGTGCGGATGGCGGTGGAGGAGATGGTTTGATCGGTTTGCGCCATCAGCGGGGCGATAGTGACGCCAAAGCCAAGGTCTTCACCAAAGGATTGCAGGTCGGCGGCGGTGCCTTTGCGGCCTTGTCCAAAGCAGAAGTCGGCTCCCACGACGACATGGTGCAGACCGAGACCTTGGTGCAGGACTTTGTCCGCGAAATCGAAGGGGGTAAGGGAGGCAAGGGCCGTGTTGAACGGGAGTTGGTAGAGCCGCTCTACGCCCACTTTTGCGAGGCGGGAGGCGCGGGCGGCGCTGCTCATCAGCCTGAATGGAGGCGCTTTGGGTGCGAAGTATTCGCGGGGGTGCGGATCGAAGGTGACGATCCCAAGGGGCGCATTGGGGGCGGCGTTGCGTGCCATGTCAATCACAGAGAGGTGGCCGAGGTGAACGCCGTCGAAGTTGCCAATCGCAGCTGTGGCGCCGCGATCTATGTCTTCTATAAATTGATAGTCTGATATGATCCGCATAGGCGGTTTGGTAGCCGCCTATGGCGTTTGGTGCAAGGCTAGACAGTCGTGCCGTGCACGGTAGGGTAGGGTCAGTCGAACTTGCGCGAGGGGGCCAGAACAGTGGCTTCGCCAACGAGAACCTTTTTTCCATCTACGGAACAATGGCAGTCCATTTTTACGATGCGTTTGGCGGGATCTATGTCGGTGACTTTTACCTCGGCATAGACGGTATCGCCGGGGCGCACGGGACGGAGAAACTTCATCGTTTGGCCGAGGTAGACGGTGCCGTGACCCGGGAGTTGCTCGCCGATGACAGCAGAGATCAGACCAGCCGTCAGCATGCCATGGGCGATACGACCCTGAAATATCGTGTCTTGGGCGTAATCGTCGTCGAGGTGGACGGGGTTGCGGTCGGTCGAGATGGTGGCAAACATCTCGATATCCTCATCCGTGACCTGTTTGCGCAGGTAGCGGAACATGCCGATTTCGATGTCTTCGATGACGATGGTGCCGCGCGGAAGATTGTCCAACATGTTTGCCCTCTTGGTAATAAAAGTACGACTCAGACGCCGTTGTTGGAACTTAATTACTTCGCAAGCGCAGAAAGGCAAGCATTATTTACGTCAGCGCAGGTGACCTATTGTGAAGGGTGGGGTGGAATTTTCTGCAGTAAGATAAACAGTTAGGGCCTCCGCGTCGGGTTGGGTCACAGTTTTAGTTTCTGCTGCGGCGAGGCCCCCAGAGATAAAGAGGGAATCAATGCCTTCATCTATGGCGCCTTTGACGTCCGTTGCGATGCCGTCGCCAATAGCGAGGATGCGGGGGTCGGGAATGTCATTACCGAGCTTGTGCAGGCGGCGGCGGGCGAGGTCATAGATGGGGGCATGGGGTTTGCCAAAGTAGAGGCTGGTGCCGCCCATTTCGGTGTACATTTTGGCCACGGCACCTGCGCACCATTCGCGCACCTCGCCACGGTCTACGATGATGTCAGGATTGGCGCACAGGAGTTTGAGATTTGATTCGAGCGCGATTTCCAGATCGGGGCGCCATGTTTCGGGGTCAGCTTCGGCGTCAAATGGGCCTGTGCAGACGATGCCTGTGGCCTCAGCCAAGGGAACGCGGGTAATTTCGACGGGGTTTTCGAGAATGTCGAGCGGGTCGAAAAAGCGGCTGTCGGTGGCGGGGCCGTAGTGCCAGACCTGTGTGCCCACAACACCACGGTACATGGCGGAGCGGGCGGAATCGCCTGAGGTGGCGATGGCGTCGTACGCATCTGTTGGCACGCCGAAGTGGGCGAGCTGTTTGACTACGCCTGCGCGGGGGCGGGGGGAATTGGTAACAAGGACAACTTTGCCACCTGTTTTCCGGTAGTCTTGCAGGGCTTTGACTGCCGCAGGCATGGCCGCCACGCCATTGTGCACACATCCCCAGAGATCGACAAAGAGTGCGTCATAATCGGCGGAGACTTCTGAAAGGGCGGTGATGATGCGGGTCATGGGCGGCTCCTGTTAATCTGTTGGGGCTGAGATAGCGGAGTGGGCAGGGGATGCAAGCAGTGGGCAGCACGTGAAAAAGGCCCCCTGTTGGAGCAGGAGGCCTTTTAGGGTGTTGTGTGGAAGAGGATTAGGCCTTCAGGAAGGGGATGATCTGCTTTTTCCGGCTCATGATGCCGGGGAGAACGACGGTGTCGCCTTCCACTTTGGCGTCGAATGATTTTTCGGCCACAGCTTTAGTAAGATCATTGGGGATGAGCATGGTGGATTCCTCGTTGAGGATATCGACCACAAAGAGCAGAACCTGATCTGCGCCGTCTTCTCTGGCCACGGCGGGCATGGCGGCCATGAGCGCATCCTTGCGGTCCAGTATGGCCGAAGGCGAGGTGGTTTCCAGCACGGAAACGCGGAGCTTTTTACCGTCTACTTCGAATTCTTTGCTATCCATGCGCAGCAGTTCTGCCTCGGAGAAGGAAGAGACATCTGATTTCGCAGCGAACATTTGTGCGGCGTAGTCGGAAATGTTCACGTCGAGGCTTTCTGCCAGTGACCATGCGATGGCTTTGTCTTCTTGCGTTGTGGTCGGCGAGCGGAATTCGAGCGTATCCGAGAGGATGCAGGTAAGCATCGCGCCTTTGATGTCGTTCGGCATCTGTGCCATGTCTTTGCCGATCATCTTCCACATGATTGTGGCGGTACAGGCGAGGGGTTCGATCCGGATTGGGATTGGGCCTGCTGTTTCCAGACCACCAACCAGTTTGTGGTGATCGATGATGGCGGTGATGTTGGCGTCGTTGATGTTGTCGGGCAGTTCGGCGGGGTTGTTGGTGTCGACGATGACGACGTCTTGACCTGCCTCTAGCCCCGAGATGATTTCGGGTTTCTCTAGGTTCCAGTGGTCGAGCATGAACAGCGCTTCGGTATTCGGCTCTCCCAGCAGAACAGGTTTAGCAGGGGTGTCCATGATTTCGGACAGATACCACGCCCAAACAATGGGGCTGCCCGTGCTGTCAGTGTCTGGAGATTTGTGGCCGAAAACGAGGGTGGTCATGGGGGCGCTCCTGCAAGCTGTGTGTCAATTTGTGCGCCTTATAGCAGGATGCGGGACGGTGTCACGGGGGGCAAATCCTTTGGGAGGATTTGTGCACAAACTTTTGGCGAAAGTCTGGCGGCGTTAAAGGTCAAGCTCGGTGCGCAGCTTTTTGGTAAGCTTCTCAATGGCCATGTCATAAGAGGCGTGGATGTGCTCGCGGAGGCTCTCGTCTGAGAGGCCAGGCTTGTCGTATTGCTGTATCCATTTCATCCCGCGGGAGGCCAGATAAGGCGCGGGGCGTAGACCGGGGCTGTCGGAGAGAAGCTCGTAGGCGAGGTGGGTGACTTTGAATGTCACAGCGTTGGAGGTGCCGCCCATGCCGAGTACAGCAAAGAGTTTACCGCCTACTTTATACACATCCGAATTGCCCCATTGGACTACATGGGTGGCTTGGGGCAGGGAGGCGCAGAAGGTTTTAAGTTCATCTCGTGTCATGGGGCCAGCTTAGGGGGTCGCGCAGCATTTGGGAATGGTGATAGGTTTCGCCCATGAAAGTACGTGAGACCGACCTTTACCTGCCTGTGAAGTCCTTTTTGGAGGATCAGGGATATGTGGTGAAAGGTGAAGTGGGTGCTGCCGATGTGGTTGCCGTGCGCGGGGCCGAACCGCCTGTGGTCGTGGAGCTGAAGCTGGGCTTCTCGCTGGCGCTGTTCCATCAGTGTGTGGAGCGGTTGAAGGTCAGTGATGATGTGTACATGGCCGTGGCGCATAAGGCAGGCAAGCCGTTTTATAAGGCGGTGAAGGCCAATACTGCCATGGCGCGACGTCTGGGGCTGGGGCTTCTCACGGTGCGGTTGGAGGACGGATTGGTCACAGTGCATTGTGATCCTGGACCCTACGCGCCGCGCAAGAATGCAAAGCGGAAAGCCACGCTATTGCGCGAGTTTGCGCGGCGGCAAGGTGATCCCAATGACGGGGGGCAGACGCGGGCGGGACTGGTTACGGCCTACCGTCAGGATGCGGTCAAGATCGCGGTTTATCTGTTCGAGGTTGGTGCGTGCAAAGGTGCGGACGTCGCACGCGAGACAGGTGTGTCCAAGGCCACGACCATGATGCGTGCCAATCATTATGGCTGGTTTGAGAAGGTCGAGAAGGGTGTTTATGGCATCACTCCTGCGGGGGCGGATGCGGTGACTGTTTCTGGCCGTGTGCTGGGGGCCGACTGAGCTGAGAAATTTTTATCAGTGCGCCCGTTGACTCAGCTCAGCGCACTCCTTAATTACCACTCGTTAGCACTCGACCAAGGTGAGTGATAACGGCTGGTCGCTTCGGGTGAAGGGCTGGTCCTTTGAGATAACTTTGAGCATCAAGGAGCTACAAAGATGGCATTAACACCACTTCACGACCGCGTGCTGGTTAAACGCACAGAGGGCGAAGAGAAAACTTCCGGCGGGCTGATCATTCCCGATAGCGCAAAAGAAAAGCCTTCCGAAGGCGAAGTTGTTTCTGTGGGCGAGGGCGCACGCAAAGACAACGGTGAGTTGATCACACCAGCGGTAAAAGCCGGTGATCGTGTTCTGTTCGGCAAATGGTCCGGTACAGAGGTCACCATAGACGGTGAAGAAATGCTGATGATGAAAGAAAGCGACATCATGGGGATCCTGTCCTGAACAAGGACGGGCGGGTTTGAAAACCCACCTCAAGACAAGCGATCCATCATAAATTAATATTAGGAGACTTCGAATATGTCTGCAAAAGACGTCAAATTCGGTACTGATGCCCGCAACAAAATGCTCAAGGGTGTTAACATCCTCGCAGATGCGGTCAAAGTAACCCTCGGCCCCAAAGGCCGTAACGTGGTTCTGGACAAATCGTTCGGCGCCCCGCGCATCACAAAAGACGGTGTATCTGTCGCCAAAGAGATCGAACTGGAAGACAAGTTCGAGAACATGGGCGCTCAGATGGTTAAGGAAGTTGCTTCCCGCACCAATGACGAAGCTGGTGACGGTACAACAACCGCAACAGTTTTGGCTCAGGCTATCGTTCGCGAAGGCATGAAGTCGGTTGCAGCGGGCATGAACCCGATGGATCTGAAGCGCGGCATCGATCTGGCAACTGCCAAAGTCGTTGAAGCAATTATCGCAGCAGCGCGCCCTGTCAACGACAGCGACGAAGTTGCTCAGGTTGGTACAATCTCTGCCAACGGTGAGGCGGAAATCGGTCGTCAGATCGCAGACGCAATGCAAAAAGTCGGTAACGAAGGTGTTATCACTGTCGAAGAGAACAAGGGTCTGGAAACAGAAACTGTTGTTGTTGAAGGCATGCAGTTCGACCGCGGTTATCTGTCCCCTTATTTCGTGACAAACTCCGACAAGATGACAGTCGAGCTGGAAGACGCGATCATCTTGCTGCACGAAAAGAAGCTGTCCTCGCTCCAGCCAATGGTTCCATTGCTCGAGCAGGTGATCCAGTCGCAAAAGCCGCTGCTGATCATCTCGGAAGATGTTGAAGGCGAAGCGCTTGCAACTCTTGTTGTGAACAAACTGCGCGGTGGTCTGAAAATCGCAGCGGTCAAAGCACCTGGTTTCGGCGATCGCCGTAAAGCCATGTTGCAAGACCTTGCAGTTCTGACTGGTGGTCAAGTGATCTCCGAAGATCTGGGCATGAAGCTTGAGTCCGTGACCATGGACATGCTGGGTTCCGCCAAGAAAGTCACAATCACCAAAGACGAGACAACCATCGTTGAAGGTGCTGGTGCAAAAGCCGAGATCGAAGCGCGTGTCACACAGATCCGCAACCAGATCGAAGAAACAACATCCGACTATGACAAAGAGAAACTGCAAGAGCGCGTGGCCAAACTGGCCGGTGGTGTTGCTGTGATCCGCGTTGGTGGCATGTCCGAAGTGGAAGTCAAAGAGCGTAAAGACCGCGTTGACGATGCACTGAACGCGACACGCGCAGCCGTACAAGAAGGCGTTGTTGTTGGTGGTGGTGTTGCCCTTATCCAAGGTGGCAAAGCGCTTGACGGTCTCAAGGGTGCGAACTCTGACCAAGACGTAGGCATCGGCATCATCCGTCGTGCGATTGAAGCGCCTCTGCGTCAGATTGCCGAAAACTCCGGTGTTGACGGTTCCGTTGTTGCGGGCAAAATCCGCGAGAGTGACGACAAGAACTTCGGCTTTAACGCACAGACAGAAGAATATGGTGACATGTTCAAGTTTGGTGTTATCGACCCTGCCAAAGTTGTGCGCACAGCGCTTCAGGATGCAGCATCTGTTGCTGGCCTGCTGATCACAACCGAAGCGATGGTTGCTGATAAGCCCTCCAAAGATGGCGCCGGTGGCGGCATGCCGGACATGGGCGGAATGGGCGGCATGGGCGGCATGATGTAAGCTTACAAGCAAAGCTTGTGAGCGAACCCTGACAGTGTCTTTTTCGAAGAAAAAGATCACGAGCAGGGCAAGACGCATCTACCACCCTGTCCTTACCGACAGATCAAAGGGCTCCTATCAGGGGCCCTTTGTTTCGTTCTGGGGGGACGTTAACGGCGTTGCAAGGATTGGCCTGTTAGGCTCGCGAGTGAACGAGTTTGAAAGGTTATCCATGACGCGCAACGCTGCACAGGCTGCTCCGGCAGGAGCACCCGATACAGACACTCAGGACATTGACGATTTCATCTATTTGATGAGCCATGATGTTCGCGCCTCAGTGCGTGCATTGCTTGAATTGCCGCAGTGGATTGCAGAGGATCTGGCGGAAGCGGGGGTCGAGATCACAGGCTCAGTCGCGCAATCAATTGAGATGATGAACCGTCATACTGCGCGGCTTGACCGGATGTTGATGGATTTGTTGACTTATTCGCGGGTTGGTCGAATGCAGCCCGTGGTGCGGGTGGATGTAGGGGCGGCACTGGAGGAGGTTCTGTCAGAACTGCACCTGCCTGAGACGATGCAGCTGAGCCGTGATATTGGATGCGCCCACGTTATGATGGGCGAGCAGGATGCGTTGCTATTGTGGAGCGCGTTAATTGGAAACTCGGTCAAGCATCACCATGCTACGCGTGGCACAATTACTGTCACAACACAGCAAGAGGGTGCGTTGATCCGCTTTACCGTCTGCGATGACGGGCCTGGAATTCCGAAGCGGTTTCATTCGCGTGCGCTGGGCGCGATGACGACCTTGCGACCACGTGATGAAGTGGAGGGGACAGGTATGGGCCTTGCCAATGTGCGCAAGCTGGCCGAGCATTATGGAGGATACGTCGCACTGTCTGAAGTGGACGGTGAGAGCAGTGGTCTGCGCATTGATGTCGTCATCCCCCATGGGTGCCCACGCTGACGTGACTGCCGTGGGGTATGACGCTTAGATGGAAGCGGTCCGATCTACCCAATTTATCAGGTTTTTTGCGATAATGCTGACGAGTAAATGATGGCTGAATTTATCATTTGATAGGCATGCCTGAGCTACGATTGTCCTGAGATTTTCTGTGGGAGAGATGAGCCATGTCAGTGCAAGTTGAAGTATTAGGCCCCGATGAGGGGGCATTTCCAAAAATAATAAAAACCTTGTTGTTGGATGACAGCACGTTTGATCGCGCTCGGATCAAGCGGCTGAGCCAGAACAGCCGGTTGATGGTCGCCTTAACCGAAGTCAGCTCGATCGCAGAAGCGAAAGAGGCGGTTGCGCGGGAGGTTTTCGACCTTATCCTGATCGACTACCGCTTGCCACAGGGAGACGGGTTGGAGGTGCTGGAGCATATCCAGAACAGCGCATTAAACAACGACGTTGCAACCATCATGATTACGGGGAACGGTGATATGGAAACCGCCGTCACCGCAATGCGCAACGGGTGTCATGATTTCCTAACGAAAGAGGCAATGACTGCCGATCAGCTTCGATTTGCCATGGTCGGTGCGATGCAGACTGCCGCAGAGCAGCGGGATTTAATTGCGCAATCCGAGCATCAGCGCGAGGTGATTAAGCAGGGCCTAACCGCGGCTTTGATGGACCGTGAAGTTCAAGGCTCTGTGGTGTCGTTGTTCAAAGAAGAGATGCGCAAGATGATGGGGGGCCTTTCTGCTGTGGGTGTAGGGCAGGATCATAGCGATCTTGAGGCGTTGATCGCGACGTTGGGTGATGATGATGAGTTTATCTTTACTTGATGCGATAAGGCTTGGCGCTTGGCGGCGTACGCGGTACGCCCGAGTATGCGTTTGATCCTGTTGACCATTCTGACCATGTGCGCCTTTGCTGCAAATTCCCTTCTGACACGGGCGGCTGTGGAAGGTGGGCATATTGCTCCGGCTGCCTTCGCCGTGCTTCGGGTTGCTGCGGGGGCTGCGATGTTGGGCGGTATCGCGTTGTTGCGTGGAACGTCGCTGCCGCTGTTTCGGGCCGAACGGATCATCGGCGTGGTAAGCCTAACGGCTTATATGGCGGGTTTCTCGCTGGCTTATTTGACACTTGATGCGGGGTTGGGCGCGCTTATTCTATTTGGCGTGACACAGATCGCCATGTTTGCGTATGGCACTTACACTGGCCAAGCCTCTACAACACGTCAAGTTATTGGCGCCGCTGTTGCCTTTGGCGGGTTGGCGCTGGTTCTGTGGCCCAGCGGCGGGGGTGCTGTAGATATGAGCGGTGCGCTTTTGATGTGCATAGCAGGGCTTGGTTGGGCGGCCTATACGATTGCGGGGCGCGGTGCGTCTGATCCGTTGGCAACAACGGGTGCGAATTTCATATTTTGCCTGCCTTTGTTGGCGTTGCTGCTGCTTCAACGTGGTGTGGAAGCCGATGGGCGCGGCATCTTCTTGGCATTGATTTGTGGGGCGCTCACCTCCAGCTTGGGCTATGCGTTGTGGTATTCAGTCTTGGGTCAGATGCGCAGCAGCACGGCAGCGGTTGTGCAGCTGAGCGTACCTGTGATTGCGATACTGTCGGGGGCAGTTTTGCTGGGCGAAGCAGCGACGCCTGTGATTATGATTGCAGCTGCACTGGTGGTGGGGGGGATCGGCTGGTCTGTGACGGTTAAGTGATAAGGGGCTCTAGCGGATCATACGTTGGCGCGTCAGAATCGCGCCATGCCACGGCGGCGAGGCTGTCGGGTTTGACGCGGAGCTTGACCATTTCAGTGCGCGTAACCCAGCGTCGGTCAGTCACGATAGCGTCAACATCCTGCCATCCATGATCCAGCGTTGGTGGGCTGATCAGCGTACAATGAAAATATACATCGACCTGATGAAAGCTGCCGTTTGGATCATTAAACTCATTCACCAAACACGGCGCATCTACGGTGATATGCAAGCCGGTTTCTTCAAAAACCTCGCGGATAAGGTTGTCGGGCAGGGAGCTGCCACGCTCTACCCCGCCACCGGGGGCGCACATAAGATCGCTTTTCCCTGTGGGCCACGCGTTGACCAGCAGCAGGCGCTCCCGATGGAGAATAATGGCACGCACGGCGAGGCGAGGGGGCGTTGTCGGGGTCATGTTGCGGTCCTCTTAGCGGTAAGATGCGATGGGGGATTACAAGTGCGCGGATTGGCATTACATAGCAGCGTATGAGATTGATTGCGATCATATGTGCGATGGTGTTGCTTGGGACGGCGGCGCAGGCGCGGTGCGTTGTTCTGCTACATGGTTTGGCTCGGACCGAGACGTCTTTTGCCTTGATGGAAGCGGCGTTGGAGGCTGAGGGCTGGCGCGTGGTAAGGCCAGGCTATCCGTCAACAGAAGCGCCAATTGAAGAGTTGACGCGTCAAACTTTGCCCGCGGCAGTAGCCGCGTGTGGCACGGAAAAAGTCGATTTTGTGACCCATTCGATGGGCGGCATTCTGTTGCGGCAGTGGGTTGCCGAGGTCGGTCCTGACCGTGTGGGACGCGCAGTGATGTTGGGGCCCCCCAATAAGGGGAGCGAGATCGTGGACCAGTTACGCGATGTGGTCGCCTTTGACTGGATTAACGGGCCTGCGGGAATGCAGATGGGGACCGGTCCGGGGTCTTTGCCGCGCAGTTTGCCAGATGCTGATTTTGAAGTGGGAATTATTGCTGGAACGCAATCTCTTAACCCCTATTTCTCGTCGTTGTTGCCGGGGGATGATGACGGAAAGGTGGCGGTGTCTTCGACGCGCCTAAACGGGATGCGGGCGCATCTTACCCTGCCTGTGACCCATACATTTATGATGAATAATCCGCGGGTGATTTCGCAGACAGTGTCCTTTTTGCGAAAAGGGCGTTTTGACCCTGACATGACATTCTTTGGGGCGATGCTTGAGCAGTTCGGTTGCCCTGACGGGGATTGTTTGCCGGGCATCGAGGTCTTTGATGCTAAGCCTTGATCTGACTGGCGCAGAAGTGTTGGGGCCTTACGGGCTGCACCGTGACGGATTGTCGTTCTCTGATGGTGTGATCGTGGATACGCCCGTGGGCCGCGCGGTTGATTTGCGTGGATATCTGGTTCTGCCCGGTATTGTCGATGTCCACGGTGACGGCTTCGAGCGGCATTTGGCGCCACGGCGTGGTGCGATGAAGGAGATGGCCGAAGGCTTGGTCGCGGTCGAGGCCGAGCTGGCGGCGAACGGGATCACCACGGCGACGCTGGCGCAGTTTGTCAGTTGGGAAGGTGGCGTGCGCAGCTACGAGTTTGCGGATCAGGTGTTTTCGCATCTGCGCGATCTTGGACCCGGTATGGTCACAGATTTGCGGGGGCAATTGCGGTTCGAAACGCATCTGCTGGATTTTTATGAAGAGCTGCCCGAGAAAATGGCGGAGTGGGGCCTGCGTTACATCGTTTTTAACGATCATTTGCCCCATGCCCGTTTACAGGAGGGTGTGCAGCCACGTCGGCTGGTGTCGCAAGCGCTAAAGGCTAGGCGAAGTCCTGAAACGCATCTGGCGCTTATGCAAGCATTGGAGGCGGAGAGTGAGGATGTGCCAGCAGCGCTCGACTGGCTTTGTGCGCAGCTTGCGCTGCGGGGGATCGCGATGGGTAGCCATGACGATACGACTGCTGAAGGGCGTGCGATCTGGGCAGGGCGCGGCGTGAATGTGGCCGAGTTTCCTGAGACACTTGAGGCGGCTGAAGCAGCTGCGACGCATGGCGGGATTGTGGTTATGGGTTCGCCCAATGTCGTACGGGGCGGCTCGCATAACCTCAATGTTTCTGCGGTGGACCTGATTGCCATGGGCTATTGTACGGCGCTGGCGTCTGATTATCACTATCCCAGCGTTCGGCGTGCTGCCCTGATGCTTTGGCAGAACGGCATGCTGGATTTGAACGGCGCATGGGGGCTGGTGTCAAGCGGTCCTGCGGGGGTTCTGGGGCTGAGTGATCGCGGTGTGCTGGAGGTGGGCAAACGTGCGGATATGGTTGTGCTGGAGCGCGAGAGCTTGCGGGTCGCTGCAACGCTGGTGCAGGGGCGTGTGAGCTACATGAGTGGTGAGATTGCCATGCGATTTATGGCCTGACGCCAGAATTGCGCTGAAATTCTGCTCCCGATGTTGGTTCAGGTTTTGATCCTGTTGACGTGGCCCATTTTGCGGCCTGTTTTCGTCTCGACCTTACCGTAAAGGTGGATGGCGCAGTTGGGCTCTTTCGCCAGTGCGGGGACTTGGTCCATGTCGTCACCGATCAGGTTCTCCATCACTACATCTGCATGGCGTTTCCCGTCGCCAAGTGGCCAGCCTGCTATGGCGCGAATGTGCTGCTCGAACTGGTCGACGGCACAGCCGTTTTGCGTCCAATGGCCCGAGTTATGTACGCGCGGGGCGATCTCGTTCACGATGAGTCCCTGAGGGGTGACGAAAAGCTCAACCCCCATGACGCCCACATAATCCAGCGTGTTGAGGATTTTAGCGGCCAGCAGGACAGCATCGGTGCGCAGGCGCGCGGGGATTTTTGCAGGGACGGTTGTTGTGTGCAGGATGCCATCGCGGTGGATGTTTTCACCGGGATCGTAGCAAGCGATTTCGCCTTGTGGATTGCGCGCTGCAATGATCGAGATTTCGACCGAGAAGTTGACGAAGCCTTCGAGCACAGCGGGCGCACCCGCCATGTCGGTGAGGGCTGTGGCGGCGTCTTCGGGAGCGTTCAGGCGGGACTGCCCTTTGCCGTCATAGCCGAAACGGCGGGTTTTCAGGATTGAAGGCGTGCCGATGGTGGCGAGGGCTGCATCAAGGCTGGCGGCGTTGGTGATATCCGCGAAAGGGGCGACTTGCAGGCCGATTTCTTGCAGGAAGCTCTTTTCCACAAGGCGGTCTTGGGAGGTGCCAAGAGCGCGGCGGTTGGGGTGGATGGGCGTTATCGCCTCGATGATGTCGAGCGCCTCCGTGGGGATATTCTCGAATTCGTAGGTCACGAGGTCAACGGAATTGGCGAAAGCAGTGAGAGCGGCCACATCGCTGTAGGGCGCCGTAGTGACGGCATGGGCTACGTCAGCGGCGGGCGGATTGCTGCCTGGTTCATAGATATGGGTGCGTAGGCCAAGGCGGGAGGCGGCCACAGAAAGCATGCGGCCAAGCTGGCCCCCACCAAGAATGCCGATGGTCGCGCCCGTGGGCAGAGGGTTAGTCATCTGTGGGAGCTTCCGGAATAGAGGCGCTCAGATCGCTGCGCCATGTGTCGAGGCGGGTAGCCAGAACCGGGTCTTGGAGTGCGAGGATGCCAGCGGCCATCAGGGCGGCGTTTGCTGCACCAGGTGCGCCGATGGCCATGGTGGCAACGGGGAAGCCTTTGGGCATCTGCAAGATGGAATAGAGGCTGTCGACGCCGGAGAGGGCTTTGGTCAGGACGGGCACACCGATCACCGGAACGCGGGTTTTTGAGGCCATCATACCGGGCAAATGGGCGGCACCGCCCGCGCCTGCAATGATGACCTGAAGCCCACGCTCCACAGCCGTTTTCCCGTACTCCCAAAGGCGGTCGGGCGTGCGGTGGGCCGAGACGATACGGGTCTCGTAAACGATGCCAAGCTCGTCGAGCAGGGTGGCGGCCTCGCGCATAGTGGACCAGTCGGACTGGGACCCCATGATGATGCCAACGGGTGGTGTGCTCATAGCGCTAAAGCCTTTGCGTCAGGTGCGTAAGCGCGCACTATAGCCATTCGGAGCGGAGGGGCAATGTAGCGCGGTGGGCAAAATTTCGGAGAAATTTTGGGTACAGAGTTTCGGGGAAACTCTGGCTCATGCGGTGATGTCGGGGGTTAGGCGGTCTTCGATGCGTGCGATACGGTCTTTGAGCAGGAGTTTGCGCTTTTTCAGCCGTTGCAGGGTCAACTGATCGGCGGTGCCGCGTTCCGCAAGTGCTCTGATTGCATCATCCAGATCGCGGTGCTCATTACGGAATACTTCGAGTTCAACCCGCAGCACCTCATCGTTCTTCATGGAGAGATCGTCTTGGGCGTTCATTACTACTCTGATTCTGACTACTGATTAGGCTTTTAAGTATAAGCGATCGGGTGATTGGCGCATAGCCCTTGCGCAGAACCGATTGGCTTCCCATATTTATGAGGTGACGCTGCCAACCATGGGGCGTTACAGGACTGTCGCTTGAGATCATAAGGACGTGTCATAGATGACGAAACTTACGCTTGCCTCTTATCCCCATATGTTGGGATTTGAACAGCTGGAGCGGGTGCTGGAACGCAGCGCCAAATCCGGCAATGAAGGCTATCCGCCTTTTAACATCGAACAAACCTCCGAACGGAGTTACCGCATTACACTGGCGGTGGCTGGTTTTGGAGAAGGTGATTTGTCGATCACTGTCGAGGACCGCCAGTTGGTCATTCGGGGTCGGCAGAATGAAGACAGCGAGGGCCGCGTGTTTTTGCACCGTGGCATTGCGGGCCGTCAGTTCCAGCGCAGCTTTGTGCTCGCGGATGGTGTCGAAGTGGGCGAGGCGCTGATGGAGAACGGTCTGCTGCATGTGGACCTGACCCAAGCCAAGCCTGAAACGGTCGTACAGACGATCAATATCCGAAAGGGGTAGCACATGGATACTACTGAAATGACAGGACCAGCGGACCGGACCGTTTACGTCAAGACGATTGCCGTGATCGACCTGCCCCGTGAGGTGCGCGATCAGGCTGAAGGGCTTGAGCAGCTTTATGCGGTGCACAATGCAGATGGTCAGCAACTGGCCCTTGTAGGCGACCGCAAACTGGCTTTCGATTTGGCGCGTGAGCATAACTATGCGCCAGTATTGGTACATTAAAACGGTTGACCAGTGGCGTCATCCGCAGAAGGTAGAGGGGTCGCAGCAGTGCGGCCCCTTTTGGCATGTGGAGATCGTGAATGGCATTTGAATTTGACTGGGTGGATGCGTTTACGGGCGATGTGTTCGGCGGAAATGGCTGTGCAGTTGTTCATGGCGGGGCGGGATTGCCGGATGAGGTTTGCACGGCCTATGTGCGGGAGACTTCGTTAGTCGAATGTACGTTCACAGGGCCGTCCGATGTGGCAGATATTCGTGTGCGGTATTTCCTTGCCAGCCGTGAAATTCCCTTTGCAGGTCATCCCACAGTAGCGACTGTTGTCGCGATGCGCAGACGCGGGATGATTGCGGATGGGCGGCTTGTGCTGGAAACGGGGGCCGGTCTGGTGCCTGTGGAGGTGCTGGGCGACCGTGTGACGATGACGCAGATCGCACCCGAATTCGGAGAGGTGGTGGATGCCGGATTGGTCGCTGCTGTTGGGGGGATGCAGGCCAGCGATATTATCCACCCGCCGCAAGTTGTCTCCACAGGGTTGCCGTTCTGTATCACGGTTCTCAAGGACCGTGCGACACTAGAGGGGGTCAAGTTTAACGAAGATGCCTTGGCTGCATATGCCGACGCTTTGGGCCACAAGAGCACCGACATTATGGAACCGTATTGGGTCTGTCTGGAGGGGGCAACGGAGCGAGGCAATACATTTAGCCGTTTGCTCCTCGCGCCGCCCAGTCCGCCAGAGGATCCGTTCACAGGATCGGCCACGGGTTGTATGGCGGCGTATCTTTGGGCGCATGGATTGATTGTTTCACCTATATTTACTGCAGAGCAGGGACATGGCATGGGACGTCCGGGTCAAGCACAGGTTGAAGTTTTGGGACCACGCGAAGCAATTACTGGCGTGAAGGTTTCAGGGCAGGGGGCGCTTGTAATGTCTGGAGAGGTCTATCTTGGATGATAGCGCGTGAGGCCGCTCTACGCGTTGATTTTGTGAATGGCCCTGTGGCGCACAGGTTGCGCTTTGGCGGCGGGCGCGGGCAGGATTTGCCCAAAGCGATGGGCTTGCGCGCAGGCAAAACGCCGACCGTTGTGGATGCCACGGCGGGGCTGGGGCGTGATGCGTTTTTGTTGGCCTCGCTGGGGGCGCAAGTTACACTGATTGAGCGGTCGCTGGAGATGCATGCGCTGTTGGCGGATGGGATCGAGCGGGCCTTGGCCGAGGGAGGCGATTTTTGCGAGATTGTCGAACGAATGACCTTGCTGCACGGCGATGCCAAGGATTTGCTGCCCACGCTTGCGGTCGATGCGATCTTGATTGATCCGATGCATCCACCGCGCAAGAACTCTGCCCTCGTCAAGCGTGAGTTGCGTCAGGTGCGCGAGATTGTGGGAACTGATGAGGATGCTGCTGATTTGATGCGGGTGGCTTTGACCCATGCCCGTCAGCGTGTTGTTTTAAAGTGGCCTGCTAAAGCTGACCCGATTGAAGGGATACGGCCCTGTTCGCATCGGATTATGGGAAAATCAACGCGCTATGATGTGTTTATGTTAGGGTGATGGATCCTGATACCCTGAAATGCAAAACGGCCAGCCTGTGAGAGCTGGCCGTTTGTTATTAAGTTGGGAAAGATCAGGCTTTGATCAGGCCCATGCTTTCGAGCTTTAAGAGCACTTGGTGTGCACAGTTGTCGACGTCGACATTTTCCGTTTCGACGCTCAGCTCGGGGTTCGCAGGTACGTCATAGGGGTCTGAAATTCCTGTGAATTCCTTGATCTTGCCTTCCCGTGCAAGCTTATAGAGACCTTTGCGGTCGCGGCGCTCGCACTCCTCGATCGATGTTGCGACATGGATCTCAACGAAAGCGCCGAAGTTTTCGACGTCCTCACGCACAGCACGGCGGGTTGTGGCATAGGGCGCGATGGGTGCGCAGATTGCGATGCCGCCGTTTTTGGTAATCTCAGACGCAACATAGCCGATGCGACGGATGTTAAGATCGCGGTGCTCTTTGCTGAAACCCAACTCGGAGGAGAGGTTCTTGCGCACGATATCACCGTCGAGCAGCGTGACGGGGCGGCCGCCTTGCTCCATCAGTTTGACCATCAGGGCGTTGGCGATGGTTGATTTACCAGAGCCGGAGAAGCCTGTGAAGAAGACGGTAAAGCCCTGCTTGTTGCGTGGCGGCTTGGTGCGGCGCAGCTCGGTGACCACTTCGGGGAAGGAGAACCATTCGGGGATTTCCAGACCTTCCTGAAGGCGGCGGCGCAGCTCGGTGCCCGAAATGTTGAGAATGGTGACGTCGTCCTTGTCTTTGATCTCGTCCATGGCTTCATATTGGGCGCGTTCCTGCACCCAGACCATGTGTTTGAAATCGACCATCTCGATGCCCATTTCTTCCTGATGTGTGCGGAACAGGTCCTGCGCATCATAGGGGCCATAGAAATCCTCGCCCTTGGAGTTGTTTCCGGGACCAGCGTGATCGCGGCCAACGATGAAGTGGGTGCAGCCGTGGTTTTTACGGATCAGACCGTGCCAGACGGCCTCACGCGGGCCAGCCATACGCATGGCAAGGTTCAGGAGGGACATGGATGTGGTCGCTTGGGGGTATTGATCGAGCACCGCCTCATAGCAGCGGACGCGGGTGAAGTGATCCACGTCACCCGGTTTGGTCAGGCCAACAACAGGGTGGATCAGCAGGTTGGCCTGCGCTTCGCGCGCGGCGCGGAACGTTAGTTCCTGATGCGCACGGTGCAGCGGGTTGCGTGTTTGGAACGCAACCACTTTGCGCCAACCCATTTTGCGGAAGTAGGCGCGTAATTCGTTCGGCGTGTCGCGGCGGGATTTAAAGTCATAGTGCACGGGCTGTTGTATGCCTGTGACAGGACCGCCGAGGTACACTTTGCCTGCTTGGTCGTGCAGGTAGTTGACGGCGGGGTGCGCATCATCATCGGCGCCGAATACTTTTTCAGCCTCGTTCGCTTTGTTGGGCACCCAGTTATCCGTGATGGTCATGGTCGCGAGGATCACGCCCTCTTGGTCGCGCAGGGCGATGTCCTGACCGATTTCGAGCTTGCCTGCGAATTCCTCTGACACGTCGAGCGTGATGGGAATAGGCCACAAACTGCCATCGGCGAGGCGCATGTTTTCGACAACGCTGTCATAGTCTGCTTCGCTCAGGAACCCTTTGAGTGGATTGAAACCGCCATTCATCAACAGTTCGAGATCGCATATCTGACGGGGGGTCAGATCGTGACTGATCAGGTTGCCTGCTTCGGCTTTGAGTTTTTGGGCGGAATCGTAGGATACAAATAGCTCCGGAATTGGAGCCAAATTGGAAATCATTGTCATGCTTCTTGGCCTCGTCGTGGGATCATTGTTGATCCGTTCACGCGGTACCTACTGACTGAATATGGCAAAATTCTAGCAATATGGAAACAAAACACTGTTTATTGACGTGATTGTTGCCTTTTTGACGAGAAAACCAGCGGAACTGCTTCCGTTGTTTGTCAGGCTTCGCCGCGTTGCAATCAACCGTTTTGTGTGACTTCGGCACCGTATCCTAAGGGTAATGATGTGTCTTTGCCGTCATTATCCCCTACTTCTGCAAGAAACCGTTCGGCCTCAAGTGCCGCCATACATCCCATACCCGCGCTTGTGACGGCTTGGCGGTAGATGTGGTCGGTCAGATCTCCTGCAGCGAATACACCCGGAATAGAAGTGGCTGTGCTGTCGGGTTTGGTCACGACATAGCCGCCCATGTGCGTCTCAAGCGTGTCTTTGACTAACTCATTGGCGGGGGCGTGGCCGATGGCGACAAACACACCTTTGCAGGGGATGTCCGTAATCTCGCCCGTTTTTACGTGTTTCACCTTGATGCCTTCAACGCCCAACGGGCTGTCGGTGCCGTATACTTCGTCAAGCTGGTGAAACCAGAGTGGCTCGATCTTGGGGTTCTTTTCCAGACGGTCGATGAGGATCTTCTCGGCGCGCAATTCGTCGCGGCGGTGAACGAGGGTGACCTTTGACGCGAAGTTGGTGAGGAAGAGTGCTTCTTCGACAGCGGTGTTGCCGCCACCAATGACAACGATCTCTTGTCCACGATAGAAAAAGCCGTCGCAGGTCGCACAAGCGGAGACGCCGAAACCTTTGAACTTCTCCTCAGTCTCAAGGCCCAACCATTTGGCGCGTGCTCCCGTTGCAAGGATGACGGCGTCTGCCTCATAAAGTGTGCCGCTGTCGCCTGTGGCGACGAACGGGCGTTTGGACAGGTCGAGATTGGTAATGATGTCGCCGATTATTTCGGTGCCCATCGCTTTTGCGTGCTCTTCCATGCGGATCATCAGATCGGGGCCTTGGACCTCGGTATCACCGGGCCAGTTTTCGACTTCGGTGGTGGTGGTCAGCTGGCCGCCCGGCTCAATCCCTTGCACGAGGATAGGGTCAAGCATCGCGCGGCTTGCATATACTCCTGCGGTATAGCCTGCGGGGCCGGAGCCAATGATCAAAAGCTTGGTTTTGCGTGTCTCGGCCATGGTGTGCCCCTATCTGGTGCTTATGGGAATCTGTGTTTGCACGGATATATACGCCGTGGGGGCGGTCTTAAACCCCTCTGCGCTTTTGGGAAGAGTGGAAACGTCACCTTTACGAGAGGTTGCGAAATTTTGAAAAAATTCTGGATCGAAAAATTCAAATTTTTCACATTATTTGGCTGCTGAATGTGGATTGACCGAATAATATTGCGCTTATGTGAAACAATATTGCGCAGAGCGGCATTATCTGTATAACAATCGAAAAGCTGCAGGGGGACATATGGCAGGTGCGCGTTTAGATCCGATTGATCGGAAAATTCTGGCCGAATTACAAGCAGACGGGCGCATGACTAATGTTGAGTTGGCGAAACGTGTCGGCATTTCTGCCCCACCTTGTCTACGCCGAGTGCGCACCTTGGAGGAGCAGGGCTTTATCCGTGGGTATCATGCAGACGTTGATGCGCGTGAGCTTGGCTTCGAGGTTCAGGTCTTTGCGATGGTAGGATTGAACAGTCAGGCGGAGGCGGATTTGTCCTCGTTTGAGGACCGTTGCCGCGCGTGGTCTTTGGTGCGTGAGTGTCACATGCTCAACGGTGAAGTTGATTTTGTACTTAAATGCGTCGCACCCGATCTTTCCAGCTTCCAAAGTTTTCTGACGGGGCAGTTGTTGACAGCGCCGAATGTGGCGAGTGTCAAAACCTCGCTCGTCATCCGGAACGCCAAGGATGACCCCGGCGTTCCGTTCGACGTTTTGGAGGAACGTCTGAGCATTCAGGCCTGATAGGGAACCTGTCTGCTCAGGAGAGATTTCGAAAACTTAGTGTGCGTCCATTTCAGGTGCGCGCGGATGGGCCAATGGACCAAAATCTGACAGGTGGCTGATGCGCGGAAACAGTGAGATAAAGCGATCGCGCACCGAATGGCTGACCTCGCGCGGCGCAGTCGCACCAGGATGGAAGGTTTCCATCTCGATCCCGTCCACATTGATCACCGCGTGACGCGACAGGCAGATGTGGAACATGCGTGTGGCGGTTGGCGGTGTGATCTCGATCACGTTGACACCGTCCACCAACTTGGCCGCAGGGGTCAAAAGCTGTTTGCCATCTGCAACGCCGCGCAGTGCCGCGGGGGTGTGCAGGATACGCGCGCCGGGTCCGACTGTCAGTGACCGTTCTGGACGCGACTGACCCAATGCATCGGGCATAATGCGGATCAGGGGAGTACGCTTGCCAGCATCAGCGGGTGAGAATGTGGAGGTGCCGACCCATGTCAGCTCTGCCGCTTCGCCTGAAGCTGTGTTGATCATGTCACCTGGCTGGAGGTCTTCGACTGCAACAAGGCCCATCGTGGTCTGGATCAGGCTGCCGTGGGTCATAGCTGAGAAGGCGTCTTCAAACAGTGGAATGGCGGGTGCAGTGCTTTGGCCAATATAAAGCGAGCCATCCATCCGCAGTGCGGCAACTTCATATGTGCGCTTTGCCATCGGGGCCTCGGCCATTTGGCTTGCGGAGGTGGAAAGTGAAGAGTTCATCATTCCGTACCCTGTTTTACGTGGCGCGCCGCGCAGTGCGGCTGGATTTGCAGTTTGTGTCATGTGCGTAACCTATCATGGTTTGTCACATCCCTCGTCGGCCCCCACCGACAACGACGGAAATAACGTGGTATGTCATTTCGTGTCTTTCGTGTGACCTAATTCGCCATGATTGCGCCTCATTGTCAAAGTTTGAACGACATTTGGGCTTTTTGACGCGTTAATCCTGCCAATTTGAGTGGTTTTGTTTCTCTAATTTTCGGAAAGCCTGCCACATTCTGCCTTTTTTGGCGTTAACCACGCTGATCAAAGGGCAGAATCAAAAAATCCCTCCCCGCGATTCGGCACGGGAAGGGATAATGGGACAGCGCGCTACGAGGGAAGGAGGTGGTGCGCTGTCAGGGAGAATGTGAGTGTTGTCCGCCGTTCAGGCGACCTTGCGCTGCTGTGCCGCCTCTGCTGCGTTCCGCTTGGCGATAAATGCGGCGCGGCGGGTGCCACGGGCCCAAGGCATGACCGTGTCATTCTCGGCGGCGGCTTTTGTGATCGACTTGATAAAGCGTGCGTTGGTTTTCATCTGCTCGTCCTCGGTATCAGTTTGTGTTCTGAGCGTTTGCCCTTGATTGAGACTAATATGGCGGAGCAATCGGGCCGGTTTTGGGCATTTGAATAAAAGGTTTAGAAAATCTACGCAGGATTGAGCGAGGAATGTGGCGGCGTGGCCATATTCAAGCCAAGCCCTGTGAAAACATAGTAAACACTGGGCATTGTGCTTCATATGGCAACAGTCGTGGGGATTGTTTCGAAGGGTGGGGAGCGTGAATAGGGCAGGCCTATGGCCGAAATTGCCCCATTTGTGCCAAGTTCACAGAGTGATGGCGGCGATCAGGCGGCCATAGTCGGCCTCTTTAGCGTGTGTGGTGCGGCGGTAGGAGTAGAATCGCTCGGGGTCCGAGAAGGTACAGTGGCGGGTCCATTCCGCACGGCCGACGCCTGCCGCGCGCAAACGGTTGAGGCCAAAGCCCGGAAGGTCGAACAGCATGCGGTCGCCTTCGCCGTTGATGAAGTAGCGGGCGTAGTCTGCGTCTTCCGCCATGAAGCTGTCCATGAACTCCGGACCGACCTCATAGGCGCGTTGGCTGATCGACGGGCCTATGACTGCGGCGATATTCTCGCGTTTTGCACCTAAGTCTTCCATCGCGTCCACGGTCGCGTGCAGAACACCGTCAAGGGCGCCGCGCCAGCCTGCATGGGCAGCACCGATAACACCCGCCTCTGCGTCGGCAAACAGCACAGGCTGGCAATCGGCGCTCAGCACCGACAGCGCAAGGCCAGGTGTGGAAGTGACCAGCGCGTCGGCGCGGGGTTTCTCGGCGTAAGGTGCTGTTACAGGAATGGCAGTTGCCGAGTGTACTTGATGGACGCCGAGCAGGTGATCAGGGGCGACGCCCATGGCATCGGCCACCCGAGCACGGTTGATTGCAACGATCTCGGACTGGTCAGAAGAGCCTTGGCCGCAGTTCAGCCCAGCGAAAACGCCAGAGGAGGCACCGCCCCGGCGGGTGAAGAAGCCGTGTTTAACGGGCAAGGCATCGGAAGTCAGTATTTCAAGCGTCATGTTTCAAGCCCAGGTAGCATTGCAGCCCCCTTCGGGACGATTCCGAAAGTCTTGAACAAGTTTCCCATTTCCTGAGGGTGCGTCAAGCGGCGATGTGCAGCAATGTGGCTCTCAAGCGCGGGGCCGCTGAGCGTTTTTGCCAAAGCCGTCGCGCGCTGTGTGATGCCAAGGCGTTCGAGAAAGATCCCTTGGGGGGTGACGCGGCTGGGGGAGCAGGCGGCGGTTGCGTTGAGGAGTGCCTCAAAATCCACATGGGCGGTGAGGTCTGCCTGACCGGGTGAAGTAAGGGGATCAGCTGGCGCGTGGGCTTGGACCGCTTGGAGCGTGTCGCCGACGCTGCGCCAATCACCATAGTCAAAGATAAGGGCCGCACCACCGTGCGTTGCGATGCGGCTAGATACAGTTGAAAGGATCGGAGCCGCAGCGGCGCAATCCTCGATCAGATCACCGTCTTTTGTATCGTCCAAACGATGGGTGAGGGCAGGCTGTGGCTGTGCGGGGCCGAGGCCGAAAGTGAGGATGCCGTCCTGAAAGCCTATCTGCCGTTCGCGCCAGCGGATACCATCGCGCACAAATTGGCGAATAGGTAGCGCGTCGAAGAACTCGTTGGCGATGAGGTAGGTGGATTGCGTGGGCAGATCTTCAATGCTGTCGATCCATGTAGGCGTGCAAGAGTGCAGTGTCTCTGCTTGGGTTTGGCGCAGAGCGGGAGAGGCCTCGAGCAAAGTGATCTCTGCTGCGTCAACAAAGCCTGCCACGCGGGAGGCTGCGCGCAGTGCGTCGGCCATGAGTGTGCCGCGACCGGGGCCAAGCTCTGCGAGGGTGAAAGGAGCTGGTGCGCCCTGGTCCAGCCACGCTTGAGCCAGTGACAATCCGATGAGCTCGCCAAACATCTGGCTGATCTCGGGGGCAGTGATAAAATCGCCCTGCGTGCCAAAGGGGGTGCGGGTTGTATAGTAGCCGTGTTCGGGGTGCAGCAGGCACATAGATATATAGTCGTCGAGCCGCATTGGCCCCTGGGCAGCGATCTGGGCGGTTATGATTTCGCGCAGGCTCATATGGCTTTGCGGGCGCTTATGACAAAGTAGAGGCCTACGGCGATCATCGGCAGACACAGGATTTGCCCCATGGTGAGGCCGAAGCCGCCGATGTGCCATGCGAGGCCCAGCGGGTTGTCGTCGGTGATGAACTGCGTATCGGGTTGGCGCACGAATTCAACCATGAACCGCGCGATGCCATAGCCTGCGAGGAAGGTGCCCATTATGAGCCCCGGTGTTTTGAATGCACCGTGCCTCCAAGCCAGCCAAACGAGGATTGCGCCGAGGAGTGCCCCTTCTAGCGCTGCTTCGTAAAGTTGGGAGGGGTGACGCGCACAGATGCCAATAACATCAGGACAGTATTGTGCCGCCTCGGTGGGGAAGGCGACGCCCCATGGCAGGTCAGTGGGACGGCCCCAAAGCTCGGCGTTGATAAAATTGGCGAGGCGGCCAAGCAGAAGACCCGGAAAGATGCCTAGCGCGACGAGATCACCAGCGCTTATGCGCTGAATTTTATGGCGCGTAGTATAGATGAAGGCGGCGACAATCACACCAAGGGCGCCACCGTGGAATGACATGCCGCCCTGCCAGACCTGTAAGATCTGTGCCGGATTGGAAAGGTAATAGGCAGGTTGGTAAAAGACGACATAGCCCAGACGCCCGCCGAGGATTACACCGAGAATGACCCATGTGAGCAAATCCTCGATCTGGTCAGCCGTCATAACGGGTTTTCCATCGCGCCACAGACGCGGCGTATTGGCCGCACGCAAAACCAGCCGCCAGCCTGCAAGGATGCCGACGATATAGGCCAAAGCATACCAGCGCAGTGCGAATGTCATGCCAAAGAGCGAGATCGAAAAGATCTCGGGCGAGATGTCGGGAAAGGGGATCATTGCATACATGCGGTGATTGAGCGCGGCTGGCGCGTGATGTCAACCTTGCATGGAGACGCACAGACCCCCATATATGGGTTAACAGAGTGGAGAGAACAGATGCAGACGCGCAACAAGATTTTTGACGACCTCGGCCAGATCATGACCAACGCCATGGGCGTGGCGCAAGGGGCCAAGGACGAAGCAGAGAATGCCATGAAGGGTATGATGGACCGCTGGCTTGCGGATCGCGATTTTGTGACCCGCGAGGAGTTTGACGCCGTGCGTGCCATGGCACAAAAGGCGCGTGAAGAAAATGAAGCGCTCAAAGCGCGTCTGGATGCGCTCGACAAGTCATGACCTAACGGACGCGCTGCCACGCGACATTTTGTTTTATCGGCAGCGTTTTGCTTGATCGCCCCACCAACTGGTAGGGGCGATTTTTGTAAGTGGTGGTTGGATGCTGCCGACATTTGGGGGCACGGAGATCAAAACCCGCTATATTTTGGGGTTATCCCCAGAAAAACACTTGCCAGACCCTTACGTCATCGCCACCATATATCGTAGGACGCACAGGCAAACACGCGTTCTATAGTGGATCACGCAAATCTTAGGGGCCGGATACAGGCCCTATTGTGTTGGTGATAAAAAATGAGGTGGCTAAATGGCCCTGAGCGAGCAGTATCTAGAAGATGATGTGCACCCGATTGATATCGTGGAGTCGCTGGCGGAGCACCACGATTGGGTGTTTGACCGGATTTCCGACGAGCAGATCGCGATGGAGGTCGAGGGTCAGTGGCGGACCTATCAGGTGACGCTGGCTTGGTCGGCCTATGACGAGACATTGCGCCTCATCTGTACATTCGAGATGGAACCGCCCGAGGATAAAATTCCTGCGCTCTTTGGTCTGCTCAATGACATAAACGATCGTTGCTGGGCGGGAGCGTTCACCTACTGGGCGGAACAACAAATGATGGTGTACCGATACGGTCTGGTTTTGTCGGGGGGGCATGTGGCATCCCCTGACCAAATCGACACGATGATTGGTGCGGCGGTGATGAGTGCGGAGCGCTATTATCCCGCGATGCAACTGGTGGTTTGGGGCGACAAGACGCCTGCGCAAGCATTGCAAGTGGCCATTGCAGAGGCCTACGGGCGCGCGTAACTCTTATCCCCGAGTTATTTGGGGGATATTATGCAAAATTCACGTATCGCTAGGCACGGTCTGGTGCTTTTGGGCTGTGGCAAGATGGGGTCGGCCATGCTGGAAGGGTGGCTGGGGCGCGGATTGCCAGCGGCGTCCGTCTGGGTGCAAGACCCCTATCCCTCTGACTGGCTGAAGACTACGGGTGTGCATATTAACGCGGACTTGCCGTCCGAGCCTGCAATCGTTCTGGTCGCGGTCAAGCCGCAGATGATGGCGGATGCGTTGCCCACGCTTAAGCAGATGGGCAATGGCAAGACATTGTTTGTGAGTGTTGCAGCGGGGACGCCGATTGCGTTCTTCGAGCAGACACTGGGGGAAAAAACACCTGTGGTACGGGCGATGCCGAACACGCCTGCTGCAATTTCTCAGGGGATCACGGCGATCGTTGGCAACCCGCATGCGGGGCCCGATGGGCTGGATGAGGCCGAAATGTTGCTCTCTGCGGTGGGGCAAGTCGTGCGCCTGACCGAGGAGGCGCAGATTGATGCGGTAACGGGGGTGAGCGGCTCTGGCCCCGCCTATGTGTTCCATATGATCGAAGCGATGGCGGCGGCGGGTGTGGCCCAAGGGCTGCCCGAGGCGATGGCGATGCAACTGGCGCAGGCAACTGTTGCGGGGGCAGGTGCGCTGGCGTTGCAATCTGATGAAAGCGCTTCGCAACTGCGGGTAAATGTGACGAGCCCGAATGGCACCACGCAGGCCGCCCTTGAAGTGCTGATGGATGATAAGGACGGCTTTCCCGCGCTGTTGCGTCGCGCTGTTGCTGCAGCTGCCGATCGTTCGCGGGAATTGGCCCGTGGCTGAGATATCCTTCGATGATTTCATAAAAATGGATGTGCGAACAGGGAGGGTAATTAAGGCAGAGCCGTTCCCCGAAGCACGTAAGCCTGCGATCAAAATGTGGATCGATTTTGGTGAAGAGATTGGCGTGCGCAAGACATCAGCGCAGGTCACCGACCACTATACGCCAGAGGGGCTGGTCGGGCGTCAGGTGATGGCTGTGGTGAACTTTCCACCGCGTCAAATCGGGCCGTTTATGTCGGAGGTTCTGGTTCTGGGCGTGCCGGACGAAAAAGGTGCAATTGTGTTGATTGGGCCGGATCAAGTGACGCCTTTAGGCGGGAGAATGTATTGAAAAAAGTATTTATTGGCAGGGGGTTGCCGGATGAGGTTTATGCATCACTTGAGGAATTGAGTGTAACGCGCCGTGATGAATCGCTGCCCATGAGTAGGGATGAGATGCGCGCGGCGTTGCGCGATTATGATGGTGTGATGTGTACCTTGGGCGATCAATTCTCGGCAGAAATTTTTGCCAGTGTGCGTGATGCACGCTGCAAGGTTTTGGCAAATTTTGGCGTGGGGTATAATCACATTGATGTCGCTGCTGCCAAGGCCGCTGGGATCACCGTGACCAACACGCCTGGAGCGGTCACCGATGCAACTGCTGACATTGCGATGACGCTCATGCTTATGAGTGCGCGGCGTGCGGGTGAAGGGGAGCGGCTGGTCCGTGCTGGCGCGTGGAAAGGTTGGCATCCAACGCAGATGTTGGGGCTTCATTTAACGGGTAAGACGGTCGGTATCGTTGGTATGGGGCGTATTGGGCAAGCGATTGCACGGCGGTGTCATTTCGGCTTTGGCATGGCTGTGCGCTACTTTGGGCGAAGCGAGAAGGTGCTGGAGTTTGACGCGGTTTTTCATAGCGATCTGAGGGATCTGGCGTCTCATGTTGACGTCCTTGTCACCGCTGTACCGGGAAGTCCTGAAACACGTCATTTGATTGATGCGGATGTTCTGAGCGCGATGCTCCCGCACGGACGCCTCATCAATATTGCGCGCGGCGATGTGGTGGAGCAAGCGGCGCTCATTGATGCGCTTAGGGGCGGTGTAATCGGCGGTGCGGGCCTCGACGTATATGAGTTTGAGCCCGATGTGCCGCAAATTCTGCGCGATCTGGATAATGTGGTGCTATTGCCGCATATGGGTACGTCTACAAGGGAGGTTCGTGTGGATATGGGGCGCATGGTGGTTGAAAATATACAAGCCATCCTGCGCGGCGATCCTCCCCTCAATCCAGTTTAGGTGTCGCCAACAGCTTCGCGCCAGTGGCGGCGGCATAGGGAGACATAGCTCTCGTTGCCGCCGATCTGGACTTGAGCTCCTTCGCGCAACACGTTGCCATCTGCATCGCGACGGATGACCATGGTTGCCTTCTTGCCGCAGTGGCAGATAGTCCTGATTTCCCGCATCTCGTCCGATAGCGCGAGTAGGGCAGTTGATCCGGGAAAGAGCTGGCCCTGAAAATCGACACGCAATCCGTAGCACATGATCGGAACGCCGAGATCATCAACGGCGCGGGCCAACTGCCATACCTGTGAATCACTTAGGAAATGGGCTTCGTCTATAAAAATACACGCGCAGGGACCGCTCTTGAGGCGCGCGCTGATTTTTGCATTGAGGTCTTCGTCCCCGTGAAACGTATCCGCATCCTCGCCAATGCCAATGCGTGACGCGATCCTGCCTTCACCCGCACGATTGTCGAGTTGTGCTGTCATCAAGTAAGGCACCATGCCACGTTCACGGTAATTGTGGGCAGCTTGTAGCAGAACGGTGGACTTACCAGCGTTCATTGTCGAATAATTGAAATACAGTTTAGCCATCAGGCTATTTATCCGGCTTGATTGGTTCCGTGCAAGCCGAACTGCATGTCATTGACAAATTTCAGGGTAAATTGCACTAGGTCTCTGAAGATATGGACTATATGCTTATCTGTACACGTTAGCGTTTAGGGGTCATGACGATGGATGCAGCAGGCAACTATTTGAAGAAACATACCGAAGCCTTGGTGAAAGCTGTAGGCGTTGAAGCTGCATGCGAAGTCACGGGTAAGTCTAAGGCTACTTTGGGTCGGTATTATTCCGATCATGACGAGCATGCTGATCGGTTCATGCCTGTTGATGCTGTTGCAGCACTGGAGATTGCCGCGGGATATCCGCACGTGACCCAAGCTTTGGCAGAACTGTCTGGTGCACGTGTCGAATTTGATGAACGCCGCCCAAACGACGTGAGCCAGGGGACCGTTAACTCGGACGTGATAGCGTTGAGCCAGCGTTTTGCGATGTTGATGGCCGAATACCAGCAATCAATCGCTGACGGCAAGATCACCGTGAACGAAGCAAAACGCCTTCTCAAAGAGACGTCGATGTTGCAGCAGGTTCTAGTGGATATGAAGCTGCATCTTGAAGATGAAAGTGTCTGAAGACCTCCCTGCGCTTGTGCAGGATGCGCTGCCGCAAATCGATGTGGAGGCGCTGAAATCACCTTCTGATCCAGGCCACAAACCCCGCATACTACTGCTTTATGGCTCGCTTCGCGCACAGAGCTATTCCCGCTTCGCAGCCGAAGAGGCAGCAAGGATACTGCGGCATTTAGGGTGTGAGACAAAGCTTTTTGATCCACGCGGATTGCCACAACCTGATGATGCGGAGCCTAATCACCCGAAAGTTGCCGAGCTCAGAGAGTTGGCGATTTGGGCAGAGGGTATGGTATGGTCCAGCCCTGAACGGCATGGTGCAATGACGGGTATCATGAAGTCCCAGATTGATTGGCTGCCTTTGTCGCTGCAAGGCGGGATACGTCCAACGCAGGGTAAGACGCTTGCGATCATGCAGGTGTCGGGTGGCTCACAGTCGTTTAACGCTGTAAACCAGATGCGGATTTTGGGGCGCTGGATGAGGATGGTGACGATCCCAAACCAGTCAAGCATTCCAAAAGCTTGGCTAGAGTTTGATGGTAAGGGGCGTTTGCCTGCTGGGCCGTTTTATGCGCGGATCGTGGACGTCATGGAAGAGTTGGTGAAGTTCACATGGCTGGTGCGGGGGCGGTCCGACTACCTTGTGGACCGCTACTCTGAGCGCGTGGAGAGTGCCGAGCAAGTACACAAACGGGTGTCTTTGAAAGACGATTAACCGTGTTTCTGAACGATGACCGAGCCTACGGAATAGCCTGCGCCGAATGAGCAAATGAGACCTGTATCGCCATCTTTCATGTCATCGGAATATTTCGAAAATGCGATGATTGAGCCTGCAGATGATGTGTTTGCGTAATCTTGTAAGATGTTAGGTTGCTCGCCATCTTCTGGCGTGCGGCCGAGGACCTTTTTGCCGATGAAATCATTCATGGATTTGTTTGCTTGGTGTAGCCAAAGGCGTTTTAAATCAGAGGCTTGTGTGCCTTCTTCGGCCATGTGACCTGCGATGTGGTCCGCCACGAGGGGCAAGACTTCTTTAAACACTTTGCGCCCGTTTTGCATGAACTGCATGTCGCGACGGTCGGCGACACCGTCGGGACGGGAGCGGCGCAGGAAGCCGTTATTGTTTCGGATGTTGTTGGAAAAATCAGTGGCGCAACGGGTTGATTTGATTTCAAAGTAAGGGCCTGTTGCGTCCTCTGCCCGCTCGATCAATGTGGCAGTTGCGACGTCGCCAAAGATGAAGTGGCAGTCGCGGTCACGCCATTCTAAATGCGCAGAACATATTTCCGGGTTAACGACCAGTGCGCTTCGGATGGAACCTGCGCGGATCATGTCTGCGGCGGCTTGGATTCCGAAGGTGGCGGAGGAGCAAGCAACGTTCATATCGAAGGCGAAGCCATTGATTTGCAACAAGTCTTGAATCTCAATGGCGACGGCGGGATAGGCGCGCTCCAAGTTTGAGGCTGCGCAGATGACGGCGTCGACGTCCTTAGCAGTTTTACCCGCAGCTTTGAGGGCTTTCTGTGCGGCGTCGAGCGCCATTTCGGCCATCTGGGAAGGCTCGTCATCGCTGCGCTGGCGCAGCAGCGGATGCATGACATTTGGATCAAGGATGCCTGATTTATCAAGGACATATCGTTGATTAATGCCGGAGGCTTTGAAAATAAATTCTTCGGAAGAGTATTCTTTTGCGGGCAGCTCGCCTGATGCGATCTGGGCCGCGGTTTCAGCGTTATAGATGTCCACGTAGGCGTTGAAGGCCTCGACCAGTTCGGCGTTGGTGATGACCTCGGAAGGGGTGAAAACGCCAGTGCCTGTGATTGCGGGTGTGTACATCTCTTATTCCTCTTTAAAAACAGTGAATTAGGCAGGTGAATGCCTGTGGATGAAGTGTTTTTGTGCAAGGGGTGCCATGCGTACACCTCCTGTACACCCCCTGTACACCGGATGTGCAGCATGTGGGCTGGGGTGAGTTTTAACGGTATTTTAGGGAAGTGCCTATGGGGTAAATATAGTGTGGTAACCGGTGCTGGATGAGGGTTTTCTACGTGACCGAAGCACATCTTTCGCCTTAGGAATGATCAGTTACCAAAATAGCAGTTTTGGGTGTCGTAGTCCCAGCTACCACCCCTATCTAGGCATTTATCAATCGCCGAGAAATCGCCACTGCCCAGAACTATTACCGCAATATTGGCGAGGCCGATTGCCAGCAGCGAGATGAGGAGCACTAACATCAAAGCTCTCGTTGGATTCCATCCTCTGATCTTGGTGGTCCCATCTCAGGGGCAGCATATGCTCACCCCTGCAGCGACTTCACGCCAATCTCGTCCTCCGCCTGCGCTTTGATCGCCAAGGCCGCCGCATAGGCGCCTGCGGCAGTGGTATAGTAGGGGATGCGGTCGTAGAGGGCGATGGAGCGGATGCTCTTGCTGTCCTCGACGGCTTGGGCGCCTTCGGTTGTGTTCATGACGAGGTGGATTTGTTCGTCTTTCATCATGTCGGTGATGTCGGGGCGGCCTTCGTAGACTTTGTTCACGATTTGGCAGGGAATATCGTGTTCAGATAGCCATGCGGCGGTGCCACGAGTCGCTGTGATGGTGAAGCTCTGTTCGATCAGGATGCGGGCGGCGGTGAGGACGTCTGCGGTTTTGTCGGCGTCTTTGATGGATAGAAATGCTGTGCCTGTGCGGGGCAGCATGGTGCCTGCGCCCATCTGTGCCTTGAGGAAGGCGCGGGGGAAGTCGCGGTCCCAGCCCATGACTTCGCCTGTGGAGCGCATTTCGGGGCCCAAGATGGTGTCGACGCCAGGGAAGCGGGCGAAGGGGAGCACGGCTTCTTTTACCGAGAACCATGGCATGTTGGGGTCGGCGAGGGTCATTGGATCGCCGAGCGGCAGCACGTCGTCGTATTCGGCGTTGGCGTCATAGGGCGCGCGCAGGGGGAAGTTGCTGAGTGGCTCACCTGCCATGATGCGGGCGGCGATGCTGGCGATGGCGGAATCCGTGGCTTTTGCGACGAAGGGGACTGTGCGCGAGGCGCGGGGGTTCACTTCGATGAGGAAGATTTCCTCGACACCGTCTGCGTTGGGTTTTACGGCGAACTGGATGTTCATCAGGCCCACGACATTGAGGGCTTTTGCCAGCGCTTTGGTTTGGACTTCGACTTCGGCGATGATTTCTTTGCTCAAGGAGTAGGGCGGGAGCGAGCAGGCGCTGTCGCCTGAGTGCACGCCTGCCTCTTCGATGTGCTGCATAATGCCTGCGACGTGGACGTCGGTGCCGTCTGAGAGGGCGTCAACATCAAGTTCAACCGCGCCTGACAGGTAGCTGTCTAGCAGCACAGGGCTATCGCCCGAGACGACGACAGCTTCGGAAATGTAGCGCTCAAGGTTTGCTTGGTCGCGGACGATTTCCATGGCGCGGCCCCCCAGTACGTAAGAGGGGCGGATCACGAGGGGGAAGCCGATTTCTTTTGCGATTTCCATTGCTTCTGCGTCGGAATGGGCGATGCCGTTGTGCGGTTGCTTGAGGCCGAGGGATTGGACCAGATCGGCGAAACGCTCGCGGTCTTCGGCAAGGTCGATCATGTCAGGCGTCGTGCCGAGGATCGGGATGCCTTCGTCATGGAGGGCTTGGGCTATTTTTAGGGGTGTCTGCCCACCGAACTGGACGATGACACCGTGCAGCGTGCCGTTCTCCTGCTCAACGCGCAGGATTTCCATGACGTGCTCGAATGTCAGAGGCTCGAAATACAAGCGGTCGGAAGTGTCATAGTCGGTGGAGACAGTCTCGGGGTTGCAGTTGACCATAATCGTCTCATAGCCCGCGTCGGTAAGCGCGTAGCAGGCGTGGCAGCAGCAATAGTCAAACTCAATTCCCTGCCCGATGCGGTTGGGCCCGCCACCGAGGATGACGACTTTTTTGCGGTCAGAGGGGCGTGCTTCGCACTCGGCTTCGCCCATCATCGGGGTCTCATAGGTAGAGTACATGTAAGGGGTTTGCGCCTCGAATTCGGCGGCACAGGTGTCGATGCGTTTGAAGACTGCTTTTACGCCGAGGGCGAGGCGTGCTTTGCGCACTGCTTGTTCCGGCTGGTCAGTGAGGGTTGCGAGGCGTGCGTCGGTAAAGCCCATCATTTTGAGATGGCGCATACCCGCGTCGTCTGTTGGTAGGCCATTTTCACGTACGCCTGCCTCTGCCTCGATGATCTCGCGGATGCGGGCGAGAAACCACGGGTCGAACATGGTGGTGGCGTGGATATCTGCGTCGGACATGCCGTGGCGCATCGCTTGGGCGATGGTGCGCATGCGGTCAGGCGTCGTTTTGCTAATAGCTTTAGTGACGGCTGCCATGTCAGGGGCGCCCGGGATGTCGATCTCGTCAAATCCTGTGAGGCCGCTTTCCATGGAGGCCAGCGCCTTTTGCATGGATTCGTGAATGGTGCGGCCGATGGACATCGCTTCGCCCACGGATTTCATGGCGGTGGTAAGGTAAGGCTCGGAGCCGGGAAATTTCTCGAAAGCGAACTTCGGGATTTTGGTGACGACATAGTCGATTGTGGGCTCGAAGCTCGCAGGTGTGACGCCTGTGATGTCATTGTCTAATTCGTCGAGGGTGAAACCTACCGCAAGTTTGGCAGCAATCTTGGCGATTGGGAAACCTGTTGCTTTGGAAGCAAGGGCGGAGGACCGCGACACGCGGGGGTTCATCTCGATTACGACCATACGGCCGTCGGCGGGGTTCATGGCCCACTGCACGTTGGAGCCACCCGTCTCCACACCAATTTCGCGCAGCACGGCGATGGAGTGGTTGCGCATGATCTGGTATTCTTTGTCGGTCAGCGTCAGGGCGGGGGCCACGGTGATGCTGTCGCCGGTGTGGACGCCCATAGGGTCCACGTTTTCGATGGCGCAGACGATGATGGCGTTGTCGGCTGTGTCGCGCACAACTTCCATCTCGAACTCTTTCCAACCCAGCAGCGATTCGTCGATGAGGATTTGGCCCATCGGCGAGGCGTCCATGCCGGAGCGGCAGTAGAATTCGTAATCTTCGCGGTTATAGGCGATGCCGCCGCCAGTGCCGCCCATGGTGAAGGCGGGACGGATGATCGCGGGCAGGCCGATTTCCTCAAGCGATTCTAGAGCGATTGCGACGCCTGCGGCGAGGTCTTTCTTGCCATTCGCGTCTTTGGGGGCGGTGCAGATGGTGGCCTTGGGGTTTTCGATGCCTAGGCGGTCCATCGCTTCGCGGAAGAGTTGGCGGTCTTCGGCCATCTCGATGGCTTCGCGTTTGGCGCCGATCATCTCGACGTTGTATTTGGCGAGCACGCCCATTTCTTCGAGTGCGAGGGAGGTGTTGAGACCTGTCTGGCCGCCCATTGTAGGCAACAGGGCGTCGGGGCGTTCTTTTTCAATTATTTTTGCGACAATCTCGGGGGTGATCGGCTCGATATACGTCGCATCGGCGAGACCCGGATCGGTCATGATCGTGGCGGGATTGGAGTTCACGAGGATGACGCGGTAGCCCTCTTCTTTGAGCGCCTTACAGGCCTGTGCGCCGGAGTAGTCGAATTCGCAGGCTTGTCCGATGACAATAGGTCCTGCACCAATGATCATGATCGACTTGATGTCGGTTCTCTTTGGCATGGCTTCGGCCCCCTATGTACAAGCAAATTTTCGTGGTTATAGGCCCTGTGTGGCGGGGTGCAAGGTGGAAAAGTAGCCGGTGGAGGACTCCGTAACGGGGGCAAAGTTTGGACGAGATTTAGAGTCGAGGATCTCAGGTAAATCCTTGGTCAATTACGGGTACTGCTTCGCCCGAACGACATACCAATTTCGGGCGACATGATGATGGCTGGCGGCGTTATGTTGGACTGTGATGTTGTTACATGTCCGGTTTGTGCCGCTTCCTCCAAAGGATAGCACAGCAGCGAATGGCGGCCTTCCACGCACTCCAAGATCAATGAACGTGACAAATCGGATTAGCTCGACCGGTGCGCTTGTCGGGTCCTTCCATCCATTGACAGGAGCATCCCGTTTTCAACGCAGTCATCCTGTACACGGCATGTAGTCGTCAAAACTTCATGTGCTCCAGTCATGGACATGGACGTCTTTTCCCGAATGACTCTTGAGAATGTTGACTGCGAGTTTTTCACGCTCTTTGTCTGCTACACGTACCCAAAGCAGAATGCCCCCTCGGGCGATCTGGTCCGCGTAGTAGTCATTATGATGCTTTTGGACCCTTCGGGCCATTAGCACGCCAATCGCCGCAGCAGGTAGTCCCACAATGGCAACCGCAGCCGCAGTGGCCGCCGCAGTCGCGCCCGCCGCAGCCATTGCTGCCATAGCTATGTAGGATGGGATGAAAAACGCTCCGCCAACAATCACGCCTTCCATTTCGCCAATGCCCTCTTCTGAAACAAAGGCAGCGCGGGGCACACGGGGGTCGTCTTCCATTTCCTCGGCGCTGAGGTAGGCCTTGCCAAATTTTTCTTTTAAAGCGACGTCACTGCCCAAAACGCTCAGGTCATAGCGGCTGAAACCAACCATCCGCAGGTCATAGAATGCTTTTTGAAAGCTTTCGAATGTGTCAAACACGCCTACGGCCTCGGGTACTTCAATGACGACAGTACCTTTTTCGGATTCGTTAGTTTCGGTCGCCATAGTACCCTCCAAGTGAGAGACCCGTGTCTCTTCAATTAGACCATATACGCTGTGGAATCAGCGTGCATTGATTTGCATCAACGGAGCATTCCAACTTGGTCAAATCTGGGGGTGGGAGAATGTGCAATCAGGTATCCTCAACACAACTTGAAAGCGGTCAGCGGTACAGGTTTGGCAAAGGGTGGCTTGTCCAGGTATCAAACGAAGACTTCTCTTGATGCTCAGTATTCCGGTTTGCCACGCCCACACCGTTCAGGCGTCGAGATACGTCCTTAGCGCTGCCTCGAATTCACGGGGCCGCTCTGCGTGGAGCCAGTGGCCTGCGTTCGGGATCTTGGCGAAGCGGGCGGCGGGAAAGAGGGATTTGATGAGCGCGCGGTGTTCGGGCAGGACATAGTCGCTGTTGCCGCCACTCAGGAAGAGGGTCGGATTTAGAAAGCTGCCTGCGATCTCGGGGAAGCCGATAATGTGGTTCATTTCGGCCTCAAGTACGTCGAGGTTGAGCCGCCATTTTTTTGCAGTAACGTCCAGGGATTGGGTGAAAAAGCTCTGGAGGGCGGGGTCCACGCCTTGGGCACCAAGCTGTTCTGCGGCCTCCGAGCGGCGGGTGACCGTGCTCAGATCCACGGCACGCATCGCGGCGATCTGGTGGGATTGGGTATGGCTGTAGGGCACGGGCGCGATGTCCGCGACGATGAGACGGCGGAGCAGGTTGGGATGTTTGAGCGCAAGGACCATAGCCGCTTTACCGCCCATGGAGTGACCGCACAGATCGACAGGGCCGCTGATGTGCGTGATCAACTCGGCGAGGTCTGTTGCCATGTCCTCGTAAGATTGTGTGTCTGCACGCGGGCTGTGGCCGTGGTTGCGCATGTCGGGGGTGATCACGCGGCGGGTGTCTGACAGGCGTTTGGCGATGACACCCCAATTGCGGCCAGAGCCGTAGAGGCCATGGGCGATGATCAGGGGTGGGCGGTCAGGGGAGGCTTCCCCGAATTCGGTAAAACTCAGCATGGTCTTACAGGTATCTCCATTGCAGGGCGGTGACCAGCGGCTTAGACATAGCGTATGATCACTGACAAGGATATGGCCGCCAAATCACGCAAGCTGCGCGGGTTGATGCAGCAAAAGCTGGACGTGCGGGGGCGCGACCTGCGCCAGTCGTTGCGGCGTGCGGGGCGGCGGCTGCCCAAGTCTGTGCGCAAGCGCGGGGCGGCATTGATGCGGGCGGAAATGCTCGCCCATAACCCCAAGACTGCGCGGCAGGTGGATGCCGAGGCGGTCGAGCGGGATTATGAGTTTGTGCGGGCGCATCTGGCGGCGATTGACGTCGACGAGATGCGAAAGACACGGATTTTGAGTGTCACCGCGGCGGTAGCTGCGAACCTGATTGTGGTGGCTTTGCTGTTTGTCGTCTGGCTTTGGTGGCGCGGCTACATCTGAGCGCCATATTGCGCATCGGTGACGTGTTCCATCCATGTGACGGCTGAGCCGTCTAGTTCCTCCTGCAGGGCGATGTGGGTCATGGCGACGGTTGGGCTGGCACCGTGCCAGTGTTTCTCGTTCGGCTCGAAAAAGATGGTGTCGCCGGGGCGGATCGTCTCGATCGGGCCGCCCTCGCGTTGCACGAGGCCCACGCCTGCTGTGACGATCAGGGTTTGCCCCAGCGGATGTGTGTGCCATGCGGTGCGCGCACCTGCCTCAAACGTAACAGTGAGGCCGCGCAGGCGGGCGGGTTCGGGGGCTGTAATCAGCGGGTCAATGCGGACGGTACCGGTGAAGTATTCGGCGGGGCCAGAGCCTGAGGGACGGGAGCCTGCGGGGTAAATGATCATTTGGGCGTCCTTTGGTTTGTTCCATAGGTACAATGTCCTAGAAAAAAGCGCATGTGAAGGGAGGGGTGCAAGTGCAGCGAATGGCAGCTTTGAGCCCAGACTGACCAATGCTGCATGGAGCGCGAGTGGCTGCTTTTAGGTGATCTCTTTAGTTGCAGTGCGCTGCGCTAAAGTAGCTAAGGCGTCTCCTCAAAGTGTACTGAGTCTTTTGCGCCGGTCAGACCGTTCGCAAAAAGAGCATCGTGAAACGCGTCCGTCATGAATATCCCAAGTTCACGCTTTTCCGACCAGATATGTGCAGAGCCAATCTGTGATTTGCTGAACACTATCTTGTCGTCTGGGTCGTAATTGGGTGTATACAATCTGTCATTTGGCCCGATTGGCGGGACACAGGCGGCATGATCCAAAGCGTCAATCCGGTTCGTCACGACGAAATAATAGACTATTCCAGCGTCTCTTTTGCCTGACTTGACTGCCATTTCAAAGAACTGGTGAACACCGGGTTCGAATTGCTCAACCAAGGCCTTGAAAGCAGTGCTGACATAAGACGCGCCTTTCGCGGCAGGCATATAATCTTCCAACGGATCGCTGCGTTTGTGGTCCCGCTTTAGCCGCGTGGGCAGGTGGTCAGGCTTGATCGCTCGCCCTACCTTGAACTGCGTATTACTGATTTTTTTACCACCGTCCGGCGTCATGTCGGCAATCGTCACCTTGTTGTAATCCCCGTCAGTCTCAACGAGGTTATCCCTGACGCCTGACGACGATTGGTCGTGAATAAGTTGATAAACCATCGATAAAGCTCCGCGTTTATTTTCAGATAGATACTCGGGATTATTATCCCGCAACAGTCATATTTCTGGGCTAGTGATTTTCAAATCAACCCCTTTGTGGCCTGTTCGGTGCATTTTATGCCTCGCACCATCGTGGCCCCGATAAGCAGACCTGCGATAGTTTGAAGCTAACGGCTGCTTCGTCCCGCCCTCTTAAAGTTCGTGCACGATGCGGCGAAGGGTCGGTCTGAAATCCTCTTACATCGGTATCAATGAATGGCTGCTTCCGCGACTTGGGTTGTATCGCAGCATGAAATTTGCTCCGACTGCGAGGAAATGCTGAGTGAGCAATAGCCGCACATGCATAAGGCCGCTTCTCCCGCATAACAGACCTTGGCCATATATATAGAAAGGCCCCGAACGTTACTGTCGGGGCCTTCGCTCGTTCAGATGCCTGCGATTAAAGGTTAGGGTAGATCGGGAAGCGGGCGCACATGGCTTCTACCGCGGCTTTCACTTTTGCTTCGACGGCGGCGTTGCCTTCTTCGCCGTTGGCGGCGAGGCCGTCGACAACTTCGATGATCCAGTCGGCGATCTGGCGGAACTCGTCCTCACCAAAGCCGCGGGTAGTGCCCGCGGGGGAGCCGAGGCGGATGCCGGAGGTGACCATCGGTTTTTCGGGATCAAACGGCACGCCGTTTTTGTTGCAGGTGATGTTTGCGCGCTCAAGGGCCTTCTCGGTGGCGTTTCCTTTGACGCCTTTAGGGCGCAGGTCAACCAGCAGGACGTGAGTGTCGGTGCCGTGGGTGATTGTGTCGAGGCCGCCTTTGATCAATTGATCAGAAAGCGCTTGGGCGTTCTTAATGACCTGTTGGATGTAGGATTTGAACGACGGGTCGAGGGCTTCGCCAAAGGCCACGGCTTTTGCGGCGATGACGTGCATTAGGGGACCGCCCTGAATGCCGGGGAAGATGGCGGAGTTGAATTTCTTGGCCAGCGCCTCGTCATTGGTGAGGATCATGCCGCCGCGCGGGCCACGCAGGGTTTTGTGCGTGGTGGTGGTGGCCACATGCACATGCGGGAAGGGGTTGGGATATTCGCCCGCTGCAATGAGGCCGGCAAAGTGGGCGACGTCAGCCAGAAGATATGCGCCACAACTATCGGCGATTTCGCGCATGCGGGCAAAGTCGAGGGCGCGGGGGATGGCGGAACCGCCTGCGATGATCATTTTGGGCTGATGCTCGGTGGCGAGGCGCTGGACTTCGTCATAGTCGATGAGGTTGTCCTCTTTGCGCACACCATACTGGATTGCGTTGAACCATTTGCCGGACTGGTTCGGCTTGGCACCGTGGGTGAGGTGGCCACCTGCGTCGAGGCTCATGCCGAGGATGGTATCACCGGGCTGAAGCAGCGCTTGGAACACGCCTTGGTTCGCTTGGGAGCCGGAGTTTGGCTGGACGTTGGCAAAGCCGCAGGAAAAGAGCTGGCAGGCGCGGTCGATGGCGAGTTGCTCGGCGATGTCTACATATTGGCAGCCGCCATAGTAGCGGCGACCCGGGTAACCTTCGGCGTATTTATTGGTCATCACGCCGCCCTGCGCTTCCATCACAGCAGCGGAGACGATGTTCTCCGATGCGATCAGTTCGATCTCGGTGCGCTGGCGGTGCAGCTCTTTGTTGGTGGCCTCCGCGATGGCGGGATCGGTGTCTGCGAGGCTGCGGGTAAAGAAATCTGACATGGTGGCTCCTTGAGCGTGGGTCTTTATTGTATGTTTCGTATCGGAAACGCACGCGGTGGTGAAGATGTGAAAACGACTGTGCATGACATAGATGCGCCGCGCAGGGTCTGCACCCTGATTTTTGCCGCAGGGGCGGTTTTGCGCAGGAGTGCTGGTGCGTGACGGAATATTGTGTTTCTTTGAGTGGAACACGGCGCAGATCGGAAACATGATGCCTCAGAAAATCGCCTTTTTGGCCAGCCGAGCTGCTGTGGCGCAAACCGCGCGTGCGGCGTTGATCGGGCGGTATGGCAATGTGGAGCCCGAGCAGGCAGATGTGATTGTGGCGCTGGGCGGGGACGGGTTCATGCTGCAGACGCTGCATGAAACCCAAGAATTGCCCGCGCCTGTCTACGGGATGAACCGTGGCACCATCGGATTTCTAATGAATACCTACGTCGAGAGCGATTTGCCTGCGCGGTTGGAGGCAGCCGAGGCGGCGGTGATCCACCCATTGTCGATGAAGGCGATCCATGTGGATGGGCGGGAATCAAAGGCGCTGGCCCTCAATGAGGTGGCGTTGTTGCGGCAGGGACCGCAAGCGGCGAAGTTGCAGATTACAGTAGATGATCGCTTGCGGATGCAGGAGCTGGTCTGTGATGGGGCGCTGGTTGCGACACCTGCCGGATCAACTGCGTATAACTATTCGGCACATGGTCCGATCCTGCCGATTGGGGCGGATGTTTTGGCGCTCACTGCGATGGCGGCGTTTAGGCCACGGCGCTGGCGGGGCGCGTTGTTGCCCTCAACGGCTGTGGTTCGGTTTGATGTACAGGAGCCTGAAAAGCGGCCTGTGATGGCGGATGCGGATGGCACCAGCTACCGCGATGTCGCGGTGGTAGAGATACGCTCCGAGCCGAGCATATCACATACGATCCTCTTTGATCCTGGACATGGCCTAGAAGAGCGGCTGATCTCGGAGCAGTTCACTTAGCAGACGAAGAAAACTTTGGGTATTGTGGAACGATTGCAGGTTAGGCGTGTTGTTCAGGTAAGAGGATGCAACGCATCTAATCAAATTGAACACATAGGAGATCCGCGATGAACTGGGATACAATTCAAGGCAACTGGAAGCAATTCAAAGGTCAAGCGCAGCAGAAGTGGGGCGAGCTGACCGAAGACGATCTGGACAAAGCCGAAGGCAACCGTGAGGAGCTTGAAGGTAAGATCCAAGCGAAGTACGGCAAAACCAAAGAAGAAGCGAAGAAGGAAGTCGATGACTTCATGTCCAGCCTCTGATAACGTCCGATTTTAAGAGAAAACGGCCTCCAACTTGGGGGCCGTTTTTTGTGCGAGGTTGCAAAATTCCGGTGGAATTTTGGGCTCAAAGTCTCTGGTGAGACTTTGGCGTTAGTCCTTGGCGTAGCCGATGGTTTGCATCGCTGCTTTGATCTCGTCGAGAATGGCGGGATCGTCGATCGTGGCTGGCATTTTGAAGGCCTCGCCATCGGCGATTTTGACCATTGTCGCGCGAAGAATTTTACCTGAGCGGGTTTTGGGCAGACGATCGACCACAAGTGCCATTTTAAAGGCTGCCACGGGGCCGATCTGGTCGCGCACGCGTTTGACGCATTCTGCCGTGATCTCGGTATGAGGACGGTTCACGCCATTAGTCAGGCAGACAAAACCCATTGGCGATTGCCCTTTAAGCGCATCGCTCACACCGATGACGGCACATTCGGCCACATCAGGGTGGCCTGCGAGGACTTCTTCCATGGCACCTGTGCTGAGGCGGTGGCCTGCCACGTTGATCACGTCATCCGTGCGCGCCATGATGTAGAGGTAGCCGTCCTCGTCAATCATGCCTGCATCGCCCGTTTCATAGTAGCCAGGGAAGTGCGACAGATAGCTTTTGCGGAAGCGGTCTTCGGCATTCCAGAGCGTTGGCAGTGTGCCGGGGGGCAGGGGAAGTTTGATGGCGATGGCGCCAAGCTCTCCTGCGGGCATCGGGTGGCCTGCCTCATCGAGGATTTGCACGTTATAGCCCGGCATGGGCACAGTAGGGGAGCCGATTTTAACGGGGAGCGCCTCCAAACCTGCGGGGTTGCCCGCGATGGTGTAGCCGGTTTCGGTTTGCCACCAGTGGTCATAGACGGGTTTGCCCAGTACATCCTGCGCCCAGATGATGGTATCTGGATCGGCGCGTTCACCTGCAAGATAGAGGGCGCGGAGGCATGAGATATCGTATTTTTTGACTTCCAAGCCTTTGGGGTCTTCGCGTTTGACGGCACGGATGGCTGTTGGGGCGGTGAAGAAGCTACGCACGTTATGTTCGGAGATCACGCGCCAGAAAGTACCAGCATCTGGTGTGCCCGTCGGCTTACCCTCGAAGACAATCGTAGTGTTACCGTGGATCAGGGGGCCATAAGCGATATAGCTGTGGCCCACGACCCAGCCCACATCCGACGCGGCCCAGAAGACATCACCGGGGTCGACATTATAGATGTTTTTCATCGTCCAGTTGAGAGCCACCAGATGGCCAGCGGTATGGCGGATCACGCCTTTGGGCGCACCCGTAGTGCCAGAGGTATACAGAATATAGGCGGGGTGGTTGCCCTTGACAGGAACGCAATCGGCGGGCGTGCCGAGCGCTTTGGCGGCTTCCCATTCGATATCGCGGCCTTCAACGAGGCTGCAAATTTCCTGATCGCGTTGCAGAATGATGCAGGCATCGGGTTTATGGGTGGACTGCTCAATGGCGTCATCGAGCAGAGGTTTATAGTGGACCACGCGGTTCGGCTCCATCCCGCAGGAGGCCGCAATTATTGCCTTTGGTGTGCAGTCGTCGATGCGCACGGCAAGCTCATGTGCGGCGAAGCCACCGAAGACAACAGAATGCACCGCACCGATGCGCGCGCAGGCAAGCATGGCCTCGACTGCTTCGGGCACCATGGGCATATAGATGATGACGCGGTCGCCCTTGGTGACCCCTTGGGCCACCAGCGCACCAGCGAGGGCAGCCACGCGGGTCTGCAATTCGGCGAAAGTTATGGTCTGCTTGGTGCCTGTGATCGGGCTGTCGTGGATGATTGCGGGTTGATCTGCGCGGCCATTTTCGACGTGGCGATCCACGGCGTTATAACAGCCGTTTACCTTTGCATCGCTGTACCATTCGTACAGGTCTTCCCCTTTATCAAAAAGCGCCTGTTTTGGAGCTTCAACCCAGTCGATTGCTCTTGCCTGCTCCAGCCAGAACTGTTCCGGATTGTCCTGTGCGGCCTTAAAGACGTCTGCGTATCCCATCGCGTAACCCTCCCGTGTTGTTTGGGAGAGTTAAGGCGCAGGCACGCGGGGGCGGCAAGGGCAATTTGGGATTTGGGCAGGGCTTCGGTAAATAAATTTACATCTCTTGTGGTCGTCCGTAGGGATTGGCCGTGGGGACGGGTGCGTCTGATTAGAAAATATATGTCGGATTTGGATAGTGCTGTCGAAAACGGATCAGCAGCGCCTCTTGTGGTATAACATACTGATTTCAGGCGGAGACATTGTGCCTGCGCCGATATCACCTGATAGGTCAAAGACAATGGGCGACAAACGCGCCAACAAAGAGAAACAAGCAAAACGCCGTGTGAAAGCGGCTACCACAGCCGAAAAGGCAGCCGCTAAAGCGATGACGCCCGCCGGGCTGGTGGAGCGCAAAAAGTAAAAGCCGAACACAACACTGTTGCCTTGGGCGGGGAGGAATTTCCCCGCCCTTTCTTATGGGCTTAGCCGTATTGGGCCACGGGTGTCCCTGCGATGGCGGCCATATTCAACAGGCCGCGTGCGGTGATCGAGGGGGAGACGACGTGGGCGCGGTTGCCCATGCCCATGAGGATCGGGCCAACTTCGAGGCCGCCGCCTTTCATCTTCAGGATGTTGCGCACGCCCGAGGCGGCATCCGCGTGGGCAAAGATCAGCACATTGGCCGGCCCTTCCATGCGGTTGGCGGGGAACAGGCGCGCGCGCAGCTCGGGGTCCAGCGCGGTATCGATGTTCATCTCGCCCTCATAGCAAAAATCATGGTTGCCCTCATCGAGAATCTTAATCGCTTTGCGCAGGCGACTGCCCGAGCCTTCGCCCTGATTGCCGAATTGCGATTGTGAGCACATGGCGATGTTGGGCGTGATGCCGAAGCGGCGCACGTGACGTGCAGCACCGATTGCGATTTCGGCCAGCTGTTCGGGGTTGGGGTGCTGGTGCACTTGGGTATCGGCGATGAAGAGGGGTCCGTCCTCCAATATCATCAACGAGAGCGAGCCGTGGGCACGTTTGCCATCACGTCCCAAGACTTGTTCGATGTAGTTCAGATGCCAGCGCGTTTCGCCGAAGGTACCGCAGATCAGGCTGTCGGCCTCATTGCGCTGCACCATGACGGCACCGATTGCGGTGGTATTGGTGCGCATGATCGCTTTTGCGATATCGGGCGAGACGCCGCGCCGCGCCAAGAGGCCGTGATATGTCTCCCAGTAGTCGCGGTAGCGCGGATCGTTTTCGGGATTCACTACATCGACGTCTGTGCCGATCTTAAAGGTCAGACCGGCTTTTTCCATGCGGCGCTCGATCACCTCTGGGCGTCCGATCAGGATGGGTTTTTCGGAGGTTTCTTCCAGCATCGCTTGGGAGGCGCGCAGCACGCGCTCGTCCTCGCCCTCGGCAAAGACGATGCGGCGGGACGTGGCGCGAGCAGCGTGGAAAACAGGCCGCATGAGGAGGGCTGATTTGAAAACCGAGCTGTCGAGATTGTTTTTGTAGGATTCAAGATCGGCGATGGGGCGGGTTGCGACACCTGTCTCCATCGCGGCCTTTGCTACAGCGGACGATACGATGCCAACAAGGCGCGGATCAAAGGGTTTGGGGATGAGGTAGTCGGCACCAAAAGTCATCTGCTCACCCTGATAGGCGGCGGCAGCTTCGGCGGAGGTTGTCTCACGGGCGAGGGCCGCGATGCCCTCGATGCAGGCGATTTTCATCTCGTCGTTGATGGTGGTCGCGCCCACGTCGAGTGCACCACGGAAGATGAAGGGAAAGCAGAGTACGTTGTTGACTTGATTTGGGAAGTCGGAGCGGCCCGTGGCGATGATCGCTTTGGGTCGCACAGCACGGGCCGCGTCTGGCATGATCTCGGGGTTGGGATTGGCCAATGCAAAGATGATGGGAGTCTCGACCATTTTAGCGACCATTTCAGGGGTCAGCACATTGGGGCCAGACAGGCCAAGGAACATATCGGCGTCATCGATCACATCATCGAGCGTGCGCAGGTCGGATTTCTGGGCATATTCGGATTTTATCGGGTTCATGTCGATTTCGCGGCCCTCATATACGAGGCCGTGGATGTCGCAGAGCCAGACATTCTCGCGTTTCACGCCGAGTTTGAGCAGCATATTGAGGCACGCAATACCTGCCGCGCCGCCGCCCGTGCTCACGATTTTGATATCCTCGAATTTCTTTTTCGCCACATAGAGCGCGTTAGTGGCGGCGGCCCCGACGACGATAGCGGTGCCATGCTGGTCGTCGTGGAAAACGGGGATATTCATGCGCTCGTTACAGATACGTTCAACCGTAAAACAATCGGGGGCTTTGATGTCTTCAAGGTTGATCGCGCCAAAAGAAGGCTCCAACGCGCAGACGATATCAGCAAGTTTTTCAGGATCAGATTCGTTCACTTCGATGTCAAAGCAATCGATGTTGGCAAACTTCTTGAAAAGGACTGCTTTGCCTTCCATCACGGGCTTGGACGCAAGGGCGCCGATGTTGCCAAGGCCGAGGACCGCCGTGCCGTTTGTCACCACGGCAACCAGATTGGCGCGAGAAGTATAGAGAGCCGCAGTGGAAGGATCTTTTTGAATTTCGATGCAGGCTTCGGCCACGCCGGGGCTATAGGCGCGTGCCAGATCGCGGCCGTTGGCCAGCGGCTTGGTTGCACGAATCTCAAGTTTTCCGGGCTTGGGAAAGGCGTGATAATCAAGGGCAGCTTGGCGTGTTGACGGATTTTCGGTCATGGTGCGAGCCTCATTTTCAAATTAGTTTAACGTTAAACTATTATCTGTGGAGCGCCAGTAGACATTTGTTTAGCGCGATTTCATCATGGCATATATTAGGGGAATTAAGGAGAGGAAAACCCTTCGCATCTTGGAGCAGGCGCGGCTAGGGTGGAAGGCCAGTATGGCAGGAGATTCCCGTGACAGATTTGAGAGATGCAGCATTGGCGGTGCGCGAGAATGCCCACGCGCCCTATTCCGATTTCAAAGTAGGGGCCGCGGTGCGGGGGGCGTCTGGCGCGATTTATCGCGGCTGTAACGTCGAGAATGTTGCTTATCCCGAGGGCACTTGCGCTGAGGCGGGTGCAATTGCGGCGATGGTGGCGGCGGGAGAGACGGTATTTACCGAAGCCTACGTCGTGGCGGGGTCGCCTTTGCCTGTGACGCCTTGCGGGGGATGCCGCCAGAAGTTGGCGGAATTTGGCGCGGGGGATGTGGTGGTGACGATGGCCACAGTTGCGGGGGTCGAAAAACACCTGAGCATTGCTGCACTTTTGCCGGGTGCGTTTGACCCAACATTCTTGGGGGGCTGAATGGAAGCGCGTAGTATTCTGGCCAAGTTGCGCCATGACGAGCCATTGAGTGCGGATGAGTTGACGTGGGTTGCCGGAGCGCTGGCCGATCAGACGCTGAGTGCGGCACAGGCGGGTGCCTTTGCCATGGGGGTGTGCCGCAATGGTCTCGATCAAGCGGGGCGTGTGGCATTGACGCAGGCGATGTGCGCCTCGGGCAATGTGCTCACGTGGGATTTGGATAAGCCTGTTTTGGATAAGCATTCAACGGGCGGTGTTGGCGATTGTGTGAGCCTTGTGCTGGCCCCAGCTCTGGCGGCGTGCGGGGCGTATGTTCCGATGATTTCGGGGCGCGGTTTGGGCCATACAGGCGGCACGCTGGATAAGTTGGAGGCGATCCCCGGTGTGGGGGTGATGCTGGACGAGGCGCGGTTGCGTAGCGTTGTGGGACAGGTGGGCTGTGCCATTGTGGGGGCGACAGGTGATATCGCGCCTGCGGATAAGCGTTTGTATGCAGTGCGCGATGTGACGTCGACAGTGGACAGTCTGGATTTGATTACGGCGTCGATTCTGAGCAAGAAACTAGCAGCGGGGTTGGAGGGGTTGGTGTTGGACGTCAAAGTAGGCTCTGGCGCGTTTATGAAAGATATCGGTGCTGCGTGTGATTTGGCGCAGGCGTTGGTCGGGACGGCCAATGCGGCGGGGTGTCCGACGCGCGCTGTCATAAGTGACATGAGCCAGCCTTTGGTGCCGAGCCTTGGCAATGCGCTGGAAGTCGCGGAAGTGATGCAGGTGCTGCGCGGCGACAAGCGCGGGCCGATTGTTGAGCTTTGTGCGGCGCTGGGCGGTGTGTTGCTGAGCGGGGCGGGGCTGGCGAAGGATGCGGATGCTGGTGCGGCGATGATAGAAGCGGCGATTGCGGATGGACGCGCGGCCGAGAAATTTGGTGCGATGATTGCAGCGCTGGGCGGGCCTGTGCGCTTTGTCGAGGATTGGCGGCGGTTCTTGCCCGAAGCGACGGTAATGCGCGAAGTGACGGCGCAGAGCAGCGGCTATGTGCAGGCGATTGACGGTGAGGCGCTGGGATTTGTGGTGGTCGGCCTTGGCGGTGGGCGGGTGATCGAAAGTGATCCTGTGGATCCTGCGGTGGGTCTGTCGCGTTTGGTCCGTTTGGGTGATTGGGTCGAGAAGGGGCATCCCTTGGGCGTTATTCACGCAGCGCGGCCAATGCAGGCGGACCGTGCCTTGGCGGCGGTCCGCGGTGCAATTATAATGGGGGGAGCACCTATACCTATCCCTGATTTGATTGTGGAGCATGTAAGCTGATGGCACGCGCATTTCTGGTAGTGATGGATTCCGTCGGGATTGGCGGTGCCCCTGATGCACATAGTTTCTTTAACGGCGATGTACCCGACACGGGGGCGAATACGCTGGGCCATATTGCGCAGGCCTGTGAAGGGGCGCGGGCCGAGGAAGGGCGCAGCGGTGCGATTGCGTTGCCGCATCTTTCGCGGTTGGGCCTTGGGGTCGCGCTCAAAGCCGCAAGCGGGATGGAGATTGCGGCGTTTGAGGTGCCTTTGCAGGGAACTTGGGGGGCAGCGACAGAAGTGTCACGTGGCAAGGATACGCCGTCGGGCCATTGGGAGTTGGCGGGGCTGGTTGTGCCATGGGAGTGGAAGTATTTTGAGCGTGTCGAGAACTCGTTTGATGCGGATTTGATCGATGCGGTGGCTAAGGCGGCAGGCACGGACGGTATTTTGGGAAATTGTCATGCGCCCGGCACGGCAATTATCGAGGCGTTGGGCGCCGAACATATGCGGACGGGCCAGCCTATTTGTTATACCTCTGCCGACAGTGTGTTCCAGATTGCCGCGCATGAGGAGACATTCGGCCTGAAGCGGTTGATCAAGCTTTGCGAAGATATCGCACCTATGCTCCATGCACAGCGGGTAGGCCGCGTGATCGCGCGGCCTTTTGTGGGCGATGAGGTGACTGGATTCACCCGCACGCCACGCCGCCGCGACTTTGCGATGATGCCGCCTGAACCTGTGCTGAGCAATTGGGTGCAGGATTCGGGGCGTGCCACATTCGCGGTGGGCAAGATCGGCGATATTTTCACGATGCAGGGGTTTGACGAAGTGCGCAAAGGCACGGACGCAGAGCTTATGGAGCATCTGGCGGACTTGGTGCGCGATGCACCTGAGGGTAGTTTAACGTTTGCGAATTTTGTCGAATTTGACAGCCTGTATGGGCACCGCCGCGATGTTTCGGGCTATGCCCGCGCGCTGGAGTGGTTCGACCGGGAGATTGGTCTGGTGATCGACCAAATGCGCAAGGGCGATATCATGGTGCTGACGGCAGACCACGGTAATGACCCAACATGGGTCGGCACGGACCACACGCGCGAGCGGGTGCCTGTTTTAGTGGCCGGAATGGGGACCGGATCGCTCGGGCATATCGGATTTAAGGATGTGGCGGCTTTTGTTGCCCGCCATCTCGGGGTAGAGGTTCCCTAAGCAATCAAGGAGCCGGATATGAGCGATCACCATCTCACCGTCGTGGACCACCCGCTGGTCCAGCACAAGCTGAGCATCATGCGCGATAAGGATACGTCCACGTCCCAATTTCGGCAGTTGCTGCGCGAGATCAGCCAGTTGCTTGCCTATGAGGTGACGCGCAATCTGACGATGACGACCAAGCAGATCGAGACGCCGATGCAGATGATGGATGCGCCCACGCTGGACGGCAAAAAGCTGGCGTTGATATCTATCCTGCGGGCTGGCAATGGTCTGTTGGATGGTGTGTTAGAATTGATCCCCTCGGCGCGTGTCGGATTTGTAGGGCTTTACCGTGACGAGGAAACGCTGAAACCCGTACAGTATTATTTCAAAGTGCCTGAGGGGTTGGATGATCGTCTGGTAATCGCCGTCGATCCGATGCTGGCCACCGGCAATTCTTCTGTTGCAGCGATTGATCTGCTGAAGGGAGCAGGAGCTACAAACATTATCTTCTTGTGCCTTCTGGCCGCACCCGAGGGCATTGATCGGATGAAAGAGGCGCATCCCGATGTGCCAATTGTGACGGCGTCGGTTGATGAGAAGCTTAACGAGATGGGATACATCGTACCGGGTCTTGGCGATGCGGGCGACCGCATGTTCGGAACAAAGTAGCGATTCTAAAAATCGGTTCTATTTGGCGACTATCATGGATGGACATTTCTGATCATTCAGGAATCGCTGGTCGAATCGGATATCTTGCCGAATCTTGGTATCCAAATTTATGATAATGCGGCGAAATTAAGGCGATTGTTCACGCGGCTGCTTTACTCATCCTCACAGCTTTGACATTCTGAAGTCTATATCCTGTGGGGGAATGCATGAAACTTACTAAACTTGTGGCTATGGCCATTTTATCAGGAGCTTTCACGGCTGGTGGCGCTTTTGCTCAGACACGCGCAGGCAGTGAGCCTGCTGAATTTCCGCCAGCGTCCTATAAGGGCAAGCAGTATGTAGACAGCCAAGGCTGTGTCTTCATCCGTGCGGGCATTGATGGGCTGGTGTCATGGGTGCCGCGCATTACGCGCAAACGTGCAGGTGTATGCGGGTTCAAACCGACTTTTGCTGGTCAGGTGACCGAGGCAGCACCCGTTCAGACTGCCGCTGCAGCGCCACAGATCACAGCTACGCCACCCGTTGCAAAAGCCGCAGCGCCAGCGCCCAAGCCAAGGCCGCGGGTCGTGAAGACCAAGGTGCAGCGCAAACCAGCACCTAAAGTCGTGCGTCAGGTGGCCAAGCGTCCTGCACCGATCGTTGAGAAAGTTATACAGCCCGCGCCCCAGCCGCAGCGCCGTGTTGTGTCGGTTGCGAAAACTCCGCAAGGAACAGCGGCTTGTGCTGGGGCGTCTGCGATCAGCAGCCAGTATTTGCGCAGCGGCAAGCATGCCGTGCGCTGTGGGCCGCAGACAGGAGCTATTGTTGGCTCACGTATTTCGACAGCGCCAGCGCCACGTCAGGTTTATGTGGCTGGAAACAAGCGTGTTGCGACCACTGACCAGCCGATCCGCGTGAAAAAGCATACGCGCATAGTGCCGCGCCATGTGGCAGTGAACCGTGTGAACACAACAAACGTGAGCACTCCGCGCGGGTATAAAAAGGTTTGGACAGATGGACGTTTGAACCCGAAGCGTGCGGAACAATCGCTCGGCGGTCACAAGGCGATGAACCTGATTTGGACCTCTACTGTGCCGCGCCGCCTGATCAATCAGGCGGACGGAGGTGATGTCACGGCTTCGGTGCCGTTGGTTTATCCTTATACCGATTATGCCACACAGCAGCGTGAGCTGGGTGAGGTGACAATCGTCCAGCGCAATGGTCAAACGCTCAAGCGTTTGGTGCGCAATGTGCGTAACGTGTTTTCGCCAGAACCGCGTCAGGCCCGTGTTGCGACAGTGTCGCGCCAGCCTGTTTACTCCACCCGTTCGGCACCCAAATCAGCGCCGAAGGCAACTGCGAAGCGTGCGCAGCCGAAGGCAGAAGTTGCAGGGCGTGGTTTTGTACAAGTTGGTGCGTTTAACGATCCTGCAGCAGCACAGCGGATGGCCAAGAAGGTCCAGCGCATGGGCATGCCAGTGCGCATTGGTCGCTACACCCGCGACGGGCAGACAACGCGTCTGGTCATTGCAGGGCCATTTGGCGGTCAGAATGATGTGAGCCGCGCAGTCAAGCGTTTACGCAGAGCAGGGTATAGCGCTTTCGCCCGCTAAGCCTTGGGAACCATGATTACTAGAATGGCCCGTCTGAGATAATCAGGCGGGCCATTTCCTTTGCCCAAGCTGCGTAAATTACAGGCCCGGGGTGAAAGCCGTCTTCGGCCATGTCGGCGACATCCAGTATATCGGGGAGCGGGGCATGGGTTGTGTCACTCTCGGTTGCGAGGGCGGATCTAAGAGCTGCGTCAAACCGCAATGCCCGCCGACCTAGCAGCCAACGCAGAGGGTTTGGCAGCAGAGGAAAGCCGCCCAAGGGTGGTATCTGGCCTATATAGAGATGCTGCGCGTCGGTTCTTTCGCGCAAAAGGCTGCGCAGGGTTTCGTGGTGGCGAAGCCAAGCTGCTTGAGGTCCGCCACGGGTTACATCGTTCACGCCGAGGACAACTACGACGATATCAGTTTGCGGCAAGTCTTTGCCGTGCAGGTCTTGCAGTGTTGAGGCGGTGGTGGCTCCGGTCTTGGCGATAAGGCGCCAGTGGACGGTATGATCCGCGCCGAGTGTGCTCGCCAATTGGCCAGCCAATGCGACCTCTTGCGTTGGTGCACCCACGCCCGCCGCGGAACTGTCGCCGATTATGAGGACTCGCAGGACAGGTCCGCTCCCTATAATACCTGTGCGCGGACCTGCAGCCTCGGGCAATTGCAGGGCGATTTTGCGCACCCGCATGGCTTGGGCCAGAAGCAGTGGCGAGAGCAGGAGAGTGGCGGCTATGTCAGCGACACTCATCCGCCGCAGAGGTTTTGCAGGCGCAGCCATGCGCTGTCGGGCAGGAGCGGCTCGGCATCGCGGTTTTGCATCGGATCCCCTTCGATTAACTCAAGCGTGCTTTCGCCTGTGATGTCGCGGGCGCGCGCATAGGGCGTTGCAGGAACATCGGATGCCTCAAACAAGGCCAGAAGATTGGGTGTATCAGGGTTGAAGGATGGCGCCGTCATGAGGTGTTCGGCGTATCGATCAAGAGCCTCACCCGATATTTCGCCTGTGGTAAGCAGGCGGATGTTTTCCCAAGGGCCGACCACAGTGAGCAGATCAGCGAGGGGGTCGCGCTCAATCTGGGCGGCGAGTTCTGATAGAATATAGCCTGCTGCCACATCGGGTGCTTCCCAATCTTCAAACACTGAACGGTCGAGGACAATAACGCCCCCCGGCAGATGGAGGGCAGAGCGGCCAAGGGCAGGCACAACCGCGAGTTTAAGTGTTTCAAGTCGCGTGCCCAGGTTGCGCAGAGCACGCAGGCCAGCGGCATCATTGCACATCGGACCTGTTACGCGCTGCATGCGGTCAATAAGGGCGACACCGAGTGTCTCGCGCTTGACCTGCGGAACCACGCGCAGAGTGTGATCGCGCATGGCACCCGGAAACCAGAAAAGCATAATGGCAGCCGATGCAGCGATGAACGTGCCGATGCCAAGCCAGCGCAGGCGGCCCGGTCGGGGGCGTGTTTTGGCGATGGCGGTGCGCAGGCTCTCAATGGCGTTGATCATTTCGCCTTCGTGTTCGGGTAGCTCCAGTGTCTCGGCGGCGTCGCCATCGGGGTAGTAGATCGCGGGCGTCTCGCCTGCGTTGGCACGGGCGACGGCAGCGAGGGACCAATGGGTTATCGCCTGATCGTTCATGTCGGCAATCATGAGCGTTGCATTGCCGATCGACACGATCACTTCGCGCCGCTGACCGTCACGGTCAGGGCGCCAAAGGCCAGTGGCCTCAAGGCGGTCGTATTTGGTCAGTGCCGTCATATGGATGTGCTGCTCGGGCTTGTTATGAAGCTACATTAGCATTTGAATGAGGCAGGGCAATGGCTGGAGGGGTGATATGGAGATCAGGCAGGCAGATAAGAATGACGTGCAGGCGATTGCGCGATTGTGGCATTCGGGCTGGCATCTGGGGCATGCGGAAGTCGTTGATGCCGCGCTGGTGCGTTCGCGGGTGCCAGAGGAGTTTGTCGCACGGACGCAGACCCATCTTGGAGAGGCTTATGTGGGTCTGGTCGGAGTGGAGATCGTGGGCTTTTTTATGATTAAAGAGAATGAGCTTTATCAGTTTTATCTTGGAATGGCCCATCATGGCAGCGGGCTGGCAAATCTATTGATGTTCGAGGCCGAAGCGCGGCTGTCTGGTCCGCGTGCATGGCTGGGTTGTAGTGTGGGCAATGACCGCGCGGCGGCATTTTATGTCAAAGCAGGTTGGGAAAACATGGGGAGTGAAGTGTTCGAAGCCGAGACATCCGATGGAATTTGCCCCGTTAATATCTGGCGATTTGAGAAAGACCTTTAGTTGACGGCGGGCGGCAAATTTTCATGGAAATTCTGGGTGCTTGGGTCAGAGAGTCGCTGCAAGTTTGCGCAGCTCGAACTTTTGAATTTTGCCTGTGGAGGTTTTGGGGAGTTCTTGAAAGACAACTTTCTTTGGCGTTTTGAAGCCGGCGAGAGTTTCGCGGGTAAAGGCGATGAGCGTTGCCTCGTCCACTTCTGCGCCGGGCTTAAGCTCAATGAAAGCGCAGGGAACTTCGCCCCATTTCTCATCTGGTTTGGCGACAACTGCGGCCAGCATCACGGCATCATGGCCCATGAGGGTGCTTTCGACTTCGACGGAGGAGATATTTTCACCGCCCGAAATGATGATGTCCTTGGCGCGGTCTGCAATCTGGATGTAGCCGTCGCCGTGCTGGATCGCGAGGTCGCCTGAGTGGAAGTAGCCACCCTTGAAGGCCTCTTGGGTCGCCTCGGGATTTTTCAGATAGCCTTTCATCACCGAGTTGCCACGGATCATGATCTCGCCTTGTGTTGCCGCATCGCGGGGAACTTGGACCATGTTCTCGTCCATGACAGTGATGTGTTCCATCATCGGAAATGCGACCCCTTGGCGGGCCTTCACTGCGGCGAGGGCAGGTTTGTCGAGATTGGCCCAGTCTTCCTCGCGCCATATGCATTCGGTGACATGGCCGTACGTCTCGGTCAGGCCGTAGACGTGGGTGACGTTAAAGCCCATAGCCTCGAATTTGCCCAAAGTTGCGGGGGCGGGGGGGGCACCTGCGGTGACAACTTCGACCATATGGGAGAAATCTCGGCGCTCGTCTTCGCCGGCATTGACCATCATGTTGAGCACGATGGGGGCACCGCCAAAGTGTGTGACGCCTTCGTCTGCGATGGCGTCGAAGATGGCGGATGCGGTGATATCACGGGCGCAGACGAGGGTGCCGCCGATCAGGGGCATCATCCACGTGTGGTTCCAGCCGTTGCAATGGAACAGCGGCACGATCTGCATAAACACGGGATGCAGCACCATGCGCCATGAGACGACTGTGCCCATTGTCATGAGATACGCGCCCCGGTGGTGGTAGACGACGCCCTTGGGCCGTCCTGTTGTGCCTGAGGTATAGTTAAGTGCGAGGCTCTCCCATTCGTCCTCGGGCATATCCCATTCAAAATCCACGTCGCCGCCAGCGATCACATCTTCATAGACGGGATGACGGCCTGTGGCAGGGAAGCCTGCTGGGGCGTCGGGGACTTCGATGATGCGGGGGGGCGTGCCGTCCATCTGGGCGGCGGCGGTTTCGGCAAGCTCGATGAATTGGGTATCGGCGAGGACTACGGATGCGCCGCCGTGATCGAATATGTAGGCGACCGTATCCACATCGAGACGGGTATTGATTGTGTTGAGGACCGCACCGCAGGCGGGCACGCCGAAATGGGCCTCTGCCTGCGCGGGGATATTCGGGAGCAACGTTGCGACCACATCGCCCGATGATACGCCCATAGCGGAGAGGGCGGACGCCAGACGGGTGCAGCGGGCGTGATACTCAGCGTAGGTGACGCGGTGATCGCCATACACAACCGCCGTGCGGTCAGCAAATACGTCAGCGGCGCGGCGCAGATGCGAGAGTGGTGTCAGTGCCACATAGTTGGCGTCGCATTTCTCAAGCCCGCTCTCGTCCTTCATCCATCCCATAGGCCACTCCCTTTATAACATTATTGCCAATGTGTCGGAACACGATATGCAGGACAGACAAAGATGCAATGCCGAAAGATCGGTGATGCAGGGAGAGACACAAATGAGCGATACAGGCCTGCGCCCCGGATTGGCGGCGGCGTCCATTCTTTGCGGCATGTTTGTGCTGGGGATCACCGATAACTTTGTGCCCTATATTTCTGAAACAGGATCGCTGTGGCAGTTCCATATGCTGCGTGGTGGGCTGGCGGTAATCCTACTCATGCTGGTGGCTGCGGTCGGTATCGGTGTGATCCAGCCCATCAGTTGGCGGGCGGTGCTCGGGCGCTCGCTATTCCCCGCCAGTGCGATGCTGATCTATTTTGGCTGTTTGTCAGTGCTGCCGATTGGTGTGGTGGTGGCGGGGCTATTTACGGCGCCGATGTTTGTGTTGCTCATCGCGGTCTTTTTCCAAGGCGAGAAGGTAGGTTTGGTGCGTATTGGTGCTGTGGTGCTGGGTTTTGTTGGGGCTCTACTGGTGATCCAGCCTGATCCAAGTGCGCTTGACCCCATCGCCTTTGCGCCGATTGTGGCCGGAATGCTTTACGCTGTCGGTGCCGTGGTGACGCGGCTGTGGTGTGCGCAGGAAAGCACGATTGCACTGTCGGCGGGTTTCTTCGGGATGTTGACGCTGTTTGGCAGTATTGGATTGCTCATCCTGCCTGCGGGCGGGCCTGAGGGGTTTGAAGGGTTTGTGCTGCGCGGCTGGGTGCCGCTGACGGGTGCTATGTGGTTCTGGATCGCAGTGCAGGCTGTTGGTTCGATTCTTGGAATCGGGCTGATCTTTCGCGGTTATCTACTGGGCGAGGCGGGATATGTCGCTGTATTCGAATATTCTCTTTTGGTTTTCGCCAGCTTTTGGGCGTGGGTCTTGTGGGGCCAGACGGTGGGGCCGCTGGCTTTGGTAGGGATGGTGATGATTGCAGGGGCCGGCGTTGTGATCACGCTGCGTTCAGACGAGGCAATGCCCGTGCGGGCAGTGAAGGTGCCCGAGGACGAGGCATGATCCTGTCGAGGGGGCGCAAATATCTCTTCATCCATGCGCCCAAGACGGGGGGCACTTCCATGGCGCTGGCGCTAGAAGCGCGGGCGATGAAGGACGATATTATGCTGGGCGATACGCCCAAAGCACGGCAGCGGCGCAAGAAGCTGGTGGACGTTCAGGCGGCAGGGAGGCTTTGGAAGCACTCCACTTTGGCCGAACTTGATGGGCTGGTAACGTTGGAGGAATTGGACGACTTGTTTATCTTTACCATGGTGCGCAACCCGTGGGACCGCATGGTGAGCTATTACTACTGGCTGCGTGCGCAAAGCTTTGATCACCCTATTGTTGAGTTGGCGAAGGAGCGGACGTTTGAGGCCTTCGTTGCGGAGCCGCTTATCGCGCAGAGCTTTTCCCGCGCAACTGCGGCCTCTTATGTCACGGACGCGCAGGGGGTGGAGCGGGAATGTCTTTTTATCCGGTTAGAGCATCTGGCACAGGATCTCGCACCGTTGGAGGCGCATTTGGGATTTGCGCTCGATATTCCGCATGTGAACCGAAGTATGCGTGCTGGTCATTACCGCGATGCATATCGTGACGATGCGCGTGCGCAGGTGGCTGACTACTGTGCTGCTGATATCGCGCGGTTTGGGTATCGCTTTGAGGGCGATGCTTAGAATCATCGCTCTACTGGGAACTCGGCCTTAGTTTTGCTTCCAAAATTCCGAAATTGCGTCCCGTATTGTGCCGAAACTCAACCAAATCTTAGGAGTTTAGGGTGAATTATTACCGGTATTCGGGACAATGCCCCAAGTCTGCCTAAATCATGGCCCTTGGTTGCCCCACGAATCACGCCAAGTGGTTTCAGGAAAACGATGCACCTCAAAATGAGGGCACAGATCAAGGGGACGATGAAATGTTTGGAATAGGATTTAAGCCGCAGCAACCGACACGCCGCGCAGTTGAAATGACCGGCGCTTATGACGGTGGCCTCGCCACATTAAGCCACGGTTTGATGGCAGGCACACGGGTTGCCAGTAATCTGGGATGGCGTGCGATCGACGCGCTGACCGTGGGTGACAAAGTGCTGACGTTTGACCACGGTATGCAGGCGATCACCGAGATTCGCCGCGCACATATGTGGCTTGATGCGCCAGATAGCGCCGAAACGCTTTGGCCTGTGGTGATCCCTGTCGATGCGCTGGGCAATCGCGAAGAGCTCACCCTGCTCCCAGATCAGGGTGTAATGGTCGAGAGCGATGCAGCACAAGATATGCATGGTGATCCTTTTGCGGTTATCACAGCGATCAGCCTTATAGGTCTGCGCGGTATTCGCCAGCGCCAGCCGATACACCGTGTCGAGTTGATTGCCGTCTATTTTGCACAAGATGAAGTGATTTATGCCGAGGGTGGCGCATTGATCCATTGCCCGCGTGACATGTCAACGCTGGACAAGTTCCTTGAGGCTGGCCCACAGACGTACCAAGTACTCAGCGGTGAAGCGGCAGAAGAGTTGGCTGATATGATGTATCTTGAGGATCAAATGATGGTGCCTGCCGACAGTGCGGCATTTTTCGCCACACTCTGAGTTTTCCTGAATAGATTATCCGGCCAGTCCCCATGGTTGAAAAAGGGTCGCTTTGGCGGCCCTTTTTTGTGTCTTCTTTCCTGTTGGTGAGGGGCGTAAGAAAAGGCAGCGTTCACGATTGGACTAACGTGGTTAGAAATTTGATATGTTAAGTTTTTTAATTTTGGCGATCTGTGCAATGACTGCTGGCGTTTTGCTCTATCCACCAGTGGCGCGGGCAACTTTGTGGCGTGCTGCAATCACGCCGTTGGCGTCCATCATCGGCAGTGGTTTTTTGGTGTTGGGTCCGATTTTGAATGCCTCTTTTGGAGGGGTTGCACCATTGGTGATGGCGGGGCTTTGTTTTGTTGCTTATCTGTTTGGCGGTGCGATCCGATATAACATCGCCTATCTGGACCGCACACATAGTTTGGGCAGGCACCAACCTTTGGAGGCGGCAGCGTCATGGGCGCTGGCCTTAGCCTATGTGATTTCGGTGGCGTATTACCTGAATTTGTTGGGAGCATTTGCCGCAACAATGGTTCCGCAGGGTGGGCATACCCTTGCCCCCACGATTACCACAGCCGTATTTCTTGTGATCCTGACCGTGGGTTGGACCCGTGGTTTTGGGGCTTTGGAGCGGTTGGAGCAGCTTTCGGTTGGTATAAAGTTGTCGATCATTGCGGGGCTGTTGTTTGGGCTTGTGTGGTATTTTGGGTCGCAGGAAGCTGCGGATGCTTTGGCCGTTCGGCCGCCGCAGGTTGGCTTACTGGAGGGGGTTTTGCTGGCTTTTGGTTTGCTGGTGACGGTACAGGGGTTTGAAACGTCCCGCTATTTGGGATCGGAATACAATGCAGATACGCGGGTGCGTTCCATGCGGATGGCTCAGGGGATATCAACCCTCATCTATATGATTTATATCAGTCTTCTATGTTTCTCTTTTGCTCCTGACCCTGCGGTGCTGCATGAAACGGCGATCATTGACATGATGGGAGGCGTGGCTCCGGTTTTACCAGTTCTACTCGTAATAGCGGCGCTGAGTGCCCAATTTAGCGCGGCGGTCGCAGACACAAATGGATCGGGCGGATTGCTCACTGAACTGACGAAGGGGCGGCTATCGGCGCGTGCCGGGTATGGCATATTGGTGGCCTGTGGTCTGGTGCTCACATGGGCGTTCAGCGTGTTCGAGATCATCGGCTACGCCTCGCGGGCCTTTGCGATATACTATGCGATACAGGCTTTCATTGCGTCACGGCGTGCGATGGAAGATGCGCCATTGAAAGCGTTATTATTCGGAGCTTTGGCTGCTTTAGGGTTGCTCATCGCTGTCTTTGGTACGGCGGTCGAGTAGAGCGGAAAGGGGCGCTGCAGCGCCCCTTTCCGCAGTATATCTTAAGCGGCGTTTTCGGCCTTCGGACCAAAGCGGCCATAGAAGCTTTGGTTCTTTTCCGCCATCTCGCGCAGCAAGGCCGGTGGCTCGAATCGCTCACCGTATTTTGCAGCCAACTCTTCGCAACGCTCTACTGCGTAGGGTGTGCCGATCATATCGAGCCATGAGAGCGGGCCACCAGACCACGGGGCAAAGCCCCAGCCGAGGATCGCGCCGACGTCGCCTTCGCGAATGTCCATGAGCACGCCTTCTTCAAGTGCACGCACGGCCTCAAGGACTTGCACAAACATCAGGCGGTCCTGGACATCTTGCAGGGTGGGCTGCTCTTCAGCGAGCGGGTATTTGTCCTGCATGCCTTTCCAGTAGCCAAGGCGCTTGCCCTTCTCGTCATAGTCGAAATAGCCCGCCTTGGTTTTGCGGCCCAAGCGGCCCTTCTCTTCGAGCCATACGATGAGATCATCGGCCTCGGATGCAGGATACGCGTTGCCCATCGCGGCTTTGGTCGCGCGCATGATTTTGGTGGCAAGGTCAACGGAAGTCTCATCGCCGAGTTGCACTGGCCCCACGGGGAAGCCCAGCATTTGTGCCGCTTGGTCGATGTACCACGGGGCCACACCTTCGGTGATCATGCGGTTTGCTTCGCCGCCGTAGGGGATGATGCAGCGGTTGGCGTAGAAGAAGCGTGCATCGTTTACCACGATCGGTGTCTTGCGGATCTGGCGCACATAATCGAGCGCTTTTGCCACTGCGCGGTCGCCTGTATTTGCGCCCTTGATGATCTCGACCAACAACATCCGCTCCACGGGGGAGAAAAAATGGATGCCGATGAACTGCTCTTGGCGCGAGGATGCTTTGGCCAGATCGGTGATTGGCAGGGTGGAAGTGTTGGAAGCGTAGATGCAATCCTCGGGAATGACGGCCTCGACCTTTTTGGTCATCTCGGCCTTCACTGCTGGATCCTCGAACACGGCCTCGATGATCAGATCGCAGCCTTTAAGCGCGTCGAGATCAGGGGTAGCTGTAATGAGCGATAGCAACGCTTCTTTCTTCTCCACGGTCGCCTTTTTGCGCGCGATACCTTTGTCCATATAGCTCTCGGAATAGGCTTTGCCTTTGTCGGCAGCCGCTTGGTCGCGGTCGATCAGGACAACTTCGATACCTGCCTGAGCAGAGACAAGTGCGATGCCCGCGCCCATCATGCCGGCGCCCAAGACACCGAGCTTTTTAACCCGCTGGTCGGGGATGCCTTCGGGGCGCACGGCGCCTTTTTCCAGCGCTTCCTTGTTGAGGAAGAGCGAACGGATCATCGCGGCGGATGTCGGGTTCATCAGGATGGAAGTGAACCAGCGTGCCTCGATCTTGAGAGCCGTGTCGAAGGGAACGAGGGCCCCTTCGTAAACTGCTGAAAGTAGAGCTTTTGCAGCAGGGAATGCACCTTTTGTCTTGCCGTTAACCATAGCGGAGGCACCGACGAAGGTCATAAATCCTGCGGGATGATAGGGGGCACCGCCAGGCATTTTATACCCCTTTGCGTCCCATGGTTTCAAGATGTCGGCATCGGTTGCAGACAGCACCCATGCACGGGCGTCGGCCATTGGATCATCGCTGACCTCATGGATGATACCGGCTTTTTTAGCAGCGTCGGGGGCCAGCATTTTGCCCTCCAGCAACAGCGGGGAAGCAGCCATCGCACCCAGCATACGGACAAGGCGGGTGGTGCCACCCGCACCAGGGAAGATGCCGACCTGAATTTCGGGCAGGCCAATGCGGGCTTTTGGATTGTTGGCGACAAAGATGCGGTGCGTGGCGAGGGGCAGCTCAAGACCGATACCCGCAGCAGTTCCGGGCAGGACGGAGGCGATGGGCTTGCCGCCTTTGTTGGTTTTGGGGGCCATGCCGGCACGCTCGATTTTGCGCAGGAGGTGGTGCATGCGCATGGTGCCCTCAAACAGACCTTTGGCCGGATCGTCGCCTGCATCGGCTTTCATTTTAGCCAGGAGGTTGAGGTCCATGCCGCCTGCGAAGGAACCTGCCTTGCCGGAGGTGATAATGATGCCTTTGACGGCGTCATCGGCAAGGGCCTGATCCGTGAGCGCGTCGAGCTGTTCCAGCCCTTCCACGGACATGACATTCATGGATTTATCAGCCACATCCCATGTGATGGTCGCGATGCCTTCGGCATCAGTTTTCATTGTAAAATCGGTCATATTGCGTTCCTGACTTTTGTCTATTTGTCTGCCGTTGTGGCGTTATGCGCATGGAGCGCCGCCCCGATGGCCAGTGTTTTGTCGAGGGCGTAGTGGCTGGAGGTGATTTTCCATACCCCGTCGATAAGCTCTATTGTCGAGAAGGATGGAAAAGGCTCGGCGATCCGCTGTGATCCGGACATCAGATGGGTCGTATGCGTTGATCCGATGTGGGTCGGACTGCGGAAATTGCAGACGTCACATTTGCGGATTACATCAGTAACCCTTTTGCGCCGATGGCTGTCGATGGTCTTTTCAAACAACTGCTTAAGCGCGGTTGTTGTTTCGATCGACGCCTTCGCATCCGTAGTGGACATGAAGTGGGGGAGGTGGAAACAGGCCGCGAATGTGTCAAAGTCACCTGCAAGCAGAGCATCGCCAGTGATCTTGAGCAGCTGCTCACAGATCGCACGTGCATCTTCTGTTTCCCCCCAACTCATCGCGTTACACCCGCTCGATGATCGTGGCGGCACCCATGCCGGACGCGATGCAGAGCGTAGCGAGGCCTACCTCTTTGTCTGCACGCTCCAACTCGTCCAGCAGTGTGCCGATGATCATCGCACCTGTGGCACCCAACGGGTGGCCCATTGCAATCGAGCCGCCGTTTACGTTGACCTTGTCATGATCCACGTCAAAGGCCTGCATGAAGCGCATGACAACTGAGGCAAATGCCTCGTTCACTTCGAACATGTCGATGTCTTTGATGTTCATGCCGTTATCGGCAAGGATTTTCTCGGTCACAGGTACGGGACCTGTCAGCATGATCGTCGGGTCTGTGCCGATTTTCGCGGTGGCACGGATGCGTGCACGCGGCTTGAGGCCGTATTTCTCACCGAATTCCTTGTTCCCGATCAGGATCGCCGCCGCACCATCCACGATGCCAGAGGAGTTGCCTGCATGGTGGATGTGGTTAATCTTTTCGAGATGCGGATACTTAAGCAAAGCCACTTTATCAAAGCCGGGCATCACTTCGCCCATAGCTTGGAACGCGGGGTTCAGGGCACCGAGGGACTGCATGTCAGTTTGGGGGCGCATGTATTCATCATGGCTGAGTATTTCCAAGCCGTTCTGATCGCGGATGGTGATGATGGACTTGGCAAAACGGCCCTCGTCCCACGCTACTTTTGCGCGCTGCTGGGATGCTATCGCGAGCTGATCCGCTTCATCACGGGTGAAGCCGTACTCGGTGGCGATGATATCGGCAGAGATACCCTGTGGCACAAAATACTGGTCCATTGCGATGCTCGGGTCCGCAGCGATTGCCGCGCCATCACTGCCCATGGGCACGCGGCTCATCATTTCGACGCCGCCAGCGATATAGGCCATGCCAGCACCGCCTTTGACTTGGTTTGCGGCAAGGTTTACGGCCTCCATGCCGGAGGCACAGAAACGGTTGATCGCAAGACCCGGAATACGCTCGTCCAGATCAGAGGCGAGTACGGCAGAGCGTGCAAGGCAAGAACCCTGTTCCATCACTTGGGTCACGTTGCCCCAGATCACATCCTCCACGGCATGGCCTTCGAGATTGTTGCGCTCTTTGAGAGCGTTGAGGGTGAGGGCCGACAAACGCAGCGATGTCAGTTCGTGCAGGGCGCCGTCGGCACGGCCTTTACCGCGCGGGGTGCGCAGGGCGTCGTAGATATAGGCTTCGGTCATAGTAGATGTCCTTTTGTTATGTCTTTGGTCACAGGCTGCAGCAGTCAGGGCTGCAATCCGGTGAGCAATCCGGTGATGTGTCCGCGCTGCCACTTTTGCCGCGGGGGCAAGAGCATCCGGTGCACGGATCGCAATAATGATACCAACGAGTTTTCTCTTCCCGTTTTGGTGCGTCGTCTTCGCTGCGGTCTGCAAGCGCCGTGGCCGCCTGCTTGCAGTCGGCAAAGCGCCTCAAGATGAGCGGCACTGCTTTGAGCAGGCCAAAATTCGCAATCGTGTGTTTGGCAAAACCGGAGCATCCCGTGCCGCCATGCGTCAACCTGTACGCACAGCCATAGCCTTTTCGCGGAGAGAGATACCGCTGATAGGCAACGATGGCCGAAAGGGCAGGCTGGCGCAGCATGGATTATGCGCGATCCGCAGGAGAGCCGGGCATGAGGTCATATGGTGCTTTCCAACCTGGTGTGTTCGAGATGCGGGTGAGCCACGCGTCGATGTTTGGGTATGCGCTGCGGTCAAAGCCGAAAGGCTCGGGGTAGTAGAGATAACCACAGCAGCTCAGGTCCGCGTTGGTCATACCGTCGCCCACGATCCAGTCGCGGCCCTCAAGGTGGCTGTTGAGCAAGTCATAAGCGGCGGTAAGGCGACCCTGATTGAAGGCGATAACTTCCTTGGGCTGCTTGTCGGCGGGTAAAAAGTTCATCAAGAAACGCGTCATGCCAGCCATCGAGCTGAGTTTATGATTGTCCCATAGCACCCAGCGCAGGATCTCGCGCCGCTCGGCCGCGTCTTTGCCGCCAAATTTGCCCGACTTTTCCGAGATATAGTCCTGAATAACGCCCGATTGCGTTAGCTTGATATCGCCGTCGATCATCACAGGGGCTTCGCCCAGATTGTTGATCTGACTGCGGTAGTCAGCGGAGCGCGTTTCGCCGCCAAAGAAGTCGACCTTTACAGGCTCCCAAGCAAGACCGGAGAGCTCGAGCGCAAGTGCTGCCTTGTACGCGTTGCCGCTTTCGCCGAAGCAATAGAGTTTGATTGTCATAGGTCCGGTTCCTGTTGTTGATGTCGAGTGCGGGTGGACCCGCATGAGTTTAAGAGGCCAAATGGAGTGGAGGGCTTTGCGTTGGGGTGATAGGGGTGCGCTTCATTATTTTGCGTTTGAGCTGAATTCCGCACTTCCGCGTGCGATGTCCTTCACAAATTGCGCGAAATCAGCTCCTTCATAATCTCGTTTGTGCCACCATAGATGCGTTGAACGCGAGCATCGGCCCACATTTCGCCGATGGCGTATTCTTGCATGAAGCCATAGCCGCCGTGCAGTTGAAGGCACTCGTCGAGGACTTCGCCTTGGGTATCCGTGAGCCAATATTTGGCCATGGCTGCGCGATCGACTGTTAATTCGCCGCGTAAATGCTCAGCGATGCATTGATCCAGAAAAGCGCGGGCAACTGTTGTCTTGGTTTTACACTCAGCCAGTTTGAAACGAGTATTCTGGAACTGCGTGAGGGGGCCGCCGAAGGCTTCGCGCTCTTGGCAGTACTGGATTGTGCGCGCGACAGCGCCCTCCATTGCGCCGACGGCCTCGCATCCGATGATCAGCCGCTCTTGCGGGAGTTGCTGCATCATCTGGTAAAAGCCTTTGCCTCCTTCCCCGCCGAGGATGTTTTCGGGCGGAATTTCGACATTATCGAAAAAGAGTTCGGAGGTGTCGGAGGCGTGTTTACCGATTTTTTCGAGATTTCGGCCACGTTGGAAACCTGCGGCGCCGTCAGTCTCAACGACTACAAGGCTCATCCCTTTGGAGCCAAGCGAAGGGTCGGTTTTAGCGGCGACAATGATTAAGTTCGCGTGCTGGCCGTTTGTGATGAAGGTCTTTTGACCCGAGAGACGATAGGCATTTCCGTCCTTGATCGCTTTGGTTTTGATGGCTTGCAGGTCGGACCCCGTTGAGGGTTCGGTCATCGCCAATGCGCCCACAAGCTCGCCTTTCATCATCTTGGGCAGCCAGTCTTTCTTCTGCTCTTCAGAGCCGTACTTCAAAATATAATGCGCCACGATGCCGGAATGGATGCTGTGGCCCCAGCTTGCCAGATTGGCGCGCGCGGCTTCGATCAGGATTGTCGCCTCATGGCCGAAATCACCGCCCAAGCCGCCGTATTCCTCGGGGATGGAGGGGCAGAGCAGGCCCAACTCACCCGCTTCATACCATGCATCGCGGTCCATTTCGGACTGCTTGCGCCATTTCCCGAAGCGGGGCGCCCATTCGGTATTAATGAAGTTGGCCGTCATTTCGGCGAGCATTTTGTGCTCGTCGGTCATCCATGTGGAGGCCGCGGGGGCAAAATCTTTCATGATTTATCCAATTACTTGTGTAGTGCCTTTGGGGAGGGTGACGCCAGCGAAGTCGGGGTAGATTTCACGCAAAAGATCGATCTGGCGGCTGTCATCGATGCGGATGAGGTACCATTTACCCCCGTCTTCAAGAGTGAGTGTTGCGCTGGTGGACTTTAATTTCTGAGCACTGCTCGGAATTTGCACAACAGTTTGCGTCGGGATGAGGCCATAGGGACGGCCCGTGGATGTTGTCATAAATTTTGCCTGATCAAGGGCCATTCCGAAGGATATGATTTTGACTTCTTTGGTGGCTTTAAGCGTTGACCTTGCCATCTCGCGGCGCAAGGTCTTTTCTGGCACACCGCCCTTGATGGCGATGGCTGTGATCATGCGCGGGGGGATGACATTGATGATCTCGGTTGTGCGCCCTTGGACGAAGGCACGTTCAAAACTTGCGATGCGGGTTGCGATATCTGCACGGTCTTCTGCGGGTAGGTTATAGGGTGCTGCGCACGCCGCCAAAAAAAGTGCTGCGGCAAGAATGAGTCTGCGGACCATCTAATATCTCCCTTATCACGGTCTTATATCGTGCCAGATTTCTCCCTCTGGCGTGACTATTTCTTTCGTGCGTCCAAATCAGCGTTGAACAGGCGCAAACGTGCGGTCAGGTTTTCTTCGTTCATCACGGATGAGAAGTTCTCGAACAGGAAGGACAATGCCTCGCCCTCGTCCAGCCCCGCTTCGGCGCTAAATTTTTTGAGATTGCGGTAGCCGTCTTCCGTCATGGCGACGGGGAAGCGGCGGGTCAGGCGAAAGCGTTTTGGCACATATCTCTCCGTGTGGGGATGGCGGGAGCTTGTGCCCCCGCCACACCAGTTTAGAAGTTTGCCGCGTCCAGCGCCATGACCGTGTCGGCACCCGATTGGATGCGTGTCAGGTGCAGGGCCGTGGCCGGCAGTTGGCGTGCCATATAGTAGCGCCCTGTTGCCAGCTTTGTCTCATAGAACGTGGCGTCGGTGGTGCCAGCGGCCAGCGCGTCGCGTGCTGCTTTGCCCATCATACCCCACATCAGACCCAAGCAAACATGACCAAACATGTGCATAAAATCATTTGACCCTGCAAGTGCGTGGTTGGGGTTCTTCATGCCGTTTTGCATGAAGTACATGCCTGCTGCTTGCAGATCCTTTGACGCGGCCTTGAGCGGCTCGATGAAGTCTTTGTCAAACGCCTCATCCTGACCTGCGTTGTCTTTGCAGAAGGATTTCACCAGATCAAAGAAGACCATCACATGTTTGCCGCCGTCTTGGGCCAGTTTACGACCGACCAGATCGAGCGCTTGGACGCCATTTGCGCCTTCATAGATCATCGCAATACGGGCATCGCGGGTAAACTGTGACATGCCCCATTCCTCGATATAGCCGTGGCCACCATAGATTTGCTGGGCTTTTACAGTCATGTCGTACCCAACATCGGTCAGGAACCCTTTGATCACAGGGGTAAGCAAGGACACGAGGCCGTCCGCGTCTTTATCCTCGGAGCGGTGGGCAGCGTCGATCATCGTGGCCCCCCAGAGGATGAACGCACGCGCACCTTCGGCAAAGCTCTTTTGGTCCATCAGGGAGCGGCGGATATCGGGGTGTACGATTAGCGGATCGGCGGGCTTGTCCGGCGCTTCAACGCCTGTCACGGCACGACCTTGCAAACGGTCGTGGGCATAGGCCAGCGCGTTCTCATAGGCAACTTGTGCTTGCGCCAAACCCTGCATACCGACACCCAGACGGGCCTCATTCATCATGGTGAACATCGCGCGCATGCCTTTATGCTCTTCGCCCAACAAATAACCTGTGGCCTCGTCATAGTTCATCACGCAAGTGGAATTGCCGTGGATGCCCATCTTGTCCTCGATAGAGCCAACTGCGGCCCCATTGCGGGTGCCGAGGGAGCCGTCTTCATTGACGTTGACCTTGGGCACGATGAAGAGGGATACGCCTTTAATGCCCTCGGGGCCGCCTTCGATCTTGGCGAGTACCAGATGGATGATGTTGTCGGCCATGTCGTGCTCACCCGACGAGATAAAGATTTTCTGGCCGGTGATTTTATAAGAACCGTCATCCTGCGGAACAGCCTTGGTGCGCATCAGGCCAAGATCGGTGCCGCAGTGAGGCTCCGTGAGGTTCATGGTGCCGGTCCACTCACAACTTACCATTTTAGGGAGCCATTTGTCTTTTTGTGCGTCGGTGCCGTGCGCGAGGATGGCAGAGGCAGCACCGTGGGTCAGGCCTTGATACATGGTGAATGCCATGTTGGCGGACGAAAACATCTCTCCTACAGCGGAGCCGATCACGGCGGGCATGTTCTGGCCGCCGTATTGCTCCGGCATATCGAGACCGGGCCAGCCGCCTTCTTTCACCTTTTCAAAGGCTTCTTTGAACCCTTTAGGCGTATAGACGACACCGTTCTCAAGGCGGCAACCTTCTTTGTCGCCTGATGCGTTGAGGGGGGCGAGGACTTCGCTGGACAGCTTGCTGGCTTCCTCAAGGATAGCACCCGTGAAGTCAGGCTCAAGATCGGCATAGCCGGGAGTTTTTGCCTCAGTTATTTTGAGTACGTCGTGGAGGACGAACTGCATATCTTTTGTAGGCGCTGTATATGTCGGCATTTGGTTTCTCCCTGAAACAAATGTGGTGTTGGTGTCTTTAGCTAGCTTGGCGCACTGCGGATTGCGCCGAGATTATTTTTTCGACAAACTTGAGTTGTTCGTGCAAGTCAGTGATTGCCTCATCCAGTTCGCTGCGCTGCTTCTCGAGGTCTGTGAGCCGCGTGCTGGCCAGATCAAAAGTTTGCTGAAGTTGGCTCATTTGGCCATCCCCTTTGTAATAGAGGTCCAGCAGTTGGCGAATTTCTTCGAGCGAAAAGCCGAAACGCTTGCCGCGCAGGATCAGCTTGAGGCGGGCGCGATCACGTTTGGTGAACAAGCGCTTCTGTCCGATCCGCTCGGGGAACAGCAGTTCCTTGGCCTCATAGAAGCGCAACGTGCGGGGGGTGACGTCGAAGGCGTCACACATCTCTCGGATTGTTAAGGTATCGGTGCTCATATTCATCTCGCATTTGGCCTGGACTGGGTCAAACAGGCGGTGTCAGAGTAGGCATAACGCCTTTAGTGAAGCTTACGTAGTGATACTTCACGTCACTTTCTAGGTTTACCCTGGATGACTTTGCGTCAACTTTGCGTGAAGAGGGCACCATTTTCTGACACGACGAAATTGCTACTTTGGCGTGAATTTCCGCGCCAAAGGTCTGGCAGCCCTTTGATTTCTCCCCTATGCGCATCCGTCTGTATAATCATGCGGCACGTGCTTGCAGGATTGGCCGTAATGCGTTTCAGGAGTGAGAAAATGACCTCCCATATTCAAGTGGTTAGCGATAATTCTAAGCAAGGCAGTGACGGATTTTCCTCCTATCTATTGATGGCCGCAAAAATTGTGGAAACGGTTGCGTTCGAAATCGCGCAGCAGGCACCGGCAAATACTGTTGAGGAGATTCTGACGCTTGCCAGTCAGATCGAGAAAGCAGGCTTGGCTTTGCGCGAAAGGGTCTAAGCGTTTTCGCCCAATGTGGTGACTGTTTCGTCGCGCAAGCGCGTCAGCTCTGTATAGGCTTCTTCGAGTTGGCGGCGCTTCTCGGCGAGTTCTTCAAGCTGGCCATTCGCCATCTCGACCCAAGCCTGCATCTGGGCGATGGTGCCTTCATTCTCGTAGATCAAAAGCCACTGACGAATATCCTCAAGGGCAAAACCAAAGCTGCGGCCCCGAAGAATCAGTTCCATCCTTGCGCGTTCACGTGCCCCGTAAAAGCGGGTACGCCCTTCGCGGTCGGGTGAGAGCAGCTCGATATATTCGTAATACCGCAACGTGCGCGGGGTTACGTCAAACTTGGCGCACATTTCCTTGAAGGTCAGGCGGGTTTCATCGCTCATGTTAATGTCTTCCTCCGGAGCTCTACGCTAAAAGCCCTGCGCGCGATGTGCAACGGTTGCTATTGCCCTTTGTCGGGCCTTGCGCTGTAAAGGGCCGAAAAGTGCGGTCATAGTTTCACTGCGCGAAAGAAGGGTCCTATGGTCGACAAGACAAAGTTCGCACGCCAGTTTATCGAAGCGCTGCCCCATTCTGTCATGCTTGGTATGGAGATGCAGGAGATCGGCGACGGCGTTGCCACGATTAACATGCCCTACAAGGACGAGTTGATTGGTGATCCGGTGACGGGTGTGATTCATGGGGGTGCGGTTTCGGCGCTTATGGATACCTGTTGTGGCGCGGCGGTGATGTGTCACCCTGAAAATGCGGGTGGAACGGCGACGATTGATTTGCGGATTGATTACATGCGTGCGGCGACACCGGGCCAGACGATTACAGCAGTCGCCACGTGTTATCACGTAACGCGCTCGGTTGCCTTTGTTCGCGCTGTTGCGCTGGATGAGGATACTGAGCGCCCCGTCGCCACGGCAACAGGTGCTTTCACCATGGAGGCCCGCAAATGAGTGTCCGTAAACGTCCCGAGCCTGTCCAGGTGATCAAGCAACGCCGCGATGCAGCACTCAAGGCGCTGGCGGGAGCTGTGCCTTACATCCGCTTCCTCGGGATCGAGTTCGAGCGGCGCGGAGACGAGCTGACAGGGATTTTGCCGTTTCGCGATGTGCTGATCGGTAACCCGCTGCTGCCTGCACTACATGGCGGTGCCACAGCTGCCTTTCTCGAAGTGACAGCTGTGATGACGCTGAACTGGTCGTATTTGTGGGATGATCTGGAGGCGGGTAAGCTTGACCTTGAGGGGCGTGCGCCTGCGGATTTGCCGCGCTTGCCCAAGACCGTTGATTTCACAGTCGATTACCTGCGCACTGGCCTTCCGCGCGATGCCTATGCACGTGCGCGGATTACACGGGCGGGGCGGCGCTATGCTTCGGTGCAGGTTGAGGCGTGGCAGGACAACAAGGACCGCTTGTACGCGCAGGCGATGGGTCATTTCGTGATGCCCGCGCCCCGCGACTGATAATGTGAGCACTCCTGACACCGACAAACTGACCCACTGGCGCGTGCTGCACCTTGCGGTGCCGATCATGCTGTCCAATGCGACTGTGCCGATTCTCGGGGCTGTGGATACGGGGGTGGTGGGACAGATGGGGCTGGCTGCGCCTATTGGGGCGGTTGGCATCGGTGCTGTGATCCTGTCGGCGTTTTATTGGGTGTTCGGGTTTCTGCGCATGGGAACCGTGGGCCTCACGGCACAGGCCGAAGGGCAGGGGGACCACGGTGAAGTTGCGGCATTGCTGACCCGTGCGCTGATGATCGGTCTGTGCGCGGGGGTGGTGATCATCGGCTTGCAAGCCGCGTTGTTCTGGGCGGCGTTCCAAGTCTCGCCTGCCAGTGCAGAAGTCGAGGGGCTGGCGCGACAGTATATGGCTGTGCGCATCTGGTCTGCGCCAGCGGCGATTGCGCTTTATGGCATCACGGGGTGGCTCATTGCGCAGGAACGTACGCCGGCTGTGCTGGTTTTACAACTGTGGATGAACGGGCTGAACATCGCGCTGGATGTCTGGTTTGTGCTGGGGCTGGGCTGGGGCGTGCAGGGGGTTGCCCTTGCCACTGCGATTGCAGAGTGGAGCGGCTTTGCCTTGGGGCTGTGGTTTTGTCGGGCGGTGTTTGCGGACGCGGCTTGGCGCGCTTGGGCTTCGGTGTTTGATGGTGTGCGCTGGCGGCGGATGATGGGCGTGAACAGCGATATTCTGATCCGCTCCCTGCTGCTTCAGGCGATATTTGTGAGCTTCATGTTGATGGGGGCCGCGCAGGGGGATGTCACGCTGGCCGCTAATCAGGTGTTGATCCAATTCTTGATGATCGCGAGCTATGCGCTGGACGGATTTGCCTTTTCCGCAGAGGCGCTGGTGGGCAAAGCGGCGGGGGCGCGTAAACCTGTGTTGTTGCGCCGTGCCGCAACGTTGGTTTGGGGTTGGGCTATGGCATCGGCGGTAGGTATGGGCATTATCTTCGCGCTGTTCGGGGGAATAATTGTGGATTTGATGACCACATCGCCAGAGATTAGGGAGATCACGCGGATCTATTTGCCATATCTGGTGTTTCTACCTGTGATCGGCTGCACAGCTTTCATCCTCGACGGGATATTTGTCGGTGCCACACGCAGCCGCGACATGCGCAATATGATGGCGGTCTCGTTTTGCGTTTACGTGGTTTGCGTGATGGTGCTCGTTCCGATCATTGGAAACCACGGGCTTTGGTGGTCGATGCTGATCTCTTTTGTGGCGCGCGCTGCTACCCTTGGCTTGCGATACCCCGCGCTTGAACGTGCCGCCGCGGGGTAGCCAATTTTTCTTTGAAAAATTGTGCCCAGAGTTTCGAAGAACTCCGACGGGCACCTAGAGCCATGCGGTGCGGTTGCTGCCGACGGCTTCGGCGACAGAGGCAAAGCCGTCGCGCGCCAAACACACGTCAATGCCGCGTGCGATGTCGCCTACCATCGAGAGGCCTCCAAAAACCAAGGCCGTGTAGAGCTGGATGGCGGATGCCCCGGCGCAGATTTTTGCATAGGCTTGGTCTGCGTCGCCAATACCGCCGACACCGATGATGGGCACATCTGTCAGGGTGGACAGCCGCGCCAGAACGCGGGTGGATTTTTCGAATAGGGGGGCGCCGGACAGGCCGCCCATTTCGCCCTTATGGATCGATTTCAGACCTTCGCGCGAAAGGGTTGTATTGGTTGCGATAATGGCGGCGACGCCTGCGTCCTGAGCCACTTGTGCTACGTCGGCGATCTCAGCCTCGGTCAAGTCGGGTGCAATCTTGAGCATCACGGGCGTATCACCGCGCACGGCCATGACACCTTCGAGCAGGCCTGCCAAAGCCGCTTTGCCTTGAAGATCGCGCAGCTTTTCTGTGTTGGGGGAGGACACATTTACAGTTGCGAAATCGACGTGATTTTTAGCGGCTTCCATCACGCGGGCAAAATCGGCGGCGCGGTCTGTGCTCGTTTTGTTTGCGCCAAGGTTGAGGCCCACGGGAATCGTGCGTTTGGCCTCAGCGATGCGTCTACAGATCGCGTCCATCCCGTCATTGTTAAAACCGAAGCGGTTGATCGCGGCGCGGTCCTCTGTCAGGCGGAACAGGCGCGGTTTGTCATTGCCGGGTTGGGGCAGGGGTGTAGCGGCGCCCACTTCGATAAATCCAAAGCCCGCAGCACTCAGTGGTTCAATCGCAGTCGCGTTTTTGTCAAAACCAGCCGCAAGCCCCACAGGGTTGGGGAAGTGCATGCCTGCAAGATCAACGGCAAGGCGCGAAGTGCTCACGGGGCCAGGTTTGGGAGTCAGCCCTGCGCGTAAGGCGCGGATGGCCAGACCATGCGCCGCTTCGGGATCGAATTTGCGCAGTACACTCAGGCCCATCGCCTCAATCATGGTGTTCATGCAAAGATATCCGATGCGGGGAGTGGGGCCGTGCGGATCAGGCGCGAGTTCATAACTGCGGCTTGGCGGTGGACAACTGCTTTTTGGTATTCGGGGTCAGTGACCATCGCGAGAAAGGCACCAGCATTCGGGTATTGTGCGATGAACATGGCGTCCCATGCATCATCGCTCGGGCCGATGAGCGATACTTCGAACTCGCCGCGCCAGATTATGCTCCCCCCAACGCGAGACAAGACGGGGCCGCTGGCGGCGCCGTAGTTTGCGTAGGCCTCGGCCCCTGTAAGCGTCTTCGCGGCCAATGGATGATCTGCCGGATAGTTGGCTTGCGGGTGGAACTGCACCAGATTGAGCATATTGATCGGCGTGTCGCGGGGCAGGGATTTGAAAATCTCGAACTGCGCTCGCTCGGTATCGCGGTATTGGGTCATTGTGCGGCCTCCGTCAGTCCTGCGGGAAACTGGTGCACGCCGTTCTCAAGGGGGAGCGGTTGCGCCCAGATCACATCGGCCATTGTCAGTTTGCGGTAGAGATGAGGGAAGAGCGCATCGCCGCGCGAAACCTCCCATTCCAGCGCTTCACCAAGCGCGTCCGTCTCAAGCGCTACGAGGAACAACCCGTCCTCGCCTGCGAAATGTTTGGATGCAGTCTCGGCTACCTGCTGGGCAGTGGAGATGTGGATATAGCCGTCGGCCACGTCAATCGGGGCACCTGTAGTTTCGCCCTCTTTGCGCAGAGTTTGCCATTCGTCGGTGCGGAGTAATTTGAATATAAGCATAGGTTCCGTGATGCCGCCACGCGACCCAGCGGTCAAGAGGCGAAGCACCGCCTATGCAATGGGCGGACCTGAGGGTGACGTAACGCCAAGGGCATATCTTCTTTGACAGGGTCCCACCAGAGCGCCACGATACGGCCATTCATTCCTATGGGGGACTTACCATGAAACGATTCCTTTTGAGCGCCGCCGCCTTGAGCCTGACGGCAGGCATGGCCAGCGCCGACTACACAGTGACGATCTTGCACACCAATGATTTCCACGCGCGGTTCGAACCGATTAGCAAATATGACGGTCCTTGTGGTGCTGAAGATAACACAGCGGGTGAGTGTTTTGGCGGTACCGCCCGCATGGTTACAGCAATTAAGGACGCCAATGCCCGGACCAACAACGCCATCCTTGTGGACGGTGGCGATCAGTTTCAAGGCACCTTGTTTTATACCTACTACAAGGGCCAAATGGCCGCCGAAATGATGAACAAGCTGGGCTATGACGGCATGACCGTGGGCAACCACGAGTTTGATGATGGCCCTGAAGTGCTGGCCTCCTTTATGTCGGCGGTCAACTTTCCGATTCTGATGTCGAACGCTGATGTGAGCGCCGAGCCGCTTTTGGCTGACACACTTGCCAAATCCAGCGTAATCGAGCGTGGCGGCGAGAAGATTGGCCTTATTGGTCTGACGCCTCAGGATACTGATGAATTGGCCAGTCCGGGCGATAACGTGAAATTCTCCGATCCTGTGGTCGCGGTTCAGGGTGAAGTTGACAAGCTGACGGCGATGGGCGTGAACAAGATCATTGTGCTCAGCCACTCAAGCTATGCCATTGACCAGAAAGTTGCAGCCGAGACGACGGGTGTAGATGTGATTGTGGGCGGCCATTCCAACACGCTGCTCAGCAATACAAACGAGCGTGCGGAGGGGCCATACCCGACGATGGTGGGCAACACGGCGATCGTTCAGGCCTATGCTTACGGCAAGTATCTCGGTGAATTGAACGTCACATTCGATGATGAGGGCAACATCACACAAGCAACAGGTGAGCCAATCCTGATTGATGCTTCTGTTGCCGAAGATGCGGAAACCGTCGCGCGGATTGCCGAAATGGCAGCACCGCTTGAAGAAATCCGTAACAAAGTTGTGGCCGATACTCCTGAACCGATTGGGGGTGACCGTGCTGTCTGCCGTGCGCAGGAATGCACGATGGGCAATCTGATTGCCGATGCGATGCTGGCGCGTGTCGCCGATCAAGGCGTTAGCGTTGCGATCCAGAACAGTGGCGGTATCCGCGCCTCCATTGATGCGGGTCAGGTCACCATGGGCGATGTCCTCACGGTTCTGCCGTTCCAGAATACGCTGTCGACTTTTCAGGTCACAGGTGCGGTGCTGGTTGAAGCGCTCGAAAATGGTGTGAGCCAAGTTGAAGAGGGCGCAGGCCGCTTCCCACAAGTGGCGGGGATGAGCTTTGCCTTTGATGCAAGCGCTCCTGCGGGTTCACGCGTGTCAGATGTTATGATCGGTGGCGAAGCTGTGGATATGGAGAAACTCTATGGCGTCGTGTCCAACAACTATGTGCGCAATGGCGGGGATGGTTACGCCATGTTCAAAACTGCGGCGAACGCCTATGATTTTGGCCCCGATCTGGCCGACGTCACTGCAGAGTTTCTGGCTGCTAACGCGCCCTACAAACCCTATACTGACGGACGCATTTCGATGAAATAAGTCAACCTTTCACAGAATCAGAAGGCGCGGCCCTGCAACGGGACGCGCCTTTTTTTATGCATGCGTGATGCGGGTCAAAAAACAGTTGTTACTGGCCGAGCGGACATCGAAAAATGCGATTTCAGGCCGCTCCAAAAGAGCGGCGGCGTAAGTGGTTATCGCCTCAGGTGCGATGATCTTGCCTGTGCCATAGCAGATACGTTCGTCCGCAGTGTAGCCTTTGACTAGGTAGCCTGCACTTGTCGCGAGAATCGGCGGTACACCTTCACTTTCAAACGCGCCGCCGTCACGCAGGGTGGCCACCGTCTCAGTGGGCAATGGATGATAGGGGATACTGATCATGATAGCGCTCCTTTCTCAATCTTATGGCAAAAGGAGCGATGAGCTGGCGACCCGTATGATGCGCATTTGATCTGTCGCGTTCGCACGTTAAGCTGGTCGCGAGAACAATGGGAGAGGGCGGATGTGTGGACGTATGGCGCTGACGCTGCCGCCTGAGGCGATGGCGCAGATGTTTGGGGCAGAGCCTGCCAACGCCTTGCCGAAAGGGCCAAATTACAACATCTGTCCAACTGACCAGATTGGGGTGATCACGGGCGGGGAGGACCGCGCAAGGCGGATGGAAGCGATGCGTTGGGGTTTGATCCCTCAATGGTACAAGAAGCCAAACGATGGACCGCTGTTGATCAACGCACGCGCCGAGACGGTGCTGGAAAAGCCTGCATTCCGGAGTGCTGTCCATGCGCGTCGGGTGCTAATCGTGGCCAGCGGTTTTTATGAATGGACCAAGGATGCACAAGGCGCACGTGATCCATGGTACATCACGCGCAGCGATGGTGCACCTTTAGCCTTGGCTGCATTATGGCAAAACTGGACAGACCCACAAAGAGGGGAGGACATGCGAACAGTCGCTGCTCTCACTGTCGGGGCAAATGCCACCATGCAAGAGATTCATCACCGTATGCCCGTGGTCGTTGAGGCCGATGATTGGGCGCTGTGGTTGGGGGAGAAGGGCAAAGGCGCCGCACCGCTTATGCGGGCGGCGACTGAAGATAAGTTGCAGATGCACCGTGTGGACCGCGCAGTAAATTCAAACCGCGCTTCCGGCCCCGAGCTCATCGAACCTTGGGAGCCCACTTAGGTAATGCATACCCGTCAGGGCCAGCTTGTATAGACTAGTCCTGAACGCCGGCGGGTTGGCCGCTGAAATTCAAAATGCCTACCACAGCAACATTGCCGTTTTCGTCAACTTCATCGCCTTCTCCACCCGGAACAAGGCTTTGGAAACGGTTTGGCATGCCTGCAACGATACTCATCGCTGTTTCGCTCCCGTCGGCCATACCGGCGATGATCCAGCTGCCATCTTCGGCCGCGACATCGCGCATCTCGCCAGAGGCATTTTCGAAAATGACTGTGTCACCTGGTTGGACATAGTTGATTTCTGGAAAAAATGCATAATCCATCATCAAAATGCGGTATTCTTCGGCCGAGGCAGAGCCTGTGGTGCAGGTCAGCGCGGCGGCTGTAACAGCAGCGCGCAGGAAAAATTTGCTAAGCATTGCTATGCTCCTTGGTGTCGGCCCCCACCGTCACATCGGATTTCTATAGCGCGGGAATGTGGCTGAAATTGGGCGAAAGCGAAGTTTCGTTAACCAACTAATCCGTGTCTGCGCTGTCCTGCGTCTGCTCTTTGAGCCATTTGCAAAACGCAAGAAGGGGAGGGGGCGCTGGGCGATCATCAGGCCATACAAGATAGTAACTTCCGATGCTTTCGGTTGTCTTGTCAGAGGCAAGCACCAGTTGCCCGTCGCGCAGATAGGGCTGGGCCACAAAGGTCGGCAGGAGCGCGATGCCCAGCCCATGCAGCGCTGCTTGCGCCATCGTGGCGAATTGGTCAAACATCATGCCATGGGGTGGATCACAAGGGTGGCCTACGGCCTCAAACCACCGCGCCCATGCACGGGGCCGTGTCTCGAGATGAAGCAGGGGATGTGATAGCAGGCTGGCAGGCGCTTCAAACGGCGCCCCCACCAAATCGGGCGCACAGACAGGCACGACAGTTTCGGGCATCAAAGGCATGTACTGGACACCCGGCCAATCCTCGTGGCCAAAATGGATGGCCGCATCAAACGCGCTTGGCCCCAGTGCGAAGGGTTGCAAGCGCGTCGAAAGGTTCACCGTCACCTCGCGGTGCTCTGCGGCAAAATCTGACAGGCGCGGCGCCAGCCAATGCATCCCGAATGCAGGCAGGATCGCCAGTGTCAGCGCCCCTGATTGCGCATCCGTCGCGGCATTGACCGAGGCCTGCGCCAACCTTCCCAAAACTTCACGGACTTCGCGGACATATTCCGTTCCGGCCTGCGTCAGTGTTAGCCTGCGCCCCTGTCGCGCCATCAATTGTACTCCCAACTGGCCTTCAAGCGCCTTAATCTGACGGCTGATTGCGGACTGCGTCAATGACAGCTCTGTGGCAGCCTGAGTGGCACTCCCCAGCCGCGCACAAGCCTCAAAAGCGAGTAAGGCAGAGACAGAGGGTAAATAGCGACGTGGTGCGATCATGTATGATTAAAACTCATAGGTTGAGGAGTATGCATCGTTAGAACTTTCCCTCTGAATGTGCAATAAGGGCCTCAATAAACGCACTTCTCATCTCGAAAGGTAACGCCATGAACGCCGAAGCCCCTATTCTCAAAGCAAAAGACGCCCCCGATCTGGGTCAATTCGATTGGTCCGATCCCCTGCGCTTGAATGAGCAGCTCTCCGAGGATGAGCGGATGATTATGGAAAGCTCCCGCGCCTATGCTACGGAGAAGCTTCAACCTCGGGTCATCAATGCCTTCGCCAATGAAGAGACTGACGCAAGCATCTTCCGCGAGATGGGCGATATGGGTCTGCTGGGCGTCACAGTGCCAGAAGAATACGGCGGCCTCGGTGGTTCTTACGTCTCCTATGGTTTGGTCGCACGTGAGGTTGAGCGGATCGATAGCGGCTACCGCTCCATGATGTCGGTACAGTCCTCCTTGGTCATGTACCCGATCTACGCCTACGGTTCCGAAGCACAGCGCATGAAGTACCTGCCAAAGCTCTCCAGCGGGGAGTTCATCGGCTGTTTTGGCCTCACCGAGCCTGACGCGGGCTCCGACCCTGCGGGCATGAAAACCCGCGCTGTGAAAACGGCGAATGGCTATAAGCTGACAGGTTCGAAGATGTGGATCTCCAACGCACCCATCGCGGATGTGTTTGTTGTCTGGGCCAAGTCCGAAGAGCATGGTGGCAAAATCCGCGGCTTCATCCTTGAAAAAGGTATGAAGGGTCTGAGTGCGCCCAAAATCGGTAACAAGCTGTCCCTGCGTGCCTCGATCACCGGTGAGATTGTAATGGATAACGTGGAAGTGGGCGACGATGCACTGCTACCAAATGTTCAAGGTCTTAAAGGTCCGTTTGGCTGTCTGAACCGCGCACGTTATGGCATCTCTTGGGGTGTTATGGGCTCGGCCGAGTTCTGTATGCACGCTGCGCGTCAATACGGTCTGGACCGCCACCAGTTTAACAAGCCGCTGGCCCAAACCCAGCTGTTCCAGAAAAAGCTGGCAGATATGATGACCGAGATCAGCCTCGGCTTGCAGGCATCCTTGCAAGTGGGGCGCCTGATGGACAACGCCAATGCAGCCCCCGAGATGATTTCTATCGTCAAGCGCAACAACTGCGGCAAGGCGCTGGAAATCGCGCGCCATTCCCGCGACATGCACGGTGGCAACGGTATTTCAGGTGATTTCCAAGTTATGCGCCATATGATGAACCTCGAGACCGTCAATACCTATGAAGGCACGCATGATGTACATGCCCTGATCCTTGGACGTGCAATCACAGGTTTGCAGGCTTTTTATTGATTTCTTGCTTAAGATTGTGAGTTTGGAAAAGCCCGCGCCGTATAGCGCGGGCTTTTTTGTAGTGCAGAATCCTATTCGCGTGGAGCAGGTGCGCCGCCCTCAAAGTTGTTGCCATTGACGTAGTCACAAGGCTCCTCGCGCATTTCCAGATGCAGGCCATCGCCAGTGTAAGGGTGCGCCCGCGCCAGTGCCTCATCCACGTCGATCCCCAATCCGGGTGCTGTCGGTGCCGCAATAAAGCCGCCTTCGACGCGGATGCTGCCCTTGATCAATTGGTCATGGAATGGCGTCTCGATCGTCTCAGCCATCAGCAGATTTGGAATACTCACCGCTAGATGGATGTTGGCCGCCCATTCCACAGGACCTGCATACAGATGCGGCGCCATTTGCGCATTATAGACCTCTGCCATGGCAGCAACCTTTTTCATCTCCCAGATGCCACCTGCACGCCCCAACGCAGGCTGTAATATCGTCGCAGCACCACTGCGCAGGATTGGTGCGAATTCCGCCTTTGTGGTCAGGCGCTCGCCCGTCGCAATCGGAATGCGCACAGCCCCCGCAACCTTGGCCATCTCGGCCACATTGTCAGGCGGGATAGGCTCTTCATACCATAGCGGGCTATACGGCTCTAAAGCTTGCCCCAACCTGATCGCCCCCGCAGTGGTGAATTGCCCATGCGTCCCGAATAACAGGTCTGCACGGTCCCCCACTGCCTCGCGGATCGCTTTACAAAACGCCACCGACTGAGAAATATCACTCATTGCAGGCATATGCCCGCCGCGCCGTGTATAGGGGCCTGCAGGGTCAAACTTCACTGCCGTGTAGCCACGGTTCACTGCATCCAGTGCACTCTCTGCGGCCAATTCAGGTGAAGACCAGAACGCACCGAGGTCATGATGCGGCAAAGGGTAAAGATAAGTATAGGCCCGCACACGTGCATTCATCACACCGCCCAGAAGCGCATAAACAGGCCGCTCTCGGGCCTTGCCCAGAATATCCCAGCACGCAATTTCTAGCCCTGAAAAAGCTCCCATGACTGTCAGATCAGGCCGCTGCGTGAACCCTGCAGAATAGGCACGGCGGAACATCATCTCGATATTCTCCGGGTTCTCGCCCGCCATATGCCGCGCAAATACGTCCTCGATAACGGCGCGCATGGCGGTTGGCCCGACGGAGGAGGCATAACACTCTCCCCATCCGATAATTCCGCAGGCAGTCGTGACCTTCACCAGTATCCAGTACCGCCCACCCCAGCCGGGCGCAGGTGGCGCGGTAATAATAACGTCCAGATCCTTCAACTGCATCGCGTCACACCTCCCAAAAGTTTGCACCGTCCAAAAGCTTCTTTATTTTGCCGCTAAACTGCATCCCGTTCCATCAACCTACATTGACGGAACAGCGGACCTGTTCAACGGTCAAACAAAATCACATTCCGCCGCGCCGAGCCTGTCTTGGTATCTGCAATCGCCTCATTGATCTGGCCCAATTCCCAGCGGCCTGAGATCAGTTCGTCCAGCTTCAGCCGCCCTTGAGTATAAAGATCCACCATCCACGGAATATCACGCTGGATCACTACATCGCCCATTTTCGAGCCGACCATGCCTTGCCCGACGGCCGCCATCATTACAGGCTCATAGGTCGACATTTCCCCTGAATGAGGCATGCCGACCATAACCACTTTGCCGCCATAAGCGAGGTATCTGGGAGAGGTATCATAGGCAGGAATCGCGCCCACCGTCACGATTACAGCATCGGCACCGCGGCCCATGGCGCGTTTGGCTTCCGACCATGGCTTGGCGCTTGAGGCTAGAACACCGTCGGTCGCGCCAAACTCGCGGGCAATCGCAAGCTTTTCCTCACTCATATCCACGGCCACAATGCGCCGGGCCCCTGCAATGCGTGCGCCCTGAATTGCGTTGAGGCCAACACCGCCAGCGCCAATGACAACCACATCCTGACCCGCACGCAGGCCTGCCGCATTGACCACGGCTCCCACGCCGGTAATCACACCACAGGCAATAAGTGCGGCACATTCTTTGGGAATATCCTCACCGATTTTTACGACTTGCCGCTGGTCCACAACCACAGCTTCGGCGAATGCACCGCAAGCCATAGCCTGATGCAGCTTGCCGCCATCCGCAGTTCTGATTGGACCGTGATCGCCGTCGTAGGGGGTACTGCACAAGGTTGGCACACCGCCTGCGCACGACGGGCAGGTGCCGCAAGAGCGGATGAGCGTTACAATAACACTGTCGCCGACGGCAAGTCCGTTTACGCCTGCGCCCACTGCAGCGACTGTTCCCGCTGCCTCATGGCCATAGACCGCAGGCAGCGATCCGCCCCATGCCCCTTCGGCGAACGAGATGTCGGAATGGCAGATCGCTACCGCGTCCAATGTGACCTCCACTTCGCCCTGCTCTGGTGCGCGTAGGGTGATTTCTTCAATGGCGAGCGGGGCGCCAAATTCATGGCAAACAGCGGCTTTTATCTTTTTCATGGTTCATCCCTTTTCGTGTCAGATAAGAGGTTTGCGCAGATCAGACGTATGAACAACCCCTATTGCGCGGAGGCTTCACAACGTTGCGTCAGCTGCCCCGACGTGTCCCGATTAGAAGGGCGGCGAGGCCCATTGTGCTCAGTGTTGCGGCCAGCAAAAACGGTGCACCGGGCAGATAGATCGGCGCGTCTGCATCGGTGAATTGCGCGAATGTATAGGTCATGACCAAAGGCGACAGGATCATCGCCAAAGCCGAAGCCGAGGTGAGCGCCCCTTGCAATTCGCCCTGAGCATCATCGGCCACGCGTGCGGACATGATCCCTTGCAACGCAGGGGGGATGATCCCGCCGAATGCCGCAATAGGAGTTAGGATCAAAACCCACGTGCTTGAGGTGATCACGGCAATACAGATGAGGCTGGCGATGCTGAACAGATGGCCTGCAATGACTGTGCCGCGCTCGCCTAAGGCTTTGAGAACCGGGCGGATCAGCCCCCCCTGGATCAACGCCATAGCGATGCCGAAGAGGGCAAGCGACAAGCCAATGGTGGAAGGCGGCCAGTCAAAGCGTTCCTTGCCAAAGTAGGACCAGACCGCAGGATAGACTGCAAAACCAACGTAATAGATGAAATAAACAAGCAGGAGCGGCGTCACACCGGGGAGGCGGCCCAACGCACGCAATGCGCCCAAAGGATTTGCACGCCGCCAATCGAAGCTCCGACGATTGGCATCTGTCACAGTTTCCTTGAGTACAACCCAGCCGAACACCGCATTCGCTGATGCCAGGCCAGCAGCCATCCAGAACGGGGCGCGGGTTCCATACTCGGCCAGCAGCCCGCCCACAACAGGACCAATCACAAACCCTGCGCCAAAGGCGGCCCCCACAAGGCCAAAGCGTGCAGCACGCTCATGCGGTGCTGAGATATCGGCCATATAAGCCGTGGCGGTAGACTGCGTTGCTGCTGTAATCCCGCCGATCACACGGCCAAGCAGTAGAACCCAAAGGGCGCTTGCTAACGCCATCAGCACATAGTCTAGCGCCATGATCACAAGGGCTATCAGGAGCACAGGCCGGCGACCAAAGCGATCTGATAAGCCGCCCATGACGGGACCAAAAAGGAATTGCATCACCGCAAATGTTGTCGACAGGATCCCGCCCCATATCGCCGCCTCGGCCAGCGTACCACCGCCCACTTCCTGAATAAGATCGGGCATCACAGGGATGATCAGACCAATGCCCATGGCATCGATCATGACGGTCAGCATGATGAATATGATGGGAAGGCGCGAGATGCTAAAGCGCCTTTGCCCGCGCAACGAAAGCCATCGCTTCTTGAGGGGCGAGGCCCAGAGATTTCACGGGATCGAACAGTTCATCAGGTAGGTCAGGGTAGGCCGCGCGGGCAATGTCCTCTAGCTCTGCCCCTTCGTCTTGTGCCTGATGACACAGCGCCTTGGCTAATGCTTGCGCTTTGGGGCGTTGAACTTGTGCGGTCAAAGCAAAGCTCAGGGCCTCCGCATGTATCAAACCCAATCCGCCTTCCAATGTTGCGGCCATTTTTCCAGCGTTGGGAACCATACTGCTGCTCAGGGTTTTCGCATGCTGTAAAGCACAGGCCGTGCCGAGGGCGATTTGTGGCAGCACCATCCACTCAGTAAACCACGCCGCCCCATCGCGCTGGTGCAAGTGTTGTGTCGCAGGCGCGAGGGCTGTGCGCAGGCCCGTCATCTGGTGCCCAAGCGCTTGGAGCGCGGAAGGGCCAACAGGGTTCTGCTTTTGTGGCATCGTGGAAGAAGCACCTGCAGCGCCCAGCGTGACCTCACCTATCTCGCTACCGGTTAAGGCGATTAACGTGCCACCCATACGGGATAGTACGGAAGTTACTTGTACCAGCCAGTCAGCGATGCGCAGGATAGGGCCACGGTCCACATGCCAGCTGCGCATTGGATCGTTCAGCCCCAACCCTTTCGCCAAAGCGGCGCGGGTTTGGGCGGCATCAACGCCCAAAGCTGAGGATGTCCCAGCTGCACCAGACAGCGAGACGAGCAAAGAGGTTTTGCGCAAAGCAGGGAGCGCATCCGTCAAGTCGCACAATGCGTGGCCCCAATCCGCGATGACGGCACCCCAGCTGGTGGGGGTGGCCTGTTGCCCGTAGGTCCGTGCGGCCATGGGGGTGGTGCTGTGCGCTTTGGCTTGTGTCGCCAAGGAGGCAATGATTGTACGCAAATCCGCCTCGGCCAGCAGCAACAGCTGGCGCAGGCGCAGCATCAATCCGGTGTCGATGATATCCTGTGAGGTCGCCCCCCAATGCACAAATTGCGCATGTTCGGGGGCATTCATCTCGGCGCGAAAAGCAGCGATTAGGCCGGGAACACTCACGCCATTTTCACCTGTGGCACTTGCAATCGCACCGGGGTCGATCTGAATTTCCATTGTGGCGCGTTGGATCGCTTTTGCGCTGAGCTCAGGAATGACGCCCTGCGCCCCTTGGGCATGGGCAAGTGCGCCCTCAACCAACAGCATCGCACGAATGGCGGCGGTGTCCGAGAAAAGCCGTCCCGCCTCACCCGTCGGGAACAGATGTGCATAAAGGGGGCTGTCAAAAACGGATGCGGCCATCGGGGTGTCTCACTTCTTTGGTCAGTCTGACGGATGGGTCAGATATGGCCTACGCTTTTCAGAAAGTCACCCAAGACTTGTGCAAATTCTTCGGGCTGTTCGACACAAGGCAAATGCCCTGCGCGGCGGATAAGATGGAATTGTGAGCCAGGGATAAGATCAACGGTTTCACGCACCAGATCAGGCGGGGTGGAGCCATCCTCGGATCCTGCAATGCCCAGCGTCGGCAGGCGCAAGCCGCTGGTAGGCGTGTAGAAGTCCGTGCCCGAAATCGCAGCAGAGCAGCCCGCATAACCGTCGTCTGCCTGCTGCACCAGCATGTTGCGCCACAGTTCCAGCTCTGGCATTTTGCGGAAACCTTCCGAAAACCACCTCTCCATCACAGCATCGGCGAGGCTTTCGACACCATTCGCGTGCACTGCTGCGATACGCTCGTCCCAGAGGGCGGAATTGCCGATTTTGGCGGCTGTATTGCTTAGGACCATGGCACGGATCAGGTCTAGACGTTTGACGGCCAACCCTTGGGCGATCATGCCTCCGATGCTGAGGCCTACAAATACGGATTCCTTGACGTCCAAATGATCGAGCAGTTTTTCACAATCACTAATGAGCGAGCCCATCGTGTAGGGGCCGCTTGGCACGGTGGAGAGGCCATGCCCCCGTTTGTCCCAGCGGATGATGCGCAGGCCCGCGGGCAGCAGCGGCAGGATCGGATCCCATAGGCGCATGTCGGTGCCCAGAGAGTTGGCAAAGACGACTGTTGGCCCGTCATCGGGGCCATCCACGCGGAAGTGTATCCGCACGTCACCAGCATCGAAAATCTGCATTATGTCTCCCCCTTCAGGATCATATGCGCCATGATCTGACCGTGATCAGAGGCGAGTTTGTTGTACGGTGCCTCTGCATGGCTGCCGTCAGTCAAATGGTCGTTGAGAACGCTAAAGTATTCCATCTCGCCAATATTATCTGCAAATTCCGGCAGGAAATGACGTGACATATAAATCTGGTCGATGCTCTCAAAGACGCCGCCAAAGGCGGCGGTGTAGACCATGTCGCGCAGTGATTTACGTACAAAAAGCTTTTCGGCAGCGTGCAATCGCACGGCTTCGATATCTTCGGTGATCTGTTTGGCATCTTCTTCGGAATAGCGGTCGCCGCGATGCTCTGCATCATGGCGTAACATCCACTGATAGTTTTTGAACGGATGCTCGCCGCTGATGATCTCGCTGCTCACAGCATTCTCTGCATCATTGAAATCACCCAGAACCATGACGGGATTACCAGCATGCAACTCCTGCACAATCGCGCCGCGCAGCACCCAAGCCTCGGCCATCCGCCGCATGGCTGCCCGCGCAGCCCCAAGGGCGCGGCCCACGGGATCGTATTGGGTGAGGTCGACTTCGGGGGCATGGCCATCGTCATCGGGCCGGATAAACTCACCTAGTTTCGATTTGAGGTGGCAGTTGAAAACTGTGATGACTTGACCGCCCACGGGAATGCGCACTTTGAGGATCGGGCGGCTTAGACGCGAGATGCGGAAAAATCCGCCGTCCTCGCCGCCGTCAGAGAAGGGGATGTCCAGCGGTTGGCCCAAATCCTGAATGATCTCGGGCTCGTCTGCAAAGCCGAAGCGCGATAGGATCGCCACACCGGGGCGTCGATGGCCTGCTTCGCCGTCGTTCATATTAGGGGCAAAGGCCATCTCCGCCTCGCGGTAGTTGCCATAAGACAGCTTGTCGAAAATGGCGCGTTTGCGATAGCGTTTGGTGTCGTCGGGAAGAGAAAAGCCGTTCTGCGCTTCGCCGTATGTGTCGGCCAAGGTGATCACGTCGCTCAAGGTTTCTTCGTCGAAAACCTCCTGAAAACCAATGATGTCAGCGTCCAGCGTAACCATTTGATCGGCGAGCCAGTCGCGCTTCCATGCGTATTCTTCCGGCGTATAGGACTGGAACTGGTAGTATTCGCTGTCCGCGCTAATGAGGTTTTTGACGTTGAAACTGGCGATGGTAAAGTTTCTCATAACCGCTCCAACGCGCGGACAAACATGGCGGGGTCGACGTTACCGCCAGATAGGGTGACGAAGACATCGTCTCCTTGGATCTCGTCGCAGCGGTACAGCGCAGCGGCAAGCGCCGCAGCTCCGCCCGGCTCAACAACCAGTTTGAGGCGCAAAAAAGCCTGCGCCATTGCATCCAGCGCCTCATCGTCGCTGATCACAAGGGCAGGGCCGCAGAGCCGTTTCAGAATGGGGAAGGTCAGATCACCAGGTTGTTGGGTAATGATTGCATCACAAATACTGCCTGACTTGGCGGGGTTGCTCTCAATCTGGCCGGAGACCAGTGAACGGGCCACGTCGTCGAATCCCGCAGGTTCGGCGGGGCGCACGCGCAGGGAGGGGGCGTCGGTCTCGAGTGCCAACGCGATACCAGAAGTCAGACCGCCCCCGCCGCAACAGACAATCACATCGGCGTTTATGATGCCCCGTGCATTTGCATCTTCGGCTATTTCCAATCCAGTCGTCCCTTGGCCGGCGATCACCTCCGGTTCGTCAAAGGGTTTAACCAGGGTCAAGCCACGTTCTGCACTCAAGCGGGCACCAATCTCGTCGCGGGATTCAGTTTCGCGATTGTACAGAACAACTTCTGCACCGTACGCCTGCGTATTGATGATCTTTAGCTGTGGCGCATCGGACGGCATCACAATTACTGCTGAAGCGCCGTGCATTTTCGCAGCAAGCGCGACGCCTTGTGCATGGTTGCCAGAGGAAAACGCGATTACGCCTTTTGCACGGGTATCAGCATTGAGCGCCGAGAGAGCGCTATAAGCCCCGCGAAATTTGAAGCTACCTGTGTGCTGAAGGCATTCTGGTTTTACCCAGACACGGCGGCCTGCGATCTCATCGAGAAAGGCCGAATTGAGTAAAGGTGTGCGTAGCGCGTGGCCTTTGATGCGCTCCGCGGCGGCGCGGATCATTTCGATATTCATTGCATGTCTCCGATCCAGCGGCGCAGCGTGGCGATGGCAGTCGGTTCGTCCAGAAACGGGATGTGACCGCGATCGGGCACCGTAGCGAGGTGCATGTCCGTGCGCTTGATTTGCATCTCCATCACAGTATCGGCACTCAGCAGATTGGAATTGCGGCCCCAGATCAACGCGAGGGGCAGGCCCTTCATTGCCTCAAAGTAGGGCCATAGATCTGGCATCATCTGCTCACCCGCTGCCAGTACAGCATCGCGCAGATGTTTGTCATACGTAATGTGCAAGCCATCGGCATCCTGAGTATAATGCTTGCGCGCCTCTTCCAGCCAGCGGCCCTCAGGCATGTTTTTGAATTCTGGGAAGGCACGGGCCATTGCCGCGGCTGCCTCTTCATGGGTTTTGGCTGCCGGATCGCGCCCGATGTATTCTTTGATGAACACGATTCCTCGCGGTTCAATCACTGGCCCTACGTCATTGAGGGCCACACCCAGCAGGCGATGTTTGGCCCCCATGGCCAGTCCCATCGCGTTCAGTCCGCCGCGTGAGGTCCCAAGGATCGCAGCCTTCTCCAACCCCAGATGATCAAGCAATTCGGTCACATCGCGGCACTCGACAGGCAGGGAGTAGTTCTTCCAGTCAGGGTCGAAATCCGACTGCCCGCGTCCGCGGTAATCCATCTTGATCAGGCGGCAATCGCTTATGTGCGGGGTGACATAGTCGAAATCCGTCGTGGTGCGGGTGAGGCCAGCAAGGCAGAGAATGGGCAGGCCTTTTCCCTCATCCGTGTAGTAAATTTTCAGCCCGTCGGAGGTGGTAAAAAATGCCATTAGATGCCTGCCAATGCTGGTATGCCTGTGAGATCGTTTAGGGTATGCGCGGGTTTCCATGGCAGGCGATCCATCGGCTCGCCCCCACGGTTTACCCAAGCAGTGGTAAAGCCGTAGCCTGTTGCGGCTGCTGCATCCCAACCGTTGGAGGAGACAAAGAGGACTTGCTCCTTTGCGCAACCGAACTCGGCCCCGACAAGATCATAAACCCGCGCGTCGGGTTTGAAGATGCCCACACTTTCTACAGACAGGAGCGCATCAAGCACGCGGTCGATGTTGGCACTGTCCACCGCGCCGCGCAGCATTGCGGGGGACCCGTTGGAGAGGATGCCGGTGTTCAGACCTGCTGCTTTCAATGTTTGAAGCATGGCAGGGACTTCGGCATACGCACCCAATTCCCAATACAGCTGCAACAACCGTTCGCGCAATGCGCCATCGCCGTGGTGGCCCGTTTTCTCCAAGGCCCAGTCCAACCCTTCTTGCGTCACCTGCCAGAAATCGCAATGCGCCCCTGTCACGGCGCGCAGCCAGCTATAATTGAGCTGTTTGTTGCGCCAATGCTCGGCCAATTGCGGCCAGTCGTGTTTGATTGCAGCATAGTCGGGTTCTGAAGCGGCTTGTCGTGCAGCGGCGGCCACGTCGAACAGCGTGCCGTAGGCGTCGAAAATACAGGTGGTGATGGGCATTGCAGGCTCCACGTGGTGAGGGTTGTTATGTCGCACAGTTGCATGAGGCGGCGGAGTGGAAAAGGGTGAAATGGGGGTTGCGATTTGTGTCGCGTCTTGAAAAGGTGCGGCCATCAAATCGGAGCACCTGCGCAGATACGCGGCCTCCCGCACAATCCCCTGATCATATTGGAGACGACTTATGGCCGAAGTTAAGGCAGGCGACACCGTACATCTACACTACACTGGTACATTGCTGGACGGCACCACATTTGACAGCTCCGAGGGCCGCGATCCGCTGGCATTCGAAGTAGGCTCCGGCCAGATCATCCCCGGCCTTGACGTGGCGATCCCCGGCATGAAAGTCGGCGATAAGAAGATCGTGAAGATCGGCGCGGATGACGCCTACGGTCAAGCGAACCCAGAAATGCGCCAAGCGGTGCCGCGCGAAGGTATCCCTGCGGAAATCCCGCTTGAAGTCGGTATTCAATTGCAGATGCAGACACCTGACGGTCAAGCGATGCCTGTGACAGTCGTCGAAGTGGATGAAGCGACTGTGACACTTGACGCGAACCACCCGCTGGCGGGCAAAGACCTGCAATTCGACATCGAATTGGTGAAAATCGACGCAGCCTAAATGCTGGCTTCGTTCACTGAAAAATCAGACGCCGTTTGCCATGTCGCAAGCGGCGTCTTTTTTATGGGCGGGTGTAGAGGGTCGGGAACCAGTCGTCGCGCAGGCGCTGCCCTTGTTCCATATCGTGTCCGGGAAACGGCGGCGATGTCGCCCCGGGCCGCTGGGTATACCGCGCATCATCGCCCAACAGCCGCAATGAGAACGCACGTCGCCGAGCAGCGGCAGTGTTCCCGCGTGCGCCATGCAGAATGCCATAGTTGAACGCCACTGCATCGCCCGGCTCCATCTCCCATTCGCGAATATCCATGCCTTCCGCGTCTGGATCAGGCACGGGCATATAAGGCGCGGGATCAAAGAAAGGCTCGTTCTTGGCCCATTTCGTCGGCAGGACAGGTTTCTCCCACAAGTGTGAGCCTGCCACGCAGCGCAGGGTGGCATCCGTGACGGGGTCAAGCGGCGACCAGAAGCTCACATTCTGCTCGCCCTCAACAAAATAATACGGGCCGTCCTGATGCCACGGCGTCGCCATTGTCGTGCCCGGCTCTTTTACCAGCACATGATCGTGGAACAGTTGAACTGTATCAGATTGCATGAGATCTGCCGCGACTTCGGCGGCGGGGGAAGCTTTAATCACGTCGCGAAATTCGGGGATGCGTTGCCAGTTGCAGTAATCGTCAAAGAACAGACCTCTTTCGCCTGCCTTGTCGTTGTTGGAAGCGTAGGGACCAGGGCTGCCCAAATTACGCTCGATGCCAGCACGCAGAGCTTCAATATGATCTTTGAACAAGCCGCGCACGACGATAACACCGTCACGCTGATAAGTGTCGATGTCGAATTGGCTCAGCAACGGGTGTGGCATTAGGCTTTTTTGCGCAGTCGGATCACAACGTCAACAGAGGCGATTTCGGCCCCTTCAGGAGCGTCAGGGAGCTGTGCAATGACAAGTTGGTCGGCAGGAGCGTCTGTAAGCCGCGCCTCGTCCTCCCAGAAGAAATGCGGGTGATCGTGCGTGTTGGTGTCGAAATAGCTGCGCGAGCCATCAACAGTTACTTCTTGCAATAAACCAGCATCGCAGAACGCGCGTAAGGTGTTGTAAACAGTCGCCAAAGACACACTTTCAACTCCGTCTTTCGCCGCGTCAAACAGGCTTTCTGCTGTGACATGACGGTGCTGACCATCACCCACCAGCAACGTGGCAAGCGTCAAACGCTGGCGCGTCGGGCGCAGTCCCGCTGTCGCAAGCCATTTGGTTCCGGTTTCGAGCTGTGTGTCAGACATGATCCGCCTCTTTTCGAGTTCTCGCTAATATGGGGGGAATGATAGGCATTTTCAATTGAAAATGCTGCGGCAGATTGCACGTGGGTAGTTTAAGGGGGGATGCGTACATTGAAAACACGATTAATGCGAACGTCATAAGCACGGACCAACCCTTGCAGCTTCGCGCGGCACAGTGTTAGGTCGGGCGTGAAAATTTGCACCGCAGGAGAGACACATGGCAGACTATCCAACCAGCTTTGACAAAGAAGACTTGCTCAAATGTGCGCGTGGAGAATTGTTCGGTGAGGGCAATGCACAGCTTCCAGCGCCACCTATGCTGATGATGGACCGCATCACCGAAGTCTCTGCGGATGGCGGTGCCCATGGCAAAGGTCACATTGTGGCCGAGTTCGATATCACGCCTGATTTGTGGTTTTTTGAGTGCCATTTTCCAGGTAACCCGATCATGCCGGGGTGCCTTGGCCTTGACGGGTTGTGGCAGCTTACAGGGTTCAACCTTGGCTGGCGCGGTTGGCAGGGACGTGGCTATGCACTGGGTGTGGGCGAAGTAAAACTGACAGGCATGGTGCGCCCTGACCGCAAAATGCTGACTTACAAGATTGATTTCACCAAAGCGATCCAGACCCGTCGCCTGACGATGGGTGTCGCGAGCGGCACGGTCGAGGCAGACGGCGAAGTGATCTATCAGGTGACAGATATGAAAGTCGCGCTGAGCGAGAGCTAAACGCTAGATGCTTGCACCCTGACGCTACGCTGGCCTAAGAAGGGACAGGCAGGAACAGGGAGTGCTGGATATGCGCCGCGTCGTCGTTACAGGTTTGGGGATCGTCTCCTCCATCGGGAACAATGCAACCGAGGTAAAAGCATCGCTCAAAGCGGGAACAAGCGGTATTGTCGCCTCTGAGGAGATGGCCGAGCACGGATTTCGCAGCCGCGTTGCAGGCACACTCAAGCTGAAGCCAGCCGAGCTGATCGACAAACGCACCTACCGCTTTATGGGGCCGGGCGCTGCTTACGCCTATCTCGCAATGGGCCAAGCGATCGAGGATGCAGGTCTGGACGAGGATGTGATTTCCAATCCGCGCACAGGTCTGGTGGCAGGCTCTGGCGGGCCGTCTACTTCCGCCATGCTCACGGCGCATGAAGTTGTGAAGAGTTCAGGTGCGACCAAGCGGATCGGGCCGTTTGCTGTGCCTAAATGCATGAGTTCCACCGTGAGTGCGAACCTCTCGACAGCCTATAAGATCAAGGGCATCAACTATTCCATTACCTCGGCCTGCTCGACATCGCTGCATTGTATCGGCAATGCGGCAGAGCAGATTATGATGGGCAAGCAGGACGTTATGTTTGCGGGCGGTGGCGAAGAACTCGACTGGACCCTGTCATGCCTTTTCGACGCAATGGGCGCGATGAGCAGCAAATATAACGAAACGCCCGAACTGGCGAGCCGTGCGTTTGATCAGGACCGCGACGGTTTTGTTATCTCTGGCGGCGGCGGCATGGTGGTGCTTGAGGACCTTGAACACGCGCTTGCACGCGGTGCGAAAATCTATGCCGAAGTCACAGGCTACGCGGCCACGTCGGACGGTCACGATATGGTTGCCCCAAGCGGTGAGGGCGGCGAACGCGCTATGCGTCTGGCGCTCAGCACACTGCCTGAAGGCCGCAAAGTCAGCTATATCAATGCCCACGGCACATCCACACCCGTCGGAGATGTGGGCGAGATCGAAGCGGTCCGCCGCGTGTTCGGTCAAGGCTCCACACCGCCTGTAAGCTCCACCAAATCCATGACGGGCCATGCGCAAGGGGCGGCTGGCGCGTTGGAGGCTATCTTCTGCCTGCTGATGCTGGAGGATGATTTCATCACGCCCTCCATAAATGTGCAGACCCTCGACGAGCGTCTCGATCCTTCCGAGATTGCGACCACACGCGTCGATAACGCAGGGCTGGATTCTGTGATGACCAATTCCTTCGGGTTTGGCGGCACCAACGGATCAATGATCCTCTCGAAATATAACGGTTAAGGATCAAAGATATGACTGGCATGCTAAGCGGTAAGCGCGGGTTGATTATGGGCGTCGCGAATGAGCGCTCCATTGCGTGGGGCATCGCAAAAGCGATGGCAGAGGCGGGGGCAGAACTGGCCTTTACCTATCAGGGTGAGGCCTTTGGTAGCCGCCTCAAGCCGCTGGCCGAGAGTGTCGGATCGGATTTCATGGTCGATGTCGATGTGACAGATGATGCATCGCTGGATACGGCGTTCGAGCAGTTGGGCGCACGCTGGCCCACGATTGATTTTGTTGTGCATGCCATTGCTTTCTCGGATAAATCCGAGCTGACAGGGCGCTTTCTGAACACCTCCCGCGCGAATTTCAAACACACGATGGATATCTCCGCCTACAGCTTTATCGAGGTGGCGCGCCGTGCCCATCCGCTGATGACCGAGAATGGCGGCACGCTGCTGACGCTGACCTACCAAGGTTCCAATAAAGTCGTGCCAAACTACAACGTTATGGGCGTAGCTAAAGCGGCGCTGGAATCAGCAACCCGCTACCTCGCCAATGACCTCGGGCCTGACGGCATCCGCGTAAACGCCATCTCGCCGGGTCCGATGAAGACACTGGCTGGGGCTGCCATCGGTGGTGCACGCAAGACCTATAAGCACGCAGGCGCCAACGCGCCGATGCGCGAGAATGCGACACTTGAGGCCGTGGGCGGCACGGCGGTCTATCTTGCCTCTGCCGCAGGCGCTTGTACCACGGGCGAGATCATTAACGTTGATGGCGGCTATCACGTGCTGGGGATGCCGCAGGCGGAGAATTTGTAAAGGATCGGGCAGCGAAAGAGCGCCAAAACGCTCAACAACTGATTAGGTTTTGAACGGGGTTTCTGGTGGCGGAAAATGAATTGTTTTGAGGCTACGCCAAAAACGAGAGTCTTTGGAAATTCTCTGAATGGTCGCTGTGCCGGACGAAGCTGCCGTTCATAAGTGACCTCTCAAGGGCCGCTTCCAATCAGTCTTCTGTCGTTATGCGCCCAGAGTTCTGGTGCTTCGTTGGCTCGGCGGCAGGCGCTTCGTATTTTTCATCGTCGGCAACGCGCACTCAAGGATACAAATCCTCGCGCCGATCATTGAGATGGGATAGTGATTTGCGCACCTGGGAAAGATGATCCTTGGAAAGATCCGCGAAGATCAACTCCTCGTTGCCTCCAGCGCGCGCCAAATCGATGCCGTCTGGCCCCGTGATGCAGGAAAGCCCGCAGTATTCAAACACACCCTCGACACCAACGCGGTTGGCATAGGCGACATAGATTTCGTTTTCCTCGGCGCGGGCAGGCACCACCCGTGTCGCGACCCCGATGTAGGGCAGCATATTCGCAGTAGGGACCAGAACGGCGTCCGCACCTGCCAGTGCATAGGCACGGACCAGTTCGGGAAACTCGACATCATAGCAAATGGCAAGCCCAAAGGACCAATCGCCAAACTGTACCAGTGGGGACAGTGTGTCAGCGGCACTAAACGCCGCGCGATCCACGTCGCCAAACAGATGAGCTTTGCGGCAAATCGAAAGCACGGCGCCTGAGGCGTCGATGAAGGCGGCGGAGTTGAACACCTGCTCGCCGTCCGCTTCAGGAAAACCGCAGAGCACGCCGATGTCGTGACGTGCTGCCATCTCTTGCAAGCCTTGGACCATCGCGCCATTTCGTGACTGTGCCAGTTCCCGGATCCGGTCGGCGCCAATGTTATATCCACTGAGGGCCATTTCCGGGAAGATAATCAGATCCGTTCCGCCCGCCTTCGCATTGGCGCAGATCTGGTCGAACAATGCTGTATTTTCCGCAATGCTGCGGTCAACGGAGTTCATTTGGTAGATTGCTATGCGCATGATGTCCTCGGGGGTTGGGTTCGGTAGTGGCCTGTTGCTTCAAATGCGCAGGCCAGCGCTAAAAGGGCGCTGTCAGTATAGGCGCGCCCAGCAAAGGTTAGCCCGACTGGCATTTGGATGTCGTGCATCACCCCCATTGGGACGGTGACGGTTGGAATGCCCAGATGGCGGATCGCAAGATTGCCATTCGCGACCCATGCTCCGTTGCGCCACGCAAGGTCGGCAGAGATGGGGTTTATATCTGCGTCAGCAGGCCCAACGTCAGCAACAGCGGGGAAAATGACCGCATCAAGGCCGAGATCATCCATCCAATTCTCGAGGTCGACGCGCCGTGTTTCTTCAAGCCCGCGCAAGCCGCCTGCCAGTGTCAGGATGTCTAAAAAGCTATCGCGTGGGTTGGCACGGGCATGTGCAGGGTAGTCTGCGATATGATCCTCAAAATCCGTATAACGATCGGGTAAGCTCCCATCTGGCGACGGAAAGATTTTGGTCCCGTCAACATCGGCCAAACAGGACAAGTTCGGATCGCCATTGGTTTTCAGGAAATCATCCCAAGCCCAGACCGAAAGATCGGTGATTTCGTGACGGAGGTAGTCTTTGGGCAGCATCCCGCGCGTGCCGATGGTTGGCGCACTTTCGCGGTCACCCTCATAGTTGGAAACCACTGGAAAATCGACAATGACTACTTCGGCCCCAGCCTTTTCAAGAGCCTGCCGAGCCGCATTCCACAGCGTAATGATGGAGGCGCGTGTGTCAATTTTTTGGCCAGTCGATCCTCCAATGCCATGGGTCTTGGTGGTGTCTGCATCTGCGTCTTTGTTGATATACATTGCGGGCACGCCGAACCGCTTGCCGCTCAGAGAGGTGTCAGCCAAGGCGCGGTATGACGCGGGGCGGACTTGCGACGCGCGCGGCAGGGTTACCCACGGCTGGCAGCGCCAAAAATCGCCACGTGGGTCAGGGTCATCTTTGACCACAATATCCAAGACCTCGAACATATCCGCCATGCAGCGCGTCTGCGGCACGACGACGTCCATGGTTGGGACCAGCGGCCAGTTGCCGCGCACAGAAATCACACCACGGCTGGGGGTATAGGCGCATAGCGCGTTGTTGGATGCGGGCGCCCGACCACTTGACCACGTTTCCTCGCCCAAGCCAAAGGCGGCAAAGCTGGCGGCCGTCGCGGTGCCAGACCCGTTCGACGACCCCGAGGCGAAGGCGGCTGTCAGATAATCGGCGTTATACGGCGATTCCGCACGTCCATAGAGACCGCGTTGCATGCCGCCATTGGCCATTGGGGGCATATTGGTAAGCCCCAACATGATCGCGCCAGCCTTGCGCAATTGCGCAATCGCAAATGCGTCATCGTTTGCTATCAGATCCGCAAAAGCAGGCGAACCGGCAGCGACCGTCAGCCCTTTTACTTTATAACTGTTCTTGGCGGTGTAGGGGATGCCATCAAGCGGCCCACGGGTTTCGCCGCGTTTCCTGCGCGCGTCAGACGCTTCGGCCTCGGTCATTGCTTGAGGATTTAACACGGGCACGGCATTCAGGCGGGGGCCGTCGCGGTCATATTTCTCAATACGATCTAGGTATGCACTCACGAGACTGGCGCTGGTGATCTCGCGGTTCTCAAGGGCGCGACGAAGGTCTGCGATCGTGGCCTCAACGACGTTCATAATTCGCTACTAAAAGGTTCGACAAACAACCCTGTTTTCGAATTCCGCAACTTGTATCGTTTGGAAAAGGTCATTCCATTTATCCTCCGTCAAAAGGAGAGAGGCGGCCCCGAGAAAGGGGCCGCCGACACTGAAGCCTAAGTTGGCTTAGTTTTTCAAGTTCGTCCAGATTTGGTCATAGACGGCTTGAGTTTCTTGATCGCAAACCTCGATAAACGCACCCTTACCAGCAGTTGCTGGCGGGTTCGCCTCTGGAGCTGTCGCCAGGTCTGGGTCAAGGAATTCAGTCGCACCAGAAACGCCTAAGCCATAACGGGCGTAGTTAGATACCGCTGCGATATTTTCTGGCTCAAGCAAGAAGTCCATGAAGATGAGAGCGTTGGCGCGGTTTGGCGCGTCTTTTAAAAGAACAACGTTGTCCATCCACACGACGTAACCTTGCGTCGGGAAGGCGTATTTGATGGTGTCGCGTTCTGCGCGGGCCTTGGCGGCAAAACCGTCATAGGTCATGCCAACGGTGACATCCCCGGACACCAACACTTCGCGAGACGTGTCAGAGTTGAAAGACGCCCAATGTGTCTGGGCCTCTTGAAGCATATCGTTGAGGGCTTGGAGCTGGCCCCGGTCCGATGAACACTGTGGAATATCCATGTGCAAAGACGCGAGTGCCATCACTTCGCCTTGGCTGTCGAGCATGTTAATCTTGCCAGACAATTCCGCAGGTGGGTTGAACAGCAAGTCGGTTGTGTTGATGTCGCCAGTATATGCGGCGGTATCAACCGCAAAAGCTGTAGATCCCCACTGGTATGGAATTGAATGTGTGCGGCCCGGATCAAAAGAGGGATCAGCCCACTCAGGCGCGATATTGCCTTTGTTCGTCAACTCACCATCTGCGATGGTATCGAGTAAGCCTTCGCCAGCCATGATCGCGACCATATAATCGCCTGGAACGGCGACGTCATAGGTGCCCATGCCGCCCGCCTTAAGTGACGCCAGCATTGCCTCATTGGAATCGTAAGTATCTATCGTGACGTCAATACCGGTTTCAGTCTCAAACTTTTCCAGCAGTTCGGCAGGCATATACTCGAACCAGTGATAAACCACGAGCTCGCCGTCAGCAGCAGCCGCATTTGCCAAAAGCGCCAAGGCCATGGCCGATGTTGTAAGCAGTTTCATATTTTTAGCTCCCTATTGTCATTTCGTATTGTCCCACTTCGATACAAAGTGAGAAATCGTTACCATCACGACTGAGAGGCCAAGAAGCATCGTAGAAATCGCCATGATATTGGGCTTTAGCCCTTGTTTCACCGAGCCAAAAATCGCAGTGGGGAGGGTTTCGATACCCGCCCCTTTTACGAAATTTGTGATGATGAAATCGTCAAGGCTGACGATGAACGCCAGCAGAAATCCAGAGATGATACCGGGCATCATCAAAGGTAAAAGGATACGTCGGAACGCTTTGGCTTTGGTCGCGTAGAGATCCATTGCCGCGTGCTCATATGTATCTTCGATGCCCTGCATCCGCGCCTGAATTGGAAGATAGGCAAATGGGATGCAAAACGCAGTATGCGCCACAAGGATGGTTAAATACCCGCGTGTGAACCCGATAGAGTTAAAGAAAATTAGGGTGGATACTGCGAGCACGATTTCCGGCACCATTATGGGTAACGTTATCAAGCCCAGAGACGGCACACGTAATTTGTATCGTCCACCGCGCACAATAGCCGTCGCGGCGGCGGTGGCGATCGCAGTCGCCAAAGATGCTGCGATGATTGCAATCGAGAAAGAATTGAACGCGGCCTGTTTAAACTTTGCGCTCTCGGGGCCAACGAACACGTCGACATACCAGCGCAGTGACATGCCTTCCCAAACCGTGATCGAGCTTGACGCGTTGAAGGAGTAAACTGTTACCACTGCCAGTGGCGCATAGAGGATCACCAAGCACAAAATCGTCATGAACCGAAAGCCGGTATACGTTTTGACGTCAGTATTCGCGCTCATGATTGGGCCTCCGCACGGCGTTGTTGGCGCGCAAAAATCAGCAGGATTACCACTACCATCGTCAACAATACCATTGAGGCGGCCGCGCCAAATGGCCAGTTGCCCGCGTTCCCTTTGAATTGCTCTTCGATCAGTGATCCGATCATGAAATTCTTCGCTCCGCCCAAAAGATCAGGAGCAAGAAACGCGCCGAGGCTAGGGACAAACACAAGGATACAGCCCGCGATGACACCGGGCTTTACGGCAGGCAATATGATCCGCCGTAAGGCCGTCCATTTGGTGGCGTATAGATCCGCGGCCGCTTCGGACATCGTGAAGTTATAACGCTCAATAGAGGCGTAGATCGGCAGAACCATGAAGGGAAGGTAGCTGTAAAACAGTCCAAGTTGAACGGCGAGGTTAGTGTAAATGATGTGCAAGGGATCGTTGATTAGCCCAATGTTGATGAGGAGTTCATTCAACGGGCCTTCATCGCGCAGCAGAAATTTCATCGAAACTGTGCGGATCAGCAAGTTTACCCAATAGGGGATTGTCACGAGGAACACCCAAAACGCGCGGGAGCCTTCAGGCCGCGTCGCAATAAAGTAAGCGGTTGGAAAGCCGATCAAAAGCGACAAGATCGTGGCTAACCCAGCCTGCCAGATGGAGCGCCAGAAAACGCTAATATACGTCCATTGCAGGGTTGGTTCCGCGTCTCCGAAAAGACCGCGGTCGAAAAAGAACTGGTCATAGGCCGCGAACGAAAACTCCCAGATCACGCCGCCGCGAAATTCTTTGGTCAAGAAAGAATAGATCAACATGACACAGACAGGGGCAAACACAAAAAAGCCGAGCACGAGCCATGACGGTGCAAGCAGCCAATGACGTGCCTTTGCATAGGTGTCTGCTGCGACTGAGCCGCCAGATGCTGCGACGCCCGCCATTAGTCAACCAACAGGCGCGCAGCACCTGTCTCCATGTTGACGAACGCAGGGCTTCCGGGCGCGATTAATCGCTTCGTGCCGCGATCAGAGTTTGAGGTCCTGACCGTGAATTGAGGCCCGTCGTCTAGGTTCACAATCGTTGTAATGTCGGTCCCGATGAAGATATTCTCAACGACCGTGCCTTTAAGGCTTTCGGCCTCAGTTGCCTGTTCGGATAAAATTAGCCGCTCTGGTCGGACGGAAAGATGCACCTTGGCACCCACCCCAACATCGTCCACTGCATTGCAGGTGAGCGTATGGTTTCCGCCAAGTTGGCAATATGCGCGCCCTTCAACAATTTTATCAACTGATACCTCGAGCAGATTTGTATCGCCAATAAAGTCGGCGACGAACATATTGCGCGGATGTTCATAGATCTCTCGTGGCGCGCCAAGTTGCTGCAACTCGCCCGCTGACATGACGGCGATCCTGTCAGACATGGTCAGGGCTTCTTCCTGATCATGGGTGACGAAGATGAATGTAATGCCCGTTTCTCGCTGAATATGTTTGAGTTCGATCTGCATTGCTTTGCGCAGTTTCATATCAAGGGCCGATAGCGGCTCGTCTAAGAGCAAGACCTTGGGAGAAGGGGCCAGCGCACGCGCCAAAGCAACACGTTGCTGTTGTCCGCCAGATAATTGCGCAGGCTTTCGTTGCGCGAATTGGGATAACTGCACCAGCTCAAGCATTTCAGCTGCACGTTTGCGGGCCTCAGGCACCGATTTTCCCAGCATTTCAAGGCCAAATCCGACATTATCCAGCACTGACATGTGCGGAAACAGCGCGTAGTTCTGGAAGACAGTATTCACGGGGCGCTTATGTGGCGGCAACGTTTCGATTTTGTTCCCGAACAACATGATCTCGCCTTTGGTCACATCCTCAAAGCCTGCAATCATCCGCAACAACGTGGTTTTGCCGCAGCCCGAGGGCCCAAGAAGCGTGAAAAATTCATTGTCCTGAATGCTCAGCGAGATTTTCTTCAATGCTGTGAATTCGCCGTAACGCTTTACTGCGCTACGAACATCGACGGCGATTTCAACGTGATCAAGCATCGGCGGCTCCCCTGAACTGCGAAGACCCAGCGCTAGCAACTCACGTCTCTACCTTCAGAGAGAATGAATTGATGATCACTGACTTCTTTTATCTGTGGTAACCCTAGGGCGGCTGTCGATTTTCAAAAACTCGTATTTGGCGAAGGGCGACTTAGGAAAAACCTTTGGTCCGCGGTAAAATCTTAGCCCCTCCCTAATCAAGGCTAATGAAGACTGTTCTTTTCACGCGCAGCCAAAACCGCGACCTTGTTCGCATGCAGGCAGTAATCACTGTCCTTTGCGCCGCTTTGGAGGGCCCCCGTATGTCAGTTGAAAAGATAGACACACTTGTCGTGGGGGCGGGCCAAGCTGGCATCGCTCTATGCGAACATTTAGGCAAGCAGGGGGTGCCATATCTGGTGCTGGAAAAAAACCGGATCGCCGAAGCGTGGCGGACATCGCGCTGGGATGCTTTGGTCACCAATGGCCCCGTTTGGCACGACCGCTTTCCCAATCTGGAGTTTAAGGGCAACGCGCCAGACGAGTTTGTCAGTAAAGATCGGGTAGCAGACTACATTGCAGAATACGCGGAAATGGTAAATGCCCCCGTACGTACAGGGGTCGAGGTGTTGTCGGCAGAGCCTCTCGAAAATCGGGCGGGCTTTCGTGTTGAAACATCGGATGGCATGATGGAAGCCACACGGATCGTCGCCGCGACTGGCGCATTTCAGCACCCTGTCATCCCGCCAATTGTGCTGCAGGATGCGAACGTCGTGCAAATGCATTCCGCCCAATATCGTAATCCCGATCAACTTGCCGAGGGTGCCATTATGGTTGTCGGCGCCGGATCGTCGGGCGCCCAGATTGCCGATGAATTGAACCGTGCTGGGCGCAGGGTATTATTGTCCGTTGGCCCGCACGACCGTCCACCACGCAGGTATCGCGGTCGCGATTTTGTTTGGTGGCTTGGCGTTCTGGGGTTGTGGGATTTGGTCGCACAAAAGCCGGGCACTGAACATGTCACGATTTCGGTGAGTGGCGCTTACGGCGGCCGCACAATGGATTTCCGGCGTCTTGCCAACGACGGCGTTATCCTGCTTGGACGCACAGAAAAGTTTTCGGATGGCCGCCTGAGCTTTGCCGATGACTTGTGTGAAAACGTCGCGGCTGGTGATGCGAACTACATGGAAATGCTTGATGCAGCCGACGCGTATGCCACGGCGATGGGTCTAGATTTACCGCTGGAACCTGAGGCGCGTCAAGTTTGGCCAGACCCTGCTTGCATGACCGATCCTATCCACAACTTGGACTTTGCCGACGCGGGTATCTCGACGATCATTTGGGCGACGGGTTTCAAGCAGGACTTTAGCTGGCTCAAGGCCGATGCATTTGACGAGAAAGGCGCACCGATCCACCAGCGCGGTGTCTCAAAAGTGCCTGGCATTTATTTTCTTGGATTGCCGTGGCAATCGCGCCGTGGCTCGACGTTCTTATGGGGCGTTTGGCATGATGCCAAATTCGTGGCCGATCAGATTGCTATCCAGCGTGCATATGCTGACTATCAAGGCGAGGCGGCCATTGTGAAGGCTGCTGCTGAATAAATTCCTCAGTTACTTAGAAGGACATCCCATGGCGCATATACGCATCCGCAAGTTCAACACCTCAGACACTTATCCCGAACAACGCCTAGATAACGATCTTTGCCAAGCTGTTGTCACGCAGGGTGGTAAAACCGTTTGGCTGCGCGGGCAATGTCCGCAAAACCTCGACGATTTCGAAAACATCGTCAGCCATGATCCAGTCGAGCAGACGCATAAGGTGATGCAAAACATTCGCCAACTGATCGAGGAAGCGGGTGGCACAATGGAGCACCTCGTCAAAGTTGTAGTCTACATCACGGACGTGCGTCACCGTGAAGCGGTTTACCGCACGATGGGCGAATACATCAAAGACGTGCATCCTGTTTCAACGGGCTTGGTGGTGCAAGCGCTGGCACGACCGGAATGGTTGGTCGAGATTGACGGCACGGCGGTGATCCCAGAATGACATATTCATTGGTCGCCCGGTGCGCTGATACGGGCATGTTTGGTCTTGCGATATCGTCGTCGTCCCCTGCCGTTGCGGCGCGTTGCGCTTATGCGCGTGCAGGTGTCGGTGCTGTTGCGTCTCAAAACGTGACTGACCCCACGCTTGGCCCGCTTGCGCTCGATTTGATGCAAAGCGGAATGGGCGCGGCTGACGCGATTGAGCGTGTTCGCGAACAAGGAAAGTTCATCGAATACCGTCAGGTTTTGGCGGTCGATAAACATGGAGCCACCGCGATCCACTCTGGCCCGAATTCACTCGGGATTTGGACACAGGCGCAAGGCAAAGACGTTGCATCAGGCGGCAACATATTGGCGAATGACGGCGTGCCGCAAGCTGTTGTTGACGGCTTTCTTGCGAGCTCCGGCCACCTTGGCGACCGCTTAATTGCTGCAATGCGGGCAGGTTTGGCTGCAGGTGGCGAGGCGGGTCCGCTGCATTCTGCGGGTATGCTTTTGGTCGACAAGGTCGCATGGCCCGTTGCAGATCTACGTTGCGATTGGACTGAGGACTGCCCGATTTCCGCAATTTCCAACCTGTGGGACATCTACAAGCCGCAGCTGGACGCCTATGTGCAGCGCGCAATCGACCCACGAGAGGCACCATCTTACGGCGTGCCGGGCGACGAATAATCAAGGAATATCGAAATGCTGGATTATACCAAAGCCGACTGGACCAAGCGGGCCTCTGGCCTCACATTGCGCCACCAAGCCTTCATCAACGGAAAATTTGTTGATGCCGCCTCGGGTGACACGTTCCAGTCGATCAATCCAGCGACGGACGCCGTTTTGGCTGACGTTGCCGCATGTGATGTAGAGGATGTGAATCGCGCGGTATCGTCGGCCCGCGCCGCATTTGAGGCCGGTATTTGGTCGCGCACAGACCCTGCACACCGCAAAGCGGTGCTCTTAAAACTGGCCGATCTGATCCGTGAAAACCTAGAAGAGTTCGCGCTGCTTGATAGCCTCGATATGGGTAAACTGGTCACCGACGCCGCGACAATTGATGCGCCTGGGTCAGCGCATTTCTTTCAGTGGTATGCCGAAGCTATCGATAAAATATATGACGAGGTTGCGCCAACTGCCCCTGGAAATTTGGCTATCGTTGCCCGTATTCCGTTGGGAGTTGTTGGCGCAGTGACACCTTGGAACTTCCCGCTCGATATGGCGACTTGGAAAGCGGCCGCTGCTTTGGCTGCGGGTAATTCGGTTGTCCTGAAGCCGGCTGAACAGTCTCCGCTTTCTGCTTTGCGGCTTGCTGAACTGGCTGTCGAAGCGGGCCTGCCTGACGGCGTCCTCAACGTTGTGCCTGGTTTTGGCCACACTGCGGGTCAGGCTTTAGGGCTTCACATGGATGTGGACTGCCTTGCCTTCACCGGATCGACCACGATCGGCAAGAAATTCATGGAATATTCAGGGCAGTCGAACCTGAAACAAATCTGGCCTGAAACAGGCGGCAAAAGTCCGAACCTTATATTTGCGGATTGTGAAAATCTTGATGCGGCGGCGGATATGGCAGCCTTCGGAATCTTCTTTAATCAGGGCGAGGTTTGCTCCGCCAATTCGCGGCTTTATGTCGAACGGTCTATCAAGGATGAGTTTGTTGAAAAACTGATCGCACGGGCAAAAGATTTACAGCCGGGTGACCCGCTTGATCCGGCCTCGAAAATGGGGGCGATTGTCGACCGCAAGCAGACCGAAGGCGTCATGCGGTTTGTCGAGGCTGGCAAGAAGACCGCGAACCTTGTGGTGGGTGGTGAGCAGGTTCAGGTCGACGGTAAAGGCTGTTTTGTGCAACCGACAATCTTCGATGATGTGAGCCACGACGATGCTCTTGCTCGCGACGAGATTTTTGGCCCTGTGCTATCCGTTATCCCGTTCGATACCGAAGCCGATGCCGTGCGCATGGCCAATGACAGCATTTACGGGCTGGCCGCGTCTGTCTGGACAGATAATTTAAGCCGTGCACTGCGCGTTTCTGACAGGTTGATGGCGGGAACTGTATCCGTAAACACTGTTGACGCGTTAAGTGCGATAACGCCGTTCGGGGGCATGAAGCAATCTGGATTTGGACGCGACTTGTCGTTGCATAGCTTCGATAAATACACAGCACTCAAAACCACATGGATTAAGTATGCGACCTGAAAACAGCGCTTGATACTTTTGTGTGGCGTTGCATAACAGATGTATGGCTTTGCGATTTACCCTTCGGCAACTGGAATACTTCGTCTCTGTTGGTGAGCACGGCTCGATTGCGCAAGCAAGTGCGCAAGTCAACGTTTCGTCGCCCTCAATTTCAGCCGCGATTTCCCAGCTGGAAGACGAGTTTGGTCTGCCGTTGTTCGTTCGAAAACACGCCCATGGATTAAGCCTGACACAACCTGGTCGGCAATTTATGGAGCAAGCCCGAAAGGTCTTGGCAGAGGCCGATAGCTTAAATCGTCTTGCCGGTGCGATATCTGGCGTAGTGCAGGGTCCGCTGAGCGTCGGGTGCCTTTTGACATTCGCACAGGTTCTCTTGCCTGCAATCCGCCGCGGGTTTCAGCAAACGCATCCAGATGTTCGCATGTCGCAGATTGAGTGTGACCAACGGACTCTCATCGAAAAACTGCGACGCGCAGATATTGACGTGGCTCTCTCTTACGATCTTGAGGTGCCGCCAGATTTGGAGTTCATTCCTCTGCGGTCCTTGCCGCTTTATGCGGTGGTTGCCGCTGATCACCCCCTTGCGGACCGCAAGACGGTTTCGGCCGAAATTCTAGCGGACTATCCGATGGTGCTGCTCGACCTCCCAATAAGCCGCACCTATTTTATGAGCATTTTTGAACGCGCTGGCGTTGTCCCCAACATTGTTGAGCGGACGCGCGATATGGCTGTCATGAGGTCACTGGTCGCGAATGGATTCGGCTTTTCCGTTGCCAATATTCGTCCGCATTCGGATCTGTCTCCGGATGGGCGCGTATTGCGGTTTATTCCTCTCGAAGGCACCCATCGCCCGATGCGATTGGGCTTTATCGTGCCCGAAGGTGCCCGCAGCATTCTATCGGTAAACGCGTTTATCGATCATACGACGCAGACAGTTTCTAACTGGGGTTTTCCGGGGCTGCCGATCACCGACGTGGCTTAACTCTAGCCTAAGCTGGGGTTTCGCAACCGCGACTTTAGCCTAACCCATTATTCTGTCACCACTGGTTCAACACCCTTTCCCTTGCAGGAGTATTCCCCGTGCGTGACCCTCGCTACGACATTCTTTTTGAACCCATGCAGATCGGGCCGGTCACGGCCAAGAACAGGTTTTATCAGGTTCCACACTGCAATGGCGGCGGATACCGTGATCCATCTGCGGCCGCAGCCATGCGCGGGTCGAAGGCAGAGGGCGGCTGGGGCGTTATTTTTACCGAGCAGTGCGAGATGCATCACACCTCTGAAATCACGCCTTTTATTGAGCTACGCCTTTGGGAAGATAAAGACATCCCCATGCTGCACAAAATGTCTGACAAGATGAAAGAGCACGGTGCGTTGGCGGGCATTCAGCTGGCCTATTCAGGTGTGAATGGTCCGAACCTTTATACCAAAGAGGTGCCGATGGCTGTCTCCGCACAGCCTATTCGCACGTTTACCAATGATCCGGTTCAGGCCCGCGCCTTGGACAAAACCGATATCAAAGACTTACGGCGTTGGTTTGTGAATGCGGCGAAGCGATCCCAAGAAGCTGGTTTTGATCTGATCTGTCTCTACGGGGCGCATGGGTTCGGGATTTTCCAACATTTTCTGAGCCGTGCAACGAACCACCGCACGGACGAATATGGCGGCAGTTTGGAAAACCGTGCGCGGTTTGTGAATGAAGTCATTGCGGACATGCGCGATGCTGTGGGTGATACCATGGGCATCACATTACGTGTTTCATTGGATGAATCTATCGGAGAACTTGGCTTCTCGAATGCCGAGGTTCGTGAGTTTGTGGAAATGAACCGCAACTTGCCTGACCTATGGGATTTGGCGCAAGGGACGTGGGAAGATTGCTCTGGCCCGTCTCGTTTCAAAGAGGAGGCGGCGCAACATGATTTGGTCAAAGGTATCCACGAGCTAACCGACAAACCAATCGTTGGCGTTGGGCGCTTTACTAGCCCCGATGTCATGGTCAAGATGATAAAATCTGGCACGCTGGATTTCATCGGCTGCGCACGCCCGTCGATTGCCGATCCGTTCTTGCCTAAAAAGATCGAAGAAGGTCGGATCGAAGACATCCGTGAATGCATTGGCTGCAATATTTGTGTCACAGGCGACATGACAATGTCGATCAGCCGCTGCACGCAGAACCCCACCTTTATGGAAGAATGGCGCAAGGGCTGGCATCCCGAACGGATGAACCTCAAAGGCAACAGCTCTAATGTTCTTGTGATTGGCGCGGGTCCTGCTGGGCTTGAGGCGGCACGTGCCGCAGCCGAGCGCGGCTATGACGTGGCATTGGCCGAAGCGGGAACGGTTCTGGGCGGACGCGTGGCCCGCGAACGCCATCTTCCCGGTCTGAGCGCATGGGGGCGCGTGGCAGATTACCGTGAATACCAGTTGAGCCAAAAGGGAAATGTCGAAAGCTACTTTGACAGCGAACTCGACGCGGACAGTATCCTTGAATTCGGGTTTGAGAACATTTGTATCGCGACGGGTGCAAAGTGGCGACGCGACGGTGTTTCGCGCCAACATGTGGTTCCGTTCCCAACTGATAACGCGATGCCGATTTTCACGCCAGATGACTTGATGGGGAATGCAAACCCAACGGGCCATGTCGTGATTTATGACGACGACCATTACTACATGGGCGGAGTCATGGCAGAACTTCTGATCCAAAAGGGCTGTAGCGTCACGCTGATCACACCGGCAGCGTATGTCAGTGAATGGACGCTCAATACGCTTGAACAGCATGAAATTCATCGTCGCTTGGCCAAAATGGGTGTGACCATCGAACTCAACCGTGGCGTTACAGAGATCGCGAAGGATCATGTTGTGACCAATTGTATGTTCACCGAGATAACGCGACCTCTTGCGTGTGATGCCGTTTTGCTCGTGTCATCACGGATCGAGAACAACACAGTGTATAACGATCTAAAGCTGCGGGAGGCTGAATGGGCGGATGCAGGCATTAAATCTGTAAAGCTGATCGGTGATGCAAATGCACCGGGGCCGATTGCTTGGGCAACCTATGCAGGCCACCGCTATGCACGCGAGCTGGATGGTGAGGACATCGGTGATGAGCTTCCATTCCGGCGCGAAATCACGCAGCTTGCAGTGGATTAACGCAGTAACCAGTCAGGCATTTAAATGACCACTTCAACACGGACTCTGCAACTGTTGGAAAAGCTGATAGCCTTTCCAACAGTCAGCCACGAAAGCAATCTTGACCTCATCGATTGGGTGCAGGGCCTGTTGCAAGATGCAGGCTTTAAAGTGACGCGCATCTGGTCGCCTGACCGAAACAAGGCCGGCTTGTTCGCAACGATTGGACCCGATGTCGAAGGCGGCGTTTGTTTGTCCGCCCACACAGATGTGGTGCCAGTTGACGGGCAGGTTTGGACGCGACCACCGTTTTTGCTAACCGACGAGGGGGACCGTATCTTTGGTCGCGGAACCACTGATATGAAGGGTTTTCTTGCCTCTGCTTTAGCGCTGGCAGAGAGAGTAGGGAAAACGCCCCTTTCAGCTCCGCTCAGCCTGTCGATTTCTTATGACGAGGAAATTGGCTGCGTCGGGATACGGCAAATGATGCCTGAACTGCGCCAGTTGATTGGTAAGCCACGCATCGTGATCGTTGGAGAACCAACATCGATGAAGGTTGCAACAGGGCACAAAGGCAAGACAGCCCTCAAGGTGACTTGCCACGGCCAAGCAGGCCACAGCGCTCTCGCGCCCCAGTTCGTGAATGCCATTCACGTCGCCGCCGATTTCGTGCATCAAACCCGCAAACTTCAAGCCCGACTGGCTTCTGGCCCTCATGATGACGCATACAGCATTCCGTATTCGACAGTGCATATCGGTGAAATCCACGGTGGACGTGCTTTAAATATCGTTCCTGAGACTGCCGTGTTGCACATGGAGTTTCGCCACCTTGTCGAAACACCAGCACAGAATATCCAGCGCGACATCGAGGACGTCGCCAAAAATGTGAGCGCTGCTCATCAATCTGCACCACCCGTCACAGTTGAGGTAATCAATGCCTATCCCGGTCTGAACAGCGATCCATCAGATACATCTGTTGCGTGGGCTCACACGATGGCTGGCAATCTTGGCATAACCAAGGTGCCCTTCGGAACCGAGGCGGGATTTTTTGCAGAGCTTGGCCTCAAAACCGTCGTGATCGGACCCGGGGAGATGGCGTCTGACGGGCACAAGCCGGACGAAGGTTTAACCAAAAGTGATCTTTTTGCCTGTGACGCGATGATGGAGAATATCTCGAACGCGCTCAGGTCAGCGTCCTGAAGCATACAAGATCGCGGGGTCCTCAACACTTTCTACAAGAACGATCTTGGGTATGGCCGAAATCTCTCTGCGACCTTAGCGTGGCCATTGTTAAGTCCGTTTGTAGGTTCCCTTAACCGGGCATTTGCTGCGACACAGAAACTCGGCAAAGTGGGCTCAGAGCCGCCATGCGCTGCATTTGCACCGACCGCCCCAAAAACGACCGTTTTTGAATGGTTCGTTAAGCCTGCCAATTGTGGCCTGATAGTCCACTCAAGCAATATCGAGCGGCGGCAATGATTTCACCACATCATCAACCGCCTTCATTTGCGCCAGAAACGGCTCCAGCTTATCGAGCGGCAGTGCGCTTGGCCCGTCACAAAGCGCCTTGTCGGGATCGGGGTGGGCCTCAAGGAACAGTCCAGCAAGACCTACGCCCAAACCTGCACGGCCCAGCTCTGCCACTTGGGCACGGCGTCCACCTGAGGCGGCGCCCCCCGGATCGCGCATTTGCAGGGCATGTGTCACGTCAAAAATGATCGGCGCGTCGCCTGACACATCGCGCATGGTGCGAATGCCCAGCATATCGACCACCAGATTGTCATAGCCAAAGCACGCGCCGCGCTCACACAGCATGATCTGGTCGTTGCCACATTCGCGCAGCTTCTCTACGATGTTCTGCATCTGCGGTGGGCTGATAAACTGGGGCTTTTTTACATTGATCACGGCTCCAGTTGCGGCCACGGCAGCAATCAGATCGGTCTGACGCGCCAGAAAGGCAGGCACTTGCAGTATGTCACAGACCTCGGCCACGGGCGCGCATTGCGCCTCCGTGTGGATGTCGGTGATGACGGGCACGCCGAATGTCGCCTTGATCTCCTGAAAGATCTTTAGCCCTTCCTCCATGCCCGGTCCACGGTAGCTTTGAATGGAAGAGCGGTTTGCTTTGTCAAAGGACGCCTTGAAGACGTAAGGGATGCCCAGTTTGGATGTGACTTCGACATAATGCTCGGCCACTTGCATGGCCAAATCGCGGCTTTCCAGCACATTCATGCCGCCAATTAGCGTGAAGGGCAGGTCGTTGCCGAGCGTTAGGTTTGCTACATTAATATTGGTCATTATGAGTGTCCTTTGTTATCTAAGCGGCGGCGTCTGCCAAAGCCACACTTTCATACCGCCATGGGCAATTGCGGGACCTTGGGGTTTCCACGGGAGTTTGGTCGCTTTTGCCAATGCAGGCTCGGAAGTGACAAGGGCCACGCGCCAGCCTTTAAACCGTGTCAGCAGGGTTTGCCCCAGCGTACCATACAGCGGGTAGAGCAGATTTTTATTGCCGATGCGTGCGCCATAAGGCGGGTTCACGATCACAAGGCCTTTTGGTCCTTCAGGGGGCATAAGCTCCCCTGCGGCGTGGTTGACGAATTGGGTCATGACGCCAACGCCTGCACGATCGGCGTTTGCTTTTGCCATGCGGATCGCACCCGCATCGCGGTCGGAGCCATAGTAGCGGAAATCAGGCGTTCTTGTTTCGACTTCCTTCATCGCTTCAAAGGTTGCGCCGTCATAATTGGCGAGGTCTTGAAAAGCAAAGCTGCGCGAGCGTCCGGCCAGAAATCCTGCTGCAACCTCTGCGGCTTCAATGACAAACGTGCCAGAGCCACACATGGGGTCAACAACAGGTTCGGACCCTGTGTAGCCCGCTTTGCGCAGCATCAGATAGGCCAGCGTTTCGCGCATAGGTGCTTTGCCGACAGCTTCTTTATGGCCGCGCTTGTGCAGGCTTTCGCCTGAAGTATCGAGGCTGAACAGGACGTTGTTGTCGTCGATGCGTACCTTGAGGACCAGCGTCGCCTCGGGATCAAGCGTCAGGCCATGAGTGTCTTTCAACGCTGTTTCAATCCGTTGTGTCGCGGCGCCCGCATGGTAGATTTTCGACGCTTTAGTTGCGACCTGAACCCTTAAGGGCACATCATGGCGCAGCAGATCACCAAATGGAAATTTACGCGAGCGTTTGTCGAGTTGCGCCAGATGGAAGGCGAGAAAGCCGCCAATCCTCGCCAGCACACGTGTCGCGCCACGCAAGGTGAGGTTGGCCCGCCAAACATCGTGCCAGTTGCCCTGAAATGTCACACCGCCCGGCACGGCAACAGCGCCGGTGAAACCACGCTCCAGCGCTTCTTCGCACAGGACTGTTTCCAATCCTGGAACGGTGACAAGAAATATCTCGAAAGGTTGGGATTCACTCATAATCCTTGGTCTAGTGGCTGTGTGCCGCCGCTGCACGTGGTTTTTACGCTGTCTGTCAAAATATGGCCGTGTTTTGCGGTTAATCCATGTTCATGACATTTGCAGAGACATACCGCGAAGAGCGGCTCATCAATCGTCGCTCACGTGCGCGCAAGGCCCGCATTGCGGGGCGTATTATAGGCTTTGGCCTTATGGCTTGTTTGGTGGTTGCCCTGCGCACCGATCCGCAGTTGCGCAGTCTGGTAGAGAATGCCGCGTTCTGGGTGATTGGTGCAACAGACCCGCGCACGCAAGGCGAGGCAGCTCCCCAAACAGATGCTATTGACGCACTGGGGTATGCCGAGGGTAGCGAAGAAGCTAAAATTTTGAAACAGATGGGCATTAGAGATACAGCGGCATCCGCTGGCCCGGCCCAATCGGCACCCGTCACAAGCCAGATGCCGCAAAGCAGGGTCAAAATTAATAGGCCCATCTCGGATTAGGCGAGGCCGCCTTTGTAGCGCCTCAGATTACCTAAATTCTCGGAAACAATCACATACATTGTCTCTCAATGCTCACCAATCAGGCCTAATTGCGGCGGTTGTTTCCAAAATTAAGCTAGATTGTTTCCAAAATTAAACGCAATGGCCCGTCATGGTGAATGGTATATTCATTATGCCGGATTGGGATCATGGCCACGGTTGGCTACTATTCAATGACAAACGGGCAGGGCATAGCAAGTCAGGTCAACGAGATTACGAACAACGGCGATATTGCCGTTAACGTAACTGTGCCCAATACGGCCCAGCTTGCGTCACTCGATTCATTGTATGTAGTAAACCCCAGCAATGGCAGCTTTGGTGCTGAATATATGGCCAACCTGCCCGATATTGCTGCGGCTGTGAATGGCGGCATGAACCTCATCATCTTTGACCGCTATGTGACAAACGCGCAAACCATTCTGCCGGGAGGCGGTGGCATTACATCGCTGCGAAATTTTTGCAAGTGCAACAGATGTGAACGTGGCCGCAGGTGCGCCGACGGCGTTCACCAACGGACCGAACGGGGTGATTGACGATTCAACTTTTGATGGCGGCAATTATTCCAATCACGGCTTCGTTGAGCTTAGCTCACTTCCTCCGGGGGCCACGCCGCTTTTGACGACATCGGACCCGACGCATATTGTGGCGTTCACCTATCCGGTGGGTGCGGGCAATGTGTTCTATTCCACCATGCCGATCGACTATTATACTGGTGTGAACAATCCGGCGATCACGCCTTCAGATATCTTTACGCTGTTCGGGAATGTTGAGGAAATACTTTGCTTTACGCGTGGTGCGCTCATTGAAACGGTGCGGGGTGCTTAACCTGTTGAGACACTGCGCATCGGGGATGAGGTCCTTGTGGCCAGCGGCGGGAGCAAGCGTATTCGATGGATTAGCTCAACCAGGTTGAAAGGTGCCGCCTTATGCCGCCAGCCCAAACACCGTCCCGTGCGGATCACGGCGGGTGCCTTGGGCGACGGTCTTCCGCTGCGTGATCTGATGGTGAGCCGCCAACACCGCATACTGGTTCGTTCCAAAGTGGCCGAGCGGATGTTCGGCACCTGCGATGCGTTGATCGCAGCGATCAAGCTGACCGCGCTGCCCGGTATTTATGTTGATGAGGAGGCCAGTGAGGTCGAGTATTTCCACATACTGTTCGACAGCCATGAGGTCATCTGGGCCGAAGGAACATTAAGCGAGAGCCTGTTCACAGGCCCACAAGCGTTGAAATCTGTACCGCATGAGGCGCGGGCCGAGCTTGAGGCGTTGTTTCCCGAGATGTCCGCACTGAATTATCAGGCCGTCTCAGCAGCCTATATTCCGTCAGGCAAGCTGCAAAAAGAACTGGTAGCGCGGCACCTGAAAAATGCGAAAGCCCTGATAGCGCAGGCACTAGAGCCGTCACTGACCTAGGGTGTCAGAACCACTGCCCCGGTTCCATCAATCCCAGATCAAGGAGCTGGCGGGAGTGCCATTCAAAGGGCGCAGAGTTGTGCCATTTGAATGTTTCGATCTCATATCGGCTGCCCGGGTTGGATTTGAGCGCTTTTGCAGTGCGGAACGAGCATATTGTTGCGGTCAGGTTGTGATGCCATGCACATGAATATGTATTGTATTCTTCATTCGTAAACGTGTGGTCCTCGCGCAATTTAAGGCCGGTTGTTGCGCGAAAAATCGCAATGCGGTCAATCTTGCGACGTGAGGAGGGGACATGCTCTTCATAGCGCCAACGCAAACCGCCATAAAAATCAAGCTGCCGTTCTTTCGGGTGGCCATGGTTTTCAGGGTCGGGCCGTGCCAGCGCGTAATACCCCGAACGATCCAGATGCGCGCGCTCAAGCGAAACGGCGTCATAGTTCACGTCCAGATCATCGGCATAAAGGTCGATGATATAGGTGAGCATGGAATCCCGACGCTCTTCTGTATGAAACGCCAGCATCTCGGTTACGGCACGCGTTTCGCAGAAGGGATAGAAAAGGAATTCGGCGTTGTAGCAGTAGAAAATCCACTGGCCTGGTGCTGCGTCAATGATTGTATTGATTGCGGTCTGTGTCGCATCCTGCTGGGAGAGGTCAAAATCGATGCGATGCACAGTTTCTTGCAAGTCGCGCGGCAGATCAAACACGGCTGGCATCAGGACAAGAACATGGGCAAATCCCAGTTGCAGGTGATGGCGTAGGGTTGTGTCTACTTCGACATCATCCTCGACCAGCACAATGGCAATCGGCCCCTTGGCAAGGGCTGCTTTTTGCGTTGTCACAAAATGACTGAGCGAAGTGTAGCGCAAGTTATCCATAGTTACCTGTATCACCATCATTGGGTTTTGCGATAGAATCGGTTAATTCGCCGTGCATTGCAAGATGGCGCACACGCTGTTACCTCCCGCGGCACCCCATTCCCGATCTTTCATACGCAGGCGAGCCCGATGTCCGAGACAAAAACAGACACCCCCAAGAAGCTCTTTATCAAGACCTATGGCTGTCAGATGAACGTCTATGACAGCGAACGCATGGCCGAGAGCCTTGAAGACTATGTCGCCACGGACAAGGCAGAAGATGCGGATATGATCCTGCTCAACACCTGCCATATCCGTGAGAAGGCCGCCGAGAAGGTCTATTCCGAGCTGGGTCGTATGAAGCCACTGAAGGAGTTGAACCCCAATCTCAAGATTGGCGTGACAGGATGTGTAGCGCAAGCCGAAGGCGCCGAGATAATGCGTCGCCAGCCCGCAGTGGATCTGGTTGTCGGCCCGCAATCCTATCACCGCTTGCCCCAGATGGAGGCGCGGGTGCGTGAGGGCAAAACGGCGCTCGACACGGATTTCCCCGAAGAGGACAAATTCAACCACCTCAAAGGGCGCGGCACAAAGGCAAAGCGCGCACCAGCTGCTTTCCTGACGGTCCAAGAAGGCTGTGACAAGTTCTGTGCCTTCTGTGTTGTCCCTTATACCCGCGGTGCCGAAGTTTCCCGACCCGCAGAGCAAGTTGTGCGTGAAGCGCAGGAACTGGTCGAGCGCGGTGTGCGCGAAGTCACGTTGCTGGGTCAGAATGTTAATGCTTACCATGGTGGTATGACACTGGCGCAACTCATCCGTGCGCTGGGAAAGGTGGACGGATTAGAGCGTATCCGCTATACGACCAGCCACCCTAACGACATGGACGATGACCTTATTGCGGCCCATGCAGATACGCCGCAGTTGATGCCTTATCTGCATTTGCCTGTGCAATCAGGCTCTGACCGCATCCTTAAGCGGATGAACCGTAAGCATACGGCCGAAAGCTATCTGCGGTTGATCGAGCGTATTCGCGAGGTCCGTCCCGACATTATGATGTCCGGTGATTTCATTGTAGGCTTCCCCGAAGAGACCGAGGAGGACTTCCAAGCCACGATGGATTTGGTGGAAGAGGTCAACTACGGATATGCGTATAGCTTCAAGTACTCAACGCGCCCCGGCACGCCTGCCGCGGAGCGTGCGCAGGTTGATCCTGCGCAAGCCGATGCACGGTTGCAACGCCTCCAAGCGCTGATCTCGCGCCAGCAATACGCCATCCAGGAAAGTATGGTTGGGCGTGAGCTTAGCGTGCTGGTCGAAAAGGCAGGCCGGCAGGAGGGACAGATGTTGGGCAAATCCGAATATCTGCATTCAGTCCATATCGATAATGCCACCGCACAGATTGGCGATGTGGTTCGCGTGCGCTGTACCCGTGCGATGACGAACTCCCTCACTGCAGTTGAAATCTAACGCTTTGCAATGCTGCGCTGATCCAATCGCCAGCGCAGCAGCGCCACGCGGTCCTGACCAAAGAACGGCTCGCCCTCAAATACAAAACAAGGCACGCGCCAATGGTTAGCCACCTCTAACGCGGCCTGATTTGCATTCAGCTCTGCCAGATGATCCCCGCCTTTTATAGTTGTGCTCATCTCACTCAGATCAAGCCCTACACGTGCCGCCGCTTCAGCGAGGAGCTTGCGCCAGTCCCAATCCTTTGTCCCGCCAAACAGAAGCTGTGCGACTTCTTTTACAAACGTACACCCAAACTGCGCCGCTCGGCCACCGCGCCATAAGAACTCAGGCGGTAGATATAGGGCTGCTCCGGCGCGATCTGCATGGTTGCGAGGTCTTGCACAATCGGATCGGAGGAAGGCCAATGCGCAGGCGCTCCCAAAAAATCGGCACGGCGCGGCCAACGGAGTAAGATATATTTTGCCCATGCAGCTTTCGCAGGATCGAAAAGGTCTGGTTTGCGCACTGCAATCGGTAAAACAGGTCTTAGCGCTACATGTACGGCATAATCCTTGCGCAAACCCATCATGTCGGGAGTGGCAAGATAGGAGTAGGGGCTGCGGAAAAGACCAATAGACGTCAATAAGTGGCGCATTCGCTTGTGCAGACTCGGGTGACCGAAGAGATTCCTTTCAGCAGCTTGCCAGACCCCGACCCTGCACCACAGGCATGCAGTGAGTCGCGCAGATTCGCATCGATCGCGCCCCATAACGTCTGGAATTTGGTATAATTTTGCCCGTATGGGTCCTCAAAATACGTTAAATCTGCGGATTCTGGGCGCGTTGTTGCGGTATCTGCCACATTGGACTTTCCTCACCCTGCCGATTTGCATACCGTTAGGACATGTGGGGATGATCCGGGCTGCTGCCGTAGTTCGAAAAAGATCACCTCGGGGGAATGATAAAAGGAAAAGAGCTGTGGCTAACACACTTTTCAAGGTAATGCGCATGGCCGCGGGGGCAGCGCTTGTTGCTACTCTGGCACTGCAAGGCGCCGCTGTCAGCGCGCAAACGAAATCACAACAGGGCCGCGATAAAGGTCAGTATATTCCAACGATCTGGGTTGATCCAGATGGCTGTGAGCACTGGGTTATGGACGATGGTGTCGAGGGCTACATGACGCCCCATACGAACCGTCAGGGTATCCCAGTCTGTCGCCGTGGGAACGTCTGTGGCGTAATGCAAAGCGACCAGTTCTTTGCCACCAACTCGGCACGTATTTCCAAGCATGGTCAGGCCCGCCTGCACGAGTTCTTCCGCAAGACCCGCGCGACCAGCTATATCATCACAGGTCACACCGACAGCCGTGCCTCTGACGCATACAACATGCGCCTGTCGCTCAACCGCGCGAATGCAGTCGCGAAGGTGGCGAAATCGTCTGGCGCGCGTATTGCTGATGTGCGCGGATACGGGGAGCGTCAACCGGCTGCCTCCAACGGCTCGTCTTCTGGCATGGCAAAGAACCGCCGCGTCGAAATTATCTGCGTCCGTTAAGGGGATAAGTACATGAATATATTGAAAATCACTGCGCTTGTCGCCTTCGCAACTGTTGTAGCTGGGTGTGAGGATTTTCAGGTCCGCGCAAATGGCCCTGACAAAACCTTAGATCGTGGCATCGACAAAAAGCACCTCAGCCAACTTGAGGCCGGAATTTGGGTTGATCCAAACGGCTGTGACCATTGGATTATTGATGACGGTGTCGAGGGCTATCTGTCCGCACGTCTCGACAAGTACGGCAAGCCTGTCTGCTCTGGCGTAGCTCCGCCAACCCAAACAGTGGGTGACTTCAAAAAGGGCGCAACTGGTATTATCGGCGACCCGATCTGACCTTGCTCTACCTCACATGACATTGAAACGGGGCCGGAGTGTTTTTCACTGCGGCCCTTTTTGTATGGGCGCACTGGTAATGCCCAAACCAGCGCCTATTTGTTAGCTTCTGCACTGCGAAAGGACACCGCCCTTGCCAACATCTGATACGATCACGCCCGAGACCGGCCCCCCGGGCCCCGTGCTTGAATTCTCTGATAACCGGTTGCTCATTGATCTGTGCGGTCCTTATGACCAATACCTTGCGGCGATTGAAAAAGCGCTTGAGGTCCAGATCGTGCGGCGTGGCAATTTCCTCACGTTGATTGGGGAGGCGCACGCGACCGAAGCCGCGGCCCAAGTGCTACAATCGCTTTATGCGCGTCTTGAGGGTGGACGCGGTGTTGAGCCTGCTGATGTGGATATGATCCTGCGTATGGGAAATTCCGAAACAAATACAGGTGTGCGTGCAGGCGATCAGATCGAAATGCCGATCACGCATAGCATTGAAATCCAGACCCGTAAAAAGCGTGTGGAGCCGCGCACAAAAGCGCAAAAAGATTACGTTAAATCGTTGTTCGCGAATGAGTTGGCCTTTGGCATCGGGCCTGCGGGTACTGGTAAAACTTATCTCGCCGTGGCCGTTGGCGTGTCGATGTTCCTGAGTGGCAAAGTAGACAAGATCATCCTGAGCCGTCCCGCCGTTGAGGCAGGGGAGCGTTTGGGCTTTCTCCCCGGCACGCAGGACGAGAAGATCGATCCTTACATGCAACCGCTTTATGATGCGCTCAACGACTTCTTGCCAGGCAAGCAATTGGCAAAACTGCGAGAGGAAAAGACGATTGAGATTGCACCCTTGGCATTCATGCGGGGACGCACGCTGAGTAATGCATTCGTCGTGCTCGACGAGGCACAAAACGCCACCACCATGCAAATGAAAATGTTTCTGACGCGACTGGGCGAGGGCTCTCGCATGGTGATCACGGGCGACCGGACGCAGATTGACTTGCCGCGCGGCCAAGCGTCAGGGCTCGCCGATGCCGAGCGGATGCTCAAGCATATCCCCAAGATCGGCTTCAACTATTTCACATCCAAAGACGTTGTGCGCCATCCACTGGTCGCCGCCATCATTGAAGCCTATGAAGCTGATGCCGAGCGTGCGCTCGAACGCGACACGTGAACACGCTCGACATCCTGATTGAAGCAGAAGCATGGGACGAGGAGATGCTCACATCGCTTGCGACTAGCGCAGTGAAAGCAACCTTGTTCCACATGCAGTTGGCTGCAGAGGAGTGCGAAGTCACACTGCTTGCCTGCGACGACGGGCGCATCACGACCCTAAACGCCGAGTTCAGGGATAAACCGACAGCGACAAATGTCCTCAGTTGGCCCACGCAACCTTTGGCGCCCCCCGCCGAAGGGCAAGCCCCGCCACCACCCGAACGCGGCTTTGACCAGATGTTCGAGCTGGGCGATATCGCGCTCAGCTATGACACATGCGCACGCGAAGCAGGGGCGGCAGGCAAACCTTTTGCAGATCATCTGACTCACCTGATTGTGCATGGTACCCTACATTTGCTAGGGTACGATCACATCACCGACGGCGATGCCGCGCTTATGGAGCGGATTGAAGTCGAAATTCTTGGCAATTTGGGTCTGGATGACCCATATACTGCCGATATCACGATCACAGGCGCCTCATGAGACCGCCGCTTCCAGAGACAGGACCCAATGGGCGACACTGACGGATCTTCTACAGCTGCGCAAAGCGCGCAGGACCAAACCTTCCCCGACGACATAAGCCACCACCACGAGGTGGAGCCCGGTAAAGCCGGATTTTTCAGCCGTGTGATTGGGGCGCTCAGCCCGTCCGAAGCGCCGGATGAAGACGCCCCCTCTGCGTCCAACGGCGAGCGAGGGACGACTGGCATGGGTAATCTGCGCCGCATGCGTGTGGACGATGTGATGATCCCCAAGGCGGATATTACCGCCGTGCCAGTCACTTCGACGATGGACGAGTTGGTGACGGTCTTCAAGGAAAGCGGTTTGACGCGGCTACCCGTCTATGACGGCACGCTCGACACCCCTGTGGGGCTTGCGCATCTCAAGGATCTGGCATTGCAGTTCGGCTTTAGCGGCACTGCAAAAAATTTTGATCTGGCTGAAATGGTTCGTCCGTTGGTCTATGTGCCGCCGTCGATGACCATCGGCGTGCTTCTCACCAAGATGCAGGCAGAGCGTCGGCACATGGCGCTGGTGATTGATGAATACGGCGGTGTGGATGGGCTTGTTACAATCGAGGATTTGATTGAGCAGGTCATCGGCCAGATCGAAGACGAGCATGATATCGACGAAGATGTGGTCTATTGGTCCGAGGAAAAGCCGGGCCAATATCTTGCTCTTGCCAAGACACCTTTGTCGGAATTCGAGGCTGAGGTGGGTCAATCCCTTACCGACCACGATGACGTGGACGAGGAAGAGATCGACACACTGGGCGGACTGGTGGTGATGCTGTCGGGCCGTGTGCCTGCGCGCGGCGAAGTTGTTGTGCATCCCGATGGACCTGAATTCGAAGTGATGGACGCCGACCCGCGCCGCATCAAACGGCTGCGTGTCCGGATGAGCGGCTCTCCTACTTTATGAGCAGACGGCTAAAGGGTACGCTCCTGTCGCTTATTGCAGGGACTGTAGCAGCCCTTGGCCAAGCGCCATTCGATCTCTCTGGCATGATGATGCTGGGGATATTTATCGGGTTTGAGACAATGCGTCGGGTGCGAAACCCGTTTGAGGCTGCGACCGTCGGGTTTGTTGTGGGATTTGCCTATTTTGCGATCACGCTGCATTGGATCGTTTCGCCCTTCTTGGTGGACGCTGCCCAGCACGGCTGGATGGCACCTTTTGCCGTTATTCTTATGGCCGCAGGTGGTGCGCTCTTTTGGTCCTTAGCGTTCTATCTGTCCCGTCGATTGTCCGCGCAACTTTGGGTATTGATCCCCTGCTGGGCAGGGGTCGAGCTTTTGCGTGCTTATGTTTTTACAGGATTTCCGTGGGCCACACCTGCGCAGGCGATGGTGGATACTCTCGGCGGGCAGGTGTTGGCATGGATCGGTCCGCACGGCCTCAACCTGTTGATGCTGGCGGTTGCCTATGCCTTTGCCATGCTCGGGAGCCAGACAATTGCGATGCGCTTTGCCACTTGGGCGGTTCTTATCGTTCTTATCTGGTCGCGCCCCGAGATGTCCCCTCCGGTAATGACGCAGACGGTGCTACGCCTTGTGCAACCCAATGCGCCCCAGCACGAAAAATGGGATCCTGAAAAGATCGGCATCTTTTATGAGCGTCAACTCCGCTTTACAGCGGCTCCTGCGGACCCAAATATGAGTGCGCCCGATGCGGTGATCTGGCCTGAGACTGCAATACCGTGGAACCTTACTTACTCCGAAACGATCCTGCGCGAAATCAGCGCCGCTGCCCGCGGGAAACCTGTTATCCTCGGCGTGCAGCGCACCGAAGAGGGGCGGCATTACAACAGTCTGGTCACTCTCGGGCCCGAAGGCGACGTGACCCAGCTTTATGACAAGCACCATCTAGTGCCCTTTGGCGAATATGTCCCTTTGGGAAACTTCATGGCGCGATTTGGCATTTACGGCATGGCCCCCCAGCATGGTGCAGGCTTTAGTGCGGGGGAGGGTGCGGCCCTGTTAGACCTCGGGCCACTGGGCCTTGCACTTCCGCTGATCTGTTATGAGGCTGTTTTTGCCCATGACGTGAACGCCAGCCCCGCCCGGCCCGATTTTATTATCCATGCCACCAACGATGCATGGTTTGGCACATATGCAGGTCCGCAACAGCATCTCGCTCAGGCTCGTATGCGTGCGATTGAGCAAGGCTTACCCGTGGCGCGTGCCGCCAATACGGGCATCTCCGCCATGATCGATCCTCACGGGCGCATCCTCCGAAGCCTTGGCATGGGGGAGGCGGGCTATATTGACGCGCCTCTTCCGGCACCTCTTGCGCCCACTCTCTATAGCAGGACGGGCGATTGGCCTGTGGTGGTGCTTTTGCTCGTGCTCGCAGGGGTGTTGCGCATATCGGCAGGCACCGTACGCAAACCGAATAGCGATTGACCCCTCAGGCGGGGGAGATTACTTCGGACCCAACGCACCACAACGGCTTCCTGACGTGGCGCAAGATTTTTATTGGAGCACGTTCATGTCCCGCAAATCCTATGTTTTCACTTCGGAATCCGTTTCCGAGGGCCACCCAGATAAAGTCTGCGATCGGATCAGCGATGCTGTGCTCGACGCGTTCATCGCCGAAGAGCCAGAAGCGCGGGTCGCGGCCGAGACGTTTGCCACCACCAATCGCGTTGTGATCGGCGGAGAAGTCGGACTGTCTGACCGTGACAAGCTGCACAGCTACATGGGCAAGATAGAGGACATCGCGCGGGCTTGTATCAAGGACATCGGATATGAGCAGGACAAGTTTCACCACGAGACTGTCGAGATCACAAACCTGCTGCACGAGCAATCTGCGCATATCGCCCAAGGTGTGAACTCCTCCAAAGATAAAGACGAGGGCGCTGGCGATCAGGGCATTATGTTCGGTTACGCGACGGATGAGACAGAGCATCTGATGCCCGCCCCTGTCCATTATGCCCACGCGATCCTGCGCCGCTTGGCCGAAGTGCGCAAAGACGGGACAGAGCCTACGCTGCGCCCGGATGCAAAATCCCAACTTTCTGTGCGCTACGTGGATGGCAAACCCGTTGGCGTCTCGTCGATTGTACTCAGCACGCAGCACGCCGATGAGAGCCAGACCAGCGCGGACATCCGTAACATCGTTGAGCCATATATCCGTGAAGTGCTGCCTGAGGGATGGATTTCAGCCGACACTGAATGGTGGGTGAACCCCACGGGTACATTTGTGATCGGTGGCCCTGATGGCGATGCGGGTCTTACTGGACGCAAGATCATTGTTGACACCTATGGCGGGGCAGCCCCCCATGGCGGTGGTGCATTTTCTGGCAAAGACCCTACAAAAGTAGACCGCTCCGCAGCTTATGCCGCACGCTATCTTGCGAAGAATGTCGTTGCCGCAGGCATGGCGTCCAAATGTACGATCCAGCTTAGCTATGCCATCGGGGTGAGCAAACCTTTGTCAATTTATTGCGACACTTTCGGCACAGGCGAAGTTGATCCCGAAGCGATTGAGCGTGCAATTGCCCAAGCGATGGACCTCACCCCGCGTGGTATCCGTGAGCATTTGCAGCTGAACAAACCGATCTATCAACGCACAGCTGCTTACGGCCACTTTGGCCGCGCGCCTGAATCTGACGGTGGTTTCAGCTGGGAGAAAACTGATTTGGCAGAAAAGCTCAAATCAGCAGTCTAAACTGCCACTTTCGGCGCAGTGCTAGTCTGGCCTGCGCCGAAAGATTGACGGCGGTTTTGATGAATTGAGGGTCGGCTTCTTCGGGCGAATAGACGGGACCCTTGCATTGATCCCCGAAGCTGGAGGTCCATTGCCGTCGCGGGTTTCAGGAATGGTAGGTCCGTCTGCTGAGACCGATCCACCAAGATGATCGAGATCATCCAGAAACACCCATAGCCTTCGCATAGACCCTTCAACCTGTTCGACCCGCAGCGCTGCATCTTCAGGCTTGATCAGGCCGATTTCACGCAGGCCGCGCATCTGCCGCATGATCCGGCTGACAATCGGTTTGATATCTTGCGCACAACCGCGCGAGAAACTCTGTACGGTCTCGTTCACCATTGCGGACTGTCCCATATGGGCTGCCATGGCGCGGGCCAGTTGTGATTTTTGTAATGCGATGATTGCAGCTCTTGTGAGGGTTAGCTGCGAAATCTCGTCCTTAACCAGATAGTCGCTGAACCCCAGTTTGAGCGCTTGTATGGCAATATCGTTCTGTTCTGTGCCTGTGATCATCACTGTGGCCGCCGTACAATTCACTGCATCGGCGCGAATGATCTCAACCCCTTCAAGGCCCGTCCCATCGTTGAGGTGGTAATCCAGTAAGATCAGGTCAAACCGATCCTTTTTGAGGCGGTCGCGCAAATCCGATAGGGAACAGGCCTCAACAACATGGGTTGTGAAGTCAAAAGCGCGGCAAAGCTTTTTGAGGCGCGTGCGGTCGAAATCATTGTCGTCAACAATCAGGATGCTGGCAAATTCTGGCGCAACAGCAGCTTTCAGGTGGGGGCTTTGGTGAATTCTGGTCAGTTGGCTCATCTGGTGTCTCCTGCGGGTCCGGGTTGCCACAGTTTTACGCGACAGGGTCTTAAATATCTGTTCACTTTGAGAAGAAGGGCAACCCATTGCAGCGCCGCGTCATCCCCGCTACATCGCTGGCATGAAAACGCCAGATTCAAAGACACCAGTCAGACCCCGCCGCAATTTTTATGGTCGCCTCAAGGGCCACAACCTCAAGCAATCCCAAAAGGAATATCTTGAGGAAGACCTCGCATCACTTTCGCCCGGCCGGGTAAGCTGGGATGATAATCCAGAGCGCAATTTGCTGGACACAGACGCGATGTTCGGGGGCAGGCCTGTCTGGCTCGAGATCGGGTTTGGTGGCGGCGAGCATATGGTACATCAAGCGGCCAGCAATCCGGATGTCGGTATCATCGGGGCAGAGCCCTATATTAATGGTGTGGCCATGCTGCTGGGCAAAATCCGTAAAGCAGAGGTGGATAACGTCAAAGTGCATCCCGGCGATGTGCGCGACATGTTTGACGTTCTTGCCCCGCAGAGCATTTCGCGTGCCTTCCTCCTTTATCCTGATCCTTGGCCCAAGACCCGCCATCATCGCCGCCGCTTTGTAACCGAAGAACATCTTGTCCCGCTGCACCGCGTGCTCAAGCCCGGCTCCATCTTTCGGGTAGCCACTGATATTGAGGACTACGTGCGCCAAACGCTGGAGGAAGTGCCGCGCTTTGGTTTTGAATGGTTGGCCGAGCGTCCTGCCGACTGGCGTGAGCCTTGGGATGACTGGATCTCGACCCGTTATGAGCAAAAAGCCCTGCGCGAGGGTCGTACGCCGCACTATCTTACGTTCCGACGTGTATAACAGCGCCTGAATATTGCGGCGCGGCATGGACCTGCTTCAACGAGCAGTTTAGAAGGTCTGTAACTGTAAAATGAGGGCGCTAACATGTCGGGCCATGGTGATCCAATTCCAATGACGTCAACTGCTTGCGATCCGCTGCGCGGTACCGCAGATGTGCCAGGAGACAAGTCGATCTCGCACCGCTCGCTTATCCTCGGGGCGATGTGTGTAGGCGAGACAACGATCACTGGGTTACTTGAGGGGCAGGACGTCCTTGATACCGCAAAGGCTATGCGTGCCTTTGGCGCACAAGTGACGGATCACGGCGGCGGAAAATGGTCTGTGCACGGTGTCGGTGTCGGCGGTTTTACCGAGCCCGATGGCGTGATTGATTGTGGTAACTCTGGCACGGGCGTGCGCCTGATTATGGGGGCGATGGCGACCCAGCCGATCACCGCAACATTCAGTGGAGATGCCAGCCTCAATGGTCGCCCTATGGCGCGTGTGACGGACCCGCTGGCGCTTTTTGGCTGTCAGGCTGTGGGCCGTTCAGGGGGCCGCTTGCCCATGACATTGGTTGGCGCGCGCGAACCTGTTCCCGTGCGCTATACTGTGCCTGTTCCCTCCGCGCAGGTAAAATCTGCTGTTCTCCTCGCGGGGCTTAATGCCCCCGGGCAAACAGTGGTAATCGAGAAAGAAGCCACCCGCGACCATACAGAGCGGATGCTGCTAGGATTTGGCGCGGAAGTGTCGGTCGTGGAAACAGCTGAGGGGCGCGAAATTACGCTTACGGGCCAGCCCGAATTAAACGCGCAACACATCGAAGTGCCGCGCGATCCATCTTCCGCCGCGTTTCCCGTCTGCGCCGCGCTGGTTGTTCCTGGCTCTGACGTGCTGGTGCCGGGTATCGGGCTTAACCCCACACGTGCTGGCCTGTTCACCACGCTGCGTGAAATGGGTGCGGACCTCACCTATGAGAACGAGAGGGTTGAGGGCGGTGAGCCTGTTGCAGACCTGCGGGCACGCTTCTCGCCTGACATGAAAGGGATCGAAGTGCCGCCCGCCCGTGCCGCCAGCATGATTGACGAATATCCCGTCCTCAGCGTGGTTGCCGCCTATGCAAGTGGGCAGACCGTGATGCGCGGCGTGCGCGAGTTGCGGGTCAAGGAAAGCGACCGCATTGACGCTATGGCAAAAGGTCTGCGGGCCAATGGCATCGACGTCGACGAGGGGGAGGATTGGTGGACTGTGACAGGCGCAGGGCACGGCAATGTCGCGGGCGGTGGGCTGTGCGCCAGCCAGTTGGACCACCGCATCGCAATGTCCTTCCTGATCCTCGGTATGGCTGCGAACGCGCCTGTGCGGGTGGATGACGGCGGCCCCATCGCGACATCTTTCCCGATCTTCGAGCCTTTGATGACAGCCCTCGGTGCATGGGTGAGCCGTGATGGATAACGGATTTATTGTGGCCATTGACGGTCCTGCCGCAGCGGGCAAGGGCACGGTATCAAAGGCCGTCGCCGCGCATTTTGGCTTTGCCCATCTCGATACGGGCCTGCTCTACCGTGCCGTTGGTGCAAAAGTACTGGCAGGGAGCGAGCCACATAAAGCTGCCCGTTCCTTGGCCCCTGAAGACCTTGAGAGTGACAGCCTGAGAACCCCCGATGTGGCACAAGCGGCGAGCAAAGTCGCGGTGATCGCAGAAGTCCGCGCAGCATTGCTTGATTTCCAGCGCAGCTTTGCCGCGCGTTCTGGGGGTGCCGTGCTTGATGGGCGCGACATTGGCACGGTGATTTGCCCAAATGCGGATGTGAAACTCTTTGTTACGGCTAGTGCTGAAGTCCGCGCACAGCGCCGCTTTTCCGAGCTGTCGGAGCGTGGAATAGCTGACAGCTACGAGACCGTGCTTGCGGATGTAAAAGCCCGCGATGCGCGTGATATGGAGCGGGTTGAGGCCCCTTTGAAACCTGCGGCGGATGCGACGATCATCGACACCTCTCGTCTGTCCATTGATGAAGCGGTTTCAGCAGCTGTTGCCGCAATTGCGATGGCAGGCGGCGTGAAAGCCTGAGGCGCGCGGGCCGACACGAACAAAGCGTGATATTTTTCTATTAGAGGCGGTGCCGTACATGGGTGACATCAAAAAGCAGATCATTTGTATCAATTGGGGTACAAAGTACGGCGCACCCTATATCAATCGGCTCTACGCGATGTGCGCACGCAACATCACAGGTCCCTTTACCATGACTTGTTTTACCGACAGCAATGAGGGCGTGCGTGCAGAAGTAATCTGCCGTGATTTGCCGCCCAGCGATATCGTCATGCCAAAGTCAAAAGGCATCTGGCCCAAGTCTCGGCTCTGGAACGAAACGCTTGAGGGTGTTGAGGGACCTGTGTTGTTTCTCGACCTTGATCTGGTGATCACAGGCAATATGGACGGGTTTTTTGAGTACGGCGATCCAGAGGACGTGATTCTTGCACGCAATCCCACCACCCCGTTTGAAAAGTTGGGCCAGACTTCGCTCTTCCGATTTCCAGTCGGCAAGCTGGCTCCGTTGCTGGAAATATTTCGGGCGGATCCACAAGGAATTGCAGACCAATATACATTCGAGCAGCGCTTTGTGACGCGCAATGCCCCCGGCGGTGTGAAATTCTGGCCCAAGCCTTGGGTGCGCCATTTCCGAACGCAATGTGTGCCGCTCTTTCCGATGAACTACTTTATCGCACCGCGCCTGCCCAAGGATGCGCGGGTCGTGATTTTTCCGGCCACGCCCAATCCGCCTGACGCGCTGTTGGGGCGGTGGGTGCCAGAGGAAGGGAACCGCACGCGCGGCGAGCATCTGATGCGTGCTATCCGTGGGCCGCGCCACTTCAAAAAACGGTTCCGCCATTTGCGTCGGTTTATGCTGCCCACCCCGTGGATCGCGGACCACTGGCGCGAGTAACTCTTGAATTGCTCCTTTTGCAGGCCATCTGTCTGAACAACAATCAAATGGAGAATGAACTTGAAAACTGCACAAAACTACCTCGATGCGGCAAATGCTGATGTACCTAAAATGGACGCCAAAGATGCCGTTGCCAAACATGACGCTGGCAATGGTGTATTTATCGATGTGCGTGACAGCGCCGGAATTGCCGAGAGCGGCACCATCAAGGGTGCGCACCGCATTCCACGAGGTCTTATCGAATTCCGTGCTGACCCTGCTGTAGAAGCGATGCACGATCCCGTTTTCCAGAAAGATGCCGAAATCTATTTAATCTGCGGGGCAGGTGGGCAGGCTGCACTGGCGGGTAAAACGCTCAAAGAAATGGGCTATTCCAACGTCACGAATATCGGCGGTTTCACCGCATGGAAAGACGCAGGCGGCCCCACCGAGGCGTGAGTGCTAGCACCCTGCCAAAATGCCTTGGCGGGGTGCAAAACCCGACGCAGGATCTCTGCGCAGCTGCGGCCTTGAATTTCGCAAGTTCGAACTAGTTTGTTCAATACAATTACTGGGTGCGATGAGCGTACTCTGAGTGGTCTCGGCCTGTTCGGATGATGTGGACCACTCCTAAATTTCCTTGATGAAACTGATGAGATGTCCATGACCCAAACAAAAAATATCCATTCCGCTGCCCGTTCTTACGCCGAGGAAGTTATCGCAGGCACCCTGTCGCGCCGCGAGTTTTTGACCCGCGCCACTGCGTTGGGCGTGACAACCACAGCCGCCTACGGATTGTTGGGTTTGTCCCAACCCGCAAAGGCGGCGGCACATATCGCACCGGGCGGTACAATGCGGATTGAATCCATTGTTAAGGGAATGAAAGATCCGCGTACGTTCGACTGGCCGCAAATGTCGAATTTTACCCGCGGCTACTTTGAATACTTGGCGGAGTATCAGGTGGACGGCACGATCACACCCATGCTGCTTGAGGGCTGGGACGTGAATGTGGACGCCACTGAATACACGCTCAAAGTCCGCCCTGGCGTAACGTGGAACAACGGCGATCCCTTCACCGCAGAAGATGTGGCGTTCAACATCGCACGCTGGTGTGAGAAGGACGTTGAGGGCAATTCCATGGCCTCGCGGATGCAGTCTTTGGTTGATGCGGACACGGGCAAAGCACGCGAAGGGGCGATCACAGTAGTTGATGCCTCTACGGTCAAGCTCATGCTCGGTGCGCCTGATATCACGCTCATCGCGGGTTTTTCTGACTATCCGGCAAGCATTGTGCATCAAAGCTTTAACGGTGATCCACTCGACAATCCGATCGGCACTGGCCCTTACATGCCTGCCGAATTCGAAGTGGGCGTAAAGGCTGTCCTGGTTAAGAACACGGACCACACATGGTGGGGTGAGGGTGCGTATCTCGACCGGATTGAATACATCGACTACGGCACGGATCAGGCCTCCATCGTCGCTGGCGTTGATTCCGACGAAGTGGACATGGTGTACGAATCAATTGGCGAGTTTATCTTGCTGCTCGACGATATGGGCTTGGCCAAATCCGAGGCGATCACAGCCAATACGGTGGTGCTGCGCCCGAACCAAGAGGCGGAAGTGGACGGCAAAAAACCCTATGCCGATGTTCGCGTGCGCCGCGCTTTGGCCATGGCCATCGACAACAACGTTCTGCTTGAGCTTGGGTTTTCCAGCAATGGCACGCTTGGCGAGAACCACCATGTCTCACCGATCCATCCCGAATACGCTGAAATTCCCGCGCCGACCTTTGATCCCGCAGGCGCCAAAGCCCTCATGGAAGAGGCTGGCATGGCCGATTTCGAGCATGAGTTGATCTCCATCGACGACACATGGCGCAAAGACACCTCGGACGCGGCAGCCGCAATGCTGCGCGACGCTGGGATAAAGGCAAAGCGCACTGTCTTGCCCGGCTCGACCTTCTGGAACGATTGGGTGAAATATCCATTTTCTACCACAGATTGGGCGCAGCGGCCTTTGGGCGTTCAGGTGCTGGCACTCGCATACCGTTCTGGCGAGCCTTGGAACGAGAGTGCTTTTGCAAATGAAGAATTTGACGCACTACTGGGCGAAGCGTTGGCCATTGCTGATGCCGACCAGCGCCGCGAGGTCATGGCGAAGTTGCAAAAGATTATGCAGGACGAAGGCGTGATTATCCAACCCTACTGGCGCTCGATCTATCGCCATCACAAGGACACGGTCGTGGGCGCCCAGATGCACCCCATGTTCGAGATCCACGTGGCCAAGCTTGGTTTCACAGCCTAGGTTAAAAACGAAGGTCCGGTCGCTTGAAAAAGCAGCCGGACCTTTTCAGGTTTGAAGGTGTTAACCGCGAGCGACTGCCAACACCTTTGTATTTATCGGTCAAGACCGTAGCCCGCGCAAAAAAAAAGTGTGCGACGGGTTATACTCCGCCGCACACTCAGATGTGCAGATCTATGCTCAGACGCCCAAGCCCGAGAGATTGGCGTTTGCCAGATCCAGCAGCGCATTCGCACGATCCAGCTCAAACTGAGCGCGCTCTGCGGGGGTCATGCCGTCAGTAGGTTGTGGGTCTGGAGTGGCGGTATTATCAGGCTGGCTGGTATCTGGCGTATCGCCACCGCCTGTTGCCGGAACAAACGTAACACCCGGTTCGAGAACCAGTCCGGTATTGGGTGCGGTTCCAACTTGATCGTCCGGCACGCCGAGCCAAACATTCGGACCTGTCTCATCTTCTTCAAGCTCTTCTACCGCATTGTTGGTCATCCAGAAAAAATTGGTTGAGATATTGGGCTCTTCATTGATGAAGTTGCTGATCGACTGGAGAAATGGGCCAGAGTAGCTGTTGTTACTTTGCGACGTCAGTTCGGAATACCCCAAATCGACTTCTGCAATCAGACGGGCCTCATTCTCCGGATCAAAGCCGTTTGCAATGATATTCGCTTGTGCATCCTCGGATACCTCCTGCATCCCGAGGGGTGTCTCTATGATGTAGAGCGTACGGGTAGTGATGAAGCTATCGCCTTCGGACGTGTCCACTTCATCATAGACCAGATGCACGCCGCTCTCCATGCGCGTAAAGTAGAAATCGAGGGTGGCATTGGGGTTGGTCAAGTCAATCTCGGCGACGTGCTCGCCGACATACGACTGGTCAATGTGCAAAACTATGCTCGGTGCACTCTCGAATTCGCGGGTGATCAGCGTCTCCGTAAAGGGGGTACCTGCGGCGTCGACCTTCTCAATGACCTCGCGCGTTTCAATGCCTTCAGGGCCGCTGATGTTGCTGTTCAGCGCTGCGGCGACCCGTGTGGTGTCTTCGTTGTATGTGATAGCATAGGTCGTGTCCTGTTCGTATTCGACGGCGATCAGGTTTTCGCCTTCGGGAGCAGTCACGATAAAGTTGCGATCTGAGTTTTCACCAGATGATGGACCCTCGCTCAGCACCGTTTCATCGGGTACCTCGCTGCCATCCGCCATAAAGACAGTCACAGGGTCAGTGATACGCGGGGCAGGCATCGGATCACTTGGTGGTGCCTGATACACGCTTTCCGTATCCAAAGTGCTGTCCTCGGGCTGGTCAGGAGCGTCGGCATCGGGCGTCACAGAATCGCTGCTATCTGCGGGAACAATCCCATCGCCGAGGTCTGGGGCCGAAGCCTCGATCAGGTCAATTTCAGGTTCAGTTTCAGGGATTTCTTGTGGCGTGTCCTGATCATCGATTTCGGGGCTGTCGCCTGAGGACATCATCCCTGCAAGGCCTACAGATAAAATTGCCAAAATTCCAATTGCCAACATTCGATTTATCCTCAAAATAAAGTGTTCCTGACGATCGTGCCGCCGCCGTTAACCATCGTTCTACCTGCGGTTTAGGGCGTGATTGAGGCTGAACATGGCAACAATGGGAAAAGGTAAGGGCAATTGTTTCGCTAAATGCGAGCCAGAGCCGCGATGCAAGCCACTTGCAACAGGTAGTACATTGGCCTATACGCGCGATTGTCTAAGGGGCGGATACACGCACCGGACGAGGTATCTCATGCAGGGTCGGGTTTTTCCGGCCCTCTTTCTTTATCTCGGATCGTGGCCCACCCCGAAGTCCAATTTTCACCGAAAGACCGGCGGAGACAACCGCACGGCCAGACACAAAAACCAAAGGATACTATACGCTACATGGCGAATATGATGGACGAGTTTGAAGCACTCTTGAACGAAAGCTTCGAAATGGACACGCCCGAAGAGGGTTCTGTTGTCAAAGGTAAGGTTATCGCAATCGAAGCGGGCCAAGCCATTATCGACGTAGGCTATAAGATGGAAGGCCGCGTCGAGCTTAAAGAATTTGCCGAACCAGGCGAAGCTCCCAAAGTTGAAGTTGGCGACGAAGTCGAAGTGTTCCTTCGCCAAGTCGAAAACTCCCGTGGCGAAGCAGTTATCTCCCGTGAGATGGCGCGCCGTGAGGAAGCATGGGACCGTTTGGAAAAAGCCTACGCAGCAGAAGAGCGCGTCGAAGGCGCAATCTTTGGCCGTGTCAAAGGTGGCTTTACTGTGGATCTCGGCGGCGCTGTTGCGTTCTTGCCCGGCTCTCAGGTTGATGTGCGCCCCGTGCGCGATGCTGGCCCATTGATGGGTCTCAAGCAGCCATTCCAGGTTCTGAAAATGGACCGTCGTCGTGGTAACATCGTTGTATCGCGTCGTGCGATCCTCGAGGAATCACGTGCCGAACAGCGTGCCGAAGTCATTGGTAACCTCACCGAGGGCCAAGAAGTCGACGGCGTGGTCAAGAACATCACCGAATATGGTGCGTTTGTGGACCTTGGCGGCGTAGACGGCTTGTTGCACGTCACAGACATGGCATGGCGCCGTGTGAATCACCCATCCGAGATCCTCGCCATCGGCGAAACGATCAAGGTGCAGGTGATCAAGATCAACAAAGAGACACACCGCATCTCTCTCGGTATGAAGCAGTTGCAAGAAGATCCATGGGATCTGGTTGCTGCGAAATACCCGCTGGAATCCTCACACACGGGCCGCGTGACCAACATCACGGACTATGGCGCCTTTGTTGAGCTGGAGCCCGGTGTTGAAGGTCTCGTGCACGTGTCCGAGATGTCTTGGACCAAAAAGAACGTACACCCCGGTAAGATCGTGTCCACTTCGCAAGAAGTCGAAGTCATGGTTCTGGAAATCGATGGCGCCAAGCGTCGCGTTTCCCTTGGTCTCAAGCAGACCATGCGCAACCCGTGGGAAGTGTTTGCAGAAACGCACCCTGAAGGAACCGAAGTTGAAGGCGAAGTCAAAAACATCACCGAATTCGGTTTGTTTGTTGGTCTTCCCGGCGACATCGACGGCATGGTTCACCTCTCTGATCTCTCATGGGACCAGCGCGGCGAAGAGGCCATTCAGGACTACCGCAAAGGCGATATGGTTCAGGCCGTTGTCTCCGAAGTCGACGTCGAGAAGGAGCGTATTTCGCTCTCCATCAAAGGTATCGGTGGCGACAAGTTTGCAGAAGCAGTGGGCGGCGTGAAGCGCGGCTCCGTTGTGACTGTGGCTGTGACTTCAATCGAAGATGGCGGCATCGAAGTGGAATACGAGGGCATGAAAGCCTTCATCCGCCGCTCCGATCTGTCCCGTGATCGTGCAGAGCAGCGCCCAGAGCGCTTCTCGGTTGGCGACAAGGTTGATGTGCGCATCACCAACGTCGATGCAAAAGCACACCGTCTGGGCGTCTCCATCAAGGCGCGTGAGATTGCAGAAGAGAAAGAGGCCGTCGAACAGTATGGCTCTTCGGACTCCGGTGCATCCTTGGGCGACATCCTCGGCGCGGCACTCAAGCCTTCCGACGACTAAACCCCAAAAGGGCACTTGCCCCTTTGTTAGAATTGGCCCCGTGCAAGTCTGCGCGGGGCCTTTTTCATGCGAATCGGGATTTGCCTAGATTATTACTAATCTGGCTAAACATTCAAAAATTCGTTTTAGTCTCCTCAGGGTTGCGCTGATTCCCGGTGATTCGCCTGATTGATGCAGTAAAATGCTCTAATTGGTCGTTTCAGTCACTTTTCGCAGGCGGGGAATTTTCCTATAGTGGCGGCATAATGACGCAAATAATTGCGGGGGGAGACTTAGATGATCCGGTCAGAATTGATCCAGAAGATCGCAGACGACAATCCACATTTGTACCAGCGGGATGTCGAGCGGATCGTGAACACCATATTTGACGAGATAACGACAGCCATGTCCAAAGGGGACCGCGTTGAGTTGCGCGGCTTCGGTGCCTTCTCGGTTAAGAAGCGAGACGCGCGGGTTGGTCGCAATCCACGGACAGGTGAGACTGTTCATGTCGAAGAGAAACATGTACCGTTTTTTAAAACGGGCAAACTGCTCCGTGATCGGTTAAACGGGAAATCCTAATGCGCTACGTACGCTATCTCTGCATTGCCACCTTTGCGGTGGCCCTTGTCTCTGTTGCTTTGGCAAACCGCGGGATTGTGTCCCTTCAGGTCTTGCCGACTGAAGTGTCCGGCCTCTTTGCCGTGAACCCTTCGATCGAGATGCCCCTCTTCATCGTGATCCTCGGCAGCATCCTTGCAGGTCTGCTGGTGGGGTTCGTTTGGGAATGGATCCGCGAATACGGTGAGCGTGCGGAAGCCGCCAAGCAAGCCCGCGAAATGCGCCGCCTCCAGCGTGAATTGGACAAGCTCAAGGCGGAAAAGCACGAAGGCAAAGACGAAGTTCTGGCTCTGCTCGACAAAGCCAGTTAAGCGACCATGCACAATGATATTTCGGTGAAAATCTGCGGCCTGCGGGACCCTGCAGGCGTCGATGCCGCTGCCCAAGCGGGTGCGCGCTACGTTGGGTTCGTTTTCTTCCCCAAATCACCGCGCCATTTGGATATTGCCGATGCCGCTACCCTCGCAGGGCATGTCCCTATGGGCATCTGCAAAGTGGCCCTAACCGTCAACGCCGACAACGCCATGCTCGACGCCCTCACCGCCGCTGTTCCTCTTGATATGCTTCAACTCCATGGCTCCGAGAGTGTTGAGCGGGTGGCAGAAGTCAAAGCGCGTTATGGGTTGCCTGTAATGAAAGCGATCGGCGTAGGCGAACGCGCTGATCTGGTCCAGCTTGACACCTACAGCGGCGTCGCTGACCAAATACTCGTTGATGCAAAGCCGCCGAAAGGGGCTGATCTGCCCGGTGGCAACGGTCTGGCCTTTGACTGGACGCTTTTGCAAAATCGCGTCTGGCGCGCGCCTTGGATGCTGGCAGGGGGGCTGACGCCGCTCAACGTGGCCGAGGCGATTAAACGCACAGGCGCACGGCAGGTAGACGTCTCCTCTGGTGTAGAGAGCAGCGCAGGCGTCAAAGATGCCGCCCTGATCCACGCCCTTGTCGACGCAGCACTTAACGCCTGATTAACCATCCTTGGGCACTCTGCGACTATGTCAGACGTCTCGCTCTACCATTCGCCCGAGCAATGGTTCCGCCACCTGTTTCGCGCCAAATCCGCGCTGGACGGCGGCGTGGTGCGCCGCAAGGTCCGCGATATGGAGCGGATGGTAGGTCGTGAGCGCTTCTATATTGAACTGCATCGCCGCTGCTTTTTGGTAGTGGAAAACGCTGGCCAAGTCATCATCTTCTGCAACTCTGATCCCGTACACATGACCGTCGCCCCCGCCAAATCCTCGCTGGGGATTTGAACACAAACTCTCACCCGAAAGCTTGCACCCCCGCCGCGATACTTTGGCTTCTTTACCATTTGGCGCGTGGGCGGTACTGCTGTGCGCAACAGATACACGAGAGGCAGATGCACAATGGCAGACGATCTTTTCAACAGCTTCATGAATGGCCCTGACGAGAATGGCCGCTTTGGTAAGTTCGGCGGGCGCTTTGTCTCCGAAACCCTGATGCCGCTGATTCTCGAACTTCAGGCCGAATATGACAAAGCCAAAACTGACGAGACCTTCTGGGCCGAGATGAATGACCTATGGGAGCATTACGTTGGCCGTCCCAGCCCATTGTATCACGCCTCGCGCCTGACCGAAGAACTCGGTGGTGCCAAAATTTATATGAAGCGTGACGAACTGAACCACACAGGCGCCCATAAAATTAATAACGTGTTAGGTCAGATCATTCTCGCCCGCCGCATGGGCAAAAAACGCATCATTGCGGAGACAGGCGCGGGGCAACACGGCGTGGCCACGGCCACCGTTTGTGCCAAATTCGGCCTCAAATGCGTCGTCTACATGGGCGCCCACGATGTTGAGCGTCAGGCCCCCAACGTCTTCCGCATGCGCCTGTTGGGCGCCGAGATCATTCCCGTTACTTCAGGTCGTGGCACACTCAAAGACGCGATGAACGATGCGTTGCGCGACTGGGTCACAAACGTGCGCGATACCTTCTATTGCATCGGTACGGTTGCAGGTCCGCACCCGTACCCCGCCATGGTCCGGGATTTCCAAAGCATCATCGGCAAGGAAGTCCGCACCCAGATGGAGAAGGCGGAAGGCCGTCTGCCCGACACGCTGATCGCCGCCATCGGTGGCGGGTCCAACGCGATGGGCCTCTTTTACCCCTTCCTCGACGACAAAGAGGTAAACATCATCGGCGTTGAAGCTGGCGGCAAAGGCGTGAACGCCAAAATGGAGCATTGTGCATCCCTCACAGGTGGCCGACCCGGCGTGCTGCACGGTAACCGTACGTATCTTCTGCAAGACGACGATGGACAAATCCTCGAAGGGTTCTCCATCTCCGCAGGCCTCGACTACCCTGGCATCGGGCCAGAACACGCATGGCTGCACGACATTGGCCGCGCAAAATATGTCTCGATCACCGATGTCGAAGCATTGGCCGCGTTCCAGAAATGCTGTGAGTTGGAGGGAATCATCCCCGCCCTTGAGCCGTCCCACGCGCTGGCCCATGTGATTAAGATCGCACCAACGCTGCCAAAGGATCACCTGTTGGTGATGAACATGTGCGGCCGTGGCGACAAGGATATTTTCACTGTTGCCCGCGCCCTCGGTTTTGAAATGGGTGAATTCGCCTAGGGCCTAGCGGGTTAGCTCCAGAATATCAAAATCACTCTCATTGACGGGCGCGGGAAACATCAGCCGTGCCCGTTTATCCGAGATACGCTCGAACACTGCTACATCCGGTGTGATCGTCCCATTGCCCTCGAATGCGGGGTCGAGATCTGCATAATTCTGCGGTTCTTCGGATGAGACATAGCCCACCCCCAGATAGACCGCGCGCCCCTCGCGCATCTCGATCCGCCCCGTGGTGCGCTGCGAGCCAGACAGCTTTTCGAAAATCACGCCAGTATTGTCCAAACGCATGCGGCATTTGAAATTGCTATAGACGACCAGCCGCGGCGCGCCCCCCAACTTCATTGTACGGCACTTCCACTCACCATTGAGCGACGGATCAAACGCAACCTGCGGCACGCCAGCCAACGCACCACTCAACGCAGCCACATCACTTGCCTCACCCTGCGCCATAGCTTCCAGCAGTGCTGTCCCCGCCAACCGCTCGAAACGGTCCAGACGCGCCTGCTCCTGTGGCCTGATCTCCTGGGCCACAGCCCCGCCAGCAATCAGCAGGCCCAAACCCGCGATAAACGCAGCTTTCATCCCTCACTCTCCAAGGCATGTTTGCGCAAAACGTCCAATGGAACCACATCCAGCGCCCGTATATGCGTTGCCGCCAGATGCACCTTTGGCCCGCAGCCTTCCTCGGCCGCTTGCATGAACCGTCCCGCACACAGGCACCACGGATCACCGGGTTTCAGCCCCGCAAACCCGAAGGCAGGTTGCGGCGTGGACAGATCGTTACCGACATATTTCGAAAACGCCAGAAACTCTGCTGTCATGATTGCACAAACCGTATGGCTGCCCTGATCTGCCGCACAGGTGTTGCAATGCCCGTCGCGGAAAAAACCCGTCACAGGATCGGTTCCACACAGAGCTAATTCACCGCCAACTACGTTGATACTCTCGTCAGGTTCCATGCACTCTCTCCTCAAATACCATCCGCAATCGCACGGAAAATCGCCACGTTCTCATCTGCCACGCCGTCATCGCGAAACTTGCGATCTGCCGCATTGGTCGCAATTACGATACCACGCGCACGATTCACATAGACATACTGCCCATAGATGCCCCGCGCCATGAATTCACCCTCTATTGCCTTTTTGGGAATCCACCACTGGTAGCCATATCCAATCTCGCCCTCGGCCGTTGGCGCGGAGGCTGTGGTAGAGGCGGCGACCCAGTCAACAGGTACAATCTGGCGCCCGTTATATTCCCCGTTTTGCAAGAACATCTGTCCCATCCGCGCATAGTCGCGCGTGGTCAGGTTTAACCCGCCCAGCACAAAAGAAGTGCCAAACCCGTCTGTGAGGTAATAGGGCTCCCGCTCCAGCCCCATGGGGGCAATAATCTTCTCGCTCAGCAGTTCCGCAATTGGCCGGTCCGTCGCCCCGCGGACCACCATCGACAGGATATGCGTATCAATCGAGACATATTTCCATTCTATGCCGACGTCAGCGAAGGTCTCCATCAGGCCGCTGGCAAAGTTGTCCATACTACCGCCAAGGGCCAGGACACGGCCCATGCGGTTGATATCTGAAGACTGGTCGAGATAATCTTCATCAAAGGTCACACCGCTCGCCATGTTAAGCACATTGCGGATAGTGGCCCCGTCATACGCACCACCTGTGAGGGCAGGGGCATAATCCGTCACGGGATCGTCGATTGAAGAGATGGTACCGTTCTCCAGCAACACTCCCACCAGTGCCGAGAGATAACTTTTGGCCACCGACCACGAGATGCGCAGATCTTCTGGTGCTGTCCCCTTGTAATAGCTCTCGTGCACGATCTCGCCGTCCTTTAGCACAACAAGCGCTGTCACATCCCGTGCGGTGATCCAGTCTGCAACCTTTGCGGGAATTTCCGCATCCGCCCCATAGAGCAACTCTGCCGTGGGACCGTTGCCCCGCGATACAGGCGTCGTAAGAAACGCAGTATCCATATGAGAGAAGTTATTCACGATCTTCTCTTTGGAAAAGAGCGAGTTGACCGCGAGCAGGCGCGTTATCTGTTCGCGCTGCCAAATGCCTACGACAACTGCCGCGAGCACCAGAATCACAATAATGCGGAGGAGCCATTTTCCGAAGGTGCGCATGGTGGGGGTATCCTAGGTTAAGAGGTCACTTATCCCAACATGGGCGCAAAGGCAGGTACAGCACAAGCCTGCCGCACGCTCACGCCGTGGCGTCATGTTGCCATTCGATCCAGCGCCCGTGAAAATCTGCACGCCCCAGCATTAAAGTGATATCGCCGGGCCAAAGTCGCAAGGTTACAGCCGCGCCTATGCCGCCGGTTGTATCGCCGTCACTTTCCATCGCAAGCCACGCCAAGGGGCGCTCAAGCGTTGCACGCTTGCCTGCGGCTTCGATCATGGCTGTTCCACGGGCCTGCACATCACGCGGGAAATACTGCCATGCTACAGAATGCTGGATCAGGTGCAGGTGCTTTTGCGGCGCAGCAGACAGGCGCGTTCCAAGCCACTCAATGGCGTCCCCGCGGTCAATCGGCGCCGTCATGACAGAGGCGGCTGCGCGGGTCAGCGACAGCCGCTGAGGCTGGTCCGGCCACAGATATGCCGTGAGGCGCAGCAGGTGGTCCCTGCGTTGTGGATCAAGCGGGTTCAGGTCCACGCCCTTGCGCGACGCAATGCGCGGCTCGGACTTCAACGGGGCAGGACCGCGCCATTCAGGGCTGAGCGACAGGACAGGCATATCAGGGCCATAGCGTTTGCCACCCACATCCAGCGCATAGTGATCCCACATGAGGTTCAGCCCACCACTTGCCCCCAACTCACTCAAATAGAGGGGCAGGGGAAACTGTGCCACAGCAACCCGCGCGCCTGCGATCAGTGCGGCAGAACGGCGCACCTCATTGGTTTGCGGCGGGCTTTCCACCCAGTCCAGCAGAAAATCGCTATGCGTCACAAGGGCGGCCAGCACAGCATCGCGCATTGCGTCATCATCAGGAGTATGCGGCGGATAAACCGCCATCAGAGCTGCATCGCGCTGGGTCAGGACCAGCGCATGAAGCCCGCCTGCGATGCGCAACGGCAGCGAATGACCCGCAGGACCAATATCGCCCCCGAAACTTGCAAACTTGCGGGCAATAGCAGTTTCTATAGGCCAGTGATCGGCTAAAAGTGTCAGCAAGCGCTCCATAAAAGGACTGCCCAACGCAGCGCAGGATTTTGCCTGATGGCGAAACGCGTCTTTGAGGATCATTTGAAACGCCCCAGCAGCTTTTGCAGTGGACTTTGCGGTTCAGTCTCTTTGGGCGGCACTTCTTGGGCCACTTTCGCAACGGCGGGCTTTGCAGGTCCTTTGGTCCCCGTTGAGGGGCGCGCAGGGGCCGTGCGCAGGCTCACCGCATTCATGAACTTCGCATTGTCGCCCTCGGCCAGATAGGGTGCCCCGTCACTTATCCCGCGCATCACATCATCCAGCCAGTCTGCCTCTGCCTTGGCGAAATCGCTCAGAACATATCCCGCGACGCGATCCTTATGTCCGGGATGCCCAATGCCGAGGCGCACGCGACCATAGTCCGGCCCCAGATGGCTGTGGATTGAGCGTAATCCGTTATGCCCTGCATGTCCGCCCCCCATCTTGAACTTCACTTTGCCGGGCGCGAGGTCCAACTCGTCGTGCAGCACAATCACATCCTCTGGCTCCAGCTTGTAAAATCGCATAGCCGCCGCGACGCTATCGCCGGATTTGTTCATAAATGTCTCGGGGCGCAGTAGGACCGCGCGGGTGCTGCCAAAGCGCCCCTCGCTCAGGCTGCCCTGAAACTTGGATTTCCACGGCCCAAAATCATGATTTGCCGCGATCTGCTCAACCGCCATAAATCCGATGTTGTGACGGTTGCGCGCGTATTTGGCACCCGGATTGCCAAGGCCGACGATGAGTTTCATGTGCTGCTCCACTGCTTGTCCCGCATCATATGGAGCGGGCAGGGCAGCGTCCAGCGGCAGCGTCGCTCAGGGCGTGCCATCAGCGATGAAATGGTCAGGATCAAACGCCCTTAGCGTAATGTCGCTCGGAACGGGGTAGATCGGCCCGCCCGCGACAAATCCGTCTGCGTTCCAGAGTACCTGTATCTGCGCACCGCTACGTCTATAAATTAGCGCAGGATAGGTCGGCAGGTACACCAGATCGTCTTCCATGTGCTGCGCAACAAAAGAAATCCGTAGCTTTTTCCTACGCTGTGCAAGAACGCGCAGATATATCGCAAATGCTGTGATCATTGGCAGTGAGGCGGTCAGTAAATCCAAAAGGACCGCTTCGGCGCTGGTTGGGTTGAGGCCCAGCAGGGATGAAGCGCCTTTTGTCTCACTGACAAAAGAGGCTAGCTGCGCCAGATACAGCATAGTGGCCGGGACAAACATTGCGTACCAAATCAGGCTCAGTTCCGTTACCCGCCGAAGGCTTTTCGCGATATTCGAACCAGAGGGTCGATTTGTTTTCATGCTTTAAGGTACTGTCTTAAGTCGATCAGGTGCATTGGGAATATCCAAGAAAAACGGGGCCACCCATAAGGCAGCCCCGTAAAACGTATCGATCAAACTATGAGATCAATCGCCGGATTTTTCACCATTTGGCGGGTTCATCTCTGTTGTTGGTACTTCGTCTGCATCAACATCATCTTCGTCGTCACCAGCTGAGGTGAGGGCGGATGGTGCGGAGACTTGTGCAATCACAAAGTCACGGTCGATAACAGGCTTGGAACCTTCTGGCAGCTTAACGCTGGAGATGGTGATGTTGTCGCCAACTTCCAAATCAGTGATGTCCACAACGATGCTTTCAGGAATGTCAGCAGCGGTCACAACCAGTTCGATTTCAGGGCGCAGTACGTTGAGCGTGCCACCCTTCTTCAGACCCGGACATTCTTCTTCGCCAGCGATCTCGACGTTGATGAATAGGTTGATCTTTGTGGTACGCTTCAGGCGCATGAAATCGACGTGCGTTGGCAGGTCTTTTACAACATGGCGCTGAACATCGCGGCAGATAACACGAACGTCATCATGGCCTTCGACTTTCAAGTTGAACAAAGTCGCTTTAAAGCGGCCTTTGCGCAGCATGGTCAGCAATTTGTTGAAATTCATCTGGATCGGCAGCGGTTCAACGTCGCCACCAAAAACAATTCCAGGAACCATGCCATCGCGGCGTGCCTGACGAGCGGCGCCCTTGCCTGTCCCCGTACGTGCTTGAACTTCAAGATCTGGGATCTCTCCGGCCATAATAATTCTCCATAAATTAGGGCAAAGCGCCTCCAAGGCTGTCGCTTTGCGTGAAGTCGCGCAGATACACGGGAATCAGGGATTTGGGAAGCATTAAATGCGAGTTTTGGGGGCAGGATCGTTAAGGGGCTCCGCCCAGCCTTTGCCAAGGGCAAAGCTTTCCCACAGTTTGAAGCCAAAATGAAGAAATGCTGCTATTAAAGTTGCGTGATCAGATGCCCTCCAGCGCCAGTGACGTGGGCGTGCAATGCGATCTCCTTGGCATAGTGGGCGTTAAATGCCGCCAACGTCTCTGACCTGATCGAGGTGGGCGCATTTGGCGAGACATTTTGCGGTTTGAATACGATCTCGCGTTCCATCCGTGCGCTAAGCCAGTCACGCAGAACGGGCTGTGCCTCGTAGGCAAACAGATGCGTGATGCCCAAGCGCCCCTGCTTGTCGGTCAGGAAGTTCAGCTGGGTACCGACCCGTGCCCATGTCGGGGGGCTGTCCAACATGACCGCGTCGAGAAAGCCGTCAAAATCCACGTCCAGTGTCGCAGCGCGGTAGCGGTACCAGCTGCGCAAATGCTCCAAAGGTGCGCGGATCACGGCCATCGGTTCGGGCGTGAGGTCATAGGCTTCTCGCAGAAACGGCGCAATCTTGCGCTGGTATCTGTTCACGGGCGTATGTTTGCGATGCTTGTAAAACGCAATATCCGCCCAAGGTTTCAGCGCGACTTCCATTGCTGTCGATCCCGTCTTGGGGGTCGAAAAGAGCACAAGGTTCTGCTCGGAGAATACCAGCATCAGTCTTGCCAGTCGCCCTCGAAATTCTTTGGCACCAGCAGGTTGTGGCGGCCCAGATCAGTTACTTTTGTCTCACCGCATAGTGCCATCGTGGTATCGAGTTCTTTGTGGATCACTTCGAGCGCACGCGTCACACCTGCCTGACCCATAGCACCAAGGCCATAAATGAACGCGCGCCCGATGTAAGTGCCTTTTGCCCCCATCGCAATCGCTTTGAGCACGTCCTGACCGGAGCGGATACCGCTGTCCATGTGGACCTCGATCTGATCACCAACGGCATCGAGGATCGAGGGCAGGGCGCGAATGGAACTCAATGCACCGTCCAGCTGGCGGCCGCCATGGTTGCTCACGATGATCGCGTCTGCACCGACCTTCAGCGCCATCTTGGCGTCTTCTGCATCAAGAATACCCTTGAGGATCACCTTGCCGCCCCATTGCTCCTTGATCTTCTCGATCTTTCCCCAGTCTAGGGAGGGGTCAAACTGCTCGGCGGTCCACGCGCTCAGGTTAGATGCGTCCGAGATATTTTCGACATGGCCCACGATATTGCCAAAGCTGCGATTTTTAGTCTGCAACATCTCAATGCCCCAGCGCCATTTGGTGGCGAGGTTGGCAATCGTCGAGGGGGTCAATTTCGGCGGCGCAGTCAGGCCATTTTTGATGTCCTTATGCCGCTGACCCAGAATTTGCAGGTCAAGCGTGATCACAAGTGCCGAGCATTTTGCGGCCCGCGCCCGTTCAATCAAGCGGCTGACGTAATCCGTGTCGCGCATGGTATAAAGCTGGAACCAAAACGGTTTCTGCGTGGCGCCTGCAACATCCTCAATGGAGTTGATGGACATGGTCGACAGCGTGAAAGGCACACCAAAGGCTTCCGCTGCACGCGCCGCCTTAATCTCTCCGTCGGCATGCTGCATACCTGTAAGGCCCACAGGAGCGAGGGCCACAGGCATCGACACGTCCTGTCCGATCATCTGGGTGGCGGTACTGCGCCCCGACATGTCCACGGCGACACGCTGGCGCAGGCGAATCTGGTCAAAGTCTGACGTGTTCTCGCGGAAGGTTTGCTCCGTCCAACTGCCGCTTTCGGCGTAATCATAAAACATTTTTGGCACGCGGCGGCGGTGGATGCGTTTCAGGTCGTCGATGTTGGTGATCACGGGCATGGGAGAAATCCAGTCTGATTGGTTAGGTTTGTTTACCAATTTGGCAGGCGCAGATCAACGGCCCATTTTGGGCGGATGCGAGAAGCCTTTGGCAGCGCTGGTCACTAACTGTGGCTCGGCGCGATTTACAAAACTGGAAATCGGGCCCCGCCCACAACATGCTTGGATTTGCACGAACAGCCGCAGTCATGGGCACAGTCACAAACCTTCAACAACCAATTGGATTTTGAACGGGGTTTTTGGAATGGCCTATGGTTCATATTGTGTACAAGGACAGTCTTGGCCGGATTTGCGGCAATAGCCGCTTCGTCCTATGAGCAAATGTGAGCCTCATAGGATTGCATGCCATGACCATACCAAAACTGAAGCGGGTAAAAGTATCATCAGAGCAGGAACTTCGGAACTGGCTTGCCAAGAATTCAAAGCATGGACAAGAAGTGATCATCGTCACTTGCAACAAGAAATCGCCTGACAAACATATCAGCAGCGATCAGGTCCGGAATGCTTTTGGCGAACTGGGTTGGGCTTCTGATCGAAGTTATACCCTCGACGGGAATCTTGTCGGACATGTCGCTAGCTACGTCTGATTTAGTCAGGCGTTCCTTGGCCATTACAACACTCTCGAAAACGACCGTTTGTGGAACGGTTCGCCAAACCAGACATTGGTGCGGTTTTAGCCAAAGGCTGAGGAGCTCGCAGAGCGGGACCTGTCGATCTGCTGACGCAGGTTTGTCAAACCAGTGCAGCCAACGTTTGACAAACCTGCGTCAGCAAAAGAGAGGATCGTCCGCATCTCTGCCCAACGTCTAGCATCATCTTGCAAATCAGGCTGAATGCGCCCCGTCGCTCAGCGATTTCACAAAGGCGAGCACTTCATCCGCGCTTTTACCCGCTGCGATCTGGCTCACAATAGCGGAGCCTACAACCACGCCATCCGCCACTTGCGCAATCGCCTTTGACTTCTCGGGCGTGTTCACCCCGAAACCCACAACAACAGGCAGGCCAGTCGTCTCTCGGATACGCGCAACAGCAGGCGATACATCACCCGCGTCTGCTTCGGCCGCACCAGTGATCCCCGTGATCGAAACATAGTAGACAAAGCCGGAGGTATTTTGGGCCACCCGCTCAAGTCGATGATCATCGGTAGTTGGCGTGGCTAGGCGGATAAAGTTGATCCCTGCTTCTTGTGCTGGAATGCACAGCTCCACATCTTCTTCTGGCGGCAGGTCCACCACGATCAGCCCGTCAATTCCCGCTGCAGTCGCGGCTTTGAGGAACTTCTCCACGCCCATAGAATAGATCGGGTTATAGTAGCCCATCAGGACAATCGGGGTCGTGTCGTCGCCCTTGCGGAATTCGGAGGCCAGCTCCAGCGTGCGCAACAGGGTCATTCCGCCATCCAACGCACGTTGTCCCGCCAGCTGGATCGTGGGCCCATCCGCCATCGGGTCCGTAAACGGCAATCCCAACTCGATGATATCCACACCCGCCGCTGGCAACCCGCGCACAATCTCCAGCGAGCGGTCAAAATCAGGATCTCCCGCCATCACATAAGATACAAATGCCTTCTTACCGTTGGCTTTGAGGTCGGCGAATTTGGCGTCAATGCGGGTCATGGGATGGCCTTTTAGATGAATGTTACGCTTGGAATGCCCAATTCCGCAGGGGAAATCAATCCACGACTGCACCCGCGCGCGCACCATCAGACCCTTGCACAGCGACCGCGTTCGCCATAACACGGCGCAAACGCAAAAGAGGATGCTATCATGGGTTTCAAAATGGGTATCGTCGGTCTGCCGAACGTGGGCAAATCAACGCTTTTCAACGCGCTCACCCGCACGGCCGCCGCACAGGCCGCCAACTTCCCCTTTTGCACGATTGAGCCGAACGTGGGTGAGGTCGCTGTCCCCGACGCGCGCCTCGACACGCTGGCCGAGATCGCTAAGTCCAAATCCATCATCCCCACGCGTATGACATTCGTCGACATCGCGGGTCTGGTGAAGGGCGCGTCCAAAGGCGAAGGCCTCGGCAACCAGTTCCTCGCCAACATCCGCGAGACGGACGCCATTGCCCACGTGCTGCGCTGCTTTGAGGACGATGACGTCACCCACGTCGAGGACCGCGTCGATCCCGTGGCCGATGCCGAAACCATTGATACCGAGTTGATGCTTGCCGATCTCGAATCCATCGAGAAACGCCGCGCAGGCCTCGTGCGCAAGATGAAGGGCAACGACAAAGACGCCGTTCAACAGGACCGCCTGCTGGCTATGGCCCAAGCCGCTATTGAAGAAGGTAACCCCGCCCGCACCTGCGAGATCGACGAAGACGACGCAAAAGCATGGCGCATGCTGCAACTGCTGACCACAAAACCCGTCCTCTATGTCTGTAACGTCGGCGTGGATGATGCGGCCAACGGCAACGCCCACTCCGCCGCCGTCGCCAAAATGGCCGAAGCCCAAGGCAACTCCGCCGTGGTCATCTCCGCCCAGATTGAAGAAGAAATCAGCCAGCTCGACGCCGAGGACGCCCAAATGTTCCTCGACGACATGAACTTGGAGGAAGCAGGCCTCGACCGCCTCATCCGCGCAGGCTACGAGCTGCTGCACCTCGAGACATACTTCACCGTAGGCCCCCAAGAAGCCCGCGCATGGACTATCAAGTCCGGCACCTCCGCCCCCAAAGCCGCAGGCGTCATCCACGGCGACTTCGAAAAAGGCTTCATCCGCGCCGAAACAATCGCCTACGATGATTTTGTATCCCTAGGCGGCGAAGGCCCGGCGAAGGAAGCGGGCAAAATGCGCGCGGAAGGCAAGGCATACACGGTCAAAGACGGCGATGTGCTGCACTTCTTGTTTAATAACTAGTCCCGCAGGGAGTGAATGCGCTCAAGCTGCGTATCCGCCATCTCCAGATAATGCGTAGCCCCCGCCTCATCAAAAACCTCACGCGCATATGAGGCGTGGCGCTCTGCCACGTCCAAATACGCCGCCGCCCCGTCTTTCTCAAAATACGCAATATAGATCCCCGCAAGATTGAATTGCGTCGTGGCCCAGTTCAGCGGCACCCGCTCGCGTGTCCGCTCATTTAACGCCTCGCGGTAGGCTAGCACCGCCTCATCCAGCCGCGCCGTGCCGCTTTCCCGCTCGCCGAGGGCTTGCAGCGCACCTCCCAGATTATTCTGTGTCGTGGCCCATTCCAGCGGCACCCGCTCGCGTGTCCATTCTTTTAGCGCTTCGCGGTAAGCCGTAACGGCCTCATCCAGCCGCGCTGTGCCGCTTTCCCGTGACCCGAGGGTTTGCAGTGCATTTCCCAGATTGTTCTGCGTCTTGGCCCATTCCAGCGGCACCCGCTCGCGTGTCCGCTCTTTCAGCGCCGCACGGTAGGCCGTAACGGCCTCATCCAGCCGAGCTGTGCCGCTTTCTCGCCACCCGAGGGTTTGTAGTGCATTTCCCAGATTGTTCTGCGTCATTGCCCAGTCCAGCGGCACCCGCTCGCGTGTGTTTTCTTTCAGCGCCTCACGGTAGGCCGTAACGGCCTCATCCAGCCGCGCTGTGCCGCTTTCCCGCGACCCGAGGGTTCGCAGCGCATTTCCCAGATTGTTCTGCGTCGTGGCCCACTCCAGCGGCACCCGCTTGCGTGTGTACTCTTTCAGCGCCTCGCGGTAGGCTAGCACCGCCTCATCCAGCCGCGCCGTCCCGCTTTCCCGCTCCCCGAGGGTTTGCAGCGCCATTGCCAGATCATTTAGCACAGCCCCCCGCGCTTCGGTCGCTATTGCGCGCGGCAAAGTGGCGTTTGATACCTCAATCGCAATCAGCAAATCTGCTGCCGTTCCTTTGTCGCGGCCCCGCTCGTCAAATTCGTCTTGCAGAAGGCGCAGTGCCTCAAAATCTGCTGTCCCGCCTGCCGTGCGGTCCGCCTGAGCAACAAGGAATGTTGCCGCCTCTTTCGGATCGCTCAGCACCAGCAAGTTGCGCTGACGCTGCATCAGGCGAGCGGTGCGGGCCTGGAACGCCTCCTGCTGTGCCGCCTGTTCTGTCGCATCCCGTGCAAGGGCATCAGCAATCGCGTCCAGCGCAGGGCTATACTCCCCCTTTGCCGCCAGATCACGGGTCATTGCGATCACATCATCCACAAAATCAGCGTGGTTCGTGGCTGGGGTCTGTTCCTGCACCTGCAACGCCGCCTCGAAAAACGCGGTTAGGTCGATCCAAGCTTGCTCAAGGTTATCCGTGCTCCCCGATGCCTTGCGCGCCAGCCCAAGGATAACCTCCGCGCTGATCCCCGCATCCCGCAGCGGCTGATCGGCGTTTTGCGATTTGATGAGTTGCTCAAGCCCCGCGAGCCTGCCCAACACCTCCCGATCATTAGCCTCCGCTTGCGTCTGCGGTTGGCATAGCGGCAACAGTGTCGCCGCCAACATCGCTTCATAGGCGTCCAGCACCGCATCCTCGCGATGCTCCGCCATGATCGCTTCTGCCGCGACCCGCCCGCGCATGTGCTGTGCAATCTTGACCGCTACAATATCACCTCGGGCAATATCCTGCGGCGTCACCGCAAAACTATCTAGGATCAGCACAATCTGTTTCTGCAATTCTTGCGGTATCTGCGCCGTCTCCAGATGCGCTTCCAGTGCGCCCACCATACGCAGCGCAATCTCGCGCTGTTGGTCAGGGGCTTTACGCATCGCCAGCGCAGACAAACCCGCACCCACAGCCGACAATGCACCCCCCGTCGAGGCAATCTCGACCGCCCCCGTCACCATCTGGAGGCAGCAGCCCCCGACATTCACACCGTGTAAAAACCGTTCCATCAAACCCAGTATCGTGCGCCGTTTTTGAAATCGTAACGAAACCCTCCGATTGCACAACCTAAAGCTTTGGAGCTGACTTGGAGTATTCCAAACTAATAGAGGTCTGGCGTGCCTGTCCGCTGGGTCGTCGCTCTCACCATTCTCCTGCGCCTCTGTCTGGCTCTCACCAGCGGCGGGACCTCAGCACCCCTCTAAAGGTCAAAAGAGGGCAGGGACCCTCCAATTCCTGCCCTCCAACCTGCATCCCACTACCGCCACCCCAGTGTACAGGTGGTGCACAGGGGGTGTACACAAAGCACCCCCTCGAAAAATCTCCCCAAAAACCCCCTTGCCCTCCCCAGACCCCATCGCTAAACGGGACAGCGGAGACGTGGCCGAGTGGTCGAAGGCGCTCCCCTGCTAAGGGAGTAACGTTAACGCGTTCGAGGGTTCGAATCCCTTCGTCTCCGCCACCTACATCCCATTTAAAACTTTAAACGTATCGATGTTTTTTATAGGTGGGTGCGTGGAGTATCCTTCGAGGTACATTTCTGCTTTAAGGTCGTCTTGGGCTTGCCCCAGACTGACCTGAGATCGGGCGCGCTTGTAACGGATGTGAAGCTCTCTTCCTGAGAGTTGTCTTGCTGGTGACCTGGGCGGCCTTGTATTTTGCAAGCTGTCGTTATTCCACCTAAGAACTGCCTTGCTGACGAGTTGGGAATGTTCCTACAACCTTCAGGGGTTTCGACAGGCTTGCGCCGTTCATCTTGCGGTGTTCTGGAAAAGCATCTTTGGCCCTATGAATAGTCGAAGCGTGCATTTGTGCGATGTCTTTTGGCTGCTTTTGGAGGATCATCATACCAGCGTTCAAGTTCGTGTGGAGAGCTTGGAGAGGATTCAATTCCAGAATTTGGTTAGTACTCGGAAACAGCAGACTGTTTGCATACAGGCCGCAGTAATCGTGCGCTGGAAAGGCGAGCTCGGTTGCCTCAGCCAGATCGTTAATAGCCGGTTTTTTCGATGCCCCTAGCTTCCGGTTCAATTACGGCCCACTCTCTGATGTGATGTGATGTGATGTGATGTGATGCGGTGGCTTTGGGCAAATACAAGCCCAAAGCATGGGTATCAACTGTTTAGCCCGCTTCGTGCACAGCGACACGTTATAGATTTCCGTAATTTACCAAGGCAGCAACTCGATCATTGGCAGTAACTAGACGTCTGTTGAAAAGCTCGGATTGCGCCGACCAAGTCATGTAGACAAAAAACTGTGGGCGCAAAACCGAATCCCAAGAATTTATTTCTGGGCTCGATTATTAACATACGGTTTTCGTTCATTTTCGGGGGTGATGCAGGGCGTGGATAAATCGCCAACCGTTTCCACGAAACGCCTCAAGCGCCACGCAACTATTAAGGTCATATCTTATAGCCATTTGTGCATTCTGTCGACGGTGTTGGAAATGTCTTAGCAGGCTGGACCACTGAAATCTATCTGCCACGACAAGCGGCTGTTGTTATCAGCATATACCTTAATAGGGTTGCTCGGAGCTGTGAGGTGCTGACGACTCAATTGGAGAAATAGGCTGTGAAGGTCTTGCTTAACCATCATGCCGAACGGCATCTTTGCCAATGGTTTTTCGCCGCTTGACGGCAGGCACGGCAAAGATAACTACTGTCTTAGGGCGATACTTCTCCAATTGTGACGGATTGGAACAAGTTACGTGCCGCTGAGCTATTTCGGCGCGCGCGCCTGTCCACGTTTTTGCAGGATTGAGTTATGAAGTTCCGTTTTCCGATTGTAATCATTGATGAGGACTTTCGGTCCGACAACTCTTCGGGCCTTGGTATTCGCGCGATTGCCGAAGCCATAGAGGGGGAGGGGTTCGAAGTATTGGGTGCCACCACCTATGGCGATCTGTCCCAGTTCGCCCAGCAGCAATCACGAGCAAGCGCCTTTGTGCTCTCCATTGATGATGAAGAGTTCGAGGATGGTCCAGATCTTGATCCCGCAGTGGTCAATCTGCGCAATTTCATTGAGGAGGTGCGTTGGAAAAACGCCGATGTGCCGATCTATATTTATGGTGAGACAAAGACCTCACGCCATTTGCCCAACGACATCCTGCGTGAGTTGCACGGCTTTATCCATATGTTCGAGGACACGCCCGAATTTGTGGCCCGTCATATAATCCGCGACGCCAAAAAATACCTTGAAGGCATCCAGCCGCCGTTCTTCAAGGCGCTGCTCGACTACGCCGAGGACGGTTCGTATTCATGGCACTGCCCGGGCCACTCTGGAGGCGTCGCGTTTTTGAAATCACCGATCGGCCAAATGTACCACCAGTTTTACGGCGAAAATATGCTACGTGCAGATGTGTGCAACGCGGTGGAGGAATTAGGCCAGCTTCTTGATCATAACGGTGCTATTGGTGCGTCCGAGCGCAACGCGGCGCGGATATTCAACGCGGATCATTGCTTTTTTGTGACCAATGGCACCTCGACGTCAAACAAGATGGTCTGGCATCATACTGTCGCTCCCGGTGACGTGGTGGTGGTCGATCGTAACTGCCACAAATCCATCCTGCACAGCATCATCATGACGGGCGCGATACCCGTCTTTATGAAGCCTACCCGCAACCATTACGGCATCATTGGCCCGATCCCGAAAGCCGAGTTTGAAATTGAGGCTATCCGCCAAAAAATACGTGCAAACCCGCTGCTTGCCCATGTGGATGCGGAAACGGTCAAACCACGCATTATTACGTTGACGCAGTCTACCTATGACGGTGTGCTCTATAATACCGAAACGATAAAGGATCTGCTCGACGGGTATATCGACAACCTGCATTTCGACGAAGCATGGCTGCCTCATGCCGCATTTCATCCGTTTTATGGCAACTTCCACGCCATGGGTCGCAAACGAGAGCGCCCTTTGCAGCCGGTGACTTATGCTACGCAATCGATTCACAAATTGCTGGCAGGGATCAGTCAGGCGAGCCACGTTCTGGTGCAAGACAGCCAGAACACCAAGCTTGACCGTCATCTGTTCAATGAGGCCTACCTCATGCACACCTCCACCAGCCCGCAATACAGCATCATCGCCAGTTGCGATGTGGCGGCTGCGATGATGGAACCACCAGGTGGGCGGGCGCTGGTTGAGGAAAGCATCCTCGAATCCCTCGATTTTCGCCGCGCAATGCGAAAAGTCGATGATGAATATGGCGAGGATTGGTGGTTCAAGGTTTGGGGGCCTGACGACCTTGGTGATGAGGGTGTAGATGACCCGTCAGGCTGGGTGTTGCAAAAAACCGATGCAGAAGGCGTGCAGCCTGCGGACGGTGAGGAATCATGGCATGCCTTTGGCGACATGGCCCCCGGTTTTAACATGCTGGATCCGATCAAGGCGACACTGATCACGCCAGGTCTCAACCTTGACGGGCGATTTGACGAGACGGGGATACCTGCCTCTATCGTCACCAAGTATCTCGCAGAGCACGGCGTTGTGGTTGAGAAAACGGGGCTTTACAGCTTTTTCGTGATGTTCACGATTGGCATCACAAAAGGCCGCTGGAATTCCCTGCTGACCGAATTGCAGCAGTTCAAAGACGACTATGACAAAAACCGCCCCATGTGGCGCTGCATGCCCGAATTCTGCGCCAAACAGCCGCGCTATGAGCAGATGGGTCTGCGTGATCTGTGCCAGCATGTGCACTCGCTCTATTCGAAATATGACGTGGCGATCCTGTCCACAGACATCTACCTCAGTGATCACACACCCCAGATGACGCCCACGGCGGCGTTCTCTTGCATCGCGGCACGCACAACCCAGCGTGTGTCCATTGATGAACTGGTGGGGCGGATCACGACCAGCCTTGTGACACCCTATCCCCCCGGCATCCCGCTGCTCATCCCAGGTGAAGTGTTCAACAAGAAGATCGTTGAATATCTCAAATTCAACCGCGCTTTTGCCCGCGAATGCCCAGGGTTCGAAACCGACATCCATGGTCTGGTGCAGCAAGAGGACGAAAACGGGCAGCTACAGTATTTTGCGGATTGTGTGGCGCAAGATTAAGGGCGCCATCGTGATGGGGTGACGTTAACAATTGTCTCGGCTAAGCTTTAGCTTGCTTCGAAACAAAATAGTTAGCGCCCCCATGAAGTTCTTTTCCAGCAAAGACAGACCTGTGCACATGGGCGGCTACCCTTGCGAGCTTTTGGCCCGCAGCACTAGCGTGCCGGACCTCAGGCACGTACCAGCCCACGGTGCCGTCTCGTTCGAGCGTCCTGACGATCCGCGCAGCGTCTTGAACGCGATGCAGGAATATCAGGCGATGCTTGATGCGATCCGTCACGGGGCGCTAAACCCGCAGCGTGCTGAATGTCCCGATGATCCCGCCCTGCGGGCGGAGCATTTGAAATCATTCGGCTATTTCGCGGATGCTACGATTGTGGGGACATGTCTCTTGCCGCAGGCCGCCGTGCTGGATGTGTCGCTCCGCAACCCCGCGCTTGATCGCTTGGCCGAGGCGCTCCAAACCCGCCAAACCAAGACACTGGCCGCGGGCATCGACATGATAATGGCCGATCTCAAGGATTCCATCAAAACGCCCGCAGGGCCAGTCACGGGCCATAGCCATGCGATTGTTTTCCTCTATGAGAATCCGCGCGACCCCGAGGCGGGTGAATGTGGTACCGATTGGTTCCGCGATGCACAGGCACAGCGTGCGGGGCTGCTGGGGGCCGAGACCGCCGTTGTTCTAGCGGAATATATTCGCCTGCTGGGATATGAGGCGCGTGCGCATACTGCTGCTGACGCGGATGTTGACCTCAATAAGCTGGCCGTTGCCGCAGGCCTCGCTACGGTAGAACGGGGAGCCTTGACCCATCCCTATATCAGTACCCGCTTTGGCCTTGCCGCGATTACCACCACGTTCGAGGTGGCACCTGACCTGCCGTTGGTCCCACTTGACCAGCAGCCTGCCTCGGCCTTTGGTCTGCGCTGGCGGGTGGGGGGTAAATATGCGCGCAACGCCTCCAACGCGGTGCCTTATGCCAAGCGGCGGTTTGTCGATGGGTCGTACCCCTTCGAGACGCTGAAACGTGTGGATGACCCGACCACTTATATCGATGCGCCGCGCGTGGCGCGGGTGCCAAAGCGCACGGATATGTTTGCGCGTGCGCAATTCGGCGATATGGGCAAGGCGGTTCAAAAAGCTGCGGGCGGCGGATATTATGCCCGCAAGGCCGCGCCTTCCATGGCGCAGCGCCGTGCCTTGGGCGCATTTGTTCTGCTTCAGGATGGCTCACCAGCCCCCGAAAAAGTGACACTGCCCCCGCAAGAGGCTGCCGATCTGGTCAAGGCGACCGCCTATTGGCTGGGCTGTGACGCAGTAGGCGTTTCCGCCTGTCCTGACTGGACATGGTACAGCCATGATGCGCGTGGTGATGTGCTCAATCCGCCCCACGATCAGGCCATCAGTATTATTATCGATCAGGGGTTCGAGACGATGGAGGGGGCCAGCGGCGATGACTGGATCAGTGTCGCCCAATCCATGCGGGCCTATCTGCGGTTTTCCTTGCTTGGCGGTGTCATTGCCCAACAGATCCGCAATCTGGGCTATAGCGCCAAGGCGCATACCGTGCTGGACGGCGAAGTTTTGCAGCCGCCGCTGCTATTGCTCGCAGGCTTGGGCGAGGTGAGCCGCATCGGCGAGGTCATCCTCAACCCGTTTCTGGGGCCGCGTCTCAAATCGGGGGTTGTAACAACCGATCTGCCTATGGCGCATGACAAACCTATTGATTTCGGTCTGCAAAAATTCTGCGAAAGCTGCAACAAATGCGCGCGCGAATGCCCCTCTGGCGCGATCACGGCAGGGCCAAAGCTGATGTTTAACGGCTATGAGATATGGAAATCCGACAGCCAGAAATGCGCCACCTACCGCCTCACTACCGAAGGTGGGGCGATGTGCGGGCGCTGCATGAAAACCTGCCCGTGGAACCTTGAGGGGCTTTTTGCGGAAAAGCCGTTTCGCTGGGCCGCGATGAACATCCCCAAAGCGGCCCCCGTTCTGGCAAAGCTGGACGATGCGCTGGGCAAGGGATCGCTCAACCCCGTCAAAAAGTGGTGGTGGGACCTTAAACTCGAAGACAGCGGTGCCTATGAGAAGGTAAAAGTGCCGGTAAACACCCGCGCGCTGCAAAAGGAACTTGATCTGAAGTATGAGGATCAAACCCTTGCCGTCTATCCTGCCACGCTTGCGCCGCACCCCTATCCCTATCCTTATATGATGGACCGCGAGGCCGGGATTGAAGCCTATCAGGCCATGGTGACAGCCGAGGAATACAAAGGTCATTTGGCACGCGGGACAATCGATGAGGTTGCCCATATCTATACCGCTGATGGCACCAGCCCTGTTATTCAGGTCGAAGTATCGGAGGCGGAAACCACTGCCGAAGGCATCACGAAATATGCCTTCCGTTCGCTGGACGGCAGCGACCTGCCGCCATGGGAAGCGGGTGCGCATCTGGACATTGTCATCGCGCCAGAATTCCTGCGGCAGTACTCTATGTTTGGAGATCCTGCCGACCGCTCGCGCTACCAGATCGCAGTGCTGCGCGAGGAGGAGGGGCGTGGCGGCTCCAAATTGATGCAGCGGATTTTCACCAAAGGGCGGCGTGTGTTTATCTCCCGTCCGATCAATCACTTCCCCTTGGTCAAGGCGGCCTCTCACAGCGTGCTGATGGGCGGCGGGATCGGGATCACACCGATGATTGCGATGGCCCATGCGCTGCACGCCAAGGGGCAGTCGTTCGAGTTGCATTATTCAGGCCGTTCGCGCAGCACGATGGGCCTGCTGGATGACATTGCCAGCTTTGGATGGGCGGACAATGTGACCCTGCATATATCGGATGAGGGCAGGCGCGCCGATCTGGCGCAAATCTTTGACGCCCAGCCAGAGGGCACCCATGTCTACACCTGTGGTGCGACCCGCTATATGGATGCGGTGATGCAGGTGGCCACAGCTGCTGGTCTCCCCGACGAAGCGCTGCATCTTGAGTATTTTTCGGTCCCCGAACTGCCCGACTACGAGAACCACGCCTTTACTCTGCGGCTTGCCAAATCGGGCCGCGATCTGCTGGTGCCTGCGGACCGTGCGGCGACGGACGTACTGGCCGAAAATGGTGTGCATCTGGACGTGAAATGCGCCGATGGTCTGTGCGGCGTATGCAAATGCGGTTTGGTGTCAGGAGAGGTCGAGCACCGCGATTTTGTTCTGTCCAAGGCACAGCGCGAGACGGCGGTCATTCTGTGTCAGTCCCGCGCGGCTCATGCGGATGGTGTGATCGAAGTGGACCTCTGATCCATTCAGGTAAAGCTTTAGCTATAAAATGTAACTTTATGAAAAGATTTGAATATGAGTATTTTTGATGAGGAACTGTTTCTCAAGGGATTAGAGGAACGCAAGGCGACGCTGGGTGCAGAGTATGTGGAGAAGAACCTCGCCGCTGCAGATGATTTTACGCGGCCGTTTCAAGAAGCGATGACTGCATGGTGTTGGGGTTTCGGCTGGGGCGACGATGTCATCGATGCCAAAACGCGCAGCATGATGAATCTGTCAATGATCGGTGCGCTGGGCAAGATGACAGAGTGGGAAATCCACTGCAAAGGCGCGATCAAAAATGGCGTCACACCAGAGGAGCTTCGCGCGATCATCCACGTGATCGGTATTTATTGCGGCGTCCCTCAGGCGCTTGAATGTTTTCGCGTAGCCCGCCGGGTGCTCGAGCTGGACTAAGGGTACACCCGCCTAATCGTAGCCTGTCATCTCAAGGTATCCGATGCCCTTGCGGTTGCCTGACACTGTCACAGGCCCCTCCCAATAAGGCACTGCCATCTCCATCCACGACTGCGGATTGATCGCCGCTACAGTCACATCGACATCGAAATCTGGCACGCGTAATTGCCAGCGCACTGGCACCTCGCGGCCGCCGACATCTACACTCTCCAGTGGTTCCGCGTCAAAGCTGCCGTTGGGCAGGGCGGTTGTCTGCCCGTCAGGCATGATCCATGTGCCAGAGGTGTAATAGCTGCCATCGGATTGGCGCAGCCTGAAACCCATCAGCTTTTCACCCGCATCAAACGAGATCGAGAACCAGTCCCATCCCGTCTGGTCCGATGCCAGCGGCTGGGACGACCATTCCCGGTCGAGCCAAGCGGTGCCTGCGACCGCCACATCCCCCTCGGGCAAGCTCAGTGTGCCAGAGAGATCGAAGAAGGGTTGGGAGTAGTAATAGCTGGCTTGGCCCTGTTCGGACTTGACTGAAAACCCATCGTCGCCGTGGAAAACAAGCGGCCCCTGAGCGGTCAGCGCGATATCATAGCTGAATTGCGGACCCGCCGCGCGCAGGTTCAAGACGTCAAAGGTTTCCCCGCGCATGTGCCATTCGTCAATCCACGCCTCAAACGGTGCGGCGGTCACGCCTGCTTGTCCGGTGCCGCCACGGGCGAACCGTTCGGAGGTGTAATGCGCGGCGGGGGTCGTGACGGCGGCATTACCGAACCATATTTGCGGACTGTCCCAACCGTCTGTCTCGAACGGCGCAAGGGCCGAGCGGAAGAGCGTCCATTGTAGGCCGTATGCTGTGCCATCAGGTCCGGTCATGTTGGCTGTCAGATACCACCACTCGATCCGGTACTCAGGATGTGCGCCGTGATCGGCAGGGAAATCAAATGTGGGCGCAGGGGTGGGAACGGCAAATGCCTCATCCGCCGCACTGCCCAAGCCGCCGAACCCTTGGGCCGTCGCAGGCAGCGGTGCCGCAAGCGCGAGAAATGCCGCGAAAAGAGTGGCCTTAACGTTCATTGGCAAACACCTTCAACAAATCCGCAGGCGGTGTGCGGGACATTTTGCGTGCAGGCCATGCGGCGGCCAGAACTGCCGCCCCCAGCGCAAACAGCCCCAGCACCGCATAGTCACGCGGGAATACGTACATCGGCAGGCGCCAGCCAAAGGCCTCGACGTTCACCACTGTAAGCAGAACCCACGCCAGTGCCAGCCCTAGTGGCAAGGCACAGGCGGCCGTGAGGGCGGCCAGCACGACAGCGCGGATCAGCTCCAGCTGCCCCAGCCGCCGCCGCGTCATCCCCAGCGCCCATGCGGGCGCCAGTTGCGGCACGCGCATGCCCGCCAGCGTGAGCAGGCTCATAAAGATCGCAAACCCCGCCACAGTCAGGGTCAGCACGTTTAGCGCAGCCGTAACAGTGAATGTCCGCTCGAACACGCCCAGCGAGAATGCTTTGATCTGGGCCTGATCCGTAATGCTTTGTGCAGGCAAGCCAAACTCAGCCGTAAGGGCGACGCGCAGGCTGCCGGCATCGTCAGTGCGTAGACCAAAGCGGGTGGCACGCACCTGCGGATGGAGTTGCGCAAACAGGGGCTCGCTGACGATCGCTTGGCCGATCGGGTTGCCATAGTCGCCAAAGACACCCGCAATAGGAAGTGTTGTTTCAGGCGCAACAGTCAGCGCATCGCCGACCCAAATACCGGCACGCCGCGCCAGTTGCTCATTAACCAGCACAGCATCCCCTGCCGCCACTAGATCCCAAACCTGCGGGGAGGATGCGAGCAAGGACCAGTTTTCGCGGTATGTCGCACCAATCCGTGCGCCATAGAGCTCGGCTGGCAGGCCAGCCAGTTCAGACTCTACCGACAGCAGCGGTAGCACCTCGGAGGTGCGTGTAGCCGCAAATGCCTCAAGGGCGCGGGCCTGCTCGATGCTTTCTGTGCTCACATAAAGTTCGGAGGCGAGGCGCTGGTCCAGAAAGCCAGTGAAGGTGAGCCGAAAACTCGACACCATCGTAGAGACCCCAACATTGGCTGCCATTGCTAATAGGAGCGCCATGAGTGCAAGGCTCAGGCCTGACAGCTGTTGGCGCGTGTCGGCCCAGAACCACTGCGCTGTAACTCCACGTGCGAGGGATGCCGCCAGCCGCAGCGCCCCGTCCAGCAGCAGTGGCAGCGCCAAAGCTGCCCCGATCAGCAAGCAGGCCAGCAGACCAAACCCCATGACCAGCCCGTTGCCAAAGGCAGCGAGGATACCCGCAAGGCCCAGCAAACCGATGCTCGCTGTCATCTGTACTTGCCGCATCACGCCGCGTGAGGTCGCCCATGCACGTGGTCGCGCACTGGCCAGCAACGGCATCCGCGCCACCGAGGCCAGCGCACCCGTCGCCGCAATGCCTGTGCCAAGAACCGAGATCGCCAAGCCCGACAGCCACCACGCAGGCCGAAGCTGGAGCGTGCCAGAGACCTGTGCCCCGTACAGCCCTTTTAGCGTGGCAGCCACATCAGGCAGCAGACTTGCCGCGACCAGATAGCCAAGGCACACACCGATTGCCCCGCCGATCAGCGCCAGCACCAGCAACTCCGCCGCCATGAGCGCAATCAAGCTGCGCAAAGGCATGCCCAAGGCCCGCAAGGTGCGCACCATGCCACGCCGCTGCTCGAAGGCAAGGCCGATCGCACCATGTACGATGAAGATGCCCACAGCAAAGCTAAGCAACCCGAAGGCGGTGAGATTGAGGTGAAAGCTGTCTGTGAGCCGCCCTACGTCAGAGCCACCTTGTGCAGGGCGGCGGGTTAGAGCGGGCGCAATCCGCTCAAGCGGTGGCCGACCCATAGGCTGCTCTGTGGCGACTATTAGACGGCTCAGGCTGCCTTGGGCATCCAGAACGCGCTGGGCCACAAAAACATCCGTGATGGCTGTGTCGGGCGCGATGCTTGGCTCCACCACGATGGGTGCATCGATAAAGCCTTCCAGCTTGGCGGCGGTTGCGGCGTTTGCAAAGACAGGGCGATCCTCCAGAAAATCGGGCAGCGCGATGCTACCGCCCGCCACTGGTCCCAATCCCCCCGGGGCGGTGAGTGGATCAATGCCCACAAGGCGGACCTGTGCGCCTGCCGCGCCAATTTGCCCCTCGATCACAGGTCCGACCAGCCAGCCTGCACGTCGCAATGCGATGAATGTCTCCTGCGCGATATCCTCCCCCGCTTTGGGCAGGAGTTGGTCGTATTGCCCTTCGCCCAACGTGGCAGCAGCGGCGTCATAACTGGCGCGGGCCTCTGAGTTGACCGCCTGCACACCCGACCAAAGTGCCGTGGCCAGTGCCAGCCCGGCGACGAGCGTAAACAGCTGGAGCGGGTTGCGCCGCCAATGGGACCAAAGTGCGGAAAGTCCTGTTGCGATCACGCGAGCAACCCTTTGCTCAGGTGTAATTGCCGTCCCATCTGGCCTGCCAGCCGTGGTGAGTGGGTGACCATGACCAAGGCCGCGCCTGTTTGGGCCACCAGCGCCAACATTTGCGCCATAACTTCTGCGGCGGTCGCCTCGTCCAGATTGCCCGTAGGCTCGTCCGCGAGGATCAGCCGGGGTTTGGCAGCTAATGCACGGGCAATTGCCACGCGTTGTTGCTGGCCGCCCGACAGTTGCTCGGGATATTTGCGCAGCTGATCGCCCAATCCGAGGGCCGCCGCCAATTCATCCGCTTTTGCGCTATTATACACACCTGCCAGTCGCGCCTGAAACGCAATGTTGGCGGAAACGTCGAGCGAAGGGATGAGATTGAACTGCTGGAAGATAATCCCGACAGAGTGGCGGCGCACAGCGGCACGGCCTGCATCATCCATGCTGCTGATATCCTGCCCGTTCATCACAATCGAACCTGAATCCGCTGTATCAAGTCCGCCGATCAGGTGCAGCAGCGTGCTTTTGCCTGAACCACTTTCGCCGGTCAGAGCCATTGTCTCACCACTGGTGACTTCCATATCAATGCCGCGCAAAACGGGTATAAACTCGTCCGCGCCCGCATAGGATTTCTTGAGATCGGTGACGTGCAGCAACATAGAGCCCTCCGTGGCTATCAAGTTATCTATCTCATAACGGGCAAAGGGCCACCAGAAGGCGCAGCGCTGAAGTCCATTTGTCGCGGCAGGGCTGGTCAGCAGGGCATTCGCCACTAAATCAACGTTAGCGACGATGGAGGTCCATATGCCGAGAACAATGCAGGCGGTTCTGGCACTGGCGCTTTTCGTTGCACCAGCCCTAGCAGGAGAAAGCGTGATGGAGTTGAGACCCGATTGGGAATATGTCGCAGATACGGTAATGGGCGGCGTCTCCTCTGGCCAAATCACAAGGGGCGACGTGGAGGGGCGCGATGCGGTGCACCTGACGGGGACTGTCTCGCTTGAGAATAACGGCGGCTTTATTCAAATGGCATTTGATCTGGCGCATGGCGATATATTTGATGCATCTGGATGGCTTGGCGTCGAAGTTGATCTGCGCGGTTTTGGATCAGGTTACGAATTGCGGCTGCGCACGGATCAGCTGACACGTCCATGGCAGTCGTACCGGGCTGTCATAGAGCCTTCGCAGGAATGGCAAATCGTGCGCCTTCCATGGTCCACTTTTGAGGCACATAGAACCGATGCCGCGTTTGACCCCGCCAGATTGCGGCGGCTGGGCATCCTTGCCATTGGCGCAGAGATGGAGGCGGACATCGCGGTCTCAGGCATAAGGTTCTACAAATGAGCGGACCCGAAAAGCAAAGGGTGCTCGCCGTCGCAGACGTTAGTGCCATAATCCAGATGGCCCTGAGCGATCATGTTCCGTTCGCGACAATCGAGATGGAATACGGCCTGTCCGAGAAAGAAGTGCAGGCACTGATGCGGCGTGAACTCAAGGCAGGCAGCTACCGGGCGTGGCGCAAGCGGGTGCATGCTTTTGGCACACGGCGAGAACAGTATAAATGAGCGGACCGCGCGATAGAGGCCTCGCTGTGCCAGCCAGCCGTCTGGGCCGTTTGTCGCGCCTTGGTGCGATGACGGCAGGTGTGGCAGGAAACATGGCGCTGGGCGGCATGGCGCAACTGGGACGGGGCGAGCGGCCGGATTGGCGCGGGCTGTTGCTCACCCCGTCGAATGTGACACGGGTTGCGGATCAATTGGCCAAGATGCGCGGGGCGGCGATGAAGATCGGGCAGCTGGTCTCGATGGATACGGGCGATATGCTGCCCCCTGAACTGGCCCAGATTATGGCGCGTCTGCGCGACGATGCGCATTTCATGCCGCCTGCACAGCTCAAGAAAGTGCTGTGCGCGCAGTGGCACGCAGGCTGGCTGCGCGACTTTGCCCGCTTTGATGTGCGCCCTATTGCTGCGGCCTCCATCGGGCAGGTGCACCGTGCGCAAACCCGCGATGGGCGCGATATGGCGATCAAGGTGCAATACCCTGGTGTAGCGCGCAGCATTGACAGTGACGTGGCTAATGTTGGCGCGTTGATCAAGATGTCTGGGATGCTGCCAGAGGGATTTGCGCTGACGCCTTACTTGGAGGAAGCCGCGCGGCAGTTGCATGAGGAAACCGACTATCTGCGCGAGGCCGCTTGCCTCAACCGTTTTCGTGATCTGCTGGCGGGGAGTGAAGGGTTTGTGCTGCCCGAGGTCTATGAGGATTGGAGTACCGACTGCATCCTTGCGATGAGTTTTGTCGCGGGTAGCCCGATTGAGGAGGCGGTGGAAGAAGATCAGGCGCAGCGTAATCTGATCATGCAGCGATTGATTGATCTTACCCTCAAGGAACTGTTTGAATTCAGGTTGATGCAGAGCGACCCTAACTTTGCAAATTATCGGTATGATCCCGAAACAGGGGCGATCATACTGCTGGATTTTGGTGCGACGCGAGAATTAAGTATTGAGATTTCAAAACTTTATGGGGAGATGTTCAGATGTGGCCTGAATGCGGAGCGTGGGCGTGTTGAGGAACTCTGTGTAACCCTCGGATTTATTGATGAAACTACCTCCAAGCCTCATCGCGCTCAGGTCTTTGAACTGGTGCACATGGCGTTTGACGGGCTGAGGGTGCCGATGTTCGATTTCTCTGATACGACCCTGACCCGTGAGATCCAGATCAAGGGCGAAGCCTTGGCGCGGGACGGTTTTGTGCCGCCTGTTGTGCCGATGGAAGTGCTTTATCTCCAACGCAAATTTGCGGGCATGTTCCTGCTCGGTGCGCGACTTGGGGCGAAGTTGCCTGTGGCGGATATGGTCCGCGCCCATATCGGCCCATAACGCTAAAGCGGGATGTCGTACGTGACCCAGCCTGTGCGCGTGGCTATTTTGTCATAGACCCCGCGCGCGCGGTAGTTATCGTCGGCAGTGATCCAGCGGATAACAGCCCAGCCTTTTTCACGGCCCTTGGCACTCACCGCTTCGATCAGCGCTTGGGCCGCACCAGAGCCCCGGGTAGCAGGGTCGACAAACAGATCATCGAGAAAGCCTTTGACGTTCGCACTCAGCGGGGAGAAGAACGGGCGGTAATGGGTCAGCCCGATGAGGATGCCGTCCTGTTCGGCGACAAAGCAGTTCACTTCGTGATCGGGGTCGGTGATCCAGCCCCAAACGCGGTCGCGCATCTCTTTGGTCTGGTCGACGTGATAGAATTTGGCATAGCCCTGATAGAGGACTTCCCAAGCTGCTTTGTCAGTTTGGGCAACAGGGCGCACGGTGACAGACATATGCTTTTCCTCTTTGGATTAGATGACAGCTTTTTCCAGAAAACGTTCCCCGCGCGCGGCGCGGTTCACGTCAAAGGCACTGAGATCAAGGCTGCGGTATTCATTATAGGCGATAAGTTCGGCGATGCCGCGCCCCATGGCGGGGGACTGTTGCAGGCCATGACCGGAGAACCCGTTCACGAAGATGAAGTTAGGGCAGTCTTGTGCGCGGCCTAGCAGGGCGTTCTGGTCAAAGGTGTTAAAGGCATAGTGGCCAACCCATTCATTGATCACTTTGATTGCCTCGAATTGCGGGATGCGGGTGGCAATGGTGGGCCAGACTTTGTTCTCCCACAGGCTGTGATCAAAGGCGAAATCGTCATAGGCCACATCGGGGTCTTCATCGGGTGGGCAGCCCGCAAGGTAGTATTTCCCCTCCGAGCGCATGTGCACGCCGGAGGGATCAATCGTCAGTGGCAGATCACGGTCGAGCGGCTGTGCCGCATCGAAAATAAAGGTATAGCGCTTGCGCGGGGCCACCGGGATATCGAGGCCTGCCATTCTGGCGGTCTCAACTGCACTCGGCCCGGATGCGTTCACCACAGTGCCGCACGCCACAACAGTTCCATCGGCCAGTGTGACGCTCTGTACGGCATCGCCCACACGGGTCATGGCGGTGACGGTATTGTGGATATATTCGACGCCATTGGCGCGGGCCGCACGTTTGAACCAGTCAAACATCGTACCGCCGTCAAAATAGCCCTCATCGACAAGATTGTGATTGGCCCCAACAATATCATCCAGCTGGTAGAACGGATATTCGGCGGCGATCTCGTCGCGGCTCATGTGGCGGGTGGCCGCGCCCAGCGATTGTTGCACCGCCTGCGCTTCTTTCAGCGTTTCGGCAAATTCTGGCGTGTCGGCGAGATACATATAGCCATAGCTTTGCAGGCTCAGGTGCGGGACTTCCTCGCTTCCGCCCATGAATTCGCGGAAATTACGGATGAATTTCGCGCCGAACTGGCTCACCGAGATGTTGGTGGCATTGCTGAACTGCTGGCGGATGCAGCTGTTGGTGTGTGAGGTGGAGGCGAATTCGTAAGTCGGATCGCGCTCGACCACCAGCACCTTGCCGTCAAATCCTGACATCTGCGTGAGCCACCACGCCACGGAGGATCCATAAATGGCACCGCCGACAATAACGACATCATAGCTGGTGTGAACGGGTGCTTGCATAAGGGTACTTTCTGGCAGGTGTTTTGCTGTGACCTAATCACGGGGCGCTGATCTTGCCTAGCCCGTTTTCAGGGCGCGAAAGGCTGCGTAATTGCACGGGCCACCATTTCGAGCCTGTCTTGTCCGTAAAACATGTCACCGCCCACGAAATAGGTGGGGGAGCCGAAAACGCCTCGCGCGATGGCTTCTGCGGTATTGGCGGCAAACTGTGCTTGGACATCCGCGCTGGCGGCTGCATCCATCAATGCTTGAGAATTTTCGCCGCAGTCGTGGGCGATTGTCATCAGAGTGGCGCGATCCGCAATATCCGCATCATCGCGCCAATGGGCCTGAAGAATGGCAAAGCTGAGCGCGTCGGGGTCTGTTGCGGCAAGGATCATCCCACTGGCAGTGCCAAGCGGATTGTCGTGATGGGTCGGGCGAAAGTCGAGGATTTCCAGTTCCCGCCACTGCGCCCAGCGCCGCACCTCGCGACCAAAGAAATAGTTGATATGGGCAGCACTACGCTGTTTGAATCCTGTGGCACCTGCGGCTTGGACGACGGGCATAAAGTCAAAAGGGCGGTGGACGATTTTCGCGCCGGTATCCTTGGCAATGCGCGTCAAAGTGGGAGCGCCAAGATAGGCATATGCGGAATGGGCTGAATAAAAGTACTCAATCTGCGGGGTGTCCATATGTTTCTCCTCTGCGCTGTCGCGTGACGCCTCCCAGAGATCGCATTTTGGCTAGACTGACAAGGTGGCCTGCGCCATCAATGTGAGGAAGATCCCCCTTTGGTGAAGCACCAGCACGCGGTGATCTGCCAAGGCAAGGTTCGGGAGTGCTGCCATGAAAGACATCTTTGAAGCGCCGCCGCAGATGCCCCTGCGCCCGCCCGACACCGTGATGCGGCTGTCGCTTATGGGGTCGATGTTCCCCACGCGGCTGTCATTCCTGCGCAGCCTCCTGCGCCGCCTTGCCGAGGAGCAGGCGCATGTGGTGCGCCGCGAGTGGCAGATGTGTGCCGAAGGGTTCGGGCATGGCGTGTTCAGCGTTGATCTGGGCGGGCATACTTATTCGTTGGTTGCAATTTCAACCGATTTACCGCCCGAGATGCGCACCGACCGTGTCATCGCGACGGCATGGGACAGCGCCTATGTCCTGTTCGATGGCATTCCTGACGCAGAAGACATTGCGCGGATCACGGCCAATGCGCCACTTCAGGAGGCGGGGCGTTTTGGTCCGCGCGATCTGATCCTGAGCCGCGCCAATAAATCCGTCCGCTTGTTTGCCCATGTGATCGAGGCACTGCGCGCGGGGCGGCAGCCTGACCTCGCGATGATCCGTGATGTCGGTTATCTCATGCGGACGACTGCCGTCTACGGCAACGGTAAATTCGGGATTGCCGACCGCGCTACCTTTGACACGCGTGCGGGGCTCGAAGGGCCGTTTGCGGCCGAGATGCTCACCGTTTGGCTAATCCGTCATTTCACCCATGCACTGGTGGAGCATGTGGGGCAGGGAACACTTGATCCCGTGATCAAGAGACACCTTGGCATTGGCAACTCCACAGGCCTCGGCATGGCGCCCTTCCTCGTGAACCATCCGGTGCTGCTGAACAACTGGATGCTGGTGCGTGAGACGGCGCTGGCGCGGGTGCGTGCGATTGAGAGACTCTCGCCCCAGCAGATCGCGCGCATTGGCGTGCTTGCGCAGCGCGCCGCCGCTCATCTTGAACAGTGGAGGGTGCCAGACGCCGTGCATCAGGCACGGATCAACACTTTGCGGGAAGCGTGGAGCCATGCTGTTGACTTGCTTGCGTCTGAAAGGCTCACAGGTGTTCGGCCCCTTGATGCCGTGATGCGCGCCAGCCAGAGCATGGGCGAAAATGTCGAAGAATTGATGGCGGCTTTGCTGATTGAGCCTTTTGGCGACCTGGTGGATGGTTTGACCGAGTGCATGGCCGACCCTTACGGTGCCTTTGCGACGCCGCTGAGCGATACGGATGCGCTCAGGGCGCAGATGGAAGCAGAGTTTGGCTGGGCGCTGGGCGTGAACTACACCGCTCCGCAAAACTGCGGGCAGTTTTGGTATGTCTCCGAGGAAAAGATGGAGCCGCGCCTTGGCTTGCGGTTTGAGGAGGAGGGGGCGGCACTGGAATCCCCGCTTGATATCGGCCGGCGGGTGCATGCCGCCTATGCTGATCTGCCGCAAAGGCCCGAGCCTGTCTCGACCCTCCTTGCCCGCCACCCTGAACATGCGCTGGCGGTAGAGCGGGTGACGCTGAGTGCGCGATACCCCTACGCCGAGATACGCGACAATCTCATCGCACAAAGCTGTCTGCCGATTGATATGCTGCGCTGCAAGCTGTCGTTTTTTGGCGCGTCTAAGTTTGACCCCAAGTCGGACCGCTGGACCCGCATCACGCTTTGCCAAGGTGCACCTTTGGCAGAGGACCTCGGGCAGGGTGGTGACGACTGGTGGTTGCCAGTGTTTGCCGCGTGACACGCTCGGTCAACGAAGTGATGGTGCTGGCGACAAAAGCGGCGCGGGGCGCAGGCGCACCGCCTGCCCAAGCGGCGCAATTCGGGGCTGCGGCAGTGGTGCATCTCACGGCGGGGCGGGATGTCGCGGCACTGGACGCCGCCCTTGCCGCCTTGCCCGAAGGTCCGATTGTCAATCTTCCCCTCGCACTCACTCGTATCGCTGAAAGTCAGGTCGAAGGCATTGCAACAGGTGTACTTGATCCCGAAGACAGCCCACTGGCACAGAGTTATGTCGCGGCATTGCCCTGTGTGGCTGCGCTAACCGAAAGCGGCACTGTGCATCTTGATCTTAATCGCCCCGCGCCCCGCGCTGCGGTGCATCGTGTCGACTTGGCCGAGGAAACTCAGGCCGCATGGACGGCATTGGCTGCGGCATTGCTGGTTCCAGAAAGCGAGGCATCACGCCTGTCAGGCGCGGGCGCTGGGCTAACAGATAACGATTAGTCGAAGAGCGGCTCTGGGTAACTAACCTGCGCCAGATACAGGCCATGTGGTGGACACACAGGACCACAAGCTGCGCGATCACGGGCAGCCAACGCAGCCTGCACATCTGCAGCCGTCATCGAGCCACAACCAACCCGCTCCAGCGTGCCGACAAAGCTGCGCACTTGGTTGTGCAGGAAGGATCGCGCACGCACGTCGAAATGCACTTCGGTACCGTAGTTGGTCTCGACCGCCTCGATCCCGATCTTGTCCACCGTCTTCACAGGACTGGCGGATTGGCAGATTGTCGAGCGGAAGGTGGTAAAGTCATGGCGGCCCACCAGAACAGTGGCGGCATCGCGCATGGCGTCGAGGTCCATCTCCTGCTTGATCTGCCAAACAAAGCCGCGCAGATGTGTCAGCGGCGCACGGCGGGGCAGAATGCGGAACAGATACCGCCGCTCCACCGCGCCGAACCGTGCGTGGAATGTGTCAGGCACTTGGGCGCAGTTTACAATCGCTACGGGGTGAGGCTTGAGATGATAATTGATCGCCTCGGACAGGCGGAACGGTGTCCAGTCGCGCACCATATCACAATGGGCAATCTGGCCCAGCGCATGCACGCCGCGGTCCGTGCGCCCTGCGGCAGCGATCTTGTGCGGGCCTTTTTCCAGCTTGGCCAGCGCGTCTTCAATCGCCCCCGCGACGGAGGGAAAATCATTCTGGCGCTGCCAGCCGTGGAACGGCGCACCGTCATATTCAACTTGAAGAGCATATCTAGGCATAAAAGGGGCTTTATCGCGGGGGCTGGCCTGTGGCAATCCCTGCACTTTACTCCTATGTAGAGTAACAGATTTAGGGCAGGGCTGCGTGTGGTAATTTCTCAAATCGCTGATGGTATCTGGCGCCAGGTCGAGGCCGTACAGGATACTGTGTCCGAGACATTCTTTGAGCCGGTAATCCGTTTGGGCGTCACGGGCCTTGCGCGGTCGGGCAAGACCGTCTTCATAACATCGTTGGTGGCCAACCTGATGGACCGTGGGCGCATGCCCGGTTTGGTGGCGGCAGGTGAGGGGCGGATTGAGGCTGCGTTTTTGCAGCCCCAGCCCGATGACACGATCCCGCGCTTTGAATACGAGGCGCATCTGGCCGCGCTCACGGCAAAAACACCAAGTTGGCCCGACAGCACGCGTGCGGTGTCAGAGTTGCGGCTGAGCCTTCGTGTCCGACCCAATGGCCTGTTGTCAGGCTTGAAAGGACCGCGCACGATCCATTTGGATATCGTCGATTACCCTGGTGAATGGCTGCTGGATTTGGGGCTGCTCGACATCAGCTATGATGATTGGAGTGCACAAACGCTTGCCCGTATTGCATCGCGTGCGCAGGCCGAGGCTTATCTGGCGCTTGTAGGGGCGACTGATCCCCAAGCACAGCTTGAAGAGCCTCAGGCAAAAGCATTGGCGCAGAGTTTTGCAGCCTACCTTTCCCAAGCACGGGCCGATGGTTTTTCTGACTGCACACCGGGGCGTTTCTTGCTGCCCGGTGATTTGGCTGGCTCACCTGTGTTGACCTTTGCGCCGCTGCCAGCCGCCGATGGGGATGGCCGCAAAAGCCTGCGTCGCGAAATGGCGCGGCGGTTCGAGGCGTATAAGCGCGAAGTGGTGAAGCCATTCTTTCGCGATCATTTTGCCCGCATCGACCGTCAGGTTGTTCTGGTCGATGCCTTGGGCGCAATAAATGCTGGCCCACCTGCTGTGGAAGACCTTCGCGCTGCGATGAGCGAGACGCTGGGTGCCTTCCGCCCGGGGCGTAACAGCTTTCTCAGCGGCCTTCTGGGGGGCAAACGGGTTGAAAAAATCCTCTTTGCCGCGACCAAGGCGGATCATCTGCACCACAGCCAACATGCCCAACTCACCGCGATTATGGAGGCGCTGACCCGCGATGCACGGGAGCGTGCGCGGTTTGCCGGGGCAAAGACCCAAGCGATGGCCATCGCCTCGTTGCGTGCCACAACCGAAGACACGATGACCCATGAGGGCACACCGCTCGATGTGGTGCGCGGCACGCTGCTGGACACGGGCAAACAGGCGGCGTTCTACCCTGGTGCATTGCCCGATGATCCTGCCCATTTGCTCAGCCCTGCACGGGCGGGGGCGGAGAAATGGCTGGACGCCGACTACCAAATCATGCGATTTGCCCCTGCGCCGCTTACCTTGCGATCCGGTGATGGACCACCGCACATCAGGCTCGACCGCGCGGCAGAATTTTTAATCGGAGACCGGCTATGACCCCTGTGATGATCCGACCTGCGGGCTCGATGGGGCCTAGCAAACTGGCAGATATTCTGGCGGCTGCGAATGCGCGGCTTGACTGGTTGCCGCAGCTCTACAGCTCTGCTGAAGAGATTAAGCTGATCGGGGATATGATCGATGCAGGCTGGGTGCGGGTCGCCTTTGTTGATGATGTTATTGTCGGCTGGATCGGGCGGAAAGGTACGGAAATCCATGCGCTATGCCTGCGTCCCGACATGCAGGGCAAGGGTGTCGCGCGTGCGCTGATGAATGACGCAAAGCGCAATGCGAAAAAACTGGGGCTCTGGAGTTATCAGGCCAATGACCGCGCGACGCGGTTTTACGAGAAAGCGGGATTTGTCGCGGTTCAGCACACGGACGGTGCAGGCAATGACGCGCATCTCCCCGATATGCGGTTTGAGTGGCACAAGGAGACAGAATAATGGCCAAAGGCCCAATTCTGTTTGATCTGGAGCAAGACGGCACGCCCGCTCCGTCAGTCTCCGAGGCACCGATGGTTATGGACAGCATTGGCCAAGAGGCCCCTCAGGGCCAAGCGATGCAGATCGCCGCCCGTTTGGCCGCACGCAAACCCTCCTTTTTGATGCGTCTGTTCTGGGGCTTGGCCGCGATACTTGTAGGGGCTTTTGTCTCGATTACTGCTTGGACCTTTATCACCGATTTGATGGCGCGTTATCCGCTTGTCGGACTGGTCATGTCGGTGCTGATGGGGACGTTCTTGCTGGTGCTAGCACTGGTGGCCCTGCGCGAACTGGCGGCCTTTGGCCGTTTGGGGCGCCTTGACGGGTTGCGTCACGGCGCGACAGAGGCTTTGGCCCACGATGATCTGGCGGCAGCGCGGGATGCCACGGACCGTTTGGTGCACCTCTATAAAGGGCGCGAAGATACGCGGTGGGGTCGTGAGCGGCTGGCCGAGTTGCGCGGCGACCAACTTGATGCGGCGGGCCTTCTGGCCGTAGCGGAGGCCGAAGTGCTTGGACCACTGGACATTGCTGCACAGCGCGAAGTTGAAGCCGCCGCGCGTCAGGTAGCGACTGTTACGGCTTTGGTGCCGCTTGCTTTGGCAGATGTTGCCGCTGCTCTTACCTCCAACCTGCGCATGATCCGCCGTATTGCCGAAGTTTACGGTGGGCGCTCAGGTTTTTTTGGCAGCTGGCGACTGACCCGTGCGGTGCTGTCGCATTTGGTGGCAACGGGTGCGGTGGCTGTGGGCGATGATATGCTTGAACCGATCCTTGGGGGCTCGCTTTTGGGCAAACTCAGCCGCCGCTTTGGTGAGGGATTGGTGAACGGGGCACTCACCGCGCGTGTGGGTGTTGCCGCGATGGAAGTCTGCCGCCCGCTGCCCTTTTCCGCCGCACGCCGCCCCAAGGTACGCAGCATTATCACGGCCAGCCTTGGTGGGCTGTTCGGGAAGTCCGATAAAAGCAGTTAAGGTTTTCCTTACTGTGAACTCCTGCACCAGACCGATAGGGTGCTGAAAATCTGATCATACGGTGTGGAGTTTGGGGTTATGGACGGTCTTCTTGTACTTGCGGCAGTTGTGGTACTGGCCATTCCTGTCACGCTTGTTGTGCTCATAATAACCCAGATCGGATTGCGCACCCGTCTAACCGAGGCGGAGCGGCAGATTGGTAATCTGCAATCTGACTTGGCAGGGTTAAGCCGTGAACGGCCCGTACAAACTGCTCGCAGAGAGGCAAAAGCGTCGCCCCCTGAAGTGGATGCATCCGAAGAGAAATCAGCGACTGTATCTACGCCGCCCTTGCCCAAACCGCAGTCAAAAGCCGCTATGGCGCAAAGCGCCACTCCCCCCTTCACGCGCGCAGAGCCGCGTCCGCAATCACCCATTGCAAAGGCTTTGGCTGATCTTGGACCGTGGCTTCAAGAAAACTGGTTTTATGCTGTTTCTGCCGCGTCTTTGGCGTTGGCAGGGATATTCCTTGTGCAATACGGTATGGAGAACGGCCTGTTGCCACCACGTGCGCGGGTTGCGGCAGCACTGGCCTTTGGTGCGGGTCTGATCGGTGTGGGGGAGTTTATCCGCCGTCGCTTTGGCGATGGTGCGCAATCAACCACGGCCTATTTACCCTCGGTTTTCTCTGGCGCGGGAATTGTGACATTGTTCGGAGCAATCCTGTCGGCGCGGATGCTCTATGACCTGATTGGCGGCGGTGCCGCCATGGGCGGTATGGTGATCGTAGCCCTCGTGGCCGTTGTGCTGGGCTGGATGCATGGGCCGCTGTTGGTGGCAGTGGGCGTGATCGGTGCCTATGCCGCTCCTGTTGTGCTCGAGAATTCAAATACCGACGCCAGTGCGCTGTTCGGGTTCTTTGCGATTGTCGCAGTCCTCGGCCTTGGGGTGGATACAATCCGCCGCTGGGGCTGGATTTCGGCGCTGACGCTTGTGCTGGCATATTTCATGGGTTTTGCGCTGGTGCTTGGCGGTGGGGGCAATGTGCCTTGGACAGCGCAGCTATACTTTGCGCTGCTGCCTGTTCTGGCGATCCTGATCCCTGCGCGAAGTGTAGTGCCTGATCATGCGGGACCGCCTGCGTTGGTTGGAGTGCTGGGGCGGATGACATTGGGCGCAAAGGCCCGCGGCGTGACATGGCCTGCTTTCCCCACCCTTCTGGCGTTCTCCTCCGTCGCAGCAAGTTGCGTGATTATTTTGACCTGCTGGAAACCAGGTGAGGCCGAGATATGGCTGAGCGTGGCGCTGCTGTCACTTCTCTCCATTGTGCTGATTTCATGGTCGTACCGTGCGCCTGCGCTTCAGGATGCCGCTTTACTGCCGCCGCTGACGCTGTTGTTGTCGGTCTTTGCACAGGCTGAAAATCGTCGTGTGACCTATCAAACCTTTACCCAAACCTACGCAGAGAACCCCGAGGCGGCGTTCCCTTGGGTGATCACGATACTGGTCGGAATTGGTGTGGTTATTTCCGCCTTTGCGCTGTGGCGTGCTTTGCGGGGGGGGCAGTTCGGCGTGATCTGGGCTGTGGTTGCCGCTGTGTTTGCCCCTGCGATGGCAATTGTGCTTGAGATGTCGTGGCAGCCTGCTGATGTACTCGGCAGCTACCCCTGGGCGCTTCATGCGGCGGGTTTGGCTGTGCTGATGGTGCTTTTCGCAGAGCGTTTGGCGCGGGTCGATGAGGAGCAGCGTTTGCGCGTGAGCTTTGCGATCATGTCGGCGCTGGCCTGTATGGCCTTTGCCTTTGTGATTGTTCTCAGTTCTGTCGCGCTCACCGTGGCGCTGGCCGTGACAGTAGTGGCGGCGGCGGCACTGGACCGTGCGTGGCACCTGACCGCGCTGACGTGGTTTGTTGCGGTGGGCGTGGTTACATTGGGCTACCGCCTTGTGGTTGATCCCGGACTTGATTTTGCAGGCGAGGGGCCGCTGCCCAGTGTGCTGCTGGCCTATCTCGGCACACTCGCGGCCTTCATTGCATCGCTGTGGTTGCTGCGTCCGTTAGATCGGCCCACAGCGCAAGTCATGCTCGACTCTGCGGCGTGGTCGACGGCAGGTCTCACGCTCAGCATCTTGCTGCTACGCTGGATTGAGCGTGAAGTGGGCGCGGGTTATGTCGACAGTCATTGGAGCCTTGGCCTCAACGCCGCGATCTGGCTTGGGCTTGCACTGGCCCAAGTGCAGCGGACCCAAGGCCAGACACAGGGTCTGCTCGACAAGGTTCGCTGGGCGTTGGCTGGGGTGTTCACGCTAATGGGTGGGTGCGCTCTCTTTGGTGCGCTGACCTTTGTGAATCCGTTGCTGGTAAGCGGGGCCTCTAACCACGTCTTCGGACCGGTCTTATTAAATACGCTTGCGGCAGCTTATGCCCTTCCTGCGTTGGTTCTGTTTGGCGGGGCATGGAGGCTGGACAAGATTGACCATCGCCTGCGGGCGGTAATGCTTGCCCTCGGTGGCGGACTGCTCGCGCTATGGTCCTTTATGGTAATCCGGCACTTCTGGCAGGGGGGCGATGCGATGTTCCTGAGCCGTGGCATCTCCCAGCCTGAGCAATACACCTATACCATCGTTCTGCTGCTGACGGGGGCCGTGCTGTTCTATCAATCACTTGCACGCCGTTCGGCTGTGATCCGCAAGGCAGGGCTATTAGTGATCGGCCTTTCGGTGGCCAAGGTGTTTCTGATCGATGTCACTGATCTCGACGGCCTCACACGGGTGTTCTCGCTTCTTGTCCTTGGTCTGGCGCTGGCGGCTCTTGCATGGCTAAACCGCTGGGCGCAGGACCGTGACCGTGCGGAAGCGGCAGGTCCGACAGCACTGCCACCATCGCAGGACTAAGACGCGCTTGCCCCCTTGGGGGCAGCGGCCTATAAGCCTGCTCAACATGACAGCACACCTGATCATACAACGAATTACTTCCCCGGCGCTCAGCCTCATCTGAGCCGCCGGGCAAAGGTGTTTGAGCCCCTCGCACCGCCCCCCACATTCCTGACATATCCGATCTAAAAAGGACGCTCCATATGTGCGCCGATACCCCAGAAAACCTTGAAGCGAAACTTGACTATAAATCCACGTTGAATTTGCCCAAGACCGATTTCCCCATGCGTGCAGGCCTGCCCAAGCGTGAGCCCGAATGGCTGGCGCGTTGGGAGCAGATCGGCATCTATGACCGCCTGCGCGACAAGGCCAAGGATGGCGGCCGCAAGCAGTTCACGCTGCATGACGGTCCTCCCTACGCCAACGGTCACCTGCATATCGGTCATGCACTGAACAAAACCATCAAGGACATGATCGTCCGCTCGCACCAGATGATGGGCCGCGACGCGCGCTATATCCCCGGTTGGGATTGCCACGGCCTGCCGATCGAATGGAAGATCGAAGAGCAGTATCGCAAGAAAGGCCGCGACAAGGATCAAGTGCCGATCAACGAATTCCGCGCCGAGTGCCGCGAGTTCGCCGCAGGCTGGGTCGATATCCAGCGTGAAGAGTTCAAGCGCCTTGGCATCACCGGCAACTGGGAGAACCCGTACCTCACGATGGATTTCCACGCCGAGCGTGTGATCGCCGAAGAGTTCATGAAGTTCCTGATGAACGGCACTTTGTATCAAGGCTCCAAACCCGTCATGTGGTCACCCGTCGAGCAGACCGCGCTGGCCGAGGCCGAGGTGGAATATCACGATAAGGACAGCTTTACCGTTTGGGTGAAGTTTAAAGTTGTGGACACAGGCGATGCAACGCTCGATTCCGCGCAGGTGGTGATCTGGACTACGACGCCGTGGACCATGCCGAGCAACAAGGCAGTCGTGTACGGCGCGGGTATCTCTTACGGTCTTTACGAGATCACAGGCCGCCCTGAAGAGAGTTGGGTTAAGATCGGTGACCGTTATTTGCTGGCTGATAATCTGGCTGAGGGTGTGCTGAAAGCGGCGCGTCTGGACGAGACGATGTACCGCCGCCTGTGCGACGTGAGTCAAGACGATCTGGCCAAGATCAAGTTGCAGCACCCGCTTGCAGGCGCTGAAGGTGGCAACGGCGAATGGGACGACCTGCGCGACTTCCGCGCTGCGGATTTTGTGACCGATACCGAAGGCACAGGCTTTGTGCATTGCGCACCCTCGCATGGCCTTGAGGAATATGACCTCTACCGTGATCTGGGCATGCTGGAGCAGGTCATCACCTATAACGTGAACCCTGATGGCCGCTACCGCGATGATCTGCCGTTCTTTGGTGGCAAGGCGATCCTCAAGCCGAACGGCAAGGAGGGCAACGCCAACGCCGCTGTCATCGACAAGCTGGTTGAGGTGGGCGGATTGCTCGCACGCGGCAAGATCAAGCATAGCTATCCGCATTCATGGCGCTCCAAAGCGCCGGTGATCTACCGCAACACGCCACAATGGTTCGCTGCTATCGACAAATCGATGTCCATAGGTGACGATACCTTTACCATCCGTGAGCGTGCGCTGACGGAGATCGACAAGGTCAACTGGACGCCGAAATCAGGCCGCAATCGCCTGCACGCGATGATGGAGGCGCGCCCCGACTGGGTGCTGTCGCGTCAACGTGCATGGGGTGTGCCGCTCACCTGCTTCACGCTCAAAGGTAAGCTGCCGACCGATCCCGATTTCCTGTTGCGCAACGTGGATGTGAACCAGCGTATCGTTGAGGCCTTTGAGGTCGAGGGTGCTGATGCATGGTATGAAGATGGCGCAAAAGAGCGCTTCCTCGGCGGTATCGTGAATCCTGACGACTATAACCAAGTGACTGATATCTTGGACGTGTGGTTTGACAGTGGCTCCACCCACGCCTTCACGCTGCGCGACCGCGAGGACGGCTCGGATGATGGTATCGCCGATGTCTATATGGAAGGGACCGACCAACACCGCGGCTGGTTCCATTCATCCTTGTTACAGTCAGTGGGCACCACAGGCCACGCACCTTACCGCAATGTGGTTACACATGGTTTCACGCTGGATGCGAAGGGCATGAAGATGTCCAAATCCATCGGCAATACCATCGTTCCGCAAAAGATTGTGGACCAGTACGGCGCGGATATCCTGCGTCTTTGGGTGGCGCAAACCGATTATACCAACGACCAGCGGATCGGTGACGAGATCCTCAAAGGCACCGCCGACAGCTACCGCCGTTTGCGCAACACGATGCGCTATATGCTGGGTGCGCTGAGCGATTTTACCGAGGCGGATCGTACCGAAATCGCCGACATGCCCGAGCTTGAGCGGTGGGTGCTGCACCGTCTTGCTGAGCTGGATACTGTGGTACGCGACGGCTATGAGCGTTTCGATTTCCAAGGCGTGTTCCGAGCAATCTTTGAATTTGCCACGCTGGACCTGTCGTCCTTTTACTTCGATATCCGCAAGGATGCGCTTTATTGCGATGGCGATACCCTGCGCCGCCGCGCCACGCGCACTGTGCTGGACCTGCTGTTCCACCGCCTGACAACATGGCTGGCACCCGTGTTGGTCTTCACGATGGAGGAAGTCTGGCTTGAGCGCTTTGGCGGTGAGGGTAGCTCGGTCCACCTTGAGGATATTCCTGCGACGCCTGATGGCTGGCTGGATGCCGATCTGGCGGCGAAGTGGGCCAAAGTGCGTGCCGCACGCCGCGTGGTCACTGCTGCACTGGAAGTCGAGCGGACGAACAAGGTGATCGGTGCCTCGCTTGAGGCCGCCCTGACCGTTTATGTCGAGGATGATGACACCCGTGCCGCCCTTGAGAGTGTGTCGTTCGAAGATGTGACTATTACATCGACCATCACTGTCACAGGTGATGCGGCCCCTGCAGATGCCTTCCGTGTGCCTGAAATTGCAGGCGTTGCAGTGTCCTTTGCCAAGGCCGAAGGCGAAAAATGCGCCCGCTGCTGGAAAGTGTTGCCTGACGTCGGCACCCACAGCCATGAGGGTGTCTGCGCTCGCTGCGACGACGCGGTTTAACACATGCTCAGGGGCAGGCTTCAGGTCTGCCCCATTTTCTATCCGCATCATTCGGATTGAGTAGGTTGGCCGATGCGCCCATACTTACCCCATGAAAACATGTACAGTTCCCACACAATTTGGCGATCTCATCCTTATTGAAGAAGACCACTACATTACCGCTCTTAACTGGGGGCGTGCCCCGTCCGAAGACAGCACAGAGGTGCTGGTGAAGGGGCGGCGGCAACTGCTGGCCTATGATGCCGGTGAGTTGGAGCAGTTTGACTTGCCGCTGCGCGTGAGCGGGTCAGATTTTCAGCGCGATGTCTGTGCCGCCATGTCCGAGATACCCTTTGGTGATACATGCACTTATGGCGATATCGCGAAACTTTTGGGCGTGCCTGCTCAGGCAGTGGGGCAAGCCTGCGGTGGCAATCCGATCCCGATCATCATCCCATGCCACCGCGTGATGGGCGCAAAAGGGCTTACCGGATTTTCAGGGGCTGGTGGCGTAGAGACTAAGGTCGCGTTGCTGCGCCATGAGGGCGCGGGCGGTTTCCTGATTTAGGATGCCTTAAATATTGCGACCGTCATACATGATCTGCTGAGCTATTCCTGCGAAGAGCAGATAGATTGACGTCACTACCAGACCCCATGCCGCCCAGCTTTCGGGATGAAAGTTCACCCAAGCGGCCCATCCGGCAAAGAAGGTCCACGCCAGCGCCATCGGCAGGGTGATCATACGCCAGCGTTCCGTGCGCACGGGATGCACGAACTTCAGCGGAACGAACATGGTAATCGCAAGGAAGGTCACGAGCACCAGACTAATGTACCACGGAATGTTCAGCGCAAAGATCACCAGCACCAGCATGTTCCAGCATCCTGGAAAGCCGGAAAAGGAGTTATCCTTTGTTTTCATTCGGGTATCAGCGAAATACATAGCACTTGCAAAGGTAGCGATGATGAGCATGAGCCACCCGCTCCACCCGTCCATGCGGCCCGATTGGAACAGCGCAAAGGCGGGGATAAACACATAGGTCAAGTAGTCGATGATGAGATCGAGCAGCACACCGTCAAATTCGGGCGCGTTGGTTTTTACATCATATTTGCGTGCGAGCGGCCCGTCGATCCCGTCCACAAAGAAGGCCACAACCAGCCACAAAAACATCAGGTCATATTGTAGTTTCACAGCCGCCAGCATTGCCAGCATGGCGAAAACAGCTCCGGTTCCGGTGAGCAAGTGAACTGCGAGGGCTTTTTGGCGAAGGGTCATAGGCTTGTCTCGCAAATCATCGCTAAGGGTGCAATTGTAAAACGATCAGGCACGCGGATGGGCGCGGTTGTAGACTTCCATCAGACGCAGCGTATCCACAGCGGTGTAGGCCTGTGTGGTCGACAGCGATGCATGGCCGAGCAGTTCCTGAATGGCCCGCAAATCACCGCCCGCATCCAGCAGATGGGTAGCAAAACTGTGGCGCATAGCGTGGGGTGTCGCACTGGCGGGCAGGCCAAGCTGCATTCGTGCGCTGGCCATAACTTTTTGAATCGCCCCTGCGGAGAGCGCCCCACCGCGCACGCCGCGAAACAGCGGGCCTTTTGCCTCCGTCCCGTGTGGGCATGCGCGTAGATAGGCTTCTACCGCGTCACGGGCCGCAGGCAGCACAGGCACCACCCGTTCTTTGCCGCCTTTACCAACAATGCGCAGCACATCGGGCAGGGGGGCATCTGCACCCATCAGGCCCAAAGCCTCCGATATCCGCAAGCCGCACCCCCACAACAGGGTCAGGACTGCTACATCACGGGCAGCGACCCAAGGCTCGCGGGACTGTGTTTCAACGCAGGTGATGAGCTCTTTTGCCGCATCAATCGCCAATGGGCGCGGGAGTTTTTTGGTGAATTTCGGCGAGCGTGTGGAGAGGACCGCAGTCGGCTCAAACCCCTCACGCTCCGCCAGCCAGCGGTAGAAGGCTTTGACCGCCGAGAGTTTGCGGGCGAGGGAACGGGGGCCGACATCTTCCGACCGTGTCCGCGCCATCCATGACCGCATATCGCCCACGGTTATCTTTGCCAAAGCACCAAGACCTTCGGTGCCCCCGTGATGCACGCTCATAAAGGCCAGAAATTCCGTCACATCGCCGCGATAGGCGGTCAGTGTGTTGTCAGCGGCCCCTTTGAGGGCGCGTTGGTGTTCCAGCCAAGTTTGGAGGGCGTCCCGCGCCGCAGGAGAGATAGCAAGCGTATCTAACGGCGTGCTCAAGACAGCCAGCGGCGCATGGAGCGCTCGAAGACACCAGTAAAGAAGCCGAGCAAATCAGTACCTTGTTGCGGTCCGAACATATGCGGATCCTCAGCGCCCATCACCAGCATGCCAGGCAAACGACCTGCGCCAAAGTCAAGCTTGAGGCAGGCTTCGGAGCGAATCCATTCGGCGTTGGGACCGTAAACCTGCTCTGAGGCATCCTGAACCGAGCGTAGGGTGACCTGCCGCACTGTGCCGCCGCGCCCTTGCGTGAGGTAGCTGTCGATGAAACCAGGCTCTGCCACGCTCAGGACAGCGCCAAGGCGTTGCACAGCAGGGTCATTGTCGCTTTGGACGGATTCGAGCACTAGCTTGACGGTGTCCACGCGCAGAATCTCCGCCACTTCGCCGCCAAGGTTGCGTAGGAACTCTTCGAATTCATGCGGGTCCAGCATGCGCAGGATGGCGCGGTGGATCTGATTGGTGCCAGCGAGGTTTTCATAGGCGGCGGCGATGACGCTGCGGTGCGTGTCTTCAAGGCGGTCAAGCCGCGTCTCCAACCGCTCCATCGCGATGCCACGCAGATCGACGATATTACCGCCCATCGCTTTTTCATTGGCCGCAATCAGGGCCTGCATGACATCGCTGTCATCCAGAATCACATCAGGCTGCGAAATGATAGCTTCGCGGATTGAATCTTCTATTTTTGGGCTGCTGCTCATGCTGCTCTCATCTTGTTTTGCCTCTCTCTTAGCACGGCAGATATATCATTTCTGCTCTTTTTTGCTAATAAATCAGGCGATCGTGCCAAATTTGCCGTAACGGGGAAGAGCATGAAGCTCATTCCCCTTCGTAGAAAGGAGGGCAGGTCATAGGATCGGCTGCATGCAGCAAATCATATCCCATACCCCACCCCCGCTTTTCCCGCTCAGCCCCGAGCGTTTGCGCGCTTTGTTGGGCACACACAGCTAGGGCTGTCGTTTAGAGGATGTTTTGGCCGGTCTTGGCCCAATCCTTCATGAACTGCTCCAGACCTTTGTCGGTCAGCGGGTGTGTGGCCAGCTTGCGGATCACTTCTGGGGGCGCAGTCATCACATCGGCACCGACCAGCGCACATTCACGCACATGGCCTACGGTACGGATGGACGCCGCAAGGATCTGCGTCTCGAAGCCGTAGTTGTCGTAGATGGTGCGAATGTCCTCGATGAGGTCCATGCCGTCGAGGTCAATATCGTCGAGGCGGCCAATGAAGGGCGAGATAAATGTTGCACCCGCTTTTGCCGCAAGCAGCGCTTGGTTCGCGGAGAAGCATAGGGTCACATTGACCATTTTACCTTCGCCTGACAATACTTTACACGCTTTTAGTCCGTCCCATGTCAGGGGCAGTTTGACGGTGATGTTTTCTGCAATCTCGGCCAGCTTGCGACCCTCAGCGATCATCGCATCCGCTTCCATCGCGACCACTTCGGCAGAGACGGGGCCGGACACGATGCTACAGATTTCCTTTGTAACTTCCATGATGTCGCGGCCTGATTTCAGGATCAGGGAGGGGTTGGTTGTAACCCCGTCTACCATGCCTAGGTCGTTCAGCTCAGCGATGTCCTTGATTTCAGCGGTATCTACAAAAAATTTCATATGGTGTCCTATCTGGTTGGAACGGGCGTACTAAAGGTTATATTGGGTGTTGCTTTAGCCTATGATCTGCGATGGTGATAGCCCTCAACCCAACATGGCCGAAGGATACCCGCGCTTGTCCCCCAAATTGTTCTTTGATGAAGGAGAGTTGGTTGCCGTGCTGACAACCCAGCCGCTCGACCGTGCGCTGGACTATAAAGCGCCTGAAGGTGGTTGTCATCTGGGCGCTTACGTCGAAGTGCCTCTGGGTCCGCGCAAAGTGATTGGTGTGGTCTGGGGCGCGGGGCAGGGTGACTATGACTATAGTAAAATCCGCTCGGTCATTCGGGTGCTGGATGCGGCCCCTATGCGCCGCGAAATGGTCAGCTTTTTGGAGAAATCCGCCGCTTATACACTGACGCCATTGAGCGCGATGTTGCGGCTGACAACGCGTGCGCCGGGTCTTGGCGATCCGCCCTCTATGCGCAAGATTTACCGACGTGGCACGGGGGAGCCTGACCGCGTGACGGCGGCACGGACCAAGGTGTTGGAAACTTTGGCCGAGTACGGCGATTTATCATTTACCTTGAAAGAGCTGGCGGAGATGGCGGGGGTGACGTCCTCAGTCATCAAAGGGCTGGTAAAGCAGGACGTCGTACTTGAGGAAGACAGCCCGCGTGACCTACCGTTCCAGCGCCTTGATCCCGATCTGCCCAGCAAGGAGTTGACGGAAGATCAGGCCACAGCCTCGGCGGCTCTGGCGGCGGGAGTGACTTCGGGCGACTATGGTACCACCCTGCTGCGCGGGGTGACGGGATCGGGCAAGACAGAAGTGTATCTGGAGGCTGTTGCAGCAGCCCTGCGAGCGGGGCGGCAGGCACTGGTGCTGTTGCCAGAGATTGCGTTGACCGCTGAATTCTATACCCGCGTCGAGGCGCGGTTTGGGGCCAAGCCTGCGGAGTGGCATTCGGGGGCCACCATGACCGAGCGGCGGCGTATCTGGCGGATGGTGGGGCAGGGTCAGGCGCAGCTGGTCATCGGCGCGCGCTCAGCGCTGTTTTTACCGTTCCAGAACCTCGGGTTGATCGTGGTGGATGAGGAACATGATACCTCATATAAACAAGAGGATGGCGTGCTGTATAACGCACGCGACATGGCCGTTTTGCGGGCTTCGATTTGCGGGGCGCATGTGGTGTTGGCCTCGGCCACGCCATCGCTTGAGAGTTGGGCCAATGCGCAGGCAGGTAAGTATACCAAGCTGGAATTGACCTCACGCTTTGGACCTGCGGTGATGCCCACGATGGGCACAATTGACATGCGGACCGAGGGGCTGCCGTCGGATCGGTGGGTGTCGCCCACGCTTAAAAAGGAGGTCGACGCGCGTCTGGAGCGGGGCGAGCAGGCGATGCTGTTCATCAACCGCCGTGGGTATGCGCCTGTGACGTTGTGCCGTGCCTGTGGGCATCAGATCGGCTGTGATGACTGTGATGCGCGGATGGTTGAGCACCGTTTTCTGAAGCGCTTGATCTGCCATCAGTGCGGTGAGAGCAAGCCGATGCCCACTGCCTGTCCCAGCTGTGAGGCGGAGGACAAGATGGCCCCCATCGGGCCCGGTGTGGAGCGGTTGGGCGAGGAGGCGCATGCGCTTTGGCCTGATGCGCGGATCGCCACGCTGAGTTCGGATATGTATGGATCGGCGCGTGCGCTGAAGGAAGAGATTGCGGGGATCGCGCAGGGGTCCGCTGATATTATCATTGGAACTCAACTGGTTGCGAAGGGGCACAACTTTCCCAAGCTGACGTTGGTCGGAGTGATTGATGCGGACCTTGGGTTAACGGGATCTGACCTGCGGGCGGCGGAGCGGACCTTCCAGCTGATGCGGCAGGTGGCGGGGCGCGCGGGGAGGGCGGAGGCACCGGGGACGGCGCTTTTACAGACCTATCAGCCTGATCATCCGGTGATCCGCTCCATTTTGGCAGGGGATGAGGAAGGATTCTGGAGTGCGGAAGCCAAGGAGCGACAGCAGGCAGGTATGCCGCCATATGGACGGCTGGCAGGGATCATACTAAGTGGGCCTGATGTGGCTGCAGTGTTTGATGCGGGCAACCAATTAGCGCGTAAAGACAGGGCGTTACGTGACGTTGGGGCGCAGGTTTTTGGACCAGCGCCAGCACCGATTGCGCGGGTGCGCGGGCGGCACCGTGTGCGGCTTTTGGTGAAGGCGGATAAGAACGTGGCGCTGCAACGCGCGCTGTCGATTTGGGTAAGCCAGATCAAGCTTAAGGGTGATTTAAGACTGGCGGTAGATATCGATCCGCAGAGTTTTTATTGAGCAGCGGGATTTTGAGTTTATTGCCAAAGTACAGGGGTGCCATGCCTGCATTCCCTGTACTTCCACTGTTCACCACGCGGTGTATCGCATTTCTCGTAGCGTTTGGGTCGGGGCGGGCGTAGGGATGATTTATGATAGATTTTTTGACGCTCGATGACGCCAAGGATCAGCCGCTTTGGCGGCGGCCAATTGCACTGCTGTTTGTCATGGCGCTTGCCATGCCGATTGCGTTTTTCACGTGGTACGCCCTCCTCAATAACTTCGTGAAGGAAGTGGCGGATTTTGACGGGGCCGACATTGGTCTGCTTCACACAGTGCGCGAGATACCGGGGTTCTTGTCGTTTCTGGTGATCTTTTTGATCATCGTTGTGCGCGAGCAGGTTCTCGGGCTTGTCTCGCTCATTATGTTGGGGGCGGCGACGGCAATTACGGCGTGGTATCCGCAGCTGACGGGGATCATGATACTGACGTTTATCAGTTCGGTCGGTTTTCATTATTATGAGACGGTGAACCAGTCGTTGCAGTTGCAATGGTTGCCCAAGGACAAAGCGCCGCAGATATTGGGCTGGCTTATGGCGACGGGGTCGGCTGCAACTTTCATTGTGTATTTTGTGATTATGATCCTGTGGGAGCCTTTGGGGCTTACCTATAACATCGTGTTCATGGCAGGGGGCGGGATCACGATGGCGGCGGCGCTATTCGCGCTGTTGGCCTATCCGCAATACGAGAGCCCGCATCCGCAGATCAAGCGGCTGGTGCTTCGTAAACGCTATTGGCTTTATTATGCGCTGCAATTCATGGCGGGTGCGCGGCGGCAGATTTTCATGGTTTTTGCTGGTTTCATGATGGTCGAGAAGTTTGGCTTTCAGGTGCATGAAGTTGCGGGGCTATATCTGGTCAATCTAGTGCTGAACATGATCATCGCACCCATGCTGGGGCGGATCGTAGCGCGGTTTGGCGAGCGCAATGCGTTGATGTTCGAATATACGGGTCTGGTGATCGTTTTCCTCTCTTATGGCGGCGTCTATTTCTTTGACTGGGGGTTTCAGGTGGCCGCAGTCTTGTACGTGCTGGACCACATGTTCTTTGGTCTTGCGCTGGCCTTGAAGACGTATTTCCAGAAGATCGGCGCACCGGGTGATATGGCGCCCACGGCGGCGGTGGCCTTTACGATCAATCACATTGCAGCTGTATTCTTGCCTGTGTTGTTGGGGTTGTTGTGGCTGGTGTCGCCTGCGGCGGTGTTTTTGCTGGCGGCGGGGATGGCCTCTGTGTCGTTTATCCTGTCCACGATGATACCGCGCCATCCCGAAGCGGGGAACGAGACGGTGTTTGTGCAACGCCTCAAGGCTGCCGAGTGAGTGCTGCGGCGCAGGGGCAGGGGCGGTTTTTGACCGGCTCGACCCTTGGGCATGTGGTGCGGATGACGGCAACGGGTGCGGTTGGGATTACGTTTGTCTTTATTGTAGATGCTGCGAATCTCCTGTGGGTTTCGCAGCTGGGGGATAAGCAGCTCGTGGCGGCGATTGGCTTTGCCTATGCGGTGCAGTTCTTTTCCGTTTCTGTTGCAGTGGGGCTGATGATTGCGGCGACGGCGGTGGTGTCGCGCAGTATTGGCAGCGGGGACCGTGCATCGGCGCGGCGGCAGGCGGGTGCGGCGGTGGTGATTGCGGTGGCTACGCTGGCGGCGGTTTCTTTTTTGATTGTGGGCTTTCGCCATGAGGTGTTGGGGTTTGCGGGGGCGCAGGGGGAGACGCTGCGGCTGGCGGCGCGGTATCTGGCGATCACCATACCCTCGTTGCTGCCGATGTCGGCGGCGTTGGTGATGTCGGGGACATTGCGGGCGGATGGTTACGGCGCCAAAGCGATGTTTATCACGCTCTTTGCGGGCACGGTGTTGTTGGTGATTGATCCGTTCCTGATTTTCTACATGGGCTGGGGCCTTGATGGGGCCGCCATTGGTTTGGTGCTGTTCCGCTTTGCTTTGCTGGCGCTGGCGGTGCGGTTTGCGATTTACGAGCTGCATCTGGTGGACCGTCCGCGTTTTAGTACCTTGCGCAATATTGGTGCGCCGTTTGTAGCTGTGGCGATCCCCGCGATTGCGACGCAGATGAGTACGCCTGTGGGGAACTACTTGCTGACGCGGGTAATGGCGCCGTTTGGCGATGATGCTGTGGCGGCGTGGGCCGTGGTCGGGCGGCTGACCGTGGTGGTGTTCGGTGGGGTATTTGCGCTGAGTGGAGCGATTGGCGGGATATTTCGGTCAGAATTTTGGTGCAGGCCAGTTGGACCGTGTGCGCAGTACGTACCGCGATGCACTGATTTTTTGCCTACTATATACACTGGTTGCTTGGGGGTTGTTTGTGGCGCTGGTGCCTTATGTCATCGCGGCCTTTGATCTGAGCGGACAGGGGGCGGATGTGCTCAATGCCTTTGCGGTGATCGGAGTTGGCGGGTTCATTTTTTTTGGGGCGCTGTTTGTGTCTAATGCGGCGTTCAACAATCTGGGGCGGCCTGCGCGCTCGACGTTGGTGAACTGGATCAAGGACGGAGTGCTGGCGATGCCTGCGGCGCTTTGGTTTGCGGGGATGTTTGGCGCGGCGGGTGTGATTTACGGGCAGGCGGCGGCGGGGATTATTGTGGGCGCTATCTCGGCCACGTGGGGGTGGTACTATGTTAAGGGGTTGCGCACGGACGTTGTGCCGCTTGACCCTGCCGCGCCCGCACCGTACCCGAACCCTGACAGACACAGGAGCCGATAGATGCCTACATTCACTGCACTGACCACCCTCACGGGGCGCGAGCCTGCTTATAAGCTGGGTGAGGCGATGGAGGACATGATGCCAGAGCCGACAGGCGTGGGCGTGTTCGAGATGGAAGACGGATCGGGCCTGTGGGAAGTGGGCGGATATTTCGAGGAAGCGCCCGACATGACAGGGTTGGCTGTGCTGGCGGCTGCGTTCGGGGCGAAGGATTTCAACGTCTCAGAGTTGCCGGAAACGGATTGGGTGGCGCATGTGCGGCGTGAATTGGCCCCCGTCGAGGCGGGACGCTTCTTTGTCTATGGCTCTCATGATGCGGATAAGGTGCCTGCGGAGTGCGAGCCGCTGTTGATCGAGGCGGCCATGGCGTTTGGCACGGGGCACCACGGAACGACGCTGGGCTGTCTTAAGGCGCTGGACCGGCTGGCGATTGACGGGTTTGTGGGCAAGCATGTTGTGGATATCGGTTGTGGTACGGCAGTGCTGGCCATGGGGGCAGCGCGGATATGGGCCGATACGGTGCTGGCGTCGGATATTGACGAGGTTGCTGTGGACGTGGCGCGGGCCAATGTGGTGGCCAACGGGCTTGAGGGGCGTGTCGAGTGTGTCGAGGCGGCAGGGTTTGATCATCCTGCTCTGGCGGGGGCTGCTCCATTCGATCTGGTGTTCGCCAATATCCTCAAAGGGCCGCTGATTGCGCTGGCGCCGGACATGGCGGGGGTGATGGACGATGGCGCTTACGCGATTCTATCTGGCATTTTAAACGAACAGGCGGATGAGGTGGTCGAGGTTTATGCACGATCTGGCATCAATCTACATCACCGCGAGAGTATTGGTGACTGGACGACGATAACGCTTCGGAAAATGAACGCGAATTAACCTTATTTGAGGCGATTGCGCCTCATTTGCCCAACTTTTGCCACATTCTTTATCTAAAAATTATCTCAACAACGGTGGGGGCTGTTGCTGAGAAAGACCACTGTCATGGTTTATACAAAAGAAGATTTTAACAGCCGTGTAGGTTCTGTGTCCAAGAAATCGGCACGGCGCGGTAAGAACGCTTTTGTCACACGCATCGATAACAACGGTGTGGTTGTTGTAAAAGCAAAACGCCGCGGCCTGCAATTCCCTGTGAAAGGCTTTGGCCTGATGGTCCTCGGCTTTTTCTGCTTTAAGGCTCTTATGCTCTCGGCCAATGGGCCGGAAGCGTACTCAGATCGCCTTACCATTCTGAAAAACGGTACAATGATCGAAGCGATGGGCGCACGCGTGCTGGCGGTTGATCCGGTGACACAGTTTATAGCAGATCAGGCAGGGCCGTTGTTCCGCTGAATTAGAACAACCACCGTGGCCCAGCCCTCCGGGGGGAGGGGCGGCCACGGTGGAAAGTTGCGCAATTCTCATTAAGCGCAAAAAGGAAGGCCGCGACGGGGAAACCCGCGCGGCCTTTTTTATGCGTCGATTGTATATCGACCAGTGCAGATGCGCCGTTCGTTAGCGGATCAGATTGCTGCGTGCGATGCTGTCGATCTCACCGCGTACGAGGCCGATATCGGCTAATTCACGGTCGGAGAGGTCGGTCAACGCATTGCGTGTGATGCGGGTGTCGTTCCAAGATTGAACGCGAAGTGCGAGATCGGCAACAAATGCAACTGCGCGCGATGCGAATGATGCTGTGCCATAGGTAGTGCGTGTGGTGTCAAAAGCAGCCATTTGAGCCGTCCTTCTTGTATGGGGTTATGCCGATTTGCTCAGCGATGTGATTGCTAATTAGGCACAGTGCGAAGATGGCGCAACCCTTGTGGGCGCACATCTGCTATGCGTTTTCTGCATAGCAGAAATCGGCTTATAACCTTAATAAAATATGACAAAATCGCGGCCATTTTGTCAATAATTTTATCGCAAGCTAGAGGTGTTTTGCTGCAATGCAGCGATTGCGACATGCCCTAGTCCGAACGCGACGGATGATTTAAAAGGATATGCAATGTTCGCCTTTCGTGCTACTGCATCCAAAAAGCAACAAACGCGAGGGATGCAGGCAGATGATACGGGTAATTGGCATCGATCCGGGCCTTCGAAACATGGGGTGGGGCGTGATTGACGTTGATGGCAGTCGGTTGAGCCATGTTGCGAACGGGATTTGTCATTCTGCGACAGGGGTCGAGTTGGCCGAGCGGTTGTTGAGCCTGCATGCGCAGTTGACGCGGGTTTTCAGTACCTATCAGCCGCAGACAGCCGCAGTGGAGCATACGTTTGTGAACAAGGACGCCGTGGCGACCCTCAAGCTGGGTCAAGCGCGGGGGATTGCCCTATTGGTGCCTGCGCAGATGGGGCTAGCCGTGGGGGAGTATGCGCCCAACAACGTCAAAAAGACAGTCGTAGGCGTGGGTCATGCGGATAAGGGGCAGGTGCAGCATATGGTGCGGATGCAACTTCCCGGTGTGGTGTTTGAAGGACCCGATGCAGCGGATGCCTTGGCGATCGCAATTACACACGCGCATCATGGCGGTGCGTCCAACTATGCCGCAGCGGTGGCGAGGGCGAGCGCATGATTGGCAAGCTGACGGGACGGATTGAATATCGCGCGGTGGATCATGTGCTGATTGATGTGCGCGGTGTGGGCTATCTGGTGTTTTGCTCGGAGCGGACTTTGGCGGGGTTGCCGCCTGTTGGGGAAGTGGCGGCGGTCTATACCGATCTGCTGGTGCAGGAGACGAATTTACAGCTGTTCGGTTTCACAACGCTGGTTGAGAAGGAGTGGCACAAGCTGCTGACGAGCGTGCAGGGGATCGGGGCGAAGGCATCACTTGCGATCCTGAGTGCGCTGGGGCCTGACGGGGTGGGGCGTGCGATTGCGCTGGGTGACTGGAACGCAGTCAAGGCGGCCAAAGGCGTTGGCCCAAAGATCGCGCAGCGCGTTGTACTGGATCTGAAGAATAAAGCGCCTGCGATGATGGCGATGGGTGGCACAGTGGCCGAGGCGCTGGGCGAGCAGGACGCGGAAGTGATTGAAGCGCCTGCGCCCTCGCGTAAAAAGGCAGCACCTGCGGCCAACGCGTCGGCGCAGTCTGAGGCGTTGTCTGCGCTAAGCAACCTTGGCTATGCGCCTGGCGATGCGGCGGGTGCGGTGGCACAGGCGGCTGGCGAGGCACCTGATGCAGAAACGACAACGCTGATCCGTGCGGCGTTGAAACTTCTGGCGCCTAGAGAGTAATGTGCGCACAAATAGGCCAGCGATGGCGCTCACCGCTTAGGGACGTGACATGATAGACAGTGATCCGATTGTGCGCCCTGAGGGGATGCCCGAAGATTTTGACCGCGCATTGCGGCCCCAAATGCTGGATGAATTCGTGGGGCAGGCGGAGGCACGCTCCAACCTCAAGGTATTTATACAATCCGCCAAGCAGCGCGAAGAGGCGATGGATCACACGCTGTTCCATGGCCCCCCCGGATTGGGGAAGACCACACTGGCGCAGATCATGGCGCGGGAGTTGGGGGTCGGGTTTCGGATGACTTCGGGGCCAGTGCTGGCCAAGGCCGGTGATCTGGCTGCGATCCTGACCAATCTCGAAGCGCGGGATGTTTTGTTTATTGACGAGATTCACCGCCTGAACCCTGCGGTAGAAGAGGTGCTCTATCCTGCGCTGGAGGATTTCGAGCTTGATCTGGTGATTGGCGAGGGGCCAGCGGCGCGGACGGTGCGTATTGAGTTGCAGCCCTTTACCTTGGTCGGGGCGACCACGCGGATGGGATTGTTGACCACGCCCCTGCGTGACCGTTTTGGTATCCCGACGCGGTTGGAGTTTTATACCGAAGACGAGTTGTTCATTATTGTGGACCGCAACGCCCGAAAATTGGGCGCACCTGCGGATGAGGGCGGTGCACGCGAGATTGCGAAACGTGCACGCGGAACACCGCGGATTGCGGGGCGGTTGCTGCGCCGTGTCGTTGACTTTGCGGTTGTTGAAGGGGACGGACGTGTGACGCGGGCACTGGCTGATATGGCGCTGACGCGGCTGGGGGTGGATCACCTTGGGCTGGACGGGGCGGACCGACGGTATCTACGATTGATTGCGGAGAACTATCAGGGCGGGCCTGTGGGCATCGAGACGTTGTCAGCGGCCTTGAGTGAGAGCCGTGATGCGCTTGAGGAAGTTATCGAGCCGTTTTTGTTGCAGCAGGGCTTGATCCAGCGGACACCGCGAGGCCGTATGTTAGCGCAGAAGGCGTGGGCGCATTTGGGAATGGAACCGCCAAAACGGGATGTTGACCTGTTTGGCTGAGGTTGGATTTGAGTTTAAGGGCCAAATGAAGATGGAACCGAGTGATATTGAAGCGCTGTTTACGCGGGGCGACGGGCAGTTTGTATTTGCGCGTTGGGGGCGGCCAATCGCGCCTGTGGTATTTGGCGTGGAAGAGGCGACCTTGAAGGTTGTGAAGGGCGCGTTGGAGGCTGTGACCGCGTTGGCGGGGCATAAGATGGCCGAGACTGATATGGAGCTTGGCTCCAACATGATGGTCTTTTTCTTCTCTGAATGGGCGGAATTGTTGGATGTGCCGGGGATGGACCGTTTGGTGCCTGATCTGGGGCCGCTGGTTGAGAAGCTGACGGATGTGGATGCTAATCAGTATCGGTTTTTCCGCTTTGATGAGAGCGGTGCGATCAAGGCATGTTTTGTGTTCTTGCGGATGGATGAACATCTGACTGCAGTACCTGCGGAGACACTGGCCTTAAGCCAAGTTGTACAGTCTTATGTGCTTTGGTCGGATGAAGCGTTCAAGGATCGCTCGCCTCTGGCAGTGGTCGGGGAGAAGACGATCTTGCGGCCAGATGTGGCGGGATTGATACGGGCGGCTTATGATCCTGTGTTGCCGTCGGCTGCTACGGATAGCAGCCATGCATTGCGGTTGTATGCGCGGATGCAGGCCGGGGCGGGGGTCGTGCAATGAGTAAGATTGAGCCAATGATCCACCGCAAGGAAATACGTGTCTATTATGAGGACACGGATATGGCGGGAATAGTGTATTATGCCAATTACCTGCGGTTTATCGAGCGGGCGCGCAGTGACTGGGTGCGGGAGGTTGGCATTGACCAGTTGGCGATGAAGGAGGCGGGTGTTGTCTTTGCTGTGCGTCGGGTGGAGGCGGATTATGTCGCCCCTGCGCGGTTTGATGATATCTTGGACGTGCGCACCACGCTAGACAGTTTGAGTGCGGCCAAGATGGTGATGGGGCAGGAGGTCTGGCGTGGTGATACGCTGATTTTCACTGCAAAGGTGCTGATTGTGTGCATTGGAGCATCCGGAAAACCTGTGCGTTTGCCAGCGGAATGTCGCCTGCTGAAAACGTGATCGGGCGGCGGTACGCTTGGCCCTCGCTTTTTCCCTTGTGCTGCGCTAGATTCTACCCAAATGGAGCCTGAGAACAGGCCCACCTGAGGCAGTAGAGTAGAGCAATACACATGCAGACAGCGTTTATACTCGCCGGCGTAGGCGATAGCATTACCGTATGGGGCATGTTTGCCCAAGCGACCTTCACCGTAAAGTTGGTGATGATCTCACTTGTGGTGGCGAGTTTTTGGACGTGGTCCATCATCGTACAAAAGACGATCCAGTATCGCGCGGCCAAGGCCGAGGCGGAAGAGTTTGACCGTGCGTTTTGGTCGGGTGAGCCGCTGGACGGTTTGTACGAGCAGATCGGGCCGGAGCCTACGGGTGCGGCGCAGAAGATTTTCGCGGCGGGCATGACGGAGTGGCGTCGTTCGCACCGCGAGGATGGTGGACTTATTCCAGGGGCCACAGCACGGATTGACCGTTCCATGGATGTGGCGATTGCCAAGGAAGCAGAGGTCTTGCAAAAGGGTCTACCCGTTTTGGCGACCACTGGATCGACGGCACCATTTGTCGGTCTGTTCGGGACTGTTTTCGGGATTATGAACGCGTTTATCGAGATTGCGGAGCAGCAGAATACCAACCTTGCAGTAGTTGCACCCGGTATTGCAGAGGCATTGCTGGCAACGGGCCTAGGCCTGATGGCCGCGATCCCTGCGGTTGTCTATTACAACAAATTTAACGCCGATAGCGATCGTATCCTTGGTGGATACGAGGCCTTTGCTGATGAATTTGCGACCATCCTTAGCCGCCAAGTGGACAGCTGATCGTGGCCGGGGGTGTGATGCAAAAAAGCGGCGGCAACGGGCGGCGCAGGCGGCGCGGGGGTGCGGCGCAGATGTCGGAGATTAACATCACGCCGTTTGTGGATGTCATGCTGGTGCTGCTCATTATCTTCATGGTGGCGGCACCGTTGCTGACCGTGGGTGTGCCCGTGGAGTTGCCCAAGACGGCCGCCTCGGCGCTGCCAGCGGAGCAAGAAGAGCCGCTGACCGTGACGATCACGGCCGAAGGTAGTGTGCAAATAATGACGACAGAGACAGCGCGTGATGAGTTGATCCCCAAGCTGCGAGCTGTTGCAGCCGAGCGCGAGGGGGACCGAGTGTTCCTGCGTGCAGATGGTGCCGTGCCATATAGTGCTGTGATGGAAATTATGGGTGCGCTGAATGCGGGTGGATTTTCCAACATTGGTCTGGTGACGGATATCGGCGGGCCAACGCTGGACGGCACTGGAAACTAAGCGATGTCTCGCGCACGCAAAATTGGCAATATCGTATCGGGGGTGGGGCATGTGGGCTTCATCACCTTTGTGCTGTTCGGTGGGTTGTTCACCTCGCGGCCCGATCCTGTTGAGGTGCGCGAAGCGTCGATGATTTCTGGTGAGGAATTTGCGGCCCTTGTCGAGGCCTCGCGGCAGCCTGTTGTGGAGGCGGAAGAGCCTGCGCCAGCAGCGCCCGAAGTGACAGCCGATGCGCCTGAAGTGGATTTGGGTGTGCAGGAACCTGTGGCGGCACCTATTCAGGATGTAGCCGAGCCTGCGGAAGAACCTGTTGAGGAACTGGCACCCCAGATATCGGAGGCGGCGCCAGAGCGACCGGAGGCTCCTGCGGAAGTTGCGGTGGAAGATGCGCCTGTGGATGAAACACCAGTGGAGCGGCCGGCCGAAGTGGTCGCACCCGAGCCAGCGCCGCGCCCCGAGCCCGATGTAGTGCAGGATCCTGCGCCGCAGGAGGCCGTGATCCCCGAAGAGACAGGCGAGACTGTGGAGCAGCCGCAAGAGGCGACCGCTGCGCCAGAGGCAACGGATCGCACTGTTACCGAGGCGGCAGAAGCCCCAGCGTCTTCGCCGACTGCGTCTTTGCGGCCGCCTGCACGCAGACCGTCTGCGCCGCAGCCAACACAGACGGTTGAGACACCAGTGACCCCTGCACCTTCTGAGAATGTGGTGGATGATGCGGCTGTGCAGGCAGCGCTGGAGGCTGCGTTGAGCTCTTCTGCCACCAATACTGTGCCGACAGGGCCGCCGATGTCGTCGGGTGAGAAGGACGCGCTGCGCCTTGCAGTTCAGGGGTGTTGGAACGTGGACCCCGGTGCGCGTTGGGCGCAGACGACGGTGACCGTTTTGATGAGCATGACGCAGGACGGCAAGGTTGTTGCCTCGTCTTTGCGGATGATTGCGAGTGAGGGCGGCGATGCCTCTACTGCCAACGCGGCCTTTGGAGCGGCGCGGCGGGCGATTTTGCTGTGCCAGAAGGATGGATACCCTTTGCCGCCAGAGAAATACGGGCAGTGGCAAGAGATCGAGATGACGTTCAACCCAGAACGGATGCGGATCAGATGAGGGTTCTCATGTGCTTCATAAGTGCCTTTGGCTTTGCGACAGGTGCGATGGCCGATGACAAGGTGCGTCCGAAAGAGCGCCCGCTGATGCGCACTCCGATTGAGCCTCAAATGCAAGGTCCGTCGCGCCCGATGATGGCCGCTTCGACGCAAGCGGCGTTAAGCGATGATGAGTTGGTCATTTTTGACAAGCAGATATCTGCCTGTTGGATGCCGCGAAAAGATGCGCCGCTGGTCAAGGTGGGTTTTTCACTGGACCGTGACGGGCGGCCTGTTGCAGGGTCGTTTAAAGAGATTGATCATGCAGAGGCGCAGGAGGCTGCCGTAACTTCGGCATTTGCATTAGCGAAAAGGGCCGTTTGGCTGTGCGGTGTTGATGGATACACCCTGCCAAAATGGAAATATGATGAATGGCAGGACGTTGTTGTGACGTTTAACCCTGAAAAGGTGATTTTTAGATGAGATTGTTGAGTATGTGTCTGGCGCTTGTCTGTGCCTTTGTAGCAGCATCTGGCGCGCAGGCCCAGCAAGGGCCGCTGCAGATCACTATTGAGGAGGGTATCATCAAGCCGCTGCCCTTTGCCGTTCCTGATTTCCAAGCAGAGACAGGTGAGGCGGGCCAGTTGGCTGGTGATCTGTCACGGGTGATTGCGGCTGACCTACAGGGCACGGGCGTGTTCCGCGAAATCCCAAGCTCGGCCTTTATCGCGAATTATTCTGATTTCAATGCGCCTGTGTCCTTTCCTGATTGGAAGGCAGTGAATGCGCAGGCTCTTGTCACGGGGGCAGTTTCGGTCAACGGGACATCAGTGAACGTAAAGTTCCGCGTCTATGACGTGGTGTCTGGGACCAATATCGGGGAGGGGCTACAATTTTCTGGCACTACCGATGGCTGGCGGCGCATGGCGCATAAGGTGGCTGACGAAGTTTACTCACGGATCACCGGCGAGGGCGGCTATTTCGACAGCCGCGTTGTTTACGTCTCCGAGACAGGTCCAAAGGACAAGCGACAGAAGCGTTTGGCAATTATGGATTATGACGGTGCGAATGTGCGGTTTTTGACGGATAGCAGTGCGATTGTGCTGGCCCCGCGCTTCTCGCCCAATGGTGATCGCGTGCTTTATACCAGCTATGAAAGCGGATTTCCGCGCATTTACGTGCTTGATGTAGGGTCGGTCCAGCGGCGTGTGTTGGAGAGTGCGGAGGGCACGATGAGCTTTGCGCCGCGCTTTTCGCCATCGGGCAATACAGTTGTTTACTCGTTGTCGCAGGGCGGTAATACGGACATCTACACCATGGATATCGGGTCAGGGCAGTCGGTGCGCCTGACCAATACACCTGCAATCGAGACGGCCCCGAGCTATAGCCCTGATGGCACGCAGATCGTGTTCGAGAGTGATCGCAGCGGCTCTCCGCAGCTTTACATTATGTCGGCGGGTGGCGGTGAGGCGCGGCGAATTTCCTTTGGCGACGGGCGGTATGGCACGCCTGTCTGGTCGCCGCGCGGCGATCTGATCGCCTTTACCAAGCAGACATCGGGGCGCTTCCATATTGGTGTAATGCGCACGGATGGCTCGGAAGAGCGGCTGCTGACAGCCTCTTTCCTTGATGAGGGTCCGACGTGGTCGCCCAATGGCCGTGTGATCATGTTCACGCGTGAGACACAGGGCGAGGGCGGTGCATCGTCGCTCTACTCCGTGGATATTACGGGCCGCGTTTTGCGGCAGGTGGACACACCCGAGGGCGGATCAGACCCGAGCTGGTCGCCGCTGCAACAGTAACGGGTGCCTGCACCCCCTTTCCCCGCCGCCTGATGCTGTGATAGATTAGGCGTAATAATAAAAACCCGATGATGAGGTCGAGCAGATGAAATTCCTACCCATAAGCCTTTTGGTTGCAGCTGTTGCGCTGTCGGCCTGTACAAACCCGAACCGTTTTGGCGCAGATGACGCGTTGGCCAATCCTGCCCCTACGGTTGGCACGCCGCTCAACGGTGTGGGTACTGGGGGGGCGAATGATCCGACATCTACAGCCTATTTTAACCAGACTGTTGGCGACCGCGTGTTGTTTGAAGTGGATCAATCCACATTGACAGCCGCAGGCCGTGCCACGCTGGACGGGCAGGCAACATGGCTACTTACCAACTCCGACTATCAGGCCGTCATTGAAGGCCATGCGGACGAGCAGGGCACGCGCCAGTATAACCTCGCGCTGGGTGCGCGCCGCGCCAATGCGGCACAGGAATATCTGGTGTCCAAAGGTGTTCCGGCAAACCGTCTGCGGGTTGTCAGCTACGGTAAAGAACGCCCCATTGAGATATGTTCCAGCGAAGCCTGCTATGCCAAAAACCGTCGTGCGGTGACTGTGCTGGCCGGTGGTCAAACAAGCTAAATTTTAGGGAGCCTGCGTGATGCGTTTTGCTTTTATCTTTGCGATTGTACTGGGTGCGGTGCCGATGGGTGCTGTGGCGCAGGACGCGCAAACTCTTGCCGATATTCGGCAAGAGTTGACGACATTGAGTGTCGAGATGACCAAGCTCAAGCGCGAGCTTGCCACGACAGGCACGGCGGGTGGGGTGCAAATGCCTGCCTCCGTGTTGGAGCGGGTCAATGCAATGGAGAGCGAGCTGAGCCGTGTGACGTCTAAAGCGGAAGAGCTTGAGTTCCGCATTAACCGCATTGTTGATGATGGCACGCGGCGGATTGCTGATCTGGAGTTCCGTCTGGTTGAGCTGGAGGGCGGCGATATCTCCACCCTTGGTGAGACGACGACATTAGGTGGCAATGATCAGGCGACGGCACCGCCGCCTGCTGTGGCCCCTCAAACCAACACAAGCCAACTCGCCGTGGGTGAGCAAGACGACTTCAAGCGGGCGCAGGAGGCGCTCGCAACCGGTGACTTTCGCACCGCCGCAGACCAGCTTGCGACCTTCAATCAGACCTACCCGGGCTCTCCAATAGCCGCGGAAGTTGAATTGCTGCGCGGGGATGCGTTGCAAGGTTTGGGTGATACGCGTGAAGCGGCGCGTGCCTATCTGGCCAGTTTTGGCGCGGCTCCAACGGGACCGATAGCACCCGATGCCCTCTACAAACTTGGCGCGTCCCTTGGCGCGTTGGGTCAAAGCGGTGAGGCCTGTGTGACGCTTGCCGAAGTTTCCACCCGTTTCCCTGACAGCCCCGCATCGGGCAGCGCCCAAGCGGAGCGGGCCAAGCTGGGATGCAGCTAGACCAAAGCTGGGTGATGCAGCAGGGCGAGGATGCCATGCTGCTGCATTTTATTGATGTTGCGTTTGTTCGTGCGCCAACGGGGCCAATCGGTATCGCCGTCTCGGGTGGTGGGGATTCAATGGCGCTGTTGCACCTGTTTGCCCGTTGGTCGGAGCAGACAGGCCATCCGATCGCTGCCGTAACAGTGGATCATGGATTGCGCCCCGAGAGTGGCGCGGAAGCGGGCCGCGTTGCTGCACTTTGTGCCCAATCGGGCATTCCACACGAGATTCTGACTTGGGCGGGGGGGCAAGCAGAGGGAAACCTGCCTGCCGCCGCACGCGATGCGCGGTATGCCCTGATGGCGGAGTGGGCGAAGGCCAAAGGCATCCGTAACATCGCTTTGGGTCATACTGTTGACGATTCCGCAGAGAACTTTTTGATGCGGTTGGGGCGCTCTGCTGGGATTGACGGGTTGGCCGAAATGGAGACCCGATTTGAGCGTAATGGCATCTTATGGTCGCGCCCGTTGTGGCAGCAACACAGGAGCGAGTTGCGCGATTATCTGCGGCGTCACGATGTGCAATGGATTGAAGACCCGAGTAACGATGATCCACAATATCTGCGCACGCGGGCGCGTAAGGCACTGCCCTTATTGGCCGATGTTGGTGTTACGGCGCAAACCATCCACGCCTCGGCCTTTGCCCTGCGCCAGGCGCAAAGCGCATTGGTGCATTATACGCATCAGGAAGCTGCTTTGCATGTGATGCAGGAGGTAGGCGATCTGCTCATCCCCGTGCGCCCGATGCCGCCGATCCCTACGGAGATTGAGCGGCGGTTGGTTACGGCGGCGCTGCAGTGGGTAGGATCGAACAGGTATCCGCCGCGCGGGGTTTGGGCGGGATTGCTGGACGTGGATGTGGCAGGCCAACAGCGCAAGACGCTTGCGGGCTGTTTGATTATGAAGCGCAAAGGACACTACCGCATCACCCGCGAATATAACGCGGTGAAGGATTTGGTAACGGCGACTGATGCAGTTTGGGATACGCGCTGGCGGCTCGAGGGGCCGCATGCGCCTGATTTGGAAGTGCGGGCTTTGGGCGAATCTGTGAGCGCTCTGCCCGACTGGCGTGATACGGGGCAGCCGCGGGCGACATTGATGGCCTCACCGGCGGTTTGGCGGGGGGATTTACTCGTTGCGGTGCCGCTTGCGGGATACAATGACGATTGGTCTGTACAGATCGTCGCAGATTTCACCTCATTTCTGGATTCGCATTGAACAAACCGCCTCAATCTCTATCTTAGGAGAGTGGCTGAAGGAGTCCCCTTTGGCCGAGATGTATTCAGGAGTGTTTCCTTGGGCAATTTTCGCAATCTCGCATTCTGGGCCGTGCTGCTCGTGCTCGTCTTTTCGTTGTTCAATTTGTTCAATGGTGGCGGTGGCAGCGGTGGCATGCAGAACCGTGAGATCAGCTATTCCGATTTCGTCACTTCCGTTGAAAACGGGAATGTCAGCAATGTAACCCTAGACGGGGAGCAGGTCCGCTTTCGCCAGTCTGATGGCGACTATGTCACGATCAAGCCGTTTGATGCCGAAGTGACCAAGCTGTTGACGGAAAACGATGTTCCTTTCCGTGCAGAGAGCCAGCAGGAAAGCGGTTTGCAGACATTCCTTGTCTCGTTGCTTCCTATTCTGCTTCTGATCGGTGTGTGGATTTATTTCATGAACCGTATGCAGGGTGGGGGCAAAGGTGGCGCCATGGGCTTTGGTAAGTCCAAGGCTAAAATGCTGACCGAAAAGCATGGGCGTGTGACGTTTGATGACGTGGCAGGCATTGATGAGGCTAAAGAAGAACTCGAAGAGATCGTGGAATTCCTGCGCAATCCGCAGAAATTCAGCCGTTTGGGTGGTAAGATTCCCAAGGGTGCGTTGCTTGAAGGCCCGCCAGGTACCGGTAAAACGCTACTGGCGCGTGCGATTGCAGGCGAGGCGGGTGTGCCGTTTTTCACCATCTCCGGTTCCGACTTTGTCGAAATGTTTGTGGGTGTGGGTGCAAGCCGTGTGCGCGACATGTTCGAGCAGGCGAAAAAGAATGCGCCGTGCATCGTGTTTATCGACGAGATTGATGCGGTTGGCCGCTCGCGTGGCGCTGGTTACGGTGGCGGTAATGACGAGCGTGAGCAGACGCTCAACCAGTTACTCGTTGAAATGGATGGTTTTGAAGCCAACGAGGGTGTGATCATTATCGCGGCGACCAACCGTAAAGATGTGCTTGACCCTGCTTTGCTGCGACCTGGTCGTTTTGACCGTCAGGTGACAGTTGGCAACCCCGACATCAAAGGCCGTGAGAAGATTCTGGGTGTGCATGCACGCAAGACGCCGCTGGGCCCTGACGTTGATCTGCGCATTATTGCGCGCGGTACACCCGGGTTCTCCGGTGCTGATCTAGCGAACCTTGTGAACGAGGCAGCATTGACGGCTGCGCGTGTTGGCCGTCGTTTCGTCGCGATGATGGATTTCGAATCTGCCAAGGATAAGATCATGATGGGTGCCGAGCGCCGCTCGATGGTGCTGACGCAAGACCAGAAGGAAAAGACTGCCTACCACGAGGCTGGCCACGCGCTTGTGGGCATCAAGATGCCGAAGTGTGATCCTGTCTATAAGGCCACGATCATCCCGCGTGGCGGTGCTTTGGGCATGGTGATGAGCCTGCCGGAAATGGACAAGCTGCAGATGTTCAAGGATGAAGCCGAAGAGCGTATCGCTATGACGATGGCGGGCAAGGCAGCCGAAATCTTTAAGTACGGTGCTGATTCCGTGTCCTCCGGTCCTGTGGGCGACATCATGCAAGCCAGTGCTTTGGCGCGTGCGATGGTCATGCGCTATGGCATGTCCGACAAGGTCGGTAACATCGACTATCAGGAAGCGGCAGCTGGGTATCAGGCCAATGGTGGCGCGGGCGGTTTCAGTGTCTCGGCGGCGACCAAGGAGCTGATCGAGAGCGAAGTTAAGGCGATCATCGATACTGGTTATGCTGTTGCGTACAAGGTGATCGAAGATAACGCGGAAGAGTTTGAGCGGCTGGCGCAAGGCCTGCTTGAGTATGAAACTCTGACGGGTGAGGAAATCAAGCGCGTGATGGCGGGTAATCCGCCGACCGAGCCTGAGGATGATGACAAGCCTGACAGCGGGTCCGCCCCAAGCATCACAGCGATTCCAAAGGCGAAGGGTAAGAAAACACCCCCCTCTGGTGGGATGGAACCTGAGCCTTCAGCCTGATCACACTTTGTGAAACAGACAATACAAAAGATCATGGCCCTGCACTGCGCGGGGCCTTTTCTTTTTGACGCAAGGCTTGCAGGATTGCCGCAACAGGAGACAATATATGCCAGCGCTTATTCCCACCGATTACTATGCGACAATCACTTGGCTGGGCGTTGTACCTGACCGTTCTGCCGCGTTGCAGGCGCAGCGGCGCGAGACGTTAATTCTTAGCCTTGCAGGGCCGGAGGGGGAGGACCATGGCGGGCTGACGCGGCCCTCATGTAGTCGCGTGCTGTCGCAATATACGCGCGATACGGTGATCCGTAACACCCGCCAGCTTTGCGTGATGAGTACGGAAGAACTCGCGGCGATTGCGTCGACGATGGGGGTTGAGGCTCTCGACCCAAGTTATATGGGGGCGACTTTGGTGATTGAGGGAATTGCTGATTTTACCCATGTGCCGCCGTCTTCACGGCTTCAAGCTGAATCGGGGGCGACGATTGTGATTGATATGGAGAACCGCCCTTGCGTGTTGCCTGCACGCGGGATTGAGGAGGATATGCCTGGGGCTGGCGCTGCTGTGAAAGGAGCGTCCAAGAACCGTCGCGGCGTTACTGCGTGGGTGGAGCGGGAAGGCACATTGAAGCTGGGTGAGCACATGCGCCTACATGTTCCAGATCAGCGGCCGTGGGCACCTGCGATGATCTAAGAAAACGTCGCTATTGTTGGATGCTTTCGAGGTAGGTGGCGAGGGCAAGTAGGGATTGGGGCGTTGGGATCACTTCGCCCGAGGGGGAGGCCCAATCGACCAGTGGGCTTTGGATGACTTCCTCAAACTCCGGCATGCCGCCCAACTGATGACGGCCGGTATATCCATTGATTTGGGCCATCACTCCGGCAGTGGGAAAAGTGCCGCCATTTCGTTGTGCGATCAACGTCAGGTTTGCGGGAGGAATGGCGAAGCCGCTGGCAAGGGGACCGTCCCCCTCGGCGGTGCGGCCATGGCAACTGGTGCAGTGTTTGTCGAACAGATACGCGCCGCTCGCTTTGGGGGAAGGGGCCAAACTGGCCGTGCAGGCGGAAATGGCCAGGGTGGAGAGTGTAAGTGCAGCGAGGGAGCGGATCATAGACTGGCCTTCTTGTTTAGGGGTCAGGCCAATTTGGCGGATCAGCCCTGCATAAATATTGATATGGATCAAACCCTCGTACTGAGGCAGTTAGTGATGCGCCTCGGCAACAACAGCGTGGCGGTTGCGTGCATGGCGGTTGATCAGGCGCTTGGCTTTTTTGCCCTCAGCAAAGGGGCGTGCGGGACGGATCGGGCCGCGCGTTTTGCCCAGATCGTTAAACGGCACGCCGAGCAGAGTGCAAAGCTCGTCCAGCGCATCGCGCGGAATAGACTGTAACGCTTGTTCCCCCAGATAGAGGCTTTCGCTGGGGACCGTGTTGGAAAAGACCACTTCGTGGCGGGCAAGCATGACGTGGTAGTATGTGACGTCCATCTTGGGACGTTCCAAAGTGACACCTGCGAGGCGCAGCAGGGATTTTGCCCGCACGAGGACTTGATCGCTGCCAAACATGCGTTTTGCGATGCTGCCTTGGACCATGACGCGGTGTTGTTGGGACAGACGCAGATCACGCGATGGCATGCCATCGCCAAGGGCGTCGCGGCGAATTAGCACCGCTGCGAGGTTAGGGGCTGCTTTGATCTCGGCAGGGGTCCATGTTTTGCAAAACACCCATGTAATCGGCTGTGCGCCATGATCGGCAGTCAGGACCAGATCACCAATACGCAAATCTTCGACAGCGATGTCGCCGCGCGGTGTCGCGAGGCGGGTGCCATCGGCAAAGCATACGTTTGTCACACCTGCCGAGGGCGTGTCGGTGGTGAAGATATCCGCGCCGTCGCCAGCACGCTGTAGTGATAGGCCGTCCGTATCGTTACCAAAATCCTCGCCCGTGCCGATACGTGTTGCAGTGGTGGAAAAACCGGAATAGCTCGATGCGCCCAGTGTCGGGTTGTCCAGTGCGTCGCCATTAAAGGTCGCTTGGGCAAATTCGTCATTGGTAGGATCGTAAAGTGTGATGTTGTCGCCGCCGTTGTTAATCAGCGGGGCGGCGCGACCTGCGTCAAAGAACAGATCATTCGCGCTGCCTGTGGGCAGGCTGCCACCGCTTTGCACACCTGACAGAACAAGAGCATGACCACCCGCCTGTAGGATTGTGCCGGGGGGGAAGGTGAACCAGTTGCCCACGCCCATATCCCAAAGCTGGAGGCCCGAGATGTCGATGGCGGCGTTTGAGCTGTTGTAGAGCTCGACGTATTCATCGGTGGCAGCTGCGGTGCCGTTGCCATCGGTATCGAAATTCAAAGCACCGTTTGGATCAACGAGGATTTCGTTGATTACGATGCCGCCCAGCAACATGTCGGCCACAGGCCAATACTCCATAAAACGCCCAGAGGCGGGTTTGTGATCGATTTGGCGGTAATTTGGGGCTGATTTAAGTCAATAGAGAGAGATTAGCATGGCAGGGTCTTGGGTCCGAGGCAGTGTCCTTGCGGGTTTCTGTGCTGCCCCACAGGTTTCTTAAACGAAACGAGATTGCGACGCTGCGCCGCATCACAGGGCAAAAATGTCGTAATCCTGACCTGCGTTAGTGGTATGCCCTAGTATGCATGCATCAGAACATGCCGAAGCGGCAAACTCATTGGGGGATACCATGGCTTTTAAAACTGACATCCAGATCGCACGCGAAGCGACCAAGAAACCTATTCAGGAGATTGGCGCAAAGCTGGGTATTTCCTCGGATGATTTGCTGCCTTATGGCCATGATAAAGCGAAAGTATCGCAGTCGTTTATCAATTCCGTGCGGGACCGCCCCGATGGCAAGCTGATCCTTGTCACAGCGATCAACCCGACCCCTGCGGGTGAGGGTAAGACGACCACTACTGTTGGTCTGGGTGACGGTTTAAACCGCATTGGCAAGAATGCTGCTGTTTGTATCCGCGAGGCTTCGCTGGGGCCGAACTTTGGTATGAAGGGCGGGGCTGCGGGAGGCGGCTACGCACAGATCGTGCCGATGGAAGAGATGAACCTGCACTTTACGGGCGACTTCCACGCGATCACCTCCGCGCACTCCTTATTGTCGGCGATGATCGACAACCACATCTATTGGGGTAACTCCCTTGAGATCGACACGCGCCGCGTTGTGTGGCGCCGCGTGGTGGACATGAACGACCGTGCTTTGCGCCAGATCACAACGTCACTTGGTGGTGTCGCCAACGGCTTCCCGCGCGAAACTGGTTTTGACATTACTGTGGCATCCGAGGTTATGGCGATCCTGTGTCTGGCCAAGAACCTTGCCGATTTGCAGGAGCGTTTGGGGTCGATGATTGTGGCCTATCGCCGTGACAAGACGCCAGTGTTTGCGCGCGATATCAAAGCGCACGGAGCGATGACGGTTTTGCTGAAAGATGCGATGCAGCCGAACATCGTGCAGACGTTGGAGAATAACCCTGCGTTTGTGCATGGCGGTCCGTTTGCCAACATCGCGCATGGCTGTAACTCGGTTATTGCGACCACGACTGCGCTGAAGTTGGCGGATTATGTTGTGACGGAAGCAGGCTTTGGTGCGGACCTTGGTGCGGAGAAATTCCTGAACATCAAATGCCGCAAAGCAGGCCTGTCGCCCTCTTGTGTCGTGGTTGTGGCCACTGTGCGCGCGATGAAGATGAACGGTGGTGTGGCCAAGGCCGATCTGGGGAACGAGGATGTCGCGGCTGTGCAGAACGGTTGTGCCAACCTTGGCCGTCATATCGAGAATATGAAGTCGTTCGGCGTGCCTGTTGTTGTCGCGATCAACCACTTTGTTACCGACACAGATGAAGAAGTGCAGGCAGTTAAGGATTATGTGGCGACGCAAGGGTCCGAAGCGGTTCTGTCGCGTCACTGGGAGTTGGGCTCGGAAGGGTCTGCGGATCTGGCGACCAAGGTTGTCGAGACCATCGAGAAGGGTGATGCGAATTTTGCGCCGATCTATCCTGATGAGATGTCACTGGCCGATAAGATCAACACGATTGCGACCAAGATTTACCGTGCGGATTCAGCCCAGATGGATCAGAAGATCGTCAACCAGCTGAAAGAATGGGAAGATCAGGGGTATGGCAACTTGCCTGTTTGTATGGCCAAGACGCAGTACAGCTTTACCACTGATCCAGAGCGTCGCGGGGCGCCGACAGGCTTTGACATTCCGGTGCGTGAAGTGCGCTTGAGTGCTGGTGCGGGTTTTGTGGTCGCCATCTGTGGTGAGATCATGACCATGCCTGGTCTGCCGCGTGTGCCCTCGGCCGAGAGCATCGGGTTGAACGATGCGGGTGAAGTTGAAGGCTTGTTTTAAGACAGGTGCGATTTAAAGAAGGTGCGCATGAATGCACACCCTACGGGTAGGGTGCGCATTTATTGCGCACCACTAGGAGAATACAAATGACGGCGACGATTATTGACGGTAAGGAATTTGCGGCGCGGGTCCGGGGGCAAGTTGCGGAACATGTGGCGCGCCTGAAGGCCGATCACGGGATTACGCCCGGCTTGGCGGTTGTGCTGGTGGGCGAAGACCCTGCCAGCGAAGTATATGTTGCGGCGAAACACAAGCAAACGGTCGAGGTCGGCATGGCCTCGTTTGAGCACCGTTTGCCTGCGGATGTATCGGAGGCGGATTTGTTTGCCCTGATCGACACGTTGAATGCGGATGCAAGTGTGCATGGTATTTTGTGCCAGTTTCCTGTGCCTGATCACCTTGATGAACGCGCTGTGGTTGCGCGGATTGATCCGTCCAAGGATGTGGACGGGCTGAGCGTTGTGAACGCGGGCCTTTTGGCCAGTGGCGAAGTGGGCTTGGTCTCCTGTACGCCTTTGGGGTGTTTGATGCTGCTGCGCGACCAGATTGGTAATATGTCCGGAATGGAAGCGGTGGTGATTGGCCGCTCGAACCTGTTCGGTAAGCCGATGGCGCAACTGCTGTTGCGCGAAAACTGTACCGTCACGATCGCCCATTCGCGGACCAAGGATTTAGCAGAGGTCTGCCGCCGTGCGGATATCCTTGTGGCTGCTGTGGGTCGTGCGGAGATGGTCGAAGCGGACTGGATTAAACTCGGTGCCACTGTGATTGATGTGGGCATCACGCGTATTCCACACCCTGAAAAGCCCGGTAAGAGCAAACTGCTGGGGGATGTGAATTTTGAGCAGGCGATGACTGTTGCCAAGGCTGTCACGCCTGTTCCGGGTGGTGTGGGGCCGATGACGATTGCATGTTTGTTGGCTAACACAGTCACCGCCTGTTGTCGCGCCAATGGGTTGGACGCGCCGAGCGGCTTAACCGCCTAGGAGAACTGCGTTCATCAACCTGCCCGGCAGAAAGGTGAACGCACCTGCGATCAGGAGTGCGCCAAAGGCCATCCCCTGCATCGCGCGTTTGTGATCTGCGACGCGGTGGCTGCGGGCTGCTGTGACGGCTTGGTACAAGTTCCAGAGTACAAAGACCGAAAGCAGGTGTATCGGGCTGAACGGCCCGACCAGTTTGATTGTGTTGATCCAGAAGCTGCTGATTGCGACGGTGGCCATCATGATCACCCATGCCCACCCCATGACGCGGTGATAGCGGCTGCCCTTTTTCAAGCTGAATATTGCGATTGTCAGGAATACTGCGCCAAGGGCAAGGGCCGTGTGGATTTGGATCATCAGCGATGCATTGGCGAGGGGGGTGAGGGTCATGTCAGGGCTCCATTGTGTTGGGTTGACCTCTCATGGCAAGTTGACGATCAGGGGGCCAGTTGCGTTACGTGGGCAGGGTGGCTCAATACGTGAATGACAAGGACAAGGGACCATATGCAATTCGCGCTTCGTGAAATGACCCGCCACCGTGTGCCTCTTTTGATCTGGCTTGTGGTGACGGCAGTCGCTGTTGTGGCGGGCCCGTTCGGGACGCTGGATGCGATGCGGCTTGGGGGCCGTGTACTCTATTGGGGCGGTATTGCGGGCGGGTCGATCCTGTTGAGTTTTGGTGCGCGGTGGCTGGCCCGTGATATGGGGCGCTGGGGCAAGATCGCCGTTCAGGCGGGGTTTGTTCTGGTGGTGGCCAGCCTTGCGCATTTGATGAACAGTCTTGTCTTTGAAATCTGGGGCGGTTGGGCCGATTGGGTCTATCTAACCGGTACTGTTGGCTTGGTGACGGCGGCAGTAAATCTGGTGGTCTGGGCGGTGGTGCCTGCTGTGGAAGAGGATGTGGGGAAGCCTGAGGGTGAGGCGTTTTTGCGCCGTTTACCGATTGAATTTCGTGGGCCTTTGGTTCGGATCGAGGCGCAGGATCACTATCTCAATGTCGTGACTGCTAAGGGCCAGACGCTGATCTTGATGCGGCTTGGCGACGCAATCGCTGAGTTGGAAGGGCGCGGGTTGCAAGTGCACAGGTCGCATTGGATTGCAACGGATGCAGTGACCAAGAGCCGTCGTGAAAACGGGCGGGACGTGCTGGTGATGGCGGATGCAGCACAAGTGCCCGTGAGCCGGAGTTTTCGAAGTGCTGCGCAGGATGCGGGACTGCTTTAGCGTGGAACGGGGACCATGGTCCCTTGCAGGATCGCGATAAGGGTTTGTTCACCGTCAGCTTCCGCATGGACTTCGGCAGTGACGATGCTGAGGCGTTTGCCGCCTTTGATGACGCGGCCTGTAGCGATGAGGCAGTCTCCGCGGGCGGGAGCCAGCAAGTTTATTTTGATCTCGGCGGTGACGACTTCCATATCCAGCGGAATGAGCGTGAGAGCGGCGTAGCCCGCCGCACTGTCCCCAATGGAGAAGGTAAGACCTGCATGTCCTAACCCTTGTTGCTGACGCGTGTGCGGCAGGATGGGTGCGGTGATGCGCACGAGGCCTTTGCTGATCTCTGAGAGTTCGGCACCGAGGGTTTCCATCATGCTTTGCGCTTGGAAGCTTGCGCGGATGCGATCTTTGATATTGTGGTCCATTGGCTACCTCGGCATGGGAATGGCGGTGGGCATGGGGCCTGTGAGCACGGCAAGTGCCTCGGGCCGCATAAGGGTGTTCAAGACATCGCTTTGGGTGCGCAGGCCGCCTGTGTAGGTGCCGTATGCGGGCAGGATCACACGGTCACTGTCGATGAGGAATGCGGGGCGTGTGATGGTGCGGCCGCGCAGGGCGAGTGATGCTTTTGGGTGGTAGTGGCCTGATATTTCTCCCGCCGCGCTCTCATGTGCAATGTGGCGGAAGGTGAGAGGTTGCAGGGGCAATTCTGCCAGATGAGCACCACCAAATTCAACAGGACCGGGGTCATGGTTGCCCTCAATCCAGACCCAGCGGCGTCCTGCCTGGAGACGGAAAATCCATTGACGCTCGGACTCGGGGAGGGCTTCGGAGGCGGCGAGGTCGTCGAAGCTGTCGCCCAAACATACAACAGTGCGTGCGTGGCAGAGGGCCAGATCGGCAGCGAGGCGGTTGAGCGTGTCGCGGGTGTCATAGGGGGGCAGGGATGTGCCGCCGCGCCGTGCGATCCGCTCGGACTTGCCCAGATGAAGATCGGAAACTACGAGCAAATTCTGGTCAGGCCACCAAAGGGCGCCAGAGCCGAGCGCCATGAGGGACGCCCCGGCGATTGTGAAGTTGTATCCATTCATCGGCGGCAAGGTGGAAGATTATCCGACCCTCTGCAAGGGGCTTAGTAGCCCACCCGCCAGCGGGGTTTATCAGAAGCAGCGGGGGTGATTTGCGCAAGGCCGGAGTTCTCCATCAGGCGTTTGGCTTCCTCGGCAAGCAGGCGTTCCTCCGCGTCGCCTTTGACGGGGACTCGGCCCATTTCCATGAAAAGAGGGGCCGAAAGTGGCGTGACGCGGGGAAGGGTCAGGTGATCGATGCGGCCCTTTGTGCGGGCGAGCATCTCCTCGATGCGGCCAAAATCGACGAGGCCACGCAAAGCTTCTTCGCGGGTGATTTCCAGCATGAGGTGGTCGGGGTCGTATTTGGTGAGGGTGTCATAGAGAATGTCGGAGCTGAAGGTTGCCTGGCGGCCAGATTTGCGCGCTTGGGGGGAGTTGCGCTCGATGAGGCCTGCGATGGTGGCGGAGGCTCGAAAGGTGCGTTTCATCACGGCGTTCCCTGCGAGCCATGCTTCCATGCCGTTTTGCAGAGCGTTGGCTTCTAGCAATGCATCGGCATCGGTCACAGGGTCGAGGGACCAAATAAGCGTTGCGTAGTCGGTCGCGACAAAGCCGAGGGGGCTGTAGCCAATCTCCTCCATGCGTTTGGTGAGTAGGAGGCCAAGTGTTTGTTGACCGTTGCGCCCTGCAAAGCCGTAGATGACGGTCTGGGCGCGGGCATCGTGGGGAAAGCTCTCGACCAGTAGGCGGCCCGGTTGCGGGAGTTGGCTGCGGGTGCGTTGGAGCTCTAGCCATTGGGCTGTGTGTGGCGGCAGCTCGGGCCAGTCCTCTTGCGTGAACATGCGCTGGACGCGGGCGGAGAGTTGGGTGGAGGTCGCGAATTTGGTACCCATGAAGGTCGCGACTTTTGGCTTTTTGGCGCTGTCGCGGGACACTTCGACTGTCATTTCGCGCAGGCCTTCGTATTTGACGATCTGGCCGCCGATCAGGAAAGTGTCGCCCTTGGTGAGGGTGGCGGCAAAGCCTTCCTCGATCTCGCCCAAAGGTTTGCCGCCACGGCTGCGCTGCATGCGCACTTTGAGCGTGTCGGTGTCCTGGATCGTGCCGATGTTCATGCGGATGTTTCGGGTGGCGCGAGGGTCGCGGAGTTGCCATTTGCCATCAGGCCGCTGGATCAGACGCTGCCATTTGTCATAGGCGCGCAGAGCGTAGCCGCCTGTGGCGCAGAAATCGAGGCAGGCATCGAACCCTGCGCGGGAGAGAGAGCTGTATGCGCCTGCGGATTTAACCTCGCGGTAAAGGGCTTCTTCATCGAACGGACCAGCGCAGGCTGTGATCAGGATGTGTTGGCAGAGAACGTCACGTGGGCCCGTACTGCGAGGGTCGCCATCAAGTTCGCCTGCGAGGACAGCCTCAAGAGCTGCGACACATTCCACCACTTCAAATCGGTTTGCGGGCACAAGGAGTGCCTTTGAAGGTGCATTATAGCGGTGGTTGGCGCGGCCGATACGCTGAACGAGGCGTTTGACGTTTTTGGGTGCGCCAATCTGGATGACGAGGTCTACATCGCCCCAGTCGATGCCAAGATCGAGGCTGCCGGTGCAGACAATGGCCCGCAATTCTCCACGCACCATTGCGCCCTCGACGCGGGCGCGTTGTTCGCGGTCGAGGCTGCCGTGATGGATACCGATGGGCAGGCTGTCATCGTTGGCGAGCCAAAGTTTGTGAAAGAAAATCTCCGCCTGGGCGCGGGTGTTGTGAAAGATAAGCGTGGTGTTGTGGTCCTTCACCTGTTCGAGGACGGCGGGTATGGAATAGGCCGCACCGCCGCCTGACCATGGTGGGGCTTCCTCGGTCTGGAGCATCTGGATGTCGGGGGCGGGGCCGGGGTCTGCTTGCAATATCTGGCAAGGGTCTGGGTGACGCGCCATGAGATGCGCGATGGCTTTGGGGTCATCGACAGTGGCTGAGAGCCCGACGCGTTTGAGATCGGGGCAAATGGTGTTGAGCCGTGCGAGGGCCAGCATCATCTGGTCGCCACGTTTCGACTCCGCCAGCGCGTGGATTTCGTCGATGACCACGCGCTTGAGCCCCTTGAACATGCGCGGTGCGTCCTCATAGCTGACCAGTAGTGCAAGGCTTTCTGGGGTAGTGAGGAAAATATGGGGCGGGTCGGCACGTTGGCGTTTTCTGAGGGTGGCGGTTGTGTCGCCTGTGCGTTCCTCAATGCGGATGTCGAGGTTCATTTCCTGCACCGGCGTGGTCAGGTTACGTTTGATATCGGCGGCCAGCGCTTTGAGTGGGGAGATGTAGAGGGTGTGCATGCCCTCATGGGGCGTCTCATGCAGGTCAATGAGGGTAGGGAGGAAGCCAGAGAGGGTTTTACCGCCGCCTGTGGGCGCGATGAGCAGCAGGGCAGGCGCATCCGCGCGGTCCAGCATCGCCTGCTGGTGTGGGTGAATGGACCAGCCTTTTGTACTGAACCAGTTTCGGAATTTTTCGGGAAGGTGCTGCATGGTGAGTAAGATAGCGTGTGGCGCGCGGGGGACCATGGGTAAATTGGTCTAGCCTTTGGGCTCGCGTGGTTTGAGGGCCGCAATGGTGCGTTGCACAATCTCGGGCAGGCTGGTGTCCGCCCCTTCGGGTGCTGCATCAAGCGCACTTGCTACGTCTTTGACAAGGATGCCGATTGTGTTGTCAGGCGCAAAGCCGTCACGAGAAAATTCGATCGAATTGAAGCCTGAGGCGAACCAGTTTTGGCCAGATGAGGTGTGGATGAGGTCCAGAAGTGCGCTGCGGTCCATATCAGCGGCATCGGCCCAGTCGAGGATCAGGCGCGTCATTGCAGTGTTAGAGGCGGCAAGCAGGTTGTTGAGAACTTTCGCCTGCATGCCAGCGCCATAGCTGCCCATGCGGTGGAAATGTTTCCCCATGGCGTGAAAGAGTGGCATCGCGCCATCGATATCCGCAGAGTCGCCACCGATCATAAAACTCAGCCGCGCTTCTTGTGCGGCGATCTGTGCGCCTGACATCGGTGCGTCGATCAGGGCGATGTGGGAAGGGATGCGTGTGCGTAGGGATTTGACGTACTTGGGTGATAGGGTGGAGCTGATAATGATGCGAATTAGGGTCGGGATAGCCGCGAAATTTTGCTCGCCAAAGAGCACCGCTTCGGTTTGCTCGATGTCGCGGACCACTGTGATCAGTGTGTCGAGGTCTTCGGAAAAGACCGCGATGTCATCCGTGATATGGGGGCTGCCCATTTGGAGCACGTCATACCCACGCGCCGGCAGGCCTGCGGCACGCAAAGCTGCCAGCATCGGCGCCCCCATGCGGCCACATCCTGCAACTCCGGTTCTTGATCGCATTATTTCACGATATGTTCGTCTTTGACGAACATGTTGGCCCATGCGCGGTCCATCAACTCTGGCGACATCTGGTAGGGGATGCCCTCGAAGTTACAGATCGCGATGATCTGATCGATCAGGAAGATCGGCTGGTAGTTCGCATAGACGTTGTCGATAGTGGGGTATTTATTTTTCAGCAGGTGAATAAGGGTCGCCTCGTCTAGCGGCATTTTGCGCTTCTTTGCCATCATGGCAAAGATTTTGAGAAAGTTCGCCTGATCTGGTCCGTCGATTTTGATTTTGAAGAAGATACGGCGTAGAGCGGCGGTATCGAAAATCTCGTTCGGGTGGAAGTTGGTGGAGAAGATGACCAGCGTGTCGAAAGGCACTTCGAACTTCTCACCTGATTGCAGGGCAAGGATGTCCTTGCTCTCTTCGAGCGGAACAATCCAGCGGTTGACGATGGCCTGTGGCGGCTCTTTCTGGCGGCCAAGGTCGTCCACGATAAAGATGCCCCCCGTCGATTTCAGCTGAAGCGGAGCCTGATAGGTTTTGGCAGTGGGGTTATAGACCAGATCAAGCATGTCGATGGTCAATTCACCGCCCGTGATCACGGCGGGGCGCTCACAACAGACATAACGCGCGTCATAGCGGGTGATACGGCGCAGGGATGTCGGGTCTTGGCCTGCTTCTTCGACTTCGACATGCACAATAGGGTCAAAGACGGTGATGACCTGCGAGGCATATTCAATTGCGCGTGGCACATAGACCTGATCGCCAAGTGCATCGCGGATGCCGTTCGAGATCGAGGATTTTCCGTTGCCGGGAGGGCCGTACATCAAGATGGAACGGCCAGCAGAGACAGCGGGGCCGAGATTTCCGAGCAATTCGTCGGGCAGGATTAGGTGCCCCATAGCGCCCGAAAGCTGGGCGCGGGTGATCTGCATATTGCGCACAGACTGGCGCTTTACCTGCTCGCGGTAGACATCAAGCGGGACGGGCATGGGGCCGAAATATTCGGACTGTGCAAGGGCATCGAGGGCGCGGTCTTTTCCGGCATCGGTGAGCTGATAGCCCATCTCATTGCCGTTTTGGGCGTTAAGCGTGCCTGTCGCCTCGACGAGGCGCTGAGTGCGGCACATGTCGACGAGCTCTTGTACAACTGGGATCGGTAGGCAGACTGCTTTTGACAGATCGCTCACCAGATCGAGGTTTTTGCGGAAGATCGTTTTCAACAGGATATCGCGCATCATCACGACAGGCAGGCGCATATCGCTAAGAGTTTTTGGCGCGGGGGGCGCCATTACGGCGGAAAGTGGAGCGTTCATTGGTCTGTCCCTGTGCTGAAATCGGGTGCTAACTAACCCTTAGGGGGTAAAAATGGCCCTTTTCAGGCACCATAAAGGAAACCGAGGACGAGATAGATGATCAGTGTAGGTCCAAGGGCAAGGCCCATGGGAAATTTCTTACCTTGCTCCCAGCTTGTCCAATCAGGGGCGAGTTGGCGTAGACGGGTCATTCTGATGGTTCGGTGAGTGACAACAGCGGCTAGAAGGCTCGCGATGAAGATGAATGTCAGCAGCACAAGATCCCCAAGCGCTACGAAGGGGGCGGCCGCGGCAATGAATTTGCTGTCGCCGGCACCCATCACACCTGCGGCGTTCAGAATGACGCCCACAAACAGAACAATCACCATGCCAGCCAAGCGCCACAGGTATTCGTCAAAGGGTAGCACGATGAGACCCACCGCGACAAAGACACCTGCCAACGTGAGGTTGGCGATATTGGTAATCTTCATACGCGACAGGTCAGTGTACATCACATAGAGGCAGATCGGCACGACAAAGGGCAAAAACCACGCAGCGGCGTAGGTCGTAATGGCCATCGGTCAGGCTTCGAGCGCAGCGAGAGAGCGCGAGGCCGCCTCGAAGTGCTGTGGATGGGTGTCGATGGCTTCGCGCAGAAGGCCTTTGCCAGTCTCAACGTCGCCTTGTTTGATCGCGGACAGCGCCATGGTGTGCAGGAGTTGCGCGCGCTCTGTCTGGTCCATAGGGACCACGGGCAGATTATAGTTGCGCTGTGCGCCACGGGCCAGAACGAGATTGTTCTTAGCGGTGAAGAGAGTGTTATCTTGCGTCACGGCACTGTTGAACAGACGCTCGGCGTCCTTGTAGTCGCCGCGTGTGAGTTTGGAATAGCCCCAATTGTTCAGCACAGGTGCAGGTGACGTGGTCAGGCCTACGGCAGTTTCATAAAAACTGTCAGCTTTCTTCCACTGCTGCTTGCTGTCGGCGATGATCGCCTCAAGGCGGTAGCGTTTGAATGTCTCGTGGGTGGGCGGAATGGCGGTAAGCGTTTTCTCGGCCTTAGCCCAATCGCCAGCGCGGATTAGCGCATCGGCCAGCTCCACACGGTCGTCATTGGTGGCGGCTGGCAGGGCGACAGTACGCTGCCATGCGGCGGCCCCTTCGTCATAGCGTTTGGCGCGGATCAGCGACTGGGCAAGGCCACGCTGGAATTCAACATTTTTTGGCTGTTCTTTTACAACGCGTTGGAAGTATGTGACGGCCTCATTGGGGTCACCCACGGTCAGCATCACTTCGTTGAGGTTTGCGTCATCAATGACGTTTACGTCCTGAAACGCACGCTCGACAGTTTCTTCACCGCTTTGCTCTGCGCATGCGGATAGGAATGTAGCGCCCGCAAGAAGGGCTGCCAGAACGGAATTATGGCGCATTTTTGCGTCCTTTACTGCTTCTGCCTCATGAGGTGCCCCAAGGGTGGGTTGCACGCTATGCCTATTTTTAGGTCACAGCCCCGAGCGGATCACATAATCTGCCGATCCACGGCGCACCAATTTATATTCGTCATAGTTACCATTAGACGTACCAGAATTCTCTGATTTTTCGAGCGCTAATCGCAGATTGTCGCGGATTGAGACACTTTCGCCATTGTCGAGGGCAAAAGCCTTGCGAAATATCTGGGTTGCGTCGACATTTTTGCCACGCTCCATCAGTACAACACCCAAATTATTCCAGATTTCGGGCTGTGTCGCGTCCCGTTCAATCGCGCGGCGCAACAGTTGTTCGGCCTGTCCCAAACGGCCCAACCCCAGATTGGCAGTGCCAAGACCTGACAGGATTTCCGCATCCACGGTCCCGCGGTCGATTGCCGCGCGATTGAAGGAGCGGATCGCAAGCTCGTACTGGCCAGCGGCGACAAGGCGGTGACCGGTTTCAAGATTGTCGGCACCATCGGCGCGCAGATCAACCCCGGGGGCGTCAATAGCATCAGGGTCTTTTGGCGTGAACACAGACGCGCCAAAGCCGCCTGACGAACAGGCGGCTAAAGCAGTGAGCAGTATCGATAGGCAGGCAAAGCGCCTTAGCCGTGGTGTCATTATTGTCCAGGTCCAGCCATTTCACTCATTTTCGTGATACCCATCACAGAAGGACCAACAAGGATGATCAGCAGGGGCGGCACGGTGAACATCATTGTGGCAAGTGTCATCTTGGTTGGCAACTTGTTTGCGGCTTCTTCGGCACGCATTACGCGTTTGTCGCGCATCTCGGCAGCATAGACACGCAATGCATCCGCGATGGATGTACCAAAGGCAGCCGATTGCACCAGCACGGTTACAAAAGACGATATATCCTGCACGCCGCATCGGGTACCCAGATCGTTGAGCACGTTTACTTTGTCTTTACCCGCTTTCATTTCTTGGGCCACCACTTCGAACTCGTCGGCAAGGGCAGGGTAGGAGGCCTTAAGCTCGTTGGCGACGCGCACAATACACTGGTCGAGTGATTGCCCTGCCTCAACGCAGACAAGCATCATGTCGAGGCAATCGGGAAAGCCCTGTTCAATCTGCTCTGCACGGGCGGCGACACGGCGGGTGATCCAGTATTTGGGCAGCCAATAGCCGATCGCGCCGGGGCCAAGGGTCCACATCATTGTCTTTTGCGTGGTCATCTCAACTTCGACGATAAAGTTGGTATAGACGACACCGATAAACAGACCAATGAGACCAAGGGCCATCTGGGCAAAGTAGAACATACGGACCGCATCGCGCGACTGGTATCCAGCCTGACGTAGTTCAAGCTGCTTCTGGCTCAACTCGCCTTCATCTTCAGGCTCGAGGAACTTTGCAAACTTCTCAAGCTGGGCGTTGCCGTCTTTCTGTCGCAGGCTGGCCGGGCCTTCGCCCATACCCTTGCGGCGTTCGCTCTGGTCACGCTTGAGCTTGTCCAGCGGATCTTCGGGCTGGTTTACCATCATGACGACGGTGACCATCACAAGGATCAGGCCAAGTGCGCCAAGGATAATAATGAGGCCGAAGGGGCCCATCACATCGCCGATTGCTGTGTTTGCGGTATCGAGCATGACTGCCCCCTAAACTTTGATATTGGTGAGGACGCGCATCACCAGAAGGTTCACACCAAGGAAGATGCCGACGAAGAAACAGGCGGGAATGAAATACGGTGTTTCTTTGACTTCGTCATAGTAGTGCGGATCGCCGACTGTGATTACGGCAAGGGCCAAGAGCGGGAAGGCGGACAGGAACTTGCCCGACCATTTCGCCTCGGCCGTAATCGCTTTGACACGGCGGAAAAGGCGGAAGCGGGCGCGGATCACTTTTGCCAGACCCGCGAGGATCTCGGCGAGGTTACCACCTGATTGCTGCTGGATCGTCACGGCAACGGCGAGGAAGCGTAAATCCTGCATATCCAAACGTTCGGCCATTTCTTTGAGTGCTTCACCCACATCGCGGCCATAAGCGGCCTCGTCCGAGATGATGCCGAATTCAGAGGCAAGCGGATCCTGAATCTCTTTTGCCACAATCGAGATGGCGTTGGTGAAGGGGTGGCCCACACGCAAGGAACGCACCATCAGTTCAACCGCATCGGGCAGTTGCTCTTCGATGAGGCCCATACGCTTGTTGGCTTTCATGCTGATCCACATGAAGACAGCGCCCACGCCCATCATCACTGACATGACGAGACGCACGGGCGTTTCGGTATCGGTGCCAACCGTCAGACCCAGGAAGACGATGACCGACAGTCCGCCCATCACCATCAAAAGCTGCTGAGGCGTAAAGGCAATCGCGGCCTTTTGCGCCTTCTCGGAGAGCAGGGAGTAGAGCGGGATGCTCTTGGATTTCATATGCTGCTGCATTTCTTTGCGCAGCTTGTCGAGAACCTCCTCGCGGCGATCCCCTTTTTCGATCATCTCGAGGCGGCGGTTCACGCGGGAGTTCAGCGAGATGGATTTGCCGAAGGCCACAAGGTACAGGCCCTCGACGAGCACAAGCACGCCGATAAAGATCAGTCCGTAGATGATTGGTTCTGCACTCATGGTCTTGGTCCTTTTTACGCTGAATGCGTAGGGTCGCTCGGGGTGGTTGTCTTATTCAGCCGCGATGGGTTCGTAGATAGAGGATGGCAAATCGTAACCCCACATGCGGAAGCGCTCTGCGTAGTGGCTGCGCACGCCTGTAGCGGTGAAGTGTCCGATAATCTTGTTGTCAGGCGTGAGGCCCACGCGCTGGTAACGGAAGATTTCCTGCATAGAGATTACGTCCCCTTCCATCCCGGTAATCTCGGTGATGGACGTCATGCGACGCGAGCCATCTTGCAAACGCGAGGCCTGCACGATGAGGTTCACAGCCGAGGAAATCTGGGAGCGGACGGCCTTGAGCGGCATCTCGATGCCCGCCATCGCGATCATGTTTTCCAAACGAGACACACCATCACGCGCAGAGTTTGCGTGGATTGTGGTCATGGAACCGTCGTGGCCGGTGTTCATGGCCTGGAGCATGTCGATAACTTCCTCGCCACGCGTCTCACCCACGATGATCCGGTCGGGGCGCATACGCAGGGCGTTTTTTAGACAGTCGCGCGGTGAAACCTCGCCTTTGCCTTCAACGTTTGGCGGACGCGATTCCATCCGGCCTACGTGGGTCTGTTGCAGTTGGAGTTCCGCTGTATCCTCGATGGTCAGGATACGTTCGGCGTTGTCGATGAACGACGACAACGCGTTGAGCGTGGTCGTTTTACCAGAACCTGTACCACCTGACACGATGATGTTGAGGCGTGTTGCAACGGCGGCTTGTAGATATGCGGCCATTTCTTCGGTGAAGGCACCAAATTGCACCAGATCGTCGATGCCCAGCTTGTCCTTTTTGAACTTACGAATGGAAACAAGGGAGCCATCAACGGCAACTGGTGGCACCATCGCGTTGAAACGCGAGCCGTCCTTGAGACGCGCATCGACGTAAGGGTTTGATTCGTCAACACGACGGCCCACGGCAGATACGATTTTATCGATGATGCGCAGGAGATGGCGTTCGTCTTTGAATGTAACATCCGTCAGCTCAAGCTTACCGGAGCGTTCCACAAAGATCTGCTGTGGGCCGTTCACAAGAATATCGTTTACGGTTTCATCTTTGAGCAATGTCTCAAGTGGCCCGAGGCCTGTCACCTCGTCATACAGTTCAGAATTGAGGATCATGCGATCTTCGCGGCCCAGAACGATGGAGTTTTCGTTCAGGTGCTCGGACGAGATTGCGTTAATTTCTGCACGCAGGTCGCTCTCTGAGGCATGCTCAAGAGCAGCGAGGTTGAGGTTATCCAAAAGAACACGGTGCAGGTCGAGTTTGATCTCGCCCATGCGCTGCTTGCGCTTGACCTCTTTGTCCACTGGCGCGGCAGAGGCCGCAGGCGCGGCCCGGCGCATGGATGCTGCCGTGGCTTCGGGCTTTGCCACTTCGATGGGTGTTACAACTGCCTGCGCCGCAGGGGCCGTGTCCGTTTTTTTATACTTGGAGAACATTGTATTATGCTTTCTGAAGGTCAGGACTTAAGCGGCAGCGGATTCGCTGCCGCGCAGGTTGTGAATAGAGACTGCAAGTTTGGCGATTTCCTTGCGCAGAGGGCTTTTTGGCGCCGACTCTGCAAGGGGCATGCCGTGATCATTGGCTTGTGTGATCGGCTTGCCGCCATCGGGCAGTTGCAGATCGATGCTGATGTCGAGGCTCTCCGCCATACGCTTGACGCGGCTCTTGGCGTTGATGTCCGTAAACTTGGGCGCACGGTTCAGCACATAGCGGACCTTTTCGATCGGAAGCTCTTCGGATTGCAGGGCACGCTTGAACCGCAGCGTATTCTGAGCCGAGCGCATGTCGAGCTCAAGCATCGCAAAATAGATATGTGCGGAAGTCAGTACGGTTTCGGACCACTGCACCAGCGTCGAGGGCATATCGACAACCACATAGTCGAACTGGTTGCGGGCAATATCAAGCACACGGCCAATGTCCTCAGAGGTGATCAGATCAAGGGGCAGCATGTCCGACGGAGCCGTCAATACCTGCATTTTGTCTTCGTAGGCCAAAAGCGCCTGACCGAAGATTTCTTCATCCAGGCTCTCGGTGTCTGACAGCATTTCATAAATGATCTCACGACGGGGCAAGTCGAGGAATGTCGAGACAGAACCATACTGAAGGTCCAGATCAATCAAACAGACAGAAGGGCCGCCTGCTTTTTCGACATTTGCCAGTTCCCATGCAAGGTTCACGGCCAGTGTGGTGGACCCTGTGCCACCCGCCAAACCATGGACAACGATAACTGCGCCATCTTTTTGGGCACCTGCATGCAACGCGTTGGGCTGGGGTGCCGCTGCGGTAGCAGGAGCTTGTGCGGGCGTACGGATACGCTCAATCGCTTGGGCCAATTCACCTTCGGGGAGCGGGTAGGGGACAAATTCATCTGCGCCTTGACGCAACAACGAGTGTAGCGCGCCGGGAGTCACATCTTCGGCGATCAGGATCACCCTTATATCACGTGCTTTGGCTTGGGTGATAATTTCGGTCATCAGAGGTAAGTTGTCTTCATCTTCCTCATCCATGGCCAAGGCAATGAATTCCATGCCTTTCGCCTCGGGCTGACCGAAAAATGATAACGCCTCGGCAAAGCCGAGATCACCCCACGCCTCGCCCATGGCGGTTTCCATGTCTTCAATCAACAGATCAAAGTTCTGCACATCACGGCTGACCGTACATGCGAGGATCGCGTCCTGATCGGGTTGTGGCATTACGCTGCTCATTGCCTTCATTCCTTCTATCAAAGGGCGTTATGGTCAAAACAGTGCCGCGCATTTGCGTCAGCGTCTGATAAGACCTGCCCCCCGCCGGTATTTTTCCCGGACAGAGTTTTCTCGTTGAAGGATTAATCGCAGGGAAGTTAGGCAAGATTGGGGCCGAAAAGCTGCGATTGTTGGGTATCGTGAAACGATCACCGCATATCGGCAGGATTGACCCATGACAAAGACGGGCAATCAGACATGCAAAAGGCGCCCTCAGAGGACGCCTTTGTAGAAAATTTTTTTGTCTTACTCGCTGCCGAGACCTACAACTTGGTCACTCGACAGGGTCGATGGGCTCACAGCACTGGCAACATAGTCACGGTAGATGATCTGGGCGTATTTGCCATCCAACACAGTTGGGTGACGTTTCACAAAGCCGCTGACCTCTGTCACGGTGCGACGATTACGGCGCTCACGCCCTTGGGTCACAACGAGGGGTTGCGTTTCGCCAAAGGAAACAACGGCCTCTAGACGGTTGCGGCTGATTCCCTGTGTCGCAAGATAGCGGACAACTGCGTTTGCACGGCGCAGGCCAAGGCTTTTGTTCGCGCGGTTGGAGCCGACGGCATCAGTATGACCATAGACCCGAAAGCGGATTTCGGGGAACTGCCGAATCCATCCGGCCTGCTGGCGAAGAATAGACTGGGACCGCGCATCAAGCTGCGCAGAATTGAACGCGAAATTGACGGTGCTATCCACCTCAGAGGAAAAACGTTGTGCAAGATCGTAGGTGTACTGGCGCTCTCCTGTCATCACAAGGCGATTGTTCAGCGTTGATTCGCCAAAGTCACCTGTGTCGAGAAGCGCACCGGATTCCGAATAAAACTGGGTATAAATGGGATCAGAACTGGTGGTGCAGGCCGTCAGCCCAATCGCGGCTGACAGTATGCTGCCGGTAATTATCTTGCGATGGGTCATGCGGTTCATTGTCTCAATCCAGTACGTAGCCATATGACCCGGTAAAGTCCTGCTTTGCAACCTCTCCTGCTGCTCCCTTTTTCGGGGTCCGCGTGCCGGCAGCTGTACGACCGTGCAAGAAGAGGTCTTGTTCGGTCGGCGGTCTGATCCGGTCGGTGGGCAGGGCGAGGGCTTCGCCGCGAGTCGGGGTCACAAGGTGGGCACTGATGATGATGACCAGCTCGGTCTGGCTGCGCTGGTAGTTTGCGGAGCGGAAAAGGGCGCCCAAAACAGGCACATCGCCGATCCACGGGAGCTGGGACGAGTTGTCAGTAAAGTCATCTTGCAGCAAACCTGCGATGGCAAAGCTTTCGCCGTCGCGCATCTCGACTGTTGTCGAGGTTTCGCGACGCGAGAAGGCGGCAATAGAGAAGCCCCCGTCAAGCGTGATACCATTAGACGGATCAATCGCGGAAACAGCCGCTTTCAGCTCAAGATTAATGAGGTCTTTGTCCACCACACGGGGGATAAAGGAGAGCTCTACACCGAACGGTTTGAATTCAACCGAAGTACGGTTGTCGGACTGCGAAACGGGGATGGGATATTCACCACCCGCGAGGAATTTCGCTTCTTGGCCTGATAGCGCCACAAGGTTCGGCTCTGCAAGAAAACGCACGACGCCTTTTTGCTCAAGTGCTTCGAGAAGGATGCCAACTTGAGTGGAGCCTGCGTTGAAGCCGAACAGAATCGCGCCATTGTTGGTATTGGTTGCGGGCAGGCTGCCTGCGATGGCTGCTGTGCTGCCACCATTTGTAGTCAAAGTACCAGAACCGCCACGCACGCCGATATCGCTGCCGATACCGCCACTCAAAGAGAGTGAGGAGCTGAGGGATTTGGATACGGAACGCTGCATTTCGGCAAAGCGCACCTTGAGCATGACCTGTTGGATGCCGCCGACACTCATCAGGTTCGAAACCCGTTCAGGTGCATAGCGTTGCGCAAGTTCAAGTGCGCGGGCCAGTTTGGGGGCCGATGATACCACGCCAGACAGGACAATACCGTCATTAGCGGATCGGACTTCGATCTTTTCCCCTGGAAGGATCTGGCGCAGGCGCTCTTTGAACTCTGACAGGTCAGGAGTCACAACCACATCAACGTTCGTGATTAAGCGTCCTGCCGCATCAAACAGCGTGAGCGTGGTTGTGCCCGGCGATTTGCCCAGCACATAAATCGTGCGATCCGACAGCGATGAGAGGTCGGCAATGCCAGGGTTGGCGATGCTCAGCTCTGCAAATGGGGTATCGCTTTCGACAACAATTGCACGATTAAGCGGGACGTTCAGTTTTGAACTGGTGCCACTTTTCACAATGCGCAAGTTATCTGCGAAGGCTGCCGAAGGGGCAGTCACTGCATATGCGGATACGCTCAGTGACAACCCGAGAAGGGTTGCCTTAAGAAATCTATCAATTTTCATGTGACCTGCCTTTTTGATCACGCCTCAAAATAGGGTCTTAGTGCCCGTCGTTTGGATAACTCTGCGGCAATTCCGATTTTTATGCAAGAATCAATGCGTTCAATGGCGAACCTGCTGTGGATAAATGGCAACAGCGTCAAATGCGCAACGCCGCCCCGAGCAGAGGGCGGCGTTGCGTCTTTCGCATGGAAGGGCGGGGCTAACCGCCTGTTCCTCGCTTAGTTTGTGCAGGGGATCGGAATGTTGAGGACCTCTGCACCGCGACGGGTACGGATGGTGCAAACTTTCTCGGCTTCGGCTTCTGGCGCTTTAACAGCCGCTTGAATACCGAGCAAATCCTGCTGATTCACTTCGATGTTGCTGGCCACGATCACATCATCACCAACACCAACCAACGAGAGCGCCAGACGCCCGGTTGATTGAGCCTGAGCGAGGGAGGCGACCTGTGTCGGATTGACCGCCACGGTCACGGTGCGGGCAATCTGTGCACCTTCAACATCGCCGGAGCGTTGGTCGACTGCGATCAAGGGTATGCTGGACTCGATCAGTTTTGTGACTTCTGTGCGGCTTTGTCCGCCACCAACAGTGCCAGTCCAATAAACATCGACACGGTCACCAGGGCGCAGGAAGCCTGACACACCAGAGGAAACGTCGACTTTGATCGCGAATGCGCGCATGCCACGCTCAAGCCGTGATGTAAGCCCCGCGTCTTCGCCAGGCTTGGTCACTTTTATAGAAAGCAGGACTTCGTCCTTTTCAATAGGGCGCAGCACAACGCGGGGTTCGTCAGTATTTTCGGGGAAAATAACGCTGATATCGTTGAAATGACCCTCAGGGATTGCTGTCACAGGAAAGTCGACCGAGCGAACATCCTCTTTTGACAGTTTCTCACCATATTTTAGGGTTCTGTTCACGACAAATACTGGTTTTGTTGGGACGATCTTTGCTTTTGCGGCTTCCGCGCGCGCAATTGCGGTCTTGTACTGGCCGATCTGACCTTTTGCGAGATACACAGCGCCGCCGGCCAAAGCTATTCCGACCAGTAACACGAGTCCAAAAATCATGCGCATTTTATGTTCCTCTTTACCTCAAGGTCCGGCAAGGCCGAACGTGTTTCGTAGTCTGACTATACTGCCAGTTGATTGTGGTAATTCTGCGGCTTGGGCGCAGAAATCTTGTTTGTGCGGTCCAGAGATTTTTTATAAGCGGACCGAAGCGGGCGGGTTTAGCTGCCGCCCAAATCCATGATGTCTTCGATGGATGTGTCGACGAGATATTCGTTGACGTTGTGGCCAACGCTCTGGCTACCACTTTGAATCGACGCAAACGCTGCGAGGGCAAGCCCACATACAGCTGCTGTTAGTACAACCCAATCCACGGTTACTGCACCGTTTTCGTCGGCGGCGAATGTTTTAATGCGATGTATCATCACTATTCTTTCAATTTCGTCGCGGCGGTACGCAACCCAGGAAAATGAGAAAAGGGGCTGCATTCCATGCAGAACGCAGCCCCTTAGGTGGGTCGCGGCCTAAGCCGTTAAACCCGGTAGAGATTAGTCAGCTGCTGGTGCGCCAACTTCACCGATAACCTGTGCGCCAAGGAAGGTGGAGGTGTTGGCTGTCATGGCTTCGGAACCGGTCTGGATGGAGCCGTAGGCTGCGATCGCCAGGCCAACAACTGCGGCTGTCAGAACAACCCAGTCAACTGTTACTGCGCCGTCTTCGTCATTGCGGAAGTTTTTTACGAATTTCATCATGTTAGTATCCCTCCAAAGGATTTTTCAATGTTTAAGTTACAACCCTGTCTTACCGTGTGGCCCGCTCTCATTCAGGCCTGCTCGACTTGGTATGACGCTATATAGCTGTATGAATGGGGCATGAATTTGGCGGCAATTGAGGCTTTTGGCGGAGATAACCATTAAATTTGAAGTAATTACTTAAAATGCTGAAATATATACATTTTTAAGTTCGATTTTTTTGTGCACGGTTAACGCGTGCGGCCAAAACAACCCAATTAAGGCAAATTCGCCATGTTTGGCTGCCTCATTTGCTGGTTTTGAGGGCCGTTTTCAGCAATATTGAAGAAAAAAAGCGGTAGAGAAATGAATGCAGGCCCCATGAAACGTATAATTTTGCCGCTGGTATGCGCTGCGGCGCTGGTTTTTGTCCCCATCGGGGCCGCACTCCATGCGGAACCGCCCAAACCGTTCCCTGATTTTAAGCCAAAATTTGTAAAACCGCCCAAAGCGGGCGAGAGAAAACGGGTAAATGTACAAATAAACCGTCCTTCGCCCGCAGTGGCGCCAGCTCCTGTGGCGCAAATCGCGCCTTCTGGCGCTGTGAGCAGGCCTAAGACAGGGCAATACGATTGGTTCTGGGCGAAAATTTCACCCGATGCATCGGATTCGGGGCCAGGGCGTTTGGAAAAAGCGATGTCGACACTCTCTGCCTCGAGCTCACGCGTGCCTGCACCGCGCCTTCAGCATATGCAGAACATCGCGAAACTGCATGGCATCGACATTCTAAGAGCAAGCATTGGTACAAAAGTTTCGCCAGCCTTGGCTTTGGCAGTAATATCTGTGGAATCGTCCGGTCGCATCGACGCGGTAAGTAGTGCAGGTGCGCAAGGGTTAATGCAGTTGATGCCAGCAACTGCCAGCCGCTTTGGTGTCGAGGACAGCACCATCCCACAGCAAAACATCTCTGGCGGCATCAAGTATCTTGATTGGTTAATGGGGGAGTTCGGGAACGATCCCATTCTAGTACTTGCAGGATATAATGCAGGAGAAGGATCAGTGCGCAAGCATGCGGGCGTCCCGCCATTTGCGGAAACACGCGATTATGTCCCTAAAGTACTGGCCGCATTTCAGGTCGCGAAGGGGTTATGTAAAACGCCGCCCGAGTTGATCTCGGACGGCTGTGTCTTTGCCCAGATGAAATAGAGCGGCGTCAGAATTTCTTTGAAATTCTGTGCACAAAGTCTCACGGAGACTTAAACGCTGCCGTATCAGACCAGTGTGGCGTCCGTTGCGGCGCGCAATTCTTCTTCTGTTACCCCTTCGGCGCATTCGACAATGCGCAGGCCGCCTTCGACCACGTCGAGCACACCGAGGTTGGTGATGATACGGTCCACAACACCCTTACCTGTCAAGGGTAGGGTACATTCCTTGAGTACTTTGCTCTCGCCATGTTTGTTGGCGTGATCCATCACAACGATCACACGGCCCACGCCCGCGACCAGATCCATCGCGCCGCCCATACCTTTGACCAGTTTGCCCGGAATCATCCAGTTCGCCAGATCGCCATTCTCGGCCACTTCCATCGCACCCAGAATCGCCGCAGCAATCTTCCCACCGCGGATCATGCCAAAGGATGTGGCGCTATCGAAATAGGCCGTGCGATCCATCTCGGTGATGGTCTGCTTGCCCGCGTTGATCAGGTCCGCGTCCTCTTCACCCTCATAGGGGAAGGGGCCCATGCCCAGCATGCCATTCTCTGACTGCAGGGTGATATCTTTGTCACCGACATAGTTGGCCACCAGCGTCGGGATACCGATGCCGAGGTTCACATACATGCCGTCTTCAAGCTCAAGTGCGGCGCGTGCCGCCATTTGGTTACGATCCCATGCCATGATTATGCTTCCTCGCTTTTGCGTGTCGCCCCATCGGGGCGAGGTCTGGTCGTACGTTGTTCGATGCGGTTTTCATGATCGCCCTGAATGATGCGGTGCACATAAATGCCTGGCAGGTGGATGTGATCGGGGTCGAGGCTGCCAGTCGGCACGATCTCTTCTACTTCTACAACACAGATTTTGCCACACATGGCCGCAGGGGGGTTAAAATTACGCGCGGTTTTGCGGAAGATCAGGTTGCCTGTTTCGTCCGCTTTCCATGCCTTCACGATGGCGAGGTCGGCAAAGATGCCTTCCTCAAGGATATAGTCCTGACCGTTCCAGTTCTTCACATCCTTGCCCTCGGCGATAACGGTGCCAACGCCTGTCTTGGTGTAGAAACCGGGAATACCTGAGCCGCCTGCGCGCATACGCTCGGCCAATGTCCCTTGGGGGGTGAACTCCAGCTCAAGCTCTCCACTGAGATATTGGCGCATGAATTCGGCGTTCTCGCCCACATAGGAAGAAATCATTTTCTTGACCTGTTTGGTCTGCAAGAGAATGCCAATGCCGAAATCATCAACGCCCGCGTTGTTCGAGGCAAATGTCAGATCTTTTGTGCCTGCATCACGGATCGCTGCCAGCAGCAATTCGGGGATACCACACAGGCCAAACCCGCCCGAGGCGATCAACATGCCGTCCTTGAGAACCCCGTCGAGGGCCTCGTTGGCGTTTGCGTAAACTTTTTTCATGCAGTGGTGCTCCCCTGATCCGTGAAATGGTCAGTGAAGTATGTGACTCGCAGGCAAGGGGGTGTCAATGATATGCTGCGGCGCGGCACATATCGACTTCTAAAGGAGGCGAACCTGCGTGCCAATGGGCGCGATGGCAAAGAGTTCTTCGACCTTGTGATTATAGAGGCCAATACATCCGTCGGACGACTGCCGCCCGATTTTGCGCGTATCATGGGTGCCGTGGATCAAATAGGCAGGCCATGATAGATACATCGCATGGGTGCCCAGCGGATTGCCGGGGCCGGGGGGCATGTATTTGAGGGTCGGGTCACGCTCTACCATAGAGGAGGTTGGCGTCCAGTCGGGACCAATGCGCTTGCGTACGATCTTTGTGTAGCCCCGCTTGGTCAGTTCTTCGGTGCGCGGTACAGAGGACGGATACATCTTGTATGTTTCACCATCGCCGCTCCAGAAGTGGAGAGTGCGTGATGCAATATCTGCAACAATGGCACCTTTACCCAAATCCTCAAAGTGGTCCTGCCAACGTTGTGGTGTGAAGCCCATAATGTTGCGGCGCGTGACCACAGGTGGCGGAGCATCTTGCGCCCGCAGGATCGAGGGGGAGGCCAGTGCGGCGCTTGTTGCGAGTATCATACGGCGGCGGGAGAAGTTGTTTTGTGTCATGTTACTGCTCTATCTTTCACTGAGATATTCAAAAACACGAATGAGTTATTTTGAGCAGAAATAAAAGAGCCGTTTAGCAATCTGACGCAAACGTTATCAAGGACAGGGACAGCCCCGCACAGGCAGGGCTGTCTTATTCTATATTACCCGTCTTCTTTTGTTGCCGCAGGCTTCTTTGCGGCTTTCTTTGCAGGTGCCTTCTTTGCGGCAGGTTTTTTTGCAGACGTCTTTTTCGCTGCCGCTTTCTTCTTGGGTGCGGCCTTCTTCTTTGCAGCAGGCTTTTTCTTACCTGCTTTCTCGGCACGCTCGTCAATCAGGATCACAGCCTGATCTATTGTAATGTCCTCAGGTTCTATCGTGTCGGGGATCGTTGCGTTGATCTTTTCCCACTTCACATAGGGGCCATATTTGCCCTTCATCACGTTTACAGGACCGCCAGCAGTCGGATGCTCACCCAACTCGCGTAACGGGGCTGCGGCAACACCGCGTTGGCCACGTGAGGCCACTTTTTCCGCCAACAGCTGCACCGCGCGATTCATACCAACAGTAAAGACTTCGTCGATGCCCTCAAGGTTGGCGTTTGTGCCGCCACGATCCGAGGTGCTTGGCGCGTGTTTGAGATAGGGGCCATAGCGGCCGATGTTTGCCCAAACCATAATGCCATCCTCGGGGTGGGGTCCGATCTCGCGAGGCAAAGAGAGCAGCATCACTGCACGCTCAAGGTCGAGCTCTTCCGGCTCCCAATCCTTTGGAATGGACTGGCGCGGTGGTTTTGGTACTTCGTCGGTCTGTGCGCCGCGCTGGACGTAAGGACCAAAGCGGCCTTTAAACACGCGGATTTCGTCGCCGTTATCTTCGCCCAGCAATTTGCCATCTGGCGGGATTGCGGATGCCTCAGCCTCGGGGTTGGGGGGGCCGAAGGGGCGTGTGTAGCGGCATTCGGGGTAGTTGGAACAGCCGATGAATGCGCCACCCGAACGGGCCGTGCGCATGCTCAGACGACCCAACCCACAATTAGGGCAAAGGCGCGGATCTGTACCTTCCTCGTTCGGTGGGAAGAGGTGCGGCGCCAGCACATCGTTGATTTTTTCGAGCACTTCGGTAATGCGCAGCTCGGATGTTTCCGCAATCGCGGCCGAGAAATCGCGCCAGAACCGGTCCAGCACTTTCTTATAGTCGGCGTCACCAGCCGACACTTTATCCAGTTGGTCTTCAAGATCGGCCGTGAAGTCATAACCGATATAGCGGCGGAAGTAGTTTTCCAGAAACGCAGTGACCAGACGACCCTTGTCTTCGGGGATCAAACGCTGACCTTCGCGGCGCACATATCCACGGTCCTGAATGGTGGTCACGATGCTGGCATAGGTGGAGGGACGGCCGATGCCGAGCTCTTCCATACGCTTGACCAGTGTCGCCTCGGTGTACCGCGGTGGCGGTTGGGTGAAGTGCTGCCCGCCAAGGATCGCTTCTTTTTCGGCCAAGACCGCGCCTGTTTTGCGCTGCATGCCAGCGCTGCCTTTGTCGCCAGCGTCGATGAGCTCTTCATCCGCTACACCTGCGGCTTTGGTGAATTCTTCGCTATAGCGTGCAGCGGTTGCCTTCTTGACCTTATCGCCTTGGGTAATCTGTGGCAGACGTTTTTCATCGTCATCGGCTACATCATCGCGGCCCTCTTCATAGACTTTGAGAAAGCCGTCAAAGAGGACAACCTGACCTGTGGCGCGCAGTGCGACCTGCTTGTCCGCCGAGGATATATCGACAGTTGTCCGCTCCATCCGCGCACTTTCCATCTGGCAGGCCAGCGTGCGTTTCCAGATCAGATCATAGAGTTTGCGCTGGTCGCCATCCATGAGTTTGAGCGCATCGGCGTCTTTGGACATCTCGGTGGGGCGCACACATTCGTGCGCTTCTTGGGCGTTTTTTGCCTTGTTCTTATAGACGCGCGGTTTTTCGGGGACATATTTTTCGCCATAACGGTCAGCGATGGCACTGCGAGCCATCTCGATCGCTTCAGGTGCCATGTCGATGCCGTCGGTCCGCATGTAGGTGATGTGACCGGCTTCATAGAGGCGCTGGGCGGTGCTCATGGTCTGGCGTGCGCCCATGCCGAACTTGCGGCTGGCCTCTTGTTGCAAGGTTGAGGTCATGAAGGGCGCGGAGGGGTTGCGCGATGCAGGCTTGGCTTCGACGGACGCGACATGCAAATCGCGGCTCGAGACAGCTTGGACCGCCATTTCGGCCTTTGTCGCGTTGTCGAGGTCGAATTTATCGAGCTTTTTGCCTGCAAGTTCGGTCAGGCGCACTTCGAATTCCTGACCTGCAGGGGTGGATACGATTGCCTTAACGCTCCAGAATTCGCGGGGGCGGAAGGCTTCTATTTCCATCTCGCGTTCGCAAATGATGCGCAGTGTAACCGACTGGACGCGGCCTGCGGATTTTGCACCGGGCAGCTTGCGCCATAAAACGGGGCTGAGGTTAAAGCCCACAAGATAATCGAGCGCGCGGCGGGCCAGGTAGGCCTCGACCAGTGGCATGTCCACTTGACGCGGATTTTTCATCGCCTCGGTCACGGCGGTTTTGGTGATCGCGTTGAATACAACGCGACTGACGGGTGTGTCTTTCTTGATCGACTTGCGCAGTGTGAGCGCCTCTTGGAGGTGCCAACTGATCGCTTCGCCTTCGCGGTCGGGGTCGGTCGCGAGGATCAGTTCGTTGTCGTTTTTCAGCGCGTCGGCAATGGCCTTCATGTGCTTTTTGGAGCCGCTGTCGATCTCCCAAAGCATCTCGAAATCATTGTCGGTATCGACTGATCCGTTCTTTGGCGGGAGGTCACGGACGTGACCGTATGAGGCCAGAACCGTGAAGTTATCCCCGAGATATTTGTTGATCGTCTTGGCCTTGGCGGGAGATTCGACAACGACTACTGGCATGCAAATAAGGTCCTTCGACGGAGGTGTGTTGCGGCGTCTATGGCCTTTGACATGTGGGATGCAAGGGGTCTTTGTCAATGCGCACTAAGAGGATGAGGCTGTTATCGCAGGGGGAAAGCGTGGGGTGTCCGTCTCAAATCTGCGCAATTGCAGAGGCGGATCGGCTAGTTTCGGCGCTCAGACGGGGCGGGTCAAAAGACCGCCTGCGTTGCGCGTGACCTTTCCCTCCATCTCAAGTTCGACCAGCGCGGGGGTAAGCGACGAGGAGGGCAGTTGCAGGTCGCGGATCAGTTGATCCTCGGCCACGGGGGAGGGGCCGAGGCGTTGCAGAATGGTCAAATGAAGGCTGGCTGTTTCGCGCAGGCTGCGCCGTGGTTTTGGGGCTTTGGCGGCGGGCGGGCGGGCCTCAAGCGGGAGTTGGGGCGCGTCGCTTTGCATCGGGCCGAGGGCGTCGATTACATCGGCTGCATTGCGCACCAAAGTGGCCCCGTCGCGGATCAGCATATTGCCACCCGATGCGCGTGCATCAAAAGGATGGCCAGGAACGGCCAGCACATCGCGCCCTTGGTCCAGCGCATCGCGTGCGGTGATCAGACTGCCTGATTTTGCCGCCGCCTCGACCACAACAGTAGCGCGGGCGAGGCCGGAAATGATGCGATTACGTTTCGGGAAGTATCGCGCTGTGGGTTGCAGGCCCATGGGTTGCTCAGACAGGCGCAGGCCCTGTTTTGCGATATCTTCGGCAAGGGCGGTATTCTCGGCGGGGTACATGATGTCGACACCGCCTGCTTGCACCGCGATGGTGCCATAGGGCAGGGCGGCGAGATGAGCGGCAGCGTCCACGCCGCGCGCAAGGCCCGAGACGACGACAAAGCCAGCTTCGCCGAGGTCATGGGCGAGGCTGCGGGCCATGCGGGTGCCGAGTGAGGAGGCATTTCGTGCGCCCACGAGGGCGATCATCGGTTTACTTAGCAGAGCGGGATCGCCCATGAGCCAAAGGAATGGTGGCGCATCGTCAAGTTCGGCCAAGGAGGCGGGATAATCGGGGTGGTCGATGTGCAGCAGCTTCGCGCCTTGGGCGTGGGCGGCACGTAGTTCGGCACGCACAACGCCCTCGGGGCAAATCTCGTATCCTGCAACGCCCGCGGCGCGCGCCACCTCTGGCAGCGCGGCCAGCGCGTTTTGCGCAGTGCCGTGTTCAATCAGCAGTCGTTTATACGTGGATATACCGACCCGGCGCGAGCGCAACAAACGGAGACGGGCAAACTGTTCGTCTTCCGGGGTGGGTGGGAGTGGGGGGTGAGTGGAAGAAGGATTGTGGTCCTCGATAGTCATCCCGATGCTCCGTCTGTTGCTAGAATCAGGTATAGCTTTTGGTGGTTAACAAGGGGTGAATCGTTTGGGTGCAATTCGGTTCAACAGGCGGGTTCAGGATGAAGTTTTGCGTGGCGCAACTGCTTCAGGACACCGGAGGAACAAGGACACCCACATAACAGCGCCATGCAGTGCCGCAGATATAGCTAAGTTGGCAGCAGCTTTAAATTGAACGCCATCTAAAATATGAACTGGAAGTAAAGCGACTGCGCCAATGAAAAAGATTGCAGCGGGTGCGGCAAGTGCGGTTCCCAAGCCAGCCCAGCCGACCCTGAGTAGCCCCAAAAGCACGAACATCGCAGGTACAATCAGGAATATGGTGAGCAACGGCGCAAATGCGTGGGAATACAAAAATCTCAAATAGAAACTTATCAAGTCCGACTTTGATGTGCCGCGCAGCAAATGATTTGCAAGCGATGCAGTTCCGTAGGCTAATATCGGGGTTACAAAAACTGTGGAAAGGGCAACGACTGTCCAATCATCTCGATTGAGAAATTCTTGTCCGAACTCTCGTGTTTTCCACATTCTCAAGCTGCCGCACCACCGATCGTCAGCCCGCTAATCATTAGCGTTGGCTGGCCCACGCCCACTGGCACCCATTGGCCCTGTTTGCCGCAGTTCCCCATGCCGGGGTCAAGGCTGGGGTCATTGCCGATGGCGCGGATTTGTTTCAGCGCGGTTGCGCCGTCTCCGATTAGGGTTGCACCTTTGACGGGCGCGCCGACGATGCCGTTTTCTACGCGGTAGGCTTCGGTGCAGGAGAAGACGAATTTGCCGTTGGTGATGTCCACCTGACCACCGCCGAACCCTACGGCATAGATGCCATCCTTTAGCCCCGTCACTATGTCACCGGGGGCCGTGTCGCCACCCAGCATATAGGTGTTGGTCATGCGCGGCATGGGGATGTGGGCAAAGCTTTGGCGGCGTCCGTTGCCGGTGCTTTTGACGCCCATCAGGCGGGCGTTCTGGCGGTCTTGCATGTAGCCAACCAGCTTGCCGTCCTCGATCAGGACGTTCTTGGCGCTGGGCGTGCCCTCGTCATCGACGGAAATAGAACCGCGGCGGTCGGGGATGGTGCCGTCGTCAAGTACAGTCACACCTTTGGCGGCGATCTGCTGGCCCATGAGGCCCGCAAAAGCGGAGGTGCCTTTGCGGTTGAAGTCGCCCTCAAGGCCGTGGCCGATGGCCTCATGTAGCAAGATACCGGGCCAGCCGGGGCCGAGGACCACGTCCATCATGCCAGCAGGGGCAGGGACAGCGTCGAGATTGACGAGGGCGATTCTCAACGCTTCGCGGGCTTTGGCTTGCCAATCCTCGGGGGCGAGAAGGCCGTCGAGGCCGATCCTACCGCCGCCGCCTGCCGTGCCACTTTCGCGGCGGCCTTCATGCTCTACTATAATAGAGACATTCACGCGCGTCATGGGGCGGGTATCGCGAAAAGAGGTGCCTTCAGGGCGCAGAATTTCGACTTCTTGGATCGAGGCGGCGATCGACGCGCTTACTTGGACCACGCGTTTGTCGAGGCTGCGGCAGTAATCGTCCATCTCGCGTAATGTGTCGACTTTTACCGAAAGCGCGGCTCCTGCAATGGGGTCTTGGTCAGTATACAGCTGCTTGTTTGTGCCAACAGGCGCATCTGCCCATGTGCCGCCTCCATCGCCCACAGCAAGGCGTGCGGTCTGGGCGGCGCGGCGCAGGGCGGCTTCCGATATTTCGGTCGAGTGAGCATAGCCTGCTACTTCGCCGCGCACAGCCCGCAGACCGAATCCTGTTGTCGCGTCATAGCTGGCCGTCTTTAGGCGGCCATCATCAAACATCAACGCCTCCGAGCGGGTGCGCTCGAAAAATAGTTCGCCATCGTCTGCCCCCGCGACTGCTTCGCGCAGCACGGTCAAAGCTGTGTCGCGGTCAAGCATATCGTCAAAAGGCAAAAAGAGGGTATCAGACATATAAAGCGCTCCGGTGGGGGAAGTGGGGGCTGCGGGATTTGTTGCTGCTTGGTGTCCATTTGACGCAAGCATAGGACTTTCTTTCGTAACCAGAATATGATTGTAAGGCGTAAGATTACAACGCCGGGTGAGCCTATCCGCGCGTTTTAGCCACCTAGGGTCAAAAAAATCAGGACGAACATGATGACAAAGCACCTCACACTTGCCGGTCTTTTGGCTGGCTTCACAAGCCTCCCAGCATGGGCACAAAGCGTTGATCCACAAGGTCTTGAGATCATCGGGAAACCTGTAGACGGTAAAATGGGGTTCCAGCCCGGCGTGACCGAACTTGCCACAGACTTGCAGTGGCTCGACGGTATGATTCTGGTAATCATTACTGTGATCACTTTGTTTGTGACCGCGCTGATCCTCTGGGTCGCATTCCGCTATAACGCAAAGCGTAACCCCGAGCCTGCGACATTCACCCACCACACTCCGGTCGAGATTGCGTGGACAATTGTTCCGATTCTGATCCTTGTGGGGATTGGTGCATGGTCCCTGCCGATCTTGTTCCGCCAGCAGGAAATTCCTGTCGCTGACGTGACGATCAAGGCTGTGGGCAACCAGTGGTATTGGTCTTACGAGTACGTGGACGACGACTTCGGCTTTGATAGCTACATGATTGGCGCCCCTGCGTTGGGTGGCGAGAATATGAAAACGCCAGAAGTTATCGCGCAGCTTGAGGCAGCTGGATATTCCGAAAGCGAATGGTTGTTGGCGACAGATACAGCGGTTGTTGTGCCTATCAACAAGACGATCGTGATGCAGGTAACAGGCTCTGATGTGATCCACGCATGGACCATTCCTGCCTTTGGCGTGAAGCAAGACGCCGTACCGGGTCGTCTGGCAGAGCTGTGGTTCAAGGCCGAGAAAGAAGGCGTCTACTTTGGCCAGTGTTCCGAGCTGTGTGGTCAAGCGCACGCCTACATGCCGATTACGGTAAAAGTTGTCTCCGAGGACGCCTATGCCGAATGGCTGAGCCGCGCGAGAGAGGAATACGCAGGTATTCCCCAGCCGCTGACAGTCGCTTCCGCTGACTAAATAGGGGAGGGCGGGGCCAACGCGCCGCCCGACCACCTTTCCCAGCTTTTGACCCTGTGCTGTGGACCTTTGCTGAATAATTTGCCCAACGCGCCATAAATGGGATGACCGGATAATGACCGACGTGACAAATGTGCAGAGCTTTGAAAACGAACCGCAGCTGGGTGACTACTATGCCCTGTTAAAGCCCCGTGTGATGCAATTGGTTGTGTTCACAGCCGTTGTTGGCATGCTGGCGGCTCCTGTTGCTGTAAACCCTGTGATCGGCTTTGCATCAATCCTGTTTCTGGCGATTGGCGCGGGTGCGTCGGGTGCTCTCAACATGTGGTGGGACGCCGATATCGATGCAATTATGAAGCGCACAGCCAAGCGCCCGATTCCCGCAGGCAAGGTCACGGCGCAGTCCGCGATGTACCTTGGTGTGGCGCTTTCGGGTCTTTCGGTCATGATGCTGTCGCTGAGCGCGAACCTTTTGGCGGGCTTTATGCTGGCGTTCACGATCTTCTTTTATGTTGTGCCGTATTCAATGTGGCTGAAACGCTCGACACCGCAGAACATCGTGATCGGAGGTGCAGCAGGTGCGTTTCCGCCTGTGATCGGTTGGATCATCGCCACCGGTGACATCCTTGTGCTTGAGCCGTGGTTGATGTTCGCGCTTATCTTTATGTGGACACCACCGCACTTCTGGGCGCTGGCGCTGTTCATGCGCAATGATTACGACGATGCAAAAGTGCCGATGCTGACGGTTACACATGGCCGCCGCTCGACGCGCAATCACATTCTGGCCTACACTGTTTTGTTGGTTGTTTTGGCTGTTGGTACGGCCTTTACGGGCGTTGGTGGCTGGGTCTATCTGACAACCGCAGTAGTTCTGAACGCGCTGTTCCTGAAGGGCGCATATGATATCTGGAAGCGTGATGAAGAGATGTGCGAAGTTGATAACTTCGCCGTCGAGCGCAAATTCTTCCGCCTGTCGCTGTGGTATCTCTTCGCGCATTTCCTTGCGATTTTGGCCGAAGCGGCATTGAAACCCATCGGATTTGGAGGCTGGTAATGGCACTACGACCCGAACACGAAATTCACACCCGTCGCAAAAGCCTGAACATCGGCGTTGGCCTAATGCTGGGCAGCTTCGTACTGCTCGTGATGCTTTTGACTTATACCAAGATTACGTCTGCTGAATTCCAGATCCCTGCCTCTGCGGCAAAAGGTGTGGGGCAGCAGATACCCGTAGAGGAGTCCAACTGATGGCGCTCTCTGGTCCGCAAAAAACTGTTGCGCAGACGGTCGGGTTGGTCGTGGTCATGGGAGGTCTCGCTTGGGCCTCCGTTCCGTTTTATGACTGGTTCTGCCGTGTGACCGGTTTTGGTGGCACAGTTGGCTATGCTTCGGTCGCTCCCGAAGATGTGCTGGAAGAAACGATCAAAGTCCGCTTTGACGGCTCCTTGAACAACCATATGTCGTGGGAATTCAAACCTGTCGTGCGCGAGATGGAGATTCGCATCGGTGAGACGGGACTGGCCTTCTATGAGGCTTACAATCCCACGGACCGCCCCATCGCTGGCATGGCTTCTTACAACGTGACCCCCTATCAGGCCGGCGCGTTTTTCGAGAAAATCGACTGCTTCTGCTTTGAGGAGCAAGTGCTCGCCCCAGGTGAGCGCGTACAAATGCCCGTCAGCTTCTTTGTTGACCCCGAAATTGTAGGGGATCGTGAAGGTCAGTATATACATACCATCACACTCTCCTATACATTCTACGAAATCGATTTGCCCGAGGGGTATGCCGCCCTTGATGCCGATCAGCCTACTGAATTGAACTAAGACTAAAACACAGGGACGCCCAAAATGGCCCACGCAAAAAATCACGACTATCATATTCTCGCCCCCTCCATCTGGCCGCTGCTCAGCGCGCTCTTTGCATTTGTCATGCTCACCGGCGGTGTCCTCTGGATGCACGACGTGACACCATATGTGTTTCTGATCGGCCTTGTTGGCACGCTTTATTGCAGCTTTGCATGGTGGTCCGAGGTTGTTGAGGAAAGCAAGATTGGCGATCACACACGCGTGGTCCAGATCGGCCTGCGCTATGGCTTTATCCTGTTCATCATGTCCGAAGTCATGTTCTTCGTTGCGTGGTTCTGGAGCTTCTTCAAGCACGCCATGTACCCGATGAACGAATACTTCGGTTCCACCTATATCCCGCCAGTGATCTATCAGGTTGACGCCTTCCACCTGCCGCTGATCAACACGCTGATCCTGCTGCTGTCGGGTTGTGCCGTTACTTGGGCGCACCACGCGCTGGTCCACGGCAACAACCGTGCCGACCTCAAGAACGGTCTGCTGATTGCAGTTGTTCTGGGTGTGTTGTTCACAGCGCTTCAGGCCTATGAGTATAACTACCTGCTCTACAAAGGCTGGGAGTTTGGCGGGGACAAGTTCTTCTCCAACTTCTTTATGGCAACAGGCTTCCATGGTTTCCACGTTGTGATCGGCACGATTTTCCTGCTGGTCTGTTGGTTCCGCGCCCGTGCAGGTCACTTCGACAGTGAAAACCACGTGGGGTTTGAGGCGGCTGCATGGTACTGGCACTTTGTTGACGTTGTATGGCTCTTCCTCTTCTTCGCCGTCTACGTCTTTGGTATCCCCGCAAACTAAACGCGGACTTGTACCTTTAGCGATCCAAGTTAGATAAAGCGCGCGGGGCGATGCCTCGCGCGTTTTTCATATCCTACCGCTCATGGGAGCTTTCATGCGTCGCAGTTTCTTTTTCGTTTTTGTTGGTATTGGTGGGGCTGCGATCCTGTTGTGGCTGGGGTTCTGGCAAATGCAGCGGTTGGAGTGGAAGCTGGGTGTGATCGCGGATATTGATGCGCGGATAGAGGCGGCACCGATCCCGCTGCCGGATGTGCTTGATCCTGAAAACGATGCCTATTTGCCTGTTGAAGTGCGCGGCGTAGTAGAGCCTGAGTATCTGCGCGTTTTGGTTAGCCAGAAAGAGATCGGCGCGGGCTACCGCATTATCTCGGCTATGGATATGGGCGGGCGGCGTGTGCTGCTTGACCGTGGCTTTATGCTGGTGGACCAAACAGAGGTGCCTGTGCATGAAGGATCCGAGACTGTGCGCGGCAATTTGCAATGGCCGCAGGAGGTGGACGGCTTCACGCCAGAGCCTGATGTGGCCAAAAACATCTGGTTTGCTCGCGATGTGGCGGCCATGGCAGCCGCGTTAAATACCGAAGAAACTTTTGTTGTGTCGAAACAAACTTCCTTTGACGATGGGCCAATCAGCCCGCTGCCTGTTGACACCACGGCGATTCCGAACGACCACCTTTCCTACGCGATTACGTGGTTCTCGCTTGCTGCGATATGGATTGCGATGACCCTTGCCTTTACCCTGCGCGCCCGCCGCGCCCCTAAACAGACGAGCTGACCGATGCGCTATATCTCTACCCGTGGCACTGCCCCGATCCTAAGTTTCGAGGAGGCGATGCTAACAGGGCTGGCCCGCGATGGCGGTCTTTATGTCCCCGAAAGCATTCCGCAGTTAAGCCATGATGATATCGCTGCGATGGCGGGTCAGTCCTATGAGGAAGTGGCATTTACCGTCATGCGCCTTTTTATCGGCGATACCTTCACCGATGCCGAATTCCGTGATCTGATTGCCAAAGCCTATGCAGGGTTTGGCCATACAAGCCGCGCACCGTTGAAAGAACTGGCACCCAACCATTTCCTGCTCGAGTTGTTTCACGGTCCGACGCTGGCCTTCAAAGATTTCGCCATGCAGCTGATCGGGCAGATGTTCCAACTTGCTCTTGGCCGTAAAGGTGAGCGGGTGACGATTGTGGGTGCAACTTCGGGCGATACGGGATCGGCGGCGATTGAAGCGTTCCGAGGCCTCGACAACGTGGACGTTGTGATCCTCTACCCTCATGGTCGCGTCTCCGAGGTGCAGCGCCGCCAGATGACGACACCAGTGGAGAGCAATGTGCATGCGCTGGCCGTGGACGGCGATTTCGACGATTGCCAAGCTCGGCTCAAGGATATGTTCAACGATTTTGAATTCCGCGACGGGGTAAAACTCGCAGGCGTCAATTCGATCAACTGGGGCCGTGTGCTGGCGCAGGTGGTTTATTATTTCTCCTCCGCCGTGAGCCTTGGTGCGCCCGAGCGCAAAGTGAGCTTTACCGTGCCGACCGGCAATTTCGGCGACATCTTTGCGGGCTACATTGCCAAGAAGATGGGCCTGCCGATTGACCAGCTCATCGTGGCGACCAACCAGAACGATATCCTGCATCGCTGCTTGAGCGGGCAGGGCTATCACAAGGACACGGTGCATCCGTCGATCAGCCCGTCGATGGATATTCAGGTTAGCTCCAATTTCGAGCGTGCCTTGTTCGACGCCTATGACCGTGACGGCAGTGCCGTGGCGCAGTTGATGACAGAGCTGGGGCAGGGCGGGTTTGATGTGTCTCAAGGGGCGGCGCAGGTGTTGTCCGAGCATTACGCTTCTGGCCGTGCCTCCGAAGAGGAAACGTCGAAGACCATCACCGACACGCTGGCGCACAGCGCCGAGCTTCTCTGCCCGCACTCCGCCATTGGTGTGAAAGTCGCCAATGAGTTGCGCGACCCCAAGACACCTATGGTGACGCTGGCCACAGCACATCCTGCAAAATTCCCCGACGCGGTAGAAGTGGCGACAGGCATCCGCCCGCCCTTGCCTCCGCGTATGGCCGATCTTTATGACCGCCCCGAGCGTTTGACCCGCGTGCCAAATGACCTCGAAGCGCTCAAAGCCCAAATTAAAGGACTGATTGCTCAGTGACCCTTCAAACCCATCGCCTCTCAAACGGTTTTCGCATTGTAACTGAACATATGCCGGGCCTTGCTTCGGCCTCTATCGGGATCTGGGTGGGGGCTGGTGGCCGCCACGAGACGCCTGCCCAAAACGGCATCGCGCATTTTCTTGAGCATATGGCGTTCAAGGGCACCAAGACGCGCACCGCCCTGCAAATCGCCGAAGCCATCGAGGATGTGGGCGGCTATATCAACGCCTATACTTCGCGCGAAGTGACGGCCTACTATGTGCGTGTGCTGGAAAATGATGTGCCACTGGGCCTTGAGGTCATTGCTGATATTCTGCGCAATCCGGTCATGGACGATTCCGAGATCGAGGTGGAGCGCGGTGTGATTCTGCAAGAGATTGGCCAAGCGCTTGATACGCCCGACGATGTGATCTTTGACTGGTTGCAAGAGCAGGCCTATCCCGATCAGGCCATTGGCCGCACAATCCTTGGCCCGGCCGAGCGTGTGTCGAACTTTAATCGCACGGACCTGACAGGCTTTATCGACCAGCACTACGGCCCCGAGCAGATGATCCTGTCGGCGGCGGGCGCGGTGGATCATGATGCGCTGGTTGCGATGGCAGAAAAGTTGTTCGGGGATATGGCGACAAAGCCGCTGCTGCGCGCAACTTCGGCTGTTTTTGCTGGCGGCGAGCACCGTCAGGTGAAGGAACTAGAGCAGGCGCATTTCGCCCTTGGATTTGAGTCCCCCGGCTACCGCGCCGACGATATCTATGTGGCGCAAATCTATGCTTCGGCCCTTGGCGGCGGCATGTCGAGCCGTCTGTTTCAGGAAGTGCGTGAGAACCGCGGCTTGTGTTATACCATCTTTGCCCAAGCGGGCGCTTATGCCGATACTGGGATGATGACCGTCTATGCAGGCACGTCGGGCGAGCAGTTGCCAGAGCTTGCCGGGATTACCATCGACGAGATGAAGCGTGCAGCGACCGACATGTCCGCCGCCGAAGTGGCACGTGCGCGCGCCCAGATGAAGGCTGGTTTGCTGATGGGGCTGGAGTCTCCCTCCAACCGTGCCGAGCGTCTGGCGCGACTGATCCAGATTTGGGACCGTATTCCGCCGCTGGAAGAAACCATTGCGCAGATTGATGCCGTGACCACAGGGGACGTGCGCGACTTTGCTGAGCGGATGGCGGCTACGGCCCCTGCGGCATTGGCGCTTTACGGTCCTGTCGAGAAGGCGCCCACGCTGGAAGAGCTTGAGGCAAGGCGCGCGGCCTGATGTTGTCTTTACGGCGCAAACTCAGCATCGAGACAGAGCGGATGACCCTTCGTCCGCCCACCCATCAGGATTTTCGTCCCTGGGTGGCCCTGCGCAGTGCCAGCCGTGAATTCCTGACCCCTTGGGAGCCCGCGTGGTCTGCTGATCACCTTTCGCGCAAGGCGTTTTCTAACCGTGTATATTGGGCCAATCGGTCGGTTAATGCAGGGACAGCGGTGCCGCTTTTTCTGGTGCGGCGCGAAGATAACGCGCTGTTGGGGGCAATCACGTTGGATAATATCCGCCGTGGTCCGGCACTTGCGGGCACATTGGGGTATTGGACGGGAGAGCCATTTGCGCGGCAGGGATACATGCGCGAAGCAATAGAGACGGTAGTGCATTATGCGTTCACCCATCTGGAACTGAGCCGCATCGAGGCTGCCTGCCTGCCCGAGAATACCCCGTCGCGCGGGCTGCTCGAGCGCTCGGGCTTTAAATACGAGGGTGTCGCGCAAAGCTATCTTCAGATTGACGGGCGCTGGCGTACCCACGTCCTTTATGCCAGTCTGCGTGGTGACCGTCGGGGTAAAAGCACCGCAGGCTAGGTGAGCCAGACTGACGCAGGGGCATCTTGTTCTTGTATGAAATCGGATCAGGGTGCTAGCTTTGATTTTATGATAATCCGTTTACTCATATCGTTGATGGTCCTCGCCCACCCTGCTGTCGCGCAGGACACGGAGGTCACGCGCACGCCCAGCCATTGTCACGCCCTTGCCGATGCAACCGACGGGATGGAGTTCATCCACCGTGCCAGTCTGCGTGATGTGCCGGAGGAGACTGTCGATATACATTACGTTGGCCACGCCAGCTTCCTTATCCGCAGTGCGGCTGGCCTGAACATGATTACTGATTTCACAGGCTTTGTCGGCTCTACCCGTATGATCCCCGATGTGGTCACGATGAACCACGCCCATGACACCCATTGGACGGCCTTTCCTGATCCTGCCATTCCCTATGTCCTGCGCGGCTGGGGCGAGACATTTGGCGAGGGGGTCGAGCATAACCTTGATCTTGGTGAGGTGCTGGTACGGAATGTCTCAACCGATATCCGCTCACAGTGGTCGGGGATAGAGGAGAAGGGCAATTCGATCTTTGTTTTCGAGATTGCGGGCCTGTGCATCGGGCACTTGGGCCATTTGCACCATGCCCCGAATGAGGAACAATATGCTGCGATTGGCCGTTTGGATGTGGTGATGGCTCCTGTGGACGGAGGCATGACACTCGACCATGCGACGATGATCGCTGTGCTTAAACGCCTGCGTTCGCGGATTGTGATTCCGATGCATTGGTTCTCGCTTTTTGCGCTGGAGGAGTTTCTGGACGGGATGCGGGACGAGTTTACGGTGATTGACGTTGAGGGGCCTTATCTCAACGTGCGCCGCGATGCCTTGCCGAGCCAACCTACGATTATGGTGCTGCGCCCGACCTATATCTCTGACGACTAGCCCTTGCATCCTGTGCAGGGGCGTTAGATCAATAACCATGACACATGCATTGAACCCCGCCGATACCGCCTTTGCCGACACCCTGCGCGCTGCCTTGCCTGATGGTACGCTGGAGGACGCCTCTGCGCGTTATCTCGAAGAGCCGCGCGGCCTTTATGCGGGCCAAAGCGGTGTGCTGGCCCGTCCGCGCACCGTGGAGGAAGTGGCGACCCTGATCCGTATGGCAGGGGAGGCGCGTGTCGGCGTGATCCCGTATGGTGGTGGTACGGGTCTGGTCGGAGGCCAAGTGGCCACGGATGGTATAGCCCCGCTCATCCTGTCGCTGGAGCGCATGAACAAGGTCCGCGCTACCTATGCGGATGAAAACGTGTTGATCGCGGAAGCGGGTGTGATCTTGGCTGACGTTCAAAAAGCCGCCGAAGAGGTGGACCGCTTGTTTCCGCTTAGCCTTGCGGCGCAAGGGACGGCGCGGATTGGCGGTAATCTGGCGACCAACGCGGGCGGTACAGGCGTGCTGCGCTATGGCAATGCGCGGGATCTGTGTCTGGGCCTTGAGGCCGTATTGCCTGACGGGCAAATCTGGCATGGCCTCACGCGGCTGCGCAAGAACAACACGGGCTATGATCTGCGCCATCTACTGATCGGGGCCGAAGGGACATTGGGTGTGATTACCGCCGCCGCGCTCAAGCTTTTTGCGCGGCCTGCCCGAACGGGAACCGCGCTTTTGGTGGTGCAGAGCCCTGACGCGGCGCTCAAGCTGCTCAGCATTGCACGTAGTCTTTTTGGCGAGATGGTAAGCGCGTTTGAGCTTATCCACCGCCAAGGGTTTGATTTCCTGACGGAGACAATGCCCGACGTGCGCCAGCCCTTTGAGACGCCGCCAGAATGGTGCGTGCTGATCGAGCTTGGGTTGGCCGAAGGTATGGACCCGCAAGAGGCGCTTGAGACATTGTTCTCCCAAGCTTTCGACGCAGGCCTCGTGCCTGACGGCCTCATCGCGCAGTCGGGAACACAGGCTGATGAATTCTGGACAATCCGTGAGAGCATCCCAGAGGCGAACCGCCGCGTAGGGTCTGTTTCAAGCCACGACATCTCGGTGCCCCTCGGCGCGATTTCCGAGTTTATCACCAAAGGCGGTGCGCGGATTGCTCAGATGGGCGATTTCAGGATCAACTGCTTTGGTCATGTGGGCGACGGGAACCTGCACTATAACGTATTCCCGCAGAAGGGGCGGACACGTGCAGACCACGAGAACCAGCGCGACGCCATCAAGACCTGTTTGCATGATCTGACCCATGAGCTTGGTGGTTCAATCTCTGCAGAACATGGGGTGGGGCGCCTTAAGGTCGCCGACCTTGAGAAGTACGGTGATCCAGCCAAAATGTCGGCAATGCGGGCGATCAAAGCGGGGCTGGACCCCTTAGGAATTATGAACCCTGGTGCAGTCCTCAAGGCCTAGTCGCCGAGCTTAAAGCCCATCAAATTCGCAGAGGATTTGGACGTCTATCCCCATCGCTTCAAGTTTTTTGCGACCACCGAGTGCGGGCAGGTCGATGATAAAGCTGGTTGAGACGATCTGTGCGCCCAGACGCTCCAGCAGTTTAATCCCCGCCTCTGCGGTGCCGCCCGTGGCGAGCAGGTCATCGACAACCAGCACCCTTTCGCCTGGCTGCACGGCGTCGTCATGGATTTCCATGGTGGCTGTGCCATATTCCAGCGTATAATCTTGGCTCAAAGTCTTACTGGGCAGCTTGCCCTTTTTGCGGATCGGGACAAAGCCTACGCTGAGTTGATGCGCGATCGCACCGCCCATGATGAAACCGCGTGCCTCAAGTCCTACAACCTTGTCGATGCGGGTGCCCGCATAGGGGTGCAGCATCTGGTCAATCGCCATGCGAAACCCGCGTGCATCGGCAAATAGTGTTGTGACATCGCGGAACATGATCCCCTCATGCGGAAAATCGGGAATGGTGCGGATGTAGTCGGCGACAGTTTTCATGTTGTGCTCCGGCGGAGGGTGGCCGTGAGGACGCCCATTGCAATGAGTGCGGCCCCGCCTGTGCGGGTGATCCACGTGATAATGCTGGGCCGTGCGATGATGCTACGCAAACGGTCCGCCGCCAGCGCATAGGCAAATGCATTGACCCCTGCAAGGGTAACGAAAGTGATGATAAGGATTGCGAACTGCGGCAGCAGGGGCGCGGAGGGCTGAATGAACTGGGGAACGAAGGCGATGAAGAACGCGATACTCTTAGGATTAAATGCAGTCACAGCAGCCGTGTGGCGAAATACATGTGCAGGCGTGATGTTATCCGCCTCGGGCATGTCGAGGCCGTCCGAGGGAGCGGAACGGATCAGCCTGAACCCGAGATAGATCAGATAGACTGCACCGGCCCATTTGAGCAGGGTAAATGCAGTCGCAGAGGCGAGTACCAGCGCACCCAATCCCATGAGGGAGGCGGTCATGGCGACAAGATCTCCGAACGCGACCCCCGCCGCAGTGGCCACAGCAACAGAGCGCCCTTTTGACAGGGCATAGCTCAGGATGATCATCACCGTAGGGCCAGGGATTAGGAGCAGGGCAATCGTTGCGGCGACAAAAGTAAGCCAGAGGTCAAAGGACATAGAGGTGCTTTCAGCTTGGGGGGTAATGGCGGAACAGAGCCATACTGTCCTGTATCCCAAGGCGCTTCAAGCTGTTGTCGGCTTTTTGCGACAGGATTGAACGGGTGCGGTAATAAGGGTTTTGGATGTCGGTGATGAGCCCGAGCGCTTGGGTGATTTCTTCGAGCATAACCGACTCGTACTGGCGCATCGTCATGGTGTTGGAAAACCCGATGGCAGCGCCTGTGATCATGGTTTCCTCTACATCCAGTGCAGTGATCGCGTTGGCCATAGTGAGACCGTTGAGCAGCGGCGCAGCGCTGCCTGCTATTTTTTGCCCACGGCCAATGTCGAGCAGATGGATGGTGATGTCAGGCGCGGTTTCAGTGGCGACGAGGGTCACGCCCATGCCGACCGCATTGAGGCGCTGGATGGCGCGGACGACGGCGGCTTCGGCCCGCTTGAGCTTGCCGCCGAGAAAGGCAGGGTCGCGTTGGGTGATGCCAACGGTAATACTGGGTTTCTCCCATTTGTAGAATGGTTTGGTGCACTGTCCATCTGGAGGGGCAGCGCAGGCCACAAGGCGGTAGAATGCCTCGTCACTAAGCGGCCCGCTGCTGTCGACAAAATCCTGGGCAACAGCAGGCAGGGCCATGCAAATCAGGAGGGCGACACGGATCAGAGGACGCGCCCTGCTACTGCGTCCAGCTTGGCCAGCAATGCGGGATCGCGGGCGTCAGGCTGGGTCATAATGGCGTATTCGAGGGCGCGATCGCAGCCGTTGGGACAATCTGCCCGCGAAGCACCGAGGAGGTTTGGGAGCTGTGCGACGAGGGCGCGGGCGTTCGCCGCATTGCCTTGTAATGTTCTAATAATTTCGGGGACATCCACTTCGCCGTGGTCGGGATGCCAGCTGTCGTAGTCGGTGATCATGGCGACCGAAGCGTAGCAGAGTTCGGCCTCGCGTGCGAGTTTTGCCTCGGGCATGTTGGTCATGCCGATGACGTCTGCGCCCCAAGCGGTGCGGTACATTTTGCTCTCGGCCAATGTCGAGAATTGCGGGCCTTCCATGGCGAGGTAGGTGCCGCCGCGGTGGACGGTGACGCCAGCTGTTTTGGTGGCTGTTTCGCAAGCATCCGACAGGCGCGGGCAGGTGGGGTGGGCGATGCTGACGTGGGCGACGCAGCCTGTGCCGAAGAAGGATTTTTCGCGTGCGCAAGTGCGGTCAATGAATTGATCTACAATGACAAAATCTCCCGGCCCCATTTCCTCACGGAAGGAGCCGCAGGCGGAGACAGAGATCACATCGGTGCAGCCGAGACGCTTTAGCGCGTCGATGTTTGCGCGGTAGGGAACTGTGGTGGGAGAGTGGACATGACCGCGTCCATGGCGCGGCAGAAAGGCCATCTCGACCCCGTCTAGAGTACCTGTGAGGATGGCGTCGGAGGGTGCGCCCCAAGGGGTCTCAACCGTGGTCCATTGTGCGCCCTCAAGGCCGTCGATGTCATAGATGCCGGAGCCGCCGATGACGGCGATTTTGGTGTTGGTCATGGGATATCCTCAGATCGGTTTCGGCGATGGTGGCGCGGGGCAAAGGTTAATGCAACCGGACAAATGGCGCGATGTGAGGGGGGTGCCATGCGTACACCCGCTGGAAACCCCTTGTACACCTTATGATGCATGGAGGGTAGGGCGTTTTGCGGCTTTCGCCATTGGGTCATTTCTTTGACTAACTTGATAAGCAGACCTTTATGTAGAACGCAGCGAACGGCAGCAAGGAGCCCTCTTTACCGATCTTCTGTGACCCACCGAATGTCTGGTACCGGTGCAATGAAAAATCACTGCAAAATTTTCGGCCCGAACTGGACCGTCGTCAAAAATTATCGATGATGCGGCGCAGTTTCGCCATAGCGACTATTATTGCATTGCGCCGTATTTTGCTGACCAAAACGTCCGTGTGAGAGCCACAATGAACTTTCGTTGCTTCTCTTGTGATGTCTGAAAGCGGCCATCTGTTACTAAAGTTCAGTGACTTCAACCAACCAATTTCTCTAGGGCCCACAACCTCCAAGTGCCCATTTATAAGTCGCTAAGCCAAGAAACTGCACAAAATACGCACACTCCAACAGACCTCACACGCTATCGCGTTCACGGCGATGTCTTCTCAAGCAGTACGGCGCTACTTGACCAGGATGAGAAAAGATCTGCGCATCCTTGTTGTCGAATCTGATAGTGCCAAAGCAAAAAACATTATCGACGCGCTGTTGGAGGCAGGGTGGAACGATGTGCATGCAATTGCCCAGGTTTCTGGGCTTGAGCAGTCTGTTGCAAAACATGCCCCTGACATAGTGCTGATCGATATAGCCAACCCGGACCGTGACACGCTGGAGCACATAGGTGCGGTCTCCGATGCCAAATCGCGAGCTGTTGCGATGTTTGTTGATCAGACCGACCAGCATCTGACCCAAGCCGCCCTTGCCGCCGGTGTCAGCGCCTATGTTGTTGACGGGTTGCAGATGAATCGCATCAAGTCGGTGATCGAAACCGCGATTGCACGGTTCCAGATGATGCGGCAGATGCAGTCGGAGCTGGATGCTGCCAAACGGGCCCTTGAGGATCGCAAAACCATTGATCGGGCTAAGGGCATCTTGATGCGCAGGCGTTCTATCCCCGAAGACGAAGCCTATAAACTGATGCGCAAGGCCGCGATGGATCAGGGGCGCAAGGTGATTGATGTAGCCCAAGCATTGGTGACCGCATCGGACCTACTGACATGAGTCGCACCGTGTTGAATTGCGGCTATGTGCCGTTGGTGGACTCTGCGCCGCTGATCATCGCACGCGAGCTTGGTTTTGCCGCCGAAGAAGGCTTGGACCTTAATCTTGTCCGGCAACCATCCTGGTCGGCGCTGCGTGACATGCTTGCTTTGGGACATCTGGATGCTGCACAGATGCTGTCACCGATGCCAGTCGCTATGTCGCTCGGGCTTGGTGGATTGCCGGCAAAGATCGACAATCTGATGGGACTGTCGGCCAATGGCACTGTGTTTGGTGTATCTACAAGGCTGGCGGATACTTTGGGAATGTTGCCCTTTGGCGATCCAAATCTGTTGCTTTCCGCATTAATAACGCGTGATCTCCAGCCCTTGCGAGTAGGTGTGCCGTTTCCCTTTTCCATGCATCGCTTGCTTCTGTCCTATTGGATCGCCACGGCTCCTGATCTAAAGGTCGAGATTGTGACCGTCCCACCTCCACGCATGGCGGATGCTGTCGCGGACGGTCACGTGGATGCATTTTGGGTCGGTGAACCTTGGGGCAGTGCGATCGTCGGGCGTGGTGTCGGCAGCATCTTAATGGTGGGGCGGCATGTCTGGGGCTTTGCGCCGGAAAAAGTGCTGGCGGCCCGCCATGACTGGATCGCTGATAACCCTGATACAACGCGGCAATTGATGCGTGCTGTTTACCAATCCGCCCGTTGGCTGGATTTAGAAAAGAACAAACCACTTGCCATCGAAATTCTGGGGCGCAGCGAACACCTTAACCTCTCTCATGAAGTGATCGAACCTGCGGTCACTGGTTTTCTAACGCTTTCGCAGGGCGGTACGCCAAAGAAGATCGACCGGTTCTTGATGTTTCATAATCATGCCGCGTCATTTCCGTGGCGTAGTCAGGCCGCGTGGATTGCGGGGCAACTGGGGGCGGATGCGACGGGCATCGGCCGCGCCAAACAGTGCTTTCGCACTGATCTATACCGCGAGAACCTTGGCCCCATCGGTGCGGACTTGCCCGGCGCGTCGGAAAAAATTGAAGGAACGATCCGCGAGGAGACTGCCGTTGCATCGTCTCGTGGTCAGATGATTCTTGCGCCGGATGCGTTTTTTGACGGCAGAACGTTCGATTTTGTGGCAATTGCTGGTGAATAAATAGGCATTCATCCATTACCATCGCCGTTTTTATGCCGCAGTGCAGAAAGCTGTTGAAGCTGCCGGTAATCTGTTCAATCTTTGTATCAACGTGTCAGACACTGCTGCCTGACTTTATTCTGCCAATGACGGTGGAACACTCCCAAGAGCAAAGCCGCTCGTAAGAAGCATGGATTTTTCCGTGGTGCTTACGTGCGGCTTTTTCTGTTTTTCGGGCTTTGCCCTTCCACACAAAGGACATCACAGATGTTTAGAAATTTCCCATATGCAGTCGTGGCATCCGGCCTTCTGGCAACTGCCGCGTACGCCGAAATGCTGGACCTTGAGAAAGACGAGCTAACCTTCGGCTTTATCAAACTGACCGATATGGCACCTTTGGCCGTCGCATATGAAAACGGCTATTTCGAGGACGAAGGTTTGTTCGTCACGCTGGAAGCACAGGCCAACTGGAAGGTGCTGTTGGACGGTGTCATCGATGGCCAACTTGACGGCGCGCACATGCTGGCAGGTCAGCCGCTTGCCGCCACCATCGGCTACGGTACCAAAGCACATATCATCACGCCCTTTTCGATGGACCTGAACGGCAATGCCATCACGGTTTCCAACGAGATCTGGGATCAGATGAAACCAAATGTGCCTATGATGGACGATGGCCGCCCTCAGCATCCGATCAGCGCCGCCGCCCTCGTCCCTGTTGTGGAAAAGTATAAGGACGAAGGCCTGCCCTTTAACATGGGTATGGTTTTCCCTGTCTCCACGCACAATTACGAGATCCGCTATTGGCTCGCAGCTGGGGGGTTGCAGCCGGGCTATTACTCTCCTGATGATGTGACAGGTACAATTGGGGCGGATGTTTTCCTCTCTGTTACACCGCCGCCGCAGATGCCTGCCACGATGGAAGCCGGCACAATCTATGGCTATGCCGTGGGCGAGCCGTGGAACCAGCAGGCTGTCTTCAAGGGCATCGGCGTGCCGGTCATCACCGACTATGACATGTGGAAGAACAACCCCGAGAAGGTCTTTGGCATCAACAAGGAATTCGCGGATGAGAATCCCAATACTACCATCGCCCTGACCAAAGCACTGATCCGCGCAGCCATCTGGCTGGACGAGAATGACAACGCCAACCGCGAGGAAGCGGTCGAGATGCTATCGCGCTCCGAGTATGTGGGAGCCGACGCCGAAGTGATCGCCAACTCGATGACCGGTTTCTTCGAGTTCGAGAAGGGCGACCGCCGTCCCGCACCAGATTTCAACGTGTTCTTCCGGTATAACGCGACCTATCCGTTCTATTCGGACGCCATCTGGTATCTGACCCAGATGCGCCGTTGGGGGCAAATCGCCGAGCCGAAATCGGATGCATGGTTCATGGAGACGGCCAAGGATGTCTACCGCCCCGATATCTATCTTCAGGCGGCCAAGCTGCTGGTCGATGACGGAATGGCGAACGAGGCCGACTTTCCTTTCGACAGCGACGGTTTCAAAGCGCCAACACCTGCCGAGGATATCATTGACGGTATCGGCTATGACGGGCGCACGCCCAACGCCTACCTCGATAGTCTTCCGATTGGTCTGAAGGGTGAGCAAACAATCGTTGATAGCGAAATCAAGGGCTGAGCCCTGAGCGCCTCGTGGGATCTGCTGCGAGGCGCACTCAACATCTTTGCCAAGATCAAAGGATACCCCACATGTCTGCAACAGACCCCGATACATTCACCACTGCCACCCTGAACAAAGAGGCCAAGCGTGCCCGCCTGTTCACCCGTATCAACAAGGCTGACAACTGGTTTCAGGTTCTTGGTCTGGCATGGCTTACGCCGATCCTGAAAGCGGCGGCGGGGGATAACCCAAAGGCACAGGCTGGCGAGGTCTGGCGTTTGCTGGGGGTGCCCCTATTGGCAATTACGATCTTCCTGCTGGCATGGGGTGCGCTGGCCCCCAAAGTGCAAACATCGCTGGGCGCGGTCCCTGGTCCCGCACAAGTTTGGGAGCAGGCCGTCAGCCTGAACGCCGATGCCATACGCGAGCGTGAAAAAGCGGCAGCATTCTACGAGCGCCAAGATACGCGCAATGCAAAGTTGGTTGCAGACGGCAAGGCGGAGGACGTCAAAGAGCGTGTCTATACAGGCAGACCCACTTATTACGCGCAAATCTGGACCTCTATCGTAACGGTATTCTTCGGCTTTCTGATTGCTTCCATCATCGCCATCCCGCTTGGCATCGCGGCGGGTCTGTCAAAGACGGCAAATGCGGCCCTCAACCCCCTCATCCAGATTTTTAAACCCGTCTCTCCGCTGGCGTGGCTGCCGATCGTAACTATGATCGTCTCTGCGGTTTACGCCAGCAATGACGGGATGTTCTCCAAATCTTTCCTGATCTCCGCCATCACCGTGACGCTCTGTTCGCTTTGGCCCACGCTGATCAACACAGCACTTGGGGTGTCCAGTATCGACAAAGACCTCGTGAGCGTCAGCCGCGTTCTTAAAATGAACACGTGGACAAAAATCACAAAGCTGGTGCTGCCCTCGGCGCTGCCGCTGATCTTCACCGGACTGCGCTTAAGCCTTGGTGTTGGCTGGATGGTGCTGATTGCCGCTGAAATGCTGGCGCAGAACCCCGGTTTAGGCAAATTCGTCTGGGACGAGTTCCAGAACGGATCGTCGCAATCACTGGCCAAGATCATGGTGGCGGTCTTCACCATCGGGATCATCGGCTTCCTGCTGGACCGCGTGATGTACGCGCTGCAGTCCATGTTTACCTTTTCGGCAAACCGGTGACCCCTATGAGCATTCTATCCATCAAAAACGTGAACAAAGGTTTTGGCGTAGGTACCCACCGCGCCGAGATCCTCAAAGACATTAATCTGGAGGTTAAGGAGGGTGAGTTCCTCGCCGTTCTTGGTTTTTCCGGCACGGGAAAATCAACGCTGATGAACCTGATTGCGGGTCTGGAGACGCCCGACAGCGGCAGCCTGACGTTCAAAGGCGCGCCAATCACCGAGCCGGGGCCGGAACGGGGTCTGATTTTCCAAAGCTATTCCTTGATGCCGTGGCTGACAGTCGGCGGCAATGTAGGTCTGGCCGTTGATGCGGTGTACCCCAAGCTGTCAAAGGCAGAGAGCCAGGAAAAGATCGACCACTATGTGTCGATGGTTGGCCTGTCCCACGCCACCAGCCGCCGCCCGTCCGAGTTGTCAGGCGGTATGCGGCAGCGGGTTGCCGTAGCGCGCGCGCTGGCGATGAACCCCGAGATGTTGCTGCTGGACGAGCCGCTGTCGGCATTGGACGCGCTGACACGGGCCAATCTGGCGGATGAAATCCTCGAGATTTGGGAGCGAGACAAAAAGACGTGCATCCTGATTACAAATGATGTGGATGAGGCCATTTTGTTGGCCGACCGCATCGTGCCGCTGAACCCAGATGGCACACTTGCCGACCCAATTGAGGTCAATATCCCGCGCCCGCGTGACCGGATGGCCATGAACAACGACGAGACATTCAAAGCGTTGCGGGCCAGTGTGACCAATTACCTGATGGATGTCGGCATCGAGGCGAAGGTTGAAGAGACCAAGACCTTGCCCAATGTGACCCCGATCCACGCGGTGCCACGTGTGGTGACTGAGGCGCAGAAAAGCCCGATTGAAGAACGTTACCTCAACTTTTCGCAGCTGCACAAAGTATACCCGACGCCCAAAGGACCATTGACGGTGGTTGAGGATTTTGACCTCAAGATCAATAAAGGCGAGTTTATTTCGCTGATAGGGCATTCGGGCTGCGGTAAATCAACCGTGTTGACCATGGCGGCGGGACTTAACCCCATTTCTAAAGGGGCGATCCGGCTGGATGGTTGGAACGTCGAGGGCGCAGACCCCGAACGTGCTGTGGTGTTCCAATCGCCCAACCTGTTTCCGTGGCTGACAGCCAAGGAGAACGTCGCGATCGGGGTGGACAAGGTTTATCCCCGCGCATCTCGGGCAGAGCGGCAGGATGTTATCGAATATTATCTTGAACGCGTTGGTCTGGCCGACAGTATGGACAAGGATGCAGCGTCGCTCTCCAACGGCATGAAGCAACGTGTCGGCATTGCGCGGGCTTTTGCGCTATCGCCCAAATTGTTGTTACTGGATGAGCCCTTTGGCATGCTCGACAGCCTCACCCGCTGGGAGCTGCAAGAGGTCCTGATGGAGGTGTGGTCGCGTACCAAAGTCACCGCCATTTGTGTGACACACGATGTGGACGAGGCGATCTTGCTTGCCGACCGTGTGGTGATGATGACCAACGGGCCGCAAGCGACCATCGGCAAGATCACGGACGTGAAACTGCCGCGCCCTCGCACCCGCAAAGCGCTGCTGGAGCATCCGGATTATTATGCCTACCGCCAAGAGGTTCTCGATTTCCTTGAGGAGTATGAGCATGGCAACACATCCAAGATCGCCTCAACCACCCCCAAAAAACCAATCGCAGCGGAGTGAAGAGATGAAAAAAAAACTGATCATCATTGGGGCGGGCATGGCGACAGGTCGTGCCTTGGAAACCCTGCTGGTAACAGCACCGGACGCCTATGACGTGACCCTGTTCAACGCCGAGCCGCGCGGTAATTATAACCGCATTATGCTGTCGCCCGTACTGGCTGGTGACAAAACCTATGCCGAGATTGAGACGCACGATGCGCAGTGGTACGCCGACAATGGTGTGACTTGCCGCTTTGGCGAAAAGATCGCCAGCATCGATCGCGTGGCCAAGACGGTGACAGCCGCGAACGGCGATGTGCTGGCCTACGACAAGCTGATGTTCGGAACCGGCTCCAATCCTTTCATCATCCCCCTGCCTGGTCATGATCTGGAGGGCGTCATCGCCTACCGCGATCTGGAAGACACCGAACGGATGATGGGGCTTGGACCTGTCAGCAAATGCGTCGTCATTGGCGGTGGTTTGTTGGGACTTGAGGCCGCCGCTGGCATGGCTGCACGCGGCGTCGATGTCACGGTTGTCCATATCATGGGCCACCTGATGGAGCGCCAGTTGGACGAAGCGGCGGGGTACCTTTTGCGCCGCGCACTGGTGGACAAAGGCATTACAATCAAATGTTCCGCCAACTCAAAAGAGATACTGGGTAAAGACGGATATGTCCGCGCATTGTTGCTGGATGATGGCACCGAGTTGCCTTGCGACCTGCTTGTCATGGCCGTCGGCATTCGCCCTAATGTGGCGCTGGCGGCTGAGGCTGGACTGGCCGTCGGGCGCGGCATCCATGTGGATGATCAGATGCTGACCTCTGACGCCGACATTTTGGCTGTGGGTGAATGTGTAGAGCATGACGGCGCGATTTTTGGCCTTGTCGCACCCTTGTATGATCAGGCGCGTGTGGCTGCCAAAACCTTGCTGGGCGAGCATGCGACCTTCGTTCAAAAGGAGCTATCGACCAAGCTGAAAGTGACGGGATGCGATCTGTTCAGTGCTGGTGATTTCGCCGACGGGGATGGTCGCGAAGACATTGTGTTCCGCGATCCCGCACGCGGCGTCTACCGCCGTCTGGTGATCGAGAATGACGTCGTCATCGGCGCGGTCATGTACGGTGACACCGCCGACAGCAACTGGTTCTTTGGCTTGATCCGCGACAAGACCGACATCGCCGAGATGCGCGATACGCTGATCTTTGGCCCCGCATATCAGGGGGGAACCCCCTTGGACCCGCTCGCAGCCGTTGCAGCCTTATCGCGTGATGCGGAAATCTGTGGCTGCAACGGCATTTGCAAAGGCCAGATTGAAGACGCGATTGCAGCGGGCGCTGGTGATCTGGCAGCGATAAAAGCCACCACCAAAGCCTCGGCGTCTTGCGGAACATGTACCGGATTGGTCGAACAGGTCTTGGCCGCCACCTTGGGCGATGATTTCGTCTTGCCTGCTGCCGCATCGATCTGTGCCTGCACCGACATGACCCATGAGGACGTGCGCCGAATGATCAAGTCGCAACGCCTCACCTCCATGCCTGCCGTCTGGCAGGAATGTGGGTGGAAGACATCCTGCGGGTGTCACGTCTGCCGTCCTGCGCTCAACTTTTACCTACTGGCTGATTGGCCACTTGAGTATCAAGATGATCCACAAAGCCGTTTCATTAATGAACGCAAACACGCCAATATTCAAAAGGACGGCACATTCAGCGTCGTGCCGCGCATGTGGGGCGGGATAACCACACCTGACGAGCTGCGAGCGATTGCCGATGCAGCGGATAAATACGCCGTGCCGACGGTCAAGGTTACTGGTGGCCAGCGCATTGATCTGCTGGGGGTGAAAGGTGAGGACTTGCCCGCCATCTGGGCCGATCTGAACGCGGCCGGGATGGTTTCGGGGCACGCTTATTCCAAAGGACTGCGGACGGTGAAGACCTGCGTAGGGACTGATCATTGTCGCTTTGGCACGCAAGACAGCACAGGACTGGGCATCAAACTGGAGAAGACGCTGTGGGGATCGTGGACGCCGCATAAGCTGAAACTCGGTGTATCAGGCTGTCCGCGGAACTGTGCGGAGGCGACCTGTAAGGATATCGGTGTGGTCTGTGTCGACAGTGGTTTTCAGATTTCCATCGGGGGTGCTGCGGGCATGGATGTGCGCGAAACCGAGTTGTTGGTGCAGGTGGCCACGGAAGAGGAAACCATCAACCTTATCAAAGCAATCACACAGTCTTACCGCGAGAACGCGCGGTATCTGGACCGCATTTATAAATGGATGGGCAAGGTGGGAATGGATTGGATCAAGGAGCGCGTGGTTGAGGATTTAGCGGAACGCGCGGCCCTCGTGGAACGGTTCGAGTTGAGCCAGACAATCTATCGCCGCGACCCATGGGCGGATCACGTGCGCGACAAATCACAAAGCTATCGACCCTTGGCAAACTTTTCGTTGGAGGCTGCAGAATGAGTGATTGGATGGACATCGCAGCCTTGGACGACGTGCCACAACGCGGGTCACGGGTAGTAAAAACGCCCGGTGGCTGTGTCGCCGTATTCCGAACCGCCGAAGATGAGGTTTATGCGCTCAACAACAGCTGCCCGCATATGGGTGGTCCTCTGTCAGAGGGCATTGTGCATGGCGCTTCTGTAACCTGCCCGCTGCACAACTGGGTGTTTTCACTTGAGACTGGACAGGCACGGGGGGCGGATATCGGGCGCGTTGATACCTACCCTGCAAAGGTGGAGAACGGGCGTATCTTGCTGGATAAAGCCACTTTGAACCAACGTATCGTCGCATGAGCCTGACGCGAACAACATGCCCCTATTGCGGTGTCGGCTGTGGCGTTTTGGCGGGGGCGGATGGGACGATCAAGGGCGACCCTGACCATCCAGCCAACTTTGGGCGGCTGTGTTCTAAAGGGTCGGCATTGGGAGAGACGATTGATCTGGAGGGGCGGCTATTGCATCCGCAGATCGCAGGCAAGCAGGCCACGTGGGACAGCGCCCTTGATCTGGTCGCTGGGAAATTCAGCGAGGCGGTCCGCGAGCATGGCCCTAATAGCGTTGCCTTCTATGTCTCGGGGCAACTGCTGACAGAGGACTACTATGTCGCCAACAAGCTGATGAAGGGTTTTATCGGATCAGCCAACATCGACACCAATTCACGGCTGTGCATGGCGTCATCTGTGGCGGGCCACAAACGCGCGTTTGGCACCGATACTGTGCCGGGCACCTATGCTGATCTGGACGAGGCGGACCTTATTGTGCTGGTCGGCTCTAACCTCGCGTGGTGTCATCCTGTGCTGTACCAGCGCATCGCGGCGGCCAGGCAGGCGCGGCCAAATATGCGTGTCGTGAACATTGACCCGCGCAGAACGGCGACCTGTGATTTGGCGGATATGCATCTGCGCGTGGTCTCTGACGGTGATGTCGCTCTGTTCAACGGGCTTCTGGCATATCTTGCAGATCACGATCACCTAGATATGGAGTATGTCACTGCGCATGTGGGCGGCTGTAGGGCGGCCTTGGACGCGGCGCGCGCCAGTGATCCGCTGGAGAGCGGTGTCGAAGCCGAAGCGCTTGCGCAGTTCTACCAGATTTGGGCGCGGACGACAAAGGTCGTCACTGTCTATTCGCAAGGGGTAAACCAATCTGCATGTGGCACCGATAAGGTTGGTGCGATCCTGAATTGTCATTTGGCCACGGGACGCATCGGTAAGGCTGGCGCTGGTCCGTTTTCGGTCACTGGACAGCCAAACGCCATGGGCGGTCGCGAGGTTGGCGGCCTTGCCAATATGCTCGCCAATCATCTGGATATCGAGAACGCGGACCACCGTGGAACGGTGCAGAACTTCTGGAACAGTCCGACCATTTGCACGTCAGCAGGTCTTAAGGCAGTTGATCTGTTCGACGCTTGTGCTGCGGGCAAGATCAAAGCGCTGTGGGTCATGTCCACCAACCCCGCGGTCTCCATGCCAGACGCGGACGGCGTTGCGCAGGCTATCAAGAACGTGCCCTTTGTTGCCGTCTCCGATATTATGGCGCGCACGGATACAGGCGATTTGGCCGATGTGCTGCTGCCCGCGGCTGGTTGGGGCGAAAAGGACGGCACAGTCACCAACTCCGAGCGCCGGATCTCGCGCCAGCGTGCATTTTTGCCCGCACTTGCCGGAGCCCGTCCTGATTGGCGTATTATCAGCGACGTGGCTACGCGGATGGGATTTGGGGGTGCTTTTGACTATACATCACCTTCGGAAATATTTGCAGAATATATCGCATTGGACGCATCCGCACGAACCTTTGGACGTGATCTCGACCTGAGCATATTTGCCGATGCGGATTATGCCAATCTGCTTCCAACACAATGGCCGCGCAATGACATGCGGTTCTTTGCTGAAGGGCAGTTCTACCACGCTGATGGAAAAGCGCGGATGCTACCAGTAAATGCCCCAATACCGCGCCGCGCCGGATTGACCTTGAACACGGGCCGTAACCGCGATCAATGGCATACGATGACGCGTACGGGGAAGTCACCAAAGCTGGGCGCGCATTTGGCAGAGCCCTATCTGGAAATACACCACGATGATGCGGCAGACATAGCCGCATCTCATGGTGATCTGATTGAAGTGAAAAACGCGTTTGGCAATACGGTATTGCGGGCGGTGGTTACGGACCGTGTTACAAAGGGCCAGCTTTTTGCCCCCATGCACTGGACCCGCCAGACTGCGCGGAATGCAACGATCAACAGCGTGATTGCCCCCCTTACAGACCCCTATTCTGGCCAGCCAGCGTTAAAAAGTGGCAGCGTTTCCATAAATCTGTACACGGCCAAATGGTACGGTTTTTTGGCCTGCACGAACCGACCCGTCGCAGATACGTCCTATGCAGCAATCGCGCGCACCCGCACTGGCTGGCAGATGGAATTGGCCAATACACAGACGCCTGAGGATTGGATAGTTGAAGCCCGCCGTTTTGCAGGATTGCCCGAAGCGATGGCGTCGATCTACGAGGACAACACAAATGGCACCATTCGTGTTGTCCTGCATGAAAATGATCTGGTGCAGGCGGTCTTCTTTGCGGCGCGCGCGCCTGTGATCTTGTCGCGCGCGGCTGCGGTCTCATCTGTTGGCACCCCTACAGCATCGCTTCACGCGCTTGCAGGGAGAATGGGACAAGACCAGCCCGATCCGGGTATCGTGGTCTGCGCTTGCTTCAATGTCGGGGAGAACACCTTACTGAGGGCGGTTGGTGAAGGCGCGCAGTCTGTTCAGGCCCTTGGAGAGATGACGAGTGCAGGGACGAATTGCGGGTCGTGCAAGCCAGAACTGGCACGCCTTGTTGCGCAGAACCTTATGCCGGTGGCCGCCGAATGACGCTTGCCCCCTTTGTCCGGATTGTAGCCCAAGGCAAGGGCCGCGCCCGCGCCCTCACATTTACCGAGGCCCAAGAGGCGATGACCGAAATACTGGAAGGTCGCGCCGCACCCGAGGCCGTCGGAGGGCTGCTGATGGTGCTTAGATTGCGCGGCGAAGAGGCACAAGAGATAGCTGGTTTTACGGCTGCATTGCGGGGGCATGTGTCCGGAGTACTCCCTGCCGCCGATCTGGATTGGCCAAGCTATGCTGCGGGACGCAGTCGTGGTGCGCCGCTTTATTTGCTGGCAGCACGGCTGGTGGCGCAAGCGGGGGTCCGCATCTCGATGCATGGGCATAACGCGTATCAAAACGCGACGCTTAGGGTCGAAGATATCCGTGCGCTATTGGGGCCGCTGGTCTGGTACGATCCGCTTGCTACGCTGTGTCCCGAGGCGTTTCATCTCCTTGATCTGCGCGCTGATCTTGGTCTGCGGTCTTGTATCAACACGGTTCTGCGCATGTGGAACCCCGCGCGTGCCAATGCCACCGTTCAAGGCGTTTTCCATCCGTCCTATCGCAGCTTGCAGGCTCAAGCTGCGGAAATTTTGGGGCAACAAACCCTGAGCATTATCAAAGGTGGTGGCGGCGAGTTTGAGCGGCATCCGTCCAAAGACACCGTCTGTTTCGGGCTACGCGCAGGTGCGCATATCCAACAGACAGCGCCTGCGATGCTTTCTGAAACCCGCCGCCTGCATGAAATTGATGCAGCCGTTGACGCCCACAAGCTTTGGCAGGGTCAAACGCGCGACGCTTTCGCCCAAGCGACAGTTACCGGGACGGCAGCACTCGCCCTTTGGACTGTCGATCCAACCACAACAATTGCGCAGGCCGAGGTCAAAGCACAAGACCTGTGGGCCAATCGCGACGCATACGAAGGACTCCCTGCATGAAGACGTTTCCCATGTTCTTTCAAATGACCGACCGGAAGGTCGTGATTGTCGGCGGAGGTGAGCAAGCGGCGCAGAAAACCCGCCTGATGCTCAAAACGGACGCGCATATCGTCGTGATCAGTGATGTTCTTGACGACGAGCTTGCGGGATTGGCGGCCTTAGGCCGCATCACGCAGCAGGGTGGTGAGATACGGACACGCGATTTTGCCGACACAACGCTGGTTTTCATTGCGACGGGATGCCCCGGTGCGGACAGCGCAATTTACGCTGTGGCCAAAGCCGCTGGAGCCACTGTGAATGTGGTCGACCAGCCGAGCCTGTGCGATGTCATCACACCCTCGATTGTGGACCGTGATCCGGTGGTTGTCGCCATCGGCACCGAAGGCACTGCCCCAGTTCTGGCGCGCCAGATCAAGACCCAAGTTGAGCAAATGTTGGAGCCAAACCTGGGTGATTTGGCAGCGCTGGCAGGGCGTTTGCGCGCCAGTGCTGCGGCACGCCTTAGCCCGCGATTGCGGCGTGATCTGTGGCGTTGGGTGTTTGGGGATGCGCCGCGCCGCAGCCATGCACGCGGTGCCGCAAGAGAAGCCGCCCAGATGATCAAACAGGCGATTGAAACCGGCGATTTTGGTCACGATACGGGGGGCAGTGTCGCATTGGTCGGTGCGGGCCCTGGCGCGAAAGACCTGATCACCCTGCGCGGTGTGCAACGACTTCAGGAAGCGGATGTCATCTATTATGACAGGTTGGTTGATCCTGAAATTCTGGAACTTGCCCGTAGGGATGCAATGCGCGTTTATGTTGGCAAACGACCCGGATGCCACAGTTGGCCGCAGGAAAAAATTACTCAGACAATGGTTGCGGCGGCAAAGAATGGTGCGCGTGTCGTTCGTTTGAAATCTGGTGATCCTGCGATTTTTGCCCGCAGCTTAGAGGAAATGGAGGCACTGCGTGACGCCGCCATACCCTTTGAGATAGTGCCGGGTGTGACAGCGGCCTGCGGTGCCGCAGCGGCTGCTTCACAGACGTTGACTGAACGCGATGCGATCGACACCCTGATCCTGACCACGGGTCATCTTTCCGGTGGATACGGCGTAACTGATGCGGTTAAGGATCTGTCCCCGGGCAGCTGTATCGCTCTGTATATGGCGGTGGGTGCGGCGGAGAATGTCAGCGCGCATTTGTCTGCGAAACCCGGAGCGGCTGATATCTGTGTTACGATTGTCGCAAATGCACAATCTGAAGCACAGGTAATCGCGACATGCGAAATCCAATCTTTGTCGGCAACTCTTGCACACCACGGGATCAAAAACACGGCCACGATCATTCTAAAATGGCGCAGGAAAGAAGGGCATAACCAGCAGGTTTCAATGCCGGAAATTTCGGAGCCGTATGAAACCTCTGTTTCGTTACACTCTCTATTTGACGAGCGTACCTCTGCTTAAAGATTGGTCGAAGCGCGCAGTCTTTTTAAAGGACTGCCTCCAAAGCAAACGAGTTCTCGTGAATATCGGCAAGTACGGCAATTCTTATGTTGATATTTTCACATTTCCTGACAATCAGCTTTGCTCAAAAAAAAACCGGCATTATTAACCCAGATTTTCTTCTCAGGTCTCATCATTCTCTGCTTCAAAAACTTCCAGCGCCGCGTTCAGTGCGTTGATCGCTGATGGGAAGCCGCCATAGAGCGCCATCTGCCAGATAACTTCTGCGATTTCTTCCTGTGATAATCCGGCTTTGCGACCACCCGCAATATTAACCATCAACTGCGGTCTTGTGTGCCCACCCAATGCAGTCAAAGCAGCGATGGTTGCCAGATACCGGTCACGCAGGGGCAACCCAGGCCGAGCATACTGGCGACCATATGCAAAGTCGACGACCCCCTCGGCCATACCGGGCAGCAAGTGGCCATAGCGCGCATTGAGCGCATCCTCCATCCCTGGGTTCAAACGTTCGGAAAGGTCTCTGCCTGTTTGTGTTGTATTCTTTGTCATAGGGTTTCCTGTTTTGAGAGTTTCCATTTGCCAGCGATTAAGACTCCGTCATTTTATATTCTGGAACATCCCGGAACTGACGCACGAGGAAATCAATAAACGCACGTGTTTTGGGAACGAGGTTGCGCTTGTCGGCAAACATGATGGCGATGTCGGTACTTGGTGGCGCGTATTCCGGCAAGACATGGACCAACTCACCAGACTGGAATTTTTGGTCTGCCAAGTAGCAAGGCAGCCGCGCAATACCAATCCCGGCAAGCGCTGCGCGATATACAACGTCAGTACTGTTTCCCTCAAAACTTCCCTTTGCCTCAAAAACTTGGTCATTGAATGGCTCGGGGTTGTTCCAAGAGTTCCGCTCGCTATTTCCAGCAATCCTAAGGCAATTATGCTCGCTCAGTTCTTCAAAACTTTGGGGGGTTCTGCACCGCTCCAAATAGGCAGGTGACGCACACAACACCCGTCGGCTTTGCATAATGCGACGGACCATGACGTCAGGAATTTTACGCTGTTCGGCGAAACATATGGTCGCGTCAAAGCCTTCGCTCTGCAAATCGACAACACGATCTGTGAGCTCCAATGAGACTTGAACGTCGGGATTTTCCTCTAGAAATGCAGGCAAAACTGGGATCAACTGAGACTTACCAAACGCAACACTTGATGCGATTTTGAGCATCCCACGCGGGATACCGTCCAAGTTCAGGATTAGCGCTTCGGCCTCCCTGAACTTTTCCGCCATGGCTTTGCACTTTTCGTAGAATTCTTGACCTTCCTGTGTCGGTGTCACGCCCGTCCTGGTCCGATTAAGCAAACGGTAGTGAACCTGATCCTCAAGCAGACCAATTTGTTTGCTGACCGCAGAGGGCGTCTGTCCGATGTTGCGTGCCGCAGCCGAAATGCTGCCGCGTTCGACAACAGTCGCAAAGGTCAACATCTGCGCAGAAATATCCATTTTACATCACTTCCCTGTGCCACTCTGGAACAGGCCCTTTGCCAAATAGCCCAATTGTGAGCGCTACCAAATACTCGTACCTCTGCAGTGCAGCATGAATACTGCATCGCAGCAATAGACGAGGTAATCACATGGCAGTTACACGATCAAATTCTGGGCTAGATGTCGTTTTGGATGCTGGCCGCTCAATCTTTCATCAAAAGCTTGATCAGATCCGACAGTCTCTGGCCAAGCGTAAGGTCTATCGCGCCACGTTTTCAGAACTCGCGGCGCTCACGGATCGTGATCTAAGAGATCTGGGCATTCCGCGCAGCAACATCAAGAGATTTGCTTTGGAGGCAGCATATGGCCTTTAATTCAGATATGATTGGGTCGGATACCCGTCACGCAGCCGCCGCTTCGACCTCTTTGTCAAAGATGGCGCATGGCTTTGTTTCGATACTGGCGCGGATTGGTGTCAAAGCGCATTCCGCACTGAAGTCCCTTCAAATGGCCCGGATGTTGTCCACTCTCGCGAACATGAGCGACCATCAGCTTGCCCAGATCGGCATCCAGCGCTCCGACATACCCAAGTATGCAGAAACACTGATGGCTGAGGAATAAAGGACAGGCCGATCGGTCTGAGAAATACACGAAAAGTGCTGGTTCTCACTCCTCCCAGAGTAAGCCAGCACGAGCAGCGGCGGCAACAAAACCAACAGGGAGCGCCAATGCACAGGGCCAGCATCTTCACCTCCTCCCGAAGATGCTGGCCCGAACTTTCGGGCAAACAGGAGGCTCAAGCAATGCGTCTCAACAGACATCCTCAGGATATGCTGGTCAGTCGTCTTTATGCGGCCAATCAAGGCAATATTTGCGATCATTTTCTACGTCTCGATATCCGATCTCGTCGCGCGCGGTTTTGTGGAGCGGTCAGCGACGATGGAATCTTAGAATACGCACAGAACATCTTTCGTGATGACAGCATCGTCTGCGGCGCTTTCGTCGATGGTCAGTTGCGGGGAATTGTTGAATTGCGCAGCGTCTTTCGTTCTTGGAGCTCAACGACGGAAGCTGCGCTCTCTGTCGAACCTGACTGGCAGAATATCGGGATAGGAGATGCGTTGTTTGTACGTATGTTTGCAATGGCCCAGAACCGGGGCGTCAGGACCATTCAGATGATGTGCCTGAAAGAAAACAACCGCATGCGACACTTGGCGTCAAAGCACCATGCGCTGCTGCGCAATGATCAGGATGCGATTGAAGCTGTCCTCCATCCCTACTGGCCGACACCGGCGTCCGTGCTGAAAGAGGTCATCGGAGAGACCAAGGGCCATGTTCATAGGCTATTTGAGTGAAGCAGCCGTTCGAGAGAGCTGCAGCGAAGTCAAACTCTGTCCCGCGTTGCGGAGCTTGGAGACTAAGGTAAGGGAAGGCCGGTTTGGGGAGGTTTTTTGACGGGCTTATGAGGGGGTTGAGATTGGCTTATTGAAATCCATTTGTGTGGCGTAGAGTTGTGTGTGCGGCGAGATGGATTAGATTGTCGGTCACGCGATACTTGTTTTGGCATCGCAAACGAACCCGCTGCGGCGTGGGGTTTGCACTTTTGCGGCATGTTTGTTAGGGCAGCGTCAACGTGCGTTTGCACATTTTTGACTTCCAGACATTGAGACAGGATGCCCCATGGTGCGCACAGCATTTCGTAGTTTTACCCAAGCGTTGACCCCTAAAGGTATGACGGATTTGCGATGGATGGGGGAGGACGGGTTTTCGGTCTCGCGCTTGCGGATCGAGTTGCTTTCCGGCCTGACGGTGGCCTTGGCGCTGGTGCCCGAGGCGGTGGCCTTTGCTTTTGTGGCGGGGGTGCATCCGCTGGTAGGGCTTTATGCTGCGTTTTTAGTCGGGCTGATTACGGCGCTGATCGGGGGCCGTCCGGGCATGATCTCGGGGGCGACGGGGGCGTTGGCGGTTGTGATGGTCGCGCTCGTGGCGCAGCACGGGGTTGAGTATCTGTTTGCGACTGTTGTCTTGATGGGTTTCTTGCAGATTTTTGCAGGGGTGATGCAGTGGGGGAAATTTATCCGACTGGTGCCGCATCCTGTGATGTTGGGCTTTGTGAACGGCCTCGCGATTGTTATTTTTCTGGCGCAGATGGGGCAGTTCAAAGTTCCGGGTACGATGGTTGATACAGGCCACGGCATGTCCGGTGGTGAGTGGCTGTCGGGGATGCCGCTTTATCTGATGCTGGCGTTGGTGGCGGCAACGATGGCGATTATCTGGGTGATGCCGCGCATTACCAAGGCGATCCCTGCGCCCTTGGCCGGTATCGGGATTGTCGCGGCGGTGGTGATTTTCACGGGTATGGATGTGCCACGTGTGGGTGATCTGGCGTCGATCCAAGGCGGTTTGCCGAGCTTTCACAATCCGTTCGGTGAGGGGCTTGGTCTGTACGGGACAGCCCTTGCGCCGTTTAACATGGAAACGCTGTATATCATCGCACCCTATGCTGTGATCTTGGCTGCGATTGGTTTGATCGAGAGCTTGCTGACGCTGAATCTTGTGGGGGATATGACCAACACGCGGGGCGGTGCGTCACAGGAATGTGTGGCTCAAGGTGTGGCCAATACTGTGACCGGCTTCTTTGGCGGTATGGGCGGTTGTGCGATGATTGGTCAGTCGATGATCAACGTGAAGTCCGGTGGTCGTACGCGGGTGGCGGGGATCGCTGCGGCGATTTGTTTGCTGCTGTTTATCGTGGTGGCGGCACCGTTGATCGAGTTGATCCCGCTGGCGGCCCTCGTGGGTGTGATGTTCATGGTGGTGATCGGGACGTTCGCGTGGAACAGCCTAACGATCCTGACTAAAGTACCGAAAACGGATGTGTTTGTGATCCTGCTGGTGACGGTTGTGACGGTCTACAAAGACCTTGCCGTTGCAGTGGTTGTCGGTGTGATCGTGAGTGCGCTGGCCTATGCGTGGAACAACGCGCGGCGTATCCATGCCAAGACGTATACAACGCCCGAGGGTGCCAAGGTGTATCAGGTGCAGGGTCCGCTGTTCTTTGGCTCTGCTGCGGGCTTTGTGGAGTTGTTCGATATTCACAATGACCCCGGCATGGTGATTGTGGATTTCAACGACAGCCGTGTGGTGGACCAGTCCGCCTTGCAGGCGATTGAAGCGATTGCGGGGAAATACGAGGATGCGGGCAAGCGGATCGAGCTGCGACATCTGACGCGCGATTGCCATGCGCTGCTCACCAAAGCGGGGCACTTGATGATCGACAGCGATGACGACCCTGATTACCAGATCGCGGTGGATTACCGTGTGCGCACAGGCGTTCTGGGCGGGCACTAAACCTCGCGGCGTGGCAGGGATGCTGCGCCGTCGCGATTTCTACGCAGGGTTGCCTCATTTCTGGCTAAGGGGTTTGGCACACTTCGGGTGAAACCGAAGGATGCGACCCCATGACGACACCCCAAGAGCGCCGATTGATCATTGAGCAGGCCGAGGAAACGCTCGGCTCTGTGTTGCCTGATGATGCGCGCGCACGCCTGATTGAGACGGGCGCTTTTGAGATCAAGATGCCTGAGGGAAACCCGTTTAAGTTGGTCTTGTCTGACAAGGCGCGTGGGGGTGCGCTGTTTGACGATGAGTGGGGGAACCTGCTCACCGAGATGAACGGCTGGGGTGATCCCGCAGAGTACTGGCACTTTGATGGAGGGGCGTTCATTGTGGCAGAAAACGGGTGTGGAGATTCTTATCTGCTCGCACCCGATGCCGAGGGCGTGGCGCGTCAGCTGGTCTTTGCGGATCATGAAATCGGGGTTTGGTCTGCAATTTTGCCGGATATCGAGCGGCCTTGGATAAAGCCTGTTTTTGTAGAGCCTGAGAAAGAGAAGTGGGACGATCGCGATGGCGATGGCATCTTGCTGTGGAAGGTCGAGCAGGAGGATGAGGTTGCTCCGCCGCCGATCCCCGTTGCGACTGCGCCTTCTGCCTATCCCGCGCTTGTCTTTGCTTTGTGTGCGGCGGGCACGGTGACTGTGGTGTCGATGTTTATCGGTGTCTTTCTGGCCTACCGCTGGCGCCAGACTGAGCCTCAGAGCACGGTACATTACACTCGCCAGATCGCGTTTTTCTGGCGGGCGATGATTGGCTGGGGGGTGGCGTTTGGGCTGTTGGCGATCTCGGTCGCGCTGGCAAAAAGCGGGAGCGGGGCGGAAGGGGTTGTTGTGTTCAAGGCTGCTGTGTTGATCGCGTTCTTTGCGCAACTTGCGTTTACGATTATGTGCCTTCTCCAGTCTTTCCGCTTGTCGTGGGGCTATGTGGCGGGACGTTCTGTCGCCTGAACGGGATTTGCCTCTTTGCTGTTATGTCATGCGGCGGCTGAGGAAGTTGAAGCCAAGGGTGACGGCCACAACCATGGCGGCGACATAGATTTCCTCGGTGGGGCGATCTGCGCCTGTGCCGCTGATTACGTAGATCCAGATATAGTAGAGCGCTGCTGAGATAAGGGAGAGGGCGAACAGGGTCCGTGCGGCGGGGGACCCGCCAAACAGCAGCGCCGACCCGATCAGTCCAGCGGCAGAGGCGGCGGCGAAGGCAAGCCAGATGACGAGCGGTGTCGCGTCGATGGCCGCACCATGGGCCGTTGTGATCTTGCCTGCATCCACTGCGGCGGCGGTGTCAGTCGAGAAACCTAACCAGAACTGGAACAGACCAAAAGCATACCAGACAACGCCAATGCTCGCGGCGGCTTTGATCCATGTCGGGGCGGGGTGTGCGTGTGTTGCGGTGTTCATTTTGGTATCCTTTTTTCTGGTCCTTAGGGACGGTTACTTGAGCGGCCAGTTCGAGATGTGCTGGCTTTTCTTGGCCAAGAGACCAAAGACGGGTGACAGCAGGCCGACCATGCGCCCCGTGAAAGCGGGGCGGCCCGTTTCGCACAGCGCCTTGAGGTTGGAGCCGATGAACCCTTGGGCGGAGGCCATTTCCTTGAAGAGTTTGCCGCCCTCGATGGCGTTTTCGATGGTGAGGGAAAATTCCGTACCGCCGTCTTTTTCGACAAGGGTGTAGGTCACTTTGCACGGTGGCTCGTCGATGTTGGTCATCTGGAAGGTATGGGAATAGAGACGGGGTGGATCGAAAGCGATGACTTCGCCCACGACCATGGCGAGTTTCTTGTTCGGGTGGACCATGCGGTATTTTGCGCCTGCTTTCAGGCCATCGGTGGTTTGGCAGATGGAACCGAAGAAGAAGGGCAGCGCCTTGTCCGTGGCGACAAGCGTTGACCAGACCGTCTCAATCGGGGCCTTGATGAAGGTGCGGTTGATGTTTGCTTTTGCATATACGGGGTCAGTCATCGTCGTCTCTTTCTTGTAGTTTGGGCACTGCCGCTTCGGCGGCGTGTTTGATGATGTTCACGCGGTCGGCCCAGTGGGCGGAATAGGTGTCGGTCCAACGCTCGTGGATGTCCTGAATGGGCATGGCGTTGAGGTAGAGTTTGCGGGTGCGACCTTCTTTTTCGCAGATCACAAGCCCTGCTTTTTCCAGCACCGCGAGGTGGTTCATCACCGCGATCCTGCTCACGTCGAAATGGCTGGCCAGTTTGCCCACGGGCAGGCCCGGATCTGCGCGCAGGTGGTCGAGCATTTCGCGGCGTGTTGTATGGGCAAGCGCGTGAAAAACCGCGTCCATCGAATCATTTGTAGTCATGTAATTACATTATTACATATTTGAGATGAGTCAACGTTCAAAAACTGCAAGGGAATGAGGGGTTTGGAGTTTCAACCAGACGGAGGGGAGGGTTTTTACGGCTGATTCTGCCGAGGCGTCATCAGGGAGCGAGCCACCTGCCTGCAAAGCCATCGGCGCGGGAATAGCCTGCGCGGCGGTGCTGTTCGCCCAAGTGTACAAGGTCAAGCGCTGTGACGGTGCAAGCCAGCACAGCAAAGCGGCTGCGCTCGGCGGGTTTCTCAAAGGCGTAGACGTGGTCGATCGGTGTGCCGGGATCGGGGAGGGTGCCGTAGGATACGCGCGATCCTGCAGGGATTTGGTTCCATTGGGACTGCACCGCGTCGCCTGTCAGGATTTCGACCTGTGCGGTGACGCGGATTTGCAGGTCTGAGCGGGGGATCCAGACATGTAGGGCAGCGACGGGGGTGTGGCGCAAGGCGGTAACTTTGTCTGTGACGATGTCGGTGTGGACTTCAAGCGTGCCAGCACTGGGGGACGCGCCGCGCAGGGCGACTGTGCGGGATTGGGGTGTGCCATCAGGCCCCACAGTGGCGAAAGTGGGATAGCGTGCGGGGGCGCGGCGGTCGGCCACTCCGCGCGACAGGTGCTGCCACGCTTGTGCAAGGAAGGCCGCCAGATCGTTGGGATCGCTCATGTTTTATCCTTTTGGGAGGCAGGATCAATCATCGGGGCGGATGATCTCGAAAACTTCGCGCACGGCGGTATAATCACGATAGCCCATGCGGCTGAGCGGGGTGTATTGCGTCACGTCAAAGCGGCCATCTACAATGCAATCATCGCGCAGGTGGATGCCGATGACTTCTCCGAAGCAGACAAAATTGCTCTGGCCTTCGATCTGGATGATCTGGGTCATGCGGCACTCAAGCGATGCGGGGGCGTCTGCGACGCGTGGGCAGTCGATCTCTGTGCATTCAGCTTTTGCGATGCCAGCTTGTGTGAACTCGTCTGTGCCGTGGGGCAGGGTGGCGGAAGATTTGTTCATGGCGTCCGCGGCGCTGAGTTGCACGATGTTGACGCAGAAGACGCCTGTTTCCTTGATGTTGGCCATGGAGTCCTTGGTGCCGTCCACGTCGTCTTTGACACCTGTGGAAGCGAACATCACTTGGGGGGGGACATATGCAACGCCGTTGAAGAAGGAATAGGGGGCAATGTTATCGCGCCCTTGCCCGTCGCGCGTGCTGATCCAGCCGATGGGGCGGGGGGTGACTATGGCGTTGAACGGGTTGTGAGGCAGGTCGTGGCCGTCTGCGGGGCGGTAGAACATATGCGGGCTCGCTTTTGTTGTGATTGAACATAGAGCTAGCGCCGTGATAGGCCGCTGACCAGATAGAAATTCCCTAAAGGACTGCTGCCCGTGTACGAGCTTGCCGCTGAGACAGCTGATGACCACTGGGAGGTTGAGGCGCTGTATGACACATGCTTTGCCCCGGGGCGCACGGCGTTGTCGTCCTACCGCTTGCGCGAGGGGGTGCCGCCAGTTGCGGGCCTGAGCCATGTGGCGCGGGATGATTTGGGGATTTTGGGCGGGGCGATCCGGTTCTGGCCTGTGACAGTGGGTGGGCATGACGTGCTGCTGCTGGGGCCTGTGGCGGTGCATCCGACGCGTCAGGGTGAGGGCCTTGGCGGTTTGCTGATCCAAACCTCGATGGAGCATGCGGGCCCGCAGGGGTGGGAGCGTGTGATGCTGGTCGGCGACGCACCCTATTATGGGCGGTACGGGTTTTCGATGTTGCACGGTGTGATCATGCCGCCGCCGACCAACCCCGAGCGGGTATTGGGGCGTGCATTGGTTGAGGGTGCGTGGGACGGTGTGACGGGTGAGGTTATGCGCGCGCGTTGAAAAACGCAGCCTGTCCGCCCACATGTAACTGCAGAGGAGAACCCGATGAGTGATATGAAACTACCTGTCGCGATAGATGTGGAAATTGAGCTGGAGCGCATTGCGCGGCGGTATAATGCTGCGGGTGGGGTCGGGATCAATGTCCTCAATGTTATTGGCGGGCAGGCGGAGAACCTTCTGGACCGATTGCCCGTATCTGTGTGCAAGCAGTTGGAGGGGGCGACTGTTCGCGCGCTCGATCACGCGATGTCGGCGGCGCATAAGAGCCGTGGTAAAGTGCCTGATCAGGCGGCGTGGTTGAACTCTGCCGTGTCGATGGGCCTTGGGGCTGCGGGGGGTGCGGGTGGATTGCCTACGGCGTTGGCGGAGCTGCCTGTGACGACAACGCTGCTGCTGCGGGTGATTGAGGGTGTGGCGGTCGAGCACGGGTTTGATCCAGAGCTTGAGTCGGTGCGGTTTGATTGTGTGCAAGTTTTCTCTGCGGCGGGGCCGTTGGCGGAGGATGACGGGTCTGACCTTGCCTTTCTAACAGCGCGGTTGGCGTTGTCGGGCAAGGCGGTTCAGGCGATTATTCACAAAGTGGCACCACGGTTGGCGGTAGTGTTGGGGCAGAAGCTGGCGGCGCAAGCGGTGCCTGTTTTGGGGGCTGTTGCAGGGGCAGCGACGAATTACGCCTATACCAGTTATTATCACGATATGGCGCATGTGCATTTTGGTCTGCGCAAGCTGGCGATCGAGGCGGATGTTGCGCCTGAGGAGTTGAACAAGCGGCTGGCGGCGAAGATGTTGCTGTTGACGAAGGCCTGAGTGCTGGCTCTTGTCAGGTGAGCAGGCTTGGGTCAGACTGAGGTCAACCAGAGGAGTATGCTATGATCCGTTTTGCCGTTGTTGTTGCGTGTGTGTGCAGCTTTGCGCTGCCCGTGTCTGCCGAAGTGCGGTTTGGCAACAACGTGCGGATTGGTGGCAATGATGTGTCGAACCAGACCTTCACCAAGCAAAAGCGGGGCAAGTTTATCATCCACGAGACGCAGCCGAAGAATGTGGGCTGTGTGTGGCGTAAGAACGGCGATGGATCAAAGACAAAGGTTTGTAATTTCAAACGCAAGAAGACCAAAGACACGCGCTGAGCCATTAGCGTAATGGATTTTGGCGGGCGTTAGCGCAATGAAATTTGCGGGCGTTAGCGCCCGACGCTGGTCGGTGCGATTGTTGTTGATTTGACCACGGCAAAGCACGATGTGCCTACGCGCAGGTCGAGTGCAATAACGGCGCGGCGAGTGATGCGGGCGAGGACGACCTCGCCGCCTATGTCGAGGGTGACTGCGACACCGGGGCCTGTGCCCTCATGAATTCCTGTAATGCTGGCGGCGAGGATGTTGAGCGCACTGATATCTGTGGGCCGCGTGCGGGCGATCATGACGTCTTGCGCTTTGATCCTCAGGCGGAGTTTTGTCCCAACGGATGCGGTAACGGCGGGCAGGACCAGCGTGCCTGCGTGGAGTTTTAGCGTGGTGAGGCCGTCTGTGTCGTGGCTTTGCACGGTTGCTTCGATCACGGAGCCTGCCTCGCGCACGCCGATGAGCGGCACCGCGGCGGGGTCGGACATGACATCGCGCAGGGGACCTTGGGCGGCGATTTTTCCATCTTTGAGCAGAACGAGTGTGTCGGCGAGGCGGGTGATCTCGTCCACGGCGTGGCTGACGTAAAGGATCGGGAGTTTGAGGGGGCCGTCGCGCAGATGCTCAAGGTAGGGGAGGATTTCGTGTTTGCGGGTGGCGTCGAGGCTGGCCAGCGGCTCATCCATCAAGAGCATACGCGGAGCGGAGAGGAGGGCGCGGCCAAGGGCTGTGCGCTGTTTCTCGCCACCCGACAGGGTGTTGGGCGCGCGGGTGAGGAGGGCGTTGAGGCCGAGCAGGTCGATGACGTCATTGCGGGGGATATTGCTGCCCTTGGGGGCGTAGCGCGTGCCGAAATCGAGGTTTTGGGCCACGGTGAGGTGGGGGAAAAGCCGCGCGTCTTGGAACACGGTGCCAAAGCGGCGTTTGTGCGGGGCCGTGTGGAGGTTGCGGGTGGTGTCCATGAGGGTCTCGCCGCCGACTTCGAGATGGCCCTCATCTGGGCGCAGCAGGCCCGCGACGGCGTTGATGATCGTGCTTTTGCCAGCACCAGAGCGGCCAAAGAGGGCGGTGATGCCGCTGCCTGCCTCAAGATCGAGATCAAGAGTGAAGTCGGAGAAGTGGTGTTTGAGGCGGAGTTTCATGGGGCACCTGCGATGCGGAGTGCAACGCGCCGCGCCAGCCATTCGGAGAGGAAGACGGCGCCGAGGGCGACTGTACAAGAAAGAAGCGCCATTGCGGCGGCTTTGCCCTCACCGCCCGGAATTTGCAGGGCGGTCCATATGGCGATGGGTAGGGTCTGGGTTTGGCCCGGAATGTTAGCGACAAAGGTGATGGTGGCACCGAATTCGCCCATCGCCTTGGCAAAGCCCATGACGGAGCCTGCGAGGATGCCGGGGGCGATGAGGGGCAGGGTGACGCGGGTGAAGACGCTTAGACGCGATGCACCCAATGTTGCGGCGGCGTCTTCGATTTTGGGGTCTACGGCCTCGAATGCGAGGCGCATGGCGCGGACCATCAGCGGAAAGCCCATGACGATGGCCGCGAGGACCGCACCTGTCCACTTGAATGCCAGCGTGAGGCCGATGGTGGCGAGTGCAGCACCTGCGGGGGCGTTGGGGGAGAAAAGAACGAGAAGGACGTAGCCTGTGACCACGGGGGGCAGGACGAGGGGGAGATGCACGAGGGCGTTGAGCAGGGATTTGCCCCAGAATTCCTTTCGGGCCAGTATCCATGCGATCCAGAGCGCCAATGGAACGGCGATGACTGTGGCCCAGACCGCAACCCAAAGCGAGAGGCGCAGGGCGTCCCATGCAACTGCGTCCAGCGTCATGGGGTGAGGCCATATTTGGTGAAGACTGCGGTTGCCTCAGGTGTCGTGAGGTGGGTGAGAAAGGGGCGGCCCGCCTCGGTGATGGCGGCGGCGGGGTAGCGGATGGGGGCATGGGTGTCGGACGGAATCGTGTAAAGGATTTTCACCCGCGATTCCGCCATGGCGTCAGAGGCATAGACAATGCCAAGGGGGGCGGCCCCTTGGGCCACGAGGGCAAGGGCAGCACGCACGTTGTCCGTCTCGGCGATCTGGGGGAGGATCGCATCCCATGCGCCGATGTGCCAGAGCCATTGGCGGGCGTAGCTGCCTGCGGGGACGCCGTCGCGCTGGCCCATGGCGAGGCGGCCACTGTTCAGGGCTGAGTTAAGCGTTTGCGCAGTTGGATTGGGGATAAGGGCGGCATTGGGGCCGCCGATAAGGACAAGCTGGCCGCCTGCGACCTCTGTGCGGGTTTCCTTCAGAATGAGGTCTTGGTCTGCCATCCAGTCGGCCCAGTCGCGGTGGGCGAGGATGACCACATCGGCGGGCGCACCTGCGGCGATCTGGCGGGCGAGGGTGCCTGAGCCTGCGAAGGAGAGCGTAACTTCGGCGGGGTACTCCGCTATAATCTCGGTCAGGGCATCGCGCAGCGAGGCAGCAGCGAAGACCGTCACGTTTTGCGCCTGCGCAGGCAGGGTAAGGATCGCGAAAAGAAGGGCAATGAGGGTACGCATATGCGGGTGACTATCCGCCAAGCGGGGGGCTGCTGCAAGGGGGGCCGGAGCATCATCGGGTCCCATCTGGTGCTCACGGGGAAAACCCTCTATGACAGGGGCTTGAGCGGTATTTCAAGGATGGGTTTCGCGATATGGCAAAGCAATTGCCGATCTCGTTACATGGCGGAGCAAAGGGCAGCGCGCGGACACAGTTTGCCGCGCTGTGTTGGCGCGAGCGGCGCGGCAAAGTGCAGATATTGTTGATCACATCGCGCAGGCGCAAACGCTGGATTGTGCCCAAAGGCTGGCCCATGGATGGCAAAACCCCGGCAGAATGTGCGCTCACGGAAGCGTGGGAAGAAGCGGGCGTGGTGGGCAAGGCGAGTGATGCCTGCTTGGGTGTCTATTCCTATGCGCGGCTGCGTGAGGGAGAGGAAGATATCCCCTGTTTGGCAATGATCTATCCCGTTAAGGTCAAGGCACTAAAGAAGAAATTTCCTGAGCGCAAGGACAGGAGGCGTAAGTGGGTATCGCGCAAAAAAGCGGCCAAGATGGTGAGTGAGCGGGGTTTGTCCAAGCTGATTGCCGGCTTTTCTCCGCCGAAATCGGCACCCGCAGCTGTTGAGGCTTCTTGACCAATCGGGGCGGCGTGACACATCGTGAGGCGAGAGCACACACAGACAGGGACGTGAGCCGATGATCCGTTATGCGCTAAGATGTCGGGATGGACATGCGTTTGAGAGCTGGTTCCAGTCGGCGCAGGCGTTTGATGCGTTGGTCAAGGCGCGGCATGTAACCTGCGCGGCATGTGGCAGTGCGGATGTGTCCAAAGCGCTCATGGCGCCCCGGCTGGTGGGCAAAACCGAAGTGGCGACCGAGCCAAAGGCCGAATCCGAGCGCGAAGTGGACGCGGATGTGGCCATTGCGCAGATGCGCAAGCAGGTTGAGGGAAATGCGACCTATGTGGGCGGCAAGTTCACACAAACCGCACGTGAAATGCATGAGGGGACATCGCCCGAGACGTCTATCTATGGCGAAGCGAGCCTGGCGGAGGCAAAAGCCTTGATCGAAGACGGCGTGCCGGTTGTGCCGTTGCCATTCAAAGCAAAGCAAAAGCTACAATAACCCAAAGGAACATTCAGATGACAGTTGTGATAACAGGCGCGAGCCGTGGCATCGGGGCAGGTCTTGCTGAGCATTACCGGGCGCAGGGACTTGATGTGGCGGGGACCAGCCGCTCGCCAATGGGGGATATCACGCTGGATGTGACGCATCCGAGCAGCCATACGGAAATGGCGGCGGCGCTGGGCGACAAGCCTGTCGAGTTGTTGGTGTGTAATGCTGGGGTGTTTCTGGACCGTGGTGATGACCTTGAGACGGGTTTTGGTGCTGATTTGTGGGCGCAGAGTTTTGCGACCAATGTGACGGGTGTGTTCCTGAGCATTCAGGCGCTGTTGCCGCATCTGCGGCGTGCAAGTAATCCGCGCATTGCGATCATTTCGTCACAGATGGGATCAAGCGAGATCGCCTCTGGCAGCAGCTATATCTACCGCGCAAGTAAGGCGGCGGCGCTTAATCTGGGGCGCAATCTGGCGGTTGATCTGAAGGATGAGGGAATTGCGGTGGGCATCTATCACCCCGGCTGGGTCCAGACGGATATGGGCGGGGAGACGGCCGCGATCACCGTGGACGCGTCTGTTGCGGGGCTGGTGGAGCGGTTTGCGGCGCTGAACCTCGAGACAACGGGATGTTTCGAGACATGGGACGGCCGCCCGCACCCCTACTGATCTTTGTTGCGCAGGCCGCGTCCCTCGCGTAAACGCGGCCCGAGCAATAGGACGAGGGTCAGATGCCTGTATTGGTGATGAAATTCGGTGGCACTTCGGTGGCCACATTGGACCGTATCCGCCGCGCGGCGAAACGAGTGGGCGTGGAAGTGGCCAAAGGCTATGACGTGATCGTCATTGTCTCCGCAATGTCGGGCAAAACTAACGAGTTGGTTGGCTGGGTCAATGAAACTTCTGCGATGTATGACGCACGCGAATATGATGCGGTTGTGTCGTCGGGCGAAAATGTGACGGCGGGGCTTATGGCACTTACGTTGCAAGAGATGGACGTACCTGCCCGCAGTTGGCAGGGCTGGCAGGTGCCGGTACAGACCACATCAACCCATGCCGCCGCGCGGATTGAGGCGATCCCGCCCGAGAATATCATGGCGAAGTTTGCCGATGGTATGCGTGTGGCGGTTGTTGCGGGTTTCCAAGGGGTGAGCCCTGAGGGTCGGATTACAACGTTGGGGCGCGGTGGGTCTGACACGACTGCGGTGGCTTTTGCTGCGGCGTTTGAGGCCGAGCGGTGCGATATTTATACAGATGTGGACGGAGTTTATACCACTGATCCACGGGTTGAGGCCAAGGCACGTAAACTTGATAAGATCTCGTTCGAGGAGATGCTGGAACTGGCGTCTTTGGGTGCGAAAGTATTGCAAACGCGTTCTGTTGAGTTGGCGATGCGCTATAAGGTTAAGCTGCGGGTGTTGAGCAGTTTTGAGGAACAATCGGACGATGCTGGCACGCTCGTTTGTGATGAGGAGGAAATCATGGAAAGCAATGTAGTAGCGGGTGTGGCGTTCAGCCGCGACGAGGCGAAAATGACGCTGGTGTCGGTTGCAGACCGTCCGGGCATCGCGGCGGCCATCTTTGGCGCGCTGAGCGAAGGCGGCGTGAATGTCGATATGATCGTTCAGAACATTGCCGAAGAGGGACGCACAGACATGACATGGTCGTGTCCTGTCGATCAAGTCAAGCGTGCGGATGTAGCAATGAAGAAGGCGGCCAAGGACGGCGTGATTAACTATGATGAGCTGATCGCGGATGAGGGGGTTGCCAAGGTATCGGTCGTGGGTATCGGGATGCGGAGCCATACAGGTGTTGCGGCCAAGATGTTCAAGGTGCTTTCGGATGAAGGGGTGAACATCAAAGTCATCACTACCTCCGAGATCAAGATAAGTGTTCTGATTGACCGTAAATACATGGAGCTTGCCGTGCAGGCGCTGCATGATGCGTTTGAGTTGGATAAAGCTGGTTAAGCCTGTTTTTTTAATAATTTATACAATAAATTCAATAATTTAATTGAGATATTTAAGGTAATGCTTTAACTCGTTTTTTGCAGTGAAACCCATTCATGTTGATTGCATGTTTCTCTCTCCCCATCCGGTTGCAAAGGGGATATGATCGCAATCAGGCAATGACTGGGGAGCAGCATGGCAGAACGGACAGAAAGCGACAGTCGCAAGCTGCTAGGGCGTCTGCGGGATGCGATGGCGGGCGACGATGCGGGTCAGGCGCGGCTAGACAAAATTACGAATTTGATCGCGACTTCGATGGGGTGTGAAGTCTGCTCGATCTATCTGTTTCGGGATGAGGACACGCTTGAGCTTTGTGCGACCGAGGGTTTGAACAAGGACGCCGTACATCAGACGCGCATGAAGATGGGTGAGGGCCTTGTGGGGCGCGTGGCCAAGCGGCGGCGCGTGATCAATACACCTGACGCGCCACAGGCCAAAGGCTTTCGCTATATGCCCGAGACAGGCGAGGAAATTTTCTCGAGTTTTCTTGGTGTGCCGATCCAACGGTTGGGCGACACTTTGGGCGTGCTGGTCGTGCAGTCTAAAACCGCACGGGAGTTCAATCCTGACGAGGAGTATGCTCTCGAAGTTGTGGCGATGGTGTTGGCCGAGATGACGGAATTGGGTGCCTTTGTGGGTGAGGGCGCGGCCATGTCGGCCCGCCACAGCCAGCCGGTTTTGCTGCGCGGGACAGTTGCGCAAGAGGGTGTGGCCGAGGGCCATATCTGGTTGCACGAACCGCGTGTTGTCGTGTCGAATTTGATTTCGGACGATCCTGAGCGTGAAGCGGAGCGTCTGACGGAAGCGGTGGATACGCTGCGGCTGAGTGTGGACCAGATGATGGGCATGTCGCTGGGCGATAAAGACCAGCAAGAAGTGATCCAGACATACCGCATGTTCGCAAATTCCAAAAGCTGGATGCAGCGGATGCAGGCGGATATTGTACAAGGTTTGTCGGCGGAAGCGGCTGTGGAGAAAGAACAATCGCTGGCGCGGTCTCGTATCGGGCAGTCCTCGGACAGCTATATGCGCGAGCGGTTGAGCGATCTGGATGATTTGTCGAACCGTTTGTTGCGGATATTGACGGGGCAAGGATCCAATACGGGTGCAGAAATGCCGAGTGATCCGATTCTCGTGGCGCGCAATATCGGGCCTGCGGAGTTGCTGGAATACGGGCGCAGCCTGCGCGGAATCGTATTGGAGCAGGGGTCTGTCGGGTCGCATGCGGCGATTGTCGCGCGGGCGCTTGCGATTCCGCTGATCGTGCATGCGGGACGGATTACGAATGAGGCGCTTAACGGGGATCATGTGATGATCGACGGGGAGCAGGGAATTGTGCATTTGCGCCCCGAGGACAATGTGGCCACGGCATTTCGGGATAAGATCGCAATGCAGGCGGCGGCGCAGGAGCGCTATACCTCCATTCGTGACAAGCCTGCCGAGACCAAATGCGGCAATATCATCGGGATGCAAATGAATGCGGGTCTGATGGCGGACCTGCCATCCTTGCAAAGCTCTGGTGCGGAGGGTGTTGGTCTATTCCGCACAGAATTACAATTTTTAGTACGTAATCAGATGCCCAGACGCTCCGAATTGAGCGAATTATACAAGCGTGTCCTGGACGCGGCGCAGGGTAAACGGGTGGTTTTTCGCACGCTCGACATCGGATCGGACAAGGTGCTGCCCTATATGAAGCCCAACGACGAGCCGAACCCTGCGCTTGGGTGGCGGGCGATCCGCGTGGGCTTGGATAAACCCGGTATCATGCGGATGCAGTTGCAGGCGTTGTTTCGGGCGGCCAATGGTGGGCCGCTGACGGTGATGTTCCCCTTTGTGGCGCAGTTCGAGGAGTACCGCGCGGCGCGTGCCGAAGTGGACAAAACGCTGGTGCGGGAGAAGAAGCTGGGCCATGTGGTGCCGTCCTCGATCGAAGTGGGGGCGATGCTGGAAACGCCGAGTTTGGCCTTTGCGCCGGATAAGTTTTTTGAGGAAGTCGAGTTTTTGTCGATTGGGGGCAACGACTTGAAGCAATTTTTCTTTGCGGCGGACCGTGAGAACGAACGGGTGCGCAAGCGGTATGACACGTTGAACGTGAGTTTTCTGACCTTTTTGGAGGGCATTGTGAAACGCTGTGAGGCCTCCAACACGCCTGTTTCGTTTTGTGGGGAGGATGCAGGGCGGCCTGTTGAGGCGCTTTGCTTTGCGGCGATCGGGTTCCGGACCTTGAGCATGCGCCCTGCTTCTATCGGGCCTGTAAAGAGCCTGCTGCGGCGCTGTGATCTGGGCGAAGTGCGTGCGGTGATTGAGGATGCGCGCGCGCGGGGGGAAATGTCTGTGCGCGACTCTGTGATGGCCTATCTGCGGACGCAGTATTGAGGCTGTGGATATCCTTTAGGTATTCTACTTTAGCTGCCACAGGTAATCCACTGGCGGGGTTTGAATATCTCGGGTTATCAACATAATCTGCTGATCTGTTGATAAGTTTTTCACCCGCCTGCACAATTAGCACCTTAAAGAGCCTTGTTGAATCTTCACGCTATGCTAGCATTCTTGCCAGATACTCTCGTAAAAGGCTGGTTGGATTGAAGAAAATACTTATCGGAGTGGCGGCCTGTGTGCTGTTGTTGGGTGCGGGTGGCTATGTCGCGACGCTTGATCGTGGGGCGACACATGCAGGGCTGAAGGCGAGCGATCTGCCGCCGCTCATTCCGACGCGGACGTTCTTTGCCAACCCCAACCTCGATTCAAACCACGTCGCGTCCCCTGATGGCAAATTCGTCGTTTTCGAGCGGGCGACCATCACCGGGCGCAGTTTTTTGGTACGCGAAGTGGGCGGGACGGAGACATTCGGTGAGTTGCCGCTTGGTCTGTCAGCTCTGCGCTGGCATCCGAGCAAGCCGCTGTTGCGGTTCATTTTTGAGGGTCAGGATTGGGAAGTTGATCCAGTTGCGCCCGAGCGCAAGAACTGGAAGCGGACCAGTCCAGTGCGCCTGTCGGGGGGCTGGGCGAAGAACCGGATCGCTACAGATGACGAGATGACGATCCTGACATGGGGTAGGACTTCGCCGAGTGCGACACCCGCCATGTGGCTTGTCTCGCAGGACGGGCAGAGCGCGGAGCAAGTTGCCGATGGCACGGACAAGACGCGGTATTGGGTTTTTGATGCGGACATAGCCCCTGTGCTGCGTCTCGACAGCCTTGATCCCGCAACAGAGCGGCTCATGCGGAAGACTGAAGATGGCTGGCGCAACTTGATTGATATCAGCTTGAACGATGTGTTCTGGCCCCTGTCTGCGGTGCGTAGTGATGGGACGCTTCTTGTGCGCTCGGCACGGGGGCGCGATAAGGCGGCGATGGTGTCCTTTGACGTGGATACGGGCGAGGAAACTGTGCTTATTGAGAACCCTGACGCCGATATCGGGTGGACCATCGCGCTCACCCATCAGGGGGAGCCTGATGTGATCCAGATGGGTGCAAATACCCATGAGCGTAAGGCGTTGACCGAGCGGGGGCAGGCGTTTCTGGATGTTTTGGCGCAGTTCGCGCAGCCTGTCAGTCTGGGGGCAACCGTCCCGACCGCCTCCGGGCGCTATGTGACCCAAGCATTGTCGGTGCAGAGCCAGTCCTATGTTTTTTTGCTGATTGATCTGGAGGAGAAATCCTATGTCACTCTGTCCGAGCATCCGCTGCGGGGCTACGGCGATGATCTGGTGTTGGAGAAGGCGGTGACCTACACCGCCCGCGACGGGTTGGAGATACCTGCCGTGATGACCTTGCCGAAAGGTGTGGAGGGGCCTGTGCCTTTTATCGTTTATGTACATGGCGGTCCTGCGCTGCATATTGAGGTTGGATACGGGCATTTCACGCAGATGCTAGTGAACCGCGGCTACGGCGTTTTGGCGGTGAATTATCGCGGCTCGACAGGTTTCGGGAAGGCGTTCCAATCCAAAGGGTTCAAGGAATTTGGCCGCGCGATGCAGGATGACATAACAGACGCGGCGAACTGGCTGGTGGCGCAGGGGCTGGCCGATACGGATGCGCTGGTCGTGATGGGCGAAAGCTATGGCGGGTATGCCGCTGCGATGGCGATGACGCGTGATCCCGGTCTGTTTGATGCCGCGATTGTCGAGTTTCCGATGCTGGATGCGGAATTCCAGACACGGCACTACCCGGGCTTTTGGGAGAACGGGCTGAACGTCTGGTGGCGGTATTTTGGCCGGATCGAGAATGACGATGACCTTGCGATGATGCGGGAATATTCGCCGATCAATCGGGTGGCGGAAATCCATGGTCCGATCATGGTGCTAGGGGGCGTGAAGGACCAGATCACAGCGATCCAGCAGGTCAGGGATTTCGAAAAGGCGGCGGAGGCAGCAGATGCACCAGTGGTGACCCATTATTTCGAGGAGGCGGGCCACGGCATGAGCAGCTGGCGTGACCATCTGCGTCGTGCGCGGCTCATCGAGGAGTTTCTGGCCGAGCAGGTCGGAGGGCGTTCTGGCGGATTTGAATTTGCCGAGCGTGCGCCAGCCTTTATCGACTAGCGCGCGCCTGCGTTCATGCGGCCCAGCACATCCACGCCCTGACCGTGCAGCCAGTGGAGCAGGTCCATGAAGATCCAGTTCTCGGAGAGTTTTTCTCCGCCGCGGCGGTAGATATCGACCACGCGGAATTCGCCTGTTTTGCCTGTTGCAGGCAGGCCCATAAAACCGCCTGTCGCAGTGGCAGTAAAGTTTGGCCAGCCGAAGAAGCCGCCGAATTCGCCCTCGGCCAGTCGGCACAGATGGCCCGTGCCTGTGCGGTTGGTGAAGCTGGCGCGAAAGGGGCCAGCGTGCTGCTCCGCGTAGCGGTCAATCGTGTAGGTCGCGCCGATGCCTGCGGGTCCCCACCAGATCATATCGTCGTTCCACGTGCGGGCCAGTTCCTCCACGAGCGGGAGGCCTGATTGCCATGTTCCCAGATCGTTGATCATGGCGTTGATCACGGCGAGGGTTTTCTCGCCCTCGGAGGGGTCTTGGGGGGTGTCCATGATACCTGCGTGGGTAAGAGGGCCGGGTTGCACCAGATGGGCGGCGGTTTGGGGCGGGAAGGGGTTTACGCCTGCTTGCACCATAAGATGCGGGATATCGCAAAAGAGGGCCGTTTCTGTGATCTTGCCATCCTCGACGCGTGAGAACTCTGCGTAGCGCAAGAAGGCCATTTTGCGGGTTGCGGGGATGCCCAGCCACGGAGTGTCATGCAGGCCCATGAGGTGGCCCATAGAGACAACCCAGACGGATTTGAAATCATCCATCTGATTGCGCCCTGCCATAAAGATATCCTCGCGGCGTGTGAGTGAAGTGAGGGTGGTTTTGAGGGGGGTCCAGAAGACCTCGGCCACTTCGGCAGCACCGTTGCAAATGTCAAAGGGGTGCATGCCGCGCCAGAGATAATCAGCGCTGGTGTGGGTGGCCAAGGCATCAGCCACGGCATCGGGGGCGGCTGCAATCACGGCAGCTTGATAGGCACGGACAACCGCTTTTGCGTTTTGGAAGTCGGACATGGGGCTACCCCTTTACCGCGCCTGCGGTGAGGCCACTGACGATCTGGCGTTGGAAAAACAGGATGAGGACGAACAGCGGTGCGGTGGCCGAGACAACGGCGGCAACGGCGAACATCACATTCCCTTCAACCTGTGTCGAGCCAAGGAAGCTGGCAATCTTAGGGATCATCGTCTGGTTCTCCTGATTGAGCAGCAGGGCCGTCACGGTGAAGTCGTTATAGGCCAGCAGAAAGGAGAACAGCCCCGTGGTGATCACACCGGGCCACATGACAGGTACGATGACATGGCGGAACGCTTGGAACCGTGTGCAGCCGTCGACCATAGCGCTTTCGTCCAGATCCTTGGGGATGTTGAGGAAGAAGGAGTGGAGCATCCAGAGGGTGAAGGGCTGGTTGATGGCGACAAGCACGACGATGGTGGTTGGGATATGGCCCCAGAGGTTCCACTCAAAGAAGGGCAGTAGATAGCCCGAAACAAGCGTGATGTGTGGCATGGCGCGGAAGACAAGCGCCAGCATCAGCAGCCAGAAGGCGTAGCGGTATCCAGAGCGCGCAAGTGCGTAGCCGCCCAGCGTGCCAAGGGTGAGTGAGATGATGACGGTGAAGAACACGATGATGCCTGTGTTCAGGGCTGCACGCCAGAATTCCTTCTCGATCCATGCGCCCTCATAGCCTGCGCCTGTGAAGGGCGCGCCGGTCTCGATCACCGTGCGGGTGCCCCAGAGGGCGTTCATCCAGTCGGCTTTTGAAAAGAAGTCCCCTTGGACTTTGAACGAGCCCCAGAGGGTCCACAGGAACGGGAAAGCCGCGACCACGATCCACGCCAGAACGAGGACGGAGGAGATGAGGACCAGCGGTGTCGAGCGGCGTTTGGATGCGATAGCCATGGGTTACACCGCCTTGCGGTTAAAGTCGCGCCATGTGCGGATCAGCACGGGCGTCAGGAGGATCGCCACACCGATCACGGTGAGCATGGAGGTTGCGGCAGCGGAGGCATATTGAGCATTGTCGCCCAAAAGATCGCCGTAGATCTCAGTGGAGAGCGAAGAGGCATTGGCCTGTGCGGAGAAGCCGATGATCGGCTCGAACACGCGGAAGTTATCCATCAACTGGATGAGAGCGACAAAGACAAAGAGCGGCCCCATGTAGGGGATCACGACATAGCGGATACGCTCCCAACGGCTTGCCCCGTCGATCATGGCGGCCTCAAGGGTTTCTTCGGGCACGGTTTGCAGACCCGCGTAGAAGACAACAAAGGCGAAGGGGATGCCGTGCCAGACGCCGTAGGTAAAGAGCGTGAGCCATGTCAGCAGGGGCGATGCTTTGAGCGAGAGGGCAGGATCGTCGAAGATATATTGCAGCCCTTTGCCCAAGATGCCGTCTGCGTCGATCATCCAATAGAGGATCAGCGAGCCGATGAGTGGCGTCACGATCATAGGCAGGAGCGATATGAAGATTGTTGGCCCTTTCACCAGTTTGGGCAGGCCGTTTACGCCCAAGGCAACTGCCAGCCCGAAGAGGATCACTAGCGGCGTGACGACGGCGGTATAGGCGAGGGTGAAAGCGAGCGCTTTGTAGAAGGGCAGGTTCATGACGCGGGAAAAGAACGCGCGCCAGCTGTCGGTGGTGGACCAAGCTTGGGATATCTCGGCAGTGGCGAGGTGGCCGCGGTCCATGTAGGTGCCTAGGCTATTGAAACGGCCAAGGGGGGCGGCGTCTTTCAGTTTGGCGGTGGCTTCGACATCAACAGAAGTGCTTTGCTTGCAGCCGAAGGGGCCGCAGTTCTCAGAAGTGACGAGGATTTGTTCATGCTCGACGTGAAGCGATTGCACGATCACGGAGACAAGCGGGAAGGCGATGAACAGGAGCATCGCAAGGGCGGAAGGCAGGATGAACCAGAAAAACGTGCGATGGGGCATCAGCTTCGACCTGTCAATTTGGGGAGGCGGTAGGTGGCTGGGGGCGACATAAGCGCCGCCCCCTAACTGATTGGTTTACTGCAAGAAGCCTTGCTCTTTCGCGGAAGTGGTATAGGCGGCAACCACATCGGCAAGCGCCTGTTCCGCGCTTTCGGAGCCTTGCAGGAACTCGGCGAGGTTATCACCCAGTGCGGAGTGCATCAGGCCCACGTAAGGGAGCATCGGGTAGGGGTTTGCGCCTGCTTCAGCAGATGCGATTACACCAGCGGAGGCAGGTGTGGCGACGTAGGCAGGGTTGAGCCAGACGGCTGCGTCCTGATTTGCTTTGACCACGTCTTCGCTCAGGCCGACCATCATCGCCTGAAAGCTGGCTGCTGCATCTTCGTCAGATACGTTGGAGGCGATTGTGAAGCCGTCCCACCACAGAGTTGTTGCAGGTGTGGCACCACCGCCAAGTGTGGGGGCCGCTGCCAGAACAGTCGAGCTTACGACATCTTCGGAGGAGCCTTCGTTGTCCAGAACTGCGGCGCCACGTGAACCCCACATGACCGAGAGGGCTGTATCGCCCGCTTCCCAAAGTGCTTGGGTTGCGTTGGAATCGAAGGTGAGGAAGTCGGGGTTGGAGTATTCTGTTAGCGATTTGAGCATGTTCAGCGCCGCCACGCCGTTCTCGTTCTCGATTGTTGGCACGGCGCTGCCTGCCTCGAACAATTCACCGCCCGTCCCCATATACATGTTTATGAATTCTTCGGCGAGGTTCCAGCCTGCGCCTGTGTTCAACGCAACAGGATGCTCCATGATGCCAGCGGCGCGGATGGCTTCGGCTGCTGCTACGACTTCTTCATATGTGGTAGGCACGGCGACGCCTGCCTTCTCCAGAACGTCAGCGCGGTAGAAGAGGTGCTGGGCATTGGCCATAAAGGCAACGGCCATGACTTTGCCGTCAACGGTCACTTTGTTCACGTTTGGCAGGTCTGGTGCGTATTGTGCGATCAGATCATCCAGCGGACGGATCAGGCCATCGTTGAGCAGAGCCACGATGGAGGAGTTCGCCACAACCGCGACGCTGTATTCGGCGGGGTTGCCGCTCATGCCAGGGGCGTTGAGGGTCTGATGCTCTTTGGTCATGTTTGCGGTGACGGTGAGGCCGTCATCTGCGCATGCTTTCGCCGCGTCGGTGATGGCGTGGATCGCGGGGAAATCGTTTGCGATGATCGACACGTTGCCCGCGCCGATGCCGCAGCCTGCGATGGCTGTGGTGCCTGACAGCACGGCGAATACCGTACCCAGAGCTGCTGTTTTAAACATGTTCATGAAATTCTATCCCTATCGTATCGGTGCTCCGCCTTATGTCGGGGGAGGCCGTTGATTATAGTTGCCGACCTATGCCGGTTTGGTGATCTGACGAATCGAGCGTCGTCTGCATACGATTGCAATTAAATTCGCAAACAAGCCCATTAGGCAAGTGTTTTCTGGATAATTAACCGATCAATGCAGCTATTAGAAAAAGGAGTTGCATGCGTTCAAAAATGCTGCATTGAATGTTTGCAAACGTATGCAGGGAGCCGTGCCATGGCGGAAGTTCAACTCCGGAATATCTCGAAGAAGTGGGGGGACTTTGTTGGGGTGGCAGATTTCGATCTGACCATTGCGGACCGCGAGTTTCTGGTTCTCTTGGGGCCATCGGGCTGTGGCAAGACGACGACCATGCGGATGATCGCGGGTCTCGAGGAGGCATCAAGCGGGGACATCCTGATTGACGGCAAGCGGGTCAATGATCTGGACCCAAAGGACCGCGATGTAGCGATGGTGTTCCAGAGTTACGCGCTTTACCCGAACATGGATGTCTATGAAAACATCCGCTTTCCACTCAAGGTGCGGGGCGTGCCGAAGGATCAGCATGACGAGCGCGTCCGTCGTGCTAGTGCGATGGTGGAGCTGGACGAGTTCTTGCATCGCCGTCCTGCGGAGTTATCGGGTGGACAACGTCAGCGCGTTGCTTTGGCCCGCGCGATTGTGCGCGAGCCAAATGTGTTTTTGATGGATGAGCCGCTGTCAAATCTGGACGCAAAGCTGCGCGTCTCGACCCGTGCGCAGATCAAGAACCTGAGCCATGAGTTAAAGGTCACGACGATCTATGTGACCCACGACCAGATCGAGGCGATGACGCTGGCCGACCGTGTGGTGGTGATGAACAAAGGCGTGGTGCAGCAGGTTGGCACGCCGACTGAGATTTATGACCGTCCTGCCAATGCCTTTGTCGCCAGCTTTATCGGGAGCCCTGCGATGAACCTGATCGAAGGGGCGTTGAAGGGCGGCGTGTTTATCGCGCCTAACGTCGAGATTGGTGGGCTGAGCGGTCCTGACGGGCCTGCGACCCTTGGCTTTCGCGCCGAGGATGCGGAGGCTGCGGAGGCGGGGCAGGTAAGTGCGCCGATCTATTCGCTGGAGTTATTGGGCGATGCCACGATGGTCACAGTGAAGTCTGGCGGTGCGTTGGTTTCGGTCAAAGCGCATAAGGACTTTCGTGCCGAGATTGGTGCCGCGTTTGCTGCAACTGTCCCCGCCGATATGTGCCACCTGTTTGACCGCCAGACTGGCGAGCGTCTTTAATTTCTTGAGGTAGACTGACATGACAATTACTCACATGAAATCAGGCAAGCCCGAGTCCGAGCGTGCGGAGGATGATGCCGCCGTGCGCAAGACGGTGGAGGCGACGCTGGGCGATATCGAGGCGCGGGGCGATGCGGCGATCCGTGAGTTGTCGGCGAAGTTTGACAAATACGAGCCTGCCAACTTTCGTCTGGGTGCCTCCGAGATCGAAGCAGCGATGCAGAAGGTCAGCACGCGGGACATGGAGGACATCAAGTTTGCCCAGACCCAGATCAGGACATTCGCCGAAGCACAGCGGGCGAGCATGACCGATATCGAAGTCGAGACGATGCCGGGTGTGATCCTTGGGCATAAGAATATTCCTGTGCAATCGGTGGGGTGCTATGTGCCGGGGGGGAAGTTTCCGATGGTGGCTTCGGCCCATATGTCCGTGTTGACGGCGACTGTGGCGGGTGTGCCGCGCATTGTGGCATCCGCCCCGCCGATGAATGGTGCGCCGCATCCTGCGATTGTGGCCGCGATGCAGCTGGGTGGGGCGCATGAGATTTACGTTATGGGCGGGATGCAAGCCGTGGGCGCGATGGCGATCGGCACGGAGACGATCGAGCCTGTGCATATGCTGGTCGGACCCGGCAATGCCTTTGTGGCGGAGGCCAAGCGGCAGTTGTTTGGGCGCGTCGGCATTGATCTCTTTGCAGGACCAACCGAGACGATGGTGATTGCAGATGACACAGTCGATGCGGAGCTGTGCGCGACTGACCTGCTGGGGCAGGCGGAGCATGGCTATAACTCGCCTTCGTGCCTGATCACCACCAGCCGCAAGTTGGCGGAGGAGACATTGGCGGAGATTGACCGTTTGTTGGAGATTTTGCCCACGCGGGAGACGGCTGCGGTCAGCTGGCGTGACTATGGTGATGTGATCCTCTGCGATACGCATGAGGAAATGCTGAGTGTTGCCAACGATATGGCCTATGAGCATGTGCAGGTGATGACGGACCGTGATGACTGGTTCTTGGAGCATATGCACAGCTACGGGGCGCTGTTCCTTGGCCCGCGGACCAATGTGGCCAATGGGGATAAGGTGATCGGGACGAACCATACTCTGCCCACGAAAAAAGCAGGGCGGTATACCGGTGGCCTTTGGGTGGGGAAATTCCTCAAGACCCACAGCTACCAGCGGATTACGAGCGACGAGGCGGCGACGACCGTGGGCGAATATGGCTCGCGGCTGTGTATGCTGGAGGGGTTTGTCGGTCATGCGGAGCAGTGCAATGTGCGCGTGCGGCGCTATGGCGGGAAGAATGTCGCCTACGGGACTGCGGCGGAATGACGATGCATGCGGCATTGGTGCCGCTGCAAAAGGCGCTGGCGACAGCCACGGCTGATGGTCTGCGCGACGCGCTGGGCGTGATTGCGCCCGATGCGGTGATCCATATGTGTGCGCCGATTGGCGATATTGCTGGCAAGGATGTGTTTGAGCGGATGTATGCGCCCCTGCTTGAGGCGATGCCCGATCTTGAGCGGCGCGATATGATTACGCTGACCAATACCACACCCGAGGGCGAGGTCTGGGTCGGGTGTATGGGCAATTACATGGGCACGATGCTGCGCCCGTGGCTGGATATTCCGCCCACGGGGCATCTGGTGCATATGCGCTATCACGAGTTCTTTCGCATTGAAGGCGGACGGGTCACGCAGGCCCAGATCATCTGGGACATTCCCGAAGTGATGATGCAGGCGCGGGCATGGCCGCTGGCCCCGCAGCTGGGCAAATTCATCGCCACCCCTGCGCCGATGACGCAAGACGGGTTGGTTGCGGATGGCGATGGCAGCGCCACGATGGATCATGTGATCGCGATGCTGACAGACCTGTGCAAGCATCCTGCTGAGCCTGATCCTGCGGTGATGAAGCTGGAGACATACTGGCATCCGCGCAGCAACTGGTACGGGCCTGCAGGCATTGGCACGGGGCGCGGGATTGCGGGGTTCCGCAACTGGCACCAGATACCGTTTCTCAAGGCGATGCCTGATCGCAAGCTGGATGCGATGGGGGATCTGATGTCGCATTGGTTCGCCCAAGGGGAGTATGTCTGTGAGACAGGTTGGCCCAATATGCGCCTCACGGTAAGTGAGGGGGAGTGGATGGGGATTGCGCCTGCTGGGCGCGAAATCCTCATGCGGTCGCTTGATTTCTGGCGCATGGAAGACGGGCTGATCCGCGAAAACTGGGTGCTGATTGATCTGATTGATATCTACCGCCAGCTGGGGGTGGATGTCTTTGGCCGCATGGGCGAGTTTAACAAGGCCCGCAATCTGGGCCCGATTACATTGCCAGAAGGACAGTTCTCATGAGCCTGCCACAGACACCGAGTTTCCGCCTTGAAGGCAAGCGTGCGCTTGTGACGGGGGCCAGTTCGGGCATTGGCCTCGCCGCTGCGGTCGCCTTGGGAGAGGCGGGGGCGCATGTGGTGCTGGTGGCGCGGGGGGCCGTGGCGCTGGAGGCTGTGACGGCGCAGATGACGGCGGCGGGTATGTCGGCGCAGAGTTTGCAGCTGGATATCACGGATATTGCCGCGACGCAGGCGGCTGTGGCGGCGCATGGGCCGTTTGATGTGCTGGTGAATTCAGCAGGTCTGGCGCGGCATTCGGCTGCGGTTGAGACAACGCCAGCGGATTATGATGCCGTGACCGACCTCAATGTGAAGGCGGCCTATTTCCTGACGCGCAATGTCGGACGCGGTCTGATCGAGGCGGGCAGGGGCGGCAGCCTTATCAACATATCCTCGCAGATGGGTCATGTGGGCGGGATTGACCGTGCGGTGTATTGCGCCACGAAACACGCGCTGGAAGGGATGACCAAGTCGATGGCGATTGAGTGGGGGCCAAAGGGCATCCGCGTCAATACGCTGTGCCCGACGTTCATCCGCACGCCGCTGGCCGAGCAGACATTGGCCATTCCAGAGCGGCGGGCATGGATCGAGAGCATGATAAAGCTGGGCCGTGTGGGCGAGATCGAGGATATGATGGGGCCGATTGTGTTTCTGGCCTCGGATGCATCGGCGTTAATGACGGGGACCAGCCTGCTTATTGACGGGGGTTGGACAGCCGACTGATGCCCGAGGGAAAGGTCACATCACTGCATGTTGCGCGGCGCGCAGGGGTCAGCCAGTCGGCGGTGAGCCGTGTGTTTTCGGGGGCGTCGGCCTCACCGCAGACAGTGATCAAAGTGCGCAAGGCGGCCGAGCATTTGGGATACCGTCCCAATCCGCTGGCCCGTGCGATGATCACGGGCAAGAGCAAGATGATCGGGCTGGTGGTTGCCTATTTGAACAACCAGTTTTACCCGCTGGCGTTGGAGCGGTTGTCGAACGCGCTTCAGGATCAGGGCTATCATGTGCTGGTGTTTATGGCACCCAATGACGAGGACGCGGTTGAGAAGGTTGTGCATGACCTCATGGACTATCAGGTGGCGGGGATCATCACGGCCAGTGTCGGCATGACCAACGATCTGACCCAGCGCTGTGCGGATGCGGGCATCCCTGTGGTGATGTTCAACCGTGGGCAGGATGGGGGTGGGATATCCTCGGTGACGTCTGCCAATGTGGCAGGTGGCGCACGGATTGCAGAGTTCCTGATTGCTGGCGGGCATAAACGGATTGCGCATATTGCGGGGTGGGAGGGGTCCTCGACGGGCCGTGACCGTGCGCGTGGATTTTGCGAAGGGTTGGCGGCGCGTGGCATGGAACCTGTCACTGTGATCGACGGGCATTTTGACCGCGAGATTGCGGCGCAGGCCACCCGTGATCTCATGGCGCGAAGCGACGCGACCGACGCGATATTTGTGGGCAATGACCATATGGCGTTTGCCGTTATGGACACGCTGCGCGGGGAGTTGGGGCTGTCAGTGCCGAAAGACGTATCGGTTGTGGGCTATGATGATGTGCCGCTGGCCGCTTGGGCGGCCTATGATCTGACAACTTTGCGCCAGCCGCTCAATCGTATGGTTGAGGCGACTGTGGACACGCTTTTGGGGCAGATTACGGATGCGGCGCGCCCCTCGCAGAAGATTGAAATTGAAGGGCCTTTGATCCTGCGAGGATCGGCCAGAATACCAGAAGGATGGACGCAATGAAGGGTTTTTCAGAGAAGTTCGAGGATTTTCCCGACTATATTCTGGGGATTACACGCGAGATTTGGGAGGAGCGCGGGATTGCCACGCTGCACCATTATTACACGCCTGACCTGGTGGTCCGCTCGCCCTCATCCGTGGTGACCGGGAACGAAAATGTCATCGGGGCGACTATGGCCACGCTGGCGGAATTTCCTGATCGGACATTATTGGGGGAGGACGTGATCTGGTCCGGCACGCCTGAGGAGGGGATGCTGTCCTCGCACCGTATCTATTCCACTGCGACCCATCTGGGCGACGGGGTTTACGGCAAGGCGACGGGCAAAAAGCTTGGCTACCGCATCATTGCCGACTGTCATGCGATCAACGACCAAATCAATGATGAATGGCTGATCCGCGACCAAGGTGCGATTGTGCGGCAGATGGGCTGGGACCCCGAGCAATATGCCCGCGATCTGATTGCAACCGAGGGCGGGCCAGAGGCGGCGGTCAAGCCGTTTACGCCCGCAATTGACAAACCTGGCCCCTACAAAGGGCGCGGCAATGATAACGAGTGGGGCGCACGCTATGCCGATCTGCTGACGCGGATCATGGGTGCGGATATGGCCGCGATCCCTGCCAGCTATGACCGTGGTTGCCAGCAGGAATTGCCCGGTGGTGTGACGGGGCATGGCTGGGGCGATGCAGATACGTTCTGGATGGGGCTGCGCGCGGCCTTCCCCGATGCCGAGTTCAAAGTCCACCATGTGATTGGCCGTGATGATCCTACCCTGCCGCCACGTGCTGCGGTGCGGTGGAGCTTGCATGGCAAGCACTCCGGCTGGGGCGGATTTGGCAAGCCGACGGGCGCGGAGGTTTATGTGATGGGCATTTCCCATGCTGAATTCGGCGCGATCACCGGTTCCGAGCCGAAGCTGCGCCGCGAATACGTAATCTTTGACGAAACCGCGATCTGGAAGCAGATCCTTTTGCACACAGGTGCGCTATGACTCCCGAACAAATGAACGCCCGCATTGTCCGCTATGGTGAGCTGATGCCGTGTAAGACTGCGTTTATTGACGCGCATACGCCTGGATCGGACCAGAAAGAGAATTTTACGATTATTGGCGGTGGCGTCTCGGAGAGCCCAGATCAGCATGTGCATATCGGTATTCCACACGGGTTCAACATCGGGGCCGCAGGGCAGCCGCCTAAGTGCCGCAACTCGCTGCATTCCCACCGCACGGCGGAGGTGTTTTTTGTGCTGTCGGGCCGCTGGCGGTTTTTCTGGGGGCGCTATGGCACGGCGGGTGAGGTCGTGCTGGAAGAGGGGGATATCATCAACATCCCCACAGGCATCTTTCGCGGGTTCGAGAATATCGGCACCGATTACGGGATGATTATGGCCGTGCTGGGCGGTGATGATGCTGGCGGCGGTGTCATTTGGGCGCCGCAAGTGATTGAGGATGCAGCGGATCACGGGCTGATGCTGGGGAGTAACGGCAAGCTTTATGACACCAAGAAGGGGCAGACTTTGCCCGAGGGTATCTCGCCCATGCCTGTGCTGACCGAGGATGAGTTGAAGGCCTATCCCGAGCCGACAACAGCTGACGTGGTGCCGCGTCATGTGGCGCGGTATTGGGATATGGTCGCTCTTGGGGATCGCAAACCCGCGCTGGTGATTGGCGAGAACGGGATGCTGCCCGACAAGCCCGGATTTGAAGTGCATCTTGTGACACGCGGCTCTGCCACGGCGGATATGCATATGCATGATGTGCCAAGTGTGCTGATGCCGATGCGGGGCCATTGGAACGTGACGTGGCAGGCGGAGGGCGCGACACATAGCGCCGTGCTCAACCCTGGTGATACGATGTCGGTGCCTGAAGGGGTGATGCATAGTGCGGTGCCGTCAATGACGGGAGAGGCCTCGCTGTTTCATGTTGTGGCGACGGGTGAGGGCGCAGGCCCCACGTGGAAAGAATAAGAAATGACGCCGCAAGAAATTCGCGACATGACCGTGCCAGACGAGACGTATCCCAATGAGCGGTATGGCGAGATTTTCGTTCCGCTGCTTGGGACTACTGTCGAATTTGTGGTGCTTGAGCATGACCCGAAAGCGCCGATGCCACAGGTTGCTGCGGACCGCGTAAATGACTTTCTCGCTTATGGCTCTGATCGTTTGTCCGAGCTTGCGGGTGCATTAGCGCAGAATTGTCGCGGACATGCTGTCGATTTCATTGAAGGTGTTGGGTACGAATCATACACCCTGAATCAGTCGGAAGTGAATAAAGTGAATTGGGTGCACTACGGCCTGAATGCTGACGGTACACCACCTGCGGGGTGGGTCGATCCTGAATGGCTTTCTCATGTTAACCTAATAATTGCGCAACAGGATGCGGACACCAAACTGATTGCGCATTTTGTGTTGCCTTGGGAAGAAGAGCATGGCGCTGATGTGTATCTTGGCGCGAATGGTCTGCTTTCCGATTAAGGCGATGTGATCGTGGGTTGCGTGCTAAAAACAAATAAGAGGTCTCAGCTATGTCAAAAGTTCTTACAACCCATGTGGGGTCGTTGCCGCGCTCTCAGGAAGTGGTGGATTTCATTTTCGCGCGGGAGAATAACACGCCTTACGTTCAGGGTGCGTTTGATACGGCGATGACCAAGGCGGTCTCCAAGACTGTGGCCAAGCAGGTCGTGGCAGGGGTTGGGATTGTGTCGGACGGCGAGACGTCCAAGATCAGCTATGCCACCTACGTCAAGGACCGCTACACCGGATTTGACGGGGACAGCCCGCGCAATGCGCCTGCGGACCTCAAGCAGTTTCCCGGTTATTTGAAGCGGCTGACCGAAGAGGGCGGGACGCCAAAATATGCGCGGCCCATGTGTGTGGGTGAAGTGCGCTCCAAGGGGCAGGGTGAGTTGGATAAGGATATCGCCAATCTCAAGGCAGGTATGGCCGAGCATGGAGCCACGCGCGGATTTATGAACGCAGCGTCGCCCGGTGTGATCAGCCTGTTTTTGCAGAATGATTTTTACAAAACGCGCGAGGCCTATCTGGCCGCTTTGGCGGATGCAATGAAGGCGGAGTACGAGACGATTGTGGCTTCGGGGCTTGATCTGCAACTGGATTGTCCCGATCTGGCGTTGTCGCGGCATATGTTGTTCAACGATCTGTCGGATGCGGAGTTTGTGAAGATCGCCAATATGCATGTGGAGGCGCTTAACCACGCGCTGAGCGACATTCCCGAAGAAAAAGTGCGCATCCACATCTGCTGGGGCAATTATGAGGGGCCGCATGTGTGCGATGTGCCGATGGCCACGATGTTTGACACGCTGATGTCGGCAAAGGCGCGGTATGTGTTGTTCGAGACATCCAACCCGCGTCACGGCCACGAGTGGACCGTGTTCCGCGACCGCAAGAATGACATTCCTGACGGTAAGGTGCTGGTGCCCGGTGTTGTCGATACCACGACCAATTTTGTCGAGCATCCAGAACTGGTGGCGCAGCGGATTGACCGCTTTACCCCGCTGGTGGGCCATGACCGCGTGATCGCGGGCAGCGATTGTGGCTTTGGCACTTTTGCGGGGTTCGGTGCGGTTGACCCTGATATCGCGTTTGCGAAATTGCGGGCATTAGCGGACGGGGCTGCGCTGGCGTCATGATCATGCCTCTGGTTCTGTTGCCAGGATTGATGTGCGATGCGCGGCTGTTTGCGCCGCAAGTTGAGGCGCTTTCGGCTAATTGGCCCGTGACTGTGGCTGACATGAGTGGCCATGATCGGGTGGAAGCGCTGGCGGCAGGGATCTTGGCCGATGCGCCGCCAATGTTTGCGCTGGGCGGTTTGTCGATGGGGGGCATTGTCGCGATGGAAGTGCTGCGCCAAGCGCCTGATCGGGTGGCGAAATTGGCGTTGATGGATACCAACCCTTTGGCTGAAGCGCCTGAAATGCAGGTGCGGCGCGGGCCACAGTTGGAGAAGGCACTGGCAGGGCAGCTTGAACAAGTCATGCGCGAGGAGATGAAGCCGAATTACCTCACCGAGGGGCCGCAACGTGCTGCGATCCTTGATCTGTGCATGGATATGGCAATGGACCTTGGCGCGGATGTATTTGTACGCCAGTCTATGGCCCTGCGCGGGCGGCCAGACCAACGCGATACGTTACGCGGGGTGTGCGTGCCGACGTTGGTCCTGTGCGGGCGTGATGACCGTCTGTGCCCAGTGGCGCGGCATGAATTGATGCATGAGCTGGTGGTCAGCTCGGTGCTGGAGATCATTGAGGGGGCAGGTCATCTGCCGACCCTTGAGCAACCACAACAAACCACGGCGGCACTGCTTCGCTGGATGGAGGACGCATGACGGATAAGGTTCTGGACAAGGCATTGTTGGCGCTGCTGCGGTCAGCGGATACACCGACAGTATGCAATGCCATTGAAGTGGCGCAGGGCAGGCGCGGGTTTGATGCGTTTACCCGAGGCACGATGTTGTGTTCTGATCCCGATGGCGGGGCGATTGTCGGCTTTGCCGTGACGGCAAAGATTGCTGCCGTGGAGCCACCGACAGACGCGCCAGCTGTGATTCGTGCGCGGCGCATGGCCTATTACAAGGCGATGTCCGAGGGGCCAACGCCCTCTGTGGCAGTGGTCGAGGATCTGGATTATCCCCAAGCCGTCGGTGCCTATTGGGGCGAGGTGAACACTACTATCCATAAAGGGTTCGGCATGTCTGGTGCGCTCACCAACGGAGTGATGCGCGATCTGGGGGACATGGCGTCAGGATTCCCCGTCGTGGCTGGCTCAATCGGGCCAAGCCACGGTTTTGTGCATGTGCGCGAAATTGGCACGCCTGTCACAATTTTCGGGATGACTGTTTCGCAGGGTGATTTAATTCATGCGGATCGTCACGGTGCAGTTGTAGTCCCAATGGAGGTGCTTGGAGGTTTGGCTGCAGCAATCCACAAGATGCAGGAGACAGAAACGCTGATCCTTGGACCCGCGCGTGAGGCAGGTTTTGATTTCGAGACCTTCGAGCGCGCCTGGAGTGCTTTTGAAAAATCGCGAACGTAAATCGGATTTCCGGGAGAATTCTTATCAAGACCAGCCACGCCATACCCGACGTGTAGCATGTCTCTCAAGAACATGATCGCCGAAGACTGCGATTATCGTTGCATTATCTATGTCAAATCAAAGGTAAGTGGAGGCGAGTAGGAGAATCGAACTCCTCTACACGGATTTTCAATTGAAATTATTGATTAGTTTTGTAGAGTGACGTGGCCAGTGACCGCCTGCATTCAATGGCTTAACAGTGCCGTTGTAAAATGAAACATTTACAAATCGCTCTTCTCAGCCGGCTATGAGCAGACATGATTTGTTTCATTACCGACAATTTGTATTTATTTCCATGAGCGGGGTAAAGTGCGGGCACGCTCGAAAAGCCTCCGAGTATTCCAGTCGTTTTTGGAGGGCGATGCGGTGGTCCGGTTTGAGCCTTAACGGTGTGCTTGGCTGCTGTCTCTTGCACTTTGCGATCTTGACGATGCGCTTCAAGCGCCGCTGGGGCTTTAAACTTGTCTGAAGAACTGCGTCTGTTTCCTGTCGTCATTGTGGATACACCTAAGCACGCTGTTCGGTTTTGCCAAACCACGACACATTGCTTCACCGCAACGACGAGATCGATTGTGTCTGACAATGATTGCCTCAAGACCAGTTCCGAGGCTGTAAAGAAAATCACACAACAGGCTGCCGCATGGAACAGGGCGAAGTTAGCGGGTCAATTCTTGGCCAAAATTACCGATCTAGCGCAGTGCCATTTTCAACTGAAAATCCATGACTATGGCGGTTTTCCTTGACTTTAGGTAAGCTTTGCGGGTTCTTTGAGGTATAATATCTACGGGGGTGGTCTGTCCCGCGAGTCTATCCGACCCACACCTGCTGCCTCGACTTGTAACCTTATATTCGCCATTATTTTCGTTTAATTGCGCTTTTTAATTCTACTGCCTTTAGCCGTCAGCCTGAGACGTGGCTGAAGCGCCGCACATATTGGATATTTCTGCATGAAAGATTTTATTTTTGGCGAGCATCTCTCGGGCGGTGTGTATGAACCTGCTGGTAAAAAGAAATCAAGCTTCCTGAGGGCCGTTTCTCCTCGGGCTATCCTGTCAAAACCGCGCAAGGGACCGCAGGCGGCGAAGATGGACGTGGAAATGCTGGAGCCGCGGATATTGCTGTCAGCTGATCCGATGGTCTCGATGGCGGGGTTTGCGCAGATCGCTCTAGATATCGATGGCGGCAACCTTGAGATCGAAAAGATCAGAGCTGACATGTCCACCGTGACAGAAACGCATACGCTCGCTGATGTGAGTACGATCACGATTGACGGTACCGCTGGGAATGATGAGCTTATTCTGGGTGATTTTATCTTTCCTCCAATTACTTTTAATGGCGGCGATGGGATTGATACGGTTATCAATTCGGGTGCCGGCGTTCTGAATACTTGGATCATTGACGGAGCAACTGCAGCGCTTGATGGTGAAGTCAGCTTGCGTGATGTTGAGAGCTTTCAGGCCAGCGCAGGCGATCTGGTCGAATTGGGCAGTGGTGTCACCTCGCTTGGTGGATTGGCTGCTGGGACGGCGAATAACATAGCTTCGATTACCGGCCCTGATCTGGCGCTAACGCTGGCGCAGATCACTGATGCGGTTGGTGACGGTTTCGATACCTTTGCCGATGTGCTCGCAGGGCTGTCCGGTGCTGCCGAATTTGCGCAGTCTTTACCTTTTATAGGGGGCAGCACACTGATTGGACAGGCCGGTGTCACCCTTGGGCAGGCCATTGATTTTTACGAAATGATTGATGCGACCCGTGCGGAAATCATCGCCGCCCTTCCGACCGGTGACAGCAGTGCCGCGGTCTTTGAGGCGGCGCTGAACGCAGTTAATTTTGCAGCAGGTGAGATCGGGCCGTCGGTGAAGAGTCCGCTGAAGCTGACGGAAGAAATTCCTGCCGGTCAATTCAATGTTAATATTGCGCTTACGTTGACAGACGGCACTGTCATTAACGAGGCCCTTGTCGTGGATGTCTTGCCGACAATTTTCACGCCTCCTCTTGCGGTATCGGCAGCGTCGGCCCTTGAGCAGATCGTGGATGGTATTGCGGCGGAGCTAGCGACAAATGCCACCCTTTCGGAGCTTGGGGATCGGATTTTTGTCAGCGAGATCGATGACAGGATCGCATTCCAGATCAAAGCGGATGATGTGCAATCCTTGAGCGTCACAACAGGCACGCTTGATGCCGTTGCCTCGGCGCTTGGCTTCAGCAACACGCCAGAGCAAATTCTGCGCGACGCGATTGAGCAGCGTCTGGTCGGGCTTGGTGCGTTGAACCTTGATCTGTCGGATGTGTCTTTTGGTCTGACGGGTACCAATGAAGTTATTTTTGATTTTGAGCTGTCAGCAGCGCGGCAAACAGGACTGACGGTTGATCTCGGGGCGAAAGCCGATGCAGTCGGGCTTGAGCTGGACGCGCAGGCCGAGGCGCGTCTGGGCGTTGGCGCCGTCGTAAATGCCTCACTGACGGTTGGGACCTCTGGTGTTACTGGCGAAATCAACAGCTTGGGCGCGGGATTTGTGGCTGATCTAGACCTCAATACCCGAGCGCAGGTTGGCGTTCTGGAAGGGATAATCACGGGGAGTTTGGATGCGGCCGCTGGCGTGAACGCGACCGGTGCTGCTTCCTTTACGGGGACTACAGGTGGCTCGAGCCTAGCCGCTGCACTCACGTTGTCGACGACCGGTGCCACCTACAACTTTAACTCTGATGTGTTCTCCTTGGGCGGGACTGCGGACCTCGATGGCAGCTTAACGCTCGCTGCGGGTGGTGGCTTGGCCAGCTTGGGGCAGATGACCCTTGAGTTCTCGAAGACGGATTTGTTTGACGGCGAAGGTGCAGAGGTCGTTTTGGGCGGCAGCGTTGCAGACTTTCTTGATTTTAATGATTTTTCTGCTGATGATCTTATTTCGATGTTGGCTGACTTCATCGTCTGGATGGAAGATGCGACCGATAGCACTTTGTTGTCCGACATCAATCTTCCCTTTGTCTCTGGAGGTTTGGATGACATTGCAGATCTGGGCGGCATGCTGTCCGATCTTATCTTGTACGACCGTGGCGCGGATGGCGTCAAAGATGCCGCGGACAAGCTGGTCACAGACCTGAACGACGCTTTGGGGCAGGCAGGTCTGGCTGATTTCATCGAATTCCGCGGTGTGGGAACAGCACTTGAACTGAAAGTCGTCGATACGACTGTGGCCTCTGTCCAGTTTGACGATACGCTGGGTGGTCTTGTGGACACGACGCTGATCACTTCCGGAGCTGGCGGCTCGTGGACTGTGGCCGATCTGAGTGGCCAGCTTGGTGCGGCTTTGGCTGCAAGCGTGACTGTGAATTTCAACACGACCCGTGCAAGCCTGCAACGTGACATGGAAGTGACCCTCGAGGCGCTGCGGAATAACGTAGGCTTAGGCGATGATACGGCAGGTTTGCTGAACCGCTTTAACGGCGCGAATTTCAGTTCTGCGCAGGGCTTCTTTGATATTCTCGAGGATCGCGGCATTCTGCCTGACGGTTTTACTTATGACACCACCGAGGACCAGCTCATATTTGATCTGGCCCTGTCGAGCAGCCTGTTTGCGACCGAGCTTGAAACCGACTTCGACCTCAATCTGGGCGAGCTGGCAAGCGTCAGTAGCGACAGCCGCATTGTCCTGACAGGGCAGGGCGATTTGCAGATTGGTTTCGGGATTGACCTGACCACTGATTTCACGCCGGGCCCGGACACGATCGACCCAATCACGGGCGACCCGATCCCGGGCGTCCCTGCGGGGAGCGTGCCCTCTGACACGGGCGATATGGATCCGCAGACCTTGTTGAGCGCACTGAAAGTGCAGCCTAAATCTGAAGAAGCGATCACGGGGACAAGCGTGCCTACAGGCATTGCGACACTGAACTTCACGGTTGCGAACACCACTGCGGGTACAAGCACACAGGTGCAGTTGGCCAATCAGGATCTTCAGGTGAGCGCCGCAACAATTGCGGGCTTGATCAACGCCGATCTATCTGCTGGTGCGACTGGTATTACGGCGGCGGTGGATGGCACCGGCACACTCGTGTTCTCTGCGGGCGTAGGTGTTGGCATTCAATTAAACGTCGGAGATAGCGACCCTGCAATTGCGGTTTTGGGCATCAATGATGGGCAAGCTGGCACAGAAACTCTCAAGGCGGCGCGCACGGTTGCCAAAGGCGTCGGTGTGTTTGCCAATGATGTGACACTGACGCTGAATGTTGATGGTACGGCCTATGATGTGGTGGTTCCTGCCAGTTCAACGTTGTCTGTTGATGGCGGCAGCACTCAGGCTTTGAACCGCAATATTATTGATCTGGTCGCCGATTTGAACGCGGCCCTCTCCGAGGCGCGCGGGCTGGATTGGACAGCATTGAATGGCACCACGTCGGACCTATCTGGAGTAATCGAGGCGGATTATCAGGGCAACCTGCTGGTGTTGTCGGTGAAATCTGGCAACGCATTGGGTGCGAATGATTTTTCCGTTGTAAACAGCGTGCCCGAACTGGGCTTTGAGGCGGGTGCGTCAAACACCGACGACATTTTGATCCGTTTAGATGATGGCACGGTCTTTACTGTTGATCTGACAAATGCAGTCAATCTGGGCAATGTACTCGTCGCGATTGAGGCCGCCGATAGCGCGGGCCACCTGCAGGCGGTCGTGACGCCTGATGATGACCTGACAGCAGAGGACGAATCCGGCAAAAGCATTCAGATCAGCTATAACAATGGAGGCGTTCTGCTCCGTTCGGTCGAGGCGACAAATGGCTCAACCGCAGCATCCGATCTGGGGATCGTTGGAACAGATACGGCCGTAACTATAGCGGGTTCAACCCCTGAGACGCCGGATGGGGTGATCACGGGTACCGATATTGGTGGCGTGCAACTGGCAGACCGTCTCTTCCTGCGCAGTGACGATCTTTCCGATGTGGGTAGCTTCACCTTCGAAGCCGAAGCAGGTCGGTTGATCAGCGATGTTGCCGTATATGGCGCGGGCAATGTGGTGTTCTCTGAAACCTTTGATCTGACAGAATATACTGGAACCAGCATCCGCCTGACAGGTGTAGGTAATCTTACGGCAGGCACTTATATCATCGGCGCAGATGTTGATATTGATACGACTGGCGATGGCACGCTCGATTCAGTTGGTGTGCGGTTGAGTGGTTCAGTGGGTGATGCGGGACAGGGCGGTGGGCAAGGCGTTCTCGAGACCGGCGTTGAGGCCGAGGCGAGCCTCGGGTTCATTGGTGTCGATCTGACGGGCACGGCGAATTTTGCAGCGACGGCCACATTAGGTTTCAACACATCCGTGGGTGCGCCTGCCGGTGATGATATTTTGACCCTCGGGGAGATCCTTGAGACATTTGGAAACGGTGATAGTCCGCTGGACCTGCTGGCCCTGCCCCAAATCACTTTTGCCAAGGGGACGGGCGGTGATCCGGACGCGACCAGCTATGGTGGCGCTGATCTTTTGCTGTCTTTGCAAAGCGACTCTACCGGATTTGATGCATTGTCGAGCGCGCTTCTGGGAGGGAACACCTCCGTCAGTGTAGGCGTCGATGTTCTGGCCATTGGCGATCCGTTTCTGGGCACGCGATTTGAGTCTTATGGCGGCCTGAATGTTACAGGGCCTGACAGCTTTAGCGTCGGGCAGGACCTGAGCGATATCCTTGCTATCGGTGCCGATCTTCGGTTCACGAACGCGGATGGTACGATCTTTGACGCGACAGTCGCAACGCTCGCCAGTGGGGCCACAACCACGGTCACACTTGAAAACCTCCGCGAAATCAGCCCTGGCGCGCCTGTCACCACCTTGCAAACAGCGGCCATCGATAGCGTGGTACTGCGCCCCTCTGTCTCTGTCGATCTGCCTGATGTATCGGCGATTCTGGGCGACGGAATCAGTAACTTCGGCCTGAATGAAATTCTTGACGCCCTGATCCTTGTCGCAGATTTCCTTGCCGATTTCGAAAGCTTCGAGTTCCTTGATCAAGACATTCCTGTCCTTGATCAATCCATCCGCGATGTCTTGGCCATGGCCGATGATCTGCGTGACTATATCAATGCGCTGCGCGATAATCCTGCAGAATCGTTGCAATTCCTCGAAGACGCGCTGAATGACGCGATCGGTCTGTCCTCGGCGACATTGGGCGAAGCGTTTGAACTTGCTACCGGATCTACGAATACCGCGCTTGAAGCCTTCAGCATCGGCTTTGAAGATAACGGCGATCAGGAAATGCTAACCTTCAGCCTTAATCTGGGCACCGCCTTTAGCGAAACCATGAATGTGGGCTTTGCCGATCTGGGGTTTGGCGACATTTTTGACGATCTGGGCATCGGTGGGATCGTCGATTTCTCCGGCTCGGCGGGTCTGAGGGCGCAGGGTGGTGTCTTTATGACGCTGGCGTTCGGGATCGACCTTGATACCATTCTTGATCCGTCCTCTTCGGTGGCGGATTCCATCTTTTTATTGGATGAAACAGCGCTTGAAGCCACACTGAGCGTGGGCGGTGAAGACCTTGCCTTTAACGCCTCGCTGGGCCCGCTCGCCTTGGCGATCCAGAATAGTGACAGCGAGACGGCGCGCGTAGAGATCAATGCTGGTGCTGCGGTTTCATGGGCCGATGCTGGACTAGAGGCCATCGCGCTGGCGGACATCCAGTTGGACAGTGTTTTTGACATTGGTGGGAATCAAAACGGCGCATATGGCACCGTCGAAGGTGTGCTGCCGCTGTTTTTCCCAAATGATGCCAACTATATCGGAGCAATCCGTGTAGGTGACGCCATCGCCGAGGATTCCTCAGGCACTGCGCTCACCACTTCGCAGGGCAACCTTGCCAACATCGCATCGCTTGTTGTCGCGACTGATGATGCATCGCTGGATGCGGCGGTCACCGGTGGCAATGTCGTCATCGATATCAGCGAGCTTGTTTCCTACCTTGAGACTTTTGATTTCTCGCGCTTGTCGATCTTTGACAACATCCGGCTGGCCGTTGACGGCTTTGACGGGTTTCTCGGCCTGCTGGGCGACAATCTATTCGGCACATTGGCAGAATTAAATCTGCCGCTTGTTGGCTCATCCTTTGCCGATGCATCTGATTTTATTGGCGATTTTCGTGACAATTTTATCGGTGACTTCCGCAACGCGGTGGACGCGATCGAGGATGCAGCTGCTGACTTCACCGATGCGGACCTTAACGTGATCTCAAACCTGTTGTTCGATCTGCTTGGACCGGATGGCTTGGATTTGTTGCTTGCGCTTGACGGGGCTGACCTGACTGAAGTAACGGCTGGCGACTATATCGCGCTGGACGGAGAGGCCCTGCGTCAGGTCTTGTTTGAAGGTGCAGACATTAGCGCCGCCGACATCTTCTGGGACTTCACCCTCGGAGCAGCGCTGTTGCCCGACGATCTCAGCAACATCGACCTTGGGTTTGATATCGGCATTCCCGGTCTTGGTCTGCGTTCCGAGGCGGAGATGGACCTGAGCATTGATTGGGCGCTCAATCTTGGCTTTGGCCTTTCGACCAAGGAAGGCTTCTACCTTGATGTGGGCAATGAGATCGACGAAAATGGCGACGAGATCAAAGAGCTGCAATTCACCGCAACGGCAACGCCGCGTGGCTCTATCAGCGGCGAACTGGGCTTTCTGGGGCTAAACGCCGAGACGTCCTCGGGGCGTGATATTGACGGTGACGGCTTTGACGAGACGACCGAATTGACCGCTGTGGTCTCGCTTGATGTGACCGACGATGTTGATAGCGGTGGGGGCGACGATTTGGACCGCTTGGGTCTCGCTGAATTTGGCGAGATTGGTCTCAATTTCGGGATTGATGTAACGGCGGCAGCAGTTCTGGACGCGACGCTTGGCATATCGCCGAGCTTGTTGGGCGGCAACAGTGCTTCTGGCTTCCCTTCGATCATGGCTGATTTCGACTTCTTGTGGGAGTTTGAAAACACGTTTGTTTTGATCGGGAGTGGCGAGTCAGACGATCTGGGCGCGTCGCTTGCGGACGGTATGAAATATCTTGCCTTCAACAATGTGCAGTTGGATCTGGGTGAATATATCACTGAAGTCCTTGGTCCTATTGTTGAAAAAGTGGCTGAGGTGACAGAGCCGCTGCAGCCATTGATTGATGTTCTGACGGCCCCGATCCCGCTGATTGATGTGTTCGGCGTTAACCTGACGATGCTGGATATCGCCGCCACTGCGGGCAAGGTCGATCCCGGTATGATTAAGGCGATTGCCGAAGTGATCACGCTGGTCAACACCGTTGCCGAGCTTGCGGAAAGCAACATCAATCTGGTTATTCCGATTGGTGATTTTGTCATATTCGACAACCTCGATGGCAGCGGTGAAGGCAGCAATCCGTTTGGTGACGGGTTCTCGGGGAATGATGTCTATCAGCAGCGCAAAGCCAGTGGCACGCTGCAAACCAGTGATGTGAATAGCGAAATCGATACTGCAGCGGCTAACGGCAATAATGCCGACAAAAAAGGCGCGCGGACCATGAAGGGTCTCTTGCAGGCCAATGGCGCGTTTGCCTTCCCGATCCTGTCCGACCCCAGCCAGATATTCGGTCTGCTGATGGGCGATGAGGCCACACTTGTTACCTATGATCTGGCGCCTCTTGTTGCTGATTTCGAAAAGAGCTTCTTCTTCTCGATCTTTGGCCCGTTGGGCGTCTCGCTGAACCTCGGGATTGAATTTGTTGCTGATTTTGCCTTTGGCTATGACACCACGGGTATTTCAAGCTTTGTGGACGGTGATTTCCGCAACCCGCTGTTGTTGCTGGACGGACTATATGTATCTGACCGTGAGAACGCCGATGGCACTGGTGCCGACGTCCCCGAACTGACGTTCCTTGGCGGCATTACGGCGGCTGCCGAGCTGAACCTGGGTGTGGCGCGGGCGGGTGTGGCCGGTGGTCTGTTCATCGAAATTCTGTTTGATCTGTTTGACCCTGACAACGATGGCAAGGTGCGGATCAACGAATTGGTATCGAACTTCGTGAACCAGACGCGCGCGCCGGATGACGCGGACAAATTGCTTGCGCCGCTTGCGATCTTTGACGTAACGGGCGAGATTTTTGCGCGCTTGTTTGCCTTCCTCAAGATTGATCTGTTTTTGTTCGAGATCGACAAGGAATGGGATCTGGTCGAACAGTTTACGATTGCCGAATTCGAGATTGATTTCTTCCGCCCTCCAGTTGTGGCCTCTGAGGCTGCCAATGGCGATCTGATCATCAACACTGGTCAATTCGCGCCGCAGCGTTTGCTGGGCAATCCGACGGACTTTGGCGAAACCGTCACGGTGCGCAAGGGTACAGATGCGGGTGGTTTTATCAATGTCGATGTCTTTACGACACCGAATGGTTTTGGCGAAGACAGCCCAACAAGTGGCGCGGCATTTACCTATCAGGTTCGCAAGGGCCAGACGGTTGTTGTCGATGGCGGCAACGGCAATGATATTATTACGCTAGAAGGCTGGAACGGAAACGAAGTCCACTTTGACATTCGCGGTGGTGCAGGGAACGACCTGATCCAGTTTACCAATAATCAAACACCTTCTGGAGTGTCGTCCAAGTTCAACCTACTTGACGGTGGCGCGGGCCGCGACACGATTATCGGGTCCAGCGGCAACGATCTTGTGATCGGTGGTGCGGGTGATGACGACGTATTTGGCGGCGCGGGCGATGACCTTGTGTTGGGTGATCAGGCCAATCTACTTGAGACTGTGGTGTCCTCCAAAGCGACAGCGACAGACGGGCGTGATACTGTTGGCGGTGGTGGCGGTGATGATATTCTGGTCGGTGCCGGCAACAGCGATACGCTCGACGGCGGTTCCGGAAATGATTTGCTGCTGGGTGATGGCGGCACATTGAGCTTTGCCTCCACCGGCCTCAAAATACTGAGCAACTTAAACGCTTTGCACAATGGCGGCGTAACAGATGTTGATGGCGGCGGGGCAGCTGACAACATCGCAGGTGGTGCGGACCACGACGTGATTTTTGCCGCTGATGGCGATGATATGGTTAGCGGAAATTCGGGCAAAGACATTATCTTTGGCGGCAGCGGCTTTGATACGATTTCGGGCGGTGAGGGCAACAATCTGATCTTCGGTGACAGCGGGCGGATTTTGTCTTCCTTGCTGGTTGCGGCGTCGGATGACTTCGTCGCAAACCTCTTGGCGTTGACGGACGCGAGCAATGTTAATGTTCTGCTGGAGCGTTTGGCCATTGGGGCAGACGGCGCGGGTGATGTAATCACTTCGGGCGGCTCGAAAGACATTATTATTGCTGGTGTGGGCAATGATGACGTCACGGCGGGGGCTGGTGATGATCTGGTTCTGGGCGGCGGCGGCAGCGACCATCTGCGTGGTGGTGCGGGCATGGACGATCTTCGGGGCGGCGGTCAGGCTGACCGGCTTGAAGGCGGAGAAGACAATGACATCCTTGATGGCGGCACTGGCGCCGACACGGTCGAGGGCGGTGACGGCGACGATTTGATTACTGCCACCAAAGGCTCGGATGATTTGAACGGCGGGCAGGGTAGCGATACCTACCGCGTCAACTTATCTGGTGGGACAACGGACAGCCGGATTACCATTGTAGATGCAGGCGATTCCGGTGATGTGGACCTTCTTGAGGTCAACGGCACGGACCGTGCCGACCGCTTCCTTGTGCGCTCGGATGCGTCCGGGACGAACGCGTTTATCGCGGGGTTGAATGGTGAATTCTATGTCGAGCGAGTAAACTATGGTGCCACGCTTGAGCGTTTGATTGTAAACGGTCACGGTGGAGATGATATTTTTGCGGCCGATGACACTGCAGCGGAGATGACGCTCAATGGTGGCGCTGGCGCTGACCAGTTTCAGATTGGTCAATTGTTCCGCACAGCGCGCAATGTGAACGCCGAAAATGGCGGAATCGATACGGGCATTGATGCTGACGATTTCTTCTTGTCGATCGAGACGACGCGCGGCTGGCTGTCGAACGGGATCAGTTTCCCGATGACTGTGAATGGTGGCATCGGGGACGATACCTTTGTTGTCTATCACAACCTCGCCGTCTTGCAGCTTAATGGCGAAAGCGGAGATGACCTTTTCGAAGTACGCGCCTTTGCCCTTATCGGCTCGTCTGAGCCTCAGCGCGAGCGGACGGATCTGACAGGCGGTGCCGGTGCCGATACGGTGCGTTATGCCGTGAATGCGCCCCTCAACATCAACGGCGGTGACGGCTATGATACGCTGGTTGTGATCGGCACGGAATTCGGTGATGATTTCGTCATCACGGACGAGGGCGTGTTTGGCGCAGGTTTGAACGTGAGCTTCGTAAACATCGAAAGCCTGCGGGTTGACGGGGGCGAGGGGGACGACCGCTTCTTCCTGCAATCTACCAAGAGTACAGTCTTCACCGAATTGTTTGGCGGCTTGGGTAGCGATACCTTCAGTGCCAGCGGGCCAACACCTCCTGTGGTCTCTAATGATCTACGGGGTCATTCCGGCATCATCACCCACGACATGACGTCGTCGGATACGCGCTATGACGGTCAGAAGGTTTTTGGCGTTTCGGCAAATGTGGCGGACAATGATCAGGCCTTTGCCGTGATCACCCAAACTCAGGGTAGCACGATCATCGACGAAGGCGACGCCCTTGGCGACGTCTACTCCGTTGTTCTGACCCGGGCGCCCACGCGCGATGTGCAGGTCATTGTGGGCGCACCTTTACCGTCACCCGATGGTCGCGATCAAAGCAAATATGCCTTCCGCGTTGACAGCACAGCCAGTGGCGCAAATGTCAAAGCGGATGGATCTGCTGTCACGCTGACGTTTACGGCGGCGAATTGGGCTACTGCGCAAAATGTTTCGGTTATTGCCGACGGTATCCGTCAGGAGACACCCGGCAGCCTGTTCACACGTGGCGATCTGGACGGTCAAAGCAACCTTCCGGTGTCATTCAACTATGATGATGCCGCCTACGAAGACCAGACCAACGGCGTGGTGACGCATCTGTTCAAATCGGGCGTTGATGTCGTGGTGGGTGCCAGTGCGACGATTGAGGCGACAGCTACGGAAATGGTGGTTCTGAAAACTGCTTTGCAGGGCCAGACACCCGATGATCTGCTGGGCCGCAGTCTTACGATCTCGTCCGGGCCCGGATTTGGACAAAGCCGTTTCATCACCGGTGCTGTAGATTTTGGCGCGACGATGCAGCTTGAATTTGACAGCGCTTGGGACGCGGATGATCTGCCTGCTACATTGCAGTCCGGTTTTGTCCTGCGTGTCTCGGATGCTGTAACCGGCCTCATCGATACGGTGACTGAGATAAAAGGCGAAGAAATTTTTGACGACCGCTCGACTCTTACTGCGACAACGGCCTCTGGTGCTTCGCTGCAATTTGGCGCGGACGACAGCATGATCGGGCGCAAGCTCAAGATCGTGGGTGGCACGGGCGCGGGCCAAGAGCTTTTGATCATCGGCAACACCGCGACCGAACTGACGTTGAATGGTATCTGGGGCGTTGATCCTGCTGCAGATAGCGTCTTCAGCATCGGCTTGTATGACGGGCTGCAAACCCGCAGCGTTGAAGTGACGATCAATGACAACGACACGCCGGGCCTGATTGTTGATCAGAACATCGCTCTCGACGGCGACGGCAATGTAATTGCGGATGACGACACGCTAACTGCTGTGATCGAAGGGTCCGATGGCGATCAAGAGGGTGAGCGTGACGTTCTGCGCCTGCGTCTGAACCAGGCTGTGGCGGGGGCCGATACGATGACCCTTTCGCTCAATTATGACACCTCACAGATCAATCTGGTGGCCGTGGGCGCCGCCGAGGGCGCAGCTCCAGTGACGTCCATCGACTTTACTTCTGCAAATGCGCTGGATGGTATCTTGCTCGAAGTGCGCGCGGTGAATGACGTTGCCCGCGAAGGTGCGCATTCAGAGCAGATACGCTTTGGCTTTGCACCTGATTTTGCTGAGGCGACCGAAGATAGCACGTCGCTGGCGCTCGATATTCCGGCCAGCGCGCCGGTAACTTCGTTCAGCTTGACGCAATTGCCCGAAGCGATCACCGCATTTACCGTCGATAATGTCGCCCAGATTGAAGGGCAGGACTATGTTGTCGTAAAAGGTTCTGGCGTCATCATGTTTATTGATGCGGCGGGTCAGCCATCAGAGCGGTCCGGCAGGATTGCCGTGTCATATACGTTCGAACTTCCTACCTTTGACAAAGCCTTTTCTCAAAGCGTTCTGGTGACCATCTCGGATGATGACGCGCCAACGCTGCTGCTGCGGGAAACAGGTGGATCGACAAATGTGATTGAGGGCGGTCCGGGCGATACCTATGAGCTGGTTCTGACGGGCCAGCCAAGTGCTGCGGTTACCGTTGATCTGACCGAGTTGGTCACAAAATCCACCCTCACAGGCGGAATCCGCCATGATCTGGTACAGCTCCAGATCACTGGTATCACGCAGGGCACCGATACCATTGCGCTCACCGAAGTGGCAGCGCTGGATGCCAGCGGGAACCAGCAATTCGATTCAGGCGGCAATCTGGTAACAAAAGTGATGGCTACCTTTGCACCCGACAAGTGGGACGTACCCATGGTCATTTCGGTGGCTGCGGTTGACGACGCTGTTGTGGACGGTGGGGATACCAAAGTGTTTGCACCTGGTCCTGCCACGCTGGCGGGCATCCTTGGGCCTGTTTATATCGACGGCGCAGGCGGCAGCGGATCGCTGGACGGTTTGGCCGAACCCGTGCGCCTGCCAGGTGAATTGAATGCCAAGCCGCGCATTGGCACGGCACTGGCAATCGACAATTCAGCAAGCAACACGCAAATCACCGTGAGCCGTACGGATCTGACGGGCATTGTGCTGGATGATCTTCGCTTACGCGTCTCGGTTGATGACACTGCCGCGCCCTTCCCGCTGGCCACTGATGCTGAAATCGGCGCGCTCGTGGGAAAAACCATCGAGATCGTTTCGGCCCAGAATGCAGAGTCCGTGACAGACCAGTTCCGCCTGATCATCGACGCGCAGATTGACACGAAAGGGACGGCCGATCTGGCCGATGACGAAGTCGTCTTTACGCTGAATGCGCCCTATGAGCTTGCCACAGATGAAAACGGCACTGTAATTGAGGCGCTGACGGGTGATGTGGGCTATGCCCTGACGTCCGAAAGCCTCAATTTCTTTGTCGATGAGGTCGCATCGGTTGATGTGATGTTTGTGAATGATGATGACAGCCCAGCCGACAGCAGCGGCGTTCTGACCGCCAACCGCTTGTTTGGACTAAACATGGGGCCAAACACCGTGATCGGTGAGCGTGAGCGCGCGGGCGGTATCACATTCGGCAACCTTGAAGTGATCGATATCACGCTTGGTGCGGGCTACAATGACTTTGAAATCAAGGGGACACCAACCCGCGATGATGGCGGACGGGTCTGGACGATCATCCGCACCGGCGACGAGATTACTGATCCGAACCAGCCGGGCGTGCGTGTGGGCGATACAGTCACGGCCGACATCCACAAAGAAGAGCGTATCTTGGCAGACGGTATGGCCGCCGTGCTGGAAAACGCGCAGGACGCCGCAGATTTCCGGACCACCCTTACCCTTGATGGCAGCTTTGTCGTTGATGAATATCTGGGCCAGAAAGTTCGTATTCTGGATGCAGGCGGGCTGCAATTGGCTGAGCGCTGGATCCTTGGAAACGACGCAAATACGCTGAATATCGATAGCCCGATCGATGCCTTTGGCATAGATGCTACGTGGGAGATTTTTGATCCAGCGGATGGGAACCTCTCGGTTGATTTGCAGGGTGGTGACGACAGGTTTGACGCTCAGGGCTCCTCAATGGATGTGGTCGTCTTCGGTGGCGCCGGTAAGGATGCAATCCTGACGGGCAGTGGTGCGGATATCGTTTTGGGCGACGTGGGTCGTGTGGATTATCGCGGCATTCCCAACGCAAATGGAGTAAGCGCGGTTGTCACCCGTCTTGGCCAGACGCCGGATGTGATCGGCGGCCTTGCCGTCGGGCCGTTTGGCTTTGGCGTGTTGAACACCAACCAGACATTGCCGCTGCCCGATCTGGCAAGCGGTCTGCAAGGTGATCCACTGTTGAGTGGTGATACCGGCCTGATCGGTCTTTATGTTGACATCAACAACGGAACCGGCTTCCTGCAAGAGCCGCGACTGATCGAGGGGAATACCCTCAACGGCATGACCATCTCTCCTGACTTCTCAACCGCGCTTGACGCGACATCGGGTCTGCGAATCTCGACTCTCCCCGAAGACCAGACTGATATGGTGCAATGGGGCGCTGGGCTTGTGATTGCGATTGCGGATGCGGGCGGTGATGATGATGTGATCTCGACCGGTGTGGGCGACGATGTGGTCATGGGCGGTGAGGCGGACGATGATATCACAGCGGGCGTAGATGATGCTGGAGTGCTGAGCGATGATGACGTCGTATTCGGTGATCTGGGTCGGGTGACCTTTGACTTTGGCGCATCCCCCAATCTGAACCCTGTCATCGGTGAGGCAGTGGAAACCTTCGTCTCGCGCGTAAACTCGGTTGAATTGTCGATCGGCGGTAACGATACGCTGCGCGGCAACGCAGGCAGCGATATGCTTATCGGTGGCGTAGGTAGTGATACTGTCTTTGGTGATGCCGATGGGGCAGGAGCCGAAGGGCGCGATGGCGCTGATCTGATCTTTGGCGACGCGGGCTATGCCCATCTGTTGCACGGTGTGTTGCAGTTTGCAGAAACATACCGGACCAACGGTGAGGCGGATGCGCTCTTTGGCAATGCTGCTGGTGATCTGATCTTTGGTGGTCTGGGCGGTGACATAATCCGTGGTGATGCTGCGGTGGTTGATCTGGGCGCAGTAGACGGCGATGACGTGATCCTTGGTGATCATGGCCGCATTGATATGACCCTTGATGACAGTATGGCACCGACCACGTCGATCCTGTTACAGGTGACAAGTGCAGGTGATTTTGTGGGCGGTGCTGATACGATTGCGGCTGATGCGGGCGCTGACATTGTGATTGGCGGCTTTGGCGGTGATATGATTGACGGCGATGACGCACAGGGCAACGCAGGTGCCACGGACGGGAATGATCTGCTGATCGGCGACAACGGTTTGGTCCTGTTCGAGACCTCGACCGGCACTTCACGCCTGTCGGAGATCAGAAGCACGGACTTGAGCTCTGCCACAGGTGGCGACGACCTTATTCGTGGCCGCGCTGGTGCGGACCGTATGATTGGCGGCGTTGGCGCCGACACGATCTATGGCGATGCGGGCAGCACAGACATCGGTGCAGGTGATGGCCTGATCGACGGTGATGACGTCATCCTTGGCGATAATGGCCTGATGTTTTGGGGGGCGGAGATAACGCCGGACTTCACCACGCTTGATCAGGTTGTGAGCGCGCAAGATAGTCTTGGGGGCGCAGATGTCATTTCGGGCAATGCAGGGGCCGATCTGATCCTCGGTGGCTACGGTGCTGATGAGCTGTCGGGTAACAGCGACACGAACGAAGACGCAGAGCTGGACACTGTGGACGTCATTCTGGGCGATAATGGCGAAATCCTTTTGACGACTGGCCAGTTCGCACAAATCCGCGCCACAGATGCCACAGGCAGCTTCTCCTCCAATGATACGCTTACGGGTGCCTCAGGTGGCGATATCCTGATCGGCGGTCTGGGACAGGATGTGATCCGCGGCGATCACATGACCGGACTTCGCAGCATACATGACGGCAATGATTTGATCCTCGGGGATAATGGTCAATTGGTCTGGGATGCGGATGGTGATCTGTCCGATCTGGATGTGGTGACCAGCCAAGCTCAGGAAGGCGTTGAAGAGAGCAACCGTCAGGGCGACAATGATCTGATCACTGGCGATCGTGGGGCTGATTTGATCATTGCGGGCTACGGCAGTGACACGGTGCATGGTAATGATGCAGGCAACCTTGATGCGGCTGTGGATGGCGATGACGTTGTGCTGGCTGACAATGGCGAAATCCGTATGGATGGTGGTCTGTTTACCCAAATTCGGACGACTGACGCGATAGAACGCTTTGCCGCGACGACGGGGGCTGCGGATTTCATTACGGGTGCGTCGGGCACCGATATCATTCTTGGTGGCTTGGGCGATGATACGCTGCACGGCGATCATATGGGCGGCCTGACAACTACGCATGATCAAAAAGATATCGTGCTGGGAGATAATGGCGAAGTTATCCTTGACGATGTCTATGTAGGTACGGCGATTGCCGCGCAGGGGGCAGCCCCAAGCGGAGTTGATCTGACAACACTGGACGTGATCCGCACAACGGACACGCAACAAGGCGGCGATGATCTGATAACCACTTCTCTTGGCAATGACCTTGTTCTGGGTGGCTTTGGCAATGACCGTATTGCAGCAGGTGCGCAAAACGATATCGTGTTGGGAGATTTTGGTCGGATTGAGCTGCTGGACAATGTTGTTCGCCATGTGACGATCACCGACAATACCCAAGGCGGCTCCGACACGATCTTTGGTGACGCAGACGAGGATGTGCTGATTGGCGGCGCGGGTGCGGACGTGATTGATGGCGACACGCACCGCGATCTGATCTTTGGCGACAATGTCACACTTGATCGCATTGCAGATGCGCTGTTCGACGATGTGACCGATCCGCGCTTTGTTCAACTCAGCGGCACACAGCTTTATGGCGATGGCATTGGCACGGGGGACGAGGGGGCTGCTCTTGTTGACCGAACCCCGGTGGCGAAAACCGAAGATGCCGCAGTCTGGGAAAACTTCGAGATTGATCTGCTGGACCACACTACTGCTGTTGAGGGCGACGCCCAGAACCGCTTTGGTGCGGACTATATCGCAGGGGGCGGCGATGACGATGTGATCTTTGCCCAGCTTGGCGATGATACGGTTCAGGGCGATGGCTCGGTTGATGGGTTGGACCAGAACGGTGAGGGCGTCTTTGCGATGCGCGATGCGAGCGGGGCCTTGACCATCCGCGCGTCTTTTGAGCTGAGCACAGGTGTTAAATCAGCGGAAGATGGCGACGACTATATCGAAGGCAACGGCGGCAACGACTTGATATTTGGTAACCTCGGGCAGGACGACATCCTTGGGGATAACTCCGACCTCTACAGCCTTGATACGCTGGATGAGCGAACCCCGACGGGTGCTGATATCCTCTTTGGTGGCGCAGGCACGCGGATTGCGCGCAACAATTATGTCGAAGACCTTGGCGCGCTGAACACCGGTACTGATGATATTACCATTGAAGAGCGTCACGCTCGGGACGCAGATATCATACTGGGTGATAACGGCCGGATATTCCGGTTGATAAGTGTAGATCCTGCAACTGCCAACAATGCGTATCTGTCTTTCAGCTACGACGCGCTAAGAGACAATGCAGATGAACACTACAGCGCACACGAACGCGGTGTTGAAGGATTCTTCATGGCGTCGTCGTCAGTTTCGAACAATTTGACCAGCGACCCAGTGGTACAATCAGAACTTACCATTCATGCTCCTGAACGTATTGTTGTGCGTGCCGCAGAGCTAATTGACTATACCATAGGCGGTTTGGATGTGGATGCTGCATCAGCGGCCGGCGATCTGGGCCATGCAGATGAAATCCACGGGGAAAGCGGCGACGACTCCCTCTATGGTCAGGTGGGTGATGATACCCTTTACGGTAATAGCGAAGATGATGATGTTATTGGCGGGTATGGCCATGACTGGATGTCGGGTGGTACCGGTCAGGATGGTATGATCGGTGGGGATGGCCGCGTATGGACATCTAAGAACACCTCCGATGGCAGCCTTGCCGAAACACTTTACGGTATTGAAACCGTACCAACAGATCAGTTGATTGAAACCAATGGTGATATGCATCAGGCTGTTATCCACGTAGATAATGCGCTGAAAAAGACGATCGATCTGACGCCCTTCTCCTCTGACGATATTGCTGATCCACTGGCTTACGTAGCGGACAGCTCCACGGGAGATAATGACATCATCTTTGGTGGTCTTGGCTCAGATTCACTGCATGGCGGATATGGTTCTGACGCCATATCAGGTGCCGAGGCGATGCCGGGCGATGTGAGCTACACCTTTGACGGGGTGACCTATGACTTCACCTTGCTGCCGTTTAGCTATGACAATCCCGGCAATCCGGGAGATATCCTCAATTGGGGTGGCGCGGATGGTCGTCCGACCGAATTTGCCGCCTATGACGAGAACAGCCCGCGGCCTTTGATCTTTGTCGATCCGACCAACGGCTATGTTTTTGCTGATCCTGCGACGAATGCGAACGCTGTGCCCTTCTTGCTCAACTTTGATGCGGGCGATGGCACAGGCACCGATATCACCGATCAGGTTGACGGTCTGGCAAGCGATGGTGATGACCGCATCTTTGGCGATCTGGGCAATGACTGGCTGGTTGGCGGGACTGGTCGTGACCATGTGTTTGGTGGCTTTGGCGATGACATGCTGGACATCGACGATGATCGTTCGACGGGCGATGGCGTCAACGATGCGCCTGACCCGTTTGACAGCTATGCCGATATCGCCTTTGGCGGCGGCGGGCGTGATATCCTTCTGGCCAATACTGGTGGCGACCGGATGATCGACTGGAATGGCGAATACAACAGCTACCTCGTGCCATTCTCTCCATTCGGGGCAGGTACGATTGTCCGCGCGGGTAACCCGTCGATTGTAGCGTTCCTCTACGATTTATCTGAGGCGGACGGCGCCGATCCGACTCGTATTGCCGATGGAGGAGACGCCGCGCGCAATGGTGAGCCGTTTGGCGAAATTGGTCTTGTGAAACAGCAAGACCCGCATGCGGGCGATCAGCGCGGTGCGCCTGATGATCCTCAGCCCGGTAATTCGCGCGGGGCGAAAGACACCCGTGCGGCAGGCGATACAACGCTGGGCACTGGTACGACTGGCGGAGGCGGTACCGGCGGTGGCAATGGAAACGGCAACGGAAACAGCGGTAAAGGCAACAACGGCAAGGGTGGGCCAAACGCTGATCCTGCCGTAACCTCTGCGCCTTTGCAGGCCGACACCAGCGTGACCATGCTGTCGGTTCAATCCGTTGAAAGCCAGATCGTCTCGGCCTTGTCGCCGTTGGGCGATACCACGCAGATTGGTGGCTTTGACCCTGCTCAACCGCTCTTCCCTATGATGTCAGCGCAAGATGCTGCCGATACTGCGCCAGCGACCAACACAAATGAGGTGCTGGTCTATGATGCACGTGTAGATGGTATGCTGACACCTGACGAAGTCTTGCTTCTGGATGCAGCTGATGCCGCACCGCTTCTGGTGGTTAAGGGAAAAGGCAAGGCGAAGGCCAAGTCTTTTAAATGGGCCGCACAGTAGCTCTTGCGCAGCGGAGTCAATTCTCTGCTGCGCAGCCTATGAATTAGGGTGTAAAACAGTTAATTTTCTTGTACTTTACCAGCAGCTGAGCCATGCTATTTTTAATATTAATCTATAAATATCAATAAGAAAGAGTTTCAGATGACGAATAAGAAAACCGCTGCAAATGACGCTGACGCATCGACCACTCCTGCCGAAGTCGGCGCTCCTGCTGCACCGGTCGTGAACTGGGATGATAGTCAAATGCAGACCACTTATGCGAATGTGGTTAATGCCTCCTCAACGCGTGAGGAAGTGACGCTTTTGTTCGGCTCTAATCAGACATGGAACCCTGCCGCGGGTAAAGAATTTGATGTACGGCTGGAAGAGCGGATTATTCTCAATCCGCACGCTGCAAAGCGACTGTTTGTTTTGATGGGTGCTGTTCTGTCGCAATATGAAAATCGCTTTGGCGAGATCAAGCTCGACGGATTGGCTGCTGCTGCGGCTGCGGGTGGGCAAAAAGCCAAGGGTGGGGACGCCTGAGCGGCTGATCCTTTCCCAATCCGCCGCATTGCGGGGAGTAGATTATGATGAGCCCTCCACCTGACCGGTCCGGTGCGTCGGAAGCGCCAAAGGCCCAAGACGACACAGTTTCGATCCTGGACAAGGCTCTATGGTCGCGGTTTTCTGACGATCTTGATCTTGATGATTTTGCGCGGGTCTGGCTTGCGCTTGCTGTGCGAACGCTTGGGCCGTGTGCCGCTGGCGCGGTCGTCGTGATGATGCCACAAGGTCTTGTGCCGATCGCTCTGTGGCCGCAGGGGGACAGTCCGGGCCACACGATTATGAACACGGTCGAAGCTGCTCTCGAAGAGGAGCGGGGCGTTGTGCAGTCGGGGACATGTTTAGCTCTGCCGTTGATCGTTGACGAAGAGGTACTTGGCGCGATCTGTCTGGAATTCCAGACGCCACCAGATGATCCTGCTGTGACGCTTCATGGTATGCGCTGGGCGAGCGGTTGGCTCATCGCGGCGCTGCGCCGTGATTTGGCTTTTTCCCAGGACCGTGATCGCGCAAAGGCATCCTTGGTCCTCGACACGATTGGCGCTGTGCTGGAGGCTAACTCGTCGCGGTCGGCCATGTTGGCGGCGTGCAATCTTCTGGCGCGTGAGTTGGACTGTGCATATGTTGCGATTGGACGCGCGACACCGAGACGGCGGATGAAAGTCACAGCCTTGTCCGATGTCTCGGAACGCCCGCGCGAGACGACCCATGCACAGGCTATCGCTTTGGCAATGTCCGAGGCTTTTTACCAAGAAGGATCAGTGCTTTATCCGCCGCGAGACTCTCAGGATTTCATGGTGGCGCAACATCATGCCGCCTTGCTGCGTGAGGCAGGCATGGGTGAGCTTTTGTCCGTTGCCCTTTTCTCCGGCGCGGGCGGGGAGGCAATTGGCGCTTTGCATCTGGCAAGACCAGCAGGTGAGAGTTTCTCGGAACAGGATTTAATGGTTGCCGAGGGCGTAGGGGCGGCATTGGGTGCTTTGATTGACGAGCGTGAACAAGGTGAGCGTGGCGTGCTGCGTGTGCTGTGGCAAAGCGGCCGTCAGGCCCTGGGGCGCTTGTTTGGGGCAGGCTATTTGGGCCGCAAACTGGCGGTGTTAACGCTTGCGGGATTGATTGCGTTTTTCTGGTATGCCAAGGCGGATTTTCGCGTTGTGGCACAGTCGGAAATTCAGGGCGAAATCGTGCGGATGATGGTCGCGCCGTTCGACGGGCATATCGCTGAGCAATTCGTCCGTGCCGGTGACATCGTGCAAAAAGGTGAGCCGCTGCTGGGCCTTGACCAGCGTGATCTGCAAATCGAATTGACCCGTTGGCTCACAGATGTGGGCCGGTATGAGGGTGAGTATGACCAAGCGCTTGCAGGGCGCTCAGCCGCAACTGCGCGCATCGCATCGGCTAATATCGAGCAGGCTCGCGCAAAGGCGGAACTGACGCAGCGCCAGTTGGATCGTGCAGTTTTGCGTGCGCCTTTTGATGCGGTCGTGATTGAGGGCGACCACAGCCAGTCTCTCGGAGCAGCAGTTCGTTTGGGGCAACAACTCTTCCGTCTGGCTCCGCTCGACAGTTACCGTGTGGCGCTGGAGGTTGAGGAACGCGACCTCGATCAAGTACGGATCGGCCAGACAGGCTCGCTTGTTCTTGCGCCCTTGCCAGACCAAAAATTCGAATTCAAGCTGACCCAGATTACACCGAGGATGAACGCCCAAGGCGGGCGTAACTTTGCCATAGTAGAGGCGCAGTTGACCCAAACTTCTGGCGATTTGCGGCCTGGCATGCGCGGCATCGGTAAAGTGCAGATTGAAGAGCGGTTGTTGATCGATGTTTGGACACGGCCGATCATCGATTGGGCGCGTCTGGCCATTTGGCGCTGGACGGGCTGAGAGGATGGCCGCCGGATTTGAAAGCCCGATATGGTACCGCGCAGCACATCTGCGCCCGTGGCTTGCTCCGCGCACAGAGATTACGCGACAGGTGTTTCGTGGTGTCGAGTGGTTCGTTATGCGCGATCCCCTGTCAGGCAAATTTTGCAGATTGTCGGACAGCACGCATTGGGTTGTCGCCCAAATGGATGGCAAGCGCACCGTTGGTGAAATCTGGGACATCACCTGTACGGAGCTGGGTGAGACTGCACCCACGCAAGATGAAATGCTCAGCACGATTGCGCAGCTTAGCTCGATTGATCTGCTGGTAACGGATGGGATGCCTGACAATGACCGGCTGGTTGAACGGGCGTTAAAAAAGGAAGGCAAAGGGCTGGTTGCGCGATTTATGAACCCGCTTGCGCTGCGGTTTCCACTGATGGATCCCGACCATTTTCTTACGGAATGCTGGCCTCTTGCGCGGCCGTTTTTTACGATCTGGGGCGGGTTGTTATATCTGTTGCTTCTCGGCGCTGGTGCAGTGACGGCGGTACAGCATTGGGACGCGTTGACCGAAAACCTGATCGATCGTGTGCTGGCGACAAATTCGCTCATCGCGCTGGTAATGGTCTATCCGGTGGTCAAACTCCTGCATGAGTTGGGCCATGGGTTTGCGCTAAAGAAATTTGGCGGCGAAGTGCGCGAAGTCGGTCTGATGTTTCTTGTGTTCATCCCCGTGCCCTACGTTGACGCGTCCGCGGCGTCTGGTTTTCCGGACAAACGCGCACGGATTCTGGTCAGTGCGGCGGGGATCATGGTCGAGCTGGGGTTGGCTGCGGGCGCAATGCTGCTGTGGGTCGAGCTGGAGCCGGGGCTGTGGCGGGCGGTTGCATTTAATACGATGGTAATTGGCGGGATTTCAACGCTGCTGTTCAATGGCAATCCGCTATTGCGCTTTGACGGGTATTTTGTTTTGGCGGACGCGATTGAAATCCCCAATCTTGGCAACCGGTCGAACCAGTATCTGGGTTATTTGATCCAGCGTTATGCCTTTGGCATTGCCGATGCGCGGTCTCCAGTGCGGGCGCGCGGCGAAAAAGGATGGTTCTTTTTCTATTCTATCGCAGCGTTTTGCTATCGGATCGTGATAACAGTGACGATAATCTCCATTGTGGCTGTGCGTTTTTTCATTGTCGGCATTGCGCTTGCGATCTGGTCTTTGACGTTAATGTTTATTGTGCCGATGCTCAAACATCTGAAGTTTGTTGTGATTGGAGAGCGGCTGCGGGGGCGGCGGGGCAGGGCATTTGCGGTCAGTGGGATTGTGATCTGTGCACTTGTGCTGTCATTGGGAGTGATCCGTGTCCCGTACCGGACGATGGCCGAAGGCGTGGTTCATTCCACTCGTGACGAGACGGTTTATGCCGAGGCCGAAGGCGTGATCGAGCAGGTCGTCAGTGCCTCAGGCGATCAAGTCGCGCAGGGGGCGGTGATCCTGAAACTTTCCGATCCTTATGCGGATGCCAGCCTGCGTGCCGCCGAGGCGGAGTTCCGTAAATATAGCTACCGCTACGAACAGGCCTTAAGCGAGAGTGCCTATGATATGCAGCTGTGGAAAGCGCAGTCCGTGCGCGCAGAGCAAGAGCTGAACATTCTGCAAAGCCTTGCGGTTGCGCGGGATGTGGTGTCGCACCGGGCCGGAGAGCTTGTCTTGCCGAATGCCGGTGATCTTAAAGGGCGATTTTTGCGGCGGGGTGATGTTATCGGGCATGTGGTTGATCCGACCTCCATCGTCGTGCGTGTAGCGGTGTCCCAAGACAAGGCCGACCTTGTCAGAGCCCGCACTCTTGGCGTTGAAATGCGTCCTGCGGATGCGCCTGAACACCGGTATGAGGCGCGTGTTGCCAGAGAAGTGCCTGCAATCGGATATGAGCTGGCCTCGCTCGCTTTGACCACTGAGGGAGGGGGGCAGTTTTCGCTTGATCCTGTCGCAAATGGTGCAGCGGTGGCGCTGCAACCGGTGATGCAGTTTGATCTGGAACCGGTCGCGGCACCACCCAGTTTGGTGTTGGGCATGCGTGTCCATGTGCGTTTTGACCACGGATCCGAGCCGTTGGTTCAGCGTGGGTGGCGCCGTTTGCGGCAGCTTTTCCTGAGACGTTTCAATGTTTGATCAGGTTTCCCCTTCGCCATCTAAGGTGCAAGCCGTTGCAGGGCTTGGCCTTTTTCGGCAGATGGTACCTGCACAGGGGGTCGAGCAGCCGCTGGACTGGCGCTTTACGTTAAAACGGGTGGTGGCACAGGCGACCCAGCCGGTTGTCGCTGTTGCCACACGTCGGCGCATGATGTGGCGTGCGCGTGGCATCGCCCGTCAGGCCCGCAAGCTCAGCCATCTTGAGGACGACGTCCTGATGGTCCGCATCGAGACGGCAAGAGAGCGGGCAGATCTGCGCAAACCGCTGTCTCGTCCTGCGCGGCACTTGCTGGCGCTTCTATGTGTCCTCACACAACGCAAGCTCGGCTTTATGCCGTTTCGTAGCCAGATCGCCGGCGTCTTGGTTCTTGTCTCGGGACGGCTCGCCGAAATGGAGACGGGATCGGGCAAGACCCTCACCGCCTCTGTCGCCGCTGTGATGATCGCCCTGATGGGGGAACGCGTCCATGTCATTACGGCCAATGACTACCTTGCCGCACGCGATGGTGAGACTTTGTTGCCTCTTGCTGAGGCTTTGGGCCTTCGGGTCGGGCTGATCACTGCTGATATCGAGCATCAGAACCGCGCCGCCGCCTACCGCTGCGCGATCACCTATGGCTCCAATCAGGAGATGGCCTTTGACTATCTGCGCGACCGCATCCGGCTGACCGGAGAAGTGGGACCACTACGGCTGACCTTTGAGATGATCAGTGCGCAGACACCGCGTGGTGCGGGGATTTCGATGAATGGATTGCCTTTTGCTATCGTGGATGAGGCGGACTCTGTTTTGATCGATGAATGTCGCACGCCGCTTATCCTGTCGGCAACAGCGCAGCCTGATCCTGACTGGGCGGCAGCGGCGTGGCACTTGGCACAGCTGCTGGTCGAGGGGCGCGATTTTGTGGTGAATCGTTCTGGCAGGCAGATTGAGTTGACCGCCTCCGGCCGCCGTGCGCTGACCCGTGAGGCTGAAGAGATGGGAGGTATTTGGCGCAACACGGCGCGCCGCGAGAATGCCGCCACGCTTGCCTTGTCGGCGCGCTATCTTTTTGACCGCGATGAGCATTACCTGATCGAAGACGGCACAGTAAAGCTGATCGATGAATACACTGGTCGGGTCTCTCCTGATCGGGCTCTGTCGGACGGTCTGCACCAATTGATCGAGCTCAAGGAAGATGTCGAGATCACGGGGCGCCGAGAGGTGCTCGGGCGCATGACCTATCAGAGGTTTTTCCGCCGCTATCGCAGATTGGCGGGCATGACAGGGACGGCGCGCGAAGTTTCGGCCGAGTTACGCGCGGTCTATGGATTGTCGGTGGTGCCTGTCCCCCCTCCGCGCGCTTCGAGGCGCAAATATGGGCGCGGACGTATTTTGCGGAACGAAGCGGTGAAGTGGGACAAGGTCGCCGCACGTGTGGCCAAGCTGCACGCAAAGGGGCGCCCCGTTTTGATCGCGACCCGTACCGTTCGTGCCAGTGCTGCGGTCTCAGCGCGTTTGACCGAAGCAGGATTGCCGCATGAGTTACTGAACGCCGCGCAATCCGGTCAGGAGGCCGAGATTATTGCCGCTGCCGGACAGCTTGGCGCGATCACCGTTGCGACCAATATGGCGGGGCGTGGCGTAGATATCGGTTTGGCGACACAGGTAAGGGCCTTGGGCGGGATGCACGTGCTCTTGACGGAACTGCACGAAGCACGGCGGATTGACAGGCAGGTGATTGGACGTTGTGCACGGCAGGGTGATCCGGGTAGTTGCGAAGCATTCGTCAGCTGGGAGGACCCGCTGATCAGCAGCTTTGCACGCGCGCGGCTATTGCGATGGGTGCAGGGACCAAAGGCGTTCCACCGCGCACAGGCCCGCGCAGAGCGGTTGCATGCACGCGCTCGCACGGACTTACTGCGGCATGATTTGCGCCGTGAAGAACAATTTGGATTTGCTGGGAGAGTAGAATGATCAGGGCATCGGCGCGAAACCTTACAGGTGTGGTTCTTGCGGCCACTGTCAGCTTGACTGGGGTTGTGAACAGCAGTCAGGCAGAGGCACAACAAGCGGTTACGGAGCCGTTGATAGATCTGGATTGTCTGATCGAGCCACGCTCGATCGCTGACCTTTCTGCAGCAACAGACGGTATTATTTCTGAGATTTTGGTAAAACGGGGGGACCCTGTCAAAGCGGGGCAGGCTTTGGCGCGGCTTGATGACCGTCTTGAAACCCTCCAGATCGACCTTGCTCAAGCGCGGGCATCATCTGACGTAAACATACGGGCGCAAGTCTCGCGTTTGGAACTGCGCCAGACGGAATTTGATCGCGCTTTGCAGCTCGAGCAGCGCAATGTGGCGGCCGTCGCTCTGCGTCAAAGCGCGGAGATCGAACTGGCACTTGCAGCGCTGGCCGTAGAGGAAGCGGAGTTGGAGCAGAAAGTTGCATTAATTGAGCTGGCACAAGCGACGCAGGTGCGCGACCGGCGCGTTCTTCGCAGCCCCGTTGATGGCATTGTAATAGCGATCCTTGCTGCCAAGGGGGAATTTGCCAATGAGCAAACTCCCGTTGTTACGGTGGCGGAAACGAACCCGTTACACGTGGGCGTATTCGCACCGATCACAGCCTTCGGTCGGGTCTCCGTGGGGACCACGCGCCAAGTGCGCCAAGTCCTGCCATTTGACCGCAGCTTTGAGGCTGAGGTCACGGTCGTAGATAGTGTTTTTGATGCCGCAAGCAGCACCTTTTTTGTAAGACTCGAGCTGCCAAACCCCAACGGCGACATCCCTGCGGGCACAAAATGCCGCGTTAAACTATAAACGGTTGGTATAGCCAAGAATTTGGCAAGCCCTATGCAAGGGTAAGATGAAAATCTGTCGCACACCGCAGCCCCTGAATACTGGGGATTGTGAAACGATGGAAAAGGGTTCCCGTCGTTTTGTGGTGAGGTGAAGCCGCTTGAGCTATGCTATTCCGGTGGGGCTGAAGTGGTCCGACAAAACTGGACATCGTGCTAAGATGTTTCCGATCACGACGATAGGATACACGAATGAGGAAGAGACGCAGTTTTTCAGCCAAGTTTAAAGCTAAGGTGGCGCTTGAAGCGCTTCGTGGAGACAGGACGGTGCGAGAGATTGGACCTGTCTCGCGTTCGTGCCGCTCCAAGTGCTCGTTCAAGCCACCTTCCGTTCGAAAGCGACGGGGCTTTCCCAGCCCAGTGCTGAGTGTCGGCGACGCGGATTGTAGGAGCCATTGATGTATTCGAAGACCGCTATCTCAGCCTGCCTGCGGGTGTCCTAGGTGTCTCGCCAGATCAGCTCTGCCTTGATGGTTTTGAAGAACGTCTCAACCGCCGCATTATCATAGCAATTTCCTTTTCCCCTCATCGACGCTTTAAACCCGTTCGGGCGCAGGATCATCTGATCGTCATGCGAACAATACTGACTACCGCGATCCGTGTGATGGATGCAGCCCTTTGGCGAAGACCGGAACGCGATGGCCATCTTCAACGCCCTGATTGCCAGGCCCCGTTTCATCCTATTGCTAATCGCCCAGCCGATCACGCGCCGCGAATGCAAATCCAGGATCACAGCCAGACACAACCAACCCTCGCGCGTCAGATATAAGTAATGTCACCGGCCCATTTCTGGTTTGGTTGATCTGCCGTGAAGTTACGATCCAGCAGGTTTGGCGCAATGTTGAACTTTTGATTGCTGTCCCTTGTCGCTTTGTGTTTGCGCGTTCTAACAACAGCAATACTGTTTTGCCGCATCAAACTCCCCACGCAACTGAGCCTCCCCCTTTGAGGTGGTCCTCGCCTATAGTTAGGAAAGCGGAGGACCAAAGATTGCAATCAAGAGATCTAAGCAGGAAGAGATTGTCGTGACGTTACGAGAGGTTGAAGTTTTGATGGGGCAAAGCATGCCCCAGATTGATCCAATCAGACAGATCAATGTGACTGAACAAACCTATTATCGCTGGATGAAGAAGTACGGTGGAATGGGCGCAGAACAACTTAAGAAGTTGAAGCGACTACAGAAAAAGAACGAGCGTCTGCGGCGTGCAGTTTCCGACCTGACGCTGGATAAGTTGATCTTAAGGGAGGCCACATCGGGAAACTTCTAAGCCCCTTGCGCAGGCGTGCCTGCATCGATGACGTTCGTAGTCAGTTCACAGTTTCTGAGCGTCGTGTCTGCCGTGTATTGGGCCAACACCGATCCACGCAGCGGCGGTTGCCACGAGGGCGTGCTGACGAAGAACGCTTGGTTGCGGACATGATCGAGCTGACACGCCAGTTCGGTCGATATGGCTATCGTCGGGTTGCTTCTTTTTTGAGGGATGCGGGTTGGCAAGTTAATGACAAGCGTGTCGAACGCCTATGGCTACGTGAGCGGCTTAAAGTGCCAATGAAGCACCCAAGGAAGGGACGGCTCTGGCTGAATGATGGGTCATGTTTTCGGCTTCGCCCCGAGTATCGCAATCATGTTTGATCTTACGACTTCGCGCATAACCGGACAGATGATGGCAGAGTGTTCCGGACGCTCAATATTTTCGATGAACACAGCCGAGAATGCCTTGGATCCGAGTAAAAAGAAAACTCAACTCGAACGAAGTTATCGACGCGCTGACAGACCTGTTCATCTTGCGCGGCGTGCCAGCCTACATTCCTTCGGACAACGTCTTATGCGAGGAATAATTGGCTGATTTGGCATCACGTCATTATCGTATCGAGGCATCTCGACACGCTCAAATCATTGCTCAGTTCGGCATTTTGGTCAACGACAGTCTCTCCCATAACAAACACAGAGTACGCTTTTGCGGCTCTCACCGTCCTTAAGACGAGATCATCGTGTCGCTAACACAGAAGGGCCTAAACATTATCTACGAGGTCAGATCACTGCCTCTACGGCCCACACAGAGAAAGGTCCTTATGCGATCGATCACCCCTCAAAGAAGGCGCGATAGGGTCGCCATTTTTGATGACCCCATGAACAGTACGGGCCATCTCGGCGGCGATTGCAGTATACTCTTTACGACGCAAAAGGGTGTTGTGGCGATCCTTCGCGATGTAGCGTTCGAACTTGTCGCAGAAGCTGTTGGTTCGTTGCAGAATGGCGATTTGGCCGGCCATCCAGAGGGTGCGGCGCAGGCGTGTGTTACCATATTTGGAAAGTTTGGTTTGGCCGCGGAATGTGCCGGACTGGATGGTCGCGAGGTCCATTCCGCAGAATTTAGGGAATTGTCGGTGATGTCTGAGGCGGCGTAGGTAACCTGCTTCGGCTAAGATGGTCAGCGAGTTGATCGGACCGATCCTAGGTATTGATGTGAAAAGTTGATAATCAGGAAGATCTTTGAGCAATGCAACTGTACGATCCTCGATCTCATTGCATTGTGCGATAAAACTCCTGCCTTCTTTGAGAACCAAACGGAACATTCTAATTACATCGGAGTCAGAACCGACTGGCGATCCCACTGATACTTTGGATATCTGGTAAATATCGGCAAGCAAACGTTCTTTTGCGACCTTGCGGCCCACAACATCCCAAGCGTCAGCGGTAAATGCATCCTTGCCCATAGCAGTGATGAAATGTGGTGACGGGTAACGCTAAAGGAACGCAAAGAACCAGTCGCTGCGTGAACTGCGATGAAAACGGTCAGCTTCGGGGAAATAAAGCGGTAGATAATGCGTTAGCACGCGGTGCCAAAGCTCGGTCTTTGACTTGGAAACGATATCGTGGCTCTTGGACAGCTCCTGAATATCGTTTGTCCCACAAAGCAGCGGATCGTGGTAGAATTGCTCGTTCCCGATCTCCATCATGTGGAGGATGACCTGAGCATGCTTGGGGTCGTTCTTGTCCCAGCTGTTGTGAAGAGCTTCCTAAGTGCGCGCCAACGCTACTGACGACACCAACTTCACCTTAAAGCCTGCGGTTGCCAGATGATAAGCCAAGGCGCGGTGGTAATTCCCAGTAGCTTCAAAAGCTGCACGCACTGGGCGACCGTAGTCCTTTAGCGTAGTGATAAGGCGGATGAAGTCAGCAAGGTCGTTTAGAACAGTTAAGAGACGACGGCGCTTCGTGCCAAGAACTGCAATCAAAACTTCATGCCGCGCTTTGGCAATGTCGATAGCCATCAAAAGCAGGCGCGGTCTGCGCAATTGTAATCACGGTCATAGTTGGTCTACTTTGCGGTGTGGTTTATGCAAAACCATTGTAGAGACTTAAGCCAAGGCTATGATCACCTGCTGCGCTATATGAGGGCTGCGCAGGCGATCATAGGCTTTGAACCAGCATCATTCCGAAGGTGTTATGGCCCGGAATTCATCGCTGAGACTGGGAGGACTGGATCAAAGCCGTCGGAGCACAGACTGCTTACATTGAGCCAGGATTGCCCTGGCAGAACGGATACTGCGAGAGCTTCAACGGGCGGATGAGAGACGAGCTTTTGAATGGCGAAATCTTCTACTCGCTATGTGAAGCCCAGATCTTCATCGAAAGCTGGAGGAAACATTACAATACCAAACGACCCCATAGTGCATTGGGCTACCGCCCACCTGCGCCAGTGGCCATCATCCCGATGGACCAGCGGCCAATCATGCACTGACTTTTTACATGGACCACTCAATTGGGGCTGCTCAGTATCTCAAAGTCTGAGCCATTGGAAAAATTGCGCTGGTCTCACTGAGGGGGTGCTAGGGTACAGCCTGCATACGCATGACTGCCGTGGAACTGCTACTACTAAACTACTTAAGGCGGGGGCAGACGCGTTTCAGCTCGAGACAGTGTTTGGATGGAACTTACGATACGCCACCCAAATAGATCGAGATCTATGCCGTTGTTGCAGCTGACAAAACCGACAAGATTTTGGAACTTGTCGCGAAGGCAAAAAGGAATGCTACAGGAACATAAATGTAAAATGCCCAGTAAAATGACCCCCTGTAAATGGAGCATTCTTCATTTAACTCATTGAATGTAAATGGAGGCGAGTAGGAGAATCGAACTCCTGTACACGGATTTGCAATCCGCTGCGTAACCACTCCGCCAACTCGCCGAAGTTTCCCCGCTATAGACCGTGAAATTGAGCGCTGCAAGGGGCAAGATGCCTACGACTTGCTGCTGTGCGAGGACGTTGGGATGTGGCGTTGCTGACGCGGCTGGGTTGTGGCACATTGGGGCCAACAGGATTCTGAACAGACGAGCATTTCCACATGACCGATTTTTCCAAAAGACGCACGATGATGGTCGACACGCAGGTGCGGCCTTCCGATGTGACCAAATTTCCGATTATCGACGCGATGTTGACCGTCGCGCGTGAGAATTTTGTGCCCACGGCGCAGCGTGAAGCAGCCTATATAGGCGAGAATTTGAACTTAGGGCAGGGGCGCGTTTTGCTTGAGCCTCGTAGCTTGGCCAAGATGTTGGATGCGCTGGCAATTGACGGGGACGAACTCGTTCTCGATGTGGGGTGTGCATTGGGCTATTCCACGGCTGTTATCGCCCGTATGGCGCAGGCAGTTGTTGGAGTTGAGCAGGACGAGGACATGGCCCGCGAAGCGCAGGATGCGCTGGTGGCGGCAGGGGCCGACAATGCAGTGGTCCATGAAGGGCCACTCGTCGAGGGCGCACCGCAGCATGGTCCTTATGATGTGATCGTGGTGCAGGGCGGCGTGGCAGATGTGCCTGCAGCACTGGTGGACCAACTCAAAGAGGGAGGGCGTATCGCTGCGATGTTTATGTCTGGACCACTGGGTGAGGTTCGCGTGGGCTACAAACGGGCAGGGAAAATCAGCTGGCGGTTGGCGTTCAACGCGACAGCGCCGATTTTGCCCGGGTTTGAAAAAGAGATGACGTTTGATTTTTGAGCGAACGCGCAGTTGTCTGCGCGTCTCCGCAGGACGATATGATTTTGATCTGCGGAATGACATATGCTTTGGGGGCATTGGAAATGTTTTTTGGTGAAGTGAAGCAAGCGGCGGTTCGTGCGATGCGTATGACTGCTCTTGTAGGTGTCGCTGCTCTTTTGACGGGGATGTCATCGCCGGCTGTAAAAGCAGATACTTTGGCGGATGCACTGGTCAGTGCCTATGAGCACTCTGGTCTTTTGGTGCAAAATCGCGCTTTGTTGCGTGCTGCGGATGAAGATGTTGCGGCTGCGGGAGCTGCGCTTGAGCCGGTCCTGCGCTGGACGGCGAGCATTACCCAGAATTTAGGGCGCGGGCAGACTTCACTGCTTTTGGGTGCGCAAAATTCCGATAGCCTTGTGGCGAGTGGTCGATTGATAGCCGAAATGCTTGTCTATGATTTCGGGGCTACAGCACTTGGTGTTGAAGTTGCAAAAGAGACCGTTTTGGCGACGCGCCAAACGCTGATCGGGATCGAGCAGCAGGTGCTACAACGCGGCGTGCAGGCTTACATGGGCGTGATCGAAGCAGCAGAATTCGTGACATTGCGCCAGAATAACGTGCGGGTTCTGACCCAAGAATTAAGTGCTGCACGCAATCGTTTTGAAGTTGGTGAAGTGACGCGCACTGATGTGGCCTTGGCTGAGGCGCAACTGGCGCAAGCACGCAGTGGCTTGTCTAGTGCGCAGGGCAACTATGCCATCGCTGTTGAGGAATATCGCAATGTGATCGGGCGCAAGCCTGGCCGCTTGTCGCCACCGCCGAACCTGCCCAAGATTGGCAATGATATAAATGCGGCCAAAGGAATTGCAGTGCGTCAGCATCCCAATATGCGTGCTGTTCAGCACCAAGTTGCGGCGGCAGAGCTGGCCATAAAGCAGGCTGAGGCGAGCAAGCGCCCGACAGTAACAGCACAAGGCACTTTGTCGCTGAGCGAGAACCTCGACAGCAGCAATTTTTCAACGGGTGCCAGCATTGGTCTGAACGCGGGCGGAACGATATATCAGGGCGGTGCACGTTCCTCTGCAGTGCGCAGGGCACAAGCGCAGCGTGATGCGCAGCGCGGCAATCTGCATGTGGTACGTCACAACATCCAGCAGAACGTGGGCATCGCTTATGCGCAGCTGAGCTCTGCGCGTGCATCGCTTGAGGCATCGGAGCGCCAAATCAGAGCCGCACGTATTGCATTCCGCGGTGTGCGTGAAGAGGCTACATTGGGTGCGCGGACGACACTTGATGTGCTGGATGCAGAACAGGCTTTGCTGGATGCAGAAGCTTCACGCATTTCGGCGCAGTCTCTGCTCTATAACGCGGCCTATGCCGTGTTGGCGGCAACCGGACGTTTGACGGCGCGTGATCTGCGTTTGCCTATTCAGCAGTATGATGTGAATGAGTATTATAATTTGGTCAAAGACAGCCCTACATCGCAATCCGAGCAGGGTGCACAGCTTGACCGAGTGCTGAGGCGGTTGCAGAAAAACTAGGTCCGGTCGCCTGAACGCTGGATTAGAGGGCTGCCCATTGGGCAGTCTTTTTTCGTTAATGTAGCGGGATCGCGTGAGGGTAATCGGCTAATTTTATATTTCTAAACGATTTTCGCCCCATTGTGGGAATCGGTTATGCGGGTTATCTTTGGCGCTGAGCAGAGAGTGGTAAAAAATGTCAAAAGCCGTCACGAATGAAGAGGTTGAAGATGTATTGTCTTCAATCCGCCGATTGGTATCCGAAGACAAGCGACCTCTTGCGGGTTTGCGTAGCACGCCTGTCGAGGAACTTGCCGCGGAAGAGAACCCTGTGGATGATGTTCCGAAGGTAAGTGATGCCGTGGAAGATGACATGCCAGAGGCAAACCGTTTGGTGCTGACTCCAGCCTTGCGTGTGCTCCCTTCAGAGCCTGAGCCCGAGTATGAACTTGAGGCCGAAGTTGAGGATGATGAAGCCGAGGATGGTCCGTTGGACCTCGGTTCTGTTGCACGTGAAACTTGGAAAAATGAAACAGATGATGTGGATGGGTCTGTTGAAGAAATAGTCGATGGTGCTGATCCCGGTCCCATGGTGCTGTTTCCTGCCGCGCCAGAGCAGAGGAAAGACGCGGCAATGGATGCCCTCGATGCGCTGGTGCATGACGCGCTCGAGAATGAGGCGAAGGCCATCGAGGATGAGCTTGATGAGGCTGACTATGGAGATGAGGCATTCTGGGATGATGATGAGGTCGCGGTCGAGCTAGATCATGAGCAGGGCGCAGCCGAAGCGTCTGATCAGAATGATGAAGCCAACTGGGATCTGCAAGAAGACGTCATTGCAGAGTTGTCTGAGGACAATTATGAAAGTTATGACCGTTCGGGTAATATCGATGCCCCGGAGGCCGCGCTTGATGACCCCTCGGTGTCGGATGAAGATGCGGCCCCCAAGGTTGAGAAACTATCAGCAGGGGCCCCTTTGACAGCCAAGATTGCAGCCCTGGAAGCTGCTCTGCGCGGTACTCATCAGGAATGGGAGCCGGACGGAGACGAGGCCGATACGCTGCCCCTCACGGATGCGCCTGCGATGGCGTGGGAAGACGATGTTGAACTGGACGCAAAAGGAGCGCCTTTTGTTGCCGAGCCAGAGTTAATTCAGGAGGTCGAGCCCGAGATTGAGCCAGAAGCCGCACCTGCGGCAGCTGCGTTCGCAACGGATGATCAGGTGATGGATGAGGACGCCCTACGCGATCTGGTGAGTGAGATTGTACGCGCCGAGTTGCAAGGTGCATTGGGAGAGCGGATCACCCGAAATGTGCGCAAGCTGGTGCGCCGCGAGATCCATCGTGCGTTGACTGCGCAGGAAATGGAATAAGACCTAGCTGACCTTGGCGGCGGCTACGAGCATAGCGTCGAGGTCAAAATACGCCTCCATATGTGCGGCAAGGGCGTCAAGTGTATCCTCAACCTGATCCTCGAAAATAACCGTTGATTGCGTGCCAAGTGCGCCGAGATATGCGTTGCGAAAGGCGTCAGATGTAAACAGGCCGTGTAAGTAGCAGCCCAATACGCGGCCTGTCCCATTGCTTGCACCATCTCTCGTTAATCCGAAATGCAGCCAAGGGCGGGTGCAATCAAGGCCTTCAGTCCTGCCCATGTGGATTTCGTAGCCGTTGAGCGCTGCACCTGATGCGATGTGATGGCCGTCGCGCAACGCCAGATTTTTCACAGGCTCTAAAACCGTATGCACATCCAGAAGGCCAAGGCCGGTCACGGTGCCCGCGGGTCCTTCTATGCCGTCAGGATCGCTTATGGTTTTGCCCAGCATTTGATAGCCGCCACACAGTCCCATCACATGCCCCCCGCGCCGCACATGGGCAGCGATATCAATGTCCCAACCAGCAGTGCGCAAATCGGCCAGATCAGCGATGGTGGATTTACTGCCGACCAGCAGGACAAGATCGGCATCAGCAGGAATAGGATTGCCGTTGGTGATCATGCGCAGGTCTACTGATGGCTCTGCCATCAGGGGATCAAGGTCGTCAAAGTTGGCGATGCGCGGGAGTTGTGGCACGGCGATGACCAGTCCACGCCCGCCGGAGCGGGAGCGTGCAGGCAGGTCCATCACGTCTTCTGCGGGCAGGCGGCTTGCGTGTTCGAACCACGGTAGCACACCGAGGGAGGGCCAGCCTGTGCGCGTCGCAATATCATCGCGGCCTGCGTCAAAGAGGCTGCGATCCCCGCGAAACTTGTTGACGCAGAACCCTTTGATCATTGCGTTATCACCTGCTTCCAGCACCGCCTGGGTGCCGACGATCTGGGCGATGACACCGCCACGATCAATGTCACCCATCAGAATCACAGGCACACCAGCGGCGCGGGCAAAACCCATGTTGGCGATGTCGCCTGCGCGTAGGTTCGTCTCGGCGGGGGAGCCTGCGCCCTCAATAACGATCACATCGCATTGGGTCGCAAGTCGTGCAAAGCTTTCGAGCACAAAAGGCATTAGGGATTGTTTGTTTTTGCCAAAACTTCGTGCTTCCTGATGGCCTGCAACTATTCCCTGCACGATAACCTGCGCCCCAGTTGCGGTTTGTGGTTTGAGCAAGACAGGATTCATATCGGTATGGGGATCAATACCGCAGGCACGCGCTTGGAGTGCTTGGGCGCGCCCAATCTCGCCGCCGTCGCTGGTGACCGCGGCATTGTTAGACATATTTTGCGGCTTGAACGGTCGCACAGTAAGGCCGCGAATGCGGAGGGCACGCAGGATACCTGCCACGATCATGGATTTTCCGACATTGCTGCCTGTACCTTGGATCATGATCGCTTTTGCCATTATGCCGCCCCTGACTGTGTTTTGCGCAACGTGGCGTAAAGACGGTGGGAGGAAAAGCGGATTTCAACGCACTTACAATGAACAGCAGGCATAAAAAAACGCAGCCCGCAGGCTGCGTCTTTTTTCTTCTCGCAAACGGAAGTCGCTTATGCGGCTTCAGCTTGCTGAGCAGCGTTGCGGCGCTCGGATTCCTCGCGCGACAAGGCGACGGATGTCCGTACACCTTTGCCGACAAAGTCCATGAGACCAGTCACAACACGTTCGTTCGGGTCGATGCCCGCACAGCTAAGAACTTCACGACCGTCGCGTGAGCGTGCCCAACGGGCGATCTGCTCAGGACCATTGCCGTACTTCTTATCATCAGCGATTGCATCATCTAGTGCAGCCAGTACTACGGCTGCGAACAGTTTACGGGCGCGGTTACCTTGTTCGTTATTAAAGGCCGTGCCATCAACGAAATCTTTCAACTCGTCGTCCTTCCATTATTCTTGCTCTTGTCATTTTCGGCGTCTGCCTCTTCTGACATATAACGAGCGATTCGGATACCCTGTTTTGGCATGGCACCCATGCAAATTTTGCATGGCTACGTTCAGTTCAGCACTAAACACGGCTCCTTGTGTGCAGTTTCTCCCCAATATATAGGGTGGGTCAAGATTTCATCAACCTTTTGCCAGAGTTTTGACACATGCCCAAAATCAACGGAAACGAGATTCGCCCCGGAAACGTCCTCGAACACAACGGCGGTCTTTGGGCTGCGGTGAAGGTCGATCACGTCAAACCGGGCAAAGGTGGTGCATTTGCGCAAGTCGAACTGAAGAATTTGCGCAACGGTTCCAAACTAAATGAGCGCTTCCGCAGTGCGGACAAGGTCGAGAAAGTGCGCCTTGAGCAAAAAGACCAGCAGTTCCTTTATGAGGATGACGGGATGTTGGTGCTGATGGATACGGACACCTATGAGCAGGTGCAGCTTGCCGCTGATCTGCTGGGTGATCGTCGTCCGTTTTTACAAGACGGCATGATGATTGTTGTCGAATACCACGAGGAAGAGGCGATCAACGCCGCCTTGCCGCAGAAAGTGACATGCAAGATTGTCGAGACGGAGCCTGTGGTTAAAGGTCAGACTGCGGCCAATTCGTTTAAACCTGCTGTGTTGGACAACGGGATCAAAGTTTCCGTGCCGCCCTTTGTTGGGCAGGATGAGGATATCATCGTGAATACTGAAACGTTCGAATATGTAGAGCGCGCCTAAGGCTCTCTTCCGCACCGAACATACAAGCGCAGCCCCTCGGGGCTGCGCTTGCGTTTCAGTCGATGCGCGTGACCGTTGCTGCGTCTGCCTTCATCTCACCTGTGGCACGGTCAAAGCGCAAATAGGCAAGTGCGAGATCGCCTGCACGGGTGAGCAGGGTGCCTGCGGGTTTGTCGCCCACTGTGATTGGTGTGCCTGTGGCGGCATCGCCTTGCACTGATACTTTGGCCAGACCTTTGCGCAACTCGGTCTTGTGCTTCATGCGTGCGGTGACTTCTTGGCCAACATAGCAACCTTTGCGGAAATCGACGCCGTGAATCCGCTCGAACCCCACTTCAAGAATGAAGGTATCGGGCGTCAGTTCAACGCCGCTTTGCGGGATCATGTGGGTGACATAGAGGGCGTTCCAATCGGTCGCGTCGTCGTCCTGCGGCGCTTCGCGGTAGGCCCGCCAGCCCAAGGCCTCGTGGCGCGGATCGGTCATGGCGTCATCTGGTATATCGCCCAAGCCGCGATGCAGGTGCAGGTCGGTGGCGGCGATCTGCACATCGGCCCGCAGTTTATACATGGTCAGGCGCTGCGCCAGCATGTCAGCTTGAGCCGCGTCCGCGTCGAGCAACACGTCATCGCCATCTGCGGTCAAAAAGAAGTCAGCCATGTATTTACCCTGCGGCGACAGGAGGGCAGCATAGACCAACCCCGCATCAATGTGGGTGATGTCATTGGTAATCAGCCCTTGCAGAAAATCGCGGTTGGCACTGCCTGAAATGCGCAGGATACGGCGGGAGGGTGCGGTCATCGGGGTGTCCTTTCGGGGTCGTTTTCAATATAGCAACTCGCACCCCGTTTGACAGGGGTAGTGTATGGGGCAGCGTAAGAGGAAGCCGTGATGCGAGCGCAGATTTCAGTGATCGTTCCGACATTAAACGCCGAAGGGTTCCTTGGGGCGTGTTTTGGCGCGCTGATGGAGGGGCTGGAAGCAGGGCTGATCCGCGAGTTGATTGTCAGCGATGGCGGATCGAGTGATGCGACGGGGGCTGCGGCGCAGGCATGGGGGGCGGAAGTTGTGTATGGCGATCCCTCGCGGGGCGGGCAACTCAGGCGAGGTGTGGCGGCGGCAAAGGGCGAATGGCTGCTCATCGTACATGCCGACACAATGCTTGCGCCGGGATGGAGCGGTGCAGTCGCGGCACATCTGGCACATCAGGATAAGGCGGGTTGGTTCCCGCTCGCGTTTGACCGGCGCGGTATGGCGGCGGGGATCGTTGCGGGCTGGGCCAATCTGCGCAGCCGCGCGGGACTGCCTTACGGCGATCAGGGATTGCTCATTCACCGCGCCCTTTATGATGCTATCGGAGGCTACCCCGATCAACTGCTGATGGAGGATGTGGCGATTGCGCGGGCCTTGCGCGGGAAGCTGCGGAAGCTGGACGGGCTGGCCGTGACCTCGGCGGCTAAATACCGCGCCCAAGGGTGGCTGCGGCGCGGGGGGCGGAACCTTTGGACATTGATACGCTACGCGGCGGGGACCTCTCCAGATCGCCTCGCGCAGGCTTACCGTAAATAGAGCGCTGGCTTAGCTGGCAAACAACTGACCGATGCGCTGGAGCAGGTTGGGCTGGCGTTCCTCTGTTGCTTTGTCACTGCGGCGTAAAATCCCGCGCTTGCGATCCGAGACAATTTTACCATCCTTGAATTGCAGGCGGTAGAGGTCGGCATAGATGCCGCCACGTTCCAGCAGTTCCTCATGGGTGCCTTGGTCCACGGCGCGGCCACGGTCCATCACAATGATCTTGTCCGCGTTGCGGATGGTGCTGAGGCGGTGCGCGATGACCAGCGTGGTGCGCCCTTCGGACAGACGGTCAAGCGCATCCTGCACAACCTGCTCGGATTGGGCATCCAGCGCACTTGTGGCCTCATCGAGCAGCAGCACAGGCGTGTTGCGCAGCAGAGCGCGTGCAATCACCACACGTTGGCGCTGACCGCCAGAGAGGGCAGAGCCGCGCGGCCCCACACGTGTCTCAAGGCCATGCTCAAGCTGCGGCAAGAAGTCGGAGACGAATGCGGCGTCGAGCGCGGATTGCAGCGCCTCGTCGGTGACATCCTCGCGGCCAAGGACGATGTTCTCGCGTAATGTTTCGTCAAAAAGCAGAGCCTCCTGACTCACAACGGAAAACAGCGTACGCAGGTCGGGAATGGCCATTTCGGTTGTGGCCACGCCGCCGATGCGCACAGTACCTGCGGTCGGGTCGAGCAGGCGGGTCAGCAGGTTGAAAATCGTTGATTTCCCTGCGCCAGAGGCGCCGACAAGGGCAGTTGTTTCACCCGCATTCGCCGTGAGCGACAGACCGTGCAACACTTCTGTCTCGCCAAAGGATAGCGTTACATCCTCAAGGGTGATGTCGGTGTCCTTCACAGGCGCGGGCAGGGGTTTTACCGGAGAGGTCTGGTTGAGCGGCGCATCCAGCAGCTCCTTGATGCGCTCCAGTGCGGCGGCGGCGACCTGCCATTGGCCCGAGATCGACCCGAGGCGGCGCAGCGGGTTGAAGGTGAAGCCCATCGCGGTGAAGAAAGTCATGAACTGGCCGATGGTTTTGTCGCCCGAGATGATCTCGGAGCCGCCATAGAGGATCACAGCCATAAAACCGATGCCAGAGATGATGTCGATCATGGCGGGAATGGCGGAACTGCCAAAGGCTGTGCGCACTTCGGTGGAAACGAATTTCTTGGAGATGTCGCGGTACTGGCGCGACTGATAGGCCTCAAGTGCGTTGAGTTTGATCTGGACGATGCCGTGGAACACTTCGTCCAGACGGGTGGAGAGGCTGGCCCCGAGATCGCGTGCCTCACGCGCGCGCGTGCGCACAAACCGTTGCGCAAAGGCAGCGGGCAGGACCATCACCGGAATACCAATACAGGCCAACAGTGCCCAAACTGGATCGATCGAGATCGCCACCACCAACAAAACCATCAGGCCGATAAAATCACGCCCCGCGCCCGTGATAATTGCACGCCAGACATCGTTCACGGCGTTCACGTCGGATTGCACGCGCTGGATCAGAAAGCCGGGCGGGTGGGATTGATGGAATGCGCCGTCCTGTTGCATCATGCGGTCCAGCAGATCAATGCGCATATCAGCAGCAGAGCGCTGTGCGATACGGGTCAGCAGCACTTTTTGTGCCACGCCAGACACAGCACGTACAACGAAGATGCCCATAAGGACGAAGCCCACGATGAGCAGCCACGATTGCTCTCCTGCGACGAAAACACGGTCGAACATGGGCTCCATCAGTTTTGCCATGGCCCCGAGGCTGGCGCCTTCAAGGATCATAAACACAATTGCGATGGAGAGTTTGCCGAGGTGTTTGCTTAGGTAATCACGCCATAGCCAGCGCATCAGCTCTTTCGAGGTGTAGGTCTGTTCACTGCTCATGGGGATGTTGGCCTTTGATGGATCGCTTGTACGCGTTTGCGCCAACATAAAGCGCTGTGCAGGTGGGGGCAAGGACGTGGCACGATTGACGCGGCGCGACGGGCGGCTATGGTTGGCTCAACCGCCCCTGTGGCACCTGTTTGATTTGTAGGACAATGACATATGAGCCAAAGGCCAAACCTGTCGCATGGGCGTGGATACCTCGCCATTCCGGGCCCCTCCATCATGCCTGATGCGGTTTTGCAGGCGATGCACCGCCCCGCGCCCAACATCTATGAGGGTGAAATGGTTGATATGATGCCCGGCATCTTTGATGGTCTCAAACGCGTGGCACGGACCGAGCATTACGCCGCAGTCTATATCGGCAACGGCCATGCAGCGTGGGAAGCGGCGCTAAGCAATGTGATCGCCCCAGGGGAGCGGGTACTGGTCCCTGCAACGGGGCGGTTCGGTCACGGTTTTGGCGAGATGGCAACGGGCATTGGTGCAGATGTAAAGCTGATCGATTTCGGGAAATCCTCGCCCATGGATCTGGATGTGATCGCGGCTGCGCTGGCCGAAGATAAAAGTCACAAGATCAAGGCCGTGCTGGCCGTGCATGTCGATACCTCCACCTCTGTTCTGAACGATATCAAGGGCGTGCGGGATGTTCTGGACGCGGCTGGGCATCCTGCCTTGCTGATGGTGGATTGCATTGCGTCGCTGGGGTGTGACCGTTTCGAGATGGACGCATGGGGCGTCGATGTCATGGTCACGGGCTGTCAAAAGGGGCTGATGGTCCCGCCCGGCTGTTCATTCGTGTTTTTCAACCAGCGTGCGCAGGCCGTGCGAGAGGCCATGCCGCGGGTTAGCGTCTATTGGGACTGGACCCCGCGCAGCACGGGCACCGAGCTTTGGCAGTATTTCAACGGCACAGCACCCACGCATCATATGTACGGGCTGCGCGTGGCGTTGGGCATGATCCACGATGAGGGGATTGAGCAGGTCTGGGCGCGCCACACAGTGCTGGCCCGTGCGATCTGGGCAGCTTGCGATGCATGGGGTGCGGGAGGAGATCTGCGCATGAATATTGCCGATCCTGCTAACCGCAGTACGGCTGTGACTTCCCTTCGTTTGAAGGGGAACGATGGCACGCGCCTGCGCAACTGGGTTGAGCAGGAGCTTGGTCTGACGCTTGGCATTGGCCTTGGCATGGCCGAAGTGGGCGATCCCGCGCGGGATGCGTTTTTCCGCCTCGGACATATGGGGCATGTAAATGGTCAGATGATTATGGGCCTACTTGGCGGGATGCAGGCGGGTATGTCCGCACTTGGCATTGCCCACGGACGCGGCGCACTGGATGCGGCGGCAGATGTGATCGCTGGTGACGGGCTATCCGCGCCGCTTGTCGATAAAGTTGATGATGTGGTGAACAGCCCAACCTGCTGCGGCAACAGCAATTAGTCCCCATACGGCCCAGATCGTCACAAATATCCACGTAATGTTCACGCCGAACATCACAACGGCTGCGTTGGTGAAGTTGGGCGCGCTGCCTGGCTTGTTCCGCATGTCTGGCCTCATCAGTGTCGCATGGATGTCAGAGTAGCGCGTAATTCCTTAACGTCAGCTTTTTTCTGCGTCCTTGAGGGCGGCAGGCAGGGCAGCGGCAAAAGCGTCGAGCATCGGGCCTGTGCCACAACTGACGCGGATGCAGCGGTTTTGCGGGGCAACAAAGGGCATGCGCACAAAGATGCCGCGTGCGATCAACCCGTCGAGGACCGCCTTGGCAAAATCCGCGTCTTTGCCGCAATCAATGGTGACAAAATTGGTTGCACTTGGCAGAGGCATGAGGCCGTTTTGTAGCGCAATTTGTGTGATGCGGTCGCGGGCTCCGGCGATCTGCTGCTGGACCTCTGCAAGATAACCGTGGTCCTTAAGCGCCGCCAATGCTCCCGCTTGGGCGGCGCGGTTCATGCCGAAATGGTTGCGCACTTTGTGAAACGCTTCGATTAGGTCGGGATGGCCGATGGCATAGCCGACCCGCGCGCCTGCAAGGCCGTAAGCTTTTGAAAACGTGCGCATACGGATCACGCGAGGGTCATCTGCGGGTAGAGGGAGCGCGGTGCCTTCGGGGGCGCATTCCACATAAGCCTCATCCAGCACCAACAAAGTGCCCGTTGGAAGTGCCTTCATTGCTTTCACGATATCCGCACCGCGATGATGACTGCCCATCGGGTTGTCGGGGTTGGCGAGATAGACCAGCTTTGCATCCACTTCCGCCGCTTTTGCGAATAGGCTTATGGGGTCTTCATGGTCGTTCACATAAGGTACAGTGTGTAGTGTGCCGCCGAACCCTGCGACGTGGTAGTTAAACGTTGGATAGGCACCTGCGGAAGTCACGACAGCATCGCCAGCCTCCACAAACAACCGCACAAGATAACCGAGCAGCCCGTCTATCCCTTCGCCGACCATGATATGCGCAGGCGTACAGCCGTGGTGCGCAGCAAGGGCTGTGCGCAGATCAAAACTCTCCGGATCACCATACATCCATTGGGGTGTCTCGGCCATGGCGCTGATCGCGCGGGGCGAGGGGCCAAAGGCGCTCTCGTTCGCGCCAAGCCTCGCGTCAAAGGCAGCGCCGCGTGCGCGTTCTTGGGTTTCGGGCCCCACAAACGGGACAGACGCGGGAAGGGATTGTGCAAGCGGGGTGAGGCGTGTGTGTGTCATGGAATGCAGTTAATGCGGAGGCTGTGGCGAGGGCAAGCCTTGTAAATCGTGATGTCCATATCTATTTGAGAATGGATCGCAAAAACGGGAGGCGGATCATGGCCAAACTTACAAGACGCGGGTTTATCGGAACGGCAGCTGCCGCAGGTGCGCTGCGCGGTGTCGGCGTTACAGTGGCAAAGCCCCAGATGCGGCGAATCCTCACGCTTGCTTATGACAAGGGTCTCGGCATGATGCGTGCGGTAGAGCGGCTTGTCCCGATGTAAGTGCCGCCACGTTTTGCTGGTGCGTTCGGGGGTGTTCTGCTGTGGTGCGAGCAAAGCATCACTGGAGGAAAGCTAATGTCCCGCGTCTCAGTCACCTATGAAAACCACATCGCCCATGTACGCCTGACCCGCGCTGACAAGATGAATGCGGTGGATCAGGACATGATCACGGCGGTGATTGACGCAGGCAACGAAGTTGCCGCCTCAGATGCGCGGGCGGTTATCGTCTCTGGCGAGGGCAAGGCGTTCTGTGCAGGAATTGACATCTCTGGGCTGTCGGGGATGATTGGAAAAGACCCCGCCGAATTGCTGATGCCGCGCACGCACGGGGGTGGCACGACGAACCAATGGCAGGAGTTTGCAATGGTCTGGTCGCGGATGGATATTCCGGTGATCGCGGCGGTGCATGGGGTATGTTTTGGTGCGGGTATCCAGCTTGCGCTGGGCGCGGATATTCGAATTGCCTCGCCGGATGCAAAGTTTGCCGTGATGGAAATGAAGTGGGGCATCGTACCTGATATGGGTGGAATGGTTCTGCTGCCCCGCTTGGTCCGCTCGGACGTGATGCGCCGCATGACCTATACGGCTGAGCCCGTGGGGGCTGAGCAGGCGGAGCGCTGGGGGCTGTTGACCGAGATTGCCGATGATCCGCTGGCTGCGGCGCAGGCGCTGGCCGAGACAATTGCAGGAAAAAGCCCTTCGGCGATCCGTGCGGCCAAACGTCTGATTGGCGTGGCGGAGACACAGAATGCGGTGGCGGTGCTGGATGCTGAATCGCGCGAGCAGGTGGACCTGATGGGCAAGCCACATCAAATGGAAGTTGTGGCAGCGGCATTCGGGAAGCGGGCGGCGGTTTTTAAGTAACTGCTGCGGAGAACTTGGTTGTTCTTACGGGATTGGGTTTATTGAAAAACTAGAGAAGCGGGGGCGCGGGTATCTTGATCCGCGCCCTTTTCTGTGTTGGTTATCCGATTTCGGCCAAGCGATCCATTGCCGCCTGAAGCTGATCGGCTTCTTCTTGTCGCGCGGCAAGGTTTCCTTGAGCTTCGGCGACGACTTCCGGCGGGGCGGAGGCGGCGAATTTGGGGTTGTTGAGACGCCCTTTAAGGCCGCCTATTTCCTTGCCCAGTTTGTCGAGGGATTTTTGCAAACGCGCCTTTTCTTCGGCGATGTCGATGATCCCTTCCAAGGGCAGGCCAAAGGTGGCACCTGCGGCGGGGATGGCAACTGTTCCTTTTGGAAACTGCTCTTTTTTATCAAGTGCTTCAACACGTGCAAGGCGTTTGATCATCGCCTCATTGTTGTCCCATGCAGCTTGTGCAGCATCGTCCATATCAGTAACAATCATGGGCACCTTGAGGCCCGCTGGGACGTGCATTTGAGCGCGGGCGGAGCGGATGTTTTCGATCAGGGTGATGACCCAGTTCAGCTCGCGGTCGGCGGCCTCGTCCAGCAGGTCCGCCGTGGTGTAGGTGGGCCAGTCGGCGTGGACGAGGTGTTTTTCGCGTTCGGCGGTTTGGCCCCAGAGCTCTTCTGTGATGAAGGGCATGATGGGATGCAGCAGGATCAGGCATTGATCCAGTACCCAAGCCATAGTTTCGCGTGTCTCTTTTGCCAGATCGCCTTTTCCGTCATCGTCTTGCAACAGCGGCTTGGACAACTCTACGTACCAGTCGCAAACCTTGCCCCAGACAAATGCGTAGAGTGCGCTGGCGGCGTCGTTGAAGCGGTAGGTGTCGAGCGCTGCGTCGACTTCCATCCGCACGCGTGCCGTCTCGCCGATGATCCATTTATTGAGTGTGGCACGGGGCGCTACGGGTACAGCCCCTGCAAGCGTCTTCTCGGTGTCAAAGACGCCGTTCATTTCGGCGAATTTATGGGCGTTCCAGACTTTGGTGCCGAAATTGCGGTAGCCTGCAATGCGCTGCGCATCGAGTTTGAGTGCGCCGCCGAGCGACGCCATGGCGGCGTTGGTAAAGCGCAGGGCGTCGGCGCCATACTCGTCGATGATTTCCAGCGGGTCGATGACGTTGCCCACGGATTTCGACATCTTCTTACCCTTGGCATCGCGGACGAGGCCGTGGAGGTAGACGGTGTCGAACGGAATTTTGCCCACAGTGTCGAGCTGCATCATCATCATGCGGGCGACCCAGAAGAATAGGATATCCTGACCTGTGATCAGATCGGAGGTGGGGAAGTACTTTTGGAGCTCGGGCGTCTCCTCGGGCCAACCGAGGGTGCCGATGGGCCAGAGGCCGGAGGAGAACCATGTGTCCAGGACGTCGGGGTCGCGTGTGAGCGGCCCATCTTTAGGTTCATTTCCATCGGCTGTTACCCATTTCGGAAACGGATCATCTTTGGCTGACCCGCCTAACTCTTGGAATTTTGCTGATGCGATAACGTAGGCTTCTTGCCATGAAGATGCGCAATATTCGTTGCCTTCGCCATCGAACCAAACTGGGATCTGATGCCCCCACCAGAGTTGGCGCGAGATGCACCATGGTTCGATGTTGTCGAGCCAGTTGTAGTACACTTTCTCGCCGCTTTCGGGCATAATTTTGACGTCGCCATTGCGCACAGCGTCGAGGGCGGGGCCTACGATCTGGTCAGTGTCCACGAACCACTGGTCGGTCAGCAGCGGCTCGATCACGACTTTTGAGCGGTCGCCGAAGGGCTGCATGATGGGTTTGGATTCAACGTATGCAACGGATTCCGTGACTTCGGATGTGTTGCCGTCTTCGTCTTTTACGGTGCGGGTTACCTCATGCATGACGGCGAGGCCCTCTGCCGTGATGTCGGCTACAATCTTTTTACGCGCTTCGAACCGATCAAGGCCACGGTAGTCATCGGGGACGAGGTTAATCTCGGTCACGTCTGGCATCGGGTGATCGGTGGGGGAGTGGAAGCGGGATTTTGCGTCTTCCATCAGGGCGATCATGGCTTCGGCGAAAGTGCGAGCCTTGTCCGCGCTCTCGGCATAGCTGAGGCCATCGCTGCGCATGGCGGCTTTGGTATCCATCAAGTTATAGAGCGGGATATTGTTCCGCTTGGCCACTTGGTAGTCGTTGAAGTCATGCGCGCCCGTGATTTTCACCGCGCCAGAGCCGAAATCCTTGTCAGGATATTCGTCAGTGATGATCGGGATCAGGCGGCGGTACTCTTTCGGTCCAACAGGAATTTCACAAAGTTTCCCGATAATTGGGGCGTAACGTTCATCTGTCGGGTGAACAGCGACTGCGCCATCGCCAAGCATGGTTTCGGGTCGGGTTGTGGCAATAGAGATGTAGTCGCGGGTCTCGCGCAGTGTCTCGTTTCCGTCCTCGTCCTTTTCAACGTACTCATATGTGGCTCCGCCTGCGAGCGGGTATTTGAAGTGCCACATGTGACCGGGGACTTCGGTGTTTTCCACTTCGAGATCGGATATCGCAGTCTCGAACCGCGGGTCCCAGTTCACGAGGCGTTTGCCGCGGTAGATTTTGCCGTCGTTGTACATCTGCACAAAGACTTTGATCACCGCGTCATGGAAGTTCGGTGAGTTCTCGTGACCCACGCGGGTATCACCCGGAGCGCCCGACATGGTGAAAGCGTTGCGCGACCAGTCGCAGGAATTGCCCAATCGTTTCATCTGGCCGATGATCGTGCCCGCTGTTTCTTCTTTGTACGCCCATGCGTGGTCTAAAAACTGCTCGCGGGTGAGATCAGTGCGTTTGATCTGGCTCTCGGCGAGTTTGTTTTCCACAGCAAGTTGCAGGGCGATGCCCGCGTGGTCCTGACCCGGCTGCCAGAGCGTGTCGAAGCCGCGCATACGGTGCCAGCGCACGAGGATATCCTGAAGGACATGGTTGAACGCGTGGCCCACGTGCAGGGAGCCGTTGACATTGGGAGGCGGGATCATGACGCAATATGTCTCGTCGCGGGAGGCGTTTGCCCCTGCTTTGAACGCGCCTGATTGCTCCCAAGCGGCGTAAATGCGGGTCTCGGCTTCGGCCGCGTCGAATTTTTTGTCCAGTGCCATGATACGGCTCCCGTCGGTGTGGATTTGAGGCTGATGTAGCCTGTGACGCGTCAGAGGGGAAGGGCTGTGCGTTGGGATATTGCCTTTGAGGCTCCGCAATTTGGTCAGATTCTGGCTGCTGTATGAGGGAAATATTGGAGGAGACGTAGAATGCGTGCATGGATTGCAGGATTGGTGATGGTGGTTATGGGCACGAATACTGCCCAGGCGCAGCCCGTGACCGTGGAAGCGTTGCGCGGTTTGGTGATGGCGGGCGATATATCGGCCGTCGAGGCAGCGCTGGTCCGACATCAGGAAAGCTATCTTGCGGGGGATGTGACGCCCCGCAATGCCCGCATGCCTTATGAGGTTTTCGAGACCACGCACCCTGTTGTGCGATCCCTTACCGCTGCGTGGCTGGAGGCGATGCCGACCTCTGCGCATGCGCAAACGGCGCATGCTGTGGTGCTGTATCACTTGGGATGGGTGGTGCGGGGCACCAAGCTGGGGCGTGAAACCTATCCAAGCGCATTTAACGCGCATTACGAGATGCACGACGAGGCCTTCAAACTGGCGCTGGAGGCGTATCACAGGAACCGCGATCTGCTGGCGGCGTCCGATACTGTGATCCGGCTGGCCAATACGGGCGGGGACAGGCAGCGGTCCATTGACGTGTTGTTGGAGGTGATGAAGGCGCGGCCGAATTACCATACCCTGACCAAAGCCTTCCCCCTTGTGCAGCAGGGATATGGCGGCACGCCTGAGATCGGGGAATATCTGTGTGAGGTTCTGGCCCCAATGGTGCCAAGCGAAGGATTGGATGTTCCGCGCTACTGTATGATTGATATGATGTCGCAGGTGGGCGTTTATGACGACTGGCCCGTGCGCATGGCGGCGTTGCTGGCGCAGGGCGATGTGCCGAACGCGGCTGCTTTTGCGCATGAGGCACTCATGAATACAACGCCCTACACGGCGGAATCGGCGGCGGAAATTCAGGCCTATATGCGCAAAGACTGGTATACTGACGTGGCCGAAGCCAACCATTTCGACCAGCATATCGCGCTGCGCTTTGGTCTTGATCTTATGGAATACGAGGTGTTGGACCGTGCAAAAGTTTGGGCACGCGACACGTTGGAGCATGATCCCTATAATACTAGCGCGCTTGATTTGATGGAGCGGACCAGCATGCGGACGGAGCGAACCGAGACAGGATATGCGATGACACCCGTGGCCGATGATATCCCCGGGCAGACTCGTCTGGAGTATGCAAGGCGGCGGGTATTTATTGCGCCCTACAACGGAGATCACTGGCTTGCTCTTGGGCAGATTGTGCAGCGCGAGGGATCCGGGGCGGGGGGCGGTTTGACAGCGGCGGACCCTTATTTCATCAATGCGGTGCACTACGGGCTGCACGGATTCAAGTATCTGGACCACATGCGTGCGAATAAGGCAGGGCAGTTGATCCGATTTGACAGTGCAGCGGCCGGGCAATCGGATATGCAGGGCTGGGCGCAGATACGTCAGACGACCGATCGCGATGCTGATCTGTTATGCCCGTTGATCCGGATGGACCGTTTGGTGTTGGCGGCGGAGCAACGGACAAGGGTCAGTCGCGGGCTCCAAGATCCAACAGGGGGCGCGATGGAGGCTTATTACATCGAGGCGGAAGCGCGGAATGTTTGCCGTGTAGCGCGCAACAGCGATGTTACAGTCTTAGCCTACGGTCAGCCCGTCGAGCTGACGGTTATGACGGAATACGGCTCTCTTCCAGCACGTCTGAATTGAGTGCGCGCACTGGACATCGCCTGCTCTGACGCTACTGTCCGCTCAACTATATTGCGCGGCCAACAGGAGACGTCAGATGGAAAAATTCGGTAAGAGCCAGTCGATCAAACGGGTTGAGGATGTTCGCTTTTTGACCGGCGAGGGGCGCTATGTGGACGATATCTCGCCTGAGGGGGCGTTGCATGCTTTTGCTTTCCGCTCTCCTGTGGCGCATGGTGTTATTGCCGAGCTGGACGTGAGTGAGGCGTCAGCGGCCGAGGGTGTGCATTTGGTTGTGACCTGTGCCGATCTGGAAGCCGCAGGCGTGAAGGTTGAGATACCCGGGGCTGTGGTGAAGAACCGTGACGGATCGGGTGCAGCGGCGCCTGTGCGGCCCATGCTGGCGCGGGATCGTGTGCGATTTGTGGGCGAGCCTGTGGCGATGGTGATTGCCGATACCTATGAGCAGGCGCGGGATGCCGCTGAGCTGATTATGTTCGAGGTGGACGAGCTACCTGCCAAAATGGATTTGGTGCGCGGCGGCGAGGCGTTGCACGCTGAGGCGGCGGATAACTGTGCATTCGACTGGGGCATGGGCGATGAGGCGGCGACGGAAGCTGCGTTTGAGGCGGCGGCGCGGACTGTTGCGTTGGACGTTGAAGACAACCGGATCATCGTGAACAGCATTGAGCCGCGTGGATGTTATGCGGAGTGGGACGGGACGCGTCTGCACGTGGCGTATAACGGGCAGGGCGTTTGGGTTCATAAGAAGAATTTGGTGAATGCGTTCGGGCTGGACGAGGATGCGGTGCGGGTGACCAATCCTGACACGGGCGGTGCCTTCGGGATGAAGGGGATGGCCTATCACGAGTATTTTGTCATCAGCCATGCGACCCGTGTATTGGGCAAACCTGTGCGCTGGATGTCCGAGCGGACCGAGGCGATGCTGACGGACAATGGCGGGCGCGATCTGACCTCACTGGCGGAGTTGGCTTTTGATGCGGATAACAAGATTACCGCTTATCGTGTGACCAGCAAGTGTAATCTGGGAGCGTATAACAGCCAGTTCGGCCAGTTTATCCAGACGCAGCTTTTCTCCCGCGTGCTGATGGGCGTCTATGATGTGCAGACGACTTGGCTGCAGGTTGAGGGCTACTATACCAACACGGTGCAGGTGGATGCCTACCGTGGCGCGGGGCGGCCCGAGGCAATTTATGTGCTGGAGCGGATTATGGACCGGGCGGCGCGTGAGCTGGGGGTTGATCCGCTGGAATTGCGGCGCATCAACTTTATCAAGCCGGAGCAGTTTCCCTATGCGGCCTGTACGGGCGAGACCTATGACGTCGGCGATTTCAACAAGGTGTTGACGCGCGGCGCTTTGGAGGCGGATGCGGCTGGTTTTGGCGCGCGCAAGGCGGCGGATGCAAAGCGGGGGCAGCTGCGCGGTCAGGGGCTCTGCTATTACATCGAGAGTATTCTGGGTGATCCGAGCGAGGGGGCGAAGGTTAACTTCCTTGAGGATGGTACGGTTGAGATCCTCGTTGGGACGCAGTCGGGTGGACAGGGGCATGAGACGGTTTACGCCAAGTTTCTGAGTGACCAGACGGGGATACCAGCCGATAAAATCGTGGTGGTGCAGGGCGACAGTGACCGCATTGCGACGGGGGGCGGCACAGGTGGATCGCGCTCTGTTACCGTGCAGAACAATGCCACGCTGGCGACTGTGGGCAAGATGATCGAGGATTTCACCGCGTTTCTGGCCGATGAGATGGGCGTGCCTGCCGCCGAGATTAGCTTTGACGACGAGCGGTTCCGTGCGGAGGGGTCTAACTTGACGCCGACAATGCTGGAAGTGGCCGACATGGCGCGCGCACAGGGGCGTGACGATCTGTTGACTCACCATGAGCGGGCCACGTTGGAGGCGCGTAGCTTCCCCAACGGAGTGCATATCTGCGAAGTTGTGATTGATCCCGAGACGGGGATCGTGACCACGGATCGCTATACCGTCGTGGATGACTTTGGTAATCTGATCAATCCGTTGCTGGCCGAGGGGCAAGTGCATGGCGGCGTTGTTCAAGGCATCGGGCAAGCCGTGCAGGAGCGGGTGGTTTATGACGAGGATGGGCAGCTGCTCACGGCATCGTTCATGGACTATGCCATGCCGCGCGCGCAGGATGTCCCTTTCATCTCGTTCACAAGTGAGCCTGTGCCCTCAACTGCAAATATCATGGGCATGAAGGGCTGCGGCGAGGCGGGAACGGTTGGCGCGCTTGCGGCGGTATCCAATGCGGTGCAGGACGCGCTATGGGAGCATGGGGTGCGTCAGGCGGACATGCCGTTCACGCCGCATAAGGTTTGGGAGTTGCTGCAAGGTGAGGCCATCGCCGCCGAATAAGCAAGATAACGAGACGCCGTTTCTGAGGCGGCTGTTTGGCCGCCTCTGGACGCGTCCGGATAGTGATTTTGGACCTTCCAAGAGCAGTAGGGGCCAACAAATCCATCTGGTAATTCTTGACGGGACCATGTCCACGCTCAAGGAAGGGTGCCAGACGAACGCAGGCATCGCCTATCACCTGGCGCAGGAAATGGGCGCACAGATTTCAATTTATTATGAGCCTGGATTACAGTGGGACAGTTGGCGCACCGTGCGTGACGTTGTTTCGGGGCGGGGGATAAATCGCCAGATCAAGCGGGCATACGGCTATCTCGCGTCGCGTTACCGTGATGGGGACAAGATTTACCTCATGGGGTATTCGCGGGGCGCATATGCCGTCCGCTCGCTTGCAGGTATCATTGACCGAGTGGGGCTGTTGCGGCGTGATTGTGCGACAGAGCGTAATATCAGACAAGCCTATCGCTTGTATGAAGGTATGTCCCAAAATGGCACGGTAGAGGCATTCGCGACGGCGCATTGCCGGGCAGACGTCCCAATCGAGATGATCGGCGTTTGGGACACAGTTAAATCGCTGGGGATCAACGCACCTGTGTTGTGGCGGCTCAGTGTGGCGCGGTACGCGTTTCACAACCATGCGCTGGGCCGTCACGTGAAGATGGGATATCACGCGCTGGCACGCGACGAGACACGCGTGGCGTATCGACCCATCATTTGGGAGAGTGACCCTGATCGACCCGTGCAGATCGAGCAGGTCTGGTTTCGGGGCAGCCATGGCGATGTTGGCGGACAATTGGGCGGGCGGCATCATGCACGGCCTTTGTCGAATATCCCGTTGGTCTGGATGCTGGAGCGGGCGGAGGCAGCCGATCTGCCTTTGCCTGACGGGTGGCGGGCGCGGTTCGAGCAAGACGCAAGAGCGCCTTCGATCGGCACATGGGCTGGATGGGGGCCGCTGTTTGTTACCCGGCGCAAGCGGGTGGTGGGGGGGGACCCGTCAGAGCGGCTACATGAGAGTATTCAGCCGGACCCCGAGGACTTAGCACGGCAGGCAATTTAAGGCAGGGGACGGAAGAATACGGGTGAGGGTCAGGCGGTCTTCTTCACATTGAACCTACGCGATTTTCATCACGATGCAGGTAGTTGAGCCTGTGGCGTAAAGCTTACCATCTTCAACACCGCGAATTTCGCCATGTGCGACACCCGTTGAGCGGCCCACGTGATCGGTTGTGCCAATACAATCAACCTGCATGCCCAGCGGGATCGAGCGCAAGATATTTATCTTGTATTCCAGTGTCGTGTAGACCGAGCCGCGCGGCACGCGGGTCATCACGGCACAGGCCATCGCGGAGTCGAGCAGGGTGCCGTACCAGCCGCCGTGCACCGTCCCCATCGGGTTGGTTACTCCAAATTCCGGTGTGCCGCGAAAGACGCATGCGCCTGCCTCAACGCTATGAAGGGTATAACCCATCGTGGCACCAATCGGCGGGCCGGGGTTGGTGCCGTCGAGCATGCTTTGCATGTATTCCAGTCCCGAGAGTTTGAGCGCTTCGGATGGGGGCAGCAGATCATCGGGAGAGGTGGCAAGGCGTCGCATGGGGGTCGCTCCGGCTGGGAAAAGATTTCCCCAGCCTAGGACCGTTTTGCGCCATGGCGCAACCTGTTACGCCACGTTTGAAAGGGCGGTTTGTGGTGTAACCCCCAATGCGCGGCAGACGTCACGAGTTAGATCGGGGCGGTTAAGTGTGTAGAAATGCAAGGCATCCACCCCTTCGTCGACCAGCGCGCTACATAATTCAGCGCAGAGCGCTGTGGAGAGCAGTTCAGTACGGCCATCGCGCTCCGCAGCGCGGTAGGCCTCTTCCATCCACGCAGGAATTTTGGTGCCGCAGCGGGTTGCAAAATTGCGGGCTGAGGTCCAGTTGGTGATGGGCAGGATGCCGGGCACGATGGGTTTGGTAATGCCAGCGGCGGCGCATTGATCGCGGAAGCGCAGGAAGCTTTTGGGCTCAAAGAAGAACTGCGTGATCGCTTCGTGCGCGCCCGCGTCGAATTTACGCTTAAGATATTGAATGTTGGCGTGCTGGCTGGCCGCATCGGGGTGGCAATCGGGGTAGGCGCCAACGCGGATGGTAAACTTGTCTTGCAGGGCAAGTGCCTCGATCAGCTCGACAGAGTTTTTGAAGCCCTCGGGATGCGCAGCAAAGCGTTCCTCGCCGTTTTGCGGGTCACCACGCAGGGCGACGATGTCGGTGACGCCAGCGGCGTGGAATTTCTCGGCTTGCTCCATTGTGTCGGCCACGGACGCCCCAACGCAGGTGAGGTGGGCGGAAACAGGCAGGCCTGATGTGCGGCGCAGAACATGGGCAGCGTCATGGGTCAGATCACGGGTGGTGCCGCCTGCGCCATAGGTTACGGAGAAAAAGCGGGGAGCCAGCGGAGCCAGTGCTTGTGCCGTATCCCACAGCTTGAATGCGGCATCGACGGTTTTGGGCGGGAAGACTTCGAATGAAACGGCAGGGTTTGTCATGGTCCGTATCCTTTTTGATTTCATATCTTGTCGCATGGGTTTGAGTGTGAAACAAATTCATAACTTTCATCATTAACATGAGGATGATCTCATATGCATATTGAGTTTCGGCATCTGCGCACCATTCAGGCCATCCACCGCGCGGGGGGATTGGCGCGGGCGGCGGAGATGATGAACATCACGCAATCAGCACTCAGTCACCAGGTTAAAGGACTTGAGGATCAGGCGGGGGTGGAGCTGTTTGTACGCCGCTCCAAACCGCTCAAGCTGTCGCCTGCGGGGCAGCGCCTTTTAAAGTTGGCCGAGCAGGTGTTGCCACAGGTCGCGGCCTTGCAGGAGGAGTTTAGTGGCTTGCGCGATGGCAGTACGGGGCGGATGCACATCGCGATTGAGTGCCACGCCTGTTTCGAGTGGTTGTTTCCAGTGCTGGAGCAGTTTCGCCGCAGCTTTGGCGATGTGGATGTGGATATCCGGCCCGGTTTGGCCTTTGACGCGCTGCCTGCGTTGTTGCGCGAAGAGGTTGATTTGGTAATTTCTTCTGATCCAGAAGAGATTGCAGGTGTCGAGTTTATCGAGCTGTTTGATTACAAGGCGGTTTTTGTAGCATCTTCGGCGCACCCTCTGGCGCAAAAAAAGTATGTGGAGGCAGATGATTTTCGTGGTGAGACGCTGATCACGTATCCAGTAGAGCGCACGCGGCTGGATGTGTTCAGTCAGTTGTTGATCCCTGCCAAAGTGGAGCCTGCGGCAATCCGTCAGGTGGAATTGACAGCGGTCATCCTGCTTCTGGTGGCTTCCAATCGCGGGGTGTCGGTACTGCCCGACTGGGTCGTGCGGGAGGTGAAGTATTCATCGGATTACGTCACACGGCCGCTTACCAAAAAAGGTGTGACGCGGCGCTTGTATGCGGCAATCCGGAGTGATGACCGCGAAAAGCCGTATATGCAGGAGTTGTTGGGGCTGGCGGGAACGGAGGCACGCAAATTGCAAGCGGTGTGAGATGGGGCGGCTGCGCTATGACAGCGAAGCGGGGCAAAGCGGCGGTGTAATGTGCAGATGCGAACGGCGGCATTGAAGCTTTGACTAATTTGGTGCGAAGGCCAAAGGTTGGCGGATTATGTCCGAAGGAATGCGATGATGCCCATGGAAAGCTATTTGGTCTATTTGGCAGCGGTAGCCGTGTTTTTCGCCACGCCACCAGATACCAGCCAACTTTTGATCATATCAAACAGCGTGCGCCACGGGCTGAGGCGTAGTGCTTATACTATCGCGGGAGATTTGACAGCCAACAGTCTCCAGATGGCAGGCGCGGCGTTCGGACTTGCTGCGATCATTGCGACCTCGGCAAATGCGTTTATCTTGATCAAATGGTTCGGAGTGGCCTATCTTGTCTGGATCGGTGTTCAGCTCATCGTGTCAAAAGGCAAACCGCACGAGGTTATGGCAAATCCATCCGGTCAATCGCTCCGTCTGTTCCGCCAAGGTTTTGTGACATCTATGGCAAACCCGTTTGCGGTCGTGTTTTTTGGTGCTCTCTTTCCCCAATTTATTGATCCTACCGTTCCGGTGCTGCCTCAATTGTTCATCCTTGGGGTCACCTACTTGGTGGTGGATGGCGTTATTCTGATGCTCTGGGGATGGGTTGGCGTGCGCGCCGCCAAAGTGCTTCAGCGGATTTCTTTTGGCTTGGTGAACAAAATATGCGGCGGATTGATGATCGGCGCAGCGGCCTTACTTGCGAGTAAGGATTTTGAGCTGCAACGCTAGGCACGCGACCTCGTTGCGCTCAATCGGAGATGCCTGATTTCGCAAGCTTGGTTACAAAGTCGCGGTAGTTAGAGACATAGGTCTGGCGTGTGTACCGCTCTAGCCCGTGATCCGTATTGCGCTGATACTGTTCTGGCTGCAAAAGCACTCGGCGCATTGCGTCTGCAATGGCAGGTATGTCACCGCGCTGCACTAATTCCCCGTTTTTACCTGATGAGATCATTTCGCGCGGTCCATAGTTTACGTCATAGGAAATTACCGGACATCCGTTTGAAAGTGCCTCTAGAATAGCGAGACCGAACCCTTCGGTGGTTGTGGGATAGACAGATGCAAGTGCGTGCCGAAAAACGTTCAATGCCTCTGAGGTATACCCTGCCAGTTGTACACGGTCATCACAGCCAAGACGCACGATTTGTGCTTCCAGCTCCTGTTCTCCTGCGCCCAAGCCATAGATCAGATAATCTATGTCAGGGAACTCGTCTTTGATCTGACAAAAGGCCTCGATGCATTCGTGAATAGGTTTGCCAGTCAACTCCAACCGCGAGACGGTCACGAGGTTCCTGCGCGGTGCGCCAATGACCGAAGTTGTTTCACAGAAATGCGGAATCACATGGATCTCCGCTGATGGTGTCACGTCTGCGTGGATTTGTTGCTTATGGACATGTGTTGATGTGATGATGGCTTCGCCTTTGAAATTCTCGATTAGGAATTTTGAGCGGGGGACAATGTCGCCCTCGGGGCCGCGATGATCGGCGTGCAAAAAAAGGGCGCGGGGCACACTGGTTACTGGGGACAGATAGGCCGAGGTAACGCCGTCGAAAAAGACGACTGCATCATCCCAGCTGATCAGCTCGAACAAATTCTGGCCAAAGATGCGTTGGGTTCTGCAGATTGTGTCAGTGATCAGGTTTTTGCCAATGACGAACTGGCGATCTTGGGTCTTGAACCAGCGGATAGGTAGCGATTTTACAAAATCAGTTGTCTCAACGGTACCTTTGGTGGTGCGCCGCATCAATTGGTGAACCTCCCCCTCGATGAGTGTGTATAGCAGCTCTCCATCGGGGTGAGGTACTCTGCGTTTGGTGATTACGCCGATCGGAGTCTGTTTGACTGTGTCGGTAAAAACGGGAATCCCGTTTAGGGAGTATACGACCTTGTGCCCTTTGGCCGATGTCTGATCAAATTCGGGGAAGTCATTGAAGGGTTGAATACCTGCATCAATCGCAGACTGGTAACACGCCTCTGGCACAGTGAGGTTTTGTACGTCGGACGCGATTGTGCCATTCGCCTGCAGCTCGGCAAACTTGAGCTTTTGGTTGGGACTGTGATTGAGGTTCAGCAAAATCGGATCGAATTCGGCAATCTCGGACAGAGCGTTCATGCGGTGATAGACGGCCTTGACCTTTCCCCCGCCGCCAAGCCCGATCCGCTCAAATATGCTGAAAACACGCGTCAAACATGGGCTCCTTTCAATCGGGAACTGGAGCGTTGGATTTGGTCCGAGACAGTGATGCAGCGTGATATATCCTGCTGACTAAAACATCATAGAGCGACGCGTTGTCCTCGGCTAGAAATGGAAACCACTTTGACAGAATGACCTCTGTCTCATCACGCCCGATCGGCACGTGGCTGTCTCTGATATGAGGCATTTCCATGCTGATCGGTTCAGAGTCGTGTCCGTCAATTTTGATCGAAATATATCCCATACCAGAGTTATCCACGATTGCAGAAAACCGCTTGTGCAGAGCATTGTGCCCGAAGGAGAAAATTGTGCGATCTCCGTGAACGCGGATCGCGGTACCCATGCTGTTGAAGGGCAAATGGGCCTGATAGATGAACATCTCACCGTTGACCTCATAATTGGTTATGACCAATCCGTTCGAACGCGAATAACTGACGGGCATGCGGTCCCCGAGGCGGGTCATAAATCCACGTAGTTCTTGAACATAATCGCGAGACAAGCAATCATCGTCATCTATCCGAAACTCGACCAACGGTCGCCCTGCAAGCGTATTCAACTCGGATATTCTGGGCCACAATGCCTCATGAACGGTCGCTTCTGATGATACCAGAAGTTCGAGGTTGCGATCAGCTGAACAGATGTCTTGAAGTCTGTTTTTATACACCTCTGGCATGATATCTGACGTCAATATCAGGCACAGGAAGTTCTTGTCTGATTGTGCTTTGAGAGACGGAAGCAGAAAGTTTTCAAACAGGTAAAATCGCAGCGACATGCGTTCATCTGTGTAAAGCTGTTCAGCCGTCTTGGCACGCATGTCTTCAATCTCGGCGGGTGTTTTGGCTGCACGAGATGCACGCCAGTCCCCTTTACCACAAAACGAAAAACGGCAGATGCCAATGGCGGGTTCGAGTAAATATGCCATCTAACAAACTTTCCTGATATGTTGAGGGACAATTCGGGACGATCTGCGGGACTTTCCGAAGAATTCCCGTCTGTTCAATGTGCGAAGTCCGATAACCAGACTGTTGTAGTCAGCTCTGGTTGAAAATTTGGCAAAAACCATTGTCCATCTCCCAAGTGGCAGAAACAGAAACTCGTACCCGCTTCATCCTACCTGACTGCCTTGGCCCTTTGTGGCAACCCAAAATGATCATAATTGAAAAGGCAGCGATGATCCAATTTCCCGAACCTAGTGGCCCTAGACTTTGATTGCACCGTCCTTGGATCGCCATTTGTAAAACTTCGCATCGCTGACACTGTGATTGTGGCACAATTCCTTCGCGCCAAGTGCGGCCTGATGCTCTTTCAATATCCCAATGATCTGTTCTTCGCTGAAGCAGCTTCTCTTCATCGTCTGTCTCCTCAGTTGGAGAACAGGCTAAATCAAAACACCGGAATTTTTGGGGCAGCAAGTTATCAGCGTTCTTTTTAAGAATTGCTGATTGATAAAACTTCTTCAGCAGTAGATCAGCCTGATTAGAGGCTTCGGTAGCACAGAACCGTGACGTAACATATGCGTCGTCTTGAGCATCCGCAGCCTTCATACTTGAACAAATCTGTTGATCTACGCATTCTGTTGGACCAATCGAGCCTGCATCCTCACCAGCTACCCATATCGATAACCTCTTTTGGTTCAAAGGCGAGGGAAGTGAAGGGAAGTAATAAGCAGAGTCCGGTAGCTGCGATTTTGTATCTCACTGGATTTCCATATTTTTGTCCTTGTCGTAACGGAATGGTAATAAAATAAGCCCGCTTAATGACGATGTCTAAAACTCCTAAGGTGCTCGCAGAGAGTATTGCACCATTTCCCGAAGCAATTTGAAAAAACGCGCGGCCACACTTCGAGAATTGCCGCGAAAGCAATCCTGCTATTAACAACGATAGAATTGCGGGCGCGGCTCAACTCTTCGACGGAAAGCTGCCATTCTGTATAGGGCCGCATCGGTAAATTCCGACTGGAAGCGGTCTTTTGCTGCATTCACACAAGGGCCTGATCTTTTCACAGCGGAAGAGAGGTGGGGCGCTGGGTAATGGGTCCAGCATTTCAGAAAGAAAGAGGGGCACCCCGCGCTAGCTTTGACAGTCGCGCGGGGGATTGGTTTAGATGACTTTTACGATGGCTTTGCCGGTGTTGCCGCCTGTCAGGAGTTTGATAAAGGCGTCGGGGGCGTTCTCCAGACCTTCAGTGATGTCCTCTTGAACTTTGACGGTGCCGTTGGCGATCATCGGGCCGACCTCTTTGTGGAAATCGCCCATGCGGTTCCAGTGGTTGGAGATGATAAAGCCGTTCACGCTCAGAAAGTTGACAAGGATCGTGCGCCAGAGTTTCGGGGCGGTGAGGCCTTTTTCGATCGCATCGGCGCCGAGGCCACCTTCGTTGTACCATGCGATCATGCCGCAGATCGGAATGCGGCCAAACTGGTTCATCAGAGGCATGACAGCCTCAAGAACTTTGCCGCCTACGTTCTCGAAGTAGATGTCGATGCCTTTGGGCGCGGCCTCTTTGATTGCGGCGCGTAACTCCGACGCGGTGGCATACGCATGGTGATCAAGGCAGACGTCAAAGCCGAAATGATCAACTGCGAGTTTGCATTTGGCAGGTCCGCCAGCGATGCCAACGGTGCGCAGGCCGCGCGATTTGGCGATCTGGCCGACCATGGAACCTACGGGGCCAGTGGCCGCAGCGACGACGAGAGTTTCGCCCTCTTTTGGTTTGCCCAGCTCCGTCAGGCCGTACCAGCCTGTGAGGCCAGGCATCCCGAGAACGCCCAGAGCATATGTGATGGGGGCAGTGTTGGGGTCGATTTTGGCCAGCCCCGCAGCAGGAGCAACAGAATGTGTGGCCCAGCCAAATCCGCCCATGACGAATTCGCCAACTTCAAAGCCTTTTGCATTCGACGCGATGATTTCTCCGACAGAGCCGCCTTCCATTTTGCCATCAACTGGGATGTTGGCGGCGTAGGATTTTGCGTCATCCATACGACCGCGCATATAGGGGTCCAGTGACATATAATGAACGCGCACGAGCACTTCGCCTTCGCCCGGTGTGGGCACTGGCAATTCTTCCATGCGGAAGTTGGCGGGGGTCGGTGCGCCGTCCGGGCGGCTGGCGAGGACGATTTGTTTCATTGTCTCTGACATGGTGTTCTCCCTTTGGTTTCTGGCATTGGATTTGGCCCACGGTATCGCAGTTGCAAGGCGGCACAAGTGGCACGCTGCGTCACTGGCTATTGGCAATTGGAGCGGTACGTCCTAAGAGGGCGGAAATCCTCTAAGACAAAGGCCGTAATGACATGGTTGGCAGTGCAAATCTTAACATCATGATCAAGGCTGCGCGTAAAGCGGGGCGTGCGTTGGTGAAGGACTTTCGTGAAGTAGAGCAGCTTCAGGTGTCCATGAAAGGTGCAGGCGATTTTGTGAGCCGCGCTGACATCAACGCCGAGAAGATTATTAAGGACGAGCTGCGCACGGCGCGCCCGACCTATGGCTGGATCGCCGAAGAGGGTGGTGCAGAGGAGGGTGAAGACCCCACACGCCGCTGGATTGTTGATCCGCTGGACGGCACGACGAATTTTCTGCACGGTTTGCCACATTGGGCGATTTCAATAGCACTTGAGCATAAGGGGCAGGTTGTCGCGGGCGTTGTATTTGACGCAGCTAAAGAAGAGATGTTTTTCGCTGAGAAGGGTGCGGGTGCGTGGATGAACGAGAGCCGTATGCGCGTCTCGGCGCGTCACAAGATGATCGAGTCAATCTTTGCCACGGGTATCCCGTTTGGTGGACGCTCTGATCTGCCGGCGACCTTGCAGGATATGGCGCGTATTGCACCGTCTTGTGCGGGTATTCGCCGCTGGGGTGCGGCATCGCTTGATTTGGCCTATGTGGCTGCGGGCCGCTATGACGGGTTCTGGGAGCGTCGTTTGAACTCGTGGGATTTGGCTGCGGGTGTAATCATCGTAAAAGAGGCGGGTGGTCTGGTCGAGCCGATCAATCCGCGCGGCGATGTTGTTCAGGATGGCGAGATTATCGCCGCGAACGAAGCGATCTTTACCGGTTTCTCGAAGCTCGTGCGCGGCTAAATGCTACTTGCGGTCGGAGGGGTGGTTTACGCCATCCGTCCACGCCACAGGCTCATGTTCCCATGTGTTAACGCCCTCGATGCATCCAAGGTTGATGCCGCATTGTGCGGGATCGGAACGGCGTTGGTGGTAGAGGTAGATGCCACACGTTTTACAAAAATAGTGTTTCGCCGTGTGGGTTCCCCAGCTGTAAACTGTAAGGCTGTCTGCGCCTTTTGTGACTACAACGCTGGCAGTGGTTGCGGTGACAGCCGCCGCCTGACGGCGTTTACAAAACGAGCAGGTGCAGCGTGCCGCATCGGTAAAGCCATTGGGTAGAGTTGCAGTCACGCTGCATGCGCCGCAGTGGCAGGTAACTGTGATTTTGAGGCTCATTTGCGTTTGACCTTTGGCATGTTGTAGCGGGCGGGGGGATGTGGCGGGTGGCCATGGGTGGCTTTCCAGAACTTTGGCCCCCCAAGACGCAGCCAGAGCGGAAGGGCCAATAGCAGACCCGCGACAAAGCCGCCTGCGTGGGCCCAATAGGCGACGCCACCCGTTTCGGGCGTAGCCCCCATGCCGCCAACGAATTGCATTGCAAACCAGACCATCAGCATGATCCATGCGGGGATGGGGATAATTCTAATGAAAAACAGAATGTCGACGCGGGCTTTTGGGAACAACAAAAGGTAGGCGCCCATGACCCCAGCGATGGCACCCGATGCGCCGACTGTGGGGACATATGACGTGGAATCGGCTAGGACATGGGCGTAGCCCGAGAGCGCACCCGCGACGAGGTAGAAGACGAGGAAAGGGGCATGGCCCATCTCGTCCTCGACGTTATCACCGAAGATCCATAAAAACAGCATGTTGCCAGCAATATGCGCCCAGCCTGCATGCAAGAACTGGGAGCTGAGCAGGGCATTGAAGCCGTCGCCCTCCATCACGCGGCGCGGCAGGAGGGCGTAGTCGTAGTAGAGCTGTGCCAGCGCACGCTCATCCCCCGCGATGGGAAGCATGCTGAGGAAGATGCCGATGTTGGCGGCCATCAGCGCATAGGTCACGTAAGGCACGCGGCCAGAAGGATTATGATCACGGATGGGAAACATCGGGCCACGTTCTGCGATTGCGCGAGGAGCGTCAAGGGCAAGCGATGGGCGGGGACGAAAGCCGTCGGCGCGGTGTCATGGTGCAGCTGGAGGAATTCAGTCTAATGGCAAAATGAAGGGAAAGGTCAGCCCACCAAATAGGGGCTGACCGTTTGGATTTACGCAGAGGCGCCCAGAAGGGCTGCGTTGCCGCCAGAGGCAGTTGTGTCGACGCAGACGTGGCGTTCTTGGCGTACGCGCGCAGTGTCGGGCAGGCCGCGCATCAGCGGCATGATAGGGCCTTTACGCTTTGCCAATGCTTGCTCCATCTGGCGTGCCGTTTCTGCGTCGCCCCACCACAGGATGCCGCCATAGTCGGGTCCAGTTGTCAGCGCATCGGCTGCAATGCTTCCTGTTGCGACAACGGCGATGCCACCCAGTGCTTCGACAGCTCGCTTTTGTGCGGCGGCTGTGTCGGCTGTGGGGCCTGCGCAAAGGATCGCGGCGCGTGGCAGGGTCGAGAGGCGGTTACTCTCACCTGTAGGGCCTGGCAGCGATACGGTGTCGAGCGCAGTAGGTGTATGCGCTGGCAGCGCCGGAAGCGTGCCCGCTTTGTCCCATGCGGGAGAGACGTCGGCCAGATCAGGTGCCGAGAAGCGGGGCAGATAGTTTGGGCCGCCCGCCTTTGGACCTGTACCCGACAGGCCTTCACCGCCGAAGGGTTGCGAGCCTACGATTGCGCCAATCTGGTTGCGGTTGATGTAGATGTTGCCCGCCTCGATCCGCTCGGAGACGTATTGCACACGGTCGTCAATGCGGGTGTGCAGGCCGAAGGTGAGGCCATAACCTGTGGCGTTGATCGCGTTGATGACTTTGTCTAACTCGTTGGATTTGAAGGTCGCCATGTGCAGGACGGGGCCAAAGATTTCACGCTCCAGATCGCTGATGGCTTTGACCTTGATGATTGTCGGCGCGATGTAGGTGCCGTGATCGGGTGTGGGCAATTCTGCCACAAGGCGACCATCGGCGCGGGCGGCGGCGATGTGATCGGCGATGCCTTTGCGGGCTGTCTCGTCGATAACGGGGCCAACGTCTGTGCTCAGGTTCCACGGATCGCCCATTTGCAGCGCTTGCATCGCGCCGATGAGCATTTTTGTGAAGTCTTCGGCGATGTCCGCTTGGACATAAAGACAGCGCAGTGCGGAGCAGCGTTGTCCTGCGGATTGGAAGGCGCTTTCCACGATGGCCTGAACCGCTTGCTCGGGCAGGGCGGTTGAGTCGACGATCATGGCGTTGAGGCCACCCGTTTCCGCGATGAGCGGCGTGCCGGGGGCGCAGTGGTCGGCCATGGCGGCGCGGATTCGCTGTGCCGTGCCAGTGGAGCCAGTGAAGGCGACGCCATTGATCCGTACGTCAGAAGTCAGAGCCGCGCCCACATCGCCTGCGCCGGGGAGGAGTTGCAGGGCAGTCGCTGGAACGCCAGCTTCATGCAGTACACTGATCGCCAAATGGGCGATGAGTGGTGTTTGCTCGGCTGGTTTTGCGAGTACGGCATTGCCTGCGGCAAGGGCGGCGCTGATCTGTCCCAAGAAGATTGCAAAGGGGAAGTTCCATGGCGAGATGCAGGTGAACACGCCAGCGGGGGGCATATTGGTAGCTTGGGCGGCGTAGTAGCGCAGGAAGTCCACGCCTTCGCGCAGCTCGGCCACGCAGTCGGGGAGGCCTTTGCCAGCTTCGCGCGTCAGGAGCGCGAAGATTTCGCCGTAGCGTTCCTCGTAGATATCAGCGGCACGCAGGAGGGCCTTGCGGCGCTCGTCGAGGGGTGCGTCCCACGGTTTTGCCGCGTCGAGCGCTTTTGCAACGTCAGCAGGTGTAGCTGGGTGGACTGTACCGGGGGAGGTGGCGCCAGTCGGGTTTGCCACTTCTTGCGCGTCGCCGCCTTTAGTGCCGCCCGCGATGATGGGTTTGGCGGTCCATGTCGCATTGGCGAAGGGTTCACGTGCTTGTTCAATCGCGGTGAGTGTAGGCGTATGCGTGAGGTCGAACCCCTTTGCGTTGGCACGCAGGGGACGGAAGATTTCAGGACCGCGCGGTATCACCGGAATGCTCTCTTCGAGCTTGCTGAACGGATCGGCGGCGACTTCTTCGGGGGCGACGTCTTCGTCTACGATCTGGTTTACGAAGCTGGAATTCGCACCATTTTCCAGCAGGCGACGGACCAGATAGGCGAGCAGATCTTTGTGTGCGCCAACAGGGGCGTAGATACGGCAGCGGCTGCCGTGGTTCTTGAGGACGATATTGTGCAGTGTCTCGCCCATTCCGTGCAAACGCTGGAACTCATACAGCTCTTTGTCCTCGCCCATGTGCAGAACGGCGGCGACGGTGTGCGCGTTGTGGGTGGCGAATTGGGGGTAGATGCGGTCGGTCATGCCCAGCAGCTTGCGTGCGTTGGAGATATAGCTGACGTCAGTGGCCGCTTTTCGCGTAAATACCGGAAAGCCATCGACGCCCTCAACTTGGGCGCGTTTGATTTCTGTGTCCCAATACGCACCTTTAACGAGGCGAACCATGATGCGGCGATCGTGGCGTTCTGCCATGTCATAAAGTGCGTCGATGGTGCCAGCGGCGCGGGGTCCGTATGCTTGTACAACCACACCGAAGCCGTCCCATCCTGCAAGGGCTGGCTCGGACATCACAGCGTTGATCACGTCGAGCGACAGGCCGAGGCGGTCAGCTTCTTCTGCGTCAACGTTCAAGCCCATGCCTGCGGATTTGGCGAGCAGGCACAAAGCACGCAGACGGGGTACGAGGTCTTTCATCACAGATGCTTCCTGCGCCACTTCGTAGCGGGGGTGCAGGGCGGAGAGTTTGACGGAGATGCCGGGGTTTTTGCGAATGTCGTCGTGGGTACAGCCACGGGCGATGGAAGAGATCGCGTCGGAATAGCTCAGGTGATAGCGGCGGGCGTCGCTCTCGGTGCGGGCAGCCTCTCCGAGCATGTCATAGGAATAGGTGTAGCCTTTGGCTTCCATTCCTGCGGCGCGTTTCATGGCTTTTTTGATGTCTTCACCCAGAACGAACTGGCGGCCCATTTCCTTCATGGCGCGGGCTACGGCGGTGCGGATCACAGGTTCGCCCATGCGTTTGATCGCGGCGCGCAGGTGGCGGACGGGGCCGGGTTGCTCGTCGTCCAGAACACGGCCTGTCAACATAAGCGCCCATGTAGATGCGTTAACCATAGTGGAGGTGGAGTGGCCCATGTGGCGGCCCCAGTCTGAGGGGGCAATCTTGTCTTCGATCAAGGCATCCATCGTCTCGGCGTCAGGCACGCGCAACAGCGCTTCGGCGAGGCACATCAGCGCCACACCCTCATCTGTGGAAAGGCCGTATTCGGCAAGGAAAACCTCCATCAGACCGGGTGATGTGGTGCCGCGAATGTCGCGCACAAGGCCAGCGGCCAATGTGGTAATGTCCTTGCGGTCCTGCGCCGAGAGGTTGGCGGTTTCGATAAGAGTGGCCAATACAGCATCGGGTTCGGCATAGGTGCCTGTGTCGATGGTTGCGCGCAGGGAAAGAGATGTGTCACGTGCCATATTGGATTCTCCATGGATGGGTTTTGACTAGTTTATCACGTCGTTTGCAGGCATGTTGCCTGAAGATGCCCGAAATTCAGGGCCAAACACGTCATTGAGGGCAGATTTATGGCGCAAAACACTTCTGATTTGGATCAATTCGATCAGGCGATTCTGGCGACCCTCGCCGAGGATGGACGCATTAGTATTACCGACCTGTCCAAACGCATTGGCCTGTCCAAGTCTCCCACCCAAGCGCGGCTGCGGCGGTTGGAAGAGAACGGCGTTATTCTGGGCTACCGTGCCATGCTGAATCCGATCCGTCTAGGGCTTGATCACGTGGCATTTGTAGAGGTTCGGTTGACAGATACGCGCGAGGCCGCTTTGGCAGCGTTCAATGCAGCAGTGGCAAAGGTGCCGCAGATCGAGCAGGCCCATATGATCGCAGGGAACTTTGACTATCTTCTGAAAGTGCGCACGCGGGATATGAACAGCTACCGTGCGTTTCTGGGTGATACGATTTCGGCGCTGCCCCATGTGGCCTCGACCTCTACCTATGTGGCGATGGAAGCGGTGAAGGAAGTGATGCTGTCGGAGGGGACTTGACCCAAGGGCGTGTCGCGCCATTCTATAGGACATGCGTATCTTGTTTGCCTTAGCCGTGATGGTCGGCCCCGCGTTTTCCTTATCTGCATCTGCGCAGGAGTGCCCTGCATCTGCGGATGTAAGTGCAGAGTTGGAAGGATTGTTCGCTCAAGCGCAGGCGGCGGAGAACTTCCGTGAAGGGCAGGCTGCTTCGGATGCGATGTGGAAGGTCTGGCTGCGTGCGCCCGACGATGCGGCCCAAGCCGTGCTGGAGCGTGGCATGGCGGCGCGGGGTAGTTTCGATTTTGTCGAGGCCTACGCGCAATTTACACGGCTTACCGAGTATTGCCCCGATTATGCCGAAGGCTGGAACCAGCGGGCCTACATCAGTTTTTTGCGCGAGGATTACGCTGCTGCGTTAAAGGACCTTGACCGTGCGCTGGAACTACAGCCACGCCATGTCGCGGCGCAATCGGGCAGGGGCCTGACGTTGATGAACCTCGGGCGCATCGCGGAGGCGCGCGCGCAGATGCTGGAGGCCGTGGCGAATAACCCGTGGTTGTCAGAGAAGGCGCTGCTGGCCAAAGGTGCGCCGCTGGGCAAGATCGGCGAAGACATTTGAGACATTTACACCGCGCCAGAGCACGGTATGTTGCACCCATTGCGGGCGTGGTGGAATGGTAGACACACCAGACTTAAAATCTGTTGGGCGTATGCCCGTGGGGGTTCGAGTCCCCCCGCCCGCACCAGTTGTTCAAATATTTACGCTAAGACAAACTATCTTATTCAATTTTTATTAACGCTGGTCTCTCTACGGACTCCTTGGGATGTAAAGCGCAATACGATGCACTGGCGTTTTTCCCAGAAGTACCTTGCTGCTCCTTTTGTCGTGATCGTAGGTAATGTGAGTGGTGTGCGCTGCTTTGCTTCTTTTGATGTTTGGTTCGCCTATTGACTTAAACCACCCCCAGCAAACCATCTGGACACTGCACGCCGTGGCGAGGCAAGCAGCACGAAACGAACAGCGCATCGCTGATGCTCACCCCGCGCTCGAACTGGCTGACGAGATAGACAGGACTTTTCTAAACTATAACTTAGCGGAGTTTTGAGGCGGTACGCTCATTCAGACCGACGAGTGGCCTTCGGATCAAGAGGCTCAACATAATTGCACTCTCGGCCCTGAGCGAACCTTCGCGATTGGTTTAAAAGCTCCCATTCGTCATTTATGCAGCAATCTGGTGGCACAGTGGTCTGCTTTGTTGTTTTGCTTAGGTGCGGGGGTCGCTCAGCTTTGCGAGAATGCGGTCTTTTGAAATCTGCCCGATCATTTTTTTGCCCTCAAGGACACCAATCGTCGTCTGGTCTTCGCCCAGCTGTGCCATCACATCGCGGATGCTCGTCTCAGCGGCAACGGTCGTTGAGGGCGCACCCGTCACAGGCTCCATCACGTCGCGCGCGCAGAGCACGCTGAGCGGGTTCATATGGGCGACGAAATCGCCAACATAATCGTTGGCGGGATTGGTATAGATGTCTTGGGGTGTTCCGCATTGCACAATCCGCCCGCCTTCCATGATGGCGATGCGGTTGCCCAGCTTGAACGCTTCGTCCAGATCATGGGAGACAAAAATGATCGTGCGGCCGCGTTTGGCTTGCAGTTCCAGCAGCTCGTCTTGCAACCTCGAGCGGATAAGCGGGTCGAGGGCCGAGAACGGCTCATCCATCAAAAGGATCGGAGCATCTGTGGCAAAAGCACGAGCAAGTCCGACCCTTTGCTGCATCCCGCCCGAAAGCTCCCCGACCAAAGCGTCAGCGCGGTCCGATAGGCCGACGCCTTCCAGCTCATCATCCACCCTTTTGCGGCGCACGGCAGCGGATTGCCCGTCCAGTTCCAGCCCAAGTCCGACGTTATCGCGCACATTTCGCCACGGGAGCAGGCCAAATTGCTGAAAGACCATCGCGACGGTGCGCAGCCTTATATCGCGCAGTGTTTTGCGGTCGGCGCCAGACACGCTTGTCATCGTGTTACCGGTCCGGACGCGAACTTCGCCACGCACCACGGGGTTCAGGCCGTTGACCGCGCGCAGCAATGTCGATTTGCCAGAGCCGGACAGGCCCATCAGCACGAGAATTTCGCCCTCTTCCACAGTGAGCGAGCAGTTGTGCACACCAAGGATCTGGTTGCAGGCGGCGCTGATTTCGGCGCGTTGTTGCCCTGCGTCCATCAGGGGGAGGGCACTCGCCGGGTCATCGCCAAAGACGATGCTAACGTTATCGAACTCTACCGCGTTCATGACCGTTTTACCCGCAACATACGGTCCAGCATGATCGCAACAGCGACAATGACAAAGCCCGATTCAAACCCCAGACCCGGATCATTGCGCCCAAGCGCCTGCACCACTGGTTTGCCCAGACCGTCGGCGCCCACATAGGCCGCGATCACAACCATGGACAAGGACAGCATGATGACCTGATTCAAACCTGCCATGATCTGGGGCACCGCATAGGGCAATTCGACCTTCCAGAGGAGTTGGGTCGGGGTCGCGCCAAAGGCCTCGGCGGCCTCGGTCAGTTCGGTCGGAGTTTTCGAGACGCCAAGATATGTGAGCCGGATCGGGGCGGGGATGACGAAAATAACCGTTGCAAATAAGCCCGGCACCATACCGAGGCCGAAAAACACAATCGCGGGGATCAGGTAGACAAAAGTGGGCAGGGTTTGCATCAGGTCAAGAACGGGGCTGATGAATTGATAAGCGCGGGGGCGGTGGGCAAGGAAAATGCCAATCGGCACACCGAGCCCCATGCACACCACACAAGAGGACAACACAAGCGCAAGGCTATCGGTTGTTTCCTCCCAATACCCTTGATTGATGATGAAAAGCAGGCAGAGCGCGACCAGAAGGCAAACTTTCCAAGAGCGCTGCAACGCCCATGTAAGAGCAACAAACAGCACGACAATGAGCAAGGTGGGCGGGGTCTGCAACGCCCAGACGATCCCGTCGATCATCCATTCCAGAGCGTCCGAAAGTGTATCAAAGAACGGGCGCGCATGGGTTTTGAGCCAATCCACGATAGCCTCTGACCCATCATCCATCGGGATTTTATACGTTTCTAACCAGTCCATGCCTGCCCCTTATGGTGAAAGGGGGGCACATCTGTGCCCCCCTCTTTTTCTTATTTTAGTTGGCCATTGCGGCTGTGACAGCACCAACAGCGTCGCCACCTTCCAGCGTTGTCACACCGTCAACCCACGCCATCCATGTGTCTGTATTGGCTGCAAGCCATGCCTTGGCGGCATCCTCTGGATCAACACCGTCGTTCAGGATCGCGCCCATAATCTCGTTCTCCATGGCGAGTGTGAATTCGAGGTTCGTCAGCAGCTTACCCACATTGGGGCACTCTGCGACGTAACCCGCACGCGTGTTTGTCGCAACTGTGGCACCGCCCAGATCGGGGCCAAAGAAGTCATCACCACCGGGCAGGTAGGTCAGATCAAAGTTTGCGTTCATTGGGTGCGGCTCCCAGCCCAGAAAGACAACAGGCTCGGACCGGTCAACGGCGCGTTCAACTTGGGCCAGCATGCCCTGCTCGGAGGATTCAACAACCTCGAAATCGGACAGCCCAAAAACGCCGCCGTCGATCATGTCTTGAATCAGGCGGTTGCCGTCATTGCCTGCTTCGATCCCGTAAATCTTACCGTCAAGAGCCTCAGCGGCTGTCGCGATAGAGGCGAAATCTGTGATCCCCGCAGCAACACCAGCGGCATTGGTCGCGAGTGTGTATTTTGCGCCAGTCAAATTTGTGCGCACGGTGTCGACGGTACCCGCTTCGCGGTAGGTGGCGATATCACCTTCCATTGTGGGCATCCAGTTGCCGAGAAAGACGTCAATATTGCCTTCCGCCATGGACGCATAGGTCACAGGCACAGAGAGGATATCGGTCGATGCGTCATAGCCAAGTGCCTCAAGGACAACGGATGTGGCGGCAGTGGTCGCTGTGATGTCGGTCCACCCGACGTCGGAAAAGCGGACTTCTTCACAATTAGCGAATGCTGTGTTTGCAGCTGTGATCAGTGCGAGTGTGGAAATTGTGGTGGCGAATTTCATTGAAATCTCCTTGGCTTTTATAATTGCTCATTAACAGTCTCGCATTAGCTTAGGCGGTTAAACAAGTAGATGCCACGCGCTTTTGAAGGCGGGGAGGGAGACATACGGATCGGGGCATCTTTGCCTGTGATCTACCGATTTCCTTTTGTCGGTACTGCGCGGCATAGTAGAGGTATGGCAAAACGGGCTCAGAGCTGCAATTCGCTGCGCCGTTTGTGAACATCTGCAAGTCGCCTCAACCATCGCAGGAGTGCCCTCGGCGTCCCGGTGGCGCCTAAAGTAGCCATCCGCTGGATCGATAGCGGTAGTGGGGATCTACCGCTACTTCTTGCTGAGCACTAGCGTAGCGCGTGAGTAGGCGCTGGGGTTCGTGAAAGCTCCTGCTTAGGATCCAGTAACCGCTCCAGCGTTTGCCCCGGTTCCGGTGAACAACCGCAGAAGGTGTTAGGTTTAAATGTTGGACAGATTTTGTGCCATTCCAGCCATGTATTTACACAAGCGAAATTAGTGCCAGATCAATGATTTGCTGAATAAGGCGCGATGTTGTGGCATTCGCTTTCGCAATTATCTAGAAATGCACTTTCATCAAGGTCTGCGGTCTGATCCCCAATATCACCTTCGTCTCCACACTACGTTTGATAAATCGATGCGAGACATAATGGCGAAGCCGCACGCCTCTCGAGGTCCTGGCATGGGGCGGCGTTAACCGCTTAGTCGAAATCCTATGTCGGCAATGCCCGCACTGTGTGAATTCACCTACCATCTATTTATGCGGTCGCGGTGAATGTAGGCAATGCGTGCTGCAATCGCAGCATGGCCGAGGCTTGATGAATGTCTGCTTAGGGCCGAGGGCAGAAGCCTTCCCGCTGGGCCGTTTTCAGACTTTCATCTTTATTTCAAGGCATTGCGCCAATCTGTCGGCGTTTGGCCCATAACACGACGAAACTCTCTATTGAAATTTGACTTCGTGTAAAAGCCCGCTTCCAGCATGGCTGCTGTGACTGAGACCTCTGTGGATTCGAGTATTTCACAGACTGCTTTTATACGCATGTTATTGATGTATTGAGACATGTTCAGACCCGTGCTTCTGTTGACAGCCTGTGAAATATCGCGTGCAGGAAGCGCAAGGCGTTTTGAAAGACGGCTTATCGTCAGGTCAGGATCGCGAAAGAGCCCTTTTTGGGCAATTTCGGCATCGAGTCTTTGCACGAATGCTTTGTCCACATCTAAGCTGGAATTCGAAGGCTTGGCAAAGTCAAAGCACGCGAACACAGCGATGCAAGTTGCCAGCAACACCACGCCTCCAAGCGACGCCATCGCGGCGATCGCGCTGGTCCGACTTCCATCTGCGATCCAAAAGTCTGCTGTAATAATTGCGTCAGTAGTGCCAGACAGTATAAGAGCAGCGACCGCTCCGTAGAGGCCGAGCCGAAGCGCAGCGGTGTACCGCAAAGGGGCCCATGCAAAAACATTGTCACCATTGCGCAATAAAACCAAAGTCAGTCCAATGGCATAGGCCAATGTGATCAACCCAAGCACCGCATCCGCAGTATATGGGGCCAAAAAAACAACCACTCCCATCACCACAACAACACCCCCATGCACCATCACACTGAGCGAGAAAGAAGGGTTGGTGAACGCCAAATAGGCCAAAGGGGGTATGAGAACGCCTGAGAGATGCTGAACCTTCAAGACGCCCTCAATCCCGTATCCATACCGAAAACCCAGCAGCAATAACTGCATTGCAAGACTGCACAGGAATGCGATCAGCCAAGGCGCGCGCAGTTGCTGGCGTAGTTTTGTTGCAAACCAAAGCGCTATTACAATCAAAGCAATCGCTGGCAAAAAGATTATCGGGATCATCAGCATGGTGGTTATTTAAGTCCTAGTCGCCTCAAGTGTATCTAGTCTCTTGGACTAAATCACGATTCAGACTGACTATATCATGATCAAGGTCGCGCTGTTTTTGCAAATGTAGCTTTCTCGAAGAACATCATGCTTTGGGAGTTTGCCATGAAAATAACAATCCTTGCCGCATTATTCACCACTATACTGTGGACCGCGCCAACACATGCCGAGGGGGTCGGCTTTGCCCGCTTAACCATTGCCGACCCGATGGGTGGAGAAATGCAGGTCTCGCTCTGGTATCCAACCTTAGAGCGTGGCGGAACCGTCAAACTGGGGCCGTACAAAATCGAAGCTGTGCGCAACGCTTTGCCCTTGGAAGGTCAACGCGGTTTGGTTGTAATTTCGCACGGCACCGAAGGGTCCGACCTCGGCCACCGGAACATCGCTATGGCACTGGCCCGACAAGGCATTATTGCCGCTGCTCCGCTGCATCCAAGGGATAATTTCAAAGACAATAGTGGTGTAGGCCGCAGGGTCGTGATGGAAGGACGCCCCCGTCAAATCACTTCTGTGATTGATGCGCTTGTTTCACACGATGTTTGGGGTACACGCATTGATCCAAAACGTATCGGCGCATTTGGTTTTTCACTTGGTGGATACACTGTTCTTGCCGCACTTGGTGCTGAACCAGAAATGATGCTGATTGCCGAGCACTGCGGAGTTCCAAATTCGGATCCATTCTGCACCATAGTTGAATCTCAGGATGGCTCATTGCACGCACTTTTGGAGCAAGAGTTTCAATCGCCGTTTGATGGTCTAGGCGACGGTCGCCTTTGCGCTGCGTCTATTGTGGATCCAGTCGCCGTTACATTTTCTGATGCCGCCCTCGCAGATATTCAGGCGCTTCATATTGAAGTTTGGCGACCTGAATTTCAGAATGTCTTATCGGCGGATGCGCATGCAAGTCGGGTGGTTCAACAGCTAAACCTTCGATCGGTTTCCGAGGTTACGCCGGAAATCATCGTGAAGGGAGCCCAGCACTACTCGTTCCTTGCCCCGTTCCCTTGGAGGCTCAAATGGGTTTTGCCGTCTGAAATGACGCAGGATTCACCCGAGTTTGACCGTGCAATCTTTCAAGAAAAATTTGCTCAAGAAAATGCACGCTTTTTGGTTGAAGCCCTAGAATCTTGTGCAAAAGCCAATGAGGATAGTTCTCTCAAAAAGTGACAGAGCTTTTGTGCAGTGGTTGTTATCGAAACAAACCGATTGCAGCTGATGATGCATCAACAGAAAAACCGGATAAGTCCCTAAAACAGACTGCTGGGCTGCAAGATTGCCGCACCAAAATGATGCCTACTATGCGGACACCGCACCGCATCCTTGGAATCCAGCAGTACTCCCGCTAGATGGCACGCAGTATGGCGACCTGTATTGTCAGGGTTGCCTCATGCAGCCGGTAAGCCTCATATTGCTCCATTGCTGCGCTCAAATGCCAATTCATGATTCCCATGACAGCATGGCGCCCGCCTCAATTCGTGGTTTTTCGCAAGCGGTTGCCAGACAGCCCCGCCTTCGGGACATTTCAGAACCAGTTGCCCGTTCAGCGGCGTACAGAGCGCGGCGCAGGTCCGCATAACTTTATGACCTGCAATCGCAGCTACCTGTTCGCAAGCGAGTTCGATGACGGTGCACATGTTTCGACACGACAATACGGGCGTATGAATTGGGATTTGATGTCTGCGATTGGTCTCGATCCGACCGGATAGGGCAAGCCTTCAAAGCGACGCTCTAAGGCGACGTCGATCTACCGTTAGACTGGTATTTGACCGCAGGACGAACGATATCTTGCTGCTCGTCTCCCGCGAACGGTCATGCACCAAAACTTAGCGAAGGGGGGCAAAGAGCTCATGTTGACGGATGCTGGGCATCGTTTTTAGGCCAAGATTTTCAGGCCAAGACAAGATAGGATGATTGGCAGCTTTTGCTGGGTCTGAGATGATCGGTTTGTTCTTGCCGATCGCTTCGAAATTTACCGCACGGTGTAAATCTACAGCATAAGTTGTTTGTTGAAAATCCAGCAGGTGCTGGGCGCTATGGGTCGTCTAGCGTCGGGCATAGCCGTTGTAAGGTGGTTCGGGCAGGCAACAGCCTGCCCGAACTTCGATTTCTTCAAGCCATCAGGTCAAAGCGGTCGGCGTTCATCACCTTTGTCCATGCAGCGACGAAGTCGCGCACGAATTTCGTCTCATTGTCATCCTGAGCATAGACTTCGGCGAAGGCCCGCAGGATCGAGTTTGAACCAAAGACGAGATCGGCGCGCGTTGCCGTGTACTTGACCTCCCCCGTGGCACGGTCCTGAATTTGATACGTGCCGTCTTCCTCAACCGGAACCCACTTGTAATCCATGTCGGTAATCGTCTGGAAGAAGTCTGTGGTCAGCTGCCCTTCACGCTGAGTGAAGACACCATGCTTTGAGCCGTTGTGGTTGACACCGAGCATCCGGAGCCCTCCAACTAGCACCGTCATTTCCGCGCCAGTCAGGCCCAGAAGTTGCGCACGGTCCAGCAGCATCTCTTCGGCAGCAACCACGTAGTCTTGCTTTTCCCAATTGCGGAAGCCGTCCGCCACTGGTTCAAGCACCGAGAAGCTGTCTGCATCGGTCATCTCGTCCGTGGCGTCGCCACGGCCCGCTTCGAAGGGGACAGGGACGTCCTGACCAGCCGCTTTGATAGCCTGTTCAAGACCGACATTGCCTGCCAGAACGATCACGTCAGCGATTGACGCACCCGCATCCGCGGCGATTGGCTCCAGAATTCCAAGGACCTTGGCAAGACGTGTAGGCTCGTTGCCTTCCCAGTCCTTTTGCGGCGCAAGGCGGATACGTGCACCGTTTGCACCGCCGCGCATGTCCGAGCCGCGATAGGTTCGGGCACTGTCCCACGCTGTCGCGATCATCTCGGCAACAGTCAGACCGCTGTCGGCAATTTTCGCCTTTACCGCATCGACGTCATAGTCAGTGGAACCCGCCGGAACCGGGTCCTGCCAAATCAGGTCTTCTTGCGGAACAAAGGGGCCATAGTAGTTGGCTTTCGGGCCCATATCGCGATGGGTCAACTTGAACCATGCCTTGGCAAAAGTCTCTGAAAGGTAGTTGTGGTCCGCGCGGAACTTCTCGCAGATTTCGCGGTAGATCGGATCGATTTTCATCGCCATGTCGGCATCGGTCATAATAGGATTGTGCTTGATCGAGGGGTCAGAGGCATCCGGCACTTTGTCCTCTTCTGCAATGTCGATCGGCTCCCACTGCCATGCACCGGCGCGGGATTTCACCGCTTTCCACTCGTATTTAAACAGCAGGTCAAGATAGCCACTGTCCCACTGCGTCGGGTTCGACGTCCACGCGCCTTCGAGGCCCGAGGTATGGGCAGTGTTGGCTTTACCGTTGAAACCTGGATCGCTCCAACCAAAGCCCGCGTTTACGATGTCCGCGCCCGCCGGGCCTGGCCCGACTTCCTCTGCTGCCAGACCGCCGTGACATTTTCCGACAGTGTGGCCGCCTACCGTCAGGGCTGCGGTCTCCACATCGTCCATTGCCATGCGCCCAAAGGTCATGCGGACGTATTTCGCTGTCTCTGCTGGATCGGGGTTACCGTTCACGCCTTCGGGATTCACATAAATGAGGCCCATGTGCGATGCGGCAAACGGATTATCCATGGAGGTAGCGTCCGAGATGTCTTCTACACGCTCGTTGGTGGGAGCAAGAATCTCGCTGTCGTTGCCCCAGTTAATGTCTAGCTCTGGGCCCCAGATATCTTCGCGACCAAAAGCAAAACCGTAGACTTTGAGGCCCATATTCGAATAGGCAACCGTTCCAGCAAGCACGAGCAGATCGGCCCAGGATAGGGCGTTGCCAAATTTCTTCTTTGCGGGCCATAGGATACGCCGCGCCTTGTCTAGACTGGCGTTGTCGGGCCACGAATTCAGCGGTTCAAAGCGGATATTTCCTGTTCCTGCGCCCCCACGACCGTCGCCCAGTCGGTAGGATCCGGCAGCGTGCCAAGACAAACGGATGAACAGACCCCCGTAGTGCCCCCAATCCGCAGGCCACCACGTCTGGCTATCGGTCAACAGCCGGTCAACCTCATCCCATACGCCCTGAAAATCGAGCGCCTTTACGGCTTCCCGATGATCATAGTCGGCATCCATCGGATTTGTGCGGGCGTCGTGTTGGTGAAGGATTTGAACGTTCAGCGTTTTTGGCCACCAGCGGGTCGGGCTGTTGCCGATCTCGGTATTGCCGCCGTGCATCACAGGGCACCCGCCCTTCATTACGTTGTTTCCGTCCATGATTTGCTCCGATTCATATGGTTTGCGTATTTCTGCAAGATGTAGCTATTTTAACGTGCCGAGGCAATAAATTCCAATTGAATTTTCTAACCAAATCGATAACTTGCGCTAATGGTTGGCATCACACTTAAGCACCTTCGCTATTTCGAGGCACTCGCGCGCCACACCCACTTCGGACGCGCCGCCGAATCCTGCGGCATATCGCAACCGGCACTTTCGGTGCAGATCAAGGAATTGGAGCGCATGTTGGGGGCGCCTCTTGTAGAACGCGGCGCGCGTCAGGTCGGCCTGACCAGCCTCGGCAAGGCTTTTTTGGACCGTGCGCGTCACATCCTAGTTCAAGTCGAAGAGTTGGACGGCTTGGCCCGCGCGGCTACAGGGCCGTTAGCGGGGCAGTTACGTCTTGGCATCATCCCGACGATTGCACCCTATCTCTTACCCGAGATCATGGCCGCGCTCGCCGTCCAGATGCCTGCCCTCGAACTTTATCCGCACGAGTCAGTCACCAAAACGCTGATTTCAGATTTGCTCAATTCGCAACTGGACGCAGCAATCGTCGCCCTCCCGATCTCGGAACCGGCCCTTCAAGAATTTGCGCTGTTCGAAGAGGATTTCGTGCTGATCCGCCCGATCAACGAAGCGAACAACCCCGTACCGAGCGCGCAGACCCTACATCAGATGCGGCTGTTACTATTGGAAGAAGGGCATTGCTTCCGCGATCAGGCTCTCAGTTTTTGCGAGATTTCGACCGCTAAGACGCGTTATTTAATGGAAGGCAGCTCGCTCTCGACTTTGGTCCAGATGGTAGGGGCCGGAATGGGTCTGACCCTCATTCCCGAGATGGCACTGCCTCTGGAAACCCGAATGGCGGAGGTTTCGGTCGCGCGGTTTCCGCCCCCAAGCCCCGCCAGAAGCATCGGCATGGTTTGGCGCAATACAAATCCTCTGGCCGAGAAGTTGATGGATGTCGGTGCCATTGTGCGTCAAGTCGCCGGGAAAAAGCATAGGCAGCCTTACCCTGAATTCTAGCCGATCATTTTCAGGTGATCGGCCTCTCCGTAGTGCGTTAGCCCAAAGAGATACGCCCCGACCGCAGAACTTTTTCAAAATACGAATTCGGAACCGGTGATGACCCGACTGATAAATGCGAATGCTTGCGAGTCTAACTTCTGATTAGAGTGGCTGGGGGCGGCAAACAACGCTGTTAGGGTGCAGCTTTCTCAAATCGGTCATCAGTGAAGCACGCAGTTTTTTGGCGTATAAGCGGTTGCTATGGGCAGGATCTGGCCATTGAATTGGACCAGATCAATGGCCACCGAGTCAGCATCTTGATCGTAAAGACTGATCGCAGTGAAGATGCGTTTAAATTCTGCAGATTTTGATGTGGTCGAATGCCCGGCCTGAGAAAGTTTGCTGCGCTACCGAGCATCGGACGCTGCAATAGCAAAGGTTTTCTTCGGGGTCCGTCACTGCAACAACGTACGGCTGCTTATTCCGCGACGCTGATAACGAGGGATATCGCGGCGCAACTCGATTCTGCGCCCAAACCCCTAATAGGCGGAAATGCCGCGTCTTGATAACGTCGAAATGTCGGATGTTAAAGAATGTCCATGGCCGCGCAAATTTTCTGAAGCATTGAGTGAAATAGAGCGGATGACTGCGACTGACGCTAATTTGCCCTACGTCAGGCTTGAACCGCGCCTACTGCAGTCTACGTCTTTAATTTACAAATAAGTGGGTTTTCAGCTACTTTCCAACACACAAGATAAATGTCTAGCGATTAAAGCAAAGTTCCTTTCTTCGGGCGGTTTGTGTTCAGACATACCTCAAGGGGAATAACTTTATGATTGAATTTGAATTAAACGGACAGAAGGTTTCTGTCGATGCTGATCCGAACACGCCGCTCCTGTGGGCGATCCGCGATGAGATTGGCCTTACGGGGACTAAATTTGGCTGCGGCATCGGTGCTTGCGGTGCCTGCACGGTCCATATCGATGGCACTGCACAGCGGTCTTGCATAACTTACCTATCGGATGTTGCGGGGCTGCAGGTCACGACCATTGAAGGTCTTGATGAGAAGGGGGCACACCCCGTTCAAGAAGCTTGGCGCAACCTTCGTGTTCCACAGTGCGGGTATTGTCAGTCAGGGCAAATCATGCAGGCTGCCTCTTTGCTGAAAGATACACCGAGCCCGAGCGACGATGACATCGACGCAGTGATGAGCGGCAATTTGTGCCGTTGCATGACTTACACGCGCATACGGCAGGCCGTTCGAGATGCGGCGACTGCAATGAAAGGTTCTGCAAATGACTAATCTGATGTCCCGCCTCAACGGCTCCGACACCCAATCGCAGATGACCCGCCGCGGTTTTCTTGTCTCAATGACGGCCACTGGTGTAGCTTTCGGTTTTCCGCAGGCGTCAAGTGCCGCGATTAATCCTGAAGTTCCGGATGGCACTCCGATCACCCCGAATGGGCAGGCCTTCGAGCCTTCGATGTGGTACTGGATCGACGCCGATGGCCGCGTCAACGTCAACATCATACGCGCCGAAATGGGCCAGCACGTTGGCACAGCCATTGCTCGTATTCTTGCCGATGAATTGGAAGTGGCGTGGGAAAATGTTCACATCACTCACGTTGATACGGATGAAAAATGGGGTTTGATGGTCACCGGTGGCAGCTGGTCCATCTGGCAAAGCTGGCCTGTTTATCGTAAAGCAGGCGCTGCTGGGCGTACTGCCTTAATTGACGCTGCCGCCACCAAGTGGGGCGTTGATGCCTCTGATCTGACTGCGCGCGACGGTCGCGTGACAGATGGCACGCAAAGCATCAGCTACGGCGATCTTGTGGCTGGCGGTATTGATCGTAGCTTTACCGAGGACGAATTGGCCGCCTTGCCACTCAAACCTCACGCCGATCTGCGTCTTGTAGGGCAGGATGTGCATCCGCTTGATCTTGATACTAAAACAACGGGGCAGGCGATCTACGGCCTTGATGCCAAAGTTGATGGTATGGTCTACGGCGTTCCGATGCTGCCTCCAACGCGCTATGGCTCGAAGGTCAATTCGGTTGATGACAGCGCAGCGCAGGGCATCAAAGGCTACTTGGAGACGGTCGTGCTTGATGATCCGTCAGGTACAGTTCCGGGCTGGGTCGTCGTTTTGGGTGAGACGCTGTATGCGGCGCGCTCTGCCTCCAACGAGATCAGCGTGGACTGGACGGCTGGAGAGACCGCAAATGTTTCAGAAGCGGATATTCAGGCGCGGTCGCGTGCGCTTATTCAGGGCGAATCAGGTTCTATACTGCATACCGAGCAGCCTGAAACCTCCGGCGTTTTCGACGCCGCGACAACGGTCATGGAAGCCGAGTATACCACGCAGTCGGTTCTGCACTTCCAGTTGGAGCCAGTGAATGCGACGGTCTTCCAGAATGCAGACGGTATTTGGGAAACCCACTCTGGCAACCAATGGCAATCGCTTATCCTGCCGACGCTGGCCACAGCGCTCGAAGTGCCTGCCGATAAGATCGTGATGCGCAGCTATATGTTGGGCGGAGGTTTCGGCCGTCGTCTGAACGGGGACTACATCGTGCCCGCAGCACTAGCGTCAAAGGCTGTGAGCAAGCCGGTCAAGCTGGTTTTTTCCCGTGAGGAAGACACATTGTTCGACAGCATCCGTTCGCCCTCGGTGCAAAAGCTGCGCATGGCATTTGACGACGCGCAGGCAGTGACGGGCATGGAGCATCACGCGTCTGCGGGTTGGCCAACGCAAGTTATGGCACCGGGTTTTATGCCCAAGGGCGTCAACGGCGAGCCTTACGATCCTTTTGCAATTGATGGGGCGGACCACTGGTATACCGTCGGTGCGCACCGCGTGCGGGCAATCTCTAATGATCTAGCGAACCAGACCTTCCGTCCCGGTTGGTTGCGGTCGGTTGGACCAGGCTGGACCAATTTTGCAGTTGAAAGCTTTATGGACGAAGCCGCACATAATGTGGGCGCTGACCCGCTGCAATTCCGGCTCGACCACCTCAAGGCAGAAGGTATCAATGCAGGCTCTGCACCAAATGCGGTGGGTGGCGCCTCGCGGCAGGCCGCTGTGTTGAAGCGCGTTGCTGAAATGTCTGGCTATGGTAAGATAGATCTGCCGGAAGGCACGGCGATGGGACTTGCAACGACCTTCGGACAATCGCGCAGCATGCCGACCTGGACCGCCGCTGTTGTTCAGCTGGCAGTGGATTCCGAGACTGGCGAGGTCGATGTCCAAAAGATGTGGCTCGCCTTTGATTGCGGTACTGTCGTTGACCCCGATGGCGCGCGTGCGCAATGTGAGGGTGCCGCTCTTTGGGGCCTCTCCATGGCTCTTTACGAAGGTACAATGATCGAGAACGGCAATGTCGTTGATCTTAATCTCGGCGCCTACACACCACTACGTCTTGGGGATGTGCCAGAAATGGAAATCGAGTTTATCGATAGTTCCGAAGTTCCGGTTGGTCTGGGAGAGCCGGGCACAACTGTAATTGCGCCCGCCATCGGTAACGCGATCTATAATGCAACAGGAGGTCGGGTCCGTCACTTGCCAATCACTGGCGATGATGTGCTCTCCGCACTGAAGAGCTGATAAAATCGGGCAGGCGCAGCAGTTTGCGCCTGCCCGAACTTTTCGTCCGCTCGAAGATTGGCTTTTGCGTGTCTTCGGGAAATATGGCCGTTGGAAAGTGAGCCTTTTTTCCGGAGCCGATAGAGTAGAAATTAAGCCTTTCAACTGAATCTATGCAATTTCTGCGTTCCAGGCTTCACAGCCGCCTGCGGATGCGGCCGAAAAATACTCAGTTTCGATGGCTTCAGAGATCGACAGTGCATTCTCCAATCCGACGCCCGTATACCGGACAGTTCTTTCCATTTTGGTGTGCCCAAGTAAGAACTGTACTGCGCGCAGCTTGCCTGATTTCCTGTATTCCCGCGTGAGTTTGGCCCGGCACATCAAGTGAGTGCCGTAAGCTATAGTCTCAAGTCCGATGCATGTACCCAATCGCGAACGATCCGTGTTTGCTGCCTTTTAGAGAAATGAAGCCGTTAATGAAATCGGCTCAACTAGAGATGTGCTGATCCGACCATCACGGGATTTTCGATTCATTTCGCAACTGGTGCACGCATTACTTACGACATCTCGAACCGAACCGGCTTTTGCGTCTTGCTCTGCGGAACCGAAGCGCGTTGTCTGGTTTGGCCTGAGGTCCTGACCTTAACGACTTGCATTCGGAAGAGATCCAATCTTCGAAACGTGCTGCTGATCATCGCAAGATCACGGTTGTTCTCCGCGAACTCAAGCGGAACTAGGATCACCTATAGATTGTGGGCTTGAATGGTTGTTTTTCCCGACGATACTCACCGCTTCCCAGAACCTCGACCTGTTTGCGGGAAGTTTCATCTCCCCATTGAAGTAGAAAAGCCTATTAGCGGCATGGAGCGCATACCTTGCCTCGTTTCGGTCAGTTTCATTCGTCACCAGAAGGACAACGGCACTTTGGTGCATATCGTTGTGTCTAACGCGATGGACGCGCCTGTGTCGCGCAACTGAGAAGGCTACTGACAGAGGGTGGCTTGCTCGTCAAACTCATGGAAACAAGAGGTGTTTCTCATGAAGCTTACTCAATTAATTTCCAACGGGGCAAAATTTCTGCCGAAGCGTTCATGCTGGCTCGGACCTGTAACCGCGACACTTCAAGCAGAAGGTAAGGAGACTATTCGCTTCGAAGTAAATCTTGTTTTATCTCATGCTACTGATACCGCTTCGCAGCGGTAGCCTCGAGGCGATTGGCGCAGGAATGGATGAATAGCGCACGTCCATTCCTTAGCATCTAGAAGCTATGGGTTTTGCGATATTGTAACAGTATCACTACACTTAACACTTGGGCCTACTTCAAGGCCAGTCGCCACAAACGCCCATCTGGCTCAAAGTCCTGCATCACGTGCCTGTCTTTCTACGCCTTCTGAAGCGCGTGACGTACCCGCTTTTTTGTATCGTCATGGGTGTCAGCATCCCAGCCCTTCGCCGCGATGATCTGCTACGCTATCGTTTCGTCATCCAAAGGTGCCACTCGCAGCGCTTTGATAATTGTCAGCTTCATCCCATTGCGCCCAAATAGCGGCACGTACTTTCCACGCGGGGCGATGCCTTGAGTTGTCCTCATAGCAGCACAGGATGGGCAGACGGTCTATGGCGCCCAGATCAGCAGTGAGGACGTCGGCCCCCCTTAGCGCGACCTTGTAATGTCCTGCAATCTCGCCACGCTTTTGATCCATTTGAAGAATGTATGTTCCATGCAAAGAATCTAGATGATGTTTTTGGGTAAATTTTGGTGCGTTTGATAAAAGAGACCGCGCAAGCCTGCCGTCGGTTAAAGATACCAAGCCAAAACTAGAGCTGTCCGCCCCGCACGAACATTTGCACGCGGATGAAGCTGCGCTGGGCAAACGGGAAATGTTCTGGTCCAACGACGGGGCGCCGGATGTTAAACGTCACCACTCCCAAAAACATCTTATGCCGACTTGTGGCAGGTACCCTGCTAGGACTGAGCCATTTTGGTTTCGCGACCCAATTCTGCGCGCAAAAGGGCAAAGTTACGATTGTTCGCTTTGAACACCAAGTCAAACACATCTCCCAACAGAGGGACCGCGCCAATCGTAAAGTCCAGTCCGCTGTTGACGAGCATACGGCCTATCGTTCTCTTACGCGCGCCAAGCGCATGCGCACGGTAGATGAGGTAGACAGACGGACCAAGTGTCGCGACATCGCCGATGACGGGAACAAGACCCGCTATGGTATCCCAGCCAAATCTGATTGGCGTGCCGGGTATGCGGTATTTGCTGTCAAGGAGGCTCGAAAGCCGGTCCAGTCGCTCAATCTCTGCGTGTACCAAAGCGCTACTTCCGCGCGATTATGAAGATGGCGTGGACGAGACCGGGAATGTATCCGAGTAGCGTCAGAATGATATTCAGCCAAAAGTGCTTGCCGAGGCCTTCTTGCAAAAATACGCCAAGGGGCGGGATGATTACGGATAAGATGATACGGAGAAGGTCCATGCTGTCGGGCTCTTTCATAAATTACGCTAGGCCGCGCAGAGATGTGCGGCTGTTCTGACAACACCCAAAGCTTCGATTGGTTGCGCTTAGCCCGCATATTCTTGCAGGCCGGAGGTCTCAGGCTGCGTCGCGTTTGCCCGCAAACCGCTCAGCCCATTCCTCGCGCTGCTCATCCGTGATCTTGGCGAAGAGGACTTCGGGGACTTCGAACACATGACCAGCAGGCAGTTGGGCGACAGCGGCGGGCACATCGTCAGGCCAGCCTGCGTCCGCGATTTTCATGCCAGCGAGCATTTTTTCTGCGGCGTCCGGAATAAAGGGCGCGGCAAGTGTAGCATAAAGCGGGATGAGGTTTAGTGCGAGGCGCGTTTGCGCCGCTGCGCGGTCGGGGTCGGTTTTGAAGGTTGTCCAAGGCGCTTGGGCTTGGAGGTATTCATTACCAGCGGCCCAGATCGCGCGCAGCTCAGCGGCGGATTTGCGCACTTCCATGGCATCCATCTGGGCGTTGTAGCGGGCGACACGCTCCGTCAGATCGGCGATAAGGGCGTGCTCGTCAGGGCCGTATTCGCCTGCGTTTGGCACCGCTTCGCCGAATTTGGAGCGGCAGAATTTGGTGATGCGGCTGACGAAGTTGCCGAGGACATCAGCGAGGTCTTTGTTCACATCAGTCTGGAATGTCTCCCAAGTGAATTCGGCATCCGACGTCTCGGGGGCGTGGGACAGCAGCCACCAGCGCCAATAGTCGGCGGGGAGAATTTCGAGGGCTTGATCCATGAACACGCCGCGCCCGCGCGAGGTGGAGAACTGACCACCATCATAGTTGAGGTAGTTGAAGCTTTTGATGTAATCGACGAGCTTCCATGGCTCGTTTGAACCCATAATCGTGGCTGGAAAGCTCAGCGTATGGAAGGGGACATTATCCTTACCCATGAACTGGGTGTAGCGGACATCATCCGCGCCCTTGTCGGTGCGCCACCAACGCTCCCAATTGTCACCCTTGCCTGCGTCGACCCACTCTTGGGCGCAGGCGATATATTCAATGGGGGCGTCGAACCAGACATAGAAAACCTTGCCCTCCATGCCGGGCCAAGGATCGTCACCACGTTTGACGGGGACGCCCCATTTGAGGTCACGGGTGATGCCGCGATCTTGCAGGCCGTCACCGTCATGCAGCCATTTTTTGGCGATGGAGGTGGTGAGCACGGGCCAGTCTGTCTTGCTCTCGATCCAGTCGTTGAGGCGATCTTTCATCTTGGATTGCTTGAGGAAGAGGTGCTTGGTCTCGCGCATTTCCAGATCAGTGGCACCCGACACGGTAGAGCGAGGATTAATCAGGTCTTCTGGATCGAGCTGCTTGGTGCAGTTGTCGCATTGATCGCCGCGTGCATCCTCGAACCCACAGTTGGGGCAGGTGCCTTCGACATAACGGTCGGGGAGGAAGCGGCCATCGGTCTCGGAATAGATCTGAGACTGATCGACCTCTTCGATAAGGCCTTCATTGGCGAGGGCGCCTGCGAAGTGTTGGGTCAGGCGCTTGTTCTGCTCGGAGGACGAGCGGCCAAAGTGGTCAAAGCTGAGGCCGAAGCCCTCAGCAATTTCCTTTTGCACGGCGTACATTTCGGCGCAGTATTCCTCGACGGGTTTGCCTGCTTTTGCTGCGGCAAGTTCGGCAGGTGTGCCATGTTCGTCAGTTGCGCAGAGGAACAACACTTCGTTGCCGCGGGCACGCAGGTAGCGGGCATAGAGATCGGCGGGCAGTTGGCTGCCAACCAGATTACCGAGGTGCTTGATCCCGTTGATATAGGGAATGGCGGAAGTGATGAGGTGACGGGTCATGATATGCGCCTTTGGCTAGTGTTGAGCGTGCTTTAGCAGGGGCGCGGCCCTGTTTCCAGCGCGATCAGTCCTTTGGGGGTTTGTCGCGGCTGCGACCTGTCAGGCGGCCAATGACAAAGCTGGTGCGCAGCGCGTTGATATATCTGGTGCGGCGGCGCACGGTGCGGCCCATGCGCATGCGGATAATGCCGAACACAATGAGCGAGGCATGGCCTCCTGCCAGCATGACGAACATGGCGTCAGGGCCGTAGTTTTCAATCAGGACGGACGCGCCGTAGGGGGCGGCGATCGCGCCCATGGCGAACCAGAACATCAGGGCGGCGGAGAGTTCGACGCGTTCGTGCGAGCTGGCAAAATCATGGGCATGGGCGGCGGCGACCGAGTAAATGGGAAAAGTGGTCAGGCCAAAAAGGGCAGAAGAGAGCAGGATGCCGTAAAGTCCTAGTTGGCTGGTTTGCATGGTGACAAAGCAGCTGCCGATGGCGGCAACCGAGAGCCAGATCAGCACTTTGCGGCGGTCGAATTTATCAGCGATCCAGCCTACGGGGATTTGGGCAATGGCGCCGCCGATAACGAAGGCGGCGAGGAACCACGCGATCTGGCCTGCGCTGAGGCCCACTTCCTGACCATAGATCGGTCCGACCATGCGGAAGGATGCGCTGCTGAGGGCGGCGACAATCACACCTGCCACGGCGAGTGGCGAGCGGACATAGGCCAGCATCGGGCGCAGGCGCGGTGATTTTGGTGTTTCGGGCTGCGAGGAGGTGGTGAGTGTGATGGGGAGCAGCGCTGCGCAGCACAGGATCGCGAGGATGTTGTAGGAGATGTAGTCAGCCGGTGCGAGAATGCCAATGATGCCTTGGGCGGCAAGGCTGCCTGTCATGTCGACCATGCGGTAGGTGCCCATGGCGCGGCCGCGTGTCTCGTTGGTGACTTTTGCCTGTAGCCATGCCTCGACCACGGTATAACACCCCGCTACGCATAACCCTGATGCCACACGCATTAGCGCCCAAGCGTAGGGGTTAATGATCATCATATGAGCGATGAGGCCGATACTGCCCGCCGCTGTGAATGCCGCAAAGGCGCGAGAATGCCCGACCGAGCCGAGCAGGCGCGGCGCAAACCAGCAGCCGATGAAGAAGCCGAAGAAATGCGCAGAACCAAGCATACCGATCTCTTGGCGGGTGAAGCCGAGGGCGGTGCCAGAGAGCACGTCCAAAGGGCCAACGCCGCCCGAGGAGAGTTGTAGCAAGACGACCGAGAAAAACAGCGCCGCAAAGGAGATCATCATCCGCATTTGGGATCATTGTCCTCTTTTGGGCCGTGAAGGATAGCGAAAACCGACAGTAAGGGTCGTATCTGGTGAAAACTTTTCGCCCTGCGGTAAATGTCGGTTGCAGCGGCAGTGCGCTCGCGTAGTTTGCCTGCAACCGCGAGATAAGGAGAGCGCTATGCAAAGGACGACATTGGGACGCACGGGTATTGAGGTGTCGAAATTTTGTTTGGGTTCCATGACGTGGGGGACGCAAAACACTTTTGCCGAGGGGCATGGGCAGATTGATCGCGCGTTAGAGGCAGGGATCGATTTTGTCGACACTGCCGAGATGTATCCTGTAAATCCGCTGAGCGAAGAGACGCAGGGGCGCACGGAAGAAGTGATCGGTGAGTGGTTCGCCAAAGGGGGCGACCGCGCACGCATGGTGCTGGCGACGAAACATTCGGGCAACGGTATCAAATATGTGCGCGAGGGCGGCGACATCACGGCAGAGTCGATCCCCAAGGCGCTGGATGGCTCGCTCAAACGGCTCAAGACGGATTATGTGGACCTTTACCAGTTTCACTGGCCCAATCGCGGCAGCTATATGTTCCGCAAGAATTGGACCTATGATCCGACTTCGCAGAACCGTGCAGAAACACTCCAGAACATGGAGGATTGCTTGGGCGCATTGCAGATCGAAGTCGATCGAGGCCGCATCCGTGCATTCGGGATGAGCAACGAGAGTGCATGGGGTTTGACGCAGTGGGCCAATGCCGCCGAGCGTGTAGGCGGGCCCCGTGTAGCTACCGTGCAGAACGAATATTCGCTGATGTGCCGTCTGGCCGATACTGATCTGGCGGAGACGTTGCACAACGAGGATATCGGGATGCTGTCGTTCTCGCCTTTAGCCACAGGGCTTTTGACGGGAAAATATCAGAACGGTGCGGTGCCTGACGGCTCGCGTCTCTCGCTGTCGCCAGAGTTGGGCGGGCGCAAGACGCCGCGCGCGTTTGAGACGGTGGGTGCCTATCTGGCTGTCGCTAAGAAGCACGGACTTGACCCTGTGCACATGGCGATGGCGTTTGTGCGCGACCGTCCGTTTATGGCATCGGCTATTTTTGGAGCGACCACGATGGAACAGTTGGACCGCATCATTGCGGGCGCTGATCTGGTGCTCAGCGAAGAGGTTATGGCGGATATTGACATGGCGCACCGTGCGCACCCGATGCCTTACTAAAGCCAAAGACGACATGAACACGACGCTTTTGGGGATGGAAATGTGCCAGCCCCTCGCGCACAATCGCGTGCAACTATAAGGGAGAAAGCCATGCCACTTGCCATGAACCGTGAGGTGTTTATCACCTGTGCCGTCACTGGATCGGGCGCGACGCAAGACCGCAGCCATCATGTGCCACGCTCGCCAGAGGAGATCGCGGACAGTGCGATTTTGGCAGCCAAAGCGGGGGCGGCAGTGGTGCACTGCCATGTGCGCGATCCAGAAACGGGAGCGCCCAGCCGTGATGTTGCCCTCTACCGCGAAGTGACCGAGCGTATTCGTGACAGTGATACGGATGTGGTGCTGAATCTCACGGCAGGGATGGGCGGGGACATCGTGTTTGGCGATGTGGAGAATCCGATGGACCTCAACAAAGCTGGTACCGACATGGCAGGTGCGACAGAGCGTATGGCTCATATCACCGAATGCCTGCCCGAGATTTGTACGCTTGATTGCGGCACGATGAACTTTGCCGAGGCCGATTATGTGATGACCAACACACCCGGTATGCTGGTGGCGATGGGGCAGATGATGACCGATCTGGGTGTGAAGCCCGAGATTGAGGCGTTTGACACAGGCCATCTTTGGTACGCCAAGGAGCTGGTCAATCAGGGTATTCTGGACAGCCCCGCGCTTGTGCAGCTTTGTATGGGCGTCAAATGGGGCGCGCCTGACGACCTCAACACCTTCATGGCGATGGCAAACAACGTGCCAGACGATTGGACGTTTTCGGCCTTCGGGCTTGGGCGCAACCAGATGGCTTATGTCGCCGCTTCGGTACTGGCAGGAGGCCATGTGCGTGTGGGGTTGGAGGATAACCTGTGGCTCGACAAAGGGGTGCTGGCCGAGAACCACGAGCTTGTGACGCGTGCACGCGGGATCATCGAGGCAATGGGCGCGACGCTGATCGGTCCTGATCAAGTACGTGAGAAGCTTGGTTTGCAAAAGCGCATGCCGCGATGAGAGGGTTTGCGGGGGCGCTGGTCGCTGTCGCGCTGGGCGCCTGTGCGGCGGATGTGCCAGCACCTGTGCCATTGGGGCCAAGTTATCGCGACCAGACATCGCCCATTGGGATCACGTCACGGTTCGATGCGGAAAAGTTTGAAGGCGTTTGGTATGTGCGGGCGGGGTTTGATCCGTCGCTGGGGCGTATGGCGTTTCGGATGGTCGACACGCCAAAGGGGCCTGCCATGCGGTTGGGTGCTTTTGTCTGTGATCCTGCGGGGGTCTGCGGTGATTTTGCGGAGGATTTGCCCCTCACGTGGATAAGCAGGGGCCGCTATAGCGTGCGGATGCCTGACGGGATGACACGCGAGTTCTGGGTGCTGTGGGTGGACGAAGGTTTCCGCACGGCGGTGCTTGGCAACAAGACGGGCGAGTTCGGCTGGATTGTGGACCGCAGCACAAAAGGCGGCGCGGATCGCATGAAAGCAGCACGCGAGATTTTAGATTTTAATGGCTACGATGTACGCCAGTTGAGGACTGTAAAATGACGAGAGTTGCAGCGATTGTTGGCGGTGGCGTAATTGGTGGCGGTTGGGCTGCGCGGTTCATGCTCAACGGGTGGGATGTGCAGGTGTTCGATCCTGATCCACAAGCGGAGCGCAAGATTGGCGAAGTTTTGGCCAATGCGCGGCGATCCTTGCCCGGTCTGACGGATGTGGCGCTACCGCCCGAGGGGCGGATTACTTATCATTCAAGTATCGCCGAGGCGGTGACGGGGGCGGACTGGATACAGGAGAGCGTGCCGGAGCGTTTGGAGATCAAGCATGCGACTTTTGCGGAGATACAGAGTGCTTGCGCCAAGAATGCGGTGATCGGATCGTCAACGTCTGGGTTCAAGCCGTCGGAATTGCAGCAAGGCGCCCTTCGTCCTAAGCAGATCATGGTCGCGCATCCGTTCAACCCTGTGTATCTGCTGCCGTTGATTGAGCTGGTGACGACGAATGCGGATGCGGAGCTGGTCGAGACAGCGAAGGCTACGCTCACGTCATTGGGCATGCATCCGCTGCATTTGAAGAAAGAAATTGACGCCCATGTGGCGGACCGTTTCTTGGAGGCGGTCTGGCGTGAGGCGCTGTGGCTGGTCAAGGACGGGATAGCCACGACTGAGGAGATTGACGACGCAATCCGCTATGGCTTTGGTATCCGCTGGGCGCAGATGGGCCTGTTCGAGACCTACCGCGTGGCGGGCGGTGAAGCGGGTATGAAGCATTTTATGGCGCAGTTCGGGCCGTGTCTGACGGCACCATGGACCAAGCTGATGGATGTGCCGGAATTCACCGAGGAGCTGGTAGACCTGATTGCGGGCCAGTCAGACGCGCAGTCGGGGCATCATTCAATCCGCGAATTGGAGCGTATTCGTGACAACAACCTTGTGACCATGATGCGTGGGCTGAAGGCGCAGAACTGGGGCGCAGGGGCGCTCATCAATGCGCAGGAAACGGCGATGCGTAAAGGCACGGTGCACGGCGCTGTGGCAGCTGATCTGCCCGCTGGGGAGTTGGTCGAGACGGCGCACCGCACAGTGCCGCTCGATTGGACGGACTACAACGGCCACATGACAGAATCGCGGTATTTGCAGGCTTTTGCCGATGCAACGGATCGGTTTATGGCGATCATTGGCTGTGATGCGAAATACATCAAATCGGGCGGCAGCTATTTCACCGCCGAGACACATATTCGTCATATCGATGAGGTGCATGCGGGGGCTTTGATTACCATACGGACGCGTGTGGTGATGGGAGAAGGCAAGAAGATGCACCTCTTCCACGAGATGCTGGAAGGGGACCGCATGCTGGCCACGGGCGAGCATTTCTTACTCCACGTAAGCCTTGAGACGCGCAAGCCGACGCCGCCTGCACAGCATATCGAGGCTGCATTGGTGCGGTTTGCGCAGGCGCATGCGTCGCTTCCACCGCCTGATGGTTTAGGTCGCGCTATCGGCGCTCCACGTTGAAGAAAGTCCTGATCACGGCAGGCGCGTCGGGGGTCGGGCGCGCGATGGGCGAGGCATTTGAGGCCGCGGGTTTCGAAATTTGGGTAACGGATGTGAACGCTGCTGCGTTGGATGCGTTGCCCGAGACGTGGCAGGCGCACATCGCGAACGCAGTTGACGAGGCCGCGATGGCTGCGGTCATCGAACAGATGGGGCAGATTGATGTGCTCTGCGCAAATGCGGGGATTGCGGGACCTACGGCGCGAATCGAGGACATTGAGGTTGGCGAGTGGCGTGCTTGTGTCAGCGTCAATCTGGAGGGCGCGTTTATCGCTGCCAAACACGCGACACCGTTGATGAAAGCGGCGAGGCGGGGTGTGATAATCCTCACGTCTTCAACGGCGGGCATCTATGGATACCCCAATCGTGCGCCCTATGCGGCGGCGAAATGGGCGATTATCGGCTTGATGAAAACGCTGGCGATGGAGTTGGGACCGCATGGCATTCGTGCCAATGCGATCTGCCCCGGTGCGGTGGAGGGTGAGCGGATGGAAGGGGTGCTGGGGCGTGAGGCCGCGGCTAAGGGCATGACCCGCGATCAGGTCTATGACGGCTATGCAGTGGGCACCTCCATGCGGCGGTTTGTAGAGGCGCAAGATGTTGCGAATATGGCGGTTTTCCTAGGCTCTGACGCAGCGCGGCTTGTCTCGGGGCAGGTGATTGCCGTGGACGGGCATACGGAAAATCCCGATCCCAAGGTCTGAATAGGCAACGTTTTGTGTCGTTTCCAGCGGGTCATATTCTGGCGCGATCAGTATTCTTTGCCAAACCGCGCATCAGCGTGCTGCAAAGGATTTAACATGGCTACGGCCCCTACACGACGACGGTTTGCTGAGTGGGACTGGCCAACGTTGGCATTGATGCTTGGGGTTGGGCTGGTGTGGGGGACCGCGCTTTTGTTGCCGGCGGGGTTCGGGGCTTTGGCTTTCGTGCTGTTGGTGCTGGCACTCACGCTGCACAGCTCGCTCAGCCATGAATTGCTGCACGGGCATCCGCTCGGGAATGAGGGCGTTGAGACGGCAATTGGCCTGTGGCAACCGGGATTGTTTGTGCCCTACTTGCGGTTCAAGCGGACGCACCTCGCGCATCACCGCGATGCGAACCTGACCGACCCCTATGATGATCCAGAAAGCAATTACCTTGATCCTGCCATTTGGAACGGGTTGAGGCCGTGGGCGCAAAAGGTGCTGCGGGTAAACAATACGCTTGGTGGTCGGATTATGCTGGGTACGGCCATTGGCATGTTTGCCTTTGTGCGCAGCGATATCAGGGCGGCACGGGCAGGTGATCGGACGATTATCCGCGATTGGCTTGGGCATATCCCCGGTGTGGTGCTGACGCTTTGGATTGTGTCTGCCTCCCCTTTGAGCATCTGGGCCTATCTGCTGGCGTGCTACGGCGCGATGTCGGTGTTGCGCATTCGTACGTTTCTGGAGCACTGCGCTCATGATCGCGTGTCGGGACGAACGGTGATCGTTGAGGACCGTGGACCGCTGGGATTTCTATTTCTCAACAATAATTTGCATGTCGTGCATCATATGCATCCAACCGTCGCTTGGTACCGCTTATGGCCGCTGTATCTGAGCCAGCGGGAGCGGTTCATGACCCGCAATCATGGCTATGTCTACCCCAGCTATGCCGCTGTCTTTCGCCGCTATTTCTGGCGCGGAAAGGATCCTGTGGCACATCCGCTCTGGCGGGGCAGGGTGGAGTGAGGCATTAGGCCCGCATGACTGATTATATGCCCGACCTTTGGATCATCGTCTCGCTGCTCGCGGCGGTCTTCCAAACCATACGTTTCATGCTGCAAAAGGTGCTGGCGACTTCGACACTTAGTGCGGCGGGGGCGACCTTCTCGCGCTTCGTGTATTCCGCGCCTTTCATCGCGCTGTTGCTGGGTGTTTACATGAACTCGACGGGGGCAAGCCTGCCTGCGATGGATGCGCGGTTTTGGGGATTTGGCCTATTGGGCGGAACCACGCAAATTCTGGCGACGGTTTGTGTGGTGTTGCTGTTCAAGGAACGCAATTTTGCCGTCGGTATTACGTTCAAGAAGACCGAAGTGATCCAGACCGTGCTGGTGGGGGTGCTGCTGCTGGGCGACCGCGTAAGTTGGGGCGGGTTTGCCGCCATTATGTTGGGCCTTGTGGGGCTGATGCTGCTGTCGGGCGGTAAAGAGGCTAAAGGGTTTCACCTTTCTGACCTGCGCAACCGCGCGGCGGGTCTGGGCATCGCAAGCGGTATTCTCTTTGCCTTCTCGGCGGTGAGCTATCGGGGAGCATCGCTCACGCTGGCGACGGATGATCCGTTGCTGCGGGCGGGTGTGACGCTAATGGCGGTGGTGGTGATGCAAACGCTGATCATGACAGTCTGGCTATACCTGCGCGAGCGGGGCGAGATGACTGCCGTGTGGCGTGCGCGGCGCGTGGCTGTGTGGATTGGGCTGACCTCAATGGGCGGCTCTCTGTGCTGGTTCATTGCCTTCACCTTGCAAAACGCGGCCTATGTGAAGGCATTGGGGCAGGTTGAGCTTATCCTGAGCGTTGTCGCCTCGACGCTGTTTTTCAAAGAAAAAATCACAAAGCGGGAAGCCATTGGCATGACGATCCTTGTGGCGTCGATCCTGCTGCTGGTTCTCGTGATCTAACTAATCGTCTTGCCCGTTGTAGGGGCGTGCATTGCCTTTAAGACGTAAGAACAGGCTCTCTTCATCGTTGTTCTTGAAATAAGGGACCGACACTGGTGCGCTCAAATCGCGTGCGCGGGCTTCGACCTCGGCCAGAACCACTTCGGTAATGAAGGGCATGTCGAATTTGCGCGCATCGGTCAGCGGGACCCACTGCAGATGCGAAAGCTCGTCACACGCGGCATCGAAATTGTCAGGGTCAGATGCGATATCATCCACATCCACCAAGAAAAATCGCGCATCGAAACGGCGCGGGCGACCCGGTGGCGTCAGCGCACGAAATACAAACTGCAGCGGATTGGCGTGGGGCAGGTGGCCCGTATCAGCAAAGCTGCGCCAATCTTTGGGGACTTCACGTTCCCAGATACCCTTTGTGCCAAGGATCAGGCCGGTTTCTTCCCAAAGCTCGCGAATGGCGGCAACAGGGATCGCATGGGACAGCGCGGCATCGGCGTCATCCTGTATCCGCGATGCACATTGCGCATTTAGCGGCGTCGCCAACGGAACATGCGCATCGGCGGCGTCAACAGCCCCGCCCGGAAAGACGAATTTGTTGGGCATAAACGCCGCTTTTGCGCCGCGCTGGCCCATAAGAATAGAGGGATTAGTCATACGGTCACGAATAACGATGACCGTGGATGCATGACGGATCGCGGTTTTATCGATGCTCATAAGTCCCTCAATGGTTCAGGGCGCGGTCAGGAGGACCGTGCAAAGCCGCCCATTTCCTTCGCCCATTGGAAGCCGATCAAGGCTCCCTTAAATCTTGGGAGAAGGTAGAGGGACAAACCGATGCTGCCAACCGAAAATATGGTGAACAGGACAATCGGCTCGGGACGGAACTGTACAAAGACAAAATGCAGCATCACGCCCATGAGATGACCGACGATCAGGATCGTGAGATAGGCGGGGCCATCATCTGCGCGGTGGTGGTGGAACTCTTCTTCGCAGACTGTGCATTTGTCATTTACCTTGAGATAGCTGTGCAGCAGGGGACCAGCGCCGCAGTTGGGGCATTTGCCGCGCCATCCGCGTACCATTGCGGGCATGCGCAAACGCTCACCCGTTTCGGGATCGGTAAGGGGGGCGTTTTTTGTCTGTCCGGCGGAATCAAGCATGTCGGGTCCTAAAGCTGCGATGGGATGATGAATGCTTCAATTGCAGGAAAAATAAAAGGTGGCGATTTGTCCCAAGGCAGGGCGATTGAAAATAAGTTGAACTTTTTGCGACGGAATGGCGGTGGGGGTGCGTACCATTCACAACTGCACGGGATATGAGGGAAGACCCCGGCCGCGCAGCAACATAATGAATGGAGAGCACCATGTTTAAGGAATCAATCACCGTTTTGGCCATCGTCGCCGGCCTTGTTGCGACAACTGCACAGGCCCGTGATGGCGACACAGACCGCAAGGGCGCACGGTTTGAGGCGCGGTTTACCCAGATGGATATGAATAAAGACGGTAAAGTTACTGCTGAGGAAATGACGGCACAGGCAGCCGCGCGTTTTGCGGCGGCGGACACAAACAGCGATGGCTCACTGAGCCTTGAGGAGATGCAGGCAGGCGCAAAAACGATGCATAGCGAGCGTCTGCTCAAACGCTTTGACGCGAACAATGATGGTGCGCTGAGTGCTGAAGAGCTTGCCAAAGTTGATGACAGCAAAATGGGCAAGCGCAGCGCCAAGCGGTTCGAGAAGATGGACGCGGACAAGAGCGGCGGTATCACTCTCGACGAGATGCAAGCCCGCCGCGATCCTGCTAAGATGGTGGAAAAGCTGGATGCTGATAACGATGGTGCGCTGAGCATGGAAGAGTTTGCAAAGGCGCGTGGCCATGGCAAAAAGAAGGGCCGCGGACACGACAAAGACTAAATGCTTAGCTGCATCCGGCCTTGTTTTTGCAGGGCCGGATGCCCCCGAAAGACTTCTGCGGAAAGAGGCCCTTGAAAGATACCAGCGATCATAGTGAGGCCCGCGACGCGGATGCGGATTTGTTGGCACGTTACGCGGCAGGGGATAATGCGGCGGCACGGTTGTTGTCTGCGCGTCTTTCTCCCCGCGCGTTTGCCCATGCGTTTCGTGTACTCGGCGACCGTGCCGAGGCAGAGGATGTGACCCAAGAGGCGATGCTGCGCCTTTGGAAGCAGGCCCCTAAATGGGACGCGGGGCGTGCACAGGCGGCAACATGGATTTACCGTGTGGTTGCGAATTTGTGTTTTGACCGTTTGCGCGGCCAACGTGCGGAGACATTGGATGAGGTTGATGCACCTGCTGATCCCGCGCCCGGGATCGAGACACGGCTGCAAGATAGCGCACGCCATGATGCGCTGCAGGCAGCCCTGCTCAGGTTGCCGGAGCGGCAGAGACAGGCGGTGGTTTTGCGCCACATCGAAGGGTTGGCGAACCCAGATATCGCCGAGATTTTAGACGTGGGCATCGAGGCAGTTGAAAGCCTTACTGCACGCGGGAAACGAGCGCTGACAGCCGATTTGGCGGCACAGCGCGATGCACTGGGGTATGATGATGACACAACGTGACACATTCGATCTGGAGGCGCTTTTCGAGGATGCGCGGGCAAATCCGCCGCAGATGAGGAGTGATTTGTCGGCGCGAATTTTGGCTGACGCTGAAACCCAGATGCCGCGTGTGCCGTTGTGGCGGCGGGTAATGGGCGCAGTGGGCGGACCTGCAGGTCTTGGGGGCTTGGTCACGGCGACGGTGGCGGGGTTCTGGATTGGCGTGTCGCCGCCTGTGGATACCGTTGATCCGCTAGTTTTGTTTGGTGCAGTGGAGAGTACCGCGGCCTATGAATTGACTGACCTCACGGGGTTTGACTGGGCGACGTTCGATTTGGACAGTGAAGAGGGATAATGTGATGGCAGATACAGTGAAAAATAGACGGTGGATGCCAATTATTCTGGGGCTGTCGCTTGCGATAAACCTCGCGGTAGTGGCTGCGGTTGGAGGTGCGGCGTGGCGCCACAGTGGAGACGCGCGGAGCGGGCTGCCGCGAGCCTCCAAAAGCGGTGCACTTTATATGAAAGCGCTGCCGCGGGAGAGCCGGCGTGCCATCCGTGAGCAGATGCGCAGCGGACCGCGTCCCGATCGCAGCACGGATCAGATGCTCGCAGCCTTGCGCAGTGAGCCATTCGATCCCGAAGCGGCAGTACGTGTGCTTGAGTTGCAACGCGACGCGGGATTGCAACGCCAGCATGCGGCCACGGCTGGTTGGCTGGCCGAAGTCACGGCGATGAATGCACAAGAGCGTGCTGCTTATGCGGACCGTATCGAGGAAATGGCCAAACGTGGCAAAGAGCGTGGAAAAGATAGAAACCGTAACGATGACTGAGTGGAAATCTTCGTTTGTTGCTGGGATCAGGCGGCAGGGCTGGCCTGTGTCAGGCTAAAATTTACGCGGTTGCGCCCTTGTAGCTTTGCCGCATAAAGCGCTTTGTCAGCATGATCGAGCAGGCTGTCAACGGTTTCGGCGCGCCCCGTGTTGATATGTTTGGATGCCGCACTCATTGCGAGGCCGAGGCTGATCGTGATTTGCACAGGCTCCGCGGCGCCTGGAATCACAAAAGGCGTACTGCCGATGGCCTGACAAATGCGGTGAGCTACCGTTCGGGCGGTGGTTACATCGGCGGCAGGCAGGGCAATCAGAAACTCTTCCCCCCCTATGCGTGAAATCACATCCGAATTGCGCACAGCGTCGCGCAACCGGCGTGCCGTCTCTACGAGTACTGCATCGCCAGAGGCGTGGCCGTAGAGGTCATTTATGCGCTTGAAGTGATCCATGTCAGCGACAATAACGGCAAAAGAAGTCTGGTTTGTGGCACTGCGTTCAATCAAGTTGGCGATAAACGGCATTGCATAGCGTCGGTTATAGAGGCCCGTTAGCGGATCATTGACCGCTTCGCGCAGACCCATGCGCACACTTTGAAGCAACTGTGCAGCCTGACGCTTCCGCTTGAGCAAAACGTCTAGGCGCAGGGCCAGTTCGGGACCGTAGAACCCGCCCGTCATCACATCATCTGCGCCCATATCAAGTGCGGCGGTTGCCACAATGGACTCTTCTGTTTTTTGCAGCACCAAAAGGGCCACATCCTGCGTTTGGGCACTGGCGCGGAGTGCAGAAATCAAACGCAGGCAGGTATCGCTTTGCACGGCGTTGTCGGGCAGGGCCAACACGATGGCATCGGGGGGCGTGTCGGCATTCAGGGCGGCCATAGCGTCGCCCAGCAAAGTGACCGAATATTTCGCCCGCATCCGGGGCAGCAACTCACGGACCCAGCCGCGCAGCATTCCGAGCTCGGTGCCGATCAGTGACACTGTTGCGGGGCGCTGAAACTCGGACGGTGCCTCGGATAGCCCAAGAGCGCAGCGGGTGTCATCGCGCATCTGCCATTGTGCAAAAGTGCGCTGGGCGCGGATCATATTGCGCACACGGCCCAAGAGCAGAGTTTCGTTCACGGGTTTGTTCATCACGTCAAAGGCCCCAGCGTGTAGTGTATCAAGGCGCCCTTGCAAATTGGCAGAAGAAGCGATGGCCAGCACGGGCAATGCCGCTGTTTTACTGTTCTCACGCAAATGAGCACAAAGTTCTGCGGCGGTGCCATCTGGCAGGTTCATTGCGGTCAGGATCATATCGGGCTTTTGATCCTCGACAAGTTCAAGGGCTTGCGCGAGCGAGCCTGCCTGCACAACATGATAAAACGCGGCTGAAAGTTTTACCTTCAGCACGATACGGTTCGTGGAAATTCCGTCAACGATTAGGATTTTACCCTGCACTTTCGATCCTTTCCCTATCCGCGTTATTGTTGGGTTTAGTTTTCTGATTAAATGATTAACAAAGCGTTGAGATTTTGAGCCAAATGGAGCCCGCCTGTGAGCCTTACGCAAAATACCGCCGAAACCATCGCCCTTGGGGTATTCACATGGTTGGTGGGTAACGAGGATTTGTTGCCTGTCTTTCTGGGAACCACAGGAGCCTCGCAGGACGACATGCGCGGCGCGGTGAATGATCCTGTATTTCTGGGGTCGGTGCTCGATTTTATCTTGATGGATGATGCTTGGGTGATTGCCTGCTGCGATGCGCAGACCATGCCCTATGAGCGTTTGGCCGAGGCCCGTATGGCTCTTCCGGGGGGTGAGCAGAGGCACTGGACATGACCCGTGGCACCTTACCGGTTAAAGGGTTGTGCTTTGACAAGGACGGCACGCTTTTTGATTTTTCAGCCACGTGGGAAGCTTGGGCGCAGCGGTTTTTGCGCCGTGCGGCAGGGGGCGATGAAAGCCGTGCTGTGCAGATGGGGGAGACAATAGGGTTTGATTTGGGCGCAGGTAAATTCGCCAGTAACAGCCTTGTGATTGCAGGCACGGCAGGTGAGATCGCGCAGGCATTGGCGCGGTATCTGCCCGACCTCGGGCGCGATCAGGTTCTGAATATGATCAATGAGGAAGCGGCTCTTGCGCCGCAGCAACCTGCTGTGCCGCTGGTGCCGCTGCTGAAGGGGCTGCGTGCGCGGGGGCTGGCTCTTGGCGTGGCCACAAACGATAGTGAAGCGCCCGCGCGGGTTCATCTGGAGGCCGAAGGCGTTACCGCGCTCTTTGACTTTATTGCTGGCTATGACAGCGGCCACGGCGGCAAGCCCGCGCCGGGACAGCTGTTGGCTTTTGCAAAAACCGTAGATCTGCCGCCCGAACAAATCATAATGGTCGGCGACAGCACCCATGACCTGCGTGCAGGACAAGCGGCGGGGATGCGCACGATTGGGGTGTTGACAGGAACGGCTCCCGAGGAGGTTCTTGCGCCGCTGGCTGATGTGGTGCTGCGTGACATCGGTGAAATTCCTGCTTGGCTTACGGCGCAAGGCGTCGCCTGAAATCCAAATACGACAAAATCCGTCGCAGATGGATAGGCCGCGCATGTGGGACTAAGGCCTTCTGGTCGTCAAAGCCAGAGGAGACAGCCATGACAGAAGAGCCGAAACGCAGAACCCGTGGAGGTGGCCGTGCCGGTGCCAAAACACGTCGCGGCACTTCTATCATCGAGCAGATGCCGTGGAACCCGCCGGTGAATATTGACCGTCCCACAGAGCCGCTTGGCCCTGAAGGCGTCGAGGCGATCCACAATGGCGCGATGCGTATCCTTGAAGAGATCGGGATCGAGATTTACAATATTGAGGCGCGTGAGATCTTCCGCAAAGCGGGTTGCACTGTAGACGGCGATAATGTGCGGATGGGGCGCGATATGGTGATGGATTATGTCGCCATGGCCCCGTCCGAGTTTACGATCACCCCACGCAACCCTGACCGCAAGATCACGATTGGCGGCAAGAATCTGGTATTTGGCAACGTCTCATCGCCGCCCAGTTATTGGGATATGTCTACGGGGGGCAAAGTGGCCGGCACGCGGGAGAAGTGCCGTGATCTGCTGAAGCTGACGCAGTATTTCAACTGTATCCACTTCGCAGGCGGCTATCCTGTTGAACCTGTGGATATCCACGCTTCTGTGCGCCACCTTGATGTGCTTTATGACAAGCTGACACTGACCGACAAAGCCATGCACGCCTATTCATTGGGCAAGGAACGGGTCGAGGATGTGATGGAGATGGTACGCATCTCTGGCGGTTGGACGAATGAGGAATTTGAGGCCAGCCCCAAGATGTACACAAACATCAACTCCACCTCGCCGCTCAAGCATGACATTCCGATGCTGGACGGCTGGATCAGGGTTGCGAAGCGCAATCAGGGTTTGGTGGTGACACCCTTTACCCTCGCGGGGGCGATGGCGCCTGTGACCATGGCGGGAGCCGTGGCGCAGTCTATCGCCGAAGCGCTGATTGCTATTGTGTTGGCCCAGATTGTACGGCCGGGGGCGAGTGTGGCCGTTGGTACTTTTACCTCCAATGTAGATATGAAAACGGGCGCACCTGCCTTTGGCACACCTGAATATATGCGTGCGACCCAGATGACGGGGCAAATGTGCCGCTTTTACGGGTTGCCTATGCGCAGTTCGGGCGTTTGTGCGGCGAACGTGCCTGACGGACAGGCGATGTGGGAGACGTCAAATTCGCTTTGGGCGGCGGTGCAATCGGGCACGAACATGGTCTATCATGCGGCGGGATGGCTGGAGGGGGGACTAATCGCCAGCCCTGAGAAATTCATCATGGATTGCGAAATTTTGCAGCAAATCCAGCGCTATATGGCACCCGAAATTTGCGCGACTGGTCCAGATGAGATCGCTTTTGATGCGATAAAAGAGGTAGGTCACGGCAGTCATTTCTTTGGAATTCAACATACTCAAGACCGCTATACAACAGCCTTTTATCAGCCATTTTTGAGCGATTGGACGAACTTTGAAGGCTGGGAGGTCGCAGGTGGCATCTGGACGCAGGAACGCGCACATCACATGTATAAAGACATCGTTAACAGTTTTGAGGAGCCACCAATGGATGTGGCGATCCGAGAAGAGCTGGCCGCCTTTGTTGAGCGTCGTAAATCCGAGGGTGGTGCGCCAACAGATTTTTAACCACGTTACCCTGTGGAGGCCTTTCTTAGCCGCTTGTTAATATCTGCCCGCGATAAATGTGTGGTAGCAGCAACAAGAGGCGGCCATGCACGGGCTTATTAACCGCAGTTTTCAAAATTACATGACCGACAACTACGGCAAGGATGCGTGGTTGAGAGTTGCGGCAAAGGCGAATGTATCTCCTCCCGAATTTGAAGCGATGTTAACCTACGATGATAGTGTCACCCCTGCAGTGCTTGATGCTATGGGGGGCGTGCTTGGCCGTCCGCGCGGTGAAATTATGGAAGATATCGGCGCTTACCTCGTGTCGCACCCCAATACTGAGGCGGTGCGGCGTTTGTTGCGCTTCGGTGGAGTGAACTTCGAGGATTTCCTGCATTCGTTGGATGACTTGCCTGACCGTGCTCAGATGGCGGTGTCGGACCTGCATTTACCATCGATCGAGTTGCACGGCCATGCGGATGGCAATTTTAGCCTGATTTGCGACAGTCCGCTTGCTGGGTTCGGCCATTTGATGATGGGGGTTTTGCGGGTCATGGCGGATGACTATGGCGTACTTGCGCTGTTGGAACTGGAAGAGGTAGCGGACGGCACCGAGATCGTCCGCATCCAGATGGTTGCCGCTGATTACGCGGATGGTCGCGTGTTTGACCTTGGGGCGCGTGCATCATGAGCGCGGCAACAAGCCCGGAAGTGCTCGATGTATTGTGCCCGATGCATCTGGTTTTGGATTCCGAGGGGATAATAACCCACGCAGGTCCGACCGCGCAAAAGCTGCGGCCAGAGATGGACTTGGTTGGCCTTCCATTTATGGAAGCTTTTACCGTGATGCGCCCGCGCGGAATTACCACGCTGGCCCAGCTTTGGGCGGCGCGGCATCTCAAGCTGCATTTGGAAATGTCAGGCACACCGCCTGCGCGTCTGAAAGGGGTGCTGGCCCCTGATGGGCAGGGGGACGCGATTGTGAATCTGTCGTTTGGAATATCGATATTGGACGGGGTGCGGGACTATGCCCTGACCAACGCGGATTTTGCGGCGACGGACCTAGCGATCGAAATGCTCTATCTGGTGGAAGCAAAGTCAGCTGCGATGGAGGCATCGCGTAAATTGAACCTCCGTTTGCAGGGGGCAAAAAATGCAGCTGAAGAACAGGCCTATACTGACACGCTTACTGGATTGAAGAACCGTCGCGCACTCGATCATCTGCTAGAGCAGCTTTTAGCGGCGGATGCGGCATTTGCGGTAATGCACATTGATCTGGATTACTTCAAAGCGGTCAACGACACGCTTGGCCATGCCGCTGGCGATCATGTGCTGCAAGTGGTGGCAACAGCGATGATCGAAGAAACCCGCGGAACCGATACAGTTGCACGTGTCGGTGGAGATGAATTTACGGTGATCTTGCCGCAGGTCAACGATATTGATGTGTTGGAACGGGTTGGGCGGCGGATCATCGAGCGGATTGAAGTACCGATCCCGTTCAACGACGCCTTATGCGAAATTTCTGCAAGTATCGGTACCGTCTGGATACAAAGTAGCAAGAGTGCGACCCGCGAGACTGTTATGGAGGACGCCGATATCGCGCTTTATGCCTCCAAGAATGAGGGGCGTGCGCGGCAGACAATGTACACGCCTGAACTGCGCGAGAGTGCGAATGCGACCACACCGCCCAAGGGTCGTAGTGATCGGTCTTCCTGAGACTTGTTAGCCACCAATTTAGTTATTTTTAAATTTTATGCTCTGTTACAAATGCTTAAAAATAGGGATTTAAGGGACTGGCGGTGCTTTTTAAGCGGCGATGGTAAAACCTCCCTGTTGAAGAGCTTGCGTATCCATATTTTGATGCAAGTGTACGTCCCTGATGCCGACGTTGAAGAAGCGGGCTGTCCAAGGAGTTCGGCATGCCATGACAACCTTTGTAAGAGGCGCTGAAATGGCTTGGTGGCGAGAAAACTGTAGACCTCACCCGCAACCGCAGTGTGCGAGTGGAAGAGCTGAAACACACCTATTGTGCGGCGCTTTCGTGCTGCGCCAATAGTCTATGGCGCGGTTTTCAATCTCGCCGCGAACCAAACACGACCCGATCAGTTGCTGAACGCAGGTTGGCACAGGCCATTTTTCGTGATGCGTTGCAGAGTAGCGATGTCGCCACCAAGTTCCATATCAATAATCGGTTTCATGCGTTCACCGGCGACATGGGTCGACAATGTCTGTGTGCGCCCCAGTTTTACGCGGCCATTGTTTGAGCATATCCGAATTTTTAACACCCTTTATGCTCTGGATGCCCATGCCGAGGCCGAAATCGCCGTTGATCAAAACGACGCAATGCTTGCTGTAATTGAGGCGCGGGACTCCGATGCAGGCGCAGAAACCTTTGACGTTGTCTTGCGACCAAAATGCGTGATTTATCATGCCTTCCCGTTTTCGCGTCCACCTTGGCGAAATCGCCCATTTTGTGAAACGCCAATGATATCGATTTTTGCGAATTCGAGGGTATTTGTGCTCGGGAGCGACGTTGTTGTCCGACGGTCACTCTAATCTGAATGCCCTTGATGCGCTGATCGAGGATATGATCGCAGCGGCGAAGTATGGCGTGATCTTTGGTGGCTCTGCAGGCAAGAATTATGCCTTATCGGCGACCGAGCGTCTGCTCATTACCGCTGTGCCAGTAATCGTTTAATAGGCCAACTGAATGGACTGCTGAAACGGCGATAATACAATGCATTGGCAGTAGCGGTGGGATTTTCGACGCAGGTGTTTGTCAAAAGTGGCTACCGCCCCGCTGCATCTGCCAAAACGTTTGCCAGCATGAACCCTGCGGCGGGGTAGGCAGTAGAGAATATTGCGGCTTGCAAAGCGGAAGGTATAGATTTTGCCGCGAGACGAAAACACTATGCCGAAATTTCCAGCTGTTTTGCAGATACGTCTGACGTGCGGGTTGACGGCGGTACAGATAAAGGGGCAACACTCTTAATGTTTATGCGCCGAACGCCCGTCTGCTCACGACCAATGCCAAGCGTGCCTTGTGCGGGGGGAATGCTGCGGGCGAAGACGGTGACGGTAAACAGCGATGTTGGGGGTGATGTTTCGATGCCCTAGGTGGCTGGAAGCAGTCAAACTTTTCAGGGCGCGAGAACGGTTTGCTTGTTCATGATCAATATACGCAGGTCAAAAACATCTGGCTGGGCCCAGGCGATGACGCAGCTAAGAGGGAGTACGGATGCGGGTTGGATTTATCGGTACGGGAGAGATTGCAGCCGCGATGGTAGAAGGGCTGTCTGGGCGTGGACATGATCTTATTGTGTCTGAGCGGAACGCTGAAGTGGCGGCAGAACTGGCGGGCAAATTCAAAGATGTGCAGGTTAAGTCCAACGCGGATGTGGTGGCGGGGTCGGATGTCGTTTTTCTGTGCCTTATGGCTGGCGTTGCGCGGGGTGTTTTGGGTGCGCTGCCGTGGCGCGGTAATCAGGCTGTAATCTCTGTCATGGTCGATGTGCCGTTGGGAGAGCTTGCGACACTCTGTGCACCTGTCAGTGATATTGCGCTGACCATTCCGTTGAGTTCGGTTGCGACGGGGCGGTCTGTGCTGCCGTGTCACCCTGACAGCGACGCGTTGCGCGCTTTATTCGGTGAGAGTGACACAATCATCACGGTCCCGACCGAAGCTGGGTTGAACGCACATTTTGCGGCCTCTGCGCTATCTGCGCCACTGCTGACCCTGATGCAAACGGGCGCGCAGTGGTTGGGCGAGCAAACGGGCGACCCTAAGGGGGCAGAGACTTATGTGGCGGGCGTATTTGCAGGTTTTTTGAGGCAAATGTCGACGCAGGGGGCAGACTTTGAGCAGCTTTTGAATGCTCTGGCGACCGAGGGTGGATTGAACGCGACACTTAAGCAGCGAATGGCAGAGGCGGGGGCACCTGATGCGCTGCAAAGCGGTCTCGAGGGGCTCAAGGTGCGGCTTAAGCTATAGGGTATATTGGCGTGCGCACCCCGCAGTTTGGCACCTCCAACGCGTAGACTGTGGTTTGGGAACAGGGCGCTGCTTATGCCGCATTGGAACGGGGGCCCAGGACAGATGTTGCCAAAATTTGACGGGATTTGCGGGGCGTTCTGAGGCCTGAAGACATGTCTAGTTTGACCAGACATTGCGGATGACGGAAGAGTTCGAGCAGACAGTATTCGCAGCCGTGGCACGAAAGAGCTGGGAGCAGCGCGGGGATCGCGGCGGCAGTGGCCCAACGCCGTGCAGTGATTACCCATTTTGAACCTAGGGCATCCCAATATAGGTTGCCGCCTCAATCCTTTGTCATATCGGGCGCAAATGCATACCTGCTCTGGAAAGAGCACCTCGCCCATGCCGAGGAGTGGACCGCCGTGCAGTGCTCGCGTAAGGAAAGAGCTATGACACAACGCCCTTCTCTATTCGCCCGAATTCGCAACCGTTTAGCGCAGGCAGCCCGCCGCCGACGTTTTGCAGCCGCTCTTGAGCATGTGCATGGAGCGGGATTGACCGTGCCGCAGGGCGAGGTGCTGGCCATTGTGCTCGTACGCAACGGCGCTTACTATCTCGACGCGTTTTTTGACTATTACCGCGCGATGGGCATCCGGTATTTCGCCTTTATCGACAATGGTTCAACTGATGAAACAATTGCGTTGATCAAGCAGCATCAGGGCTGTGTCATTGACCGCGCGGTGTTGCCGTTGGCACAATATGAAGACTTGATGCGTGGCTATCCAGCGTCCAAATACGGCGTGGATCGCTGGTGTCTTTATGTCGATATGGACGAACAGTTTGATTTCGAAGGCCGCAAGAGCCACGGCTTGTCCGCGCTGATCCGCTATCTCGAGCAGCGCGGCGATACGGCGCTGATGGCGCAGATGTTGGAAATGTTTCCGCGTGCGCCTTTGGCGGCGGTGAAGGATCTGACCTTTGCTCAAGCGCTCACTGCTTTTGTACAATATGATATCAGCACAGTGCAGAGCTTTGACTACCACTCTGACCAGATCGAATTCAGTGCGTTGTTGCAAGATAATGTGGTGGGCACGGACGCGCTGAAGTTCATGTTTGGCGGCGTGCGGGGCAAGGTGTTTGGCGAGGTCTGTTGTCTGACTAAGCACCCGCTCATCTTTAATGGCGATGGTGTGAGGCCCGCACCACATCCGCATCTTTCGCAGAATGTGAAGGTTTCGGACTTCAGCGCAGTCATTCGCCATTATAAATTTGCAGGCAATATCGCTGCACGCGATGCGGCCAGTGCGGTCAGCGGTGATTTGGCCCATGGCGAGGATCAGGCGCGATTTGAGGTCTTGCAAGCGCATAAAAACCTAACGCTGCATTCCGAGGCTGCACAGGTTTGGTCAGGTATTGCGCCGCTTTATGGGGCTGGATTTCTGGTGCGCTCCGATAACTATTCGGCATTTTTGGCGGAGCAGGCAAAATGAATGTCGCCGCGATTGTCATTGGCCGGAACGAGGGTGCGCGGCTGATTGCCTGCCTTGAAGCACTCACTGGCGTTTCCCCTGTGATTTATGTTGATAGTGGCTCCACTGACGGGTCGGTAGCTGCGGCTCAGGCGCGAGGGGCGCAGGTGGTTGAACTGGATATGAGCGAGCCGTTTACAGCGGCGCGTGCGCGGAATGCGGGACTTGCCGCATTGCCACAGGGTATTGAACTGGTACAATTTCTCGATGGGGATTGCATTGTACAAAACGGTTGGATCGCACATGCACAGGAATTTTTGAGCGGCGATCCGCAAGTCGCCATTGTATGTGGACGGCGACGAGAAATCAATCCGCAGGCAAGTGTTTACAATGCCTTAATTGATGATGAATGGGATACGCCTGTCGGCGAGGCACGCGCCTGTGGTGGTGACGCGCTAATGCGGGTGAACGCTTTGAACGAGGTTGGCGGGTATAACCCTGAATTGATCGCAGGGGAGGAGCCTGACCTTTGCGTGCGGTTGCGGCAGGTGGGCTGGCGCATTTGGCGGCTTGATGCCGAGATGACGGCACATGATGCTCAGATCACGCAATTCGGCCAATGGTGGAAGCGGACCAAACGGGCGGGCCATGCCTTTGCCGAAGGGGCGGCGCTGCACGGTGCACCCCCTGAGCTTCATTGGGTCGCAGAGACGCGGCGGGCGCTGCTGTGGGGGCTGGCAGGGCCGCTGTTTATCGTGCTGCTTGTTGCGTTAGTTGGACCCATAGGCTTGCTGGCTGCGCTGGTTTACCCGCTGCAAGTCCTGCGTCTGGCGCGGCGCGGCGGATTGCCTTGGGCCTTCTTCAGTGTGCTGGGCAAGTTCGCCGAAGCGCAGGGAGCGTTAAGTTTTTACTGGCGCAGGCTGCGCGGTGCGGAGAAGCAGCTGATCGAATATAAATAACTAGCGCTGCCGCCATGCATCAAAGGCAAGGCCCGGCAGAATGGCAAAACATTTGGCGTAGCGCGGGACCATACGTTTCGGACTTTGGAGCGCTCGCCAGAGCCATTCCAGCGCAAAGGCCCGCATAATTTTCGGGGCGCGGACCTGATGGCCTGACAGAAAATCCAGACCAGCGCCGATGGAGGCAAAGCCCACCGCAGGGCTGCGGGAGCGGGCGAATGCGGCGAACAGTTCCTGCTTGGGCGCACCTAAAGCGATGAAACACAAACGCGCACCGCTGGCATTGAGCATTTCGCAAATCTCTGACGCTGCACTGCCCGAGGGGTCGAAGCCATAAGCAGGGGCGTGGGTCAGCACGATATTGACGTTGGGTGCACGCGCTTCCAGCGTTGCTTTCGCACCTGCAAGAGCAGCGTCGGAGCTGCCCACTAGAGCCACGGGCATATCCATTTCAGCGGCCAATTCCGTGAGCGGGAGTACCAGATCAGAGCCAGGCATCAGCTCAAGCTCTCTTCCCGCCAGCTGGGCCAGCCAGATGATCGGGCGCCCATCGGCGACAACCAGATCCTGCGCGTGGTAGGCTTCAGCAAAGGTGTCATCGACGGGAAGTTTGGTGAGATGGTCGAGGTTAAGCGTGGCAAGTGCGAATCCGTGTCCTTGCGTGAATTTTGCGCGGATCGCCTGAAACAATGCGTTGCGCGTGGGAATATTGACCTCGACTGCGGAACGCCCCTTGCCATATTTCATGAGGCACCTGTGCGTGAAGGCCACAGACGTGCGCATATAGATGATGTGGATAAGGTCAAATTATCAAGCCATTTCAATGTACTGTGTGCCAAATCTTGTGTTGGCAAATCTCGGTGTGGCAAACTACCGTGATGACAGGCGTCTGCCTAGAGTGTATTTAGGAAAGCCTACACCTTGTGCTGCACCCTAGGAGCCTGATGCCAAACGGAATTGCATATCTGATGCTGCTCGCATGGCCTGCGGTCTGCGTGGTGTTGTTTCGCACGCAATCGGTGGAGCGGGCGATTGTCTGGTCGATCCTTGGCGGTTATCTGCTATTGCCACCGCTGGCTGAGTTCAATCTGCCACTGGTGCCTGCGATGGATAAAGTCTCAATTCCGAACCTGAGCGTGCTGGCGATCCTGATCTTCGCAACTGCGCACAAGGTGCGGCTGCTGCCCGAAGGGCGGATCGCTCGGGTTCTGGTGGTAATTTTAGTGTGCAGTGCGATCCCCACCGTGATGACAAACCGCGAGCCGATCCTGTTTGAAGTACTGCGCGATGCCGATCCTATCCTGTTTCTTGTGGACGCATTGCCCGGACAGTCGGTGCGCGATATTGGCTCTGTTCTGATTGCCCAAACGCTCACAATTGTTCCGTTTTTAGTGGCGCGCCAGTTTCTCAGCTCCGAGGACGGCTTGTTGGAAATCCTGCGGGCGTTGATGATCGGGGCACTGCTCTACTCCATCCCCTCGCTGATCGAAATCCGCTTTTCGCCACAGATGAACGTTTGGGTCTACGGGTTCTTCCAGCACAGTTTCGAACAGACGATGCGGGCGGGGGGATACCGTCCGATTGTATTCTTGCCACACGGCCTGTGGCTGGCGCTTTTTGCCTGCACAGCTGCGATGTCGGCCGCCGCATTAGCGCGGGTGTCGCCAAAAGTGGACCGTTGGAAAGCGGTGCTTTTGACGTTGTATTTGGTTCTGTTTTTGTTGGCCTGTAAAAGTGCAGCATCCATTGCATATGGTATGATCCTTGTGCCGCTGATCTACTTTGCACCCCGCCGATGGCTCGTGCTATTGGCGACACTCTTTGCTTTGATCGCCGTCACCTATCCGATGCTACGCAATGTAGGCGCGATCCCGACCGATGCGATTGTGGCTAAAGTGGCAGAGTTTAATCCCGACCGTGCACAGTCGCTCGGATATCGCTTCAACAATGAAGAGCAACTGCTTGAACGCGCGGCAGAAAAACCTGCATTTGGCTGGAGCGGTTGGGGCCGAAGCCTTGTGCGCGATGCGGAGGATGGTGAAATTTTGACGATCCCTGACGGGCGGTGGATCATCGTTTTCGGGAGCTTTGGCTGGTTGGGATATATTGCCGAATTTGGCCTGCTGGCCCTGCCGCTGTTGCTGCTCGGCGGTTACATCCTCCGAAACCGTAGGGCAGAGCTTTCCCCCTATATCGGGGCTGTTGGGCTCATCTTGGGGATTACGCTGATCGACATGTTGCTCAACGCGACGTTGACACCGTTTACGTGGCTCACGGCAGGGGCAGTGCTTGGCTATGTCGAGCGATTAAATCCGCGCCGTGTCCATGCGCCGCGCCATGCTTTCCAAAATGCGCCAGTGATGGGGCAAAAATCTGGTAGCTTGCAGCGCAACATCCTGTAAATCGCGTCGATTTGCTGATTTTGGACGTTTCAATCCTACAAATTTGCTCTTTGAGCGGATTGTTTCCAAATTGGAAATAATGCGCGCTTTTCGCGGTGCTCTAATGTGCTATTCCTACAGGGGTAATGCGTCGAACCAGGTCAAAACGCCATGAAATCGACATTTTCTAACTGTAGTACGGCGATTGGGCGACTTTTTTCGTCTACGTAAATGGTCCGAATTTTATTTAATTTGTTGGGGGTGCCTCCTCGGCGGAATCCGGACTAAAGGGTGAGAAAATATGACTGAGCATAGCCGCAAGATGACACCATCTGGCGAGGATATCGCTATTGTTGGTATGGCCGTCAACGTGCCGGGTGCCGATACTGCGGCCGCATTCTGGGACAATCTGCGCGCTGGTGTGTCATCTATTCGCAAACTTACCGAGGAAGAGTTGCTCGCCGCTGGCGAGACGCCCGAGAATATAGCACGCAAGAATTATGTGCGCGCCGCCGCTGATCTGAAAGGGTTTGAGACATTTGACGCTGATTTCTTCGGCTTCTCGCCCAAAGATGCCGCTATCCTTGATCCCCAACACCGGAAGTTTTTGGAAGTTGCATGGGAAGCGATGGAGCAGGCAGGACATGTGCCGGAAAATGTGAGTGGCCCCATTGGCGTTTACGCAGGCTGCGGTATGGGTAGCTATTTCTATTTCAACATCTGCTCGAACGCCGATCTGGTTGATGATGTGGGCATGTTCCTGTTGCGCCACACAGGCAATGACAAAGATTTTCTCTCGACCCGCGTGAGCCATGTGTTCGATCTCAAAGGCCCCTCGATCAACTTGCAAACGGCGTGCTCGACCTCGCTGGTGGCGATCCACTACGCCGCTGCTGCGTTGCGTGCGGGTGAGGTGGATATGGCGCTGGCAGGTGGTGTCACGATCGAGTTGCCGCAGGGGCGGGGATACGTCTTTAAGGAAAATGAAATTCTGTCCCCCGATGGCGAATGTCATGCGTTTGACCACCGCGCTCAGGGAACGGTTTTTGGCTCTGGCGCGGGGTGCGTGGCGCTGAAACGTCTCGGCGATGCACAGGCGGACGGGGACCACATTTGGGCCGTGATCAAAGGCTCGGCGATTAATAATGATGGTGCAGCAAAGGCGGGATACCTTGCACCTTCTGTGGATGGGCAGGCAGACGCCATTGGCAAGGCGCTGACGGCGTCGGGGGTGCCCGCGGACCAGATCGAGCTGATCGAATGTCATGGTACCGGTACGTATCTGGGTGACCCTATCGAAGTGGCCGCGTTGACCGAAGCCTACCGCGAACAGACTGATAAAGTTGACTATTCGCGGATCGGGTCGGTTAAAACCAATATCGGCCATCTGGATACGGCAGCTGGTGTTGCGGGTCTGGTGAAGGCATCGCTGTCGCTGCACCATGAGGCGATGCCGCCCTCACTTGGCTACGAAGCGCCGAACCCGGCGATTGATTTCGAAGGCAGCCCGTTTTCAGTCAATTCCGAACTCACTCCGTGGCCGCGCCGTGCCGCACCCCGCTATGCGGCAATCAATGCGTTGGGAGTTGGGGGGACCAATGCCCATGCGATTTTAGCGGAAGCGCCAGAGCGTGCGCCGTCGGAAGAGAGCGATTTTCCGTTCCATATTCTATGCATCTCTGGTCGCTCCAAATCTGCGCTGGAAGCTAACACTGACGCATTGGCTGCGCATTTGCGCGCGCACCCCGAACAAGATTTGGCGGATATTGCGCATACCTTGAAAAACGGGCGGCGCGGTTTTGAGCGGCGCCGTGTTGTTGTGGCAGACAGTCACGACGAAGCCGCCACATTGTTAGAGGCAAGGGATACCCGCCGCGTGTTCACCCACGAGCGGTTGGGTGTCGCACCCGAAGTTGTCTTTATGTTCCCCGGTGGTGGGGCGCAATATCCTGCCATGGCGCGGGATCTCTACGAGACGGAGCCTGCATTTGCCGAAGCCATGGACCGTGGCTTGGATCATCTAGCACCGCAACTCGACTATGATATTCGTGCGCTTTGGTTGCCCGACGGGGACAAGGACACTGTTGCCGAGACGCTCAAGAAACCGTCAGTCCAGTTGCCGCTGATTGCGATTGTGGAATACGCGCTTGCACAGCTCTGGATGAGTTGGGGCGTCAAGCCTGCCGCCATGGTTGGGCACTCCATGGGGGAGAATGTTGCAGCCTGCCTCGCCGGTGTGATGACATTCGAGAATCTCATTGATCTGGTGCTGCTGCGCGGGCGCTTGTTTGATACTGTCCCTTCGGGCGGTATGCTTAGCGTGCCCTTGTCACTGAATGCGATTGGGGCATATCTCGGTGATGATCTGGATATCGCATCGGTGAATGGCCCCGAATTAACAGCGATCTCTGGCCCCGATGCGTCGCTGGTTGCGTTGGCCGAGCGGTTGGCCAAGGACGAGATCGAGAGCCAACGGATCGCCATTGATATCGCAGCACACAGCCGCATGCTCGAGCCGATTTTGGCGGAGTATCGTGCTTTTCTGGCAGGGTTAAACCTGCAAGTTCCCAAAATGCCCTTTATGTCGAACCGCACTGGCGTAGAGATCACGGCGGCTCAGGCAACTGATCCCGACTACTGGGTCGAGCAGCTGCGCAACACAGTCCATTTTGCCGACTGTATTGAGACATTAAGCGCCCGGGAGGGCCGTGTGTTCCTCGAAGTGGGCCCTGGTAAGGCGCTGTCGTCGCTGGCGCAGATGTGCCCGAGCGTGAAGCCCTCACAGGTGCTCAGTTCCCTGCGCCATCCTGATCAGGAGATCGCGGATGATCAGTTTTTTATGGGCGTCATCGGGCGGCTTTGGGCCTGCGGTGTGGAAGCCGATTGGGACCAGATTTGGGGCGAGGCGCGGCGCAACCGTGTAGTACTGCCCACTTATCAGTTTCAGCGCAGTCCTTATTTCATTGAGGCTGCGACACAGGTTGCGGCTGTAACTGCTCCAGTGGTGGCACGGATAGATGATATGGCTGATTGGGGCGCTGTCTCCAGTTGGCGTGCGCAATATGCCGATGTAGATGCGGATATAGAGGCGGCTCTTGCAGGGGCTTCTGATGATGAGTGGTTGATCTTCGCGGATGATGACGGCGTTGCGGATGCTGTGATTGCGCGGCTTGCGGGGGCAAATGCCTCCGTGTCGGTTGTGCGCAGTGGTGACAGTTTCGCTGATCTTGGCGAGGGTCAATATACCCTCGCGGCAGAGCAGGGGCGTGACGGCTATGACGCACTTTTGGCCGCGCTGGGCGAAGCGGGTAAGACGCCGACGCGCATCGCCCATTTTTGGGGCGTGACACAGGGCGAGGATCACCGTCCGGGCAGTAGCTTTTATGACCGTATGTTGGAGCAGGGGTTTTATAGCCTGTTGTGGCTGGGCCAGACGTTGGCTGAGCGTGAGGATGCACCAAAAACGCATCTGAGCGTGTTTACCAATGGTGCCGCGCGTGTCACCTCCGAGGCGTTGCCCTATCCCGAGAAGGCGATGATTAGCGGCCCTGCAGGGGTGATCCCACATGAAATTGCGGATGTTACGGTTGCCACGGTTGATGTTGTCCTACCGCAACCGCCTGCGCCCAAAGGCCTCTTTGTTAAAGCCGAAGCGCCAGTGGACGACATCACCGATACGCTGTTGGAAGAATTGCTGGCAACACCTGCAAATGCAGTCGTAGCGTTGCGTGAAGGTCGCCGTTTCGTACAGGTTTACCGTCCGCAGCGTCTGCCGGTAATTGAAAAGCCTGCGGTAAGACGCGGTGGCACCTACTTGATTACAGGCGGTTTTGGTGGCATCGGCCAGACCATCGCTGCTGACTTGCTGTCCTCGCACGACGCTCACGTGGTCCTGCTGAGCCGAAGTGCTTTGCCTGCCCGTGAAGCTTGGCCGCGAGTGTTGCAGACCACCCATGCCAGCGACAGTGTGGCGCGGCGCATCCATGCGGTCCAACGCCTTGAAGCACTTGGTGGCAAGGTCGAAGTGGCCATCGCCGATGTGATGAACGTGGCGCAGATGCGCAAGGTGATTGACGGCCTGCGCGAACGTGGCAGAATTGACGGTGTGATCCATGCCGCAGGTGTGCTTGATGATGCGCCACTGCTGGGGAAGACCCAAGCGCAGGTCGACGCCGTGCTGGCACCCAAGGTTCAGGGCCTGCGGGTGCTGAACCAGTTACTGCCTGACGGCAGTGTTGATCTCATGATACTTTTCGCTTCCACCTCGACTGCTACCCGCGCAGCGGGGCAAGTGGATTATGTCGCCGCGAATGATTACCTTAACGCCTTTGCAAAATCGCGAGTCGGGATGAAGACCCGTGTGATTGCGGTGAACTGGGGCGTTTGGGCTGATGTGGGTATGGCAGCGGAGGCGGTGGGCTCTGAGCCTGCCGAGACATTGCCGCCCCGCGCAATTGATGCGCCTTTGCTGGACACGATTGAAGTTTTTCAGGATGAGACCCGTTTTGCTGCCGAGCTTTCTGCGCAAAAGGATTGGGTACTTGAGCAGCACCGCATGAGCGATGGTACCGCAGTCATGCCCGGTACAGGCATGGTTGAAGCGCTGGCGCAGTCGGCGGTTGGTGCAGGACTGTCCTTGCCCATTACTCTGCGCGATCTGTATTTCTTGCGTGCTTTCACTGTGCCCGATGCACAGTTGCGCCAGATGCGGGTATCTCTCGCGAGGCAGGCGGACGGCTTTGCGGCCAGCTTGCTCAGTGATTGTACACTGGACGGTCGCAGCGGTTGGCAGGCGCATGTCGAGGGACAGATTTCAGGTTCCAGAGGTAAGGCACAGACTGTTTATCTTGCAGAAATTTCTTCCCGCCTCGGTGAGGTCGAAGAACGGGACGGTGCGCATATGCCAAGTCCACAGGAGGCGCACCTGCGGTTTGGCCCACAGTGGCAGGTAATTCGCGCGCGGCAGATGGGGGAGCGGGAAGGTCTTGCTCGCTTGATGTTGGACGAGCCTGTTGAAACGGGGCAAATATTACACCCTGGTTTGATGGATTTGGCCACCGGTTGGGCGATTGAATTGGCTGAGGGTTATGATGGCGCTGACCTTTGGGTGCCGATGTCCTATGGTGAAATCACTGTGTTTTCGCCGCTGCCGTCCGAGATTTACAGCCACATGCAATTGCGTGCGTCTGGTGCCGATGATGCGCGGTTTGATGTGACGATTTGTGATGCGGATGGTGCCGTTCTGGTTGAAGTGCGCGACTTTGCCATGACGCGTCTCAAAGGTGGATTTGCGGCGCAAGCAGCGTCACTGCGTGCTTCCGAAGTGATCTTTGACAATGAGGGGGCCACTGAGGCACGCGTCCAAACGGAAGCGGAGGAGCGGCTGGCCTATTTGGTCTCGCAAGGGATTACTGCCGCCGAAGGTCCGCAGGCCTTGGCGCGTGCGCTGGCGCTGGATGTGCCGCAGGTCTATGTATCGTCGCTGCCGCTGAATGCACTTATCGCCGCAGCGGATACGCCGCCGCGCGAAATGCCGAAAGGCCAGAGTTTCGAGCGTACCGATTTAGAGGGCTTTGTCGCCCCCGAAGGTGCGGTACAAACTTCTTTGGCGCAGATGTGGGAGGGGCTGCTTGGAGTCTCGCCCGTGGGCGCGGATGACAACTTTTTTGACCTTGGCGGTCACTCGCTGATTGCTGTGCGCCTGTTTGCAACTGTGAAGCGTGAGTTTGGTGTGGAATTCCCGATCTCGGTTCTGTTTGAGGCGCCAACGATTGCGGAAATTGCCGCGCGCATCACAGCGCAGACTGGTGAAATTGCCAGCACTGATGCTCCCGATACAGCGGCGGTTAAGCCACAGTTTATCCATCTTGTGCCGCTCAACGGGGTAAAGCCTGCCAAAGCCGCGCCCTTGTTTGTGGTTGCGGGGATGTTTGGAAACGTTCTGAATCTGCGTCATCTGGCTCTGCAATTCGGCGACGAACGGGCGGTTTACGGTCTGCAAGCGCGCGGGTTGATCGGAGACGATGCCCCGCACGAGACGATGGAAGAGGCGGCGAAGGATTACATCGCGGAGCTGTGTCAGGTGCAGGCAAAGGGGCCATATCTGTTGTCGGGTTTTTCGGGGGGCGGGATCACGGCATATGAGATGGCGCGTCAGCTTAAGGCGGCTGGCGAAGAAGTTGCCGTACTTGCCCTGCTCGACACGCCACTTCCCGTGCGGCCAAGTCTGAGCAAGCCTGATAAAGTGCTGATCAAACTGGCGGAGTTGCGCGAAAAGGGGCCGAAATACCTTGTTGAATGGGCACAAAACCGCATTGCTTGGGAAAAGACCAAACGACAGGACAAGGCCGAAAAGGCCACCGCGACACAATTCAATAACACGAAGATTGAAGCCGCATTCCTGCGCTCTGTTGCCCGATATCAGACACCTGAGTGGGACGGGCCGATGACTTTGTTGCGCCCTGTGCTGGATCGCCGATTTGCTGTGACCGGGGGGAATTGGGTGAGTGAGGCGCGTGAATATGTGTTCGATGACAACGAGTGGACGCAATACGCGCCTCATGTCCGCGTGATTGAAGTGCCGGGGGATCATGACAGTATGGTACTTTCGCCCAATGTGGTGGTCATGGCGTCCGAGCTGCGTGAAGTGATTGCCGAAGCGCTGACTGATGATGCGCCGCGCCGTGCCACGGCGGCGGAGTAGTCTTATGGCCCAACCATCGGTTCTTTGCATTCTACTTAACTTTCGGACTGCTGCCATGACCCTTCAGGCAGCGGAGGCTGCGTTGGCTGATCTGCACAGTGTGGGCGGGGAGTTGGTTATCGTGGATAATGCTTCGGGCGATGGATCGTTCGAGAAAATCTTCAATGAGGTTGCGGGGCGCGGTTGGGGCGAAGGGGGATTGGTTCGTGTTGTGGCTTCATCCGTGAATGGCGGCTTTGGGGCGGGCAATAATATCGGTTTGCGCATGACGCTGAGTGACGGAAGCAGGCCTGACTATTACTATATTCTGAATTCCGATGCCTTTCCCGATACGGGATGTACGAAGGCGCTGATGGATCATCTTGAGGCGAACCCTCAAGCTGGCATCGCATGCAGTCACGTGCGCGGTGAAGACAATGTTGTCCACACCACGGCTTTCCGCTTTCCCAGCATCGCAGGAGAGTTTGTCGGCGCTGCACGCCTTGGCCTGATCGAGCGCTTCTTGCCTGATGCACCTGTGCCGATGCCCCAACCACAAGCGACCAGTCAGGTGGATTGGAGCGCGGGTGCTAGCATGATGATGCGGGCATCAATGCTGGACGAGATCGGAACCTTCGACGAGACGTTCTTTTTGTACTTCGAGGAAACGGACCTGTGTTTACGGGCTGCGCGTGCAGGTTGGACTTGCTGGTACGTGACTGACAGCCGCGTTGTGCACATCGGCTCCGTCTCGACGGGCATGAAGACTACGCGGCGCATGCCGTCCTATTGGTACGACTCGCGCCGCCATTATTTTATCAAGAACCACGGTCGGATATACGCTGCTTTAGCGCTGACTGCCCACGTACTGGGCGGTATTTTGCACCGCCTGCGGATGGCCATTTCCGGCAGGCCGCCACAAGATCCCCGCTGGTTCCTGCGTGATCTGATTACCCATTCTGCTACACCTTACCGCCTGTTCCCGGAGGACCGCTCATGACTGCTCCCTTCAATGCTGCTGCCTATTCCTGCGTGATCCTCGGGGATCAATCGCTGACCATTGCTTGTGCGGATACGATCATTGCGGGGGGCCACAACGTTGTCGCGGTGGTCACCACGGATGAAGATGTGCGCAACTGGGCCGAGGGGCAGGGCGTGCGGGTACTGGCCAAGCCTGCCGATCTGATTGAGGCGGAGCTGGCGCCGTTTGACTGGCTTCTCAGCATTGCGAATTTGCGGATTATACCAGAGGCAGCGCTTGCGCTCGCGACCAAAGGGGCGGTGAACTTCCATGACGGCCCGCTGCCGCGCTACGCGGGTTTGAATACGCCTGCATGGGCAATTATCAACGGCGAAGCGCAGCATGGTGTAAGCTGGCATATGATCGAGGGCGGTGTCGACGAGGGAGATCTGCTGGCGCAGGAGCTGATTGATATCGCAGGAGATGATACGGCCTTTAGCCTCAATTCGAAATGCTATGCTGCGGGTATGGAGAGCTTTGGCCGCGTGATGGCACAGTTGGAGGCGGACGCGTTGGAGCGCAGTCCCCAAGACCTGAGCCTGCGCAGCTACTTTGCGCGGAACCAACGGCCAGCGGTATTGGGCTTGATTAATTTCAGCCAGAGCTCAGTGCAGATTTGTGCGCTGCTCCGTGGGCTTGATTTTGGCGGCTATTGGAACCCGCTTGGCATGGCAAAGATTGCGCTGGGCGATGCGGTGTTTGCTGTTTCCGCCGCTGAGGCTGTTGATGTTTCCGGTGATGCTGGCGTGGTTTTGGAAGTGGGGACGGACCGTCTCGTTGTTGGCACTGCTGACGGCGCTGTAGCGTTGACAGGTTTGACAGCACTGGCGGAGGAGACTTTGCCCGAGGTTGGAACGCAGCTTGATCTTGTGTCTTCGATTCATACCGACGCGCATGAAGCGTTGCTGCGTGACGAGACATATTGGCGGGCGAGATTGACCTTGATGGAGGCGCTGCCCGTGCCTTTGGCGCAAGGAGTGGCTTCGGGGGCCTGGACACAACGGGACATTGCCTTGCCAAAGGGTGCTGATCGCTTTGACGCCTTAGCTGCGGTTTTGTCCGCAATGCAATTAGGTGCGGGGCAGGAGGGTGGTGACATTGGCTATGCCGTGACCCCTGCCGCTGACGGGTTTGCGTCTTCATGGGTGCCGCTGCTCAGTTCTGCGCCACTGGAAAGCCAGCTTGAACGAATTAGAAAGACGGGTGGTTTCGCAACCGATTTACCGCTCCGCGATGGCGCGATAAACGTTGAGATGCCAGCCATCATAATTGCCGATACGCCAATGACGGGAAGCACGCTGACAGCGCAGGTTGATGACGATGCGATCACACTTCATGGCGATAGCGGTCTGCTGAGCGATGCTGCGATGGATCTTTTCGAGGCACGTGTTTCGCATGTGCTGGGCGGTGGGGCGGGTTTGCCAGAGGCGGAGCGATTGGTCTTGTTGGAGAAATGGAACGCGACGCAGACAGAGTATGATGCCACTCCAATCCACATGGCATTCGAGGCGCAGGTTGCCCGAACACCAGAGGCGACAGCACTGGTGTTCGAAGAAGAAACCCTCAGCTATGATACGCTCAACAAAGCTGCGAACAAACTGGCGCACCGGTTGATTGCCGAAGGTGTCACCACGGGCACGCCTGTGGGCCTTGCGACTTCGCGCAACACGGATTTGCTGATTGGCGCGTTGGGTATCTTGAAAGCGGGGGGCGCGTATGTGCCTCTCGATCCTGCATACCCTGCGGACCGCATTGCGCATTACATCGCCGACAGCGGCGCACCTGTGATTGTCACGCAATCGGCTCTGGCGGATACGCTGCCCAAGGGCGACGCCAAGCTGTTGGTGCTGGATACCGACACGGCATTGAATGATGCAGCCGACACAAACCCCGATGTGGGCGCGGATGCGGAAACGCTTGCTTATCTCATTTATACGTCAGGCTCCACGGGTACGCCCAAGGGGGTCATGGTCGGCCACGGTAATGTTGCAAACTTCTTTGCCGGGATGGATCAGCGCATTGAGTATCGTGCAGGCAACGCATGGCTGGCGGTGACCAGCCTGTCGTTTGATATTTCGGTGCTGGAGCTGTTCTGGACGCTGTCACGCGGCTTCAAACTGGTGCTGGCAGGTGACGATAGCCGCACGGAACTGTCTCGCGGCCCTATTGCAGTATCTGACCGCAAGATCGACTTTAACCTGTTTTACTGGGGCAATGACGATGGCATCGGCCCTGAGAAATATCGCTTGCTGTTGGAAGGCGCCAAGTTTGCGGATGCTCATGGGTTCAACGCCGTCTGGACGCCAGAGCGGCACTTCCACGCCTTTGGTGGGCCTTACCCGAACCCTTCGGTAACAGGTGCGGCAGTGGCGGCAGTCACCCAAAACCTTGCCGTGCGGGCGGGTTCGTGCGTCGCACCCTTGCACCATCCTGCGCGGATCGCAGAGGAATGGGCAGTCATTGATAACCTGACCAACGGGCGTGTGGGACTGGCCATTGCCAGTGGATGGCAGCCTGATGATTTTGTGCTTCGCCCCGAGAACACACCGCCCAACAACAAACTGGCGATGTACGAAAGCATCGACCAGCTACGCAGTCTGTGGCGCGGAGAAAAGGTCAACTTCCCGACGAAAGATGGCAAAGGGTTCGACGTGCTGACACAGCCGCGCCCTGTCTCGAAAGAGCTGCCCGTTTGGGTGACCACGGCGGGCAATCCCGACACATGGCGCGAGGCGGGCGAGATCGGGGCCAATGTCCTCACCCACTTGTTGGGGCAATCCGTTGCCGAGGTCGCCGACAAGATCAAGATATACCACGCTGCCCTGCGCGGCGCGGGTCATGATCCTGCGGATTTCAAGGTGACGCTGATGCTTCACACCTACCTGTCCGAAACGCGCGAGCATGCAGAAGAAATCGCACGTGAGCCGATGAAAGATTACTTGCGTGCTGCTGCTGGCCTGATCAAGCAATACGCGTGGGCCTTCCCCGCGTTCAAGCGGCCCAAAGGTGTGAACAACGCCTTCGAGATGGATATGAGCGGGCTGGACGAAGAAGAGATGGAAGCGATCCTCGAATTCGCCTTCCAGCGCTATTTCAACGACAGTGGCATGTTCGGCACGATTGAGGATGCCGTGGCACGCACCGAGGAACTTAAGCGGATCGGTGTGGATGAAATCGCCTGCCTCATCGACTACGGCATCGACGTAGATATGGTGTTGGAGGGGCTAAAGCCATTGGCCGAAGTTCTGGCACGAAGTAATGCAGGCTCGGCGCTGGAGGAGGATGACTTTTCCCTCGCCGCGCAACTGATACGCCACAAGGTGAGCCACATGCAGTGTACGCCCTCCATGGCGCAGATGCTGGTGATGAACGACGAGGCGCGGCATGCCCTAGCTGGTGTTACGCAGTTGATGGTAGGGGGCGAAGCTCTGCCCGGTGCCTTGGCTGCGGAGCTGATTGAGGCCTGTGGGGGCTACGTGCAGAACATGTACGGCCCGACAGAGACGACGATCTGGTCCACGACACAGATGGTCACACATGCCGAAAGTACGGCTGCCATTGGTACACCCATCGCCAATACGCAGGTATATGTTCTGGATGACACGCTTGCACCGCGCCCTACGGGTGTGGCGGGAGAGTTGTACATCGCAGGCGACGGGGTGACCCAAGGCTATCATGCACGCCCTGAAATGACGGCGGAGCGGTTTGTGGACAACCCGTTTGGTGAGGGTCGCATGTACCGCACAGGCGATTTGGCCGCGTGGCGCAGCGATGGTACGCTCGGGTTCATGGGGCGTGCGGATGATCAGGTGAAAATTCGTGGCCACCGGATTGAACTGGGCGAGATCGAAACGGCGCTCTCTTCGCAAAACGGGATTGCCCAAGCTATCGTTGTCGCACGCGATGCCCCCGGGGGGGCGCAACTGGTTGGCTATGTGGTGGGCAATGACGTCAACGAGGATGCTTTGCGTCACGCCTTAGCTGCGCGTTTGCCGGATATCATGGTTCCTGCGCGGATCGTCGAAGTGGCAAATATGCCGTTGACACCCAACAAAAAGATAGACCGCAAAGCGTTGCCTGCGCCTGCGCCAAAGACGGGTGCCGTGGTGGATGATGCGGGGGCCGAGATCGCCCCTGAAGGGGGCACACAAGCGGCAATTGCTGCGGTTTGGAGTGCCATTCTGGGGGTCTCAAACATCCGTCCGACAGATAATTTCTTTGCGCTGGGCGGTCATTCGTTGCTCGCTGTTCAGGCGCACCGCGACATCAAGGCGGCGCTGGGTGTCGACAAGTTGGGGATCACAGATATCTTCCGTTTCCCCACGCTCGAAGGGTTGGCAGGACATCTGGACAAAGGCAAAGCGACGGCACCCGTCGAGGCAGCGCCCGAGAATGCGCCAGCCAAGACGGAAACAATGTCGAAGCGCCGTGCCATGCGGGCAGGTCGGGCCAAGGCGGGATCGTGAACCCCGATCCGGCCCTTGTAGCGGCGCTTACAACAGCGGTTTTGCCACCAGGGCTTGGAGTGGCGGCGGGTGATCTGACATCAGTGCCCCCGCAACCTTATCCAGCCGAGGCTGGAGCGGTACGGGATGCCATTCCCGCGCGTATTGTGGAGTTTCACACAGGCCGTACTGCTGCGCGTGCCGCGATGCGTGCGATTTCATTGCCCGAGCAGCCTGTTTTAATGGCGCAAACCCGTGCGCCAATCTGGCCTGACGGGATGACGGGAAGTATCTCTCACTCAAAAACGGCCTGTGTTGCCGTGGTGGGTAAATCTTGTGAATGGGCGGGTATAGGCGTTGATCTGGAAGAAGCTACTGCCCTTGATGCGCTGCTAATTGCAGAGGTTTGCACAAAGGCAGAGCGGCTTTGGCTAGGCACGCAACCCGAGCATGAGCGGGGACTGATGGCAAAGCTGATCTTTTCGGCCAAGGAGGCATGTTATAAGGCGCAATATCCTGTGACGGGTCTGCTTTTCGGGTTTGATGTTCTAGAATTGGCGATCGACCGTAAAGGAAGTCATTTCGAGGCAAGCTTTTGCACCGCGCAAGGGCCCTTTAACACTGGCGAAATTCTACACGGCAGATTTGCCCATGCGGCGGGGCTGCTTGTCACGGGCGTCGCCATTAGGCACTCTGGCAATACGAGAATATTGAACGGGTGAAGGAGCGATTGGCATGGTGACACGGCGGACGATACTGCGGTTGGGCGCAGCTGTGCTTGTTGTGGCGGGTGCCGGTATGGTCGGTGTGGGCGGCTCGCGTTTGTGGCGTATTTCTCAAGGCCGAAAAAGTTATAAACGGACGGTAGACGCACCCGACGGACCGCTCAATGTGTATCATCTGGGTCATTCGTTGGTGGGGCGTGATATGCCCGCGATGCTTGCGCAGCTTGCACCAGCGGGACACGATTATGCCAGCCAGCTGGGATGGGGCACGCCACTACGGTCACATTGGTATCCTGATGTACCAGTAAACGGCTTTGACACCGAGAACGACCACCCCAAATTCCTGCCCGCCCGTGAGGCGCTTGAAGGAGCGGGATATGACGCTGTTGTCCTGACCGAGATGGTAGAACTGACCGATGCAATTAAATATCACAATAGCCCCGAATATCTGGCAAGCTGGGCAGGGCTGGCGCGGGACGCGCGCTCCGATGTGCGGCTCTATGTGTATGAGACGTGGCACAATACCGACGATCCGGCGGGGTGGCTTAAGCGGATCGACAGTGATTTTGACGAATTGTGGATGGAGCGAATAACGTTACCGGCAGCAGGTCATATCGGTGCGCCGATTTATGTCATTCCGGGCGGTCAGGTACTGGCCGCATTTGTGCGCGCGGTGGATGCTAAGGGCGGTGTGGGCAATATCGATAACCGTGATGCCCTGTTGGCGCGGACGCCTGAGGGTGAGGTGGATACGATCCATCTGAGCGATCTGGGCGCTTATCTTATCGCGCTCACCCATTACGCAAGCCTTTATCAGCGCAGCCCAGTCGGTCTTCCCTTTGCGCTTTTGCGTGCGGACGAAACACATGCGGATGCACCAGATGCAGCGGCAGCAGCTCTTATGCAGCAGGTCGTCTGGGATGTCGTGCGCGCCAACCCCTATAACGGATTTTCAGCATGAGCGATCTGGCGAGTACGATATTCTCGGTTGTGATGGTCGGCCACAGCCTATTCGGGACCACAGGCCCTGACATGCTGAACGCGGCGCTGAGCGAGACAAGTTCACAGGTCGAGGTGCGCGAGCAGATCATCAACGGTGCGCCACTAAAATATAACTGGGAAAAGTCGAACGAGGCGCAGGGCATAGATGCACGCCGCGTGCTTCCGCAGGGCAAGACGACCGATCTTATCCTCACGGAGGCGATCCCGCTGGCTAACCACCTGCAATGGAGCGAGACAGAGATTTATGCCCAGGCTTTTGCCGGTCTTGCGTTGAGCGGTAAGGCGGATGCACGCGTATTTGTGCAAGAGACTTGGCACAGCTTAAAAAGCGGCACGGGCGAAGCGGTTGAGTTTGACAATGGAGCGGCCACGCCTTGGCGCGTGCGCCTTCAGGAAGATTTGGCCGATTGGGAGGGGATTGTTGCCCTATTGCGCACTGGGCAGGCAGATGCAGAAGTGCGGATACAGCTGATCCCGGCGGGTCAGGCCCTCGCGCGGCTTGATGACGCGATTGCTGCGGGGGAGGTTCCAGGTCTTAGCAGTATCGCTGATGTGTTTGCCGATGATATTCACCTTAATACTCGCGGCCACTACTTTGTCTCGCTGGTGCAATATGCGGTCCTGACGGGGGTCAGTCCCGAGGGATTGTCGCATGTGGTAAAGGACCGTTTCGGTCAAACATTTGACGGGCTTGAATTTGCGATGGCCGAAGCGATGCAGCGGGTCGCCCTCGAAGCGGTTGAGGCATATGAGGTGGGCGAAATTACACAAGCGCCTGTCAGGGCGGCAGCCGCAGTGACCCCTGCACAGCCGCGTTCCCCTCCTGCGCCGCAAGTTGCGCCAGAGCCTGCGCCGGCCGAACAATCACCTGTACTTGTGCCACAACCAGAAGCTTCGGCACCAGCGCCACAATCTGTGGCCCCTCAGGCCAGCTCAACTCCACGTAAAGCGCCTGTTGGAGCCATTGCTGTGGGTCTTGCGCCGGTGACGGATTGGGCGGCGCAGCAACCATTTCTTGATGTGATGAAAACCGCGCGTCCGTGGCTGGGTCACCTCAAGAACCAGTTTGGCGGGATTGAATATGCCGAATTGGTCGACGGGGGGCATATCGATGCCGATGGCTGGGTACGTAGCCTGCCGCGCCGTGCGGCCTCGGTTGGAACGTTGATCCTGAGCGATCTTCCTCAGGGGGCGGCCCCATCGCTTCAGGGGCGCTATGTGCTGCGCTATGAGGGGGCAGGGGTGATTGAGCCTACGGGCCGTGCGACAAATATCCGGTACGGGCGCGGTGAAGTGCGCTTTGACTATACCCCCGGTCCGGGGAGTGTCGAACTGCGCATCCAGCGAACAAACACGGCCAATCCGCTGCGCAATATCACGGTTGTGCGCGAGGACCGACTGGAGCTGTTTGAGAGGGGTGCGGTGTTTAATCCCGATTGGACGGCGCGGATGGCTGCGTTTGATACGCTGCGGTTTATGGACTGGATGGAGACGAACAATTCCACCCAAGAACGCTGGGAAGACCGCCCCTTGGTCACGGACGCCAGTTGGGCGCACAAAGGAGTGCCACTGGAGGTGATGCTGGCACTGGTCAACAGTCTCGGCAAGAATGCGTGGTTTAACATGCCGCATCTGGCCGATGACGTCTATGTGCGCAATTTCGCGCGGGTGGTGCAGGGGGGGCTGGATCCGAAACTGACAGCCTATGTGGAGTATTCGAATGAGGTATGGAATTTCCAGTTTGCCCAAACCCGCTGGGCCGATGGGCAGGCGCAGGCACGCTGGAACAAGGCCGATGTCGGCACGCAATTCTATGCCATGCGTGCAGCCGAAGTGGCACGAATTTGGTCGCAGGAGTTCAGCGAAGGCGCGGCCAAGCTGGTCAACGTGATCTCGACCCAAACAGGCTGGCTGGGGCTGGAGGAGAACATTCTGAACGCACCGCTGGTCGTGGCTGAGGGGAAGGCAAAGCCGTCCGAGGCCTTTGACGCCTACGCGGTGACGGGCTATTTCGGTGGCATTCTGGGCCTTGAGGCGCGGGGCGAGCAAGTTACAGGTTGGCTCGACGAGAGCCTTGCGCGGGCGACGGATGCGGCGAAGGCGCAGGGGCTAACTGGAGCGGCGCGGCAGGAGGCGATTGATGCGGCACAATATGACTATGCGACTGCGCTGGCGGCGCAGGAACTGACAGATGGTTCGGTCACGGGGCAGAACGTTGACACGGTCAGCGATCTGACCAGTCGCATTTGGCCATATCACGCGGAAGTCGCCAAGAAGGCAGGACTTGAATTGATCATGTACGAGGGCGGTACCCATATCGTTGGTATCGGTGCGCAAGTCGACGACGACCGGCTTGCGGCTTTCTTCCAACATTTGAATTACACGGCCGAAATGGGACAGCTTTATAAAGGGTTGATGGCAGGCTGGACTGCATCTGGGGGGCGTTTGTTCAACGCCTATGCTGATGTGTATGTGCCGACCAAATGGGGCAGCTGGGGTGCACTGCGCCACCTAGATGACAGCAATCCGCGCTGGGACGCGCTGGTGGCGGCTCAATGAGCGTGAACTGTTCCATTCTGATCCCCGCCCACAATGAGGTGGGGTATATCGAGCCTTGTCTGGAGGCGCTGCTAGCAAGTGATGAAACGGGCGCGGCTGTTGAAGTTATCGTTATGGCCAATGGCTGTACCGATGCAACTGTGGCGGTCGTGAAAGGGTATGTGGAACAGTTTGCCGTCAAAAATTGGCCCCTGACGGTTCTGGACATTGTGGAGGGCGGCAAGATGCGTGCGCTTAACGCAGGGGATGATGCCGCGCAGCATGGCGCACGGATTTATGTGGATGCAGATGTTGTCGTCTCGTCCCCGCTGATGGCGCAACTGGCCGAGGTTCTGGACGCGGAAGCGCCGCGCTACGCCAGTGGGGGGCCGATTGTGGTGGCGCAGGACAGCGCATTCACGCGAGCCTATGCGCGGTTTTGGGAGAGCCTGCCGTTTTGTACCCATGGTGTGCCCGGTTTTGGTGTTTTTGCGGTGAATGCCGAGGGGCGCAAGCGCTGGGGGCCGTTTCCTGACATTATCTCCGATGATACGTTTGTGCGCCTTAGCTTCGCACCCGATGAGCGTTATCGCGTGTCTGCGACCTACCGCTGGCCGATGATCGAAGGAGTTGGACCACTGATCAAAGTGCGCCGCCGTCAGGATATCGGCGTAACGGAAGTGAAGGAACTCTACCCCACACTTTGGGGCAATCATGACGCATTGCCTGCTGACGCGCCGCCGATTTGGCGCCGAGCGCTACGCGATCCCTTGGGCTTTGCTGCTTTTGCGATTGTGGCCTTAGGGGTGCGAATGCCTCATGCCAAGCAGGAACGCTGGGCGCGGGGACGTTAAGGGGAGGCCATGTAGGCTGCCAGCTTAGCCGCCTCGGCACCCACGTCATGACGGTCCAGCACGCGTTTGCGGGCGGCTTTGGCCATTTTAAGCTTCTGTTTGGGCGCGGTTTTCGCCATTTCTGACATTGCTTTGGTCAAAGCATTTGGATCGCCTGCGGGGACAAGCCAGCCCGTTTTGCCCTGTTGCACCAATTCGGGAATTCCCGCGATATAAGTGGCGATAACCAGACGCCCTGCGGCCATGGCCTCCATGATCACCATCGGCAGGCCTTCGGCAAAGCTGGGCATGAGAAGGGCGTGGGCGTTTTGCAGCTCACTCAGAATCCGCTTTTCATCGACCCATCCGGTGAGAGTAATGTTGTTCTGGAGGCCTAATGTGTTGATGCGCGCCTCAATCTGGCCGCGCATCTCGCCATCCCCAATCAGGGTCAGATGCGCATCCGCGTGGGTGGTGATCAGATCGGCCAATGCCTCCAGCACAATGAGTTGGCCCTTCTGCTCCACAAACCTTCCAATTGCGACAAAGCGGGGGGGGCCGTCTGGCAGGGGTAAGGGATCGGGAAAGCGGGTGGGATCAATGCCGCACTGCACGACTTTGATCTTGTCCCAATGGTCTGGACCTGCCCAGCGGCTCAACTGGCTGCGGCCATAGCTGGTGATGGCGACAGTGAATTTGGAGCGTGCAATTTTGGTCCCGAGCGACAGGGCGCGGGGGGCGTCGTATTCCTCTGGGCCGTGTACGGTGAAGCTGTAGGAAGGGCCGCCAAGTGCTGCGCTTAGCATTGCAACAGTGGCGGCATTGGTGCCGAAATGAGCGTGGGCATGTGTGACATCCGCGGCATCGCAGACCTGCGCAACATAGGCTGCTTCAGCGAGATAGATCAGATGTTTGAGCACACCCGCTTCGGAGCGGCGTCCACATTTGAGGGCCAGCAGGAGGGCCGCGCCGAAACGCTTTGGTCCTGACCTGAGGGATTGGAGCACTGCGTTCAATAGGGCCAGTGCGCCGATGCGCAGCACGTAATGTGTGGCGGCTGCTTCCTCCAGATCCTGCGCATCTACCAACGGCATATCACCGCTGCGCATGGCAAGGCGGGTAATGGCATGCCCCTGTGCCTCCAAGGCGCGGATTTCACGGCGGATGAAACTGTGGGAGGGCTGGGGGTAGCTGTTGAGGATATAGGCGATGTTCAACGGGTGCGTCCTTCGTGTCTCACTTATCCGCCCTCGCGCGCAGGGCTATGGCGCAGCGGCAAGGGGGGCGTTAGCAAGGTTGTAGCATTAAAACCGGAGATAAATACGGCAAATGGGTGGTCTTTTGCAGCAGTTGCGCGGTGGGCGTCTGATGGCGCGGGTGATGCGCAGCACGTCGTGGATTTTGCTGGGCTATGGTGGCTCTCAGGGATTGCGCCTTGCCTCCAACCTGATCCTCACGCGGATGCTGTTCCCCGAAGCCTTTGGCCTCATGGCGCTGGTGGGTTTGGTGACGGTGGGGCTTATGCTGTTCTCCGACGTGGGCATCGCGCCGTCCATTGCGCAGAGCAAGCGGGGCGATGATCCTGATTTCCTGAACACGGCATGGTCGATCCAAGTGCTGCGCGGGGTGATTTTGTTCACGGTTGCCTGCGGTTTGGCGTTGCCTTTTGCGGCCTTCTACGACGCGGATGAATTGGCGACTTATCTGCCCATTGCGGCGACTGGGTTGTTGATCACGGGATTCAATCCCACGCGGATCGAGACAGCACATCGGCATCTGCTCATGGGGCGGCTGACAGTGTTGGACCTCACGGCCCAGCTTGTCGGGATTGTGGTAATGATTGTGCTGGCGTGGTGGCTTCAATCGGTGCTGGCGCTGGTGTTGGGCGGCGTAGTGACGGCACTGGCCAAGCTAGTGCTGACATGGGCATTCCTGCCTGGTGCTGCGAATAGATTTCGCTGGGAGCCAGCCGCAGTGCGTGAGCTTGTCACCTTCGGAAAATGGATATTCCTGAGCACGGCGTTTTGGTTCTTCGCCTCCCAAGGCGACCGTGCGGTTTTGGGGAAATTCCTCAGCCTCGAGAGCCTCGGCATCTATAACATCGCCTTCTTCCTCGCGGCTTTTGCCATGCAGTTGGGAACGGCTGTCACAGGCCGCGTGATGATCCCCGTCTACCGCGATGCAAAGCATGAGACGGCCAAGATTGCTAAACTGCGGTTTAGTATTTCAGGCGTCGTGCTGACGCTGCTGCTTGTGATGGCGGCGGCGGGGCCGTGGCTTGTAGGTGTGCTCTATGATCCGCGCTATGCGGCTGGCGGGGCGATTGTGACATTGCTGGCTGTTGCGTTGATCCCGCAAGTTATCGGGATGAGCTATGATCAAGCGGCGCTGGCGGCAGGCGACTCGCGTCGCTTTTTCGTCGTCTCGGCGAGCCGCGCGGTGTTCCAGATCACCTTCCTCATCGTCGGAGTGAGCCTGTTCGGGATGATCGGGGCGATTGTGGGCATCGCGCTGGCACACCTGCTGACCCATCCGGTGATTGTCTGGTTGGCGCGGACCCATGATGCGTGGGACGTGCGCCATGATCTCGTCTGCGCATTGGTCGCGGGAACGCTGGGCGCTGCGATCATCCGGTGGCACTGGGACGCGATTGTGGCACTATCTGCGCTAAGCTGATCAGGAGTGCCGAGCGAGGCGGGCCGCACGACCTGCTTTACCTGCAATGCGACGTTTCTCACGAGCTTGGCGCCATTTCGAGCTTTGGTATTTCGGCGCAAGCTCAGGGATCGAGACGACTGGCATTACACCTGTTTCGCGCTGCATCTGACGGGCTGAGCGAATGACAGGACGGCGCAGTTCAAGCAAGAAGGCGATCACAAATGCAAGGCCCGTGGCAGCCACTGCCCCCATGATTGCGCGCCTTTTCTTGCTCATCGTGATGGGATAATCTGGAACTTGAGCTTCTTCAATGGTGGTCAGCCGCTCACCTTGGGCGCCTATTTCGAGGTTAAAGCCGACCTGCGCTTCGTTGCGGCGGGTGGCGATCGTCTCCAACTGGTCGCGGAGCTGTTCCATGCGGCGGTCAAAATCGGCAAGTGCGCGCTGGATTTCAGGTGAGCTTTGGATCGTTTCGCGCAATTCGGTACGACGCTGATCGAGCAGGGCGCGTTGGTCGGTGAGTGTACGTAACTGGCTGTCGAGGGCCTGCTCCTCACGCGCTACAGTGGAGGCGCGGGCGGAGCGGTCAATCTGGGTGCGGGCCATCTGAGTGCTAATGATCTCGCGGTCAAGGTTGAGGATTGCTTCGTTCAGCTGGGCAACCTCGGACATGCGAAACTCGACGCCGCCTTCGCCACTGAGTTCATTTTCGCGCCGGTAGGTTTCCAACTCACCCTCAAGTTGAGCAATGTTATCGAGGACGACCTGTTCCTGATTTTGGAAAAATGCAAGTGTTTCCTCTGTCTGCTCGCGGCGCTGGGCGGCCATAAGGTTGCGGGTTTGCTCGGCAAACTCATGGGCCACATCGCGGGCGAGTTGGGCCTCTTCCATTTGGGCCGTGATGGTGAGTACAGAAATTGTACCATCATCGGCAAAACCTTCACGCGCGGCGGCCACGCCATTGATGGTGACGGACTGACGGAGCAGTTGGACCTTTTCGCTGGGTTTGAGGGCTTCGAGATTGCTGTAGATGCTATACTTTTCGATGATCTGTTGCAGGCTGGTGCGTGCCATAAGTTGCTGCTGTATCAATTGCAGACGACGGGCAGAGGAGCCCTCAACCGTGGAACGGGCGAGATCATTTTTAATCTTGGGTTGCTCCACCTGAATGACTTCAGAGGACTGATACAAGTGGACCTGACTCATCGCCCAGTAGAGCGATGCAACACAGCCGAGCAGGATCACAAAAACGATCACGCCCAGCCGCCGGCGGGTCATGTCTACAAAGTCCTGCCATGTATAGATCGGACCCATATTTGCCTCGCTCAAACCCGCTGTGATGCCGAAAACACCGTCTCACCACCCGTGAAGGGCAATGTTTCGATCATAATAGAGTTAAATTCGGGCGATTATATGACGCCTTTTACGCCGCGCAAAGGGGGAAGAAATGTCTCGCTTAAAACCGCTCGATGCTCGACGCACGCGCACGGTTCAAGATCACACCCAACAGCGGCACTTGGCCGTTCAAAACCCGCTCACACTCGGCCAGATGTTTGGCCATGGTCTGGGTGCCGTCCGAGACAAGCAATATACCGTCCAGCTGTGGCAAAAAGGCGGAGGTATCATCATATGACAGGAGCGGCGGCAGGTCATAGAGAACGATATCTGGGTTCAGCGCAGCTCGCATCTCCGCAAGGCTGGCAGCTGTTGCAGGATCTTGCATGATCTCGGCGGCGTCCTCTTGCGGTCCATTGCCCAGACCAACGGCAAGTGTGTCGCTGGTGCGCAGGACATAATCGCTGATCGCGACGTCGCCTGCGAGGAAATCACGCAAACTACCCGTCTGGCTTGCGTCCATGTCCAACACCTTGGCCAAACCCGGCGTGCGCAGATTCAAGTCCATCAGTACTGTCCGCGAGGATGGGACACGCGACAGGCTTGCCGCGAGATTGGCAGCCGTGAACGTGGTACCGCAGCCTGCTGTCGGTGCAGCAACGCCTATGTTGATCCAGCCGTTCTGCTTGACCGTCTGGCGGAGACGGGTGCGCAGCAGGTCAAACGCGCGGGACACATCCGTAGCGCGGAAATCTTCTGCGGCCTGACTGCCAGCGAGGATATGCTGGTCGGTGCCGGGTTCTTGCTCATGCAGCAGGCCCCATAGGTCGCGGGGAGCAGCTGCCGGCAAACCTGCATTTTCGGTATACCGTGCCGGTGGTGTAGGCGTGTCCATTATGACTTCGGCCTCGGTGATCTTTTCGGGATGCGCCGCAGCAAACCGCCGGGGCCGTGTAAAGCTGCCCTGCGCAGGAACCATTAGATCGCTACCTACATCATTGATCGCGGCCAACCTGTCCTCGGTTGAGGCTGTAAATGTGTCCTTCATTGGATCAGGCTTTCGGGGTTTAAACATAGGTATAATATAGCCTATGTGCATCTGGTTTCAAAGGTGGCGCTGCTCAGCAACCGGTTCTGCGCAACATCACACCAACTGTCTTGAAGATAATGGCGATATCGCCGGTCACAGACATTGATTTGTTATAGGTCGCGTCGACTTCATTCCGGAAGGAAAAGCGGTTTTCGTTGCGTGCAGAAATCTGCCACAGGCCTGTAATGCCCGGGCGCAATGCGTAGTAGTGCGTGGGGTCGCCGTACATCGTCAACTGCTCGGGCATCATTGGACGCGGACCGATCAGGCTCATCTCTCCAGTCAATACGTTCCACAATTGCGGCAGTTCGTCCACTGACGTGGAACGCAAAAGGGCACCAACGCGGGTAACGCGCGGGTCCTTGATCAGCTTTTGCTTTTCATCCCATTCGCGGCGCATTTCCGGATCACTTGCCAGATACTCTTCGAGTACGGCGTCCGCATCACGCACCATTGTGCGCAGCTTGAGGATCGAAAAGCGTGTGCCGTTTTGTCCAAGACGATCCTGACGGTAAAACGGATTACCCCCTTCGAGCCACAGAGCAATCGCGCAGAGGAGAATGATGGGCAGAAAGAAGGGGAGGCTCAAAATGACAAGCAACGTCTCGAGTACCCGTTTGCCGCCATTGCGATAAACAGAGTTATTACCGGCATTGTTCTGCGGGGTTGTCTCCGGCAGGCCAAAGTAGCCATCGGTAGAGTGCACCATCAACATAAGTCCGTTTGTATCGCCACTTGCTGCTGCAAGTCGGGCAAGACCATAACCGGGCTGATCCGCGTCAAATTTCTTCATAGTCCAAAACCCCCCAGGGTCATGTTGGTCGTCTGTGCCAATGCCTCGATACATTCGAAGCATCCCATTGTCGTCCAAGAGAAGTTTCTACGCTTCGACCCTGTGGCAGCTCAGGCCTACACGCTTCGCATCTCTTGTATCAGGGGAATTTTAGACCCCCTGTCTCTTTTCCAAAATGACATAGGTCATTTCTATAATCTTGCTTTGCCTAAACGCCGCCAGATCCTTGACGCTTAGATAACAGATTTTTGACATAATTGAGGGGGAATTTTAGAAACAATCTGTTTCGCGTGGTTTGATGCTGCGAAACGGGTGGGTATCGTCTGGGGTTCCCAAATATTTATAATCTTTATGGTTTACAAAGGGATATGTGGCAGCCCGTAGGGGAGTCGAACCCCTCTTTTCAGGTTGAAAACCTGACGTCCTAACCGATAGACGAACGGGCCACACTTGGTGAGGCAGTCTTTAGGCAATCGGTGGGAATGGCGCAAGTCAAAATATTCGACTCAGCGCGGTTTTTTACAGGTTTAGACCCGAGCTGCGTCTTCCAGTCGCAGCTGGACGCTTTGACGGCCTTGCCATGTATTGATGTCTAGACGTCCTGCGAGGTGGAAATGCGCGCCCCCATGGGCTTCTAATGCTGGTCCAAGGGGCGAATCGAAGGCACCAAAGCAAATCGCGTCGAGGCGGCTACTATGCCCGTCACCAAAACTGACCTTGAGGTGTGTCTCGCCCACGCGGCGGGCTGAAAAGATGCGCATATCGGCGAAAACATAGCGCGGAGCGGATGCACCCGCACCAAATGGCCCTGCCGATTCGACTGTTTGGGTCAACTCGACACTCGCCGCGCCCTGCATCAGCATGCCGTCGAGCCGCAAATCAGCAGGTCCGCGCAAGTGAGCGCCTTGTTTCTCCAGAAGCGCGGTAAGCTGTGCCATCGCCTCTTCGAGTTTATCTTCCTCAACGGTGAGGCCTGCCGCCATTTTGTGACCACCCCCTTTGAGCAAGACGCCCCGTGTGGCCAGTTTCTGAATGCAGGCCCCCAGATCGATTCCCGTAATAGAGCGGCCAGAGCCCTTGCCGATACCCTCATCCAGCCCGATGACCACGGCAGGGCGGCCTGTAGCCTCTTTGAGCCGTGCAGCAACGATGCCGACAACGCCGGGGTGCCAGCCTTTGCCTGCTGCCCAAACCAGCGCACCATCTGTACCACGCTCCTCCGCTTGGGCCAGTGCTTGGGCACGTACGGCGTTCTCGACTTCGCGGCGCTCGGTGTTCAGCAGGTCTAGTTTCTCGGAGAGGGCGGCAGCCTCATCCGGGTCCTCGGTGGCAAGCAGGCGTGCGCCCAGATCAGCCTTGCCCACGCGACCGCCCGCATTGATGCGCGGCCCCAGCATAAACCCGAGATGATATGCGGCAGGGGCGGTATCCATCCGCGCCACATCCGACAGGGCTGAGAGGCCAACGCGTTCGCGCCGCGCCATGACTTTGAGGCCTTGGCGCACAAAAGCGCGGTTCACGCCGATGAGCGGGGCCACATCGGCCACAGTTGCAAGGGCTACGAGATCAAGCATCGCCATCAGATCAGGGCCTTTGACCTCCACCTCGCGCAGTTGCCGCCCCGCCTCCACCAGCATCAGGAACACAACGGCGGCAGCGCACAAATGGGCCAGTGCGCCGTCTTCGTCCTGACGGTTGGGGTTCACCACGGCGTGGCAGTCGGGCAGGGTTTCACCGCCCAAGTGGTGATCCAGCACGATCACATCCGCACCTTTGGCCGCCGCAATTGGACCGTGGGACAGCGTGCCGCAATCGACGCAGATGATCAGATCATGCTTGGCGGCAAGCTCGGCCATAGCTTCATCGTTGGGGCCGTATCCCTCATCAATGCGGTCAGGGACATAAAGCGTTGCCTCGCGGCCCATCTGGCGGAGCCAAACGAGCAACAAAGCCGCAGAGCTACCGCCATCTACGTCATAGTCGGCAAAGACAGCAATGCGCTGGCGGTTCTTCACGGCGGCGAGGAAACGCGCGGCGGCTTTCTCCATATCGCGTAGGGAGCGGGGATCGGGGAGCAGATCGCGCAAGGAGGGGGCGAGAAAAGTCTCTGCCTCCATCGCTTCAACGCCGCGCCGAGCGAGCACTTGGCACACGGCCATGGGAAGCTGTGTTTGCTGGTGCAGCGCCTCGGAGGCGCGGACGGCCCCCACATCGGGACCAATCCAGCGGCGGCCCGTCAGAGAGGCCTCTACGCCTAGGAAGGTGGTGGGTGTATCCATGGGGTTATCCACCTTTGGTATCTAGCGACGTTAAACTTCCTCGATCCGCAGCGCTACAGGATCGCCTGCGACAACGGATGTGGTGGCAAATGCCGTGAGTGCGTGATCAATATCGGCGCGGGTGGTTTTGTGGGTTACGATCAGCACTTGGGCTGTGTCCTCGACGTGGCCGTATTGACGCATCCGGTCGATCGATACGCCTGCCTCACCCAAGACTGAGGCCACTTTGGCAAGGGCGCCGGGTTTGTCCATGAGTGTCATGCGCACATAGTAGGCAGCGGCGCGTTGGCTGAGCGCTGGCGTGGCCGCTTGGAGTGTCTTGGCGGGCTGGCCGAATGTCGGACCACGATGGCCGCGTGCGATATCGCAGATGTCCGACAGGACTGCACTTGCCGTGGGGCCAGCACCGGCACCGGCACCGCGCAGCACGATCTGACCTACAGCGTCGCCCTCAAGGACGATCATATTGGTCCCGCCCTGAAGCTGACCCAGCGGCGAGGTGTCTGGCACAAGGCAAGGCTGCATCCGCTGCTCAAGGCCGCGTCCCGTCATCTGCGCGACGCCAAGCAGTTTGATCTTGTAACCCATGTCGGCTGCGGCACGAATGTCCTCGATGGAGACGCGCTCGATCCCCTCAAGTTCGATGCCAGCGAAGTTGACTTGGGTGCCAAAGGCCAGAGACGACAACAGCGCCAGCTTATGGGCGGCATCGATGCCGCCTACGTCGAGTTGCGGATCGGCCTCAAGATAGCCCAGCCCGTCCGCCTCGGCAAAGACATCTGCATAGGGGAGGCCTGCATCTTCCATCCGTGTGAGGATATAATTGCACGAGCCGTTCATCACGCCCATCACGCGGGTGATCTCGTTGCCGGCAAGGCCTTCACCCAGTGTTTTGATCACTGGAATGCCGCCAGCGACTGCGGCCTCATATTTGATGACGCTGCCTTGGGCCTCGGCCGCTTCGGCCATTGCCTGTCCGTGCATGGCAAGCATGGCTTTGTTCGCGGTGACCACGTCTTTGCCGAGGGCAATGGCGGCTTCGGTTGCTGCTTTTGCGGGGCCGTCTTCACCGCCCATCAATTCGACAAACACATCCACGTCGTCGCGTTTAGCAAGTGCGACAGGATCATCTTCCCACGCGTAGGAGGACAGGTTTACGCCACGGTCCTTGGTCTTGCTGCGTGCGGAAACTGCAGTGATCACGAGGGGGCGGCCCGTGCGTGCTTCCAGCAATGCCGCCTGTTTGCGCAGGATTTGCACCACGCCTGCGCCGACCGTTCCCAAACCCGCAATCCCGAGGCGAAGTGGCTGTGACATGGTGACGGTTCCTTTACTTGGTTGATCTGTGCGCCGATGTAGCCCGTTCGGACGGGCCGCGCAACGGAGCATAAGCGGGGGGTAGGGTTATCTCAGGCCTTGGGCGAGGCGCTGGCGCTCTGCACCGCTCAGAACCGATCCGCTGAGCCGTGCGGCGCGTGCTTTGAGCGCTGCGACGCGGGCATCAATGGCGGCCTTCGCCTGAGTTGGTTCAACTTTGGATGTTTGTGCTGCGGCAAGGATGGGGTCGATTGGCACCAGCGTCGGATAGTCAGACGCCTCAAGGGTTGGTGTGATCGTGCGGTCAAGGGCGGGAAATTGCGTGCATGCGGCCGTCAGGGCCAGGCTGGCCCCGAGGGCCGCGAGGATGCGTACGTGTTTCATGGCTTACGGTTTGCACCAGCTTGCCCCTCTCTTGCAAGTGTTATGGGGTTGGGTCAGCGAGGGTTTACTTTTTGAACAGGCGTTCAGATATTGGGGCTATGGCACGCACCGCAGGATCACACTCAGAAAACACCGGCCCAAGGGTTCGCGAGGCGGCGCTCAAGCTGTTTGCGCGGGGCGGCTATGCGGCGGTATCGATGCGCGCGATTGCGGCGGAAGTGGGCGTACAGGTTGGCGCGCTTTATAACTACACGCCGGATAAGCAGACGCTGCTGTTTGACCTGATGGAAAGCCATATGACCGAGCTGTTGGCGGCGGCGGTGAATGATGTTGGGCTGGCGCCCGATGCGCGGTTAAAGGCATTTGTGATCTTTCACATCGAGTTTCACCATGCGCGGCCCGATGCGGTTTTCATCGCCTATATGGAGTTGCGGAACCTTAGCCCTGAGAATTTTGCACGGATCGAAGCCCTGCGGAAAACCTATGAGGACGGGCTGGAACGTATCCTGTGCGACGGGGTTGCGGCGGGGGTGTTCAGCGTGGCGGATACCAAGATTGCGACGCTGGCGATCATTGCGATGCTAACGGGGGTGAACACGTGGTTCCGCGCGGGTGGGCGTTTGTCACTGGAAGAAATCACCGCGCAGTACTGGGATATGGTGCGCCGCGCGGTGACATGAGTTTAGTGTGCTGGCTTGATGAAGGTGCCGTTGTTCAACTCGGTCACAGCTTGGATCAGCTCCTCGCGGGTGTTCATCACGATAGGGCCGTGCCATGCGACAGGCTCATCAATCGGGGCGCCTGAAATGAGCAGGAAACGCAAGCCATCGGGACCCGCCTGAACGGTGACTTCGTCGCCTGTGCCAAAGCGGACCAATGTTCGGTCACCTGACATGTCGCGGATGTTCAGCTCCTCGCCCAAGACCTCTTTTTCGAGCAGGATACCAGAGGGGTTCGAGGCGTCTACGAACGCACCAGACCCTTGGAAAATATAGGCGAAGGCGCGGCGGTAGGTGTCGATCTTAAAGGTTTTGCGCACGCCAGCGGGGACAGTCAAGTCGAGGTACTGCGGGTCGGCAGCGATGCCGTCGACAGGGCCGCGCTTGCCCCAGAACTCACCTGTGATGACGCGGACCTTTGTGCCGTCGTCGTCGATGATTTCGGGAATCGCGTCGGATGTGACGTCCTGATAGCGGGGCGCTGTCATCTTTTGCGCGGCAGGCAGATTGCCCCAGAGTTGGAAGCCGTGCATTTGGCCGCGGGTGTTTCCGTGGGGCATTTCCTGATGCAGGATGCCGCTGCCTGCTGTCATCCATTGCACGTCACCTGCGCCCAATGCGCCGTTGTTTCCAAGGCTGTCGGAATGCTCAACGGTGCCTTCAAGGACATAGGTGATCGTCTCGATCCCGCGGTGGGGGTGCCATGGGAAGCCCTTTTCGAAGTCAATCGGGCGCTCGTTGCGGAAGTCGTCGAACAGCAAAAAGGGATCAAGTTCGCTTGGGTCCTGGAAGCCAAAAGCGCGGTGCAGTTTGACGCCAGCGCCTTCCATCGTGGGTTGGGCGGCGCGGGTTTCTAGGGTGGGGCGGATGGACATTTTGCGGCTCCTCGTCTGGGTTAGACCAGATGTAGGAGGGGAAGTGCCTTCCAGCAAGGTGAGCTTTTGCAGGGTGTCTGTGCGCGGATGATCAGAACGCCAAGGGGTCGCTTTTGGGATGGACGGGCGGCTTGGGGGCGGCAAGGGTTATCAAAAGGTTAAATGCTAATGATTGGTAAATAGGGGCTGCAAAATGAAAATCGGTTTTATCGGGCTTGGGAACGTGGGTGGAAAACTCTCAGGGAGTTTGCTGCGCAACGGAGTGGATCTGAGTGTCTATGACCTCGATGAAGGATTGGTAAACGCCAAGGTCGCGGCGGGGGCAAAGACGGGGGGCAGTCCTGCGGAAATGATGCGGAACTGCGATGCGGTGATCACCTGTTTGCCCAGTCCTGCGGCCAGTGCCGCGGTGGTGGATGAGATGTTGTCAGAAGTGACAGCGGGCAAGATATGGTTGGAGATGTCGACCACTGATGCGGGTGAGATCAAGCGGCTAGCGGCATTGGTTCAGGCGGCAGGCGGGCAAGCCGTGGATTGCCCCGTCTCGGGTGGATGCCACCGTGCGGATACGGGCAATATCAGCATTTATGCGGGCTGTGACCGAGAGACCTTTGACCGCGTTTTGCCGATCCTGACCCATATGGGGCGGCGGATTTTGCATGTGGGGGATTTGGGAAATGCCAGTGTTCTTAAGGTTATGACAAATTACCTTGCCACGGCGAACTTGTTGACTGTCTGTGAGGCGCTGACGGTAATGAAGGCGCAGGGAATGGACCTTGGCATGACCTACGAGGCGATTGCGATGTCGTCTGGCACCAGCTTTGTCCATGAAACCGAGAGCCAGTTGATCCTATCGGGATCGCGGGATGTGAATTTCACCATGGACCTTATTCAAAAGGATATCGGTTTATTTCAAAAGCTGGCGGATGATGCTGGGGTTCCGCTGGAAATCTCGCCGTTGATGATCGAAATGATGAGTGACGGGCAGGCGCGGTATGGCACGCGGGCGCAGTCGGACCGCATGATTGAGCGCTTGGAAGAGGCAACGGGGTTGGAGATACTGGCGGAAGGTTTCCCGATGGAGCTGGTCGATGACGAGCCAGAGGAGCGCGGATACGAGGTGCGGCCCAAGCGATTGATGTGACGGGTTTGAGTGATCCCTCAAGATATTGTTTTATAATAAATAAAATCGCGTAAACTGAGATAGAAAGGGCGCGGAAGGGAAGCGGGTGCCTCCTTGCATTCCCTATCTAGCTCCCGTGCACTGGCAATGCGCCGCATTCGCCATGCAAGTTGGTGCAGGCTTGCCCGTCTGCGCATCTGTCGCTAGGGGGTTTTGCAAAGGAGTGCTGTTATGACACCGACCGAGACACCTAACGAGACACCCACGGGCGAGATGCCAACATTTGACCCGCACGAAGTTCTCGTGACGGCAGGTGCCTCTGCGGGGCGGCGGTTTTTGGGGCTGGGGTCGCTGGGCCTTTTGGGGGTGATGCTGATCTATATCGCGATTGTGCAGTCGCCGGAAATTCAGTGGCGGATATTTTTACTCGTGCTGGGTGTTGGATCGCTTTGGATGGTGAACCGTATGCGCAGCGCGACGGCATCGCGACTTGAGCTTACCGAGACGGAGTTGCGCGACAGTGATGGCACACGCATTGCTTTAGTGGAAGATATTGATGTGTTGGACCGCGGATTTTTCGCGTTCAAACCGTCCAACGGTTTTTTGATGCGCACGGTCAAAGGCGGCGAGACGGAATGGCGCCCCGGCATGTGGTGGCGCGTCGGGCGGCGGATTGGTGTGGGGGGTATGATGCCCGCGCATCAGAGCAAGCAGATCGCAGAGATATTGGCGATTATGATGGCCAAGCGAGAGATCGAGAAAAACAAGCAGGGTTAAATAGAAAACCCCCGACCGGATGACCGCTCGGGGGTTTTTGTTTGGTATTGTTCAGGAGCCTGAGAACTCGGGATCCGGCAGATCGACCCAGAGCACCTGAGGTGCGTAGCGGGGGCGGGTGAAGACGAAGTTGTCGATCTCCTGCACGCCCAGACCGATGTTGAACGGTGATTCCCAGCGGGCAAATGTCTCGACGATAATCATCCGCTCGTTGTGAACCATATGTGGCAGCTTTGATGTCCAGCTGCGCACTTGATGGTTTGTCAGCGCGGTGTAGCCGCCGGATGTTTTGGACCAGTCCAGCTTCATGATGTCGTTTCCGCTGTCGTAGCGGACAACGGACAAACGCAAGGAGCTGTCCTGAGGGGTGCGGGTCAGCGCATTGAGCAAGTGGTGCGTGCCCTCAAGATAGTCACCGTCCAGTGGCAGTGTCTCGCGAGAGACCATGTCGCCGATGGTGAAGGCTGCCTTTTGGTGGGCGCCGTGTTGGCGGACCAGATCAAGCATTGTCATCGAGGTCACCATAATGCCGAACATCAGCGGGATCATGATCATGGCTTCTATATGGGCGGCCCCTTTTTCTTCGCGGGCAAAACGTGCCTGCAAAAGGGATTTGAATTTAGATACAAACATTATCTTGGCTCCTGTACGAAGGCACTCATCGAGACCATTGTTCCCAGACCTGCATCATCGGTTCCGAGCAGTTTGCCCAAGCCGAGTGATCCGAAGACGGGGCTGAATTTATAGCATGCACGCAGCAACATCAGTTCATGCTGCTGACCAAGTGACCAGCCACGCAGCGGATTGACGGGATGTGGCTCGTTTGTGCAGTCGGGCATCGCGGGCAGGCCAACGAAATCACGTGGGTTGACCGGTATCATCTCAAGGCGGATGCGGCTGTCACATTCATCTAGGCCACCGGAAAACTCGCAGATTGTCTCCTTGATGTTGTCGTGGGTGAATTGGGACGCAGTGTTGAGCCGGATGGCGCGTGTTGTGACCTCAAGTCCGTGATCCAGTTGGAACTGGCGGTTGGAGTGGGTTGTAAGTTCCACACCGAAGGCGAAAGAGATGAACAGCAAGGGAAGCATGATCACAAATTCGACGGTATAGGCGGCGCCGCTTTCTTCTTTGCGGAACCTCGACAGGGCGGTTTTCAAGCGAGTAATCATTGTGTGAGCCTCAGCTGGTTGATTTGGCGTGCAATAGCGGTGAACGCCTCTTTGATTTCGACACCCTCAACCCCGAAGTAATGGCTGGGAGAGGAAGCGCAGTTGCGCATGACATCGGCACTACGGTCGGAAACTTCGAAGCCGATAGACCAGATCACGATGTTGTTTTGCTTGGCCACGGTGCAAATGTTGTTGAGCAGCGAGTCACCGAACGAAGTCCAGTATTTCGATGAGCTCCAGTATTGGCGCTGGCTTGAATAGACGTTGCGGTTCACCCACCAGTCAAAGTTGTTATTATTCCAGTGCGCATAGTGGCTGGTATTCGCATAAACGCTCGGGTTGATCCGCTTCGACGAGGTGTTCTCCCCGTCGGTCATGAGAATGACAGTTTTCAGCGTTTCGTTATCGTCAAAAGCCACGGGGCGGTCTTCGAACGTGATGTCGGTATGGCCGTTGCTTGCAAGACGCGCATTAACTGGCTGGAAGCTCGGATCGAGCAGCGCCGCGGCCCACTTCATACCCAAAAAGATCGAGGTATTACCGTTTGGCGAGAGGCGGCCGATCTTGTTTTTCAGCGCGACTGTATCCTGACTGAAGGCTTCAATGTCGTCATATGTACCATTGCGGCAGGCCGGGTTGGACCGGTTGTTCCAGTCGTTTGTGCTTCCCCAGTAGAAATGCTGCATCTGCTCATAACTCTTGGGCGTGCCGTATGCGTTCATGCCAATCGACGTCGTGTTGAAATCGTCGTCGTCAAAATCCACACAGTGGCTGTAGTTGTGCACCTGATTGACGTTCAACTCGCTCATGATGTTTGGGCCAGCACTCACATGCTCGGCGTAGGGGATGATTGAGATCGACACGAGATCCTCGGTAGAGTCGTTGATTACGGCGTCGACAAATGTATTTGCTGCATCGCGCAGATTGCCCATTTTACCACCCCAGCCCATAGAGCCGGAGATGTCGAGCACGAGAGAGATTTCGACGTTGTTCACGCGCTCCTCGGCCTCGGCAAAAGCGTGCAGACGAAGGCCGTCGGTCACAGCGTTTGTGCGCATCTGCTCGTAAGCAGAAATCTGCTCGTCGGTCATTACCTCTTTTTGCTCTTCGGTGAGAGGTGCAATTAATTGGGTGCCTTGCCACTTAACGCCCCCGGTATAGTCGCCGCGCACGGTGTTGGTCTGGATCACACCGCCAACATTCACACCGACGGTGCGGTAGTTGAGGCCTTCCTCAACGCTCACGCTTGTTACGATGTCGGGGTAATTCATCTTTGTGAAGTAATCGCGGACAACTTCTTCGCGTGGAAGCGTCTGATCCAGATCTGCCGCGGCCAGAACGGCACGGTCGGCAATCTGCTGGAGCTTTACGCGATGATATTCATAGTTGTTCAAATCCCATGATACACCAGCAAGCAGAACGCCGATGGCGATCAGTGTGATGGAGAGGATCGTCACGTTTCCTTCTTCATCGCGCACAAAACGGTGTATCAAAGACCCCTTTGTGTGTTCTGCATCAGCTGGGATGCAGGTAGTCGAGAATAGTTTTTTCATCATCGTCACCTTTCAGGCCCGGCCCTGTCTGAACGACACGGTCTTTGGCTTAATTCGACGTTCTGTATGCCCTAAGAACGTGGCCAAATTGGGGCGAAATGTTCGCAAATCACCATATTTTAAAGGGGGTTGGCGTATAATCAGCCGATATTGCGGCGAGTGTTTCCACGGCGTGAACAATGCGCCCGATTTGGCATGACGCTGGGGGTGCATAGGTCAAGGTGAGTCGTAGTTAATGTGCAAGCGGTAACTTTGAGCGTGCTGCGTTAACGATTTGTGAAGAGTTTTGCGCCTGTAACTCTTTGCAAGTCCCGGGGTGTGAGGGCGAAGACCGTTTCGGGCGCACCAGCGGCCCCCCAAACGGTTTCAAAGCGCAAGAGCGCATCATCCATATAGGTCTCCATCATACAAAGGTGCCCAATGGGCGCTACGCCACCGATGGCAAAGCCGGTCTCTGTGCGCACGCGCTTGGGATCGGCGCGGCCCAGCGTCTCGCCAAATAGCGCCTCCGCATAGGTGAGGTTGAGATCGTGGGCGCCGCTGACGAGGATCAGTTTGAGAGTACCTGTTTGCGCACCTTCAAACAGGAGCGATTTGGCGATCTGGCCTACATCACAGTCCAAACTGGTTGCGGCATCGGCGGCGGTCCGCGCACTGTTGGGCAATGTAATAACGTCGATCACAAGACCCGCATCTGCTGCAGCCTGTTTCACGCGATCAACACTTTTGCCCATATCATTCTCCTGTTTAGCTGGTTCGGGCACAATGCCTTTTGGCTAATGGGCCTAAAGGGACGGGGGAGGTCAAGAGGGGCGGCCACGTTTAAAGAGGGCGGAAATGTTTAGAGTTATCCTTAACCCGATTAAAAAAGTGGCACTTTGAAAACAGCACGCCTAGGGTGCGAAAAGGTGCTGCGGGATTCTGTGCGCAGTATGTGGATCCATAATTATGACTCTATCAAAAGGTAGTCTATTCCCATGAGCCAACCCCAAAACGAGCCAAGCTTTCGCGACAGTGTCGAGATGATGTTTACACGTGCGGTCGATCTGATGGATCTCAAGCCTGGCCTTGTTGAGAAAATCCGTGTGTGTAACGCGACCTATACCGTGCGGTTTGGTGTGCGTTTGCGCGGTGATATTCATACGTTTACCGGCTACCGGTCGGTACATTCCGAGCATATGGAGCCTGTGAAGGGCGGCATCCGCTTCTCGCTGGGTGTTAATCAGAACGAGGTTGAGGCGCTGGCGGCTTTGATGACATTCAAATGCGCATTGGTGGAGGCACCTTTTGGCGGGTCCAAGGGTGGGCTTTGCATTGATCCCAAGGAATACACCGAGCAGGAGATGGAGCTAATCACGCGGCGCTTTGCCTACGAGCTGATCAAGCGCGACATGATCAACCCTGCGCAAAACGTGCCAGCGCCTGACATGGGCACTGGCGAGCGGGAGATGTCGTGGATCGCCGACCAGTACAAGCGGATGAACACCACCGACATTAACTCCGCGGCCTGTGTGACGGGCAAACCGATCAATGCCGGGGGCATTCAGGGCCGGACGGAGGCCACAGGGCGCGGCGTGCAATACGGTCTACGTGCGTTTTTCCGCGATAAGAAAGGTGTCGAAAAGGCGGGCCTGACGGGAACGCTGGACGGCAAGCGTGTGATTGTGCAGGGATTGGGCAACGTAGGCTATCACGCGGCCAAGTTCCTGAGTGAGGAAGACGGCGCACCTGTTATTGGTGTGATCGAGTATAACGGCGCGATCTGGAACGAAGAGGGCATCGATATCGAAGCGCTCAAGAGCTACATCACCGAGCATGGCTCTCCCGAGGGGTTCGAGGGGGGCGAGTTTATCGAGCATGGCGAGAGCCTGTTGGAGCGCGAATGCGATATTCTGATCCCTGCCGCGCTGGAAGCGGTGATTAACCTCAGCAACGCCGAACGGATCAAAGCACCGCTGATCATTGAGGCAGCGAATGGTCCTGTCACTGCTGGCGCAGATGATATCCTGCGCGAGAAGGGTATCGTTATCATACCTGACATGTATGCGAATGCAGGGGGTGTAACGGTGAGTTATTTCGAGTGGGTTAAAAACCTGTCCCACATCCGATTTGGACGTATGCAGCGCCGTCAGGAAGAAAACCGCCACCAGCTTATTGTGGACGAGTTGGAGCGCATCAGCCGTGATACGTCGATCAACTGGACGCTCTCGCCCAATTTTAAAGAGCAGTATTTGAAGGGGGCAGGGGAGTTGGAGCTTGTGCGCTCGGGCTTGGACGACACCATGCGCTCGGCCTACGACTCGATGGCGAAGGTTTGGCACGAGCGTGACGATGTGACGGACTTGCGAACAGCGGCCTATTTGGTGGCGATAGGAAAGGTTGCAGCCAGCTATCACGCCAAAGGCCTGTAGCGTGCGGATTGCGTTACTTGTGGTTGCGGCGCTCTGCGCCGCGCCAGTGGCGGCGGAGCGGCGGAGTTACGGCGATGTTTTGCTGCGGGGCTTGGCGCGGGATTTCTGGGTGCAGCAGCCTGCCGCAAAAGCGTGGCGCGCGATGGTGTGCAATGTGAACGGGCCGGATGGCTTTCTGAGCGTGCGGTCGGGACCAGGGACTGGTTTCAAAGTTGCCCGCAGCTTCGAAAGGCTAGCTGTGATTGATCTGGACCTGACGGAGCGGCGGGGCCGCTGGGTGCGGGTCACGGGCGCACACCGCCAGATGTCGCCCGAGGGCATTCGCGTGCAGCGGCGCAATCTGCCTGTGCAGGGCTGGGTGCATGATGGATATCTCTGTGCGTTCGTCTCCTGAGGTTTTTTGAATAAACGCCTGATGGGCGGCGGACAGGGGACGGACGTCAGTATAGCTTGTTACCTATGATGTTTGATTTACCAGATGACGAGACGCTTTATGCTGCCCTGTTGGGGCGTGATCCTGCGTGGGACGGGCGGGCGTGGGTTGGGGTGTCCTCGACGGGTGTATTCTGCCGCCTGACATGCCCTGCGCGCAAACCCAAACGCGAGAATTGCACTTTCTTTGACACTATGGGTGGCGCGATTGAGGCGGGGTACCGTGCGTGCAAGCGGTGTCATCCGATGGCCCCTGCCGCCGAAGGGGAGCCTGCGGTGAAGGCGTTGTTGGCGGCATTGGAGGCTGATCCTGCGCGGCGCTGGGCGGAAGGGGATGTGGCGGCGATGGGGTTTGAACTCTCCACTGTGCGGCGCGCATTCAAGCGGCATTTTGGCATGACTTTCCTTGAGATGGCGCGGCTGGCGCGGTTGAGGGCTGGCGGGGCGGAACTGGTGGGTGGTGCCTCGGTCATCGAGGCGCAGATGGAGGCGGGGTACGCGTCTGGCTCTGCGTTTCGGGCAGCGTTCGCAGGGTGGACGGGGTTGGCGCCGGGCGCGTTTGTAAAGGACGCAGTTTTGCGGGCAGATTGGATTGAGACGCCGATGGGGGCGATGGTTGCTGTGGCCTCGGAGGGTGCGCTGCATCTGTTGGAGTTTACGGAGCGCAAGGCGCTGCCTGCGGAATTGGCGGTGTTGCGCCGCGATGCGAAGGGGTCGCTGGGGTTTGGTCGGTTTGGCCCTACGGACCGGATCGAGCGGGAGATTTCGGATTTCATGAGCGGGGTGTCTGCGGAGTTTGTGACGCCGCTCAGGCCGCTGGGGACGCCGTTTAGCCGCGAGGTTTGGCGCGCGTTGCGGATGATCCCTGCGGGGGAGACGCGGAGTTATGGCCAGCTTGCCCGTGATATGGGGCGGGTGGACGCCACGCGGGCTGTCGCGCGGGCCAATGGGGCCAACCCGATTGCGATTGTGATCCCGTGTCACCGTGTGCTGGGGGAGGATGGAAGCCTGACGGGCTATGGTGGTGGGCTGTGGCGCAAGCAGAAACTGATTGAACTGGAACGCGGTTTCGCCGCGCAAATTAATGAGATGGGAGAGAAATAATGGGTAAAGCACAGGATTTTGCGGCGCTGCACGTCAAGGGCACGCCAGTTGAGTTGTATAACTGTTGGGACGCGGGATCGGCGGCGGCGATTACGGCTGCGGGTGCACCTGCGATTGCCACGGGCAGTTGGGGTGTGGCAGCGGCACAGGGGTTTGTGGATGGGCAGGATATGCCCTTGGCGGATGTGCTTGCACTGGTCACGCGTATTGTAGCGGCGAGCGATGTGCCTGTGACGGTGGATTTTGAGGGGGCTTATGGCGATGCGCCCGAGATTGTGGCCAGCCATGCGAAGGCGCTGGCGGCGACGGGGGCTGTGGGCATGAATTTCGAAGACCGCTATGTGGGCGGCGCGGGGATTTGGCCTGTGGACGCGCAGGCGGCGCGGATTGCGGCGATACGCGCGGCTGTGGGGCCTGATTTCTATATCAATGCGCGGACGGATTTGTTTTTGCAGTCTGATGCGGAGGATCATGCGGGGCTGGTTGAGGAGGCTGTGTCGCGCGGGCAGGCGTATGCAGATGCGGGGGCGTCGGGGTTTTTTGTGCCCAAGCTGGGGGATGGGGATTTGATTGCGCAGGTTTGTCGTGATGTGCCGTTGCCTGTGAATGTGATGATGCATGACGGGTTGGCGGCGCGCGATGTGTTGGAGGCGGCGGGTGTGGCGCGGATCAGCTATGGTCCTTCGTCATATGTCGCTGCGATGCAAAAGGTGACGGAGGCGGCCAAACTGATCTACGACCCGCGCTGATTTGGGCGTTGCGAGGGTGCAGCAGGTTTGCCAGAGTGTGCGGATAGGGACACTTGGGGTGATGGTATGCGGTTTTCGGGATGGCGTATTCTGCGCGAGGGGCTGAGCGGCAATAAGGGCTGGCAGCCCCATTGGCGTGATGCCGAGCCTAAGGCGGAATATGACGCGATCATCATTGGCGGGGGCGGGCATGGATTGTCCACCGCCTACTACCTTGCCAAAGAGCACGGGATGACGAATATCGCCGTGATCGAGAAGGGGTATCTGGGTGGTGGCAACGTTGGGCGCAATACTACGATTGTGCGGGCCAATTACTTTTTGGACGGGAATTCGCAGTTTTACTCGCACAGTTTGAAGCTGTGGGAGAACCTTGAGCAGGATTTGAATTACAATGTGATGTTGTCCCAGCGGGGGCAATTGATGCTGTGTCATTCCGACGGGCAGCGCGATGCTTATGCGCGGCGCGGCAATAGCATTGTCGGGCAGGGAGATGATGCGGAGCTGTTGGATGTCGACGGCGTGCGAAAGATCGCGCCTTATCTGGATTTCGAGAATACGCGTTTTCCGATCTATGGCGGTTTGTTGCAAAAACGTGCTGGCACGGCGCGGCATGATGCGGTGGCGTGGGGCTATGCGCGCGGGGCGAGTGAGCGCGGTGTTGATCTGATCCAGCAGTGTGAAGTGACCGGCATTGATATCGAGAATGGTGTCGTGCGCGGTGTGCAGACCACGCGGGGGGCGATCCGTGCCAAGAAGGTCGGGATTGTGGTTGCGGGGCGCTCGGGGCAAGTTGCGGCGATGGCGGGGATGCGGTTGCCGGTTGAGTCCCATGTCTTGCAGGCGTTTGTGACAGAAGGGCTAAAGCCTGTGATTGATAATGTGATCAGTTTCGGGATGGGGCATTTCTATATCAGTCAGTCGGACAAGGGCGGGTTGGTCTTTGGCGGTGATCTGGATTTCTACGCCTCTTATGCCAGCCGCGGGAACCTGCCGATGGTGGAGCATGTGATGGAAGCGGGGATGACCCTGATGCCGATGATCGGGAAGGCAAAGGTGCTGCGATCATGGGGCGGGATTATGGATATGACGCCTGACGGCTCGCCCATTATCGACAAGACCGAGACGGAGGGTTTGTTTGTGAATTGCGGGTGGTGCTACGGCGGGTTCAAGGCGGTGCCGGGATCGGGCAATTCATTTGCGCATCTGATGGCGACGGGCAACCATCACACCCCAGCCGAAAAATTCAGGCTGGACCGGTTTCGCACGGGGCGCGGATTGATGGATGAGGAGGGGACCGGTGCGCAGCATAATCTTCACTAGTGTTCTGAGCGCTGCAGTTTGGCTTAGTCCGGCAAATGCTGATGTTTGCTTCCGAGAAAATCACTCTCATACAGGTTACCTCGATTCAGGAGGTTCCGACCAAGGTGCAATTTCGTGCATGGTCCTTGAGGCGTTGAGTGACGAGGAATCCATTTTCCGTAAGTACTCATTCAGTGTCTGGATCGGCAGGCACCTATTAGTGGCTTTATCAGATGCGCCAACGAGCCAACTCTATCTAATTATCAGAAGTAATAGTGATGAATTGGCAAAGGAATACGTTGCCAATGCGAGAATGTTTGACGCGTCTGTGGCTCAGCTGAGTACAAGCCTTAAGAATGAGGTCTGCAGGGGAGAGGGAACCCGATCCTTTCTGAAAGCGGGTGGCGTGTCAGAGTATCGCTTTGAAGCCTCGTTTGGGGTGGGTTTGAACCAAATCGCCGTTCGTGATTTCGCAGTTTTTAGCTTGGAAAGCTGTGAAGGTTCGGGCGAATGATACGCTCGATAACCACAAGATTTGCGTGCTTTGATGTACTGGAGATGAAGTTTTGAGAATACCATGTCCATTGTGCGGCCCTCGAGATCGGCGCGAGTTTTACTATAAAGGTGCGGCATTAGATTGTCCTGACCCTGAGGCGGGCGCGCAGGCGTGGGATGACTATGTGCATCTGCGCGAAAATCCTGCGGGTGTGACGCGGGATTTGTGGCAGCATGAGGCGGGCTGTGGCGCGTGGATTGTGGTGACGCGCAATACGGTCAGCCATGAAGTGCTGGGTGCCGTTTTGGCACGGGAGGCTGTGTTATGAGGCTGTCGGATAAGAACGTGGGCGATGTGGTGCGGTTTCGCTTTGACGGGGTCGGCTACAACGGGCGTGTCGGTGATACGGTCGCCTCTGCGTTGCTAGCCAATGGCGTGCATCTGATGGGGCGATCATTCAAGTATCACCGTCCGCGCGGGGTTTTGACGGCGGGTAGTGAGGAGCCGAATGCGCTTATCACCGTGGGGCGTGGGGCACATGCGGAGCCGAATGTGCGTGCCACCGTGCAGGAGGTTTACGACGGGCTGGAGGTGTTTTCGCAGTCGGCGTGGCCGTCGCTGAAGTTCGATGCGATGGCGGTGAATGATCTGGCTGCACCGTTCTTGGTGGCGGGGTTTTATTACAAGACGTTCATGTGGCCCAAGGCGTTTTGGGAGAAGGTGTACGAGCCCGTTATTCGGCGGGCTGCGGGGCTTGGGGCGCTGAGCGGGAAGCATAATCCTGATACCTATGACAAGGCGTTTGCGTTTTGTGACTTGTTGGTTGTGGGGTCTGGGCCTGCGGGGTTGATGGCGGCGACTGTGGCGGCTGAGGCGGGGCTGGATGTGATCCTTTGCGATGAGGATGCGCGCATGGGTGGGCGGTTGCTGGCCGAGGTTGAGGATGTGGACGGCTTGCCCGCGGCTGAATGGGCGGCGGCGCAAATTGAGAAGTTGGCGGCGATGCCCAATGTGCGGTTGATGACGCGAACGACTGTAACAGGGGCGTATGACGGCGGTGTGTTTGGCGCGTTGGAGCGGGTGACGCATCATGTGCCGCGCTCGGCTGCGCCGATTGAGTGTTTCTGGCGGATTACGGCGCGGCGCGCGGTGCTGTGTGCAGGGGCGTTGGAGCGGCCTATTGCGTTTGAGAATAATGACCGACCGGGTGTGATGATGGCAGGCGCGGTGCGGGCATATGTGAACCGCTGGGGTGTGGCGGCGGGGCAGAGCGTTGTTGTGTTCGGCAATAATGATGATGCGCACCGCACGGCGCGGGATTTGCACGGCGCAGGCGTGACAGTCGCGGCGTTGATTGACAGCCGCGCGGATGCGGAAGTGGGGGATGTGCCTTATCCTGTGCACCGTGGGGCGCATGTGGTGGGCACCAAGGGGCGCATGGCGTTGCGCGAGGTTATGGTGCGCAAGGGGGCGGCGGAGTTTTCGGTACGCGCTGACTGTCTGGCGATGTCTGGCGGCTGGAACCCTACGGTGCATTTGACATGCCATATGAATGGGCGGCCACAGTGGCGGGAGGATATTGCTGCGTTTGTGCCGACACCGAATGCAGTGCCGACGTTAGAGGCGGTGGGGGCGTGTAATGGCGCGTTCTCGACGGCTGCTTGTCTGGCCGAAGGCATGGCGGCTGCGGAGCGTGTTGTGGAGGCTTTGGGGGCTAAGGTTCCTGAGGTTGCTTTGCCCGAGGCTGAGGATGCACCGTATAACATTTTGCCGCTTTGGGCGGTTGCGGGGAAGGGGCGTGCTTGGCTTGATTTCCAGAACGATGTGTCGGTGAAGGATGTGAAGCAGGCAGCGGTGGAGAACTTCCGCTCGGTCGAGCATATGAAGCGGTATACCACGCAAGGCATGGCGACGGATCAGGGGAAGAACTCTAACGTCGGTGCGCTGGCTGTGTTGGCGGATGCGACGGGGCGCGGGATTCCCGAGACCGGGGTGACGACGTTTCGGCCACCCTATAGCCCTGTTGCGATTGCAGCTTTGGGCGCAGGGGCGCAGGGGAAGGGCTTTGCGCCTGAACGCCTGACAACGTCGCACAAGCAATCCGTGGAGGTGGGTGCGCCGATGATTGAGGCGGGGCTTTGGTATCGGCCTAGTTATTTTCCGCGTAGTGGTGAGAGCACGTGGCGGCAGTCGTGTGATCGTGAGGTCGGCTATGTGCGCAGATCGGTTGGTGTGTGCGACGTGAGCACGCTGGGCAAGATTGATATTCAGGGGCCTGACGCGGGCAAGCTGTTGGATTTTGTCTATACTGGGATGTTTTCGACGCTGAAGGAGGGGCGCGTGCGTTATGGCCTGATGCTGCGCGAGGATGGCACGGTCATGGATGACGGGACCTGTGCGCGGATGGGGGCGGAGCATTATGTGATGACGACGACCACAGCGGCGGCGGGGGATGTGATGCGGCATTTGGAGTTCGTGTGCCAGATGCTGCACCCTGAGTGGGATGTGGCCTTTACCTCTGTGACGGAGCAATGGGCGCAGTTTGCAGTGGCGGGGCCGAAGTCGCGGGAGCTGTTGAACGGTGTTTTAGAGACGGCTCTGAACAATGATGATTGGCCGTTTATGGCCTGTGGTGAAGTGAGTGTTCTGGGTGTGGCGGGGCGGTTGTTTCGGATCTCGTTTAGCGGTGAGCATGCCTATGAAGTGGCGGTGCCTGCGCGGTACGGGGCGGCGCTGTTTGCCGAATTGGTGCGCCGTGCCGAGGCGATGGAGGGCGGTGCCTACGGGATGGAGGCGCTCAATGTCTTGCGGATCGAGAAGGGGCATATCACCCATTCGGAAATCCACGGGCGGGTGACGGCGTTCGACGTGGGGATGGAGCGGATGATATCGCCCAAGAAGGACTGTGTGGGCAAGGTTCTGGCTGCGCGCGAAGGATTGGTTGACCCCATGCGGGAGCGTATGGTTGGGTTGCGTCCTGTGGGGGCTGTGAAATCCCTGAGCGCGGGGGCGCATGTGTTCGAGGCGAGGGCCGCGCATGTGCACGCAAACGATCAGGGCTATGTGACTTCGGTCTGTTTCTCGCCTGCTGTCGGGACGATGATCGGGCTGGGGTTTGTGAAGAACGGGCCTGCGCGGATGGGCGAGCGGATGGTGGTGCGCGACCATGTGCGCGATCTGACCGTGGAGGTTGAGATTTGCAGCCCTGTCTTTGTTGATCCAGAGGGAGTGCGTGTGCGTGGATAAATTGCAAGCTGTGAGCCCTTGTGCGGGTCTATTGCCGATTACCATTGGCGCGTTGACGGTTGAAGAAGTGGATATGTGGCCGATTACCTCGGTGACGCCGTTTTCAGGGGCGTCTGGGTCTGTTCTGGGCCGTGCGCTGGGCATGCCGTTTCCTGCACCGTTGCAAAGCACGACCGATGGTGATGCGCGGCTGGTTTGGGCTGGACGTGGCGAGGCGCTGCTCATGGGCGCGGTGCCTGACGCGAACCTTGGGGCTTATGCGGCGGTGGTGGACCAGTCGGACGCATGGGCTGTGGTGACGCTGACGGGGACGGGCGGAGCGGATGCATTGGCGCGGTTGGTGCCAGTGGACATGCGGCTGAGCGCGTTTGGTGTGGGCGCATCCGTACGCAGTCAGTTGGGGCATATGAATGCGAGCATCACGCGGCTGGACGGCGATACATTTATGATTGCGGTATTCCGCTCAATGGCTGGAACGCTTGTTCACGATTTGGCGAGAGCACTGGAAGCGGTAGCCGCACGGGGATAGAACGTACCGGAATATGTTTTTCTGGAGTTTGTTATGATCCGTCTGTTGAGTTTTTCCATTTGCCTTGCGCTTGCATCCCCATCCTTTGCTGCAACGGCCAAGGAAAAAGACTGTGGCTATCAAAGTGATATTGTCGCGGCTGTTCAGGCGGCGCGCATGGCGCGTGTGGGAGAGCGGAAAGTGCCTGCGCATGTGGCCGAGACTGCGCCCGCTTGGCCAGAGAAATACAATGCTGTGATCCCGCTTGTGACGCCTTGGGTCTACGGGATGAAAATGGCCGAAGTGAAGTCTGTCGACCTCAAGGCGGCGTGGAACGAGATGTGTCTTTCCCAGTAGATTTGATGCAATAAGCGCTATGATCGCTACGGCGGCTTCTGGACTCTGACGCGCCGCTCCCCATATTGGTAGGTATGAGTCTTCCTCCCGGTTTCCTTGACGAATTACGCACACGGTCGAGCCTCTCGCAGGTTGTCGGGCGCAAAGTCATGTGGGATGCGCGAAAATCCAATCAGGGCAAGGGCGATATGTGGGCGCCGTGTCCGTTTCATCAGGAAAAATCTGCCAGTTTTCATGTCGATGACCGCAAGGGGTTTTACTACTGCTTTGGCTGTCACGCAAAAGGCGATGCGATCAGTTTCGTACGCGAGACGGAGAATGTGAGCTTCATGGAGGCGGTCGAGATATTGGCTGGTGAAGCGGGTATGCCGATGCCAGAGCGTGATCCGCGTGCCGCCGAGAAGGCGGATGCACGCAAGGATCTGGCTGATGTGATGGAGCTGGCGGTCAAGTGGTTCCGCTTGCAGTTGCGCACGGGGGCAGCGTCGAGTGCGCGGGAGTATCTGGATCGGCGTGGATTGTCTGGCGAGGTGTGTGACCGCTGGGAGATCGGATTTGCGCCTGACAGCTGGCAGGGGTTGTGGGATGCGCTCAAGGGCAAAGATATCCCTGACGATCTAATTATTGGCGCAGGGCTGGCAAAGCCGTCGACCAAGGGCGGCAAGCCCTATGACACGTTTCGCGGACGGATTATGTATCCGATCCGTGATGCGCGGGGGCGTGCGATTGCCTTTGGTGGCCGTGCAATGGACCCTGAGGATAAGGCGAAATACCTCAACTCTCCCGAGACGGAATTATTTGATAAAGGGCGCAGCCTTTACAATGTGAAAGACGCGCGGGTTGCTGCGGGCAAGGGGCTGCCTTTGCTGGTGGCTGAAGGCTATATGGACGTGATCGCGCTGTCAGAAGCGGGGTTCGGTGCATCTGTGGCGCCGCTGGGTACGGCGATTACCGAGAACCAGCTGGCGATGCTGTGGCGGATTTCAGACGAGCCGATTATCACGCTGGATGGCGATACGGCGGGGCAGCGGGCAGCATTACGGCTGATTGATCTGGCGCTGCCATTGTTGGAGGCGGGGCGATCCTTGCGTTTTGCAATGATGCCCGAGGGGCAGGACCCTGATGATCTGCTGAAAGCAAGCGGTGCGGGGGCAGTGCAGACCCTGATTGATGCGGCGGTACCGATGGTGCAACTGCTGTGGAACCGTGAAGTCGAGGGCAAGAATTTCGACAGTCCAGAACGTAAGGCAGCGCTGGACAAAAGCCTGCGCGAGAAGATTATGCTTATTAAAGATCCGAGCATCCGCAGCCACTACGGGCAAGCGATCAAGGATATGCGCTGGCAGTTGTTCCGCTCGAAACCCAGTGGCGGTGGGATGCGTGTCGCGCCGCGCGGCGGCGGTAAGCAATGGGGCCAGTCGTGGGGCACCAAAGCCCCTCAAGGCCCCTCGGCGGGGGCGAAGTCATCGCTGCTGGCGGCATCCGGCAATGACGGCACAACAGAGCATCTGTGCGAGGCGGTTATTCTGGCGGCCTTTGTGACCTGCCCCGAGATCATCGAGGATTTTGAGAGCGGTCTGGAGGGGATGGTTTGTCTAGACCAGACGCACCGGATTTTCCGTGATCTGATGCTGCGACACGTGGGGCAAGGCAGCGATGTGCTCAATGATAAAATTCGCATGGCTTTGGGGCCTGATGCCCTTGAAGATCTGCTGTCGCAGAGCCACGTAAGGCTGACCCCTAGTGTGCGAAATCCCGGCAATGCCGAGGTGGCCCGCATTGCGGTATCGACAGGGCTTGCCCAGCTTGAAGCGGCGCGGGGCCTGAAAGACGAAGTGCAAGATGCAGCAGATGATTTAAGCGGTGAGGCGGACGAGGGACTGACATGGCGGCTTGCGGAGGCAGCGAAAGCTGCTGATATGGCGCTACGGGCTGGTCAGGAAGACAAAGCGGAATATGTTATCGCGGACAACGGCGCACGCCTTGATCGCGAGCAGGTGGCAAATAGCCGGAGTATGTTTGATAAAATCGACTTTTCCAAAGGCGGCAAGAAGCGCTGACTAGGGCGATTTTGGGTGAATTAAGGTAAAGATTTGTGGCGTGGACGTCACCAAATCTCCGCAATTAGCGGAAAAATAAGAATGTCGGGTTTAAGAATCACCTCAAACCCCGCATGATTCGGAATACCGAATCACTGCCGAGTGATTCGCTTAGGGACAGATAGGAGCTTTTTATGGCTGCGAAAGACACCAACGAAGATGCAAAGCGCGACGATCAGGATTCTGGTCACTCGCTGGATATGTCGCAAGCGGCTGTGAAGAAGATGATCGGTGATGCCCGAGAGAAGGGATATATCACCTACGATCAGCTCAACACGGTTCTGCCACCTGATCAGGTGTCCTCCGAACAGATCGAAGACGTGATGTCGATGCTGTCCGAGATGGGCATTAACATCATTGAAGATGAAGACGAAGACGAGGAGAAAGGTGGCACGGATGTTGCCACCACAGATGGCCCCAAAGAGATTGTTTTGGGGTCCGGCACCTCAGAGAAATTGGACCGTACCGACGACCCTGTGCGCATGTACTTGCGCGAGATGGGGTCCGTGGAACTCCTGAGCCGTGAAGGCGAGATTGCGATTGCCAAGCGCATTGAGGCTGGTCGCAATACAATGATCGCGGGCCTGTGCGAGAGCCCTCTGACCTTTCAGGCGATTACCATCTGGCGTGACGAACTTTTGTCCGAGGATATTTTGCTGCGTGATGTGATCGATCTTGAGGCGACATTCGGCACAACGATGGGTGAAGAAGAGACCGTGACACCTGTTGTCCCCGTTGCGGGTGCGCCTGTTGCGGCCAAAACCGACGGCGAGCCAGAGTTGGACGCGGATGGCAATGCGATTGTGGCAGAAGATGACGACGACGATGATGAGGACGAACAGGCCAACATGTCGCTTGCAGCGATGGAAGCGGCACTTAAGCCTCAGGTTCTTGAAGCACTGGACCTGATCGCTGATGATTATGTGAAGCTGAGCCAAATGCAGGACAACCGTATCTCGGCCACGCTGAATGAGGACGGATCCTTCTCGGGCAAGAACGAGGCGGCCTACCAGAAGCTGCGGTCGGAAATTGTGCTGCTGGTTAATGACCTGCACCTCCACAACAACCGTATCGAAGCGTTGATTGACCAGCTCTATGGCATCAACCGCCGCATCATGCAGATCGATAGTGCAATGGTGAAGTTGGCGGATCAGGCGCGCATCAACCGCAAAGAGTTTGTGGATGCCTACCGTGGTCACGAGCTTGACCCCAACTGGATGGAGCGGATGGGCGAAAAGGCTGGTCGTGGCTGGCAGATGTTCATCGAACGCTCCGCCGACAAAGTGACCGAGCTGCGCACCGATATGGCGCAAGTGGGCCAGTATGTAGGTCTGGATATCTCTGAATTCCGCCGCATCGTGCAGCAGGTTCAGAAGGGCGAAAAAGAAGCCCGTCAGGCCAAGAAAGAAATGGTCGAAGCGAACCTGCGTCTGGTTATCTCGATTGCGAAGAAATACACGAACCGTGGTCTGCAATTCCTTGATCTTATTCAGGAAGGTAACATTGGCTTGATGAAAGCGGTCGATAAGTTCGAATATCGCCGTGGCTATAAATTCTCGACCTATGCGACATGGTGGATCCGTCAGGCGATAACACGCTCGATCGCGGATCAGGCGCGAACCATCCGTATTCCGGTGCACATGATCGAGACGATCAACAAACTGGTGCGTACGGGTCGTCAGATGCTGCACGAGATTGGCCGCGAGCCGACGCCGGAAGAATTGGCCGAAAAGCTGCAAATGCCGCTGGAGAAGGTCCGCAAGGTGATGAAAATCGCCAAGGAGCCGATTTCCCTTGAGACGCCGATTGGTGACGAAGAAGATAGCCAGCTGGGTGACTTCATCGAGGACAAGAATGCTGTGCTGCCTTTGGATAGTGCCATTCAGGAGAACCTTAAAGAGACTACGACGCGGGTTCTCGCTTCGCTTACACCACGCGAAGAACGGGTTCTGCGGATGCGTTTTGGCATCGGTATGAACACGGATCACACGCTTGAAGAAGTGGGCCAGCAGTTTAGCGTCACGCGTGAGCGTATCCGTCAGATTGAGGCCAAGGCGCTGCGCAAGCTTAAGCATCCGAGCCGTTCGCGCAAACTGCGCAGTTTCCTCGACCAGTAAGCGGTCGTTATAGGATTAAAGCCCCGCCCGAGCATGCCTCTGGTGGGGCTTTTTCGTTTTGAAGATGTGTTTGGCGGCGGGAAACAATTTTTCGCGAAAAATTGGGCCAGAACTACTAAAATTCTGATGCCGTCGCCGGTGGCGGTAACATGCTGGTCACGCTGCTTTGATTTTGACCTCTGGGCTGCTGCACCTATCTAATGGATACATTCAAAGGAGAAACCTGCCATGCGTCCTCTACTATATGCCGTTGTGCTTGCTGTGGCCACGCCGATTGCGGCTCAGGCCCAAACCTACCGCGCTGTGAATGATCTTGATGTTGTGCCGCTGAGCCGCTCGACCTTCGAAGTGATCGAGGCACGGGGGAAAGGTCCACGCGGCATCTGGTGTGCTGCGGCTGATTATGCCGAGCGGCGGTTGGGAGCAAAGGGGCGTATTTACATCCGTGATGCCCGTGGCCCGTCGCGCAGCGTTGTGGGGCGCAAATCCGTTGTCTTTACGACAAATGCGGCAAATCTCTCGCAAGGGCCGTTTCAGTCCACATCGTTGAACACTTCACAGGTTGGTGTGGGGTTGCCGATTGCGCATGCGATCCAGTTTTGTCGCCCCGATGATTTCGACATTACCGACCGTTTATTAAGAAGGAAGTGAATATGAGACGTTTGTTGATTTGCGGGGCGATTGCCTTGCTCGGGGCTGGTCCTTTGGCTGCGCAGAGTTTTAAAGCGCAAAACGGTGTGACTGTTGTGCCAGTGGCTGGGGGCTTCTTGGTTCAGGGCGATGCGGGTGTGGGTGCGCGGGGCATGTGGTGTGCTGCCGCCGATTATGCGCGCCGCGTTGAGGGTGCACGTGCGCCTCAGCGTCTCTATGTTGCCGAAGGGCGCAAGGGGCGGGGCGGAGTGACTTTCACGCTGGATGCCAATGGGCAAACCCGCACGCCCGTTACCATCGTAGGTCTGACTGTCAGGGATGCAGGTGCAAATATGGGAGTGGGTCATGCGATCGGATTTTGCGCTGATCACAAGTTGCTGCGCTCAGGTAACCGACCATGAGAGCCGTAATCATTGCCGCCATTGTAGCTTTCGCGGGGATCGGTGCTCAGGCCGCCACTTTGGGGGAGGAGGGGCGGTTTGTGATCAATCCCTTGGGCGGTGGCAATTTTGAAGTGATCCGTCTCCAGCAGATGGGCACGTCAGAATTGTGGTGCGCCGCTGCAAGTTATGTCGAAGTGCGGCGCGGGTTGTCCGAGAATACACCGATTTATGTCCGCAACCCCCTCGGGCCTGCGCGCACAGCATCAGGGCGGCAGGGTGTCGTGTTCAGCCTGAGCAATGCGGGTCTTCCTGCCGCGCAGAAGCGAAACACGCTGACTGTTGATGTTGTGGGGGCTATGGTGAAATCGGCCACCGCTCGGCGTTTTTGCCGCGATGCTTTTACGCGCTCGACCAAATAACTTTTCCGCGCCTTGACCCAACTCGGGGCGCGTGGTGGTCGCTTCAGTTTTCCAGAATATCGTTGCGCCGCACACCTGTTTGGCGGCGGCGCGTTCTTAACTCGGATTAGTTGGTTGGTGCGATGTAGATTTCGCGGACGTTTGCACGCTGATCTGCGTTCAGCGCAAAGACCATAGCGTTAGCGATATCCTCGGGCTTAAGTTTGTCAGGTTTTGGGCTGTCAAAGAAACCTGTGTCAACCATACCAGGGGAGATGACCATACATCGGCCACCCCATTCTGCCATCTCTTGGGCCAAGTTTCCCGCGAAACCGTGAATGAACCATTTCGTGGCACCGTAGACCGACCCTTTGAGGTGGTTTCGACCTGCCATGGAGCCTGTGACGAGGAACTGTCCTTTGACGGGCTTGAGGTGCGGCAGGGCCGCGTGGGCGGTGTAGAGCGCCCCTTTTATGTTGAGATCAACCATGCCGTCCCAATCTTCGGGGTCGCCTTCTTGAATGCCTGCACCAGCTGATCCGCGACCTGCGTTGGCGAATGCAGCATCAATGCTGCCAAACTTGTCTTTGAGCTTGGCCAGTGCGTCCTTTTGATCGTCGAGTTTTGTTGCGTCGCCTGTCAGGACCAGTGCCTGATCGCCAATGTCGGCGGCGATTTTTTCCAGATCATCGGTGCTGCGGGCGAAGAGGCCGACGTTCCAACCTGCTTTTGCAGCTGCTTTTGCGGTGGCTTCGCCGATCCCGCTGGAGGCGCCGGTGATAAAGAGTGTCTTACCCATAATGCTATCCTTTTACTGTGTTCACGGTCCAACGCCCCACCTAGGTAAAAAGGTCCATCCTATAAAGCTGGGAAAGGGAAGCGGGATTTCTAAATGTTGGGGTTAAAATCGGTACTACCCAAAACCTATGGGTTCGCCTATACCTGTGGATAAGTGGGGCGGTGATCCCACAATAGAGGCGGATCAGGAACAAGGGGACACAGCCAATGCGCTGCCCATTTTGCGGAAATGTAGATACACAAGTTAAAGACAGCCGACCGGCGGAGGATCATGTATCCATTCGCCGCAGACGGTTTTGCCCTGCCTGCGGCGGGCGTTTTACCACATATGAGCGTGTGCAGTTGCGCGACCTGGTGGTGATCAAGACATCGGGCAAGCGCGAGGACTTTGACCGCGACAAACTGGAACGCTCCATTCGTATTTCAATGCAAAAGCGCCCGATCGAGCCCGAGCGCATTGACCAGATGATCAGTGGCATTGTTCGCCGGTTGGAGAGCATGGGCGAGACGGATGTCGGCTCCAAGCAGATTGGCGAGATCGTGATGGAAGCGTTGGCGCGGATTGATACCGTAGCTTATGTGCGTTTTGCGAGCGTATACAAGAACTTCCAGCAGGCGGACGACTTTGACAAGTTCGTCGCTGAATTGCGCCCTGACACACCTCCCGAAACCGAGAGTTGAGCGATACACGCTACATGGCCCTCGCGCTGTCCTTGGGGCGGCGCGGGTTAGGCAACACGTGGCCCAACCCAGCGGTGGGCTGTGTAGTTGTGTCGGATGGACTGATTGTGGGGCGCGGTTGGACTGCGCCCTCTGGTCGGCCCCATGCGGAGACACAGGCCTTGGCCCAAGCAGGGGCTGCTGGGCGTGGGGCGGACGTATTTGTGACATTGGAGCCTTGTGCGCATCAGGGCCAGACACCGCCCTGTGCTAGTGCATTAATTGATGCGGGCGTTGCGCGGGTTGTTGTTGCCGCTGGTGACAGTGACGATCGCGTTGCAGGGCGTGGTATTGCTATGTTGCGTGATGCGGGTATCGAAGTTGTGACGGGGGTTCTCGAAGCGCAGGCCCGTCACGACAACATCGGGTTTTTCAGTCGTGTGGAGCAGGGTCGACCCATGATCACGCTCAAGCTGGCGTCATCCTTTGACGGGCGGATCGCCACGGCGACGGGTGAGAGCCAGTGGATCACACAAGGTCCTGCGCGACGTGCGGTGCACGGGATGCGGGCCAATCATGATGCTGTGATGGTCGGCGGCGGTACTGTGCGTGCCGATGATCCTACGCTGAATGTGCGTGATTTGGGTGTTGCGCGGCAGCCTGCGCGGGTTGTTGTGTCGCGGCGGTTGGATATTCCGTTAACGGGAAAGCTGGCGCAGACGGTGGGCGATGTGCCGCTGATCCTGTGTCATGGGGCGGATGCGCCTGATGCGTTGATTGATGCGTGGCGCGGAATGGGGGCGGTTATGCTGCCTTGTCGCGCGTCTGCGGCACAGTTGGATATGGGCGATGTGTTGCAGCAGTTGGGTGCGCATGGGCTGACGCGGGTGTTCTCCGAAGGAGGGTCTGCTATGGCGGCGAGCCTGCTGCGGGCGGATCTGGTGGATCATTTGGTCGGGTTTACGGCAGGTGTTGTGATTGGAGCCGAGGGTTTGGCGGGGATTGGTCCGATGGGTCTGCAGCGCTTGGGTGCCGCTCCGCGATTTGATCTTGTGGAGACGCGAAGTGTGGGGCCTGATGTGCTGCACCGTTGGGTGCGTACTCGCGGCTAGCTACTTGCGCCAGATATGCGCGTAGCGGGCAAATATGCTTTGCAACTTTGAGACGATGCGGTTGCGGCGGCTGGGGGCGGGGACGTCGTTTTCGCTAAGCCGCAGGACGGCGATCTCTGCGGGGCAAGGCTGGTTGGTTTTTGGATCATAGTAGCGCGGGTAGTCGATGAGGGTGGCGTGGGCCAAGCCTTCGATTGTGGGTGTGGCGCGGCGGCGCGGCGGCACGTCGGAGCGGTCAGTGGTGAGGCCCCAGCCTGCATAGAACGGTGCGCCATAGGTGGTGACGGGGATGCCACGTATGAGGGCCTCGAATCCGATGAGCGACGTCATGGTATGCACTTCGTTCACCTGTGCCAAAAGGGCGGCAGGGTCGGTATTCGTGATGATTTGGGTGGCTTTCGACGGGTCGGTGAGCGCACCGCTCCGTAGGCCTGCTTCCACATCGGGATGGGGTTTATATAGGATGATGGCGTCGGGATGCGCTTCGCGGACGGCGTCGAGGAGTGCTTGGTTTGTGGTGATGTCGCTGGTGCCGAACTTGATGGAGGCGTCATCGGCGACTTGGCCGCAGACAAGGATGCGGTGGCCATCGGGGAGCGCTTCGGGCGGGTTGCCCGTGTTGTATTTGCTGAGGCCTGCGTCGATTAGGGAGCGGACGAGACGCGCGGCGCGGAATTCCTGGTCGAGGCGCGGTGTGGCGCGTTGTTCGATTAGTTTTTCGAGCCGTGAAGGGCGCGCGGGATCGTAGTAGATGCCAAGATCGTCGGTGACTAGCGAGAGGGGGGGGACAAGGGATGCGCCAAGGCCGCGCGAACGGATGAAGCCGTCCTCAACACGGGTGATGCCCCTGCCACCGCTGTCGATTTTACCTGCCCATGCCATTTGGGGGCGGTCTGATATGTCGGCGAGGTGGTCGGCGAAAGTCAGCGGCGTGTAGGCACCATAAATTTTCTGCAGGTGCGGGCGTTTCCAGACGCTCATGCCGACAGCGGCCCAGCCGTGGCGGTCTTCGCGCCAGCTGCGCGCTTGGGCCTCCAGCGTGTCGATTACGACTTCGAGCGTGGTGAGGGTGTCGCGGTAGGGGTCGTACCAGCGGGGATAGAGGATCATCGCGGCGGCGAAGAGTTGGGCGCGGGTGAGTTTACGCTGGCGGCGCTGGACCTCGAAGGCGTCATCGGTCAGGCCCCAGCCAGCGTAGAAAGGCTGGCCGAAAACGCGGGGTTTGTGGCCTGCAAAGATCGCCTCGAACCCTAGGCCAGAGGAGACAGTGTAAACGCCGAGTGCGCCCTCGAAGAGGGTGTACGGGCTGATCGGGTCTGTGAGGAATGAAATGCGCTCGTTCATGTCGCTGTCGCGGAAGTAGCCTTTGCGGTGACCTGCGGCAGTTTCGGGATGGGTTTTGACGAGGATGCGTGCGCCGGGGTGTTCCTCTTGGGCGTAGTAGAGCATTTCGAGAAAGCGTGCACGGTCTGCGCCTGAGGCGGTGACAGAAGCATCGCCTTCGGTTTGATCGATGACCACGACATAGCCTGCTTCCGGGGGGGGCGTGTCCAGCGGAATGGCGGCGTATTTGCTCAGGTGAGCCTCTTGGAGCCTTGCGATGCAGGTGCGGGCGCGATTCAGGAGGGCAGTATCGTCTAAGGGGTGTGTGGCCAGCAAGATTTCGAGGTCTGAAGGTATGGACGGGTCGAAATGTACGGCGCGGTGGTCAATAAAGAGCCCAAGGGGTGGCTCTCCATCGCGGCCGGGGAAAAGGGAACGCAAGAGGGCATCCTCAACCCGGACAATGGGAGCATCGCGTGCCTCGGCCACCCCTTCGCCACGATGCGCGGTGGGGGAGTTGCCCCAGACTGCTACGGAATCGCCCTTCTGCGTTGGTAGGCCCACATGGATGGAGTAGCCCGACAGTTGCAGGATGCGGCGGATGCGTCCTTGGGTCAGGAAGCCGCCATTATACACAAAAAGCCGCCGGTTCATTTCGGAACCGGCGGCGTTTGAATTGTATGTTTCAGGACCAAGGCCCAATGGCTTAGCCACTAGACCCGGGTGCGAGGGCTGCGATGCTGCCCGCCGAGCTTGCCGTGCCTGTGATGGCAGTGATGACTTTGCTCCACTGGGTGAACGGTGCTTCAGTAACATAGAGCGTGTCGCCATCACGGATCACAAAGTCACGCGCCATGAACATGCCGTTCGGTTCCGTAAGGTTGAGCACGTAAACCATGCGCTGGGTGCCTTCCAGATCGTTGCGGCCCAGGACTTGCTCTGCCACTTCTTCAGGTTCGTTACGGAGCACGAAGACGCCAGTCGGGTCTGCGGAGGCAGCAAGCAGACCTCCCACTTGGGCAATTGCTTCAATGGCGGAGAGATTTTGTGTCTCGAACGCGACACGGGCCTGAGAGCCTGTTGCACCAAGGGCTGTAAAGGAGCGCGTGTCTTGTTCCACAAGAATTTTGTCTCCGCCGCGTAGGGCGATGTCGAGTTCTGGATGCTTGTAGAGGTCTTCGAACCATATTTTACCACGCGCTTTGCCACGGATTACGGTGATCTGTGCAATTTCGGGGGCGATGGTAATGCCGCCTGATCGTGCCAGCATGGTGGCGAGTGAACGGGTGGGGCGCTCGATCGGGTAGACGCCTTGGGCGCCAATAGCACCCACAAGCGATACGGTGGAGCCGTCACCTGCCGCGCGGCGCACTTCGACCTGTGGGTCGGGCGTTTGGTCGGCCAATTTGTTGGTGATGATGCGGCGGATCGCTTCGGGTGAGTTGCCTGCAGCACGGATGCGGCCCGCGTAGGGGATAAAGATGAACCCGTCGCCGTCCACTTGCACTTCTTCAAGAGTAGCAGGGGCGCCTTCGGTGCCGAGCAAGCTGTCGTCGACATTCTCGTAAACAGTGATGCCGAGGACATCGCCTGCCCGGATTGTGTCAGAGCCAAGCGTGGACGCGTTCTTGAACGCATTGGAGAAGCCCAAGGCCGGCACCACTGCGGTAGCGCGGGTCACCCGGTCATTCACTGAGACCACAAATGCATCGCCTTCGCGCTGCACCGAGCCTGCAAAAATCTGACGTTTGTTAGGACCTACCTGCGGCAATCCGCAAGAGGCCAGTACGGCACAAGCCGCAACTGCTGCGATGGGGTGCGCCCACCGGATTCTAAGGGTTTTCACTGCCCGGTCTCCTCGACCTATGTTCTGCCTCAAATCGCCGATTGTTTCGACGTATTAGCGCTGAGCGTAGCGGAGTTATTCCGCAAAATCTACTCGGGCGTGGGTGGAAGAGGGGGGGATACGAAAAATGTGTGGCATTGCTGCCGCGATAGGGGGCTAAGTTTGCGATGTACCACAAGGGGTTGTGGTGACTAGTTCACAAGCCGCAACTGCTGGCGTGGCGGAGCGGTGCCTGAATCGAGCGCTTCATAGGGGTCATCGGGGCCGAGCATCATATCAACGACCTGCCGCATGAGTTGTCGGCGGCCACGTGCCGAGTAAAAACCGCCCGGCAGCTGGCTTGTCTCCAGAAGGTAGCGGCGGAAATCTTTGTAGGCTTTGTTGTCGGGGCGCGTGGCAGTCTGGAAAAACTCTGGCAGGGGCTGCTCCGAGACAAATTCGGGCTTGGCATAGACCGCGCGGCCAAACACCTTGAGCGGTATGCCACGCCACAGGACCTGTTGGCCAGCGGTGGAGTTTACCGTTACGGCAGTGCGGGCGTCATTTAGAAGTTGGGCCAGTTTGCCGCCACGCACGAAATGTACGCGTTTGCTCACGCCATGCAGTTTCGCGAGACGTTTGATATCGCGGCGCACAGGCACGCGGCCATCTTCCAGCGGATGCGCTTTGACCACAAGGTGGTGGTGTTGCGGCGCCCCTTTGGCGAAACCAGTGATCACTTCGTCGAGGAAGTCGGTCATGGTGTCGAATGGCGAGTGCATCTGAAACGAGCTGTCATGCTCTAGCTGCAACAGGGCCAGATGATAAGGAAAGCCGCTTAGCCGAATGCGCAGGGTGGCAAGGCGCCGCTCGATCCCTTGGATGGGCATCAGCAGCAGACGTTTTACATAGAGCGCGAATTCAGCAGTGACGGGCAGGTCGCGATGGGGGCGGAAATTGCGATAGTCGCCGTTCCTGAACATCACAAACCAATGATAGAGTGCACCGTAGAAGACGTGTTGGCGCATGTCGCCCCAATGACCGGGGGGCAGGGGGGCCTCCATATCGGATTTGGCGAGGGCTTTTTGCATGTCCTCAATGCTCATCTCCATCAGGCGAGAGTTGCCGTTGGTGCCGCCGCGCTCATACGTAACCCAATAGGGGCGCATGTAGCCTTCCTCGAACACATGTACGGTGAGGCCACGTTTGCGTGCTTCCTCAACAGCTTGGGCGTGGATTGGGCGGGTGTCGCCATAAAGAACGATGTCGGTGACGGATTTCTCGTCGAGCAAGGATTTGAAAGTGTCCGGCCATGCATCGGCAGTTCCGCGATAGGGGATGTAGGTGCGTGGATGGAACCAGAAGGCGCGGTCGCCTGCGTTGAAACCGACGCGCCAAACATCTGCCCCTGCCGTCCGCAGCATCTTGCCCAGACGGTTGAAGAAGGGACCATGCGGCCCTTGCAGGAACAAAAATACCCGATGATCGGGGGCGTGCGGCGTCATGATGCGCTTTCTTTGGTTGCTCTTCGGGTTATTTAGACAGAAAACATGGGCGAAACTATGGCTTTGCGCCGTGGCATTTAATGTAGATCAAAGGGGACCGCGATGTTCACGGGGATTATCACAGATATCGGCACCATAACCGAGTTGACGCAAGAGGGCGATCTGCGGGCCCGCATCGCCTGCGGCTATGACACCAGCGGCATTGATATGGGTGCCTCGATTGCCAGTGATGGTGTGTGTCTGACGGTCGTGGACCTTGGACCTGACTGGTACGAAGTGCAGGTGAGCCGCGAGACAGTGGATATGACGAACCTTGGTGACTGGAAGCAAGGACGGCGTGTGAACCTTGAGCGGGCCTTGCGGGTGGGTGACGAGTTGGGCGGGCATATTGTGTCGGGTCATGTGGACGGTGTGGCCGAAGTGGTCGCCATGCGGGATGAAGGTGACAGTACGCGGGTGACATTGCGCGCGCCTGAAGCCTTGGCGCGGTTTATTGCGCCCAAAGGATCTGTTGCGTTGAACGGGACATCGCTCACGGTGAATGAAGTGGATGGCTGTGATTTCGGGATTAACTTTATTCCCCATACCAAGGTGTCGACCACATGGGGCGATACTGCCGTCGGTGATCGTGTGAACCTCGAGATCGACACACTTGCGCGTTATGTGGCGCGGCTTGCTGAGATGTCCTGAGGATTTGTGACGCAGCGGTTGCTCTGGTCTTGTAGGCTTTGGTGGGCTAGGCGTGAAGTGATATTTAAAGGAGCCTGCCATGAGCTTTGAGACACCTGGTCCGGTTGAGGCTGAACTTGCCAATGCCATTTCCCCCATTGAAGATGTGATTGCGGCCTGCGCTGCGGGCGAGATGTATATTCTGGTGGATCATGAGGACCGCGAGAACGAGGGCGATTTCATCATCGCGGCCGAGCATGCGGACGGGGCGGCCATCAACTTTATGGCGACGCACGGGCGCGGATTGATCTGTTTGCCGATGACGCAGGCGCGTGTGGATACGCTTGAGCTGCCGATGATGGCGACGAACAACTCCTCGCGCCACGAGACAGCGTTCACCGTGAGCATCGAAGCGCGTGAGGGAGTGACCACAGGTATCTCTGCTGGCGACCGTGCGCTGACGGTGGCTGTGGCGATTGACGAGAATAACGGTGCGGCCGATATCGCGACACCAGGCCACGTGTTCCCATTGCGTGCGCGCGATGGTGGTGTGTTGGTGCGGGCAGGGCATACAGAAGCGTCTGTTGATATCAGCCGTTTGGCGGGCAAGCATCCTTCGGCAGTGATTTGCGAGATTATGAAGCCTGATGGGACTATGGCGCGGCTGCCCGATCTGGTGACGATTGCCTCCGAGCATGGCATGAAGATTGGCACGATCAGCGACCTGATCGCCTACCGCAACAAGCACGATAATATGCTGGTGCAGCGTGACGATCGCATGGTGGCCTCGGCATACGGCGGCGAATGGCGGATGCGTGTGTTTGAAGACCAGATTTCTGGCACGGACCATGTGGTGCTGAGCAAAGGCGAGATTGGCGACGGGGCACCTGTTTTGACGCGGACCCATGCGTTGAACGCTTTGGAAGACGTGCTGGGGCTGGGGACCAAGGCCCCTGACGAGCTGCCGCGTGCGATGAAACTGATAGCGACAGAGGGCCGAGGGGCAGTGTTGCTGTTCCGTGAGCCGAACCCGCGTCTGCGACTGGATAAAGACGACGATGCGCCGCGCACGATCAAGCGCACAGGGCTGGGCGCGCAAATCCTCGCGTCCTTGGGCGTGCATGAACTTGTGCTGCTGACAGATAACCCGCAAACGAAATATACAGGTCTTGAAGCCTATAACCTCAAGATCGTGGGCAGCCGCCCGATCACCAAGGAGTAAGTCCCATGGCCGCATCGCTTGAGCATACTGTATTGCCTGCGCCAGAGTTCGATAAGCCTGTTAAGGTGCTGATTGTGGTGTCCCCTTATTATAGCGACATTGCGGCGGGATTGCTGACGGGGGCGAAGGCCGCGTTGGAAGCAGCTGGGGCGACCTATGATGTGGTTGAGATGCCGGGTGCCTTGGAAATACCGACTGCGATTGGGATATCTGATCGTCGCACCAACTTTGACGGGTTTGTCGCCCTTGGCTGTGTGATCCGTGGTGAGACAACGCATTATGAGACGGTGTGCAACGATAGCAGCCGTGCGCTGCAACTGCTGGGGCTGCAAGGTTTGTGCATCGGCAATGGCATCCTGACAGTCGAGAATAAGGCGCAGGCGGATGTACGCGCCGACCCAGAGGGCCAGAACAAAGGGGGCGGGGCGGCATTGGCGGCCTTGCATCTTATCGCACTGGCTCGTAAGTGGTCCTCCACACCATCGGGCATCGGGTTCAAGCCACAGGGCGAGGATACGTTGATGGCCGGAGATACGGACGGAAACACCACCGCATGACTGCTTCACGCACCGATAACATGACTGGCAATATGAAGCGCAAGATGCGCTCGGCGGCACGGCTTTATGCGGTGCAGGCGTTGTTCCAGATGGAGCATTCCAATCTGACAATTGATAAAGTGCGGCTTGAATTCCTCGACCACCGTTTTGGCGATTATATGGACGGGGAAGAGATGTTGGAGGGCGATGAGGCCCACTTTACACGTGTCCTTGAGGATGCTGTGACCCATCAAGCAGTGATCGACCAGATGACTGACCGTGCTTTGGTCGCGAAATGGCCAATTGGGCGGATTGACCCGACCTTGCGCGCATTATTTCGTGCCGCAGGGGCCGAATTTCGGGATGAGGAAACGCCGCCAAAGGTGGTAATTTCGGAATACCTTGATCTTGCAGCAGCATTTTTCCCTGATGGGAAAGAAGCGCGTTTTGTGAATGCAGTGCTGGATCATATAGCCCGTGAGGCGCGGCCCGAGGCGTTCTAGCGCTCTCTTCTTACGTTGCAATTATTCATATTTTAAATGGTGTTAAAGCAGCCTGTTGCGATGGGACTGCTTGTTTTTACGCGCTTGTTGCAAGCATTTGAAAAGGTTGGACCGCGTCTCCATTAACCTTACGTTAACTATATGTGTGCGAATTTGCACAGAAGTTTTAGGTCACACAGTAGTAGTGAGCAGGATGTATTTGTTGAGGAGCAACTTATGAAGCTTGCACAGCGAGGGGCGATCTGCTTTGAAATTTATAAAGTGGCAGAAAATAGTCTATAGTTGGTAGTTTTCAGTGCCGGCAGGTCGATTTGAATTATTGGCAACTGACCAAAATACACCCAGGTAACGAGGTGTTGTGATTTCGCAACGGTAAGCTTGGATGTTTCCGCGACGTCAATTTTTGACAAGAGCATTGGGGCAGTGTGCGTTTTTGTAGTGTTTGAGTTGATAACCTATTGAAATTTAACCTGTGTAGCGGATGGCGTTTCAGTTTTTGCACTCCGAGGTTGGAAAATTCTGCCTCCAGTTACAAAAACTAACGTCGAATGCCCCGAGAATAAAATACTCGGAATGGGTGAAAATTTATTGCAGTGTCCCAGTCTGACAGTACCACTTACAGTTGTTCTTCGAAGTTTTGTTTCGCAGAGTATAGGGGTGCGGTGGTTGTGTTTTTTGTAAGAGTATTCTTGTTTTTAATGTCACGGCAGGCTGATGATGTTGGCCCGTCAACTGTGGTTGACACGTCGCGTCCTGTGGGACGTCGCCACCGCGCCCCATCCATGCCCCAGCAGCCAGAATATGCGCCAAGTGTGCAGTCCGCCGAGCAGATGCCGCGGGAGCCAGAGCATTTTGACGAGGCAGATCTTGTGACCCGTGAAGAGATCGTAAAGCTATTCGGAAACGCTTTACGCGTCCGCTAGGGGCGGTATTCTAATATTTTCAGATGCTTAAGTAGTGTGTGACGGGACCGCCGTTGCCGGGTCGGTTGTATTCCCGGGGACCTGTATGTACAGGTGGGCGCCAGATAAATGAACCAGGGCTCAGACAGAGCCAGCTCCCTAGGATTTGCTTAAGGCCACTGGAATGTAACGTCAGTCGAGCAGGGCAGAGCCCGTCACCCCTCATAAGTAGGCGCGTATAGGCGCTACGGCAAGGGGTATCACTCCGCCGGGGCCTCAATAAATTTGTACTTGGCCAGTTCTTCGGGCAGCAGCACATAGATTTCGTCAGGAGGTGTTACCAGCGCATGTTGCATCACCAGCGGGTCGATGCCCATTTGGTCGAGGTAGCGCATGACTTGGCCTTGGCCGCGTTGAATGTCCTCTACGGCGGCAAAGGCGGGGAGCAGCGTGCTTTCCCCGAAATAGTGCTGGTGCACGCCGACGAAGGCCTTATTGGGCACGGTGCGGGTCACACCAGCGGCGAGCAGATAGGGGCAGGCGGAGTAGCAGATGTCACCCTCGCGCATTTCCGTTTCCATGCCCTTGAGGCGCAGGGCGCGGCCTAATTCGAGTGCATCTTGCACAGAGCCACCGGGTGAGTTGAGGATGGCGCGGGTCGGGGCTTCGCGCAACTCCTCGATTTGTTTGAGGATGCGGGTGGCGTCACCGCCTGCGATCTCACCCTCCAGCAACACTGCGGTCCCTGCGGAGACAACCGTGAGGGTCAGGCGTTCGGGGAGTGGCTCCCGACTGCCCGGCACGACGCGGTTGGGGGAGAAGCGGCGGGTCTGGTCACCGGGGCGGACGGGTTCAGAAAGCGATGGTGCCTTTGGCCCCATGCTGGGGAGGCGAAATCCGTTTTGCAGATCGCCAATAAACAGAAGGCCCCCCAGCAAAAGTTGGAAACCGAGGACGCCCACCAGCACACGGGCGACGGGATTGCGTTTCGCTGCGGTGCTCATTCGGCGGCAGTTTTCAGCGGTGGTGCGGCGGGTGGCGCCGGTGCTGTGACGTCGGCCTTCATCGCTTCGTCCATTTCCTTCATCACAGCGATGGCAGCGCGAAGTTCGGCCAGTGTCATGCTGTCCTCGACGGCTGTGCCCTCGCGGCCCAGACGGATTGCGGATTGGGTGATGGCGAGGATGAAAACAAGCACGGCAGGCAGCAGATCAATGGCGATGGCGCCAGCCCACGAGGGTATGAAATTGCGGGCATAAAGGATCACAGCATCAGCTGAGGAAATCGGCGTGTAAGTCGTGTCGGGCGCGGCGGGCATCGCTTGGACCACTTGGGCGGCGCGGGCCAATGTCAGGGCGCGTTGAGACAGCACTTCGAGCACGGAAGTGATGGTGGCAGATTGGTCGTTGCGGATTTGGGCGGAGCTGCCGTCGAGTTCGGGCAGCACCACGGAAGCGGAGAGGTCTTGGGCGGCGCGTTCCACCAGTGAGGCGACGGAGAGTTGGCGCATTTGGGTGATGAGGCCTGCGAGGCGCACGGCCTGTTCGGAGAATTCAACCGAGCGGGCCTCAACGGGGCCAGCTTCGACTGTAAGAGCGCGCATGCGGCTCAGGATTGCGTTGCCCTCGGTAAATGCGCCCTCAACCAGTGGGGTTTGGGAGGCGATTTGTGCTTCTAGGCCTGCGAGCTCGGAGGATTTTTGGCGCAGCACGCGAAAGACGGCACCGCGGCCCGCGAGGCCAGACAGATTGCCTGTGGCTTCTTGTTCGCTCAGGTCCTCGAAGGACTGGCGCACGCGGGCGACGTCGCGCTCTAGGCCTTGGGCGGACAGGGCGACTTCGTGGGCGCGCTCAAGGGAGACTTGATAATCTTGGACCGTCTTGGCGAGGTGTTGTTCTACGGCGGCAGAGCCTGCGAGGGCGGCGGCGTTGAGCCAACTCGACATGGCGATGATGGCAAGAGAGCCGAGGGCCATTGCCCCCATCAGACCGACACGGGCGCGTGCGCCGCGCACAGCGGGAAACAGGCGCAGCATGTAGGACCAGAAGACAAAGATACCGACTGAGACTGCAACGGAATAGGCGATCGCGGCGAAGGCGGACATCGCACCATTGTCATCCAGCAGGGAGGAGACGCCGAGATAGGTGTAAATGCCCGAGGCCGTGGCCAGCACGCCGAGGGCAGTGCCAGAGAAGGTGTCGAGCCACGTCAGGTGGCCCTCAAGCTCACGCGAATAGCGCACACCACGGGCGCGGGCGGAAGGGTCATCGAGGTCGCTCATGCGGGAATCCTTAACTGGTTATGAATGAAGATAGGCAGGGATCGGCAAAAGGCCAAGGTGGCGTGAGTGGGGGTTGCGTTTGTTCATGGTATGTTCATATTTGACGTCATGAATGAGCGTCCCATCCTTCAACCTGGTCAGCTGTTGCAGCGCGGGGTCTCGCGGCATCTGGCGAGCCATGGTTTCGCCTGTGTGGAGGAGTTGGTGCCTGCGCGGGGATTGCGGGTGGATGTGATGGCGCTGGGGCCCAAGGGCGAGATCTGGGTGGTGGAATGCAAATCAAGCCGTGTTGATTTTACGTCTGATTCCAAATGGCAGGGCTATCTGGAGTGGGCGGACAGGTTCTTTTTCGCGGTGGACGAGCATTTCCCGACTGAGATGTTGCCGGATGATCAGGGGTTGATCATTGGTGATGCCTATACTGCGGAGATTGTGCGCATGGCGCCAGAGGTGAAGCTGGCGGCGGCGCGGCGTAAGGTTATGGTGCAAAAGTTTGCAACCACCGCAGCGCGGCGGCTACAGGTTTTACGTGATCCGGATATGCACTCCGACTGGGGGTAATACCGAAGCTTTACCGGCGCTTCTTGCCACCTAACTGGGCGGCGGCTTTTGCGGCAGACGTAATTTCTTCGGCGATCTCACGGGCTTCGTCGGGGGTGAAATCCATGGGAATTTCGATGCCGTTGCCCTCAATGAACAGACGCACCATGCCTTTGTCGGTAGGACCGATTTGCAGGTTGGCTTCAATATCGCTCTCGTCGTTGATGCCCATGGCGCTCTTCCTTTGATTAATCTGAAATATCGCTATCGTCACCCAGCTTGAAAGGCAAGTGGGTGCAACGCTAGGGTGGACGACATGAGTGAGATTGAAATACGCCCCTTTACCCCTGATGACCGCGATTGGGTCGTGGCGGCCCATGCAGATGTTTATGCGCGTGAGGCGGGGTTTGACGACAGTTTTGGCGTGTTGGTTGGCGAAATTGTCGATGCGTTTATTGCCGAGCATGATCCTGCGGTTGAGCGGGGCTGGATCGCGTGGGATGGGGGTGTACGGCTTGGTTCAATCTTCTGTGTGCGGGTTGACGCGCAGACGGCCAAGCTGCGGTTGTTCCAGTTGAGTGCACAGGCGCGGGGGCGCGGGTTGGGGCGGAGGTTGTTAGATGTTTGTACGGAGTTTGCCCGCGTACAGGGATACCGCGATATGGTGCTGTCCACCCATCGCAGTCATGAGGCGGCTTGTGCGTTATACTTGCGCAACGGGTGGCGGGAAGTGGATGAGCGGCCGGTGCATCACTACGGCCAGCCGCTCGTTGAGTTGGATATGATGCTGACGCTTTAGGTTGCGCTATTCTAAGACCCTTGGCCAGTTGGTGTTAGCATTTGTGATTCGTGTGGGGATGTCTTTTTCCCAGCGGCGCTGAATGCGTTTCGAGTAATTCAGATAGAGTTTTCCATCCATGATCTTCCACGCTTTTGGTGTTGTGGAGGCCGTGTAGCCTTCGCTGACCGTATAGGCGCAATAGCCGCCGTATTGCGGTGCATAGGCGGCAGGATCAGCGGCGAAGGTGTCGCGGTTGGCGGCGGAGGAGAACTGCCACGTGGCACCATTATAGCTGTAGGTGAACTCGGGCGAGCCTTGAACGGGGGCACCTTGGATGAAGTAGGCGACAGGGTCTGTTCCGTCGATTGCGATGCCGTCCTCAACATAGATGGCTGGTGTTTTGGCAAATGCCATCGTGGGTAGGGCGCTGTAGCCTGCGAAGGCGGCGGCGCTAAACAGAAAGTGGCGTTTGGTGAGTGTCATGTCATGCTCCCGTTTTGTTCTGCTTTCAACATATTAGAGTGGTGCAGGATCGCTAGGGGGTATGGAAAAACTTGTGGGTTATCCTAGGCGCAGATATTGAAACATAACTTAGGTCAGATTTTGTGAGAACGGGCGTTGACCTCGCTTGTAGGCCAGATTATGCACGCTCACAGTGCCGGAGTAGCTCAATCGGTTAGAGCGCGTGGTTGTGGTCCACGAGGTAGTTGGTTCGAAACCATCCTCCGGTACCACTTTCAATAAATCAGAGATTTCTTGAAAGTGGTGAAATCCCCTGCACCAAACCCGAAGGATTTTTGTCAGGCGCCGAAGGCAACGTATCGCAGATGCGCGTTCTGGCCCCCTCTCAGAGTGAGCGCTGTTAAACTATTCCACCACCACAGTCTGCCGCAATGCCCCTGACATCCGGTCAAACACCAAAATTTCGTTTGCGTCCGTCACAACGGCATACCAATCCGCGGCTTGGGTAAAGGCAACGGCCTTGGCCCCGTCAGGCAATACAATTTCAGTCGGCAAAATCGGGGTATCGCGTGTGAGGCGCGTGACAAGCAGGCCGATAACGACTACGACCCCCAAAACCATCACTGTTGTCAGGACCGTAACCATGCGCCTTAGAAAGCGCAGGTTGGTTGGTTCGGGAAGTTCATCCATGTCGCACCGCCGTATTACATTCATTCTGGGCGAGACGCCCCCGCCGCGCCTTGATAAGGCGCTTGCCCGCGATGTGCCAGAGGATGCGAACCTGTCGCGCACGCGGATTATGAAACTGATCGATCAGGGGGTCGTGTTTGTGAATAACGAGGTGCAGCGCGATCCGCGTGCTGTCGTGGAGGAAGGAGCAAAAATCGACATTGACGTGGAGGAAGCTCAAGAGAGCCATATCTTGCCCGAGGATATTCCGCTCGAGATTATTTATGAGGATGACGACCTTGTTGTTATCAACAAGCCTGCGGGAATGGTCGTGCACCCTGCACCGGGATCGCCCTCGGGGACATTGGTGAACGCGCTGCTGGCGCATTGCGGGGATGATCTGTCGGGTGTGGGCGGCATGAAACGGCCCGGCATTGTGCACCGCATTGATAAAGAGACGTCAGGATTGCTGGTCGTGGCCAAATCGGATGCCGCGCATCATGGGCTCGCCAAACAGTTCGAGGCGCATACAGTAGAGCGGTACTATCGCTGTCTCGTCTATGGTGTGCCTGATGCCAACGATCCGCGCCTGCGCGGTGTGAAAGGGGCCAATTTCGAGAGCGGAAATATCCTCAAGCTGACCACGGGCCTCGCACGGCATAAGACGGACCGCCAGCGGCAGGCCGTAATCTTTAACGCGGGCCGTCATGCCGTGACGCGGGCGCGGACAGTGGCGCGGTTCGGCACACCGCCCGTGCTGGCGTTGATGGAGTGTTGGTTAGAGACGGGGCGCACGCACCAGATCCGCGTCCACATGTCCCATGCGGGCCACGGACTTGTCGGTGATCCAACTTATGGCGGCAAGCGCAAGCTGGCACGTGCCGCGTTGCCCGAAGCTTTGGCGGAGGCCGTAAAAGCGTTCCCGCGTCAGGCATTACACGCGGCGGTTTTGGGGTTTGTGCATCCAGTCAGCGGCGAGGCGTTGCGGTTTGAAGCGCCATTGCCCGCCGATATGGCAGACCTATTGGCAATGTTGGAACCTACGCGGGCGTAAGCCTGTTACATATTGCACAAGGTGGTGAACAGAACTGTTGGGCCATGTTTCATTAACCAGTGTGAGTTAAGTGTGAACGAAAGGGTGCCACATCATCTTGTAACGCAAGATCGCTGACCCCATATTGATGTTAAGCCCTGTTACATATCTGTAAAAATAGGGGTGCCAGGGAAAGGACGAAGAACCATGGCCAATTATGCAAATCTGCCAGCGCCGACCCCCGAGGGTGGTCTAAATCGCTATATGCAGGAAATCCGGAAGTTCCCGCTGTTGGAGCCGGAAGAAGAATACATGCTCGCCAAAGCTTGGGTCGAGAAAGAGGACACGCAGGCGGCGCACCGTATGGTGACGTCCCACCTCCGCTTGGCTGCCAAGATCGCTATGGGCTATCGCGGATATGGTTTGCCGCAGGCCGAAGTGATTTCGGAGGCAAATGTTGGCCTGATGCAGGCGGTGAAACGTTTCGATCCCGAAAAGGGCTTTCGCCTTGCGACTTATGCCATGTGGTGGATCAGGGCGAGTATTCAGGAATACATCCTGCGTTCATGGAGCCTTGTGAAACTTGGCACGACGTCAGGTCAGAAAAAGCTGTTTTTCAACCTGCGTAAGGCCAAGAACAAGATTGGTGCGCTGGAAGAAGGCGATCTGCGCCCCGAGAACGTCAAGACAATCGCGACGCAGTTGGGTGTGACCGAAAAAGAGGTCATCTCGATGAACCGTCGGATGTCGGGGGGCGATGCATCGCTCAACGCGACTGTCGGGTCCGAGGGCGAAGGCACGATGCAGTGGCAGGACTGGTTGGAGGACGAGAGTGCCGACCAAGCAGGCGATTATGAGGCGCGTGACGAGCTTGAAACGCGCCGCGAAATGCTTGCCGAAGCCATGACTGTACTGAACGACCGCGAGAAGGACATTCTGATGCAGCGGCGTTTGTCGGACGAGACTGTGACGCTGGAGGATTTGAGCGGTCAATACAAAGTGAGCCGCGAGCGCATCCGGCAGATCGAAGTACGTGCGTTCGAGAAACTGCAAGAGCGGATGCAGGAACTTGCTGGCGAAAAGGGTATGGCTGTCGCGGATTAAGCCAAACCATCTTTTAGAAAAAGAAAGCCGCTCCTCTTGGGGCGGCTTTTCTGTGTTTGGGGCAAGACACTTGGAATGATGGGGCATCGCGCTTAGGCTGATGCAAAGACGGGCAGGAGGGTTGCCATATGGCTGGTGGGTGGGCGCGGGACGGTGCGGTTTCAGAACAGATTGAAGCGTCGATCAATGACGAATTGGCGCGGCTAAAAGCGCGGCGGGTGCCCGTTGGAGAGAGTGCAACGCTTTGTGCCGAGTGTGAGGAGCCAATTCCACAGGCGCGGCGCGAAGCCCTGCCGGGTGTTAAGCTGTGTATTGAGTGTGTGCGCGAGCGCGATGCTGCCTATCAGACCCGCGGCGGAATAAATCGACGCGGGTCCAAAGACAGTCAGCTCAAATAGCTGATTAGCGCTTTGTGCAGGTGGCAGTCATGCGGCCACTGGTCAGTTTGACTTTGCTGTTGGAGAGGAAACGGACGTTTGTCACGTCAGGGCGATTGCCTGACACCATCCGTTTGGGCAGGCTTCTGGTCATGTGGCGGCCAACTGGCGTTTTGGAAATATCCTGCCCGTTTGCCGTGAGAGACCGTACTCGTGCGTGTTTCACTGTTTCGCTCAGTTTGCTATGATTGCGGAACCATTTACCATTGAGGGCGACCGAGCCGTCAATACGCCCGCGCCGATCCCCCACGGCGATGTTGGCGAGGTGGTAGAACTGCCCGCTTTGACGGTAGTCAAGCAGCATGCGGATCGCGAGGTTCTTGCCGTCACGGCCATTACAGTCCCATTTTCCGACAAGGGACCTTGCGGAAGCTTCAGAAGCGCCAGTGGTGGCCAGCAGGCCCACGATCAGAAGGGTGCGTATCATGCGGTAAATGCCTTAATTGTTATATGTATGCGACTGACTGTGGCCCTGCTATGGTTAACGTGTCAAAGGATTTATCGGCAACAGTCTGTTTTTACGCCGTCTTTTGACCATATGATCAGGAAGCTAACGACAGGCGCATGATGTACTGTGGTCCTGCCATACCGTGAGGCCAGACCTCTCCGGTGTCGGCGAAGCCTCCGTTGAGGTAGCATTTAACCGCGGCGGGATTGGACATGTTGACAGTGAGGAAGACTGCATCAGCATTATAGTGCAGTGGCAAATAGCCACGCAGCAAAGCGATGGCCCCAGAGGCATAGCCACATCCCTGAAGCGCGCGGTCAATTATAAAGGCGCGCAATCCAAGGCTGCTTTTTGATGCGCAGGGATAGGCCTTTGAATACCCCCCCCTGTCAATTCTGAAAAAGCCGATTGCGTGGTCGGCGTCGAAGATCGCGTGGAAATCGATGCTTGCTTCCACAGTCTTAAATGCCTCGGCCACTATGCCGGAAAAGGCAATCTGGTGGGCGGCCACAGTAATGTGAGCCACCCGTTCCAGATCATTCGGCCCCAGAGAGGTAAGGCTTAGGCTTATTCTTCCATGGCTTCCAATTCATCAATGAAGCCTGAAATCATACTCAGCCCTTTGTCCCAGAACGCAGGATCAGAGGCGTCAAGACCGAAGGGGGCGAGCAGTTCTTTGTGGTGCTTGGAGCCGCCTGCTTTGAGCATGTCAAAGTACTTTTCCTCAAATCCCTCGTGACCTTCGGCGTAAACGGCATAGAGCGCGTTCACGAGGCCGTCGCCAAAGGCGTAGGCGTAGACGTAGAAGGGCGAGTGGATGAAGTGCGGGATATAGGCCCAGAAGGTTTCGTATCCGTCCATAAACTCAAACTCTGGCCCAAGGCTCTCGGCTTGGACGCTCATCCACAGCGCGTTGATGTCGTCTGGGGTCAGCTCGCCCTTGCGGCGGGCGGCGTGGAGCTTGCATTCGAAATCGTAGAACGCGATCTGGCGCACGACGGTGTTGATCATGTCCTCGACTTTGCCCGCGAGCAGGATGCGACGCTCGGAGGTGGTCTTGGCCCCTTCGAGCATTTTGCGGAAGGTGAGCATTTCGCCAAACACCGACGCGGTTTCGGCCAGTGTCAGCGGGGTGGAGGAGAGCATTTCGCCTTGACCAGCGGCGAGAACTTGGTGCACGCCGTGGCCCAATTCATGCGCGAGGGTCATCACGTCACGGGGTTTGCCTAGGTAGTTGAGCATGACGTAGGGATGTACATCCGTAACGGTGGGGTGGGCGAAGGCACCAGGCGCTTTGCCGGGTTTTACGGCCGCGTCGATCCAGCCTTTGCGGAAAAAAGGCTCTGCCAACTCGCCCATACGCGGATCAAAGGCGGAGTAGGCGTCCATGACCATCTTTTCGGCTGTGGGCCAATCGACGATCTTGGGGTCTTCCATCGGCAAGGGGGCATTGCGGTCCCAGACCTGCATAGTGTCGAGGCCAAGCCATTTCTTTTTCAGCGCATAATAGCGGTGCGAGAGTTTGGGATATGCTTTGACCACCGCGTCGCGCAGGGCCTCAACCACTTCGGGCTCTACCTGATTGCTCAGGTGACGGGCGGTTTGCGCGGTCTCCATGCCACGCCAACGGTCCATGATTTCTTTTTCCTTGGCCTGTGTGTTGTGCACACGCGCAAATGTTTTGACGTTTTCGCCAAACACATCGGCCAGCTCGCGCGCGCCCGCTTCGCGGTTATCGCGGTTGGGGTCGGTCATGAGGTTCAGCGTGCCCTCGATGCCGAGCGTCTCCCCGTTCACGTCGAATTGCAGGCCTGCGATTGTCTCGTCGAACAGACGCTCCCAGGCGTCACCGACAACGCCCATATCGTGCAGGAATTTCTCCATCTCGTCGCTAAGCTGGTAGGGCTTCATCGCGCGTATACGCTCGAATATCGGGGTGTAGCGGGCGAGGTCGGCGTTTTGGCCCAGCAGGGCGTCGAGGTGGGCATCCTCTAGTGTGTTCAGTTCCAGCGTGAAAAAGACCAGCGGGGTGGTGAAGTTAGTGATTGCTTCTTGCATGTCGGACATGAATTTGGCGCGGCCCGAGTCGGTGGTCAGTTGGTAGTAGCGCAGACCTGCGTAGGACATAATGCGCCCTGCGATCTGGTTGATCTTCTCGTTGCGCAACACGCACTCCAAGAGGCCTGCGGCGTCTAGGGCTCCCAGCTTGCCCTCATAGTCAGCGGCGAAACTGGCGCAGGATTGCTCCAGCCAGTCCAGATCGCGCTTGAGCTCCGGGGCGTCCTCGGCGGTGTAGAGGTCGTTGAGATTCCATTCGGGCAGGTCGCCGAAGTCGGGTTTGCCACCAGAGGCATTGGCGTCGCGGACGGGGAAAGGGAGGGTAAACATCGGTAATCCTTTGATCGTTTGGAGCATAGGTAAGGGCGCGTCGCACGAGGGGCAAGGCGTCAGCCGAATATCCGCAGCATCTCGTTCAGATCGTCCAGTGTATTGGCCTCTGATAGCGGTTTATCGTGGCGCCAGCGCAGCATTCGGGGGAAGCGCAGGGCCACGCCGGATTTGTGACGCGGCGAGGCTTGGATGCCCTCGAATGCGATCTCGAATACGTGATGCGGGGTGACCTGCCGCACGGGGCCAAAACGTTGGAGCGTGTTTTTGCGGACCCATGTGGTAATCTGGCGGAACTCCTTGTCGGTGAGGCCTGAGTAGGCCTTTGTGAAGGGGACGAGGGCATCGCCGTCACGGACTGCAAATGTGTAATCGGTAAAGAGGTTCGCGCGGCGACCTGAGCCTGCTTGGGCATAGATCATCACGGCATCAATGGTGAGCGGCGCGAGTTTCCATTTCCACCAGTCGCCTTTCTTGCGGCCAGCGAGGTAGGGGCTGTCTGCGCGTTTGAGCATGAGACCTTCGGCGTGGGCCCCGCGGGCGCGGTCGCGGTAAGCGTGCAGGTCTGCGGGTGTTTTAAAGGGGAGCTGGGGGGAGAGTTTGACGGGTGCTTCTGGGGCGAGGTCCTTGCAGGCTTGCTCCAGCATGGCACGGCGTTCGGCGAATGGCAGATGGCGGATGTCCGCGCCTTGCCATTCGATGAGGTCGTAGGCGTGAAGGACGACAGGTGCATCGGTCAGCAACTTTTTCGGCACGGTTTTGCGGCCAATGCGGGGCTGGAGGGTGTTGAAGCTGGCGGGGTATTCCTCCCCCGCATGCCAGACAAGGAGTTCACCGTCGAGGACAGTGCCATCGGGGAGGTAGTCAACAGCGCGGGCAAGTTCCGGGAAACGGTCTGTCATCAACTCCTCGCCTCGCGACCACACAAAGTGTTCACCGCCGCGCAGGATAAGCTGACCGCGGATGCCGTCCCATTTCCATTCTGCACGCCAGTCTTCTGGCGTTTCCAGAGCGTCAGGCCCGCCTTCGATAGCATAGGCGAGATAGAAGGGATAAGGACGCGAGGCATCGGCGGACGCATCCTCAGCCTCAATCAGCGCGTGCCATGTGGTATCGTCAGGATGCCAGTTGCCCATGAGGCGGTGGGCGAGCTCGGATTCGTCGCGCATCGTGGCGCGTGCCAATGCTCGGGTCATCAGTTTCTGGCTCACGCCAACGCGCATGCCGCCTGTTATAAGCTTGTTAAAGATGAAGCGTTCCGTGCCCCCGAGCCGCGCCCAAGCGTCCAGCACAAACGCCTTCTTTGCCTCGTCATCGGCTTTATAGACCTCGCGCAGATCGGTGATCCATTGGGAGAGGGAACGGTTGTCAGTCGTCTGGTTGGGGGGCAGGACAAGGGCGATTGTTTCTGCCAGATCGCCAACGATGGGGTAGCATTCCTCGAAGAGCCAGAGCGGGACACCTGCAACTTCGGCTCCCCATTCCCGTAATTTGGTTGTAGTAACAGCACGCTTGGGGCGGCGACCGGAAAACAGCGCAATGGTCCAGAGTTTGTCAATGTCATCTGCTTCTTGAAAGTAGTCGGATAAGGCATTGACTTTAATTGTAGTTTTAGTGCTCTGATCAATGGCGGTGAATAGGGCCGCAAAGGCTTTCATGCGGCTTCTCCACTATCATCTTTAGGATCGAGGCTTTCGCCTTCGAACTGGGTTGGGACGACTTGGGCGTGATACCCATTCTCGTTCAAGTATCGCGCGAAGATATCAGTATAACCGTGTGTAACATATATATTTTCAGCTTCCGTTTGTTTGATTGCCCAAAGCAGTCCCGCCCAATCGGCATGATCGGAGATGATAAAGCCCCGATCACCTGCGCGGCGGCGTCGAACACCGCGCATAGCCATCCAGCCTGAGGCGAAGCCGCTCTCTTGGGGGCCAAATTTTTTGGACCATGCGGAGCCGAGAGCGGAGGGTGGCGCGATTACCATAGCGCCTGCGTGGGTCTTGGCGCTCACGTCTTTGTTTGCCAGCACCGTGTCGGGCAAAATGATGCCTTGGGTGCGCATGACAGCGTTCGTATTTTCAATTGCCGTGTGGCACAGGATCGGACCGAGGGAGGGGTCGAGCATGGAGATGAGGCGCTGTGCCTTTCCCAGTGAATAGGCGCCGAGGATGGCGGTTTTACCGTTGGCGATACAGTTGCGCCACCAATCGTTGATCTGCTGCGCGACGACCTCTTGGGGCTCCCAATGAAAGACCGGCAGGCCAAAGGTGCTTTCCGTAATGAAGTGGTGGCAGCGGACAGGCTCGAACGGGGTGCTCACGCCGTCGTCGATGACTTTATAATCACCTGAGGCGACCCAGACTTCGCCATCGACTTCGACACGGATCTGGGCGGAACCAGGCACGTGGCCTGCGGGATGGAAGGAAACGGTGGCATCGCCGATGGTGCGCTGTTCGCCGTAAGCGATACCCTCGGCAACGATGTCGCCTAAGCGGTGACGCATTACGGGCAGGGCATCGTGGGTTGCGAGATAAGACCCCATGCCCCAGCGGGAGTGGTCTGCATGGCCGTGGGTGATAAGTGCGCGGTCCACCCTCCGCCATGGATCGATGTAGAAATCGCCAGCGGGGCAATAGATGCCTTCGGGGCTAAATGTGAGGACGGGTGTTTTGCTCATGCCGCTTAACTTAGGCGACAAAGCGGGCAGGGCCAGCCCTAGTCGCAGGTCTATCCTGTGGTGGTGTTAAGAAAGAGGTGTGCGATCTCGTCAAAAATGGGTGTTCTGAGTTCGGGTATCTCCATCAAAACCTCGTGTTCACCGCCTTCGACTTCTCGTAACTGGCCACCCTTCCAACCGTTCATTCGGGCATAGATGCGCGGCACATCCACGATACGCTCGTTTGTGCCTACAAAGGTGGTGCAAATAAGGTTGGGGGCCGCACGCTGGGCCAGATGCTTTGTCTCTGCCAGCGCTTCGCGGAGCCAGACATAGCTTGGTCCGCCGAGCTGTAGCTCGGGATGGGCGATGAACTGATCTCGCATCATGTCGTACATTTCCGGGTCCGTCGTCAGCATATTATCTTCAAACGGCGCTGTGAGCGGGTAGGGAGTGCTGGTGGTGCCAACAGGCAGGCGGTGACCCTGATTGAACTTTGGCATCCATGTGCTGAGCAGTTTTGCAGGCAGGCGCATGTGTGGTGCGATGTGGATGCCCCACATGGGCGCGGAGAATGCCGCCGCCTGCACGGCCAGCCCCTCCATTACAGCACGCAGGCCGATGCTACCGCCCATGGAGTGGGCCACAAGGAAATAGGGGCGGGGCAAATTGAGGCTTCGTGCGGCCCGCATTAGGGCGGCCACGTCTTTTTGATAGTCGGGGAAATGGTCGACATGCCCGATCAGCGGATCATCCAGCATCCTGTCGGCAAGACCCTGACCGCGCCAGTCGATTGCTATGGATGACAGGCCTCGCGCGGCGAACTCGGCAGCGGCGGGGCCATATTTTTCAATGTATTCAGTGCGGCCCGGAAATATGAGCACCGTCCCTTTTGAACCGTCAATGGACCACACGCCCAGCCGTATCCGTTTTCCGTCAGATGTCTCGGCCCAATAGGCCTGCGCCGGATCAGGTCCGGGGTGGATATCGGTGAACAAAGGCGCAGGCGTAAGGGTCATCGGTTTGTGTCGGTTACGCCAGTGCAGAAGCGAGTTTCATCGCCATGCCCATGTCACCGTCTACTTTGAGTTTACCAGTCATAAAGGCAGATGTCGGGTTTGTGTCACCACTCATGATGCCTTGGAATGTTTCAGGATCGGCGGTGAGCGTCACATCCGCTTCCTCGTCGCCTGCGTGGACGTCGGTATCGTTAACCATAACGCATCCTTCGCCTTCGATCTCGAACTTGACTGTGCCGCCGATTTCAACGCCATCCATCTTTGCAGTCAGTACTTTTACAGCTTCGTTAATCATGTCGCTCATTATATTTAGCCCTTTTTTGGCAAATGGTGGCGGACATCACTGGAATTCAGCCCCCCACCTGTTACATTCACCTTTGTTATGGTCAGATACATCGTCAACCTCAAACATACCGTTACGGCACTTGGCGTGCTTGTGTTGCTGTGCGGCCCCGCAAATGCCGAGCAAAGCCCGCAGGTTGCGGAGCTGTTGGAAGCCTTGCGCACCGCCCCGCCCGAACAGGCGAAAGCGGCCGAGCGGAACATCCAGCGGGAATGGTCCAAGTCGGGCTCTGCCGCGATGGACCTGCTTCTCAAGCGTGGGCGCGATGCGCTGGCGGTAGGGGAGTTTTCGGTTGCGATTGACCATTTGACAGCTCTCACAGACCACGCGCCGGATTTTGCCGAGGGGTTCCATGCAAGGGCCACTGCTTATTACCGTGCTGATCTGTATGGTCCCGCGCTGGATGATCTTGAGACGGCTCTTGCGCTGAATCCTGATAATTTTAACGCTATTTTCGGCCTTGGCGTGTTGTTTGAGGAATTGGGCGACAGTCGCCGCGCCGCAGAACTTTATCGCCGTGTTTTGGCACTGAACCCGCATCACGAGAACGCCGAAAAGGCGCTTGAGCAGCTGAAATCCGAAGGCATCGGGCGTACACTCTAATCCAAGTTAGGAAATTGCGGTGAATACGCAAGGCAGGGTTGTGGCCGTTTTAGGCCCCACCAACACCGGAAAAACGACCTACGCGATTGAGCGGATGCTGGGGCACCGGACGGGGATTATTGGCCTGCCGCTGCGTCTTTTGGCGCGTGAAGTGTACGACCGCATCGTTGCGGCACGCGGGCCGTCTGTTGTAGCGCTTGTAACGGGCGAAGAGCGGATTGTGCCACCGCGCACGCAGTATTGGGTCTGTACCGTGGAAGCGATGCCTGACGGCATGGGGGCGGATTTTGTGGCCATCGACGAGATACAGCTTTGTGCCGATCCTGAGCGAGGGCACGTGTTTACAGACCGTTTGTTGCGCTCGCGCGGCCTGCACGAGACGCTGTTTATGGGGTCCGACACCATGCGGGGCACGATTGCAGAGCTGGTGCCGGAAGCGCAGTTCGTGCGCCGTGAGCGGATGTCGGAACTAACCTATTCAGGGCAAAAAAAGATTAGCCGAATGCGCCCGCGCAGTGCGATTGTTGGATTTTCAGTTGAAAATGTATACGCTATCGCCGAATTGATCCGCCGCCAGAAAGGCGGTGCAGCCGTTGTTATGGGCTCGCTCAGCCCGCGCACGCGCAATGCGCAGGTTGATATGTATCAAAATGGCGAGGTTGATTATCTGGTGGCAACGGATGCCATCGGGATGGGCCTCAACCTCGACGTGGACCATGTGGCCTTCAGCAGCTTGACCAAGTTTGACGGGCGGCGCATGCGGCCCCTTGCCCCCAATGAGTTGGCCCAGATCGCAGGACGTGCAGGGCGGGGAATGAAGAACGGCACCTTTGGCGTCACAGGCGATGTGCATCCATTGGATGAAGGGGTGGCGCAGGCGATAATGGATCACCGCTTTACCCCGCAGAACAAGATCAACTGGCGTAACCCGCATTTGCAGTTTGGCACCATCGCGGCGCTGGTGAAGTCGCTGGAAGTGGGGCCAGATCACGAGCGGCTGGTCAAAGCACGCGAAGCGGATGACCTGCGGGTGCTAAAATATTTGGGTGAGGATGCGGAGATTGCTGCGCGCTGCACAGACGGACCTTCGGTTAAATTGCTTTGGGATGTGTGCCGCATCCCTGATTTTCGGTCCATCAGTCATGCAGAGCATGCCAATCTGTTGGAGCATATTTACAACCACCTGCACCAGCGCGGCAGCATTCCCGACGACTGGCTCGCACGACAAATAAAGCGCATCGACCGAACCGATGGGGACATCGATGCGTTGTCCAAGCGATTGGCGTTTATCCGCACGTGGACATATGTGACCCAGCGCAAAGGTTGGACAAATGACGAAACCCATTGGCGCGGGGAGGCGCGTGTCGTAGAAGACAGACTGTCAGATGCGTTACACGAACGCCTGACCCAAAGATTTGTAGACCGGCGGACATCAGTTTTGTTGCGGCGGCTAGGACAGAAGGAAGCCATGGTGGCCGAAGTAAATAACGAGACTGGTGAAGTAACCGTTGAAGGCGAATTTGTAGGCAAGCTGGACGGTTTCCGTTTCCGCGCTGACAAAGGGGCCGGCACGGCAGAAAATAAAACGATCAAGACGGCGGCGCTCCAAGCGCTGGCCCCGCAGTTCCATTTGCGTGCGGATCGTTTTTACAATGCGCCCGATACAGAGATTGATTTCACCGAGCAGGGTGGCCTGATGTGGGGCAGCTCTGCGGTGGGTAAGCTTGTTGCGGGATCTGACGGTCTCAAGCCGCAAGTCGAAGTATTTGTGGACGATGTGGCAGGTCCGGACGTGGCGCAAAAGGTTCAGCGCCGCCTTCAACACTTCATCGATCGCAAGGTTGCGAGCCTTTTTGAACCGCTCGTCGCACTGAAGAATGACGAGGCGTTGACGGGTCTTGCCCGTGGCTTTGCTTTCCGCATGGTCGAGGGTTTTGGCGTGCTGCCGCGTGCCGATCTGGCCGAGGAAGTGAAGTCACTGGATCAGGACGCACGAGGGGCGCTGCGCAAGCATGGCATACGGTTTGGCCAGTTCACGATCTTCATGCCACTGCTCTTGAAGCCTGCGCCGACGCGCCTGCGTCTGGTGCTGTGGTCGCTGACCAAGGGCCTCTCCGAGTTCCCCGAATCGCCCCCTCCGGGTTTGGTAACGATTCCTGTGGATGCCAGCGCACCGACTGGGTCGGACACTATGTCGGGCTACAGAAATGCAGGTACACGCGCGATCCGCATTGATATGTTGGAGCGTCTGGCGGATATGCTGCGCGGCGAAGATTCGCGCGGCGGGTTTGAGGCGAAGGCCGATATGCTGTCGATCTCTGGCACAACGCTGGAACAGTTTGCTGATCTCATGCGCGGCTTGGGTTACAAAGCCGAAGCAGGCGAGCGTCCGAAGGTGAAGGCCGTGATGGAAGTGGTGCCGCCTGCGACTGAAGTGCCTGCGGATACGCCCGTGATGGATGCGGGTGAAACACCTGTTGCGGGTGCTGTGACCGACGAAGCGGCGGTGCCGACCGAAGAAGCCCCGATCGCAGAAGTCTCCGAGACTGAAACGCCGATCGGTGAGGCTGCAGACGCAGCGATTGCTCCTGTGGAGATGGAAACATTTTATACCTTCACATGGGCGCGTCCTGCACGTCGGCAACAGCCTGCGGGTGGTGATCGTCCCAAAGGCAAGGGCAAGCCCAACCCGCGTGGCAAAAAAGGTCAGCGTGATGGGGACAAAGGTAACAAGAGCCAGAACTTTTCGGCCCGTCCGCCAAAGCCCGAGAAGAAAATTGATCCTGACAACCCGTTTGCGGCCGCTCTTATGGGCCTCAAGAACGACAAGTGAGCGATCAACCTGCGGAGAAACTGCGCCTGGACAAATGGCTGTGGTACGCGCGGTTCTTTAAAACACGCACTCTGGCGGCGAGTATCGTCGGCGGAGGCAACGTGCGTATCAACGGCATGCTGGCCTACAAGCGCAGTGCGACAATTACGCCCGGTGACGTGCTGACCTTCCCCAAAGACGATCATATTCGCGTGATCCAAATCGACGCTTTGGGGGAGCGGCGCGGGCCCGCTCCTGAGGCACAGGCCCTATATACAGACCTCTCCCCGCCCGAGCGCGCGCCAAAGGACCTGATAACGGCAAATCCAGCCTTTGACGGCAAAGGCCGCCCGACCAAGCGGGACCGCCGCCAGCTTGATCTTTCTAAGGCACGCCATCTTGAATGATCGGCGCTGCTGTTCTAGCTACGTGTCAACCAAATCTGACAGAGACATCTCCCTATGACCTATATCGTGAACGACGCCTGTATCGCCTGCAAGTACACCGACTGTGTCGAGGTTTGCCCTGTGGATTGTTTCTATGAGGGGGAGAACATGCTGGTGATCCACCCTGACGAGTGCATCGACTGTGGTGTGTGTGAGCCTGAGTGTCCTGCCGACGCCATCCGCCCCGACACCGAGCCGGACATGGAAAAATGGGTCGAGTTCAATCGCAAGTATTCGATCCTCTGGCCTGTCATCATCACAAAGAAAGATCCGCTGCCGACGGCAGAGGAAATGGATGGCAAAGAAGGTAAGATCGATCTGTTTTCAGAGAACCCTGGCGAGGGGGGCTGAGATCTTTCACGCGATTCGCGTGATCCGGGCGCATCGTGCCGCATCGCCATAATTTGTTAGGTTTCGCCCTCCCTTTAAGGGGGGGCTTTTTTGTGGTATAATGGATTTAATGATACGCTATTTCACACACAAAGACGCCGCCCTGTCACGGCGCATCTGACCACCCAATCTTGAACACGGATTCCGCGGGCGATTTGCCTGAGGCGGGTCGTGTTTGCTGTGCCTTACTTCTAAGATGTAGGGCAGTTTTAGGAGCTTGAAGAGTATGACCAAATCGAAAAAACTTGATTTCCGCCCCAATGAGTTTGTTGTCTACCCTGCGCATGGCGTAGGCCAGATCGTCTCGGTTGAAGAGCAGGAAGTTGCAGGGATCACCCTTGAGCTATTTGTGATCGCATTTGAGAAAGACAAGATGACCCTGCGGGTGCCGACCCATAAAGCGACTGAAATTGGCATGCGCGCGCTCAGCTCGCCTGATGTGATCGAAAAGGCGATGAAGACGCTCAAAGGCAAAGCAAAGGTAAAGCGGGCCATGTGGTCGCGCCGTGCACAGGAATACGAGCAAAAGATCAACTCCGGCGATCTGATCGCGATTGCTGAAGTGGTGCGTGACTTGCACCGCACGGATGACCAACGTGAGCAGTCCTACTCCGAGCGCCAGTTGTATGAAGCAGCCCTTGAGCGGTTGACCCGTGAAGTTGCGGCAGTTTCAAGTGGTGACGAGTTGGGCGCAGCCAAGCAGATTGGCGATGTCCTGCAGAGCCGTATCGCACCAGCGGCCTAAGGCTCAAGGCGACGAATGGTATGAAGCCGCGTCTGACACAGGTCAGGCGCGGTTTTTCTATGTCAGAGAAGAGCGGCGCAGATTAGCAGGATTGCCGTTTCGGACAGGTTTTGCGCAGCACCAAGTACGTCTCCTGTTTGGCCGCCGATTTTGCGTTCTGCCAGTAGCGCCATGGCAAAGGTGCAGACCACTGCGGCTATGACTGCCGCCATTGCCGTGATGCCGAGACAGGCGAGTGTGACGGCAACGGCAATGCCCAGCCCGAGAAGAGTGGCTTTAAGCGGCGGGCGTCCAACGCTGTGTGACAGGCCGTCGCTGCGGGCATGGGGCAGGGTGTGCATAAGCGCAGGCATCATGGCGCGGGACAGGGCGGCTGCTGCGATCACTGTCAGTCCTGTGTCCCCCAACAGCGCGGCCAGTGCGCTGATCTTGGCCATGGATGTGACGATCAGTGCGAGCACGCCATAGGTGCCGATCTGGCTGTCTCGCATGATTTCCAAGCGCCGCTCGGGCGTGAAGCTGCCCCAGAGCCCGTCAAATGTATCGGCCAGACCGTCTTCGTGCATGGCTCCTGTCACCAGCAGCATTACGCCAAGGGCAAGGGATGCTGCGCCGAATTCGGGCAGGCCGAGCCAGAGGGAAATCTGTCCCGCAACCGCACCCAGAGTGCCCACAAGGACGCCGACCAGCGGATAGGCCCAGACCGCATGCGGCCCTTGAGAAAAGGCATTCTGTGGCAGATGGGGCAGTGGCAGACGCGTTAGCAGCACGGCGGCCAGCCAAAGCTGGCGAAGGGGGTCGCTTTTATCCATGAACGTGCCTTTTCAACGCTTGTGAGCTGCGCCTCATTGGGTAAACAGGCAGAGACAGTCTGGCAATGAGGGTTATCACGATGGTAGAGTTTTTTGATCTGGACGAGTTCCGTACCGCCCTCGTGGCACTGCCGGATTTGGATATGGCGGCGCGTGAGGGCGCGGCAGAGCGCAACAGCCAACTGACCAAACCCCCCGGTGCGTTGGGCCGTTTGGAATATATTGCGCAGTGGTACTCAGGCTGGCGCGGGAACCCGCAGCCCAAGATCACATCCCCGCAGATCATTGTATTTGCTGCTAATCACGGTGTTGCGGCGCAGGGCGTCTCGGCCTTTCCGTCTGAAGTGACCGAGCAGATGGTGATGAATTTTCAACATGGTGGTGCCGCGATCAACCAGTTGGCGCGCGCGGCAGGTGCGCATCTGGACGTTCATGCGCTTGAGCTTGACCGCCCGACAGGCGACTTCACCAAAGGGCCCGCCATGTCGGAAGTGGATGTTGTAGCCGCCTTAAACGCAGGCTGGAACGCTGTGGGCGGGGATTCAGACCTGCTGGTGGTGGGTGAGATGGGCATTGGCAATACAACACCAGCGGCGGCCCTTGCTGCGGCGCTGCTCGGCGGTGATGCCGCTGACTGGACGGGGCGTGGGACAGGTGTGGATGATGCAGGGCTTGTTAATAAAACACGAGTGGTCTCCGAAGGTCTGACGCTGCACAAAGGGCAGGGTGACGGCCTTGAGACGCTGCGCCGTTTGGGCGGCCGTGAGTTGGCTGCGATGGTGGGAGCCATTGCACGGGCGCGCAGCCTGCGCATCCCTGTGATCCTTGACGGGTTCATCTGTACGGCGGCGGCGATGTGTCTTGAGCATACGCGCAAAGGGGCGTTGGACCACTGTGTGGCGGGGCATTTGAGCTCCGAGGGCGCGCATGGCCGCTTGCTTGAGTCCTTGGGCAAGGAGCCACTGCTGTCGCTTGGCCTGCGGTTGGGCGAGGCTTCCGGCGGGGCGTTGGCGATCTCCATCGTCAAAGCAGCCCTCGAGTGTCACAGCGGCATGGCCACCTTTACCGAAGCAGGTGTTAGCACAGGCTAGGCGCGTTTCTCGTCGTCTTCGTCGGCGCGGTTGAGGAATGCCGTTTCCAGATCTTTCTCAAGCTCTTTGGCGCGTTTTACGTATTCGGCATTGTCGCCCGGTGCCACATCAGGGCGCCAGAGGCTTGCCAGTTCGCGCACAGACATACGGTCATGGTGATAGAAGATGCGCTGTGCCTCCGCCGCCTCATATTCGGACAGGCCGAGGTTTTCGAGCGCGTAACGCCCTGCACGCAGGGAGCTGTCGAACATTTCGCGGACGATGTCATTCGCCCCTGCCTGATAGAGATGGTAAACATCGGTTCGGTCATGGGCGCGGGCGATGATGTGCAAGTCGGGCCGCTGGGCGCGGGCATAGGCCACTAGCGCACGGGCTGATTTGCGGTTGTCGAGGGCCACAACCAACACACGCGCATCGGCCAGCCCTGCCTTGCGCAGGACATCGGCGCGGGTGGGGTCGCCCAGAAACGCCTTGAAGCCAAAGCGGCGCATGACAGCGATGGTTTCGGGATTGTGATCCAATACAACAGTCTCGAACCCTGACGCTTGGACAAGGCGATTTACAACTTGTCCGAAGCGGCCGATGCCCGCGATGATAACGGGACCCTCTTCGTCAATCTCGTCATCTGGCGGGCGGGTATGGGCGTCGACGCTTCGTTTCGAGATGATGTCGTGCAGAATAAACAGCAGCGGCGTGATTAGCATTGTGAGCGCAATGACCAGCAGCAGCGTCTCGGCAACACCGTCTGGCATGACGCCTGTCGCGACAGAAAAGCTCACGAGGACAAAGCCGAATTCGCCTGCCTGGGCCAGCCCGAGGGCAAAGAGCCATTGATCGCGTCCACGCAGTTTGAACATGCGGCCAAGGATGAAGAGGATCAGCCCTTTGACCATAATGACCAACAGCGCCATGCCGATGATAATGACAAAATCAGAGGCTAGAAGCTCAAAGTTTATGCCTGCGCCAACGGTGATAAAGAACAGCCCCAGCAGCAGACCCTTGAATGGTTCAAGGTCAGTTTCAAGCTCATGGCGGAATTCGGAGCTCGCAAGCACAACGCCAGCGAGGAATGCACCAAGGGCAGGGGACAGACCTACGAGCATCATGGTGAACGAGATACCGACTACAATCAGCAGGGCCAGTGCGGTATACATTTCGCGCAGTTTGGCGGAGTGAATATAGCGAAACACGGGTCGCGTAAAAAATACGCCCATAATAATGATGCCAGCAATAGCGCCAATTGTAACAAGGGTCACACCCCACGCAGGTAAGCTGTCGATAAAGGTGAATGCTGCATCCGCAGGGGAATCACCGTGTCCCGCGCCGTGACCTGCGTCTTTTGCCGTATCAACGGTGATGGAGCCATCAGGGGAGACCATTGCGGTGGGCAGTGTGACCGCGATGAGTGGCAAGAAGGCCAGCATGGGGATGACAGCGATATCTTGTGCGAGAAGGACCGAAAAGACCGACCGTCCACCTGCCGTTTGCATCAATCCTTTTTCCGTCAGCGTTTGAAGCACAATCGCGGTGGAGCTGAGCGAGAGCGTCAGGCCAATGGCAAGCGATACGCCCCAAGGTTGGTCATAGAGCATGGCGATGCCCATGATTGCCAAAGTGCTTAGCCCGACCTGTAGCCCGCCTAGGCCCAGCAATTTATGACGCATGTCCCACAGCGCTTTTGGCTCAAGCTCTAGCCCGATCAGGAACAGCATCATCACCACGCCGAATTCGGCAAAATGCTGGAGATCCTTGGTCTCGGCACCGACAAGGCCCAGAACGGGGCCGATCAAAATACCCGCGGCGAGATAGCCCAGCACAGAGCCGAGCCCAAGACGTGCCGCGATGGGTACCGCAATCACAGCGGCAGCGAGATAGATCGTGGCTTGAAACAGAAAACCTTCCATGGACGTCCTTTTTAGGTAGGTAGCGGGCCGTCGCGTTTAAGCTGGTCCATGACGATTTGACTGTGAACGCGAGCCACAGCCTTGTGCGGCAGCAGCACTTCGTGAATCAGCCTGTTGAGGGCGGGTAGATCTTCACAATAGACCCGCAGTAAATAATCCGCATCCCCTGTCATGGTCCAAGCGCTCACAATCTCGGCACGATTGGCAACAAGGCGCGCAAAACTCATGGAATGCTCGGGGCCATGGGTGCCAAGATGGACCTGAACGAAACCTTGCACGGCCAATCCTAATTTGCGCGGCTCAAGTTGGGCGGTGTATTTGCGGATCACGCCTTCTGCTTCGAGCTTTTGTCGCCGGCGCCCGATTTGGGAGGGGGAAAGATTGAGCGTCTCGGCTAATTGATGGGCAGTCAGGTGCGCATCCTCTTGCAAGGCGTCGAGCAGTTGTTTGTCGGTGTCGTCTAGCATGATGCGTCTCTTTCGCGCTTTTGCCTATTAGTATGCGGCTTCTTCGCGGAAGTATCCATATTCGTGCTGCATTATGCGCAAATTTTGTATGTTTATGGCGGTATACTTGCACAAATAGCGCCAAACAGGAGGTACGCCATGGGTCCGTTCCCGCACGATGCACCAAAATCCACGATTACGCCTGAAAACCCTGCCGGCACCGACGGGTTCGAATTCGTCGAGTATGCGTCACCTAACCCCGACGAACTGCGGGAGGTGTTTCGCAAGATGGGCTATGCACATGTCGCCAATCACAAAACCAAGTCGATCGAACTGTGGCAGCAGGGTGATATTACCTATGTGCTGAACTATGATGCGGGTAGCTTTGCCGCGAAATTTGTGGAGATCCATGGGCCTTGTGCGCCCTCGATGGGGTGGCGTGTGGTGGATGCGCAAAAGGCGCTGGCCCATGCGGTAGCACAAGGTGCCGAGGAATATACTGGCGATGGCAAGGTGCTGGATGTGCCTGCGATTATGGGGATTGGCGGGTCACTGTTGTATTTTGTCGACCAGTATTACGATACTTCGCCCTATAACTGGGAATACGATTGGATTGCGCAGTCCAAGCCTGAGGGGGTCGGGTTTTATTATCTCGATCATCTCACCCACAATGTATTTAAGGGAAACATGGACAAGTGGTTCAAATTCTACGGAGATTTGTTCAATTTTCGCGAAATCCGGTTCTTTGATATTGCAGGGAAGTTCACGGGGCTGTTCAGCCGTGCGTTGACCTCGCCGTGTGGGCGCATCCGCATCCCGCTCAATGAAGACCGTGGCGAAACAGGGCAGATTGTAGCATATCTCAAGAAGTACAACGGGGAAGGGATACAGCACATCGCTGTGGGCGCCCGCAACATATATGACGCCACGGATGCGATTGCCGAAAACGGTTTGAAGTTTATGCCACCGCCACCAGAAGCATACTACGAGTTGAGCAAAACGCGGGTTGTTGGCCACGCCGAGCCGATCGAGCGGATGAAAAAGCACGGTATCCTGATCGACGGTGAGGGGGTTGTGGAAGTTGACGGTCAAGAAGGTCCCGAAACGCGCATCTTGCTCCAGATTTTCTCAAAAACGGTGATCGGCCCGATCTTTTTTGAGTTTATCGAGCGCAAAGGCGACGACGGGTTTGGTGAGGGCAACTTCAAGGCGCTGTTCGAGAGCATTGAGCAAGAGCAGATCGATAGCGGCGAGCTAAGTGCGACTTAAGCACAGGAAAATTATGGTTGATATGAACGAGCGCGGGGCGATGCCCCGCGCATTTCTTTTATTCTGAAGTCCTAAGTATCTTTTTCTGGACGCAGCAGGTTAAGGCATCTTCAGCACAACGTTGCGGCCACTTTTTGAATAGCGCAATTCAGAGTTGCTGATAGATGCAACGCGGCCTCCGTCGATACGGTCACCCACTTTTACTTTTTGATAGCGGCCATTACCTAGCCGGACCAGCGCGCGGCGGCTGGACGGTTTGCCGTAGATTCCGATCAGATTGACCTTGCGCAGGTTGATAGCATTTTTAACTGTCGCACTACGCGCAACGGAGGCCTTTGAGGGCAAGCTGGGCTTGACAGTACGCGGCGCTACGGATGCTGCTGCGGCAACACGCGTTTCTTGCTTGGGCGCTGCGCGTTGGGCGCGTTTCACAATGCGGGAGAAATTGCGCGGGCGGGTATCGGGCCGCTTGGACTGCGCTGTGGCAAAGCGTGTGGCAACGATCGGTGCAGGTGTCGGAGCCGCAGCGGGTGCTGTTGGAGTTGTTGGGACCAAAAGTGCGGCAGCCGCGGCCGCAGCGGCTGATTCAGCAGCGGCTTTTGCGCGGGCTTCATCTTGTTCGGCCGCTTTTAGGGCGTCTTCGTCAGCTTCCTTTGCACGTTCTTGAATGGAGCGAGGGCGAAGTGCGGGGCGGAAGGCGGCCAACTCACCTCGGCTTACACCACCAAGCTGCGCACGCTCCGAACGTTCGGACAGGCCGAGAGGGCGGTTCTGTGGGCGCAGCGCGGCAAGTGCCGAAGTCGCTTGGGGTGCAGTGACAGTGGGCTGGGCTGCGAAACGGGCCAGAGTGGCGGGTGGTTTCAGTGGAGGGCTGGCCGAGAAGAGCGTGTAACCTTCGGGCGTGACGACGCCGGTGGGGGTGGGAATGATGAGGCCTGCTGCATCCTTTGCAGTGCGCTGACCGAAGGGCGGTGGCGAAATGGCAGCGGCCAATTGCACGCCTGTATCGATCTCTTGCGGTGCTGGGAGGGCGAAGGCATCGGCGGCACCACTGACAGGGTCGATACCACTGCGGTAAACGGGCGCGTCGACGGTGTCAGGGTCAGACAGCGGTGTCGTAGGTGCAAGGGGCCAAATGCCGGTCACAGCATAGCGTGCTGCGGCCTCTGCCTCGGTGATTACAGGGACCTGCGGATCTGGGCGAGGGTTTTGCGCGGCATCAACCACAGCAGTCTCTTCAGCCGAGAGTACAGGATCGAGCGCTGCAATCTGCACATCTGCGGTGGTGTCGGTTTGGGCGGGATCAATGCCGTCGGGGGTCCGAATAACCTCGGGGTTTATCTGGTTTTCAGGCGCAGAGGCAGTCGCGCGGGTCTTATCCTTTTTGATCAGGCTTGCGATGCCATCGTCAAGAAAAACTGCGGCCCACGCGGCTACACCAGCTAGAAAGACGAGCAAAATCACTGTCATAATCAGGCCGAGAAAGCGCGGCTTGCCGCCGACTTGGCCGTTGCGGGCCCCAAATACAGTCATCCGCTCTGCTTCGGTGCCAACAGCGGGTGCAGCGCTTGTGGGTGCGGGCAGTGGTGCGGCGGGCCCTGTGCGTGGTTTACGGCGGCTCAGAAATCCCCCGATTGAACGAGCTGCCGCAGCAACAGGCGCAGCGGCAGCAGCCGTTGATGCCACGACGGCGGCTGGTTTTGTCAGTGAGCTGCTGTCTGGTGTTGGCGTGCGCACTGCAATGCGTTGGGCGCCGCCGACGGGTTTGGCAGCGGGGTTCGACGGTGGGGCATTGCGGCGGCTGGCAAACCCAGTTGTGGCCGCAGTATCGGGTGGGGGAGCGGCAGCAATGGGGGCATTTGCTGTGAGCGGGCGTGATGCCGCGTCTGATGATCGAGAAGCCTGCTGCGTCGGACCAGAAGCGGCAGCAGCAGCAAGTAAAGCCGCACGCGCGGCGTCTGGCGCATTTTCAGCTTTCTCTAGAGGTGCAGCAGGAGCAGCAACAGGCGTTGGTGCCTTTGATGAAACAGGCGGTACTACTTCAGGCGCTTCAACAGCAGGTTGTTCAACTTCTGGCGCTGGCTTTACTGGCTGTGCTGAAGGTTCCTTAGCGGATGGTTTCTCAGCCGCAGGCAGGGCTTTTGGCGCCGGTGCAGGTGCAAATTCCAGCTCTGGTTGGGACGGCGGAGTGCTGGCTTCGGGCTTTTCTTCGGTAGGTAGCGGTGCGGATGGGACAGAGTCGGGTGTCGCACCGCTCTGCGCTGGTTTGGCCGCCGCAGGCTTTTCTGGGACAGCTTGCGTGTCTATAGGGGCTTCCGCTTGCTTTGCTTCTTCGGTCTTGTCCGCTGGCGGCCCTACAATAGGCTTTGCTGCGTTAGACGGGGCCGGATCATTTTCTGGTACGGGCGTTGGCGCAGCCTTTGGTGTGGGCGCTGTTTCAACGGGGGCAAGCTCCGCCTTTGCTTCTTCAAGGCCGGGTTCTTCTTTGGTTGTTGGCTGTTCGGTTTTCGCCTCAGTTTCAGTTCCGGACTTTGGCTCATGCACGGGATCAGGTGCGGGCGCTGGTGTACTTTCGGGCTCGGACTCGGGCTTTGTGCGCGGCGGTACAAACTCGGGCGTAATTGCGCCAACCACGACCACAGCGATGCCATCAGGCTCTACCGTTTCACCGGCTTCAAGCAGCTTTGCTGCCTCTGATGTCATTCCAAAGAACGGCTCGCCCAAATAGGGCGCCTCATCCGGCACAGCGACAAAACTGACGGGATGAAAGCGGTGCTCGGTTGCGAAGGCTTCTGCCTCAGCCAAAGTCTCGCGCGCGACGGCGGCTACGTGTGTTTTGGGGCCTTCTACGCTGATGTCGTAGGCAAGCTCGGACACCTCATAGGGGGTCGCATCGTGCAGCGCTGTTTCAGCTTCCTTGCGGCGTGCTGCCTCGGACAAGCCGGGAGTATCAATCGTGAGATACTTAATCTGGCTTGCGGGAATAAGCAGCTTTGTACGCACACCCGCAGGTTCAAGGCTGGCCGCGGTCTTGCGCAGCATGGCCAACTCCCCGCCAAGATCAGCGGCGGTGACCGGCACTTCGCCGACCTCACGCCAACCGCCTGCTGCGCGGTGCAACAGTTTGATGCCTTCGAAAGACAATGAGAGTGCAAAATTAGGCTTCATGGGCGGCCTTTAACATGGGCTTGGTTAACCAACAACTTCGTATCACTACAGATTAACGCAGTGTGGGTCCCAAGAAAAGGTCCGCGCACGGTTTTCGGCGAAGCATCGCGGATGGCCCGTGCGCGAAAGGGATCGCGCACGGGTGCTGTTTGGTTACGCTGTGGCCTGTGTCAGCGCCTGATCCAGATCGGCGATCAGGTCATTTGCGTCCTCGGTACCGATGGAAACGCGTACTACACTGGCTCCGGCGCCTGCGGCATCCTGCTGCTCAGGCGTCAACTGACGGTGGGTGGTTGAGGCGGAATGGATGATGAGAGAGCGCGTGTCGCCGAGGTTTGCCACGTGGCTAAAGACTTCCAATGCGTTCACCAGCTTGACGCAGGCGTCGTATCCGCCTTTGACTGCAAAGGTGAAGAGGCCACCAGCGCCCTTGGGGCAGACGGTTTTGCTGCGCTCGTAGTAAGGGGATGATTCGAGGCCTGCATAGGTGACGTAGTCGATGCGGTCATCCGCTTCGAGCCAAGCGGCGATCTTTTCTGCGTTGGAGACATGACGGTCCATCCGCAGGCTCAGCGTCTCGGTGCCCATCAGCGTGTAATGCGCCGCTTGGGGGTTCATGGTCATGCCCAGATCGCGCAGCCCGACGGCGATGCCGAAGAAGGTGAAAGCCAGATTGCCGAATGTCTCGTGGAATTTGAGGCCGTGATAGGCAGGCTCAGGCGCACTGAGCGATGGGAATTTATCGGTGGCGGACCAGTCAAAATTGCCGCTGTCCACGATGCAGCCGCCTGTAACAGTCCCGTTGCCTGTGAGGTATTTGGTGGTGGAGTGCACGACCAGTGTCGCACCATGCTCGATCGGGCGGCACAGGTACGGCGTGGCGGTCGTGTTGTCGATGATGAGCGGGAGCTGTGCTGCATCCGCGATGTCGGCAATGGCACGGACGTCCATAATATAGCCGCCCGGGTTGGCGATGGCTTCGCCGAATACCGCGCGGGTGTTGTCGTCAATCGCAGCTTTCACAGCGTCGAGATCATCGAAGTCTACAAATTTAACTTCCCAGCCGAAGCGTTTGATTGTGTGGGAAAATTGCGTGACTGTGCCGCCATAAAGGCGTGTGGATGCAACAACGTTTTTGCCGGGTGACATCAGCGGGAACAGCGCCATGATCTGGGCTGCATGACCAGAGGAACAACACACAGCGCCAACACCACCTTCGAGGGTCGCAATACGCTCTTGTAGCACGGCAACCGTCGGGTTGGTCAGGCGGGAGTAGATGAAGCCCACTTCTTGCAGGTTGAAGAGTGCGGCGGCGTGGTCAGCATCGCGGAACACATAACCTGTTGTCTGGTAGATCGGCGTCTGACGTGCGCCAGTGGCCGGATCAGGGCGTGCGCCTGCGTGAATTTGTAGTGTATCAAAGCCGTGTGACATTCGTTTCTCCCATTGAATTCAGGCGCACGATTACGTGATTGCAGGAGAGGCGACAAGGGCATGCCACGTGTCAGGAACATCTGCGCGAGTTAGGGGTGCTAGCTGGAATGGGTGTTCCAAAAATCGCACTCGGGGGGAATTGTGTTTTGGTCACACTCGCGATTCATACACAACAAGTATGTTGACGGGTAGGCTTGCATCGCATACACTACAAGTATGTTTTGAGGTAGGAGACAAAAATGACAAAGATTGAAAAAATCACAAAGACAAAATCCGCCAAAGCCCCAAAAGTGGCAAAGGTCGATAAGAAAGTAGGAGGCCGTGCACGTCGCCTCGAGAAGCTTGAAAAGGCTTCTACAGTGACGTTCATGCTCGAATTGCCTGTTCGCAAGTTTATGGATGCACAGGCAAAAGCCGCTGGCATGAATATGACCCACTACATGCAAAAGCTGGTCGAGACCCACGTAATTGCCACCGCACCCAAGGACGACGCGCTGGCACTGCGCCTTGCCGCGAAGCGTCACGTGATTGACCACACGGTTGCATTGGCTAAAAAGCTCGATGAAGCAGGGAAGTTCGACGAGAATTTTATCTTAACCGTCGTAAAAGAAGCGCAAAAAGATGCGAACTTCAAAGCACAATATGAAACCGCACTTGGGGAAATGGACGAAGATGGCAAATCCAGCCGTGCGCGTGTTTCCTTGAACCAGCAAATCGGCCGTGTGATTAAGAAATCAGTTGGCGCACGCGGCAAGCGTAACGAGCAGGGCCGTGTGGTACGCGCACAAGTGCAGGATGCGGTTATCGCGACCTATACGCTGCTTGAGAAGCCTGTAGCGGCTGAGGCCTAAGCCTTAATCGGGGAGTGGCGGCGGGAGTGTTTTCCAGAAACGCCCCGTCGCCAATTTCTCTTCTTCGAACATCAGGCGCAGCGTACTTCCCACGCCGAGCTTTTTGATGATTTTTGTGGCGTTGTTTAGATAAGCCTGCGTGCCCTCGCGCGGCCAATTTGGCGGGTCGGTGCGCATTTCGCGCGTTGTCACGATGAGTGTTGCCGCATCAATCAGGCTAGCGGCATTAGTCTTCAGACTTGCGCAGTTAAATTGAGCCTGCATCGGCGGCTTGCCATCGGACTGTTCGGGGTAGGTCAGTTCGCGCACAAGTCCCGCAGCCCGCATGCCGAAACGTGTTTCCAATTCCCTGTACCCAGTCCCCGTTCGTGTAAGCGTTCCGTGTAACCAAGCGGCTGAAAAAACGCTTGGATCTGGATCTATTTTCTTCACGATATCAGTAGTTTGCTTGAGGTAGCTGATGTAGGAATGGTGTGTGCCAAGCCACAGTGTGTGGCCCATATGGACTTTATTTGCGTATTGAGCGGAGCGGGTAATGAGGCCAATGTCACCCCTCGACGGGGCAGATGGAGCAGGACGGTAGGGTGCCGTCTGGAAATAGCCCCAAGGCCTCTCGACTGTGACAGGTTGTATCTTTTCCGGCCGCTCGCGGTAGGAGGCGTCGATAATATACTCCATGAAATGGAGGGCATCTTCCTTTGCATCAAAGGGAGTGGCGTAATTGTCAGTAATGGTTTCCCATTTCCGGGGAGAATAGATGCCATAGGGACGGATGTTGACCAGAACGCTGCTTGAGATGATGCTTGTGGTCCAACTGCGCGACATACGGTGCAGGCCCGCCACCCGCAGGTTAATGCCGCCCATGCCCCAGAAGGGCACCCCCAGATAGACTTTTGTACCGGCAGAGAACTTACGGGTGCCTTGATAAAAGCGGCCTTTTTCACGGCCGCTGCGCAGATGATCGGAGATGTTGGCGCAGACTACCCAGCCGAGCCGTTTTGCCTCCTGCGTCATCGTTACCGCATCCAGTAACCGTTTGATTTGAGACGGTTGCGGATCGCTTGCTCCTTGCGGGGCATATTTTTCTGATCAAAGAGTGCGCGCGCTTTGACGCCGCGGCCCTGATAAATCATGCGCTTGATAGGATCGTAATTCTTGAGCACCTTTTTGACTTTATTGGGGGCTGTCACATGCTCCAGCACAGCGACCGCGTGATCGCTTTCGCGGGCATAGAGCAGGGGCAGAAGGCGGTAATGGCAAGTTACAGCGCCATCAAGCAGCCCATCGGGCAGGGTGTCGCGTCCACCGCCAAGGGCGTGAATGACGAGGGGCAGGGCGATCTGATCCAGCCAAGGGTCAAACACTTGCGCACAAAGCTCGACAGGCGGTGTGTCGCGAATGGCGAGGGCGTATTCGAGGAATTTTGCGCCAAACTCGTGGGGGCATTTGTAAAAGAAAAAACCAGCATTGAAATAGAGGTAGCGGCGCCAGTATTCGTCAGGTTGGCTCAAATCCAGAGAGGACTCAAAATCCAATCCGAATTTATCATAAAGCGATTTCCACAAACCCGTATAGCCGGGACCGTAAAGTTGGGGATGGGGCCATGTCCCTTCGCGGCGGAGCGAGGCGCTGGGGCGGTCAAAGTCAAAGGGAACTGCGTTCAGATCGCCAGTAATCAATGTGTCGGTGTCGAAGAAGACAAAAGGTTCGCCCTTAGGCAGAGCGCTCAGCATTTCGATTTTATTACCGAAAGGATATTTCTCACCAAAGTGCTTGTTCTCGAAGGGAATGATCTCTGCGCCCATCTCCGTCAGAGCGTCGCGGACTTGCTGGTTTCGGATGGTGGGGTCTTTTTCCCACAACGGACCTACTTGGGGCTCCGCAACCAATACGCGGCCTTTGAAATCAGGGCTCATGGTGCGGAGCGAAGCGACAAAAATCACGGCCTCGTATGACAGCCTTCCATTCTGGCCCACAACAACAACGTTGTAGGGTTTTGCCGCTGTGGATTTGGGTGCCATGCTCTGTCCTTTTTGCTCTTACGTGCGGCAAGATGCGCTTTTTTTCCTGCATTATAGGGTGCAGGTAGCGTTTTGGAAGAGACGTTTTCTGCGCCAACGGTAGTTCAAATGAGGACAGCGGAAGTTCCAAAAGCAACAAAGATCGGGACGTTTGGCGATTCGCTACCAATCGGGCAGTGTTCAATTTCCAAAAAAACAAAATGTTTGTTTTCAAGCGATTGTTGCTCAAAGCGAAACACTCTAGCCGCTAAAAAGCGATCAATCGGGCGAAACCAAGGCGATTGTGTCGCATGAGTGCCATGATAGTGTTTTCCCCTCTCGGCGATCCTAAAGACATGATTAAGGCTTGGCCGTAACGTTCATTACGACTGGGAAATCACTGCCATGAGCTCACAAAACACTGTTACCGCGACGCTGGGGTGCGACCCTATCGTGACTGTCCGCATCTCCGAGACAGATTCTGGCACACTGTTTATTCAGGTTGTAAATGCCGACCAAGTGTCCCCTGCCGACCTTGATGGTCTGTTCTTCAATTTGTCCGACGACAGCACGATCGACAACATTAACTTCTCACCAGAAGCCAACGACGGCAGCATCTTTTCGCCTGTCACAGGTATTCAGGCCGCTGCCAACGCGATTGATACATTGCAGAATGGTGCGCAGGTTGCCGACGGTTACGACATCGGTATCCAGTTCGGCACAACCGACAACACAACAGACGGTCAGGTTGCCAACGCAAACTTCACCTTGTTCTCCGCCAACGGCCAGCCGCTGAGTATTTCCGATCTGGACGTAAGCAGCTTTACCGCTGTTGTAGACAGCGACGATGGCGTGAGCGGTCAGGTTTTGACAACGGGCGACGCGCCAAACGCTGACCCGGTTCTGGTTTCCAAGGAAGTTTTGTTCGACAACTTCAACGATATCAACAGCCCAAGCGAGTCCGACATCATCGACGGTCACACCGACTGGAATGTGTCATGGGACAAACTGGTTACCAACAGCCACAATGAAGGTGTCGTGGAGCTGAAAACTGTGAGCACCGATGGTCCCGCGACGCTGAGCTTTGATGCAAACGTGCACAACACACACCTGTTCGAGAATTCTGGGAGCATGGCAGACAGCCTGCGCGTTGAAGTGAGCATCGATGGCGGTCCTTGGGTCCTGCTGGACGAATTTCAGGTCAATGATGCTGGCACGGCTATGGTTGGTTCCGAGACAGGCCAGACCTTTGGCAACTCCGCAGGCAATCTCTTCTATGAAGGTGGTGTCCTCGATACCGCAGAAGACACTGTTCAGTTCCGCTTTGACTCCGATGTGACGGCATCAGACGAGTGGATCAAGCTCGACAACATCTCTGTCACAGCGTCCGAAGAAGTGGACGGCGAAGTGCAGGCGGTGGAAACTGTTTTGCTGTCCGAAGATTTTGATGACATCCACGATCCAGATGACAGCGCGGCAATCGCCCGTGACGGCGGTTGGGATGTTCGCGGTGACGAGTTGGTCACAGATGGCCACAATGACGGTATTCTTAAAACCGCAGCAGTTCAGGCAGACGGCGATGTCGAGCTGAGCTTTGACGCGCGGGTAGATGATGCCAGCAAGTTCGAAGCCTCCGGTCAGTATGCCGACAAACTCTTGCTTCAGGTCCGTGCCGAAGATGGCTTTTGGCAGACTCTCGACAACTTTGTCGTCAACCATGCAGGCACAGCGCTTGTGGGCAGCAATACTGGCAACGAGATCACCGAGAGCGGCAGCACGCTGACCTATTCCGGTGGTGCGCTGGACGACATCAACGGAAACGTTGAGTTCCGTATCGTGTCTGATATCTCCGCTGGCGACGAGCGCGTGTTCTTTGACAATCTCACCGTGACCGAGACTTCTGCCGCAGTTGTAGACGCACCTTCAGGCGATGCGATCACAGTTGGCTTTGAAGGTCTTGCCTCTGGCGATGTTGTGGATGGTCAGTTTGAAGGTGTTACCGTTTCCGCACAGCGTGCTGGCGATGACGAAAACAGCCAGAATGATGCCATGATCTTTGACACCAACAACCCGACGGGTGGTGATCACGATCTGGAGTATGATGACCGCGGCAATGCACTCATCATTTCCGAGGATAACGACAGCTCGGATGCCGATGATAACGCCCACGGCGGCACCATGACTCTTGATTTTGAAGTGCCCTCCGAGGTGGTCAGCATTAACATGCTCGACATTGAAGAGACAGGCGGCACAATTGACCTGTTCGATGCCGATGGCAGTCTGATCAACACGATCGATATCCCTGCCTCTGGCGACAACAGCCAGCAAGAGGTGATCATCAACGCAGATAACGTCTCCACGATGCAGGTCAATCTTGTCGGTTCTGGTGCTGTTGACGATCTGACGTTCATCCCGAACTCTGATGAAGAGAATGCCGATGATGGCAAAGGCGACCAGTATGACGTTGAGTATATCGCAGGCATCCCTGTTCTTCAGCCAGTGTCCAATGACAAGCTGGTTGAGGCGATCAAGGAAGTCGACGCCGAAGATGACGATCTGATCATTTAAGTCTTTATTCCAATGTAAATACGAAGGCCCCCGTTCCTGCAGTGGAGTGGGGGCCTTTTCTGTCTAAGAGGGGTAGGGGGCTGAGCGCCGCTTTAAGTACGTGCGGCCAATGCCCTAGAAAATTCGGGCGTCGAGGTCATCCGTGTCGCTACTTCCACAGGTACCCCGCGTGAGATCATGCGCTGGAATAGCCGTTTGCCAACGTCGCTCTTGCTCGCAGCGGCGGGAAGGGGCGCGGCAGCGGCGCGGCGAAAGGCAGCGGCATTTTCGAGCCGGCTCATCTGGGACTTGAGGCTGGTACGGCCCGGGCACCCGATTACGATGTCCAAGGGAGCGGGTAAAAGGGCTGCCTTCGTCTCAACGTAGGCGCGTTCATAGAGTGCACAAACTGTTGTGACTTTTGCTGACACTTCGGCGGGAGCGGTAGGCATTGTCGGCGCGGATGTGCTGTTGCACCCTGCCAAAAGGATAAGGGCTGGGAGGGCGAATTGAAAAAAATGCATGATGGGCCTCTAATGGTATTATTCGGTGCCCGTCGAACGCGGGTTTGCGGCGCTTGGTAGCGGCCTAGGGGCTGAATATCAATGAGCTACCAAGTGATGTGCGACTGTGAAAGCGGGTTATGCGCGGGATTCCGCAAGAGGCAAACGGTTTTGGCAGGCACCTTTTGCGCTGACCTTGCTGCGCCACTCAAACAGCTCAAAAACGCGCAAAGTTAGCGCCGAACGAAAACACTATTGCAGCAGCGGTGTGCCAAAGAGATTAGCCGTATTTACCGATTGATCCGCGCGCGGGCAACAGCGAGGGTTCAACGAAATATGGGGCACGCATGGTAGTTGGGCTGAATCTGCTCTTTGATGAAGCTGGCGTTCTGCCTTGAACTTGTGGTTTGACGGCAGCGAATTCCCACAGAACCATGTTGGAGGCGGGGCATGAACGAGTAGCGGCCCCTCGTGTTCGAGAACAGATATTCTCCTGCTATCCGTGACATGCGTTTGGTCCACATCCTGCAGAGTGTCCAAGAATGGCGTTGAATTTTTAGGCGGCAACCTGCAAATAACACTCGATGGACCAATTTCGCGAGTAACATTGAAGAAATCGAACCGACATAAAGGCTGGATGCTTCTTCCAGCGGTGGCATGGCTGTTTATTCAGTTCAGCATGTCTGGGATTATACTCGGATCGCCTGCCAACGCGATGCAAGTCGAAATTTGCTCCCCCTTCGGCATTCAGATGATTGCTATTGATCCTGAAACAGGTGAGCCAATTGAGCAAGCCATGGGGAGCGGGTGCGATTGGTGTCAGTCCTTTGGCGTCATGGTTGATGCGGCCACGCGCCACAATGTTGCCTGGTACCCCTTTGACCGAAACCATAAGCGACTGCTCCCTGTATTGGCGCCCATGGTTTGTCCCATGCGCCTTGTCGCAGATTTTCAAAGTCGGGCACCTCCGACCCTTTGAGTTTTCACAAAACCTGACCGAACATCCGCGCCGCTCTTTTTGAGTTGTGCGAAAACGATCTGTGAACCAAAGGAAACCCTATGTTAAACACACTCTTCCGTGGCGTTGCTGCGGCGGCTTTTGCGGCCTTATTCGCCTTGCCTGCATGGGCAGAAAACATCACCATTACGGACACACTCGACCGCACAGTTAAAATACCCGAAGATCCGCAGCGCATCCTGCTGGGCTTCTACTACGAAGATTTCCTTGCCGTGGCAGGGCCGGATGCATTCGAGCGCGTCGTCGCAATTTCCAAAGATACTTGGGCCGGTTGGCGCAATCTCCAGTGGAAGACCTATGCGGCGGCCATTCCGCGTCTGGAGGAGCTTGCCGACGTTGGTGAAGTTGGTTCAGGCACCTTCTCCCTTGAAGCGGTTGTCGCTGCCAAGCCGGACCTCGCAATTCTTGCAGCGTGGCAATACTCTGCGCTCGGCGAGGTTGCAGACCGCATTGAAGCCGCAGGTATTCCCGTCGTCGTCTTGGATTACAACGCCCAGACCGTCGAAAAGCATGTTCAATCAACACAGATTTTGGGCCAGATTATGGGTGCCGAAGAACGCGCTAAAACGCTGGCTGATGAATATGCCGCTCAAATTGCCACAATTGAAAAACACATCGCAGCTTTGCCAAAAGGGGACGCGCCCAAAGTCTATGTTGAGTTGGCCCGCAAAGGCAAAGACACTGTCGACAACTCCTACTCAGGTACTCAATGGGGCAGCGTGATCAATCAACTAGGTGCGATCAATATTGCCGATGGTCAAATCAGCAATTGGGGTAAGCTCAGCCCGGAATATGTTTTGGCGCAGAATCCTCAGGCGATTTTACTGGCAGGCTCTGGCTGGTCTGGCCGCGATGAAGCCGTGATCATGGGGCCGAACGTGGACAGCGCGGTAACGCATGAACGCATGACTGCCTATCTTGGTCGACCGGGTTGGGGCAGTCTTGATGCGGTTAAAAATGGCAAGGTTTTTGGCATCTATCACGGTGGCAACCGCACCCTTTATGACTACGCATTTCTACAGTTTGTGGCCAAAGGGCTTTATCCCGATGCCTTTGTCGACGTTGACCCGCAGGCGTCACTGGAGCGGTTCTTTAAGCTCTATATGCCTGTAGAGTTTAAAGGCACTTACATGACACAGCTGCCATGAAACCTAAGCCTTCAGGGTTCTCTGTCTGCGTGACCGGAACGGTAACAGATGGGGCGGCGCAAGCGGCCCCTTCAACGGAGATATATGCAGGGTTGATGGTACGGCGGATCATCTGGCTCGTCGTAACCGTGGCTACGCTAGCAATGCTTGTGGTCGCGGATATCCTAATTGGGCCCGCGTTCCTCACCGTCGGAGAGGTGCTTGGCGCACTGTTTGCGCCAAGCCACGCCAGCGCAATGGTGCAGATAATCGTGTATGACATCCGCCTCCCGATGACATTAATGGCAATTCTTGTTGGTATGTCGCTTGGAACCGCCGGTGTTCACATGCAAACGATCCTTGGGAACCCATTGGCCAGCCCTTACACTTTGGGCTTTTCAGCAGCAGCGGGGTTTGGCGCTGCCTTCGCCATTCTGACCGGGGTGACGCTGCCTCTTGTGCCCTGGCTGAGCGTCCCTTTGGCGGCTTTTGTGATGTGTGCCTTGGCCGCAGGGCTGGTCTTTGCTTTTGCAAGTATACGCGGGATGAGTCCCGAAATTATGGTGCTTGCAGGGATTGCCACGCTTTTTATGTTCCAGTCCGCCCAATCTATGGTGCAGTATCTGGCCTCGCCTGAGGTTCTCCAATCCATCGTGTTCTGGCTGTTCGGCTCTCTGCTGAAAGCCAGTTGGAACAACGTTCCTATCGTTGCAGTTTGCTTTGCGATGTGCAGCCTGCTGGTGCTTCCCAACCTATGGCAGTTGACAGCCTTGCGCATGGGCGACGCGCGTGCCGCATCCGTTGGTGTCAATGTAAAAGCGCTCCGCATCAAGCTTTTTGCCATCGTCGCACTGCTCACAGCGAGTGGCGTCGCCTTTGTTGGCACCATAGGCTTTGTCGGTCTTGTAGCGCCCCATATCGCCCGCATGCTGGTGGGCGAGGATCAGCGCATCCTATTGCCAATGGCTGCGCTCACTGGGGCAATCACAATGACGGGGGCCTCTGTGGTCTCCAAGTTGATCTCCCCCGGTGGCGTGATCCCAATTGGCATCGTCACTGCCCTCATCGGGGTGCCGTTCCTATTCTTCCTCATTCTTCGCGGCCAAAGGAGGCACTGGTGAGCCTACAGACAAACCATCTCATCGTGTCGTATGGCAAAAAGCCTGTAATCCGAGATTTCAGCGAAAAATTCATAGCGGGGCAGGTGACGGCCTTGATCGGTTGCAATGGTGCTGGCAAGTCAACGCTATTGCGGGCAATGGCAGGCCTGTCCCCCATGGAAGGGGAGCTCACCCTCGCAGAGCACCTTTTAATCCGGTCCGAACAACACAGTCTTATCGCTTATATGCCTCAAGATACTGATGCAGCCTCATCGCTTTGCGTGCTGGAAGTTGTCCTTCTTGGTCGCCTCGGAAAACTCGGCCTGCGCCTGCCGCTCTCCTTGGTTGAAGATGCGACAGCAGCGCTCGCCGCGTTTGGCCTTCTGGACCTGCAAAAACGCACATTGAACGAAATTAGCGGCGGCCAGCGGCAATTGGTTTACCTCGCTCAAGCGCTGTTTCGTAAACCTAAGGTCTTGCTGCTCGACGAGCCGACAGCGGCGCTTGATTTGCGTCATCAATTGCTCGTTTTGGAGCATGTTCGTGCCTACGCCCGTGCCAGTGGTGCTTGTGTGGCAATCGCCATGCATGACCTCACACTTGCAGCACAATTTTCGGACCGCATGATCGGCCTCAAGGATGGCTATGTCATTGCCTCAGGTCTCGCAGAAGAAGTTCTCACTGCCCAAAGCTTGCACGCGATGTATGGGATTAAAGCGGACATATTTCGCGGACCTTCAGGGCAAATTCAGGTCGCACCGCTCCTTGCTGTCTAATTCGGTGATGCAAGAGTCATCATAAGTTTTTGGCCTCGAAGTGACGGTATCCTCTTTCAGGTGGGGTGGCATTCGAGTTGTGTTTTAGAGGGGTGCGTCCGTTTGGGAGAATTCCATTGTGCGCAATGAGCGTGCCGCTCACTTGCACGAAATTTCCATTGCTTCAATCGCTTGACGCGATTCACTCAGATGGATTAATTGATTTGGGCCATCCCCAATGAGTTTCAATGAGGAGCCTGCTTTCAGCGCGTCTAGAATAGCATGGCCTTTGGGAAGGTCGACATACACCTGTTCGTGGCCATAAACGTCCCCGTTTTGACCATTGAATGTGCTGATTTGGCCGTCAACATCGACGAACACAAGGCCATTTTTGTTTGCAACTTGTGAAGGGCCGTAAGCAAAACGGAAAACCAAGCTTGATGATCCTGCCGCACATTCAATGGACATGGGCCCAAAACCACCGCCGCAGGTTGCTACAGTTGCGCTACTCTTTTCAAAGTCGTTGTGATCCACTGATCTGTCTTTACCATACCATCCTCCAGTCTAGAATAACCCGTCCCTGCAAGGCCCGCTGACTTCTCTGATGGCGTCGTAGTCGACAACACCCGTGTCGTTTATAACAGGAAATCGCTGCGACCACGTTGGGCCAGATGCGCCAACTACCTCGTCGGGGCCAAGAGTGCTGAGTGATACGTTTGCCGACATCGCCTTCCAAGCATATGTCGTCCCACGATCTCGTTCGATTGCGTACACTTCGTTGGTGGCCGTACTCTCCTAAAGAGAGACAAAACAGTGGAAGTGCATCATGTCGGTTCCAAAGCCATCAGGCATGGTGATCAACTTGAAGGCATAATATGCGTGCCGATCTTCGTAGGCGAGCTTTTCCTCCCAAAGCATTCGATTGGTGCAGTAGTCGCCAAGTCTTGTATGATTCAAATCTTCCAAACGCTTGGCGCTCTCTATCTGAATTCCCCAGCGGCCAACACGATCGACACTATCAACAAGAAGGAAGTCTTCTTGTTCCACAATCAACAATTTCTGAATCAGATCAGTAGGAATCCTGCCAGCAACGCTCAGGCGAACAAGATCAGAACCCGCCTGCCGCGCACCCCGCTCAGCCAAGGGCAAAAGTGCGTCGCGCACGCTGTTGGGAATTTTTAATTTTTGGAAAAGCATAAGCTGCATGAAAGCCGATAACGGCATCATGGCGTATTACTCTACTGATATTTCTTGTGTCATCGCCGTCCAGTTGTGCTTCGTGCATGAATGCAATCGCACAAGCTGACAAACAGCTGTCGTTTTTTCCAACATATGTTTGAAATCCAGTTGCGTAAATATACTCAGCCAATTCAATGCTTGCACTGAGTGAACCGCCATGTGAGTTCATCCTGAGGAATTTCTCTTGCCAGTTAATGTCCCAATCCACCGATTGAACAGCAGCTTCTAACCTGTCCTTGTCCCCTTCGAGCACTGGCTCGGTCATATTGACAACAATAGACACACCTTATTGCGTCTGGGTTTCAGCCTTTTTGATCTCAAACTCTGCTGCCTAAGTAGACAATACCATCAGGCCATTGATTCCCGACGCCCACACACTCGATTTCAATGTCATGAACACTCTCTTATATCGCCTATCACTGTCATCCGCATACGCCCGAACGCTCGGCAAAGTCTCGCAGTCCAGCACCAAGGTACATGAAAAACCTTTGGTTGCGCAGCGCATCTATCTGGCTCGTGTAAAATCAGTGAAAGTCGCGGCCGTATTCACCGATCTGGGATACAAACTCTTCCTCATCGCAACGATCTGACGCAACACAGTTTCAACACGGTCGAAATATGAGGCAATCGACACGATCGCGGATGTGATTTCGTTTCGATCAATCTTGCTTGCTTCGATCCTTCGGGTGACGAATTCAACGACCAAACGTTTTGGCACTGCGTTCTCGAGCACGCTCATATCCTGCCCATGCCAAAGGTTGGACAGCGTGACTTGTGACGCGCTCAAACCTTCTGAATTCAGCAGCTCTATCTGGCGACTTGCGGCGTCCTGACCACGTTGCACATCGTCCAAATACAAGCCGAAAGCGGCCACAATAATCGCGATAGGAACCATAATGTTTGCAAAGATTTGCAAGATGTCCCGCCACCACTCCCGCCTTTGCGCTGCTTCTGTGCGGCGAATGGTAATGGTGTTCTCTAGGGGCACACTTATGCTCGCTTCAGGTGCAGTGGGATCGATTTTTCATTCTACGCGGGCTCTATGCTCGAGCCTGCGTCGCCTTTGGTTTCATTCTTAATTCGGTCTATTAACTCTAACCGCAGGGCTTTTGAGGTAACCGCACAGGAGATATCGCGCTTTCAAGCTTCAAAGCTTTGAGACAACTAAGCTCGGCTCTAGAATACACAATATACTCGTCAAACGTGCTGCCATCTGGTGCGATTGGCACGCTGGGAGCCGCGGGAATTGCACTTTCTGGCGAAGATATTGTGGAATGTACGCCAATTGAAACGCCCAACGCCCCAGCACAGACCTAAAGGATGCAATATTCGTTATATTTATACTCTAGAGTCTGGACATAAATATATTCAACCTTGCGACCACCCTCGAATGTTGTTCATCGGATGTTTTGGGACAGTTTTTGTTGAAAGCCCTTCCTGTCAAATCCTTCGATATTTCTTACGCTGGCCCTCATGTTCCATTCGAAGACGTTGGAGCAAATCCGCGCGACATTATTGTTGTCTGGATACCAGCGTAAACTATCGAGAATAATGTCGATTTTTCAACGTTCGAAATCATTCATATAACGATTTCATACATTTTTTCAGGTGGCATTGATGCGATTTTTTGCAACAGGGTTGTTTCTATTTCGAACGTATCGCTCTTCTCTATGAGGTCTCAAAGGGCGGCTGACGCAAGAGCATAGGACTCATCTAGCATGCTAATGGGAATGAGGCTTCCCCCGAAATAGCAAGACTTGGCGCATGCAATCCAAGACCTGCGGAAAAGGACCCTCCAAGACTATAAGAGAGGCAGTGAGGCTGCTGAGAACGTTCGGATGGTAGTTTTGAACAGTGGAAGCCAATATGTTGCATAACTTCTCATCATCACCCGCGTCGATCGTACGGCTGACTTGAAGCCTGATGATCTGGTCGTAATAGAGCCCTCGGGATCGGCCAATTAGATTTGCTTCAATAACCGTAATATCTGCGGCCCACGCAGAACATGATGATATGGAAAATACTTGCGATGATAAGCGCTGAACGGATCAAAAAAGAAATTTCCAGAGTAAGGGCTGTCACTAGAAAGAACTCTATTTAGGGCTCTGTCAAACAAGGTTTAAAAGGCGGTTATCTGTATTTATTAAAAAGAAACAGTTTCTCTCTGCATTGGATAGGCGTATTTTTATGTGGAAAAATCCACCTATCTACTCCCTTTGCGTGCCGCCGGGTTGTGGTTTGAAATCAGCAATCCAATACCTGAACTGCCAATTTGGAACCTACTCACTTCGCCAACAGCGAGAGCCAGTGCGGAAGTAGAGGGGCCCATCAAACGGGGAGTGGTTTCACAAACTTTCTTGGGAGGCTACTTGTTCTGTCAAACCAGCCCACTGTATCCATTTTGGAAGTTCCGAAATCGTTAGTTATCACCATAATCTGCCATTTAGGCGATCGTGCGGTACTGGTTGGCAGCGTCGGAACCCCAAAACATCAACGCTTTCTTTATAGATTGCATGCTCCGACCCTCTTGGGGGTCCAAGTCTACTTAGCAATCTTTTCCGTTTTTTGGATTGGCGGAATTTTTTGGATTGGCGGAAGATGCAACGCGATCAGCTTGGGGGAGAATAGATGACCGTCAGAGACGAGAAAGGCAAAAAATCCGAGATCCACTGTCCTCATGTGCTTAGGGAATTGATCAACTGCCCAAAGCATTGAATTAGTTGGGTATTGACCTAAAAAAGAGAATTAATTTCGAGGTCTGATGTTCAGAATCTAGACAGGACCAATGCATGGAACCGACGTTGTGCGGCAATCCATGTTCATTATTCTATGAACAATGAAATACGTGGTGGTTGGCATGATGTGAAGTGGTGGGCGACCCTGGAATCGAACCAGGCGTGCGTCTCCGCGAGGGAGTTACAGTCCCCTGCCACACCTTGCGGCCTGTCGCCCACTGGCGCTGTGATTATCTGCGGCTCTGGGGCGGGTCAACCATTAAATCCCTCGGTTTGGCATGATTTATCCAAGTGCTGAAAATACTCTCTTTGCGCTCGGTGTGGGTGATATGTCGCGCGAGGCTTGGCCTGCTGGGCGCAAAGGGATAGAGGAGGGGACAAGCGCGCAATGTAGGTGGAAGATCATGAAAAAACCAAAGTGGGTTGTCGAAAAAGAGCAAGGTAAAAAGGCAGACGCGCGTGAGACGCTGTGGCTGTTCGGTTTGCATGCTGTGCGCGATGCGTTGATGAACCCCAACCGCGTCAAGATTTCGATGATGGTGACGCCAAATGCGCTGGCCAAACTCGAAGATGCCGTCGCTGCCGCAGGGATTGAGCCCGAAGTAGTGGACCCGCGCAAATTCCGCCCTCCAATTGATGCCAATTCGGTGCATCAGGGTGTCGTGCTGGAGGTCAAGCCGCTGGATTGGGGGCGTATGGCGGATGTATGCATTGGGGCCGAAGCGCCGCGAGTGATCCTGCTTGACCGTGTGACCGATCCGCACAACGTGGGTGCGATCCTGCGCTCGGCGGAAGTTTTGGGTGCTTCTGCTGTGATTGGAACCAAACATCATTCCGCGCCCGAGACAGGGGCGTTGGCCAAATCTGCCTCTGGTGCGCTGGAGCGTCAGCCCTATTTGCGCATCCGCAATCTTGCCGATGGTATCAAAGAGTTGCAGGATATGGGGTATCTTGTGCTGGGGCTGGACGGTGAGGCGGAGCTCACCATCGAGGCAGCTGTGGCGGGCAAGCGCGACCGTGCTGTGGCGCTGGTCATGGGGGCTGAAGGGCCTGGCCTGCGTGAGAAGACGCGCGAGACTGTGGATGCTCTGGTACGGATTGACGCAGGAGGCGGATTTGGCTCGCTCAATGTCTCAAATGCTGCCGCGATCGGCTTATATGCCACCAGAGAGCATTCCTGAGGAGAGCGGCTATCGGCTATCCGACCAAAATCGCGACCTGTTGCCACTGCGGAACCAAAGCGATGCTACGCGCGCGGGCCGGTCAGCATACGCTGACTTGTGGGGCATGTGGCGCACCCCTGCGAAATCTCAAGATGTTGCCAGTGGCAGCACCTGTGTCGAAGCCTGCGATCACGCATCAGCCCCGCGTGGTGAAACAAGCGAAACCAGCCTATGTGAAATCTCCAAAACCTGCGAAAAAGAGTAAAAAGCGTAAGGGTTTCTTGCGCAAACTGGCTGAGGAAGCCTTTGATCTGGTTGAAGATATCTTTGATTGATCGGCGGGTTACCGCCCAGTTTTCAGGGTGTTGCTGTTTCCAGCTTCGCAGCTCTTTTATTTCTTCAGAGCGCGCTTATTTATTTCATAGACGGTTCGGTTTGGAACATCCGGACCGTGTTTTGTCCCTGTTCCCACTTTTAACCTCCCGACAACGTTCGGGAGGTTTTTTTCTGTCTGATCAGTCGCTAGACTATCGCGATGAATTACACTGACTCCTTTCTCAAGAATATCCTGACCCGTACCAAACGTGTGGCAATTGTAGGTGTATCGGGCAACCCTGTGCGCCCCAGCTATTTTGTGGCGCGTTATCTGGGGCTGCGCGGTTATGACATTGTGCCGGTGAATCCGGGACTAGCCGGGCAGACGCTGTTCGGTGCTACAGTTGTGGCGTCCTTGTCCGAGATTGAAGGGCAGGTGGACATGGTCGATATTTTTCGCCGTTCGGAGGCTGTGCCTGCGATTGCGGAAGAGGCATTGGAGCAATTCCCCCAGCTTGGCACAATCTGGATGCAGATCGGTGTGGAACATGCGCAAGCGGCTGAACTGGCGAAGGCGCGGGGCGTTGATGTGGTGCAAAACCGTTGCCCAAAAATCGAATACCAGCGCTTGTTCGGGGAGCTGCGCATGGGCGGCTTTGCGACGGGTGTGATTTCCAGCAAGCTTTAATGCGCTTCAATTTTCCAGCAGTCAGTTTAATTGACAAAATGAAGAGGGTTTAGCGGGAGGCTTTCTCGGCGATGCCTGAGATTGATTGGCGTTTGGCGAGAATCTCCATTACATCCGTGAAAGGCACATCGCGGGCGGCGAGCATAATCAGCAGATGATAGAGGACGTCAGCGGCCTCTGACGTTAGCGCAGCTTTGTCGCCTTTAACAGCTTCGATAATTGCCTCGATTGCCTCCTCGCCGAATTTCTCGGCACATTTCTCTGGCCCTTTTGCCAGCAGTTGCGCGGTCCAGCTTGAGCTTGGGTCTGCGTCTTTGCGGGCGAGGATGGTGGCATAGAGGTCATCAAGTGTCATGTTAGCCTCATCGGGATACCAGCGGCGGCCATGTGTTGCTTGGCCTCTTTGATTGTATATTCGCCGAAGTGGAAAATCGACGCGGCAAGTACGGCTGATGCGCCGCCTTTGGTCACGCCATCCACGAGATGGTCGAGATTGCCGACACCGCCTGATGCGATGACCGGCATGGTGACAGCATCCGAGATGGCGCGGGTGAGGGGCAGGTTGAAGCCCTGTTTCGTGCCGTCGCGGTCCATGGAGGTGAGCAGGATTTCACCTGCGCCTTTTTCCATCATGGTAATAGCGAATTCGACAGCGTCGATGCCTGTGGATTTACGCCCTCCATGGGTGAAGATTTCCCATTTTCCCGGCGAGACGGTTTTTGCGTCTATGGCTGCAACAATGCACTGACTGCCGAATTGATCGGCGGCTGCGGCGACAACATCGGGATTCGCGACGGCGGCAGAGTTGAAACTCACCTTGTCAGCGCCCGCCAGCAGCAAGGCGCGTACATCTGCGGGGGTGCGAACACCGCCGCCTACGGTGAGGGGGATATAGCAATGCTCCGCCGTGCGGCGCACCAGATCGAACATGGTGCCGCGGTTCTCATGGGTGGCGTGAATATCAAGAAAGCACAGCTCGTCCGCGCCAGCAGCATCATAGGCGATGGCGGCATCTACAGGATCACCCGCATCGCGCAGGCCAACAAAATTTACACCTTTGACCACACGGCCATCGGCGACATCGAGACAGGGGATGATGCGGGTTTTGAGCATATTAGTCTTCTACTTAAGGAGTGGAGGAGGGGGAAGGGCGATTAAGCCACACGAGGAATTCTATGATGGCACCCACAATAAAAAGCGCCGTAATGTATAAGACTGCAGCAAAATAACTAAATATACCTATAGGAACCATATTGCGGCCGAAATAATCGGGTATGTAAAGGCAGCGGCTATATGCGGCGTCAGGGTCACTGCAGGTCGATAGCACCACTAGGTTAAGTACTACGACGATGCCTAATGAAATTAGCAAAAATATAGCGCTGCGTTTTAAGACTACAGACAAACGTGCGGTTCGGCTGTTTCGGGACCAATAAAGAAGAACTAAGCCAATCAATATTACTGGACCATAGAGCCTACAAAAAACGATAAGCAGTAGTTCGTGGTCTTCCGGATATGTCACTCCGAAAGGGCTTTGAGCGCGGCCTCTAGATCAATCGCCCCATCATAAAGCGCGCGGCCTGAAATTGCGCCTTCAATCACGCCTGTGGCTTTAAGCGCTTGGAGATCTGCCAGTGAGGACACGCCGCCTGATGCGATGACGGGGATGTTCACGGCACGGGCGAGGGCGGCTGTCGCGTCGATGTTCGGGCCGCCCATGGCACCGTCGCGCAGGATGTCGGTATAGATGATTGCTGCCACGCCTGCGTCTTCGAATGACTTAGCAAGGTCAGTAACCATCACGTCTGTTTCTGTCGCCCAACCTTTGGTGGCCACACGGCCATTGCGGGCGTCGATGCCCACGGCAACTTGGTTTGGGAAGGCACGGGCGGCTTCGCGGACCAGATCGGGATTTTCCACGGCCACGGTGCCAAGGATCACGCGTGCGAGACCTTTGTCCAGCCATGCTTCAATCGTCGCCATGTCGCGGATACCACCGCCGAGTTGTGCGGGGACTTTGCACTGCTTTAGGATCGCCTCAACTGGGGCGGCGTTCACGGGTGTGCCTGCAAATGCGCCATTAAGATCAACCAGATGCAGCCATGTGCATCCTGCATCCACAAACGCCTGCGCTTGAGCGGCAGGATCATCGTTAAACACGGTTGACCGGTCCATGTCACCGTGAACAAGGCGCACTGCTTGACCGTCTTTAAGATCGATTGCGGGATAGAGGATCATGGCGGGCTGTCCTTTTGGCTGCGGTGGCTCCGTTTTGCACGGAATCGCGGGCGGTGCAACGCGACCTTAGGTTAGGCTTGCTTAAACGGGGGGCAAAGCGCCATGCTGTGTCCCAGTTCTAGGGAGGAACCAGTATGAGAATAATTTTGGCGGCAGCTGTAGCTGCGATGGCCTTTGCGGGGGCAGCTTGGGCTGACCCTGTAGAGGGGACATGGAAGACGCAAGTAGATGATGGCGCCTATGCCTATGTGAAGGTGAGCCAATGCGGCGCAAAGCTGTGCGGAACCATAGCGCGGACATTTAATGCCTCGGGTGAGTATAAGTCCAAGAATCTCGGCAAGAAGCTGGTTTGGGATATGACGCCTGCGGGGGGCGGTGCGTATAAAAAGGGTAAAGTCTGGCAGCCATCCACGGGCAAGACTTATAGCTCTAAAATGGCGCTTTCGGGAAATACGCTCAAAGTGTCCGGCTGTGTCGGGCCGATCTGTAAAAAGCAGACGTGGAGCCGCGTTAACTAAGGCTAAGGCGATTTTGCCTTGGCTGGTTCGAGCCATGCAAAAATAACATAACAAAATAGACAGGTGCGGGTGTAACGTAAATCTGCGCTTGTCTCGTGCTGCTGCGGCACGAGGTTGTGGCGTCAGGATTTTTGACATGTGGAATTTCTTAGGCATCGCTGTTTTAGCGGTGGTTGCAACTGTGGGGACAGGACGGGCGGATGTGCCGATCGGGCTGTGGCAAAGTAACCCTGACTCCAGAGGCATTGTGTTGCATGTGCGCACGCGGCCTTGCGGTGCTGCGCTTTGTGGACAGGTGGAGCGGGTTAAGGACCGCCGCGGATAAGATGCGCCGTCGCGTGCTGTTGGTCAGCGGGTTTTGATTGATCTTTTGCCCGATGATCAGGGCATGTTTTCAGGGGATATCTGGGAGCCAACGAGCAACCGTATGCTGCGGGCGCGGATGCAGGTGGATGGCAACCTGATGCGCTTCGAGAACTGTAGTGGCGATCAATGTAGCAATGTCGTCTGGCGGCGCGTGCGCTAGGGCTTCCATGTTAGAAAATTGGTGATCATGCGCAGGCCGGTTGCTTGGCTTTTCTCGGGGTGGAACTGCATGCCGACCATGTTATCGCGGCCAATTACCGCCGTTACATCGCTTGCGTAGTCCACATGGGCGAGGCGTTGGGCAGGATCAGTGACGGCCATATGATAGCTGTGCACAAAATAGGTGTGATCGCCCGTCTTTATCCCGTCAAATACCGCGTGTGGCGCGTCGAGGATCAGATCGTTCCATCCCATGTGTGGGACTTTTAAAGTCTTGTCCGTCGGACTGATCTTGGTGACTTCCCCGCCGACCCAGTCGAGGCCGCGTGTGTCCTCATACTCACGGCCCCATGTCGCCATAAGTTGCATGCCGACGCAGATGCCAAGGAAAGGGCGCCCCTTTTCCTCAACAGCCTCGATCATAGCGGCAAAGATTCCGCTTTTGCCCTTAAGGGCGGCCATGCAGGCGGGGAAGGCACCGTCACCGGGCAGCACAATGCGGTCGGCGCTTGCGATCACGTCTGGATCGGCTGTCACGGTAACTTCACCTGCGTCCGCTTCACGCGCCATACGCTCGAACGCTTTGTGCGCAGAGTGCAGGTTGCCGCTTTCATAGTCGATAATCGCGGTAAGCATTTACAACATGCCTTTTGTCGACGGGATCGCATCTGATTTGCGCGGGTCACTTTCCAGCGCGTCGCGCAGGGCGCGGGCCACTGCTTTGAATGCCGCCTCGGCGATGTGGTGGGAATTCAGGCCGTGCAACTGGTCGACGTGCAATGTGATGCCGCCGTGTGTGGCGAAGGCCTGGAAGAATTCGCGCACAAGCTCGGTGTCGAATGTGCCAATCTTGGCTGTCGGCAGATCAACGTTCCAAACAAGGAAGGGACGGGCCGACAGATCAAGGGCGGCACGCACCAGCGCGTCATCCATCGGCAGTAGGCAAGAGCCGTAGCGCACGATGCCGCGTTTATCGCCAACGGCTTGAGTCAACGCTTGGCCTAATGCGATGCCTACATCCTCGACGGTGTGGTGATCGTCGATGTGCAGATCACCCTCACAACGAATGGTCATGTCGATGAGCGCGTGGCGCGACAACTGATCCAGCATGTGGTCGAAAAAGCCCACGCCCGTTTTGTTGTCGTAAATACCTGTGCCATCGAGGTTAATCTCGACGCTGATATTCGTCTCGGCGGTGGTGCGGGTGATTTTGGCCGTGCGCATGGGAGCCTCCGTTGACGCGTTTGTGTCCTTATAACACCGCGACACGGCGCGCCAAGGGGCGATGAGGGATTGCGGCTGTTGGGGCTTCATGCCAGCTTGGGGGCCACAGCAGAGCAAGAGAGGCCGCCCCGTGAGTACATGTGTTTTTATCCAGATCAGATGCCGTCCGGGAACGACCTATAAGGTGGCCGAGGCGATCACCCTGCGTGAGATCCATTCTGAGCTGTATTCCACCTCTGGTGACTATGACCTGATGATGAAACTGTATATCCCCAGCGGGCAGGATGTGGGCGTTTATATTAACGACAACTTGCTCGACATTGACGGCATTGAACGCTCGCTTACCACTATGACCTTCAAAGCGTTTTGATGCGGGGGCTGGTCCTGATGCTTGCGCTTGTTTCCACGGATGTCGCTGCAGGTCAGAGGATATATGAAGGGGACGAGGTCGCGGCAATCCGATGCGCCAATATGATGGCGATGACGGGGGTGACGCTCAATGGTGCGGGACTGATGGGCGATTCTGAAAAGGATGTGCTTATTGGAATTTCCGTTCTGATCCTCGAGCGGCATGTGAGTGGTAACTGGACCGAGAAGAAGCGTGCCATGGAAGCAATGCGGGATCGCCGCGATGTGGACGAGACGCTGCGCGACTATCAGCGCAACGCGCCCATTTGCCTCAAACGGTTCCCGATCAACTGAACTCGGGAGCTATGGCACCTGCGCAAGCCGCCTCAATACAGGTTAGGATATCGGTGACAGGCAGGCCTGTCGCGGAAGTTATAGCCGCGCGGTAGGGCGGCAGATTTGTACATTCCAGCAGGATATGGCGGTGCGCTTTTGTCTGGGTTTCGGTCAATAATGCCGTGATCTCGGCTCCTGCTTTATCAGGGTCGAGGGCGCTGAGGTTCTGGCTGATCACTTGGCGCAGATGGTGCGCAGGAAGCAGGCCTAGGATGCTGTTTAGGTACTCGGGATACTTGCCCAGATGTGCAGCGCCCAAAGACGCTTGATCGAAGGTCAGGATGCGCAATTCTTCGGGGGTATAGGTTGCGCTCAAGTGATCCAGCGCTGTAAGCGCCGAGCTGATAAACGGGCGGTCCGTGAGGGCGGCAAGATGCGCTTGCCAGTAAGACAGAAATCCACAGGAGGTTACGATTATATCGCCCTCCGCATGGCTCAAAGCCTCTTCGAACAATGCCATCTCAATATTCTGCGGGTTGCCCGTTACGATCTGTTGCACGAAAGCGCCTGCGATGCGGATTATTTGGGGCGGGCGCGCATAGGTTTCAGCATTGCCGATATCTCCCGCGATACGGGGGAAGTGGGTGTCGAGTTGCAGGACAGTGACGCGCGGGATCATAGTGCTATTGTCGGACTTGGTTTGCGCTGATTTTGTCGGGCAGCCATGTGGCGAGTTCGGGGAAGATCACCAGAATAATGACCATCAGAAGCATCAAGCCGACCATTGGCAGGGCGACCTTCGATATATACGAAATCTCGTGTCTGGTCATGCCTTGGAGCACGAAGAGGTTAAAACCGATAGGTGGTGTAACCTGTGCCATCTCGACCACTACAACGATAAAGATACCGAACCAGATCACGTCGATCCCCGCTTGGCGGATCATTGGCTCGACGATCGCCATCGTCAGGACAACCGAGGAAATCCCGTCAAGGAACATGCCAAGGATGATATAGAACACCGTGAGTGCTGCGATCAGCACGATGGGCGATAGGTTCAACTCGTCGATCCACGCGGCCAGCGCGCGGGGCAGTCCGGTAAAGCCCATGGACAGTGACAGGAAGGCCGCTCCCATCAGGATTAATGCGATCATTGCGGAAGTGCGTGTGGCGCCCATAAGGCTTTCGAGAAAGGTATTGAAGCTCAGCGACCCTTGGAAGAGTGCCAGCGTGAGCGAGCCGAGAACGCCTACGGCGGCGGCTTCGGTCGCGGTGGCCCAGCCGAAGTACATCGAGCCGATGACCGCAAAGACGAGCAATAGAACAGGCACGAGAAAACGGCTCTCGGCGAGCATTTTTCCGAATGACATAGACGGTTCTGGCGGGGGGCGCTCACCGGGGCGGACAAAGTGCCAGACGGCGATATAACTCATAAATAACGCCGCGAGGACCAGACCGGGGATGATGCCAGCCATGAAGAGTTTAATTATGCTCTCGTTGATGGAGACGCCATAAACGATAAGGGTGAGGGATGGCGGGATCATCAGGCCGAGGGTGGCCGCACCCGCGAGTGTGCCGATGATCATATATTCAGGGTAGCCGCGTTTACGCAGTTCGGGGATGCTCATCTTGCCCACAGTGGTCAGCGTTGCGGCGGAGGACCCTGAGACTGCGGCAAAGATCGTGCAGCCCGCGATATTGGTGTGCAGCAATCCACCGGGCAGCCAGCGCATCCACGGGGCCAACCCGCGAAACATGTCTTGGGATAATCGCGTGCGGTAGAGGATTTCACCCATCCAGATAAAGAGCGGCAGGGCGGTAAGGGTCCAACTGCTGGAACTGGTCCAGATGGTCGTGATCATCGCATCGCCTGCGGGACGGGTGGTGAACAGCTCAAGCCCTACCCAAGCGACCCCCATGAGTGCCAGACCGATCCAGATAGACGAAGCGAGAAGCCCGAATAGGACGCAGAGAAAGACGATAGTTGCATAGGTCTCGATCATTCTACGGCCTCTGAAACGATGGGGTTCTTGCCCGTGATTATCGTGCGGTACAACGTGTCCCAGAGTGCGATTGCTAGCAGGATCGCACCTGCTGACATGGCAAGCTGCGGTATCCAAACGGGGGTAAAGACCAGTTCGGACGAGGCATTGCCCATGGCGCTGCCCCATTCGCCAATCGGCGTCTTAGGCAGGGACAGAAAGGTGACAACCCATTCGGGGATTTTGTCCTGCCCTTGAGTGCGGTCATTCAGCATTTCGGAGAATTGGGTGGTCTTGACTGCATAGCGTGCGAAGTAGGTGGCGATGATCGCAGCACCAGTCACGGCGAAGATATCAAGCCAGCGAGAGGTGAAGCGGTTCCAGTTCAGCACAATCGACACGCGGATATGCGCGCCGCGGGTGAGGGCATGGGACAGTGCAAAGAATGAGGTGGCAGCCATGGCATAGCCTGCAAATTCGGTTGTGCCGGGGAGGGCGACACCTGTCCAGCGGGCTACCATCTGCGCGACAATCAGCAGCAGGATCGTACACATGAAAAACGCGGCGATGGCGCCCGAGGCGAAATAGACGCCATCAAGGAAACGCCAAAGAGGGCGCATGCGCCGTTCCAAAGGTTCTTTTGCGAAAAAGCAGAGCACTCCGAAGAGCAGAGGCAGGACAAAGAGCCATACCCATAAAGGCAGGCCCAGCACTGGCGACCAGTCGCGCATGTCTTGAATTCCTTAGGTGAAAAGATGCGCCCCGCCATTTGGCAGGGCGCACAAGTGCTTACTTCATTGCTTTGTAAGCGTCGATGATCGCTTGGCCATCAGCACCAGCAGTCTCCAGCCATTCGGCTGTCATCTTGGCACCAATCACTTCCAGCTCGGCCAAAAACTCGGGCGAGGCGTCCGTGACAGTCATGCCGTTCTTTTCAAGCTCGGCAAAGTAGAAATCGGCCAGCTCTTCGGATTTGGCGTTACAGGCGGCGGCAGTCTCGTCTGCGGCTTTCATCACACCTGCGCGGGTCTCATCGTCCAGTGCTTCCCACGCCTGCTTGTTCGCGACGACGTAGTTGCGCGGCAGCCATGCGTTGACTTTGTAATAGTGGCTCAGGTGCTCCCAGACCTTTTGGTCATACCCAGTGGAGCCTGACGAGATGAACGAGGAGGCAACGCCAGTTGCCAATGCCTGCGCCAGTTCTGCCGCTTCAATCTGGACAGGGATCATACCCAGTTCTTCGGCAAAGGTTGCGGTCGCAGAGTTATAGGAGCGGAATTTCACCCCTTGGGTGTCTGCGGAGGAGCCTACTTCCTTGGCGAAATAGAAACCCTGACCCGGCCATGCGCAGGAATAGAGCGTCACCATGTTAAGATCCGCCAGCTGTGCGTTCACCGGCCCTTTTGCCGCTTCCCAGAGTTTTGCGTTATCAGCATAGGTAGTGGCGAGGAAGGGCAGGTTGTCCCACCCCAGCAGAGGGGCCTCATTCGCGTGGGCGGACATGAAGCGCTCACCGATGTTGACCTGACCCGTCTGCACAGCACGTTTGATGTCACCACCGCCAAACAACGAGCCACCGGGATGGACGGTGATGTCGATGGCACCATTGGTATATTCGCGCACTTTATCAGCGAAAACGACGCCTTGTTCGGAGTGGAAGTTGGTGGCCGCATAGGCCATTGGCATGTCCCACTTTTGCGCATGACCATCGGCCAATGCAGCGCCTGCGATCAGCGCTGTTGCGGCTGCGGTGCAGGCCAGTTTCGTAAACGTATTCATGGATTGTCTCCCGGTTGGTTGAGGCTCTAACGGCCTTTAGCTTCGATATTTTGAGGGATCAAAGGCGCGCATATCCATATTGGGGGCGCGGCCATTAATTAACTCCGCAATCATCCGACCCGTTTTCGGGCCGCCTGTCAATCCGACATGCTGGTGACCAAAGGCGCTGTAGCTGCGGCCGCTGGCATCATTAGCGCCAATCAGCGGCAGGCTGTCCGCAGGGGCGGGGCGATGGCCCATCCATTCAACAACGTCGTCGTATTGCAGGTCGGGCAACAGCTTTTTCACCTGACGGCGTAGCATATCAAGGGGTGCACGCGATGCGGGTGCATCCAGCCCGCCAAATTCGATGACGCCCGCAGCCCGCAAGCGGCCCTCCATCGGGGTCAGCACGAACTTGCCCGAGGCGACCATCATAGGCGCACGGGGCATTGTGGAGGGATTGGTAAGCTCGATATGATATCCCCGCTCGCTCTCGAAAGGGACTTTGACGCCCAACTTATGGGCGATCTCGCGCGACCATGGGCCCATTGCAAAGACGATTCTGTCAGCGGTGAGGGGACCATCGTCGGTAATCAGCGCGCTCACGGCACCTTCCTCCATCTCAATATCGTTGATCGAAGTGATCTGGAGCGTGCCTCCTTCCGAGACAAAGTGCTCGGCAAGTGCCTTTACATAGGCACCCGGATCGCTGATGCGGCCATGGTTCTTGCATCGCACGACTGTCTTAAAAGCATCGCCAAAGATCGGATCATAAGCGGCGTATTGTGCACCGCTCACCACCTCGTATTGCACCCCCTGCGCATCACGCTTGCCCCAGCCATAGCTGTCGGCGTCAAAATCGGCGCGGGTGGCATAGCCGAAACAATAGTCATCCGTCGTGATGAACCGTGCGGCAGGCGTATCAGCAGCCAGCGCTTGATGCTGCTCGACAGTGTCATGGAGCAGGGCAGACATGGATTTGCCGTAGTGATCCACATGGGCATCGGTGCCGTAAGCCAGGTATCTGCGCAAGAACGGCAGCAGGCGCGGTAGGTAGGACCAGCGCAGGAACAAGGGCGCATCGCGGTCCATAAGCATGGCAGGTGCTTTGCGTGCCAGCCCTGGAGTGGTCACAGGGACAACCGCTCCAGCGGCCAAAACACCTGCGTTGCCGTGACTGGTGCCAGAAGCAGGGCCTGCGCGGTCGACAACTGTGACGCTGTGGCCTGCACGTTGCAGCCAGATGGCAGTCGAAATGCCGACGATCCCAGCGCCTGCGACGAGAATATTCATAGTGAGGTGCTCCGCTTATGGTCCATGAATGAGCCTGACCAAAACAGCATGCAATGTCACGGCCCTAAAGTGGCGGAAGTGCTTGAAGGCTTCAGCTTTGTTTGGCAGGCCCCAGAGAGGCGCGGTGTTCAAGCGTTACATCAAGTTTTTGAGCGCCCATGCTCTGCGCGCCGTCGACAAGGGCGATCAGGGCGGTGGCCGCTTTTGTGCCCATCTCGCGGTGCGGGACCTGCATGGTGGTTAGCGCTGGTGTGACGATGCGGGCCATTTCGATGTCGTCAAATCCCGTCACCGACACATCGCGTGGCACGTCGAGGCCCATGGCCCGCGCGCCGCGCAAGGCACCCGCCGCCAACACGTCATTACCGCACATCACGGCGCTGGGCGGGGCAGTGCCTTGCATGAGTTGGATCATCGCCTGCTCACCCGTTTCAATACCGTAAGGTGTTTCGATGATGGTCAGACACTCGGGCGGCAGGCCATTCGCACCGAGCGCGTCTCTGACACCCAGCAGCCGCTCTGCCGCGCGGTCGTTTCCTTTGCTCAGCGCAGAGATGACGCCGATGCGTTTGTGGCCGTGGTCGATGACTTCCTGCGCCAGCCTGCGCATGGCGGCGCGGTTATCAAACCCGATGGCGGGAAGTGGTATCTCTGGAGCGAAGGCCCATGCAATCAGGGTCGGCACAGCCTGACGTTCAAGATAGGTATAGATCGCCGGATCACGGTCATACCCTATGAGCAACAGCCCGTCGGCACCCCGCGCCACAAGGGCGCGAATCTGCTTTTCCTCGATTTTCGGATCATAGGACGTGCTGGACACCAGCAGGGTATAGCCATGTCGATGCAGTTCCTCCTGAAAGGCCTGCAAGCCGCGCGCAAAGATCGCGTTTTCCATGGTTGGAATGATCGCACCGATGGTGAAAGTGCGCTGTGCGGCCATAACGCGGGCGCCAAAATTAGGGGTATATCCCAGCGTTTCAACCGCTTTGAGCACACGCGTGCGGGTGCTGTCGGAGACGCGTTCGGGCGTGTTGAGGCAGCGCGATACAGTCGCAGTCGAGACACCGGCTCTCGCGGCAACATCGTCGAGTGTAGGGGGAGAGCGGCCAGTGCTGCGCATGGTGAGTTTGCCTTTTGACCAAATGCTTAGCATATGGGGAAGATGATGAGCATAACATAACCGATTTGCGGCAAAAGCCGCCAGCACAGTCTGGGTGATATCCCGATGCTGGGCCTCAAACGACGAAAGGCCGCCCTAAGGCGACCTTACCGTTTACCACCGGGGTAGGGTGGTCTAACTGGAGCGGGCGAGGCGATTCGAACGCCCGACCCTAACCTTGGCAAGGTTATGCTCTACCCCTGAGCTACGCCCGCATCAGTTAGTGAGGGTGATTTAGCCCCCTGTGCCACATGCCGCAAGAGGTAAATTGACCTCTTTTGCAAAAACTTTGCTTTAGAATAGAGCATGGCCCAAAACCGCTAACGAAGAGAGCACGAGCATGAGTGCGGTCAGCAGAAATCCTGATGCGCGCAGGGCGGTGATTTGCGGTGTTTGGGACATGCCGATGCCGTGGCAGATCCTGCCGATGAGCAAGGTTGCACCCATGGCATGGACTGCCAGATTTGGGGCTCCTTGCAGCTCCGCGCAGAGCATTAAGATCACGCCGAGGGGAACATACTCGACGAAATTTGCCTGCACGCGCATGGATTTGTTCAGCGCAGTCTCATCTGATCCATCGCCTGCCTTGTCCACAGCCACCCGCTGCTTGATCACCGCCACGCTGAGCGCGAGGAAGACAATCGTCAGGAGGCCCGCGTACAGCGGCGTAATACTCAACATCATCATTTATTCCAATTCTACCAAAAGGTCCTTGGCGTCGATTTGACCGCCTGCTGTGACATGCACTGCTTTGACCACCGCGTCACGCTCTGCGTGCAGGCCTGTTTCCATTTTCATGGCCTCGATGGTGAGCAGCAGATCGCCCGCTTTGACTTTTTGGCCCACCACAGCGCCGACAGAGGCCACAACACCGGGCATCGGTGCGCCGATGTGGTTCGGATTGCCGGTTTCTGCTTTGGGACGCTGTGCGGTTGTTGCTTTGACCAGACGGTTTGGCACGCGGATCACACGCGGCTGGCCGTTCAGCTCAAAGAAAACCTTCACCTCGCCATCCTCGTTGGTGTCACCAATTGCTTGAAGGCGGATTTCCAGCGTCTTGCCGGGATCAATCTCGGCGGTGATCTCGTCGCTTGGCTCCATCCCGTAAAAGAACGTGGGCGTGGGCAGAGTGCGCACGGGACCATAGATCGCATGACGGGCCATGTAGTCGGTATAGACCTTGGGGTACATGAGGTAACCAGCCAGATCCTCGTCGTCGATTACCATACCGTCAAGCTGTTTGGACAATTCTTTCCGGACCGCATCCAGATCGACAGGCTTCAGATGCGCACCGGGGCGGTCGGTGTTGGGTTTCTCACCTTTGAGAACCTTACTTACGATGCCCGCAGGAAAGCCACCGGGAGGTTGGCCGAGATTTCCGCGCATCATGTCAATCACACTGTCGGGGAATGAAACATCAGTCGCAGGATCTTCGACCTGTGCGCGGGTCAGCCCTTGGGAGACCATCATCAGGGCCATGTCGCCCACAACTTTGGACGAAGGCGTGACTTTTACAATGTCGCCGAACATCTGGTTCACATCGCGGTAGGTGCGGGCCACTTCGGGCCAGCGGTCATCAAGGCCAAGGGAGGAGGCCTGCGCCTTGAGATTGGTGAATTGGCCGCCGGGCATCTCGTGCAGGTAGACCTCGGAGGAGGGTGCCTGCATGCCCGTCTCAAACGCACGGTACTGGTGGCGCACCTCTTCCCAATAGTCCGAGATTTCGCGCACGGCAGTCATGTCCAGCCCAGTGTCGCGGTCGGTGTGGCGTAATGCTTCCACGACCGAGCCGAGCGTCGCTTGTGACGTGTTGCCCGAGAATGCATCCATGGCGCAATCAACCGCGTCCACACCCGCCTCTGAGGCGGCGAGGATGGTGGCAGTTGCGATACCTGCCGTGTCATGGGTGTGGAAGTGAAGCGGCAAACCAACTTCGGATTTGAGCGCACGCACCAGAATGCGTGCTTGGGCAGGCTTGAGCAAACCCGCCATGTCCTTGAGGCCCAGCACATGGGCGCCAGCGGCTTTAAGCTCTTTGCCCATGGCGACATAGTATTTCAGGTCATACTTTGCGCGGTCGGGGTCAAAAATATCGCCTGTGTAGCAGATAGTACCTTCGCAGATCTTGCCCGCGTCTTGTACCGCATCCATCGCGACGCGCATGTTCTCAACCCAGTTGAGGCTGTCGAACACGCGGAACACGTCGACCCCGGAACTAGCGGCAGTTTTCACAAAATGCTGCACCACATTGTCGGGATAGTTGGTATAGCCCACGCCGTTGGAGGCGCGGAGCAGCATTTGGGTCATGATATTCGGCATCCGCTCACGAATGTCGCGCAGGCGTTGCCACGGACATTCCTGCAAGAAACGGTATGCAACATCGAAAGTCGCCCCCCCCCAACACTCGACCGAAAAGAGCGTGGGCAGATTGGCGGCATAGGCAGGCGCCACTTTGATCATGTCATGGCTGCGCATCCGGGTGGCGAGCAGGGACTGGTGTCCGTCGCGCATGGTGGTGTCGGTAATCAAAAGCTGCCGTTGCTGTCCCATCCAGTCGGCCACGGCCTGCGGGCCTTTTTGCTCCAGCAGATTGCGCGTGCCCATCATCGGCTCGGCGCGGGATGCTGGTGGCTCGGGGGCGCGGCTGGTTGCTGGGGGCAGGGGCTTGTCCTTTGTCTCGGGGTGTCCGTTGACGGAGATATCGGCAATATAAGTAAGCACTTTTGTGCCGCGGTCCTGACGGGCTGCGAACTGGAACAACTCCGGCGTCTCATCGATAAATTTGGTGTGGTAGGTATTGTCGAGGAAAGTCGGATGCTTAAGCAAGTTCTCGACAAAGGCGATGTTAGTGCTGACGCCGCGAATGCGGAACTCGCGCAGGGCGCGGTCCATGCGGGCGATTGCCTGCTCTGGCGTTTGCGCTTTGGCGGTCACTTTGACCAGTAGAGAGTCGTAGTAGCGCGTGATCACGCCGCCAGAATAGGCCGTGCCGCCATCCAGACGAATGCCCATGCCTGTGGCCTCACGGAAGGCCGTGATGCGGCCATAGTCTGGAATGAAATTATTGAGCGGGTCCTCGGTGGTGATCCGTGTTTGCAGCGCGTGACCCTGAAGCTGAATATCGGCCTGCGATGCTTTGCCTGTGGCCTCGGCAATGGTCTTGCCCTCAGCGATCAGGATTTGCGCCTGCACGATGTCGATGCCAGTGACTTCCTCGGTTACTGTATGCTCGACCTGCACGCGTGGATTCACTTCGATGAAGTAAAACTCATCCGTCTCCATATCCATCAGGAATTCAACTGTGCCTGCGCATTCATAATTTACATGGGCACAGATTTTACGACCCAACTCGCAGACATGGGCGCGTTGTTCTTCGGTCAGGTAGGGGGCGGGCGCGCGTTCCACGACCTTTTGGTTGCGGCGCTGGACGGAGCAGTCGCGCTCATAAAGGTGATAGATATCACCGTGACTGTCGCCAAGGATTTGCACCTCGACGTGGCGCGCCTTCATGATCATCTTTTCCAGATAACCCTCGCCATTGCCAAAGGCAGCCTCTGCCTCACGGCGGCCTTCGCGGACCTTTTCTTCCAGCTCTTCCTCGTTGTAGATCGGGCGCATCCCGCGTCCACCACCGCCCCATGACGCCTTGAGCATCAAGGGGTATCCGACTGCGGCGGCCTCCTTTTTGATGGCATCCATGTCATCACCCAAGACTTCTGTCGCAGGGATCACAGGTACATCAGCGGCCATGGCTACACGGCGTGCGCTGGCCTTGTCTCCCAGGGCACGCATTGTCTCGGCCTTGGGGCCAATAAATGTGATACCGTTCTGCGCACATGCATCTACGAAATCGGGGTTCTCGGAGAGCAGGCCATATCCCGGGTGGATCGCGTCCGCACCGCAGGCCTTGGCCACGCGGATCATCTCGTCGATGCTGAGATACGCAGCGACTGGTCCCAGATCCTTGCCGATGCGGTAGGCTTCGTCCGCCTTAAAGCGGTGCAGCCCCAGCTTGTCCTCCTCTGCAAAGACAGCAACGGTAGTTTTACCCATCTCGTTGGCGGCTCGCATGATGCGAATGGCGATCTCGCCACGGTTGGCGATGAGGATTTTGTGGAAGTCAGTCATTTGGCAGGCCTTTCCCAGTGGGGTCTCCCCAATTTGTAGGCGGAAGTTACTCGGTGTCGCAATGCGTGTCATTGGGTAGAGGGCTAGTTTTACCTTTTCGCAGCGCGACAGCGGTAGATCTTTTGATGCTATTGGGCGACAAAATGCTTCAACCCATGGGATTACCCCTGATTTTTCATTGCTTTTGCAACAGGGCAGTGCCGTTATTAAAGAAAAGAACCGAGCAGCAGGAGAAGAAACTATGGGGCAACTGGCGAAAATTATGGGCGTGGGCGCTTTTGCGGCGATTGTAGGAGGCTGTGTCGCGACACCTGATCCTTTTGCGGTAAAGAACTTACCCAAGGGCGAGCAGCTCAACATACGTAACATTCTCGCCGCGCATCCGAACAAACGCGCTTGCGTTGATTATGAGGCTGCCACGAACAGTTGCGCTTCAATCATCACCTCAACAATCGAGGGTAATACGATGGTATCAAATGAAATTGCTGCACTCAAAATTCCAGGTAGTACAAGTATCCAAAACATCGAAGTTGTATCGCGCAGCATGCTGCAAGGGGATAGGGTTTGCGTACGGGCGCCCGATGTCACTATAACTGGTCGTGATCCCATGTCGGCCAGTTTGCTTGGGGGAACGCGCGACATGATCAACGAATTTGGCGGGGCTGTCTGTGGCACTTATTACCGCGCTGGCGACGGTTATGTTGTGAACAGTGTTGGAGCCAACGGAGAGACATTTCCCCCCGGTGATACAAAGTTCCAGTTCATCCTTGGTGACTTGAAGTTACGTGCGCAATAGGCTGGACTTCATTCACTAAACGGCTATCGGCGGTGGCAGTTCCAGCAGGCTGCGGGCGCCGATCTGGCCCATGTTTGCCGCCATATCCTTTGCCAGAATATCAATCAGGTGGTCAACGCCCTGCGGACCCAAAGCTCCAAGCGCGAAGTGAAATGCCCGGCCTAGCATCACAAAGTCAGCACCCAAAGCCAGCGCTCGCAAAATGTCCAAACCGCCTTCAATTCCGCTGTCAAATATCAGGGGAAGTCTGGTTGCGGCGCGGATGGCGGGCAGGGCTTCAATGGCGGCAGGTGCGCCATCAAACTGGCGGCCCGCATGGTTCGAAATCCAGATACCATCAACGCCCATGCCCTCCAAGCGGACGGCATCGTCAGGGCGCAGCACGCCCTTGACGAGAAAATTACCATCCCATTCTGCGCGTAGAAATTTGACATAGTCCCAGTCAGGAGCGGTGCGCAGCAGATAGCCAACATGCGCCGTGGGCGACAGGCCGTTGGTGGCTGCATTGGCGTATTTGTCGAGGCCGCGCATATGGGGCATGCCGCGCTGCGCCATTCCCATGGCCCATGCAGGGCGCATCGCCACTTGGGCCAACAGGCGTGGTGTGAGGCGGGGTGGATTGGTGAGGCCCGAGCGAACCTGCCGTTCGCGGCGGCTTGCGACTGGCACATCGACGGTGAGGATCAGCGTGGAGAACCCTGCGGCCTTTGCCCGCGCCAGCATATCGCGCCTAATGTCGGCATTACGCGGGGGGTACATCTGGAACCATGCATGCTGCCCCAGATGTGGGGCGATATCTTCAGGGCTTTGGGTGGCCACGGTGGATATGCTATAAGGGATGTTTGCGCGTGCACCAGCACGGGCCAAGTGGCCCTCTGCGTCCGGCCACATCAAGCCCGACATGCCGATGGGCGCAATGCCAAAGGGCAGGGGCAGGTCAGCGCCCAAAAAAGTCGTGCTCAGGTCTGGTGTAAACTCACCGTCAAGGATGGAGGGCATCATACCGATGCGGTCCAACCCTGCGCGGTTGCGTGCTTTTGTCATCTCGTCGCCCGTACCGCTGTCGAGGTATTCCCAGACAAATTTGGGTATTCGTTTTTGCGCGCGGGCGCGCAGGTCTGACAGGGCGGGGTATTTTGAATGCAAATCCATGAAAAAACGCTATCAAACCCGACCCTGATGTAAAAGCGGGGTTATAGTGCCCTATCGTGCAATCTTATGGTTCTACCCAATCGTCCTCCTCGACAAGCAGATCCGGGCGTTTGCGTTCCAATTGCTTCATCAGGGCGTCGTGTCCGCGATAGAAATGGCTGAATTTTACCGCGCGTCCGTCACTGCGGTACAAACAAAGCTGTTCGGCCCAATCCACGCCGATGCCGTCGATTTGCTGGTAGGTCAAACGCAACCGCTTTGCGCCAAAAGGCGGCAGGCGGTAGGCCGAAGGTCCTTCAATCGCGTGATCATCCCAATGCACACGGTAACTGCGCCCCAAGTATTGAGACAACACAATCGCGCAAAGGCCAAAAAAGACGGCGATTGTTGCCCCTGCTACGACGTTGCCGTCAGAGTAGAAATGCCGGTAGCGATAGACCAGCCCATCTACAAAAAGTGCAATTGACCCCAAAATCACGACAAGCAAACCGTAAATAGCGGTGTTCACAGCAATAAATTGCCGTTGTTTGGCATCGTTCAGCGCACGAGGGGATGTGTTTGTCCGATCCGCCCAGAGATACAGCCCGCCTATGGCCAGGGCAGGCAGAAAAAGCTTTAGGGCCCAAATTAGCAGGAATTCCATAGCAGTCCTTCAAACGGCAATGCTTCACTCTCGCTTTGGTTTTGGGCCAGATTTGGGCGCATAGGTGGTGAAAATGCCTGAATGGGGGAACATTGTGCGAACGTCCCTTTTGTTTCCTCATGGTTTGCGCTAATTTTCCAGCCATGAATGATTTCGATGAAAATGCCGCCTTTGAGGGCGCTTCCTTGTCCGCGCGTGCGATGGCTGCGCGGCCGCAGCCTTATCTTGACGGGCTGAATCCCGCACAGCGTGAGGCGGTGGAGACGATGGATGGCCCTGTTCTGATGCTTGCCGGGGCAGGGACGGGCAAGACGCGTGCGCTCACGGCGCGGATTGTGCACCTCATGAACACGGGCCGCGCGCGCCCGAACGAGATTTTGGCAGTGACTTTCACCAACAAGGCCGCGCGGGAGATGAAGAACCGCGTGGGCAGCATGTTGGGCCAGCCTGTTGAGGGGATGCCGTGGCTTGGTACCTTCCATGCGATCTGTGTCAAACTGCTGCGCCGTCATGCTGAATTGGCGGGGTTGAAATCCAACTTCACCATTCTGGACACGGACGACCAGCTGCGCCTGCTCAAACAACTGGTGGCAGCGGAGAGTATTGACGACAAGCGCTGGCCTGCTCGGATGCTCGCGGGGATCATTGACGATTGGAAGAACCGCGCTCTGACGCCCGACAAGATACCTGCCGCCGATGCGGGGGCGTATAATCACCTCGGGCCCAAGATTTATGCGGCCTATCAGACGCGGCTCAAGGAGCTGAACTGTTGTGATTTCGGTGATCTTCTTTTGCACATGGTCACGATTTTCCAGACCCACGATGATCTGCTCAAGCAGTACCAGCGTTGGTTCAAATTTATTCTGGTCGACGAATATCAGGATACCAACGTTGCCCAATACCTCTGGCTGCGACTGCTCGCGGCGGGACACAAGAATATCTGCTGCGTGGGCGATGATGACCAGTCGATTTATGGCTGGCGCGGGGCCGAGGTGGGCAACATCCTGCGGTTCGAGAAGGATTTTCCAGGCAGCCATGTGGTGCGGCTTGAGCAGAATTACCGCTCGACCCCGCACATCCTTGCCGCTGCCTCTGGCGTGATTGCGGGTAACGAAGGGCGTTTGGGGAAGACGCTGTGGACCGATGCGCAAGAAGGCGAAAAGCTGCGCCTGATTGGCCATTGGGACGGGGAAGAAGAAGCACGCTGGATCGGCGACGAGATTGAATCCATGCAGCGCGGTACACGCGGTTTGCGGAAATTCAGCCTTGATCACATGGCGATTCTAGTGCGGGCATCACACCAGATGCGTGCGTTTGAGGACCGTTTTTTAACCATCGGCCTGCCTTACCGCGTGATTGGCGGCCCCAGATTTTATGAACGGCTCGAGATTCGCGATGCGATGGCCTACTTCCGCGTCGTGACGTCGCCTGACGATGATCTTGCGTTTGAGCGGATTGCCAACACCCCCAAACGCGGGCTTGGCAAAGTGGCGATGCAGAAAATCCAAGGCGCGGCGCGGGCCAATGGCACCAATCTAATTGAGGGTGCTCGAATATTGCTCGACGAGAAAGGGATCGGGGGGAAGGGTGCGGCAGAATTGCGTATCCTGATCGAGGGTATCGACCGTTGGTCGTCCAAGCTGCACGGTCCGCGCATTGAGGCCAATGACGAGTCGGTGTTGGACAATGGCGGTCCCCTTCGCATGGAATTTGCACCACCAGAGATCAGCCATGTGGAGCTGGCCGAGATCATTCTTGACGAGAGCGGCTACACCACCATGTGGCAGAACGATAAAACGCCAGAAGCGCCGGGGCGGCTCGAGAACGTCAAAGAACTGGTCAAAGCGTTGGAGCAATTCGAAAACCTGCAAGGGTTCTTGGAGCATGTCAGCCTGATCATGGACAATGAAAAGGAAAATGAGGGCGAGAAGGTCAGCATTATGACCCTACACGCGGCCAAGGGGCTGGAATTTCCTGCTGTGTTCCTGCCGGGATGGGAGGATGGCCTATTCCCCTCCCAACGCTCCATGGACGAGAGCGGGCAGAAGGGCTTGGAAGAAGAGCGGCGGCTTGCCTATGTGGGCATCACTCGCGCGGAGGAAATTTGTACAATTTCCTTTGCCGCCAACCGCTTTGTCTTTGGGCAGTGGCAGAACGCGCTGCCCTCACGGTTTATCGACGAGTTGCCAGAGCAGCATGTGGAAGTTCTCACCCCGCCGGGTCTATATGGCGGCAGCTTTGGGGCTGCTATGCCGAAAAGCACCCTGCACGAAGCGGCGGCAGAGGCGAATGTCTATAATTCGCCCGGCTGGCGGCGCTTGCAGTCACGCGCAGGCACACGGGGAATGAGCCAGCCTGCGGAGGCCAAGAACATTACTATCGATATGACTGCAAGCAGCAGCTTTATGATGGGGGAGCGGGTGTTCCACCAGAAGTTCGGCTATGGTGTGATCATCGGGATTGAGGGGGACAAACTGGAAGTTTCCTTTGAAAAAGCGGGCGACAAGAAAGTCGTCGCCCGCTTTTTGAGCGCCGCAGATGATGTGCCGTTCTAGGGCGGACAATCGCAAGCAGTCATCATGACTGGTTTTCGGGAGTGAAGCGGGACTCAATAACTTTGCAGTTCTGCCAGCCGCGTGCGCGTGCATACTTGCGGGCTTCTGGCCCTAATTCCGCCATGTCCTTTACCACGCCGATTTTACAGTAGGCGATGGCTGTATTAGCCGCTTCTGCTGCGGTCTTATATCCATGGGCGTATCCATGGTGACTGGCCCCTGAAACCGCAAAAGCTCCGTATGTTCCTGGTTTTTGTTTTTCTTTATAGACCGTGGTGAAGTCATCGGCGGCCCATTCACTCAGCCCTGTTGCACGGGAATGATCGACAGGAAGCGATTCTGGCATGGCAACAGCATAGATCACACAGCCTTCAGCCTGCGCATACTGTTTGCAGCCTTCCAACGCGGCTGCACGGACACTGGCCGCGTCGTGAAAGTTCTGGATGTAGAAGCCTTCGGCCTTTTCAAAATGCACTGCAAAAGCGGCAAAGTACCGTGCTTCGCGGCGAAACTGGCTGTAGAGGCCACGTAGTTCTGGCGGCAGGGCTGGCAAAGTACCGACCCGCCCGATTTGGGTGCCCTGTCCGAAATTCACAGGTTCAGCGGCAAGCGGTTGGGCGCTCGCCAGCAGGCCAATTGTGGCAGCGGCAGCAACGCTCGAAACGGTAAGCGCAGAAGCAAGAAGTATGGTTTTCACAAATGTTCTCCTATGAGGTGGATATCTGTATTAAGGTATGCTTTGATCCTAAAAGCAATAATAATTATCGTAATACAATAATAAATAAGGAAACAACATGCACCGTATACGCCGCCTTGCCACGATTGCGATGATCGTGATGCTGCCGATGATGCTCTATTATCCTTATCATGCGCTGGCTTGGAACCTTGAGGTGTCATTTCTTGATCCCGGCAAGTGGACCCGCAATGATCGCTGGGTGGACCCTGACGCACAGATTGCTATGACCACGCGGATCGTCTTCTTTACAATGTGGGCCGTGCCTGTGGTCCTTGGTTTTCTGGGGTACGTGGCGGGTTTCTGGGCTTTGATTCTTTTGCGACAGGGCATTGTCTTTGATACCCGCATCTCGCGCAGGCTGTCGGCAATGGGGATCATGATCTTCTCATCCTCCGCCTTGGCGCTTCTTGCCGGGGCGCTTAGCCCGATGGTACGCTCGTGGCATAATGCGGATGGTCCGTTGCCGCTGCGGTTCTGGTACAGTAGTGGCGATGTAGGATTGGCATTTTGCGGACTGGCATTTCTGTTTTTGGGCCTTGTTATGCGAGAGGCGATCCAGATTGCCCGCGAAAACGAGGAATTTATCTGATGGAAATCGTTGTCAGGCTCGATGTGGTCCTCGCGCAGCGCAAGATGAAGGGCAAGGATCTGGCTGAGGCGATCGGCATTACGGAACAGAACCTGAGCTTGCTGAAGTCAGGTAAAGTCAAAGGCGTGCGTTTCGAGACCCTTGCGCGCATCTGTGATGTCCTGGAATGCCAGCCGGGTGATCTGCTTGAAGCGGTAGCGGTAAAGTAAAACGGCGCCCCCGGGGAGGCGGGGACGCCGTCTTATAAAGTGCATCCCTCAATCGGGAGGAACGAGAGACGCAGCTTTTACAGCGTGGGGTCATCGGGGAGGCGAGACTCTGCCGCGCTGTATATTCGCCTGCGGTCCAGTGGGAGGACCGAACCGCAGGGAATTCGGGTTTAGCGGACCAGTTCAGCCGCTTCTGTGGACATGCGGCGGAAGTCTGCGCGGCTCATGCCGAGGTCAGCCAGATCACGTGCAGTCATTGTGCACAGCTCGTTGTACGTCTGGCGGTATGCCTTGCGCTGGCGCATTTTGAGCGCGATTGCGTCAAAAAATGCTGCGATGCGGCTAGGCTGTGTGGATGCTGTTGCGTTTGTGTCTGTGAAGTATGTCATGTTAACTCTTTCATATCATCTGCTTCTTGTTGTGAACGATAAATAGGGATTATCGATGGGCAGACAAGAAGTAATGCTGCAATGCAGCTATGCGGTTTCTGCATATGCGACGCTACGGCAAGGTACTGTTAATCATTCATAATAATTCAAGAGTGCCTCACGAAACTGTGAGCATGGCGGCGCTGGGGAGAAGGCAAAAAAAGGGCGACGATATCTGGGAGGAGATATCGCCGCCTAAAGATGAAAGGGGGCCTTCGGGAGGAGGTGAAGGTCCTTTCGGTATTTAAGAAAACCATCGGGAGGATTGTTTTCGAGATTAGAGATAGCAATTTTTGCTGCACTTGCACAACGATTTCTTTTGCATTTCTGCCATGCAGCATGTGCATAAGTATCTCTGCCCTATTTTTAGGCCGCGGCGCCTTCCCTCTGGGCGTTAATATAACGCAGCGCTGCGGTCTTGTGGTTTTTGCTCAATCTGCGATGTCAGACCAGAGCAATAGGAGAAGCACCATGGCCCTGACCAAAGATGATGTGATTGCCGCACTTGAGCGGATTAATTTGCCGGACGGGCGCAGCTTAATCGCTCATGATCTGGTGCGCGCCCTCACCGTTGAGGGGAGCGTGGTGCGCTTTGTTATAGAGGCGCCTAGTGCCGAGGTTGCCAAAGCGATGGGTCCATTGCGCGATGCGGCAGAGAAGATCGTCAAGGACTTGCCTGATGTGACACAGGCTACAGTGGCCCTAACGGCGCACGGTCCTGCGGCCAAGCCTGCTGCGCCGCCCAGCCTGAAGATTGGTGGCCACCCAAAGCCGCAAGACGGCCCAACCAAGCCGAGTGGCGTACAGCGCATTATCGCTATCGGCTCAGGCAAGGGTGGTGTCGGCAAGTCCACTGTGAGCACGAACCTCGCTGTGGCGCTAGCCAAGCAGGGGCGCAAGGTCGGTCTGTTGGATGCCGATATCTATGGTCCCAGCATTCCGCGTATGATGGGCGTGAACAAGCGCCCTGCCAGTCCTGATGGCAAAACCATTATTCCTTTGAAGGCCCATGGCGTCACGTTGATGTCCATCGGGTTCATGATGGAGGAGGGGAAGGCGACGATCTGGCGAGGCCCAATGCTTATGGGCGCGTTGCAGCAGATGTTGGGACAGGTAGAGTGGGGCGAGCTGGATGTTCTGCTGGTTGATCTGCCGCCCGGCACAGGCGATGTGCAGCTGACACTATGCACCAAGTCCGAGCTGACAGGAGCCATTGTCGTCAGCACCCCGCAGGATGTTGCCCTGATTGATGCCCGCAAGGCGCTGGACATGTTCGCAAAGCTCAAAACGCCCGTTCTAGGCCTGATTGAAAACATGTCGATGTTCGTCTGTCCGGACTGCGGCGCCGAGCACGAGATATTTGGGCAGGGCGGTGTCGCTGCTGAGGCGCAGTCTATGGGTGTGCCGCTTTTGGGAACTTTGCCGATTGATCTTGAAACACGGCTTGCTGGGGATAATGGCACGCCCGTTGCCATCGGGGATGGACCTATGGCGCAATCCTATGCGCGTCTTGCCGAAGGGCTCATAAAGGGTGGCATGGCCTAGGTGCCGTCAATCGGAAGTTTTTGAACCTGTAGTTTATAGAGCGTGGTGAGGATGCTGAAAATGAGCAGACCTTCAAAGATATAGATAGGCAGCTCAAAGACCATCAAGTGATAGGTCGCCTTCAGGTCGAATAAGCCTGCCAATCCTGTCAGGCCAGTATTGATCAGGGCAAGCAGTGCTGCAATGCGCCACAAGGGATGGTTCAGCAGTTGCGTGTGCTTCCAGCTCATCATCAGTTTGATCGGCTGGCCGATCGCTGCTGCGGGGAGTATCAGACTTAGCCTGAGTGATAACCAGACCAGCAACAGCTGGGTGGCGAAGGTTGTAAGCATCACAGAATGGAATGCAGGGCCGTCGCTAGCGCTGTTCTGGCTCGAAATTATGAGAGGTATGATCAGTGCAAGGCTGACCGACAGCTGAATCAATGTCAGTTGTGCGACACGCAAAAGATAACTCAGGATCAGCGGAATGGAGATCGGGTGCGATATACCAGCACCGCCAAGCGTATGCCGGTGCCAAAGGATCGCCATCATCGCGTAGCTAAATGTCATGCCCGCCAGCAAGAGCCAGTTTGTTGGCACACTCATCGGGGCATCATCACCCGCGACGCCCAGCGAGATTTCTGGTGTCGTCAGCACTGCAATAATGCTCACACCGATCATGAGTGCTACGGCAGGGCTAATCACCCTGAGTGTTTTCAAGGGATGGTGGGTGAGTAATTCAAGCGCATGTCGCAAGAGGCTGAGGGCGGTCATATTTGGAAACCTGTCAACGAGTGCATGTTTCTTTGTGTGACGGGTGAGGGCCTAATCCACAAGATGATCCACCCTAAGGTCGGTGAGGGTGGTGTAAATAGGCCACCTCGCGTTTTTCAGCATCTTCTATGGGAAAAGATGGGAAATTAGAGTTTCTAGAAAAAGGGCGAGTACCTCAAAGGTAGTGATTTGACATAAGCAGGTGCGATTCGGGATCGGAATTTGTATTTACAAGGGAACAAAGGGGGAATATTTCTTGTGGATAAGTCAGTGAGTGAAAGTTTTCTGGGAAATTGTGGGAAAATTTTGCCCGAGTTGAGTTTGTCTATATCTAGTTGTCGTTGGTCCTTCCTTCACAATTTGTGCTATCAGATTGACTGAAATGACCGCTAAATGTTGTTTTTTAAACCTGCAGAAAACAACATACAGTGTCTAAAGTTTAAATTAATTGTAGACGCCCATGATTTCCCATCGTATCCCTTATTCATCGGATGAGAACGAGACTACGGGGCACCAAACGACCCCACACAAAAATAAACTCTAGCAGGTTTCATACAGGCCTTCGCTTTCATCAGACCAAGAGATCCGGCGCGCGGGCGAGCAGACATCCCCCCAGGTGGCGCGCGCAGTCGGACTTCCCCACCAAGGTGGGAATAAAGCGGCGGGTTGATCAGTGGCAGCAGATCAATCCGCCCTTTTTATTTTTAGCTCCCGCGAACGTAGGAGCCCCGATTTGCACCAAAGAGTGCGCAGGCAGGACGACAAGGCGCAAGACGCGCATTAAAGGGACAAGACAGTGAGCCGAAGGTTCAGAGGCGAAAGCCAACACAAGGTCGACACGAAGGGGAGGGTATCTATACCCGCCTCTTTTCGGCGCGTGTTGGAGGCCTCTGACCCCAACTGGAAATCTGGTGAGGCCCCTGAGCTTGTGATTGTTTACGGCGATCATCGTCGTGCATACCTTGAATGCTACACCATGGCCGCTATTGAAGAGGTTGACGCCAAGATTGACGCCCTCCCGCGTGGTTCCATGCAGCGTAAGATGCTCCAAGCCCTGTTTCATGGGCAGTCTTTTCCAACGACTGTCGATGAAACAGGACGTTTGGTGCTTCCCGCCAAGCTGCGCGGCAAAATTGATCTGGACAAAGAGGCCTTCTTTATCGGGATGGGCGACACTTTCCAGATCTGGAACCCCGAGACATACGACACCCAAGAGCGTGCCAAGCAGGAAGCATGGCTTGACGAGCTACCAGAGGACTTCGATCCGATGGAGTTCCTGGACGGAACGCCGGGAGCGTAACAGGTTATGGCTGCCACCGAGACCTCCCCCCATATCCCCGTTTTGTTGCGTCCGCTTTTGGCGGCGGTTGCTCCTGTGTCCGGTCGCTGGCTTGACGGTACGTTCGGGGCTGGCGGTTATACGCGCGGCTTGCTTGATGCAGGTGCGGAAAGTGTGATCGCGGTAGACCGTGACCCGATGGCGCATGAGATGGCAAAGCCATGGGCAGGAGAGTACGGCGAGCGCATCATTATGCAACGCGGCGTTTTCTCCAAGATGGATGAATACGGCCAACAGCTGGATGGCATTGTCCTCGATCTTGGCGTCTCCTCCATGCAGCTTGATCTGGCCGAGCGCGGCTTTTCGTTTATGCGCGACGGTCCGCTGGACATGCGCATGTCCCAAGACGGCCCTTCTGCTGCTGATCTGGTGAATGAGGCATCTGAGGAAGAACTGGCCAACATCATCTTCCTTTACGGCGAAGAACGCGCCAGCCGCCGCATCGCCAACCTGCTGGTGCGCGCGCGAGAAGAGGCCCCGATTGTGCGGACCTCCAAGTTGTCGCGGCTGGTCGAGAGCTGTTTGCCCCGGGCCAAGCCGGGCCAGAGCCATCCCGCCACACGCACGTTCCAAGCGCTGCGCATTGCCGTTAACAACGAATACGGCGAGCTGTGGGAGGGTCTTATGGCCGCCGAGCGTGCGCTGAAACCGGGCGGTCAGCTCGCGGTTGTGACGTTCCATTCTGTCGAGGACCGAATGGTCAAACGCTTCCTCACCGCGCGTGCAGGGGCAGGGGGTAATGCCAACCGTTTCGCCCCCGAGGTCGAGCGGGACGCACCACAGTTTACCATCAAATCGCGCAAGGCCATCGGGCCAGACGATCAAGAGTTGGAAGATAATCCGCGTTCGCGCAGTGCCAAACTGCGGGTCGCGACCCGCACGGATGCACCTGCCGGAACGATTGAGGCAAAGGCCATTGGCATGCCCATGATGAGGGAAAAGAAACAATGAGATCTGTGATTTATGTATTGACCTCCTTGTGTGTGATCGGGCTGGCCTTTTGGGCTTACCGCGAGAATTATGCGACCCAAGCCGTGCTGAACCAGACCGATAGATTGCATGCCGAAATCCGCGATACCCATGCGCGGCTGGCGATTTTGCGCGCGGAGTGGGCCTTCCAGAACCGCCCCGACCGTCTGCGGGATCTGGCAGAGTTGAACTTTGAGCGGTTGCAGCTTTTGCCGTTGCATCCTGATCAATTCGGGCAAGTGGACGAGGTGCAGTACCCCGTGCCGCCCTTGTTGCCGATCACCAATCCCGTTGATGTCTCTACGATGAATTCGGAGAATGACCTATGATCCGCACGCCCCTGCGCCCGCTTGCCCGTATTCTTGAGGCCCGCGCCAAGGGGGAGAACCCCGACGCCATCGAGAGTCAAAACCGCCGTCTGCGGCATGAGCAGATGCGCGACCGAGACCGCAGCCGCGCCGAAAGCCGACTTTTGGTCCTTGGGGTGTGCTTCTTCTGTGCCTTTGCCGTTGTGGGCGCGCGGATGGGGCTTTTGGCAGTCTCCGATCCGGTAGAGCCGCGCGCCCATGCACCAGGCTCAGTTATCGCCAATACACGTGCGGATATCGTGGACCGCAATGGCCGCATCCTTGCAACCAACCTCGACACACATGCGCTGTATGCACAGCCGCCTCATATGATTGACCGCGAGGCAGCGGCCAAGAAGCTGGCAAAAATCTTTCCCGATCTGAATGAGAAACGTCTGATCAAGGATTTCACCGGCAAGCGTAAGTTCCTATGGGTGAAAAAGAAAATCAGCCCCGAGCAAATGCAGGCCGTGCATGACATCGGCGATCCGGGACTGCTCTTTGCGCCGCGTGATATGCGCCTTTATCCCAATGGCAAACTTGCCGCGCATATCATGGGCGGGTCCAGCTTTGGTCGTGAAGGAGTGAGCGCCGCCGAGGTGATAGGAGTTGCAGGGGCGGAGAAGTATTTTAACGACTATCTCAGCGACCCTGCCAATGCCGGCAAACCACTTGAGCTAAGCCTTGATCTGTCTGTTCAGGCGGCCTCCGAGCGGGTGCTTGAGGGCGGGATGAAGATGATGAACGCCAAAGGGGCAACGTCCATCTTGATGGACGTTCACACAGGCGAAGTGATTAGCGTCGCGTCCTTGCCCAGCTTTGACCCAAATAAGCGCCCGCGCCCGGCTGTAGAGGGCGATGCATCCGACAGCCCGCTGTTTAATCGTTCGGTTCAAGGCGTCTACGAGCTTGGCTCGACCTTCAAGATTTTTGCCGCCGCTCAGGCGATGGAGCTCGGTCTGGTGAATGCAAACACGCTGATCGACACCAAAGGGCCGATGAAAGTCGGCGGGCACCGCATCGGTGAATTTGGCAATAAGAATTACGGCACAATAAGCGTCAGCCAGATTATCGAAAAGTCCTCGAACCGTGGCACGGGCCGCTTGGCCCTGATGATCGGAAAAGAGCGCCAGCAGGAATTTCTGCGCAAACTTGGTCTTTTTGAGAAGTCACCCTTCGAGATTATCGAAGCATCGGGCAGCACGCCGCTTGTGCCTGCGCGGTACACCGACCTGTCTGCGGTGACGATCTCTTATGGTCACGGCATCTCGACCACGGCGATGCATCTGGCCGCAGGCTATGCCGTGATTGCCAACGGGGGCCGCGTTGTAAAGCCGACCCTGCTCAAGCAAACTGGCCCCAAATTGGGTGACCGCGTGATGCGTCCCGAAGTGGCGGCCGCGGCGCGCCGGATGTTGCGTGATGTGGTTGCAGGTGATGATGGTACGGCCTCGTTTGCGGAAGTGCCGGGATATTTCGTGGCAGGAAAGACGGGCACCTCCGAGAAGCTTCGTGCGGGTGGTGGTTATTATAAAGACAAAAATATCAACACTTTTGCCTCTATGTTTCCGGCGGAGAACCCGCGCTATGTTTTGATCGTCACACTGGATGAGCCGGTGATGACCTCGGGTGACAAACCGCGCCGCACCGCGGGTTGGACGGCTGTGCCTGTAGCCGCCGAGATGATCCGCCGTGTGGCCCCTTTGTTAGGGATGCGGCCAACCATTGAACCCGCAGGCGTCGCTGGTATAACGCTCACCAGCAGCAACTAAGCCCGCAGGCCCATATATGTCGATCCCACCGTGTATCTCGTTGAACTCTTTGGGGCTGATGGCCGTAGGGGGACAAAACCCTGACTTGTCTGGCATTGAAGTGGACAGCCGCCGTGTGTCTGACGGCGTGCTCTTTGCGGCCATGCCTGGCACGGTGGTCCATGGGGCTGCGTTTGTTGAAAAAGCGCTGGACCAAGGCGCAGTTGCGATTCTGACCGATGCAACGGGTGCGCAGCTGTGTGGGGATGCGGTGCGGGATGCGGGGGCCGCTCTTGTGATATCGGAGGAGCCGCGCGAGGCCTTGGCGCGTACTGCAGCCCTATGGTTTGGGGCCCAGCCGCAAACGATGATTGCCGTGACGGGGACCAACGGGAAAACCTCGGTCAGTACATTCGTGCGTCAAATCTGGATCGAGATGGGATTGGCCGCCGTGAACCTTGGCACGACTGGCGTTGAGGGCGCATGGTCTGCGCCGCTGGCCCATACCACGCCAGAACCGATTACATTACACCGCACTTTGGCGCAGGCCGCGCAGAATGGCATCACCCATGCTGCTATGGAGGCATCGTCCCATGGTCTTGACCAGCGCCGCCTTGACGGTGTTACGCTCAAGGCCGCAGGATTTACGAACTTCACCCAAGATCACCTTGACTACCACCATACTTTCGAAGCCTATTTCGATGCAAAAGCTGCACTTTTTGCGCGTATCCTGCCAGAGGACGGCACGGCCGTTATTAACATCGACGACCCACGCGGCATCGAGCTGGCCGCGATTGCTACGGCGCGGGGCTGCAAAGTGCTGACTGTGGGCCGTGATGGCGGTGATCTCCACCTGACCGCTCAACGTTTTGATGCAACAGGGCAGGACTTGCGGTTTGAGTGGGACGGCAAGACATACCAAAAGCGCCTCAACCTGATTGGCGGGTTTCAAGCGGACAATGTATTACTTGCAGCCGCGCTTGTGATTGCGTGCGGCGCGGATGCGGCAGATGTCTTTGACACCATCCCGCACCTGACCACTGTGCGGGGGCGCATGCAGCTTGCTGCGACCCGTGACAATGGCGCTGCGGTGTTTGTGGATTATGCTCATACGCCTGATGCGGTGGCGACTGCATTGGCCGCGATGCGCCCTCACGTCATGGGCCGCTTGATCGCGATTGTGGGGGCAGGCGGGGACCGTGACGCAGGTAAACGCCCGTTGATGGGGGCAGCTGCTGCACGCAACGCTGACATGGTTTTTGTGACTGATGATAACCCCCGCTCTGAGGACCCCGCCACGATCCGCACGGCTGTTATGGGCGGCTGTCCTGACGCGACCGAAGTGGGCGACCGCGCCGAAGCGATCCTGCGCGGGATTGATATGCTGGAGCCTGGTGATGCGCTGCTCATCGCGGGTAAGGGGCATGAGACGGGCCAGACGATTGGCGACGATGTGTTGCCCTTTGATGATGTTGAGCAGGCAAGTGTTGCAGTCGCAGCCTTGGACGGGAGATTGGCATGAGCTTGTGGACAGCAGCAGAGGCGGCGGCAGCTACAGGTGGGCGTGCGCAGGGCGATTGGGCGGTAAACGGCATTTCCATTGATACCCGCACGATTGAAGCGGGTGATCTGTTCGTTGCGCTCAAGGACGTGCGCGACGGGCATGAGTTTGTCGCTATGGCGCTGGAAAAAGGGGCAGGGGCCGCATTGGTCTCGCGCATCCCCGAAGGTGTTGCGGCAGATGCGCCGCTGTTGATTGTTGCCGATGTCCTCAAGGGCCTGGAAGCTTTGGGCGCTGCGGCGCGGGAGCGGACGCAAGCAAAAGTGATCGGCATCACAGGCTCGGTGGGCAAAACATCAACCAAGGAAATGCTGCTGGCGATGCTGGCCAACCAGGGCCGAACCCATGCGTCGATTGCCAGCTACAACAATCACTGGGGCGTGCCGCTGACGCTGGCGCGGATGCCAGCGGATACCGAATATGCGATCATCGAGATGGGCATGAACCATCCAGGTGAAATCCTGCCGCTGACCATGCTGGCGCGACCGCACGCGGCACTGATTACCACAGTGGCGGCGGCGCATCTGGAGGCATTCGAGAATATTACCGGCATCGCGCTGGAAAAGGCGAGTATTTTTGATAGCCTGCCGATTGGTGCACCTGCAGTCTATAATGCGGATGTTGAGACTTCCGCGATTCTCGCAGCCAAAACCCACGATAAACGTCTGCACGGCATCGCATTTGGTGAGCACGGATTTGACTGGAGGCTCAAAGAACTGACCATTCAGGGCGACACAACGATTGTGCAAGCCGAATTTGACGACAAGCCGATCCTGTTCAAGCTCGCCACGCCGGGGCGGCATTTTGCGATGAACGGCCTTGGCGCGCTGGCAATTGTGCAGGCGATTGGTGCCGATCTGGCACAAGCGATTGCCGTGCTGGGCCGCTGGACACCGTATAAAGGGCGCGGCCAGCGCGAAGTGATCCAGCTTGATCCCGTTGAAGCGCAAGAGCGTTTGTCGCTTATTGATGACAGCTATAACGCCAACCCGACCTCTGTTGCCGCCTCGTTGGAAGTGCTGGCAGGTGCCACGACAGCCGACGGTGTGGGTCGCATAGGCAAGGGGCGTAGGATCGCGTTTCTGGGCGATATGAAGGAGTTGGGCGAGGATGCTGTAGCACTGCATGCAGGCATCGCCCATCTTGAAGCGACCCAGAATCTTGATGTGATCCACTGCGTCGGCCCGCTGATGCGTGCGCTTTACGATTTGCTGCCCGAGCACCAGCGCGGCGATTGGACAGAGACTTCGCAGGAGATGTGCGAAGGCCTACGTCACAAGATAGATGCAGGTGACGTGGTTCTTGCCAAGGGATCTTTGAGCATGAAATTGGGTCTGATCGTTGACGCCATACGAAAAATGGGCCATCGGGTAACGGACGTGTGATCCCCCCATACAGGGGGAGCGGTGCGTACGCCTACAAGATGTGGGTCTTTGTGCCGTTGATTTAGTAAGGACGATGTATGCTCTATTGGTTGACCCTGCTGTCGGATGGCGGTGATTTCTTTAACCTCTTTCGCTACATCACCTTTCGCGCGGGTGGGGCGTTTATGACGGCGCTCATCTTCGGCTTTATCTTTGGTAAACCGCTGATCAACATGCTGCGCCGCACCCAAGGGAAGGGCCAGCCGATCCGCGATGACGGCCCAGAAGGCCATTTTGCCAAAGCGGGCACGCCAACCATGGGTGGATTGCTAATCGTTGGCGCACTGCTGACTTCCACGTTGCTTTGGGCGCGTCTGGATAATCCGTTCATCTGGATGGTACTTTTCGTCACGATGAGCTTTGCTGCGATCGGCTTTGCCGACGATTATGCCAAAGTAAGCAAGCAGACGGTGGCAGGGGTATCCTCCAGACTCCGCCTCTTCCTCGGCTTTGCCATTGCAGGCATCGCTGCCTATTGGGCGGCACAATATCACCCTGAAAACCTACAATATCAGCTGGCGTTACCTGTGTTCAAAGATACCCTTGTGAATCTCGGCTACCTCTTTGTGCCTTTTGCGATGATCGTTATTGTGGGATCGGCCAATGCGGTGAACCTGACTGATGGTCTTGACGGATTGGCGATTATGCCTGTGATGATTGCCGCCGGCACGCTGGGCGTGATCGCCTATGCGGTGGGTCGAGTGGACTTCACCGACTACCTTGACGTGCATTACGTGGCAGGTACAGGGGAAATTCTAATTTTTACTGCGGGCATCTTTGGCGGTGGCCTCGGCTTTTTGTGGTATAATGCGCCGCCTGCGGCGGTATTTATGGGCGATACGGGCTCATTGGCGCTTGGTGGTGCCCTTGGTGCGATCGCGGTCGCGACCAAACACGAGTTGGTACTGGGTATTGTCGGCGGTCTGTTTGTGGTTGAGGCGCTGAGCGTGATTATTCAGGTGCTCTATTTTAAACGTACAGGGAAACGCGTGTTCCTGATGGCACCTATTCACCACCACTATGAGAAGAAGGGATGGGCCGAGCCCCAGATCGTGATCCGCTTCTGGATTATCTCGCTGATCCTCGCACTAATCGGCCTTGCAACGCTGAAGGTGCGTTAATGTCTTCTCCGGTCAAAGATACGGCTGCGATGATCTCTGGAATGGCGCCTGTCTTGGACAGTACGCTCTATCACTTTTGCATGGGGCCTGAGGCATTGATCCCGTACGCGCTTGCCAGTTTTCGCGAAGACGAGGGGCTGTCCCTCATTCTGACAGACGAAATGGCACATGCCAAAGGTTTGCTATCTGATTTACCGATGAAGCGGATAACGCTTTCTGTTCACTCCGCGCTTGATGGCGTTGGCCTCACGGCAGCAGTTGCGACTGTTCTCGCGGATGAGGGGATTGCCTGTAATATGGTGGCAGGGTTTCACCACGATCATGCGTTTGTCCCTGCGGCGGATGCGGAACGTGCTGTGGCTTTGTTGAATGCTCTGTCTAAAACTGTTTGACGCTTCAGTTTCTCGTCTATTCTACCCAAATAATTCCACGCATAAGAAGGACGATTGAAATGATACCAGTTCAAGGCATGCAAGGATTACGGGTCGCCGTTTTGGGGCTGGGACGTTCGGGTCTATCTGCGGCACGTGCGCTCAAGGCGGGCGGAGCGGAGCCTGTGTGCTGGGACGATAACTTCAAGGCACGCGCGGCGGCCGAAGCTGAAGGTTTCGAATGTCTTGAGTTGTCTAGAAATGGTGCGTTTGATGGTATCGCACGGCTGATCGTCAGCCCCGGCATTCCGCACCTCTATCCCGCACCGAACCCCGTCGTGGCGGCGGCGCTGGAGGCAGGGGTGCCTGTAGACAACGACATCGGTCTGTTCTTTCAGAGCTTTGCCACCTCCGAGTGGAACATGTTTGACATCGCCCCCCGCGTGATCGCGGTGACAGGATCGAATGGAAAATCCACGACATCAGCGTTGATCCATCACATTCTTGAGCATGCAGGGCGCAACTCCCAGCTTGCTGGCAACATCGGGCGGGGGGTCTTGGACATCGAGCCTGCGCCAGATGGCGGCGTCGTGGTGCTTGAGCTATCCAGCTATCAGACCGATCTCGCACGTAGCTTGACGCCTGACGTAGCCGTTTTCACGAACCTCAGCCCCGATCATCTGGACCGTCACGCAGGTATGGGCGGGTATTTTGCGGCCAAGCGCCGCTTGTTTGCCGAAGGTGGACCTGACCGCGCAGTTGTTGGCGTGGACGAGCAGGAAGGTGCATTTCTTGCAGGCCAACTCAGCGAGGGGGCCGTCGATGACCGAGTGATCCGCGTAAGTGTCGACCGCAAGCTCGCTGGACCAGGCTGGAACGTCTTTGCGCGCAAAGGATTTCTGTCGGAGTACCGCAATGGAAAGCAGGCAGCATCGATTGACCTGCGCGGCGTTGCTGGCCTTCCGGGATCGCATAACCACCAGAACGCGTGCAGCGCCTATGCGGCCTGTCGCGCATTGTCGATTGCGCCACGCGTGATCGAGGCGGCTTTCCACAGCTTTGGCGGCTTGCCCCACCGGAGCCAGACGATTGGTGAAAAGGGCGGTGTGCGTTTTGTGAATGATAGCAAAGCGACCAATGTGGATTCAGCAGCCAAGGCGCTGGCGGCTTTCAAGAACATTCGCTGGATTTGCGGCGGGCTGGAAAAAGAGGGCGGGCTTGGCGGTCTGACTGCTGCGTCCGAGACAGTGCGCAAAGCTTATGTTATCGGGCGCGAGGCGGCGGGTTTTGCCATGCAGTTGAGCGTTGAGGCCGAAGTTTGTGGTACGATGGACGTGGCCGTTGCCCGTGCCATTGCCGAAGCGGAGGAGGGCGATGTTGTCCTGCTTGCCCCTGCGGCGGCGAGTTTCGATCAATACGACAGCTTCGAGAAGCGCGGCGATGATTTTATACAGCTGGTAAAAGCGCACCTTGACTAGCGGGCGTTCAATGCCTCGGCTGCGGCCATGGCAGAGGACCACGCCCATTGGAAGTTGTATCCGCCGAGCCAACCTGTGACGTCAACAGCTTCGCCGATAAAGTACAGGTTCGGGTGCTCTTTCGACGCCATTGTGCGGGAGTTGAGTGCGTCGGTGTCCACGCCGCCCACAGTCACTTCGGCCGTGCGGTAGCCTTCGGTGCCGTTGGGCAGTAGCTCCCACCGGCGCAGCCCGTCGATCAGGGCACTGAGGCGTGCATCGGACCAATCGGCCAGATTGCCGCTCAGATCGAATATCCCTGACAAATGCTCGACCAAACGTGAAGGCAGGTGGCGCGACAGCTCGGTGGTGAAGTTGCGCCGACCCGCTTCCTGACGCTGGGCGCGCAGCGCTTCATACATATCGGGCGGAGCGATATCCACGGTTACAGAATTCCCTTCGGTCCAGTATGACGACGCTTGCAGGATCGCCGGACCAGACAGGCCGCGATGCGTGAAGAGCATCGCCTCCTCGAACACAGGACCGCCCGTATGCACGCGCGAAGGGACCGCTACGCCAGATATTTCGGCAAAGCGACCATCGGCAAAGGTGAACGGCACCAATGCGGGGCGGATGTCCGTGACTGGCAGGTCGAACTGACGCGCGATATCATAGGCCCAACCTGTTGCGCCCATCTTGGGGATGGACTTGCCGCCCGTGGCGATGACGAGGTTCTGGGCTCTGACCTGATGCGTCCCGTCAGGAGTGTGCAGACTGAAGGTGAAGTGATCGCCCACCTTTTGCACATCACTCACAGAGCTGTTCAGCCGCAGTTCTGCCCCCCGTGCTGCCATGAGATCGCGCAGCATGGCGATGATGTCTTTGGCACTGTTGTCGCAAAAGAGCTGGCCCAGCGTTTTCTCGTGCCACGCGATGCCATGCTCCTCGACCAATGCGATGAAATCCCATTGGGTGTACCGGGCCAGCGCGGATTTGGCGAAATGGGGATTAGCGCAGATGAAGGCATCGGGGTCGGTATAAAGATTGGTGAAATTGCACCGCCCGCCACCAGAAATACGAATTTTTTCCCCCGCCGCTTTCGTGTGGTCTACGATGAGGGTGCGCCCGTCCAGATGAGCGGCACACATCATTCCTGCGGCGCCTGCGCCAACGATTGCTGTTTCAAATTCCATGGGGGTGAGGTGCCTCATCGTGCAGGGGCGGTCAAGCATTCGTGAGCTCCCCTTGTGGTGCGGCATATTCTCGGTACGGTCAAGCCCAACCCCTTAGGAGATATGAAATGGCCGCACTCGACGCTGGAAGCACTTTCCCAAAAACCGAAGTTGAACTGCTTGGGGGTGGGACTATTACCCTTGGTGCACCGCGCGGTGGGCATGATTGGCAGTTGGTGGTCGTTTACCGCGGCCTGCATTGTCCGCTGTGCAAAAACTATCTGGCAAAGCTGCAAGAGCTGGAGGCGGCTTATAACGAATTAGGCGTCGATGTGGTTGCAGTTTCGGGCGATCCTGCCGAGAAGGCGCAGGCCTTCGCGGATGAAAAAGCGCTGACACTTGCCATGGGCTGTGGGCTGAGTGTTGATCAGATGCGTGGCCTTGGCCTTTATATCTCAAATCCACGCAGCCCCGCCGAAACCGACCGTCCGTTCCCCGAGCCGGGCCTGTTTGTGATCAACAGCGAAGGTGCAATCCAGATCGTGGATGTGTCCAATGCCCCCTTTGCGCGGCCTGACCTGCAAGGCATAGCAAACGGGATCAAATTCATCCGTGGCAACGATTACCCCATTCGCGGCACGCATGAGGGATAAGGGGCAGCCCAATAAAGGACGCAAAGTCTCTAGCCGCGCCGCGAGTTTCGCGTTATACTGAACTCTAGACCCCCGCAAAGGGGGCGAGACAGGCAGTGTAAGGCACGTACCCATGACAGAAATGGTCTTTGGCGCAGTTCCCGTGCGGGACGGCGAACCGATCCTCCCCAAGTGGTGGCGCACCCTCGACAGGTGGGCACTCTCCTGCATTCTGATGCTTTTTGCAGTCGGTATGTTGCTGGGTCTTGCAGCTTCCCCTCCGCTTGCGGAAAAGAACGGGTTTGAGCCGTTCCACTATGTCCAGCGTCAGGCATTTTTTGGCGGTTTGGCGATGATTGCGATGCTGCTGACTTCTATGATGTCGCCCGTCCTTGTACGGCGTTTGGCGGTTATCGGGTTTATCGGTGCATTTGTCGCCTTGGCGTTGTTGCCCGTTTTCGGCACAGATTTTGGCAAAGGGGCCACGCGCTGGTACAGTCTCGGCTTTGCCTCGATCCAGCCGTCCGAATTTCTCAAGCCCGGATTTGTGGTAGTTGCTGCATGGATGATGGCAGCCAGTCTTGAGATTAACGGACCACCGGGCAAAGCGTGGTCGTTCGGTCTGTGTATTTCGATTGTTCTGATGCTGGCCCTTCAGCCCGATTTTGGTCAGGCATGTCTGGTACTGTTCGGCTGGGGTGTCATGTATTTTGTCGCCGGCGCGCCCATTGTGCTGTTGGTCGGTATGGCAGGGCTTGTCGTTGTGGCGGGTACAGTTGCCTATGCCAACTCCGAGCATTTTGCCCGACGTATCGACGGCTTTCTCAGTGTCGATGTCGATCCAACAACCCAGCTTGGCTATGCCACCAACGCAATCCGCGAGGGCGGCCTGTTTGGTGTCGGCGTGGGCGAGGGCGAAGTGAAATGGTCACTCCCCGATGCGCATACCGATTTTATCATTGCAGTCGCGGCTGAGGAATATGGTCTGATCCTCGTGCTCTGTATTATTGCGCTCTATACATCTGTCGTCGTGCGCTCGCTGCTGCGATTGGTTCGTGAACGTGATCCGTTTATTCGCCTTGCGGGGACCGGGCTGGCCTGCATGTTCGGTGTTCAGGCGATGATTAACATGGGCGTGGCCGTGCGCCTTTTGCCTGCAAAGGGCATGACCCTGCCATTTGTGAGCTATGGCGGCTCTTCCGTCATCGCATCTGGTATTGCGCTTGGGATGCTTCTCGCCTTTACACGCTCGCGCCCACAAGGTGAAATCAGCGCATTGCTGTCGCGGGGCCGAACGTGAGTAAGCTTCCTCTTCTTGTAATTGCCGCAGGTGGCACGGGCGGCCATATGTTTCCAGCCCAAGCCCTTGCCGAAGTTATGCTGGCGCGTGGATGGCGCGTAAAGCTGAGTACAGATGCCCGTGGTGCCCGTTATACGGCTGCTTTTCCCGACGCGGTCGAGATTGAGCAGATTGCAAGCGCTACGTTTTCCCGTGGTGGTCCGTTGGCTAAGGTGATGGTGCCGTTTCGCATTGCGGGTGGCACGTTAAGCGCGGCCTTCAGGATGCTGCGCGACCGTCCCGACGTTGTAATCGGCTTTGGCGGTTATCCGTCGATCCCTGCGCTGGGGGCGGCATGGATGCTGCGCCTGCCACGGATGATCCATGAACAAAATGGTGTGCTAGGCCGCGTAAACGAAATTTTTGCGCCGCGCGTTGACTGCGTCGCCTGCGGAACATGGCCCACAACATTGCCCGAAGGCGTCGAGGGCGTGCATGTCGGCAACCCTGTGCGCGGCTCCGTGCTGGAGCGTGCGGGGGCGGGATATATTGCGCCGGGTGATTATCCAATGGACCTGCTGGTGATGGGCGGCTCTCAGGGCGCGCGCATTCTAAGCGATGTGATCCCTCCTGCGATTGCAGCGCTGCCGATGGACATGCTGCGTAACATCCGCGTGAGCCACCAGGCCCGCGAGGAGGATGGCACCCGTGTCGCCGAATACTACGCCGAGAATGGCATTAATGCCGACGTGCAGCCCTTTTTTCACGATGTGCCGCGTCGCATGTCCGAAGCCCAACTTGTGATCAGCCGCTCTGGTGCATCTACAATTGCCGATCTCACAGTGATTGGGCGTCCCGCTATCCTCATTCCCTTTCCCTCTGCCGCAGGGGACCATCAGGCTGCCAATGCAAAAGGCATGGTAGAGGCTGAAGCCGCCGTGATGATCCGTGAGGATGTGGCAAACCCCGAAAATCTCACCCAGATAATACATGTGATCCTGTCGGATGGACCTGCTGCCACCAAGATGGCGATCAGTGCGCTCAAATTGGGCAAGCCCGAGGCAGCAGAAACGTTGGCCGATATGATTACCGATCTCACGACAAAGGAACCTGCGACATGAACGCTGCAACCAAACTGCCCGGTGATGTGGGCGCCCTTCATTTCGTTGGCATTGGCGGCATCGGCATGTCCGGCATTGCCGAAGTTTTGCTCAATCACGGCTATACTGTCCAAGGGTCCGACCTCAAAGCAACGCCAATCACCGACCGTCTTGTCGAATTGGGTGCGACTGTGTTTGAAGGTCAACGTGCCGAGAATATCGAGAATGCGCAGGTTGTGGTGATTTCCTCGGCGATCAAGCCAGGCAATCCGGAGCTGGACGCCGCCCGCACCCAAGGCCTGCCCATTGTGCGCCGCGCTGAAATGCTGGCCGAGTTGATGCGCCTTAAATCCAATATCGCGGTTGCTGGCACGCACGGTAAGACAACAACCACGACGATGGTTGCGGCGCTGCTCGACGGGGGCGGTTTTGACCCGACTGTTGTGAATGGTGGCATAATCCACGCCTACGGCTCGAACGCGCGTAAGGGCGAGGGTGAGTGGATGGTTGTGGAAGCAGACGAGAGTGACGGTACGTTCAACCGTTTGCCCGCTACAATCGCCATCGTAACCAACATCGACCCCGAGCATATGGAGCATTGGGGTACGATCGAAAACCTGCGTCAGGGATTCCTCGATTTTACGTCTAACATCCCGTTCTATGGTGCTGCGATCTGTTGTACCGATCACCCAGAGGTGCAAAGCCTTGTGGGCAAGATCACGGACCGCCGTGTGATCACTTACGGGTTCAATGCACAAGCGGACGTCCGCGCAGTTGGCCTACATTATAAAGATGGTATCGCGCATTTTGATGTGCATCTCCAGAACGAAGATATTGTGATTGAAGGGTGCGCTTTGCCTATGCCGGGTGATCATAACGTCTCTAATGCACTTGCGGCTGTCGCAGTGGCGCGGCATCTGGGGATGAAAGGCGCTGAAATCCGAACGGCTCTTGAAGGGTTCGGCGGGGTCAATCGCCGCTTTACAAAAGTGGGCGTTGTGGACGGTGTCACGATTATTGACGACTATGCCCACCACCCCGTCGAGATTGCCGCCGCTCTCAAAGCGGCACGCCAATCGACCAAAGGCCGCGTAATCGCCATTCACCAGCCGCACCGCTATTCCCGCCTCAGCCACCACTTTGACGAGTTTTGCGCCTGTTTCAACGACAGCGATGTTGTAGGGATCACCGAAGTTTACGCCGCGGGCGAAGCGCCCATCGAAGGGGCGGATCGTGATGCACTTGTTGCAGGGTTGATCCAGCACGGCCACCGCCACGCACGCCGCATTGATGGACCAGAAGACATTGCCCGCCTCGTGGCAGAGCAGGCGCGTACCGGCGACATGGTCATCTGCCTTGGCGCGGGAACAATCAGCACTTGGGTCAACGAATTGCCTGACGCGTTGCGTGCGCTGAAAGGTGCTGCTGCGTGACGGTTGTCTGGCTTTCCATCGGTTGGGTTTTTGCGTCTGCGGGTGTTGCGATGCTTCCTGTGCGCCGACAGTATTTTCCCGCCCTCATCCTCCTGCTGGCGGCCCCTGTGCTGATCATCATGGCAGGAATGCAGTTCGGTTGGATCTATGCGCTGTTGGCCTCCGTCGCCTTTGTGTCCATGTTCCGCAATCCCCTGCGCTATATCGCGGCGCGTCTGCGCGGTGAGAATCCGGAGATACCAGAATGATCACACTCTCGCTGACCCTCGCGTGCCTTTGGGCGCTGATCGCCAATGTCCTAGCCATGACGCCAAGTCGTGATCACCACTGGCGTAATGCTTATATACTAGTGGCTGTGGGCATCCCGATTGTGGGTTATGTGGTCGTGCAGCATGGACCATGGGTTGGCCTGCTGGTGCTGGCGGGGGGCTGCTCGGTGCTGCGCTGGCCCGTGATCTATCTGGGCCGCTGGCTGCGCCGCGCGGGCCGCAACACACCTGCGGAGTAGAGCGATGATGCTGTATGTTCTTGTGCCGGGATTGGCGATCTGGATGCTATTCTGCGCTTACGCAGGATATCAAAGGCGCTTTGGTCTTGTGTTGATCGTTGTGGCAATTGGTATGGTGCTCAATACGTTTTGGATGGTCTTTGGCCTCGATGCAAAGCCGCTATCGCGCCCCGCGTTGATGGCCCATGCTGCAGCAGTGTTCTATGCGATCTCGGCTGTGGGGACGGGTTTTCTGATTGGCCGTCTTGTTCAGGCCTTTCGCGAGAGCAAAGTGAACACACATGACTGACCTTCCCACACCGCGCGGCAAGCTGACCGAGCAGCGCGTGCTGGCCGATCTCACGTGGCTGCGTGTGGGCGGTCCTGCCGATTATTTTTTCCAACCTGCCGATCTGGAGGACTTGCAGAGCTTTCTGCGGGATCTGCCAGCGCAAGTAGATGTCTTCGCCATGGGCGTCGGCTCTAACCTCATTGTGCGCGATGGGGGATTGCGCGCTGTGGTGATCCGTCTGGGGCGCGGCTTCAACGGGATCGAGATTAAAGGTGGAGAAGTCACCGCAGGGGCGGCTGCACTTGATGCACATGTTGCGCGTAAAGCTGCGGATGCGGGGCTTGACCTCACATTCCTACGTACCATCCCGGGCAGCATTGGCGGCGCAGTGCGCATGAACGCGGGATGTTACGGCACCTATACCGCAGATCACTTTGTGCATGCACAGGCCGTTACGCGGGCAGGGGAGGTTATCACCCTCACCGCAGATGATCTTCAATTCGAATACCGTCAAAGCGTTTTGGCTGAGGGCGCTGTGATGATCAGCGCCACTTTTGCCCCGCCAAAAGGTGAGCCTGCGTCGCTTCACGCTCGGATGGCAGACCAACTGGCTAAACGTGACGCGACACAACCGACTAAAGACCGCAGTGCAGGCTCCACGTTCCGCAATCCGGCGGGTTTCAGCTCAACAGGACAGGCCGATGATGTGCATGACCTTAAGGCGTGGAAAGTCATCCAGGATGCAGGAATGAAAGGGGCCACACGCGGTGGCGCCCAGATGTCGCCCAAACACGCCAACTTCCTGATCAACACAGGTGGTGCGACTGCTGCCGATCTTGAGGGATTGGGCGAAGAAGTGCGAAAAAAGGTTTACGATTCCAGTGGTATCACGCTACAATGGGAAATAATGCGAATAGGCGAAGAATAAGCGTCGAATTTGCGGTGTATCGACCACAAAAAGTGGCGGCAAAACTCTAAGAATGGCCAAAAAGGCCAAGATAATAACAATAAGAGCCAAAAGGCTCGGGACATTGAAGGCACACGGGTATGTCGAGCAGGACAAGCCCCACAGTTGCGGTAATTATGGGTGGACCCTCGGCAGAGCGCGAGGTCTCTCTTGATTCAGGACGCGCATGCGCGGCTGCACTGCGGGAACATGGCAAATATGATGTGGTTGAGGTCGATGCTGGCCCCGACCTTTGTACCGTTCTGACGGACATGAAGCCTGATGCGGTGCTGAATTGTTTGCATGGCCGCTGGGGTGAGGACGGCTGTGTTCAGGGTATCCTTGAGTGGTTGCATATCCCTTATTCCCATTCCGGCGTGTTGGCTTCGGCTGTCGCGATGGACAAGCAGCGGTGCAAAGAGATTTTTCGCGCCGCCCGTTTGCCCGTTGTTGACAGTATAATCGTGCCAGCCGAGCGGGTGCGCGGCGGTCATGTGATGACCCCGCCTTACGTGGTTAAGCCCAACAATGAAGGCTCATCCGTTGGTGTCTATCTGGTGGCCGATGCAAACAACGGTCCCCCGCAATTGGACGAGAGCATGCCGGAAATGGTTATGGTCGAGGCATTTGCGCCGGGGCGTGAGCTGACGACAACTGTGGTGGGAAAACGTGCGCTGACCGTCACTGATATCGTGACCACAGGTTGGTACGACTATGATGCCAAGTATAAAGAGGGCGGATCGTCCCATATTGTGCCTGCGGATATCCCTAAAGAGATCTTCGACCTTTGCCTCGACTATGCCCTGCGTGCGCATAACGCCCTTGGGTGTCGCGGGCTGAGCCGTACTGATTTTCGCTGGGACGAGACACGCGGCGCGGACGGCCTGATCCTGCTCGAGACAAATACCCAGCCTGGCATGACCAGCACCTCGCTCACCCCCGAGCAGGCGCAAGCCACTGGCATGAGCTTTCCTGAGTTGTGTGCATGGATGGTGGAGGATGCGTCATGCGGGCGTTGATGCGCAAAAAGCCCCAAGTTGGGCGTGCCGATCCTGCACCGTCGCGTTGGGCATGGCGTTTGCAGCGGCTTATGCTGACACCGGGCATCCGACTTGCCTTGCGTGCGGGTGTGCCGTTTTGCATAACACTGGCCGCAGGCACATGGTATCTGGCCGACGAAGGCCGCCGTGGCGCAATTGAACAGGCCGTAGCCGAGACCCGCGCCAGCATCGAGACGCGCCCGGAGTTTATGGTAAACCTGATGGCGGTTGACGGAGCCAAGGACGAACTTGCCACGTATATCCGCGAGAGCCTGCCGATTGATTTCCCGATCTCCAGCTTTGATCTGGACCTTGATGCGATGCGTGCGACCGTGTCAGAGATCTCTGCCGTTAAATCCGCATCCCTGCGCATTCGACCGGGGGGTGTTCTGCAAATTGATGTGGAGCAGCGTCAGGCTGTAGCGCTCTGGCGCAATGAGACCGGCCTCGCGTTGGTGGACGAGAACGGCATCTATGTGGCCGCTGCTACCAGCCGCCATGCGCGACCCGATCTACCCATGATCGCGGGAGAGGGGGCAGACAAACATGTGCCAGAGGCACTTGCGTTGATACAGGCAGCTGCCCCGCTGGGGGAGCGGTTGCGCGGATTGGTCCGCATGGGTGAGCGGCGTTGGGACGTTGTGCTTGACCGCGACCAGCGTATCCTGCTGCCGACCGAGGAGCCGATGCGCGCTTTGGAGCGGGTGATCGCTCTTGAGGGAGCACAAGATATTCTCACCCGCGATGTCGCGCGAGTGGACATGCGGCTGGCACGCCGACCAACAGTGCAAATGACAAAAGAGGCCGCCGAAGAACGGATGGCCCAACAGGCAGCTTTTAGGGCAAAGAACAAATGAATGATCTCTATCACAGCCAACGCACCATGCGGCAAATGCGAAAAGTCGCGATGCAGCGCGGTGTGGTTGCAATCCTTGATGTAGGCAGCTCGAAAATTGCGGCACTTGTGCTGCGTTTCGACGGCTCGTCGCGTATTGAGGACGAGGGTGAGTTCGGCTCGCTTGCAGGGCAGTCCGGTTTCCGTGTGATCGGTGCGGCGACGACCCGTTCGCGCGGCGTGCGCTTTGGCGAGGTGACTGCCATGGCCGAGACAGAGCGGGCCATTCGCACTGCATTGCAGGCGGCACAAAAGATGGCGGGTATCCGTGTGGATCACGTTATCGCCTGTTTCGCAGGGGCAGAGCCGCGCAGCTATGGGCTTGATGCGCAAGTGACCCTTGAGGATCAGGTTGTGACCGAGGAAGACGTGGCGCGTGTACTGTCGTCATGTGATGTGCCGGAATACGGCGAAGGACGCGAAGTCCTGCACGCGCAGCCTGTGAATTTTGCGCTCGACCACCGCAGCGGTCTGATCGATCCGCGTGGCCAGCTTGGCAATGAGTTGAGCGTTGATATGCACATGCTGACCGTAGATGCGCAGGCTGTGCAGCACCTCGCCTATTGCATCAAACGCTGTGATCTGGAGCTGGCGGGGATTGCGTCCTCTGCCTATGTCTCGGGCATCGCGGCACTGGTCGAGGATGAGCAGGAGTTGGGTGCGGCCTGTATTGATCTGGGCGGCGGAGCGACTGGAGTGTCAATCTTCATCAAGAAACACATGATCTATGCCGACAGCATTCGCATGGGCGGCGACCATGTCACCTCTGACATTTCGCTGGGGCTCCAAGTGCCGATGGCAAACGCCGAACGGATCAAGACATTCTATGGCGGGGTACATGCAACAGGCATGGATGACCGCGAGATGATCGAGATCGGCGGCGAGACGGGCGATTACGAGCACGATCGTCGCACGGCCAGCCGTGCCGAGCTGATCGGCATCATGCGTCCGCGCGTGGAAGAGATTTTCGAGGAAGTGCGTGCACGTCTCGATGCCGCAGGGTTTGACCATTTGCCTAGCCAGCAAATTGTTCTGACAGGCGGCGGTAGCCAGATTCCAGGCCTTGATGGGCTGGCCAGCAAAATTTTGGGCCAGCAAGTGCGCCTTGGTCGGCCTTTGCGCGTGCATGGTTTGCCACAAGCGGCCACAGGCCCCGGGTTTTCCTCTGCGGTGGGCCTCGCGCTCTTTGCGGCACATCCACAGGATGAATGGTGGGACTTTGATATACCCGCCGATCGCTACCCGAACCGTTCGCTCAAGCGTGCAGTGAAATGGTTTAAAGACAACTGGTGACCCCTATATGGGGCGCTCAAAACGAAATGCGGTGAATTGTGGCGAAAAATTGCCTATATTTAGCGCCAAAATACCCTTTTTTACGTGACGCCAGATGCCATGGTGTTTAATGTCAGGTAAATTTGGGACAAAAATGACCCGCGTGGTGCGGGCTAGGAAACAGGCGGAACCAAGATGACTTTGAACCTTTCGATGCCCGGACAGGAAGACCTCAAGCCACGCATCACCGTATTCGGTGTTGGCGGTGCAGGGGGCAATGCGGTCAATAACATGATCGACAAGAACCTTGATGGCGTTGATTTCGTCGTGGCCAACACAGACGCTCAGGCGCTCCAGCAAGCGAAAGCGGAGAACCGCGTACAGTTGGGGATCAAAGTAACTGAAGGTCTGGGTGCAGGTGCACGCGCGACCGTCGGTGCTGCTGCTGCCGAAGAATCAATCGAACAAATCGTTGATCACCTCGCGGGTGCTCACATGTGCTTTATCACTGCCGGCATGGGTGGTGGCACGGGGACCGGTGCAGCACCAATCATCGCGCAAGCCGCACGTGAGTTGGGTGTTCTGACTGTTGGTGTTGTCACCAAGCCGTTTCAGTTTGAGGGCGCTAAGCGCATGCGTCAGGCGGAAGAAGGCGTTGAGGCGCTGCAAAAAGTCGTCGATACGCTGATTATCATTCCAAACCAGAACCTGTTCCGTCTTGCCAATGAGAAGACGACATTCACCGATGCCTTCTCCATGGCCGATGATGTTTTGTACCAAGGTGTTAAGGGCGTAACAGACCTTATGGTCCGTCCTGGCCTGATCAACCTCGACTTTGCTGACGTTCGCGCCGTTATGGACGAAATGGGCAAAGCCATGATGGGTACAGGCGAGGCTGAAGGTGAAGATCGCGCAATTCAGGCAGCAGAAGCGGCGATTGCCAACCCGCTGCTTGACGAGATTTCCCTGCGTGGCGCAAAAGGAGTTCTGATCAACATCACAGGTGGTGCAGATCTGACATTGTTCGAACTGGACGAAGCGGCCAACCGCATCCGCGAAGAAGTCGACCCAGAAGCGAACATCATCGTCGGTTCCACACTGGACGAGAGCCTTGGTGGATTTATGCGCGTGAGCGTTGTTGCAACGGGTATCGATGCACTGGATGTGAACACGGATATGCCTGTGCCACGTCGGTCTATGTCGCGCCCTTTGAGTAATGAAACGATTGAAGCTGCACAGGTGACGGAGCACCGTCAGGAGCCAGTACGCGCAGCGCCAATCGCCGCTGCCGCACCTGTTGCTGCCGCAGCACCCGCGCAGGAAGAGCCACAGACACCAAGCTTTTTCGACGAGGCGCCCCAGCAGCCAGCCCGTGTAGATAACACACGCGATATGTTTGCAGGCCGCCGTTACGAGCCAATCGAACAGGCACAAGATGACGTTCCTGCACCTGCCTATACGCCAGAGCCTGCGGCCTATGAAGCCCAGCCTGAAGCGCTTGAAGCAGAGCCTGAAGCGTTTATCGCGCCACGTGCGCCCACACCGGGCACGCCATCACCCGAAGCCATGGCACGCCTTCGTGCCGCCGCCCAACGTGCGCAGCCTGTTGAGCGTCCAGCTGCCGCTGCGCCGGCCCCACAGCCACAGCAAGCTGCTGCTCCTGCACCAACGCAGCAAGGTGAGCGTCCGCGCTTTGGCATCAATTCGTTGATCAACCGGATGACGGGTTCCGAAGGTGAGGCGCAACCCCGTGCCGCAGCCCCAAGCCAGCCTGCGCGCCAGCAGCCACCAGTGCAGCGCCAACAGAGTGCAGCAGCACCCCAGCCGCGTCAGGAAGCAGATCCAGAGCAGGAACGCATCGAAATTCCAGCGTTCTTGCGCCGTCAAGCTAACTAAAATACGTCATTTAGTGATGTTAAAGGCCGCCTTCGGGTGGCCTTTTTCTATTCTAAAACAGAGTATTAGGGATTGGGCAGCGGCAATGCGCTGGTTTGTTTCAGGCATGTTTCAGTTGGTTGCAATGATTGATTTGAAGCAATGCAACGGGATGCGTAGATAGGAGTTAATCAAGTACATACTTGAACAAGAACCGAGGACGGCATCGTGCAGAACACTGTTAAAATGGCGATCAGCTTTGTGGGTAAAGGCCTGCATTCAGGCAAACCTGCAACGGCAACAGTTTTGCCTGCGCCCATCGGTCATGGCATTTGGTTTAAACGTACAGATGTTCAAGTTGGTGATCGTATGATTCCGGCGCGTTGGGATGCGGTCAACCGTTCTCCCCTGTGCACCAAGCTTGAGAATAAAAGTGGTCTGCAGATTTCTACTGTCGAGCATTTGATGGCAGCCCTCGCAGGGTGCGGTATTCACAACGCTCTGGTTGAGATTGACGGACCAGAAGTGCCAATTCTTGATGGATCCGCCGCACCGTTTGTGCGCGGCATTATGGGGCAGGGTGGTGTGCAGATGCAGGCGGCTCCCGTTATGGCGTTTGAAGTGCTGAAGGAAGTGACTGTGCGGGATGGCGATGCCTCTGCCACGATTGCGCCCTCCGACACGCTGCGCATTGATTTCGAGATCGATTTTACTGATGCGGCAATTGGCCACCAGCAAAAGTCGTTGATCATGAATAATGGCTCTTTTGCCCGTGAGTTGTGCGACAGCCGTACATTCTGTCGTCAGGCAGATGTAGATACAATGCAGGCCAACGGTCTGGCCCTTGGTGGTGCCGCTGGTGAAAACGCGGTCGTGTTTGATGGTGACATTGTTCTCAGCCCGGGAGGTTTGCGCCACGCGGACGAGCCTGTGCGCCATAAGATGTTGGATGCATTGGGTGATTTGGCTTTGGCGGGGGCTCCGCTGATTGGCCATTACACAGGAATCCGTGCAGGTCACTCATTGACCAACACGCTGCTGCGAGCCTTGTTTGCGACGCCGGGCGCTGTGCGTTTGGTGCAGTGTGATGGTGCAATGGCTGCGCGTTTGCCGGGGCATGGGCTTGTTTGGGATGAAATTCCTGCGGTTGCCTAAGCTCGTTTGACGCCGAAAGACACGACCAAGCCTGAGGTGAAAGCCTTGGGCTTTTTTATAAAGTGATAAATGGGCGTTTTGCACCGCTAATTATTGTGCTAACACCATGGACAACAGGGGCTAAAGCCCTGAAAAAGAATACAGCGGTAAGAGAATAAGGATAGCCTAGGATGGGATTTGGAAGGTCTGCAAGACGTCTTTCCGTCACGCTTGTGGCTGTAGCGACCCTGAGCGCATGCGGTGGTGGCAACCAGAATACGGGACGCTTCACCAGTAACTTCTTCAATCCACAGGAAATTCCGCTTGAGACATATACCCCCGAGCAGATTTTCGAGCGCGGCGAGTTCGAGCTGAACCGCAAGCGTCCTTCCGAGGGCGCGTTTTACTTTGCTGAGATTGAGCGCCTATACCCCTATTCCGAATGGGCCAAACGTGCCTTGATCATGCAGGCGTTTGCCTATCATCAGGATGCCGACTACCCCAACAGCCGCTCTGCTGCGCAGCGGTTTATCGATTTTTACCCCGATGATGATGATGCAGGTTATGCCGCATATCTTCTTGCGCTGAGCTATTATGACCAAATCGACGATGTGGGCCGCGACCAGGGTCTGACCTTTCAGGCCTTGCAAGCATTGCGGGCCGTGATTGAGCGGTATCCTGATAGCGAATATGCACGAGCCTCTATTCTCAAGTTCGATTTGGCGTTTGACCATCTCGCGGGTAAAGAGATGGAAATTGGCCGCTACTACCTTAAGCGGGACCATTATACCGCATCAATCAACCGCTTCCGCGTGGTTGTTGAGGAGTTTCAGACAACAACCCACACTGCCGAAGCACTGCACCGTTTGGTTGAGGCCTATCTGAGCCTCGGACTGACGGATGAGGCACAAACAGCGGGTGCGATCTTGGGCTATAACTACCGCTCTACCGAGTGGTATGAAGACAGCTACAAATTACTGACAGGTCGTGGACTTGAGATGAAATCTTTTGGAAACAACTGGCTGTCTGCCATCTACCGTCAGACGCTGAAAGGCGACTGGATCTAGCGTGCACACCTGCACCACTTTGACGGAACGCCCCTAATGCTGCGCGGACTTGATATATCTGACATGCTGATCATTGAGCGGCTGGAACTCAGTTTCCAGTCGGGCCTCAATGTGCTCACTGGTGAGACAGGCGCGGGGAAGTCGATCCTGCTCGACAGTCTTGGCTTTGTGCTGGGGTGGCGGGGCCGTGCCGATCTTGTGCGGCAAGGGGCAGCGCAGGGGGAAGTGACCGCATGGTTTGATCTGGCTGAGGGGCATCCGGCGCGTGCGGTATTGGCCGAAGCGGGCCTGCCTGTCACCGACGAATTGATCCTGCGGCGCATCAATACAGCAGAGGGGCGCAAAACCGCTTGGGTAAATGACCGACGCTGCTCGGGCGAGGTGCTGCGTCAGCTAAGCGAGACATTGGTCGAGTTGCATGGCCAGCATGATGATCGTGGATTGCTCAACCCGCGTGGCCACCGCACTATCCTTGACAGCTTTGGCGTTTTGGACGCCGCGCGTGCCAAAGTCCGTAGCGCGTGGTCCGAGATGGCACGCACGCGCAAGGTTGAGGCCGCCGCCGCGAAGGCTCAAGAAGAGATACGTGCCGAGGAAGAATTCCTGCGCTATGCCGTGGCGGAGTTGGACAAGTTAGCCCCTGAAGAAGGGGAGGAAGCGATCCTCGACACCAAGCGCCGTATGATGCAATCGGCAGAGAAAATTCGTGGTGACGTGGTAAACGCTTATGAGGCGATGGGCCAAAGCGGTGCAGAGGCGCAGATGGCCGACGCTTTTCGTTGGCTCGACGGCGCGGCAGCGCGTGCGGATGGGATGCTCGAAGAGCCTATGGCGGCGTTGAACCGTGCGATGGTTGAACTCGATGGTGCGATGGACGGTGTTGTCCGTGCGATTGAATCGATGTCGTTTGACGCGAGCGACCTTGAGGATACTGAGGAGCGGTTATTTGCTATTCGCGGCCTTGCCCGCAAGCATGACGTACAGCCCGATGAATTGGCGGGGTTTGCCGACACGCTACGCGCGAAACTGGATGCGCTGGATGCAGGCGATGCCCATCAGGCCCAGCTGCGTGCAGATGTGAAGGCGGCTGAGGCCACTTACGATGCTGCCGCAACCGCCTTGACACAAGCGCGTATGAAAGCAGCGGCAAAGCTGGACAAAGCCGTCAGCGCCGAGCTTGCCCCCCTCAAGATGGAACGTGCAGTTTTTGCGACGCAGATCATGCCCGAGACTGAGGGGCCAGAGGGCCGAGACGAAGTATCATTTACCGTCGCCACAAACCCCGGCGCTCCTGCAGGGCCACTGAACAAGATTGCGTCAGGCGGCGAACTAAGCCGCTTCCTCTTGGCGCTCAAAGTTTGTCTGACCCAAGGCCAGTCCGGCCTTACGCTTATCTTTGACGAGATTGACCGTGGCGTGGGAGGGGCTACTGCGGATGCCGTGGGTCGCCGTCTCGCCGCGATTGCAGCGGAGGGGCAGGTGCTGGTCGTGACACACTCACCTCAGGTTGCGGCCCTTGGGGCGCATCACTGGCGCGTTGAGAAGTCGGTAACAAAAGGTATGACAACCACCAATGTTGTGCCGCTAAATTCCGATGAGCGGGTTGACGAAGTGGCCCGCATGGTGTCCGGCGATACGGTTACACAGGCTGCACGCGAAGCTGCCCGCGCGTTGCTAGGGCTCTGACGGGTTGAATATGGTCCCGCGATATGGTTTCCGCTGGGGCAACACTCTGCCTGTTAACCATATCCTGAGGCCCAAATGACCGAGCCTTCCAAGTCCTTTCTGTCACAACAGGTGACCATGGCCGTGACAAACTGCCGTGACGGGTGGCGTGTCCTGCGCCACAAAGGGCCAGGGAAGGTGACATTCTGGTTCATCGCTTTGCTTATCGGGATTGCGGCGGGATTTGCAGCTTTGTTTTTCCGCAAGGGGATCTATCTGCTTCAGGAAACGCTTTATGGCACTGATGATGTACAGCATTTGCACAGCTTTATCAGCGGCTTGGACTGGTACTGGGTTGTTTTGATCCCAACGTTTGGTGGGCTGGTCTCTGGGCTGATCCTACATCATTTTACCCGCGATGCGCGTGTGCGCTCGGTTGCGGATGTTATCGAGGGGGCGGCCTTGCACGACGGTCGTGTCGAGACGCGCGCGGGTCTTGCCTCTGCGCTGGCATCTATGGTGACACTCGGCACGGGCGGGTCATCCGGGCGCGAAGGGCCAGTGGTGCATTTGGCCGCCGTGATCTCGACATGGGTGAACCGACGCATCAATGCGGACGGGATCACCGGGCGCGACCTGTTGGGCTGTGCCGTTGCTGCCGCCGTTTCGGCCAGTTTTAACGCCCCCATCGCAGGCGCACTTTTTGCGCTCGAAGTCGTGCTGCGCCATTTTGCTGTCCACGCTTTTGCACCCATCGTGATTGCCAGCGTTGCAGGTACTGTCATCAATCGCATTGAGTTTGGTGGCGTGACCGAATTCAAACTGCCTACCGTGACGGAGCTGCAATTCTACGTGGAATTACCCGCTTTTCTGCTGCTGGGTCTCACCTGTGGCCTCGTCGCTGTTGTGCTTATGCGGGCGGTGTTTTGGGCGGATGATATTGGCAACCATATCCAATCACGCACCAAATTGCCGCGCTATTTCCGTCCAATGGTGGCGGGGTTGCTGCTGGGGGTGATTGCACTTTGGTTTCCGCATATTATTGGCGTCGGATACGAGACGACCTCGCTTGCCCTGACGGGTGAGTTGGCCCTGCATGAAGTCACTGTTTTTGCTGTGCTTAAGGTGCTTGCTGTGGCGATTACGTTGGGTGGTCGCATGGGCGGTGGGATCTTTTCACCCTCGCTTATGGTCGGCGCACTCGTGGGTTTGGCTTTTGGTCTGATTGCTACGGGGATCTTTCCTAATGTCTCTGGCTCGACCTCGCTTTATGCACTGGCGGGTATGGGGGCTGTGGCGGCTGCCGTGCTTGGTGCGCCAATTTCAACCACGCTCATTGTGTTCGAGCTTACGGGCGACTGGCAGACGGGCCTTGCCGTGATGGTCGCGGTGAGCATGTCGACGGCGCTGTCCTCTAACCTCGTCGATCGCAGCTTTTTTCTGACCCAGATCGAGCGCAGAGGCATTCACCTTGCGGCAGGACCGCAGGCCTATCTGCTTGCGATGTTCACTGCAGTAAAGACGATGCGCACTGCCGATCATCCCCGTGCGGCTGACGACGAGCGCTGTTGGGAGATGATTGGAGAGGGCCTGTATATTGACGGGGCTGCAACGCTGGAAACCGCCATTCCGATTTTCGAGAAAACGGGTGCGTTGTTCCTGCCTGTAGTGACGCTTTCGGCAGATGCCGCACCGCCTGAACTCCTTGGGGCGCTATTTCATGTGGATGCACTCAAGGCGTATAACCGCGCACTGGCGGCCACTGCGGCTGAGGAACACTCCTGACGGGCGAGCGCTAGATTTGCTCGACTGTTACTTCATCGACATTGTGAAACGCGAGATAGTCTTTGACCCCTGCGGCTGCCTCTTTTGGCTCCTCATAGGACCAGACAACATTCTCCAGTGTCCTGCTTTTGGTAACCACGCTGAAGTACCGCGCATCTCCCTTGTGCGGGCAATGCGAAGTCTTGTCGCTTGGATCAAGAAACGCCATCGCAATATCGCTGCGCGGGAAATAGATAACAGGGGGATAGTCCCCTTCAACCAGCTCAAGCGCATCGGCGCTTTCACCCAAAACAGCACCGCCTGCACGCACGGACCATGTGCCTGCTGCTTTTCGGATTGTGATATGATCAACCATTCTTTGCCCCCAATGTCATGCCCCCTAGATCGGGGCTGTTGCGGTATTTAACCATTCTTTTACCTGCGGTGTAACCCGCGGTCCGATTTTTGCGGCGACTTCAGCGTGATAGGCGTTGAGCCATGCGCGCGCTGCAGGGTCCAACATATCCGCAATGATCAGGCGACGGTCTATCGGCGCAAAGGCGAGCGTGCGCCAATCCAGCATTTCGCGGTGTGCATCAGCTGATGGCAGAGCAGGTGCCTCTTGCACCACCAGCAGATTCTCCAAGCGGATGCCAAAGGCACCCTCGCGGTAATAGCCCGGCTCGTTGCTCAGGATCATCCCTGGTTCCAAGGGGACATGGCTCACGCGGCTAAGGCGCTGGGGGCCTTCATGGACACTCAGATACGCACCGACACCATGGCCAAGCCCGTGATCAAAATCCTGACCCGCAAGCCAGAGCGGCATCCGCCCGATGGCCTCAATATGGGCGCCAGCAAGCCCTTTAGGCCAGCGCAGGCGGCTCATCGCAATCATCCCTGCAAGGACGCGGGTGAATGCCTGCGCCGCCTCAAGTGGCGGTGTGCCAATGGCAATTGTGCGGGTAATATCGGTGGTGCCGTCGAGGTACTGACCGCCACTATCGAGCACGATCAAATGACCGTCTTCCAGTACACTGTCGGTTTCCTCGGTCACGCGGTAGTGCATGATCGCCCCGTTCGGGCCTGTTCCTGCAATCGTCTCGAAGCTGATGTCCTGCAATGCGTTGTCGCGGCGCCGCGTGGTCTCGAGCTGGCTCACTACTTGCGTCTCGGTCAGGCTTCCCGGAGCTTGTGCATCCAGCCAGCTCAGCATTTCTACCATGGCGGCACCATCGCGCAGGTGTGCTTGTGCTGTGCCTTCAATTTCGGCGGCGTTTTTGCAGGCTTTAGGCAGCGCGCAAGGCTCGGCTCCGCGCGTCGCTCTGTCGCCCAGCGTATCAGCCACAATTTGTGGCACTGTAGACGGATCAATGCGCACCGGGCCATCAAGTTCGGCCAACCCAATCAGGAACCCGCTTGGCGGATAGAGGTTGATCTGGTCGCCCAGGTGGTCCTGCAAAGTTGCGTATTTTGACGGTTCCGAGAAGAGGTCAACGCTGCCGTCTGCATGCAGAACGGCAAATCCGTGTACCACAGGATTACGTTCGATATCCGCGCCACGGATGTTAAGTAGCCAACAGATGCTGTCGGGCAGGGTGATCACAGCGGCCTGCTCACCTGCTTCCACGAGAGTCTGGGCAAGACGCGTGCGCTTGTCGAGGTGGGTCTCGCCAGCAAATTCGACGGGGTGCGCTTTGGCAGGCTCCATTGGCGCAGAGGGCTGCTCCGTCCAAATCGCATCAACCAGATTGGCGCATTGCACCAGCTCGACATTGCTGCCTATTAGCGTCTTTTCGGCCTGCTCAATCTGGTCAACTGTGTGCAACCACGGATCAAAACCTACGCGCCCACCTTGGGGCAGTTGCTCACGCAACCACGTCGCCATCGACACTTCGGGCCATGGAACGGGCGTGTAGACATCCGCCACTTGCGCTTTGACTTGCGTGCGGTAGCGGCCGTCGATGAAGACGCCTGCAACTTCGCGCAATGCAACGCAAAATCCTGCAGAACCGGTAAACCCGGTGAGCCATGCCAGCCGCGCATCGCGGGCGGCGACATATTCTCCCTGATGGGCATCGGCGCGGGGAATCACAAAACCATCCAGCTGCGCTGCGGTCATTTGCTCGCGCAGGGCTTTAAGGCGGGGTGGCCCTTGTTCGGGACGTGCTGTTACCTCAAACGATTGAAACACAGAAATTCCCCTTCTTCATGTGCACTGTAAATTCAAATCCCGTAGGATCAGCTAACGCGGCGCATGCCCATGACACGTGCACGTTTACGTGGGTCCGTATCAAAGAGTGATGCCAACTGCTCCGTCATTGCGCCTGCCAGCTGCTCCACATCGGTGATTGTCACAGCGCGGTCATAGTAGCGCGTGACGTCATGCCCGATGCCGATGGCCAACAGTTCGACTGCTTTCTTCTTTTCGACCATCGCGATGACATCACGCAGGTGCTTTTCCAGAAAGTTCGCAGGGTTCACAGACAAAGTGCTGTCATCCACAGGGGCACCGTCAGAAATCACCATCAGGATTTTGCGCGATTCCGAGCGTGCCATCATACGGCGGTGCGCCCATTCCAGCGCCTCCCCGTCGATGTTCTCCTTGAGCAGACCCTCTTTCATCATCAGCCCCAGATTGGGCCGCGTCCGACGCCATGGGGCGTCAGCGGATTTATAAATGATGTGGCGCAGATCGTTGAGCCGACCCGGACCTGTTGGGCGGCCATCGTTGAGCCAATGCTCACGTGCTTGGCCGCCTTTCCATGCGCGGGTGGTAAAGCCGAGGATTTCGACCTTCACATTACACCGCTCAAGCGTGCGCGCGAGAACATCGGCACAAATGGCCGCAATGGAAATAGGCCGCCCGCGCATGGAACCGGAGTTATCCAAAAGCAGCGTCACAACCGTATCGCGGAATTCAGTGTCTTTCTCGACCTTAAAGCTGAGCGGCGTTGTAGGACTTGCCACAATCCGCGCCAGACGGCCCGCGTCCAGCGTGCCTTCCTCCAGATCAAACTCCCACGAGCGGTTCTGTTGGGCCTGAAGCCGGCGTTGCAGTTTGTTTGCCAGACGGCTCACTGCGCCCTTGAGCGGCTCAAGCTGTTGATCAAGATAGGCACGCAAACGCTCAAGCTCGACAGGTTCGGCCAGTTCCTCTGCGCCGACAACTTCGTCATCTTCGGTGCGATATACAGTATAATTTGGATCTGCGTCCGAGACGGGCTGCGGGGCAGGCGGCTCCATCGGGGCCTCGCCCTCAGGCATCTCGGCCTCATCCCCCATTTCCTGATCGGCCATCTCGTCCATGGACACTTGGGCTTGGGAGGCGTCTTGCTGCTCTTCCTGGCTTTGCTCAGGGGAGGCGTCTGCATCCTCCTCATCCTGATCGTCGTTGCCTGTGCTGTCAGGATCGTCCTCTTCCTCGGCTCCTTCTTCGGCCTGATCCTCCTGATCATCGTCGGTGCCATCGGGATCATCGCCCAGTTGATCAGCATAACCCAAATCGGTGATGATCTGACGCGAGAATTTGGCAAAAGCGGCCTGATCCTCAAGCGCGTTTTCCAGATCGTCTAACGTGCCGCCGCAGTTTTCCTCGATATAGCCGCGCCACAGCTCCATCACGTTTTCCGCACCCGCAGGCATGTCGCGCCCCGTGGCCAGATGGCGCACCAGATATCCCGCCGCCACAGCCAGCGGTACGTCGGAGGCGGATTTCGCCTGATCATAGCCCTTACGCAGGGCCTCGTGCTTGATCTTGGCGTCAATGTTGCCAGCGGTGCCAGGCATGTCGCGTGCACCAACCGCCTCACAGCGGGCAGTCTCCATCGCTTCATACAAATCACGCGCCATCTCACCCTGAGGCTCATAGCGGGCATGGGTTTGCCCGTTGTGATAGCGGCGGTTGAGCGCCAGCGCATCCGCTGTGCCTCGTGCCAGCATCACTTCATCTCGCGTCATGCGCCGCGTCACCTGTGGCAGGCGCATTGCGTCACCCGACAGGCCTGAGGGGTCGACGGAATAGCTCACCGTTAGGTCAGGATCATTCGCCATAACCTTGGAGGCTTCTGCGAGGGCCTTTTTGAAGGCATCTGCTGGATTGTCGGTTGGTTTATTCATTTGGACCTCGCCCCATATGGTTACAGAAGTTTTCGCAGGTTTTCAGGGCAGGGTCAAAGGACGCGAGCAGATAAACTAAAGATATCATTGGGAAGTCTTACTGCGAAATGCGAGGGGTGGGGCCGGATAAGCGAATTTGGAAGTCCTAACCAGAGAAAAAATTGGAAGTTTTCGCGTTTGCTAACAGAGGGTTGTGGGAATTTTCGCAGAAAATATGAAAAAATGCGGGAACAGATTTGGGGGCTCACCGTTGTATTACCAGAAGGCAAAACGCAGAAACGAAAATCTGCTAAAGCTATAATATTAAAGGAAAATACCATGACAAATCTGAGCAAAAACACCGCCCGCGCCGCACTGATCGCATTGATCGCTTCCGCACCGATGGCAGCTTTGGCAGAAATCAAAACCGGTTCCCCAGCACAATCGGTAGCCGCAGACCCAAATGAGTATGTCGAGCCAGACACAGGTGCGAACACTGCTGGCGAATCCATGGAGGATACGCCGAAAGCAGACCAAGGCAGCGAAGCATATAAGCCTGCCGACGTAGTCGATGATATCGACGGCTCGCTGATTGAGGATGACGCAAAGCGTGACGGCTAAATTCTCACGACGGTGAAATAGTAAAGGCCTCGGTGTACGTCACCGAGGCCTTTTTTTGGTTTAATTTTATCGGTTTAGCCGAGACTAACACTGGCAGCGCTCTCGGGCAGCTCTTCGTTGAACAAGCGCTGATAGAATTCCGCCACGGTCTGGCGCTCCAACTCGTCACATTTGTTGAGGAAGCTGAGACGGAACGCATAGCCAACGTTATTGAAGATTTCCGAGTTTTGCGCCCATGCGATCACGGTACGCGGCGACATCACGGTGGACAAATCTCCGTTCATGAATGCCGTGCGCGTGAGGTCCGCAACTGTAACCATTTGCTTGACGATCTTACGGCCAGTCTCAGTGTTAAAATGCGGGTTTTTGGCAAGAACGATCGCTGTTTCTGCATCAATGCTGAGGTAGTTCAATGTAGATACAAGCGACCAGCGGTCCATCTGACCTTGGTTGATCTGCTGTGTGCCATGATAGAGGCCCGTAGTATCGCCCAAACCTACGGTGTTTGCGGTTGCAAAGATGCGGAAATACGGGTGGGGCGTGATCACCTTGTTTTGGTCAAGCAGTGTCAGCTTACCATCGGTTTCCAAAACACGCTGGATTACAAACATAACATCCGCACGGCCCGCATCGTATTCATCGAATACAATCGCAGTCGGCGTGCGCAATGCCCAAGGTAGAATGCCTTCTTGGAACGCTGTGACCTGTTTGCCGTCAACCAGCTTGATAGCATCTTTACCTATCAGATCGATCCGGCTGATGTGGCTGTCGAGGTTTACGCGCACGGTGGGCCAGTTCAGGCGGCTTGCCACCTGCTCAATGTGCGTCGATTTACCTGTTCCGTGATAGCCCTGCACCATAACGCGACGGTTATGCGAAAATCCTGCAAGGATCGCGAGTGTGGTGTCGGCGTCAAATTTATAAGTGCTGTCGAGGTCAGGCACACGATCCGTACGCTCCTCAAAGCCTTTGACGGTCATGTCTGAGTCGATGCCAAATACCTCGCGCACCGAGATATCCTTGGTCGGGGTTGCGTTGAGGTCCAGTCCGCCGTCAGCCATGTTTATTCATCCTAAATCTATCTGCCCCAGCAGGGGGCGTTCCAGTCTCCGATGCAACATATCGCGTGGAGGATCAAGGGAAAGGCCTAAATTGGTTTGGCTATAATGCCAGCTGTAATGCCAGCTGTGGGTCTAGGTGTGGTCTGTGTTAATGAAGAGGAGAACTATGGCTTCCTGTATGTGATACGGAACAAGGAACGCCAAGGTGAGGCATCATGGCGCATTTTGGTACGTGCAAAAGATTTCGCGCTGTTTTCGCTCTTGCTGTGGCAGGGGCGGATCTGATTGTGTCGCGTGCTATGGCCTTTATCGGTGGCCCCAATGCGCGATATCTACCGGACAACTGGTTGCATATTGCAGCGGTTCCGAGGGCGGCGATTGCGAGTTGATTGTGTTGTGGTGCTTTTGGAAATGCTGACCAGACAGGATGGCTCATCGCTTTGACTGGAAGTGTTGCGATGACCTTTGTCGGTGCGATCGTGGGCGCAATGATGTTCGGAGCCACTGTTGCTGATGGCAGCGGCTTCACCGATTTTCCCGCGCTCGGTTCGTAGCCATCATTGATGCCGCAGAAAGCCCTGCCGCCTTAAGTATCTGGTTGCTCTGCCTGGTTGGGCTTCATTCAATTGCAAGGCAGCTCAGGGCGCGTGGAGCAATCACATAAACCGCTCCACGTTTGATGCGCTAGTCCTTGAAGTTTCGGCTAGATTTCAGCTGATCCCAAGCCCACACGACTTGCTGTAGCTGCTCCTCCTGAGAGCGGTCGCCACCGTTCATGTCGGGATGAAGAACCTTGATCAAGGATTTGTAAATCTTACGGATTTCTGGCTTGGTCAGGTTGTCTTTGGCATCCAGTACCTCAAGCGCCTTACGCTCCGTCGGGGGGAGACGACGCCCTGCTTGCGGCCCCTTGCCCGGATTTTGCGTGGCGTTGGCCCCCAGAACCTGATGCGGGTCCTCAATTCCCAAACGTGCCCAAGCACGGGCCTCGGGATCGCTCATCGGCTTGGTGGGACGGTCCCAAACCTTGTCCTCTGAGAGTTGCGCGTTCATCTCGGCTTCGGTTGTTCCGTGGAAGAAATTCCACTTGGTATTATATTCGCGCACATGCTGCTGGCAGAACCAGAAGTAGTCGTCCAGTACATCGGGCGCTTTGGGCGCGCGATATTTACCAGCCTCATCACAGCCGTCATGGTCACACACCCGCGTCGATGTCTCGGACGCACCGGACATGCCACGCCGTCCGCGCGGGTTCTTCTTCTTTGCGGAAGATACGGACATATCAAAACCAAAGGGATCGTTCTTTCGCATGGGTATACCTTTCCGACTCAAGGCGATCATACTAGACGTGTGGTTGTCAGAGGGAAGGGGGGGATTGGAAATAATCGTCCCCGCAGGAGGGTTTATGTTGGTTAAAGACGAGATTGAGGCCGTGCTGAAGGCGGCATTCACAACGACGCGGCTGGTGGTATCTGATGTGAGTGAAGCGCACAGAGGCCATGCAGGGTATCAGGAGGGGGGGCAATCGCACTTTGATGTGGCGATTACGGCGCCCGAATTTGCGGGATTGAGCCGTGTGGCAAAACATCGCGCTGTGCATAGTGCGCTGGGGGCTGAATTAATCGGTCGTATCCATGCGTTGTCGCTGGATATCGCGCCTTAAGACTTTGTTTCGGGGTCTTTTTCCGAATCATCATCGTCCGTTTTCGCAGTGACGCTGCGGGCGCGGGCAAGGATGCTGAGGGAGGCGCCGATGTTGGCGTCGACTTGGGTGTCCTCCACGCCGTTATCGGGCAGCGGATCGTTGTCGGCATCCTCATTTTCAAAGGGCATTTCAAGAGGTTGATCCTCGTCCTCATCGCTGTGCATTGGGGCAGGGAGCAGCTCTGGCTGGAACTCGGAGGCGTCTCCTTCGCGCAGGCGGCGGAAGACCAGCACATTGCGCCACTCGGTGGTGGTGCCAGTGAGGCCTGACCGCTCGACCGAGGGGAGGGTCTCGGCGCGCTGGTATTCCCAGCCGTAGCCTGCCATGCCGTTCATAAGCTCTTGAACCGCAAAGGAAAACTTTGCCTCTGCACCGCGCACGCCTTTGCCCTTGATCCCCTTGGTTGGGGCGGGAACGACCTTGTATTCGTAACGGGGCATGGGCGGACCTTTGGTGATTTGGAGTGTTTTAGCGCGGGGGGGGATGAAAGGGAACAGGGTTTGTAAAATTGGGGGTGCTATGCGTACACCCCGCGTACACCCCCTGTACACCGTGTGGCGCACTGCTTGCGTGGACTGGGTTTTTACCGTTGGGCGGTGAAACTGTTCACGGATTGGTTTTTGGGAAGTCTCCTCATTCCCCTGTGCACGGTGTGGTGTTTTTGGGTGGCGTGGTGCGGGAGTTTTTTTAGGGTGGTTTTGTGGGGTGGGGGTGGAATGAGTTTATTAGCAAAATGAAGAAGGCGTTTTGGGTGTGTTGTTTTGGAGCAGGTCAGGCGGGCGGGAGGGCGTCGACTTTGGCTTGGATGTCGTCGCGGAGGTCGGTGGCTTTGGCGTGGTTATAGGACATGTGTTCGGGATCATATATGATGAGCGCGTTATCGACAGCTTCCAAAGCGGCGGTCAGGTGCGGAAGTGGATTGTTGCAGCTGTCATGATCCGCGCGCGTCTTTTCGCAGATCGCGATGTTTTCTTGAGTCATGGCCCAGTCCACCGGATGATCAGCGCGGGTTTGGACCTCAAGAGCGTTGCGGAAGGCGGTGACGGCTTGGGCCAGTAGGCCCGTGCCCTCGGCCCCCTTGGTATGGGTGCCTTGATAAGCTAATATGCTGCCAAGATTTTTTTGAGTCATGGCCCATTGCTCGGGGTAATCGACGCGGGTGCGGACCTCTAGGGCGCTGCGGCAAGCGATGATGGCTTCCGCCAGCACGTCGGCGCCCTTGGACCTCTGGGTGCGGATGCCTTGATCGGTCAAGGCGGTGGCGAGGTTGTTTTGGGTCATAGCCCATTCCACAGGTCGATTGACGCGATTGATGACCTCAAGAATGCTGCGGCAGGCAGTGACGGCCTGTGCTAACAGATCTGCGCGGTCGGCCCCTTGGGTGCGGATGCCTTGCTCGCTCAGAGCGTTGGCAAGATTGTTTAGCGTCATTGCGAATTCTAGGGGATGATCGGTGCGGTTGCGAGCCTCAAGGGATCTGCGGTAGGCGGTGACGGACGCAGTGAGCAGGTCTGTGCCCTCGACTCCTAGGGTGCGGATGCCTTGCTCTTGCAGGGCGTTTGCGAGAATGTTTTGTCCTTCGGCCCAAAGCGGCGGGTCTGCGGTATTTAGAGCCGCATCGAGTATAAGGTTAAGAAGCTCTGCGGCATAGCGCAGGCCATCATCGCCGTAGCGCAGCCCGTGCTTTCGCAGAATTCCAGAATATTTCATTATTCGCTTGCGGGCAGGCTCAAGCGGATCAACAGCGGCGAAGCTGTCCGCGGCGGCGGAGAGGTAGCGGTAGGCGTCTTCGACTTTGCCGCGCAGTAGGGCGGTGTTGGCGCGGATCTCAGATGATTTTGCGGCTTCTTCCAGTTCAGTTTCATGGACCATAGCCATGAGGTTTTCAACTTCTTCGAGGTCAACGCGTTCGATGGCGTCTTGAGCGGCGGCTTTTAGATTGGCGAGGTTGCGCATGGTTTCGGGGATGGCGTCGACTTCGGATTTCAGGGCCGCGTATTCGATGGCCTTGTCGCGGAGGAGCGGTAAGAGAGTAGCCTTGTCTGCATCTTCAGGCAGGCCAAAGCGGACGGCTAATTTTTGAAGGTCAGCTAAAGGCAACGCGTCGGGGTCTGTTGTTGATTTCAGGTGTGCAAGTATTTCGGCCATGCCGTCTTCAATGCGATCAATGCCGCCTTTCATCTCGCGCAGCATATCAGGGATTTCGAGGATGATCCGCTCACGCAGGGGGCCTAGTTGTGCGGTGAAGGCTGCATCGTTTAGCAGCTTCTCGAAGACGGGGTGCAGGACAGCGCGGAAGGCTGTGACATTCTGCGAGAGTGTGTAATCGGGTTGGCCGAGTTTGGCGAGGTGGGCAACCATTGCGTCGATCAGGGGCTTGGTCTGTTGTTTCGTATCAATGATGGTTTGGGCGCTTGGCATGCCAACGGCCACCATATCGGGAAGGGAGATTGCGGTATCGCCCTTGAGGTGGGTTTGTTCTGCGGTTTTTTCTTTAAGGAGTTTGGCGATTTGTCCTGCCATTCCCTTTTGTTCAGGGCGCATGCGTTTGGCGACTTCTTTGAGTGAGAGAGCGCCTGCAACCACTGTGCCGACTGCGGTGAGTGCGCCAACTGGTGTCGCCAGCGTGCCAGCGCAGACCAGTAGATTGGCGGTGTGAAGGTATTGGTCGTCTAGGATGCGTGCGATCATGTTTGTCTCCCCCAGTGATAGAGTTAGGGGGAGGACGTAATGAGTTCAACTAATTCGGGAGGATAGCGCGTTATTTTCGCACGACCCCGATCTTGTGGCCTGTGCGTTCGGAACGGAGGACGTGCGCAGTGAATGCGCACCCTACGGTGGCGGGTGTGGGGTTCGGCGGGGTTATTTGCGGGGTATGCCGATTTTGCGGCCTGCGCGGTCGGGGATGGGGAGGTGGGCTTGGGAGGCTTTCATGGCGGCCATGTTGGCCATGATGTCTTCGGGCATGGGGGCGACTTTTGGGGTCCCGCCTGATTGGTCGACGTGGAGGGTGAGGGCTTCGCCTGTGGCGGCGAGCCAGCCGTCGGCGTGCCAGAGTTCCTGGAAGACGTGGAAGCGTTTGGCGTCAAAGTCGATGAGGTGGAAGGTGGAGGTGACGCGGTCCCCTTCGTGCAATTCACGCACGTAGCAGATGTGGAATTCTGCCACATAGGTCGTGCAGCCTGTGCGGTCGCGGTAGTCGGGGCCGAAGCCCAGCAGAGGGTAGGCTTGATCCGCGCATTTATCCATCAGCACGGAGTAGTAGGCCATGTTGAGGTGGCCGTTGTAGTCGATCCATTCGGGCAGGACGGGCATGGGGGTGGAGCGGAATTCGTTCATGGAAGCCTCGTGTGGTCGATTTGATTGGGTGCAAGGTGCGGCAATCGGGGGCGGGATACAATCTGTGTTTCGCTAAATTAGAAGAGAGTGGCTGCGGCGACGGCCTCCGCTTTGTGATGGGTTTCCCATTGGGTGAGCAGTGCCGCGCCGTGGCCCGTGAAATGATGCGCATCGGGGGTGCAGGCCTGCATGCGGTCAAGGCGGAAGTGGCGGATGGCGTGGCGCAGCGTGCACCATGCGGCCAGCACTATGTTGTCGGCGTAGTAGATGAGCGCGAGCGGCCAAATTGTGCGGGTGGTCTGTATCGTTCTGCCGTCGGTGTAGGTGATGTTCAACGCTTGTTCCGTGCGGATGGCATCGCGGACAATCGGAGCGGTGGGATCGCTCGGCGTGCCCCAGCTGGAGGCGACAAGCTGTTGGGTTCCAGGGGCGATGGTGTGTAGTTTACGTGCTGCGCGGCGGGCGGCTTGCCAAAGCTCGGGATCGCCTGTGCGGATGATCATGGCGAGGCCGAGGGCGACTGCGTCTGCCTCGGTTGCGTCGAGGTTGAGCGGGGGCAGATCGTAGCCTGCGCGCATGACATAGCCCACACCTGCTTCGCCCAAAATGGGGATTTGGCGGGCTTGGAGAATGGCGATGTCGCGGTAGATGGTGCGCGGGGAGACTTCGAGCGTCTCGGCGATTTGGGCGGCACGGAGGGGTGATTTTGCGTGGCGCAGCATCTGGATGATCTCGAAGTAGCGGTCTGATTTTGGCATGGGTCCTCGTTGACTGCTGACAGTCTGTTGTCAGTAGGGGTGCGCTAGGACAGTGGAAATGTCAAATGAAGGAGAGCGTGATGGATGTGGATCAGATCAATGCGGGGCTGACAACCTGTGCGTTTGAGCCTGCGTGGATGGTGCGGGTGGAACTGGCGGAGCGCGATGATGCGCGGGTGCGTGAAGCGGTGTCTGCGGCGGTGGGGCTGCGCTATGGTGACTATCAGGGAGTGGCCTTCGAGAGCGGCGGAGGGATGCAGTTTTTCCAACCTTTGGAGGGCTCGGTCATGGGGGACAAGCCGCATTATGATGGCGAGATGTGGGATTTTACCCGCACGGTCGAGATGCCTGTGCGGGTGCTGTCCTTTCATCTGCCGCGCGATCCTGATGTGCTTGCCCGTGCGGTGGAGGCCGTGCGGCACAGCCATTCCTATGAGGAGCCGGTGATCAGCGTGCTGGAGGTGTTGTCCTGTCGCGCCGACGACAAGGACCAGCGCGACAACCTTAACAGGTGGTGGAATCGTGGCTTTGCAGTGTAGGGCACGGCCTGATTGTGCATTTGAGGGCACAGAGGGAAGGGTCTTGTTATTGCGGGGCTTAATGTGGGGCGGAGGCGGTGTAAGATCGCGGAAAAGCCTGCCGTTCGTGCGGGCGCATTGATTTGAGGAATATGTCATGACCAAAAAACTTGCCGCTGCATCCGCCCTTGCCCTGACACTCGCCCTGACGCTTGTTCGGCCAGCTGCGGCGGACCCTGCGGTCGGGTTCGGGCTGAGCCTGACTTTTGGCGGGGGTGAAGTGGATGCGGGTGTGGGTGTGGGCGTGCGCCTGTTCTCGGACGATGACGAGGACAGTTTTGCCGCGACTTTGGGGCTGGATTACATGCTCAAATCGCGGAGCATGCGGCCAACCGTGGGGGCGGCGTATTTGATGGATGACAGCTATATCGGGTTGGATATGGGGCTTGATTTACAGAGCCGCGAGTTTGATTTTGGTGTGGGAATTGGTGGGGTTAAAACGGAGGGGGATGATGCGGCTGCGCCCGTAGGAACTGGTGATTTCGGTGGCCCGAACGAAGTGTTCTAAGTCACCTCATAGCGGTGGCTTTGCGTATTATCTCATTTATTAAAAACTGGGCGCACTGATGGTGACGCCCAGTTTTCATCTCAGCCTTTGAGTTTGGCGGCGACCAGATCGTTCACCGCCTTCGGGTTGGCCTTGCCGCCTGTGGCTTTCATCACCTGACCGACGAACCAGCCTGCCAGCTTGGGGTTCTCGCGGGCTTTGGCCACTTGATCGGGGTTGGCGGCGATGATTTCGTCTACGGCGGCCTCGATGGCACCTGTGTCGGTGACTTGTTTGAGGCCTTCGGTCTCGACCACCTCCGCCGGATCGCGGCCTGTGGTGTAGGTGATCTCGAACACGTCTTTGCCGATTTTGCCGCTGATGGCGTCGCTGGCGATGAGGTCCACGATCCCGCCGAGCATGGCGGGGGTGACGGGGGACTCAGAGATGTCTTTTTCGTCCTTCTTGAGACGGCCAAACAGCTCGTTGATGACCCAGTTTGCGCACATCTTGCCGTCGCGGCCTTGGGCTGTTTCCTCGAAATAGCTTGAGCTGTCGAGGTCGGCGGTCAGCACACTTGCGTCATAGTCGGACAGGCCGAAGTCGTTGATGAAGCGGGCCTTTTTGGCGTCTGGAAGCTCTGGCAGAGTTGCTTGGATTTGGTCCACCCACGACTGCTCGATCTCCAGTGGCAGAAGGTCGGGGTCTGGGAAGTAGCGGTAGTCGTGTGCCTCTTCCTTGGACCGCATGGAGCGGGTTTCCTGCTTGTCTGGATCAAACAGGCGTGTTTCTTGGGTGACTTCACCGCCGCCCTCAACGATTGCGATCTGGCGTTTTGCTTCTACATCAATGGCTTGTTGGATGAAGCGCATGGAGTTCATGTTCTTGATCTCGCAGCGGGTGCCGAGGTGGGAGAAGTCGCCTGTGGCTGCATATTTCTCGTACTGGCCCGGCGCGCAAATGGAGACGTTGACGTCGGCGCGCATGGCACCGGACTGCATGTCGCCGTTACACGTCCCGAGGTAGCGCAGGATTTGGCGCAGTTTGGCGAGGTAGGCTGCGGCCTCTTCGGGGCCGCGAATGTCGGGGCGGCTCACGATTTCCATGAGCGCCACGCCTGTGCGGTTCAGATCGACGAAGGACATGTTAGGGTCCATGTCGTGGATGGATTTGCCCGCGTCCTGTTCAAGGTGGATACGCTCGACGCCGACCATGCGGGCCGTGCCATCGCCCATCTCGACCAGCACTTCACCTTCGCCCACGATGGGGTGGTAAAGCTGTGAAATCTGGTAGCCTTGCGGCAGGTCGGGGTAGAAATAGTTTTTGCGGTCAAAGGCAGACCAGAGGTTGATCTTTGCCTTGAGGCCGAGGCCTGTGCGCACCGCTTGCTCGACGCAGTATTCGTTCAGCGTGGGCAGCATGCCGGGCATGGCAGCATCCACAAAGGCAACATTGCTGTTCGGCTCTGCGCCAAATTTGGTGGAGGCGGCGGAGAAGAGTTTGGCGTTGGAGGAAACCTGCGCGTGCACCTCCATGCCGATGACAAGCTCCCAATCCTGTTTAGCCCCTGCAATGGTGCGGACTTTAGGTGTGTCATAGGTGAGGTCGAGCATGGGATGGCACCTTATCAATGGTTGTTGCGCTTTGGTTTAGCGGGGCGCAAGGGGTGGTTCAAGGGGCGGTGGGGTCTAGGCTTCGAGTGCGGTGATCATATCGACACGAGTGGCGTGGCGGCCGCCTTCGAATTGGGCACCCAGAAAGGCATCGACGATTTGGAGAGCCTGTGCCTCGTCCACAATACGTGCGCCAAGCGACAGCATGTTTGCGTCGTTATGCTCCCGGATCATCTGTGCAGAGAAGGTATCAGAGCAGACCCCGCAGCGGATGCCTTTTACCTTATTGGCGGCCATCATGATGCCCTGACCTGTCCCGCAAAGGATGATACCAAGGTCGCAATCGCCAGAGGCCACCAGATTGGCAGCGGCAGCGCCGTGTTGGGGGTAATGTGTGCTTTCGGGGGAGGTGGGGCCGATGTCGATGGCCTCATACCCTTGGGCGGTGATGTGCGCGGCGATGGCGCGGCGCAGGTCAATGGCGGCGTGATCGCTGGACAGGGCAATTCGGGTTTTGGCGGTCATGGGAAATCTCTCGGGTTATTGGTGCGCAGGCGCGTGTTGGCGGTCTTGTCTCACTGTCGTGCGGGGTTTTCAACGTCAAGATGGCACGAGGTGCCGGGCAATCGGTAAGCAAATGATTCTATTGGCTAGCGGGAAATGAGATAATTTGTTCAGTTCTCAACACTCCTGCCATTTTCTGTCACTAGAGGCTGTTAGACAGGTCATAGGAAAACAAACAGGCAAAGGAAGACAGACAATGGAAAACGCACAGATCAACGCAGTCGTCGAAGCGAATAACGCCGCAGTCGCAGCAGGGGATATGGAGGCGATCCTTGCCACTTTTGAACAGGGTGGCGCGATGCAGGGCCAGCCAGGGATGGTGGCGCAAGGAACTGACGCTTTGCGCGGGGCGTTCGGGCATTTCATCGGGATGAAGCCACAGATCAGCGTGAAAGCACATGAGATTATCCAGACCGGCGACATCGCACTGCACTCCTCGACTTGGGATATGAAAATGACTGCACCTGACGGATCAGAAATCGAGCAGAGCGGGTTTTCGGTGGTGGTACTGCGCAGGCAGGCGGACGGGTGCTGGCTGATGGTGATCGACAATCCGTTCGGGGCGCATCTGATGGCGCAGGGCTGAACAACTCAAAAAATAGCGGTCAAGAGGCTCTGGCAGTTGTCGGGGCCTTTTGGCGTTTTGGAGCGGGCGCGCGGAAAGTGCTTTTGTCGGGCGGGGTGAGGTGCCTATGCTGGGGCAACACCGCATTTTGCTAAAGGAACACGCCATGATCGCACAGACACCGCCTGACGCCACCCATCTTGCATCTCTTGTGGCGACGGGGGCGGCGTCACCTGACGAGTTGTTGGATGAGGCGCTGGCGCGGGTGGCGGCACTGAACCCTGCGCTCAACGCAGTGGTGCTGATGCAAGAGGAGGTCGCGCGGCAGGCGATCAAGGACGGGCTGCCCGAGGGGCCGTTCAAAGGTGTGCCGTTTCTGATAAAGGATTTGAGCGCGGAGGCGATTGATTTCCCGACGCATAGCGGCTCGAACCTGCTTAAAAACACGCGCTACACCTATGACAGCGAGATTTACCGCAGGATGCGGGCGACGGGGGTTGTGACATTCGGGCGGACGACTTCCCCCGAGGGCGGCGTGGGGCCTGTGACAGAGGCGGCGGTTTATGGCGGGCCTACGCGCAACCCGTGGGATGTGACGCGCACCAGTGGCGGATCGTCGGGCGGTGCGGGGGCCGCAGTGGCGGCGGGGATTGTGCCGATGGCCCATGGCTCGGATGGGGGCGGGTCGGTGCGTATTCCCGCGTCGAGTTGCGGTTTGTTTGGTTTCAAGGCAACGCGGGCGCGGTTCCCTGACGGGCCTGCCTCTGGCGAGGGTTGGGGCGGGATGGCGATTGACGGCTTCCTCAGCCGCTCAGTGCGCGATAATGCGGCGATGATGGATGCCTGTGCGGGGCCTGATCTGGGCGCGCCCTATGCGGCACCTGCGATGGAAACGACCTATAGTGCCGCGATCACAATGCCGCCGAGGCGCTTGCGGGTAGGAGTGTGTGAGACGCGATTTACGGGTGGTGCAATTCATCCCGAGTGCCGCAACGCGGTGAATAAGACGGCGCATATCCTTGAGGGTTTGGGGCATGACGTCGTTCCCGCCTGTCCGTCGGCAGATCATGACGGGATGATGCGGGCATGGACCAAGATTGTGGCCTGTGGCACGGCGCTGTGGATCGAAAAGACACTGAAATCCAAAGGGCGCGGGATGCAGCAGGGGGATGTGCAGGGCGTTGCAGCAAGCGGGGTTGAATTTGCGCGTGGGATTTCGGGTGCTGAGTATCTGGAGGCAGTCAACAAAGTGCATGCCTACGGGCGCGAGATGGCAGCGGCGTTTGGTGATTATGACATTTTGCTGTCGGCCACATTGGCAGAGCCACCCGCAGCGGTGGGCCGCTTTACCCATGAGCGCGATGATTACGAGAATTACCGTGTGGGCAAAGGCGGCGTGTTTGAATATTCGCCGTTTTGCGCGACCTTCAACGCCAGTGGACAGCCCGCGGCGACTGTGCCGATGCATTGGACGGCGGATGGCCTGCCTGTGGGTGTGCATCTGGCGGCCCCGTTCGGGGCGGATGCCGAACTGATCGCGGTCTGTGCCGAGTTGGAGAAGGCGGCCCCATGGGCGCACCGCTTGCCGCAGATGGTGCAGGACTATCTGGCGTCCTAGATATCTTTGACCAGCCGCAGGGCATCATAGATCGCAGCGTGGATGTTGCGCGCCGAGACGGCGTCACCGATGCGGAACAGCTGGTATGTGCCAGCGTCATTGCGGGTGAGGGTCTGGGGCGTGCCAGCGATTAGGGCGTCCTGATCCACCGCGCCGCCATTGCTGCTGAGCGGTTTTAGGTCGAAATAGAGGTCATCCAGCGGCAGTGTGCCGTAGTTGACGATGACCTGATCGTACGTCCGCAGGTCGGTATGATCGCTGTAATCGGTGCCGATGGTCGCGGTGAGTTTGTTGCCGTCCTTTGCCACGCCGAGCAGGCGGCGGGTGACGGTGAAGGTCACGTCCTTGTCCTGCAAGCTGCGCATATAGGGGACGAGGTTCATCGCCATGATGTCGGGAGCGAAGGTGCGATCAGGGGTCATAATCTCGACCTTTGCGCCAGAATTAGCGGCGATTTCAGCCGCTTGGAGCGCGGGGTGATCGCCGCTCTCATCGTAAATCAGGATATTCTGGGCGGGGCGCACATCGCCTGCGATGATGTCCCACGCGCTGACGACATGGGCGGCCTCGGTGCCTGTTTCGAACAGCTCAAGATTGGGGATGCCGCCCGTGGCGACGATGACCACGTCGGGGTTTAGGGAAGTGATATCATCGGCTTCGGCCCATGTGTTGAAATGGAACACCACATCGCGCGCGGCACATTGTGACATGCGCCAGTCGATGATCGAGATCATCTCGCGGCGGCGCGGGGTTTGGGCTGTGAGGCGGATTTGACCACCCGGATCGGGCTGGGCCTCAAAGACGGTGACGCGGTGGCCGCGCTCTGCCGCGATGCGGGCAGCTTCCAGTCCTGCGGGGCCTGCGCCGATAATGACAACTTTGCGCTGTGTTTCGGCGGGGGCAATCGTGTGGGGCATGGTGAGTTCGCGGCCTGTGGCGGCGTTGTGGATGCACAGGGCATCGCCCGCCTGATAGATGCGATCAAGGCAGTAGGTGGCGCCTACGCAGGGGCGGATGTCATGCTCGCGCCCCTCCATGATTTTCTGCACCACATGGGGGTCAGCCATATGGGCGCGGGTCATGCCGACCATATCCAGCAATCCAGCCTCGATTGCATGGCGTGCAGTTGCCACATCGGGGATTTTGGCAGCATGGAACGTTGGCATGCCTGTGCGTTTCTTGACTTCACCCGCAAAGTCGAGATGGGGTGCGCCCTTCATGCCCTGAATGGGGATCAGATCAGTCATGGCGGGATCGGTATGGATGCGGCCACGGATCACGTTGAGAAAATCAAGCTGGCCTGTCGCTGCCAGCTTTTCGGAGATGAGCAGGCCTTCCTCGGGGGTGATGCCGCCCTTTTGCGCCTCGTCCGCCGTATAGCGGAAGCCGACGATGAATTCCGCGCCCACACGCTTGCGTATGGCGGCAAGAACATCAAGCGGGAAGCGCATACGGTTTTCCAGCGTGTCAGCACCGTAGGGCCCCGTCAGGTCATTGGTCAAAGGCGACCAGAATTGGTCAAGCAGGTGGCCATAAACTTGAAGTTCGATCCCGTCCATGCCGCCTGCCTTCATCCGCTCGGCGGCGTCGGCGAAGTCGGTGATGATGCGGTCGATGTCCCAATCTTCGATCAGTTTGGGGAAGGCGCGGTGGGCGGGTTCGCGGTGTTTTGACGACGAGACGGAAGGCAGCCAGTCGCCCTTGTTCCAAGTGGTGCGGCGGCCCAGATGCGTCAGCTGGATCATCGTGGCGCAGCCGTGCTCGTGGCAGGCATCGGTGAGGTTCTGGATCCATGGCACCACCTCGTCGCGGTAGGCGAGGATGTTGTTGAACACAGGCGGGCTGTCGCGGGACACGGCCGCCGAGCCTGCGGTCATGGCAAGGGCGACGCCCGCCTTAGCGCGCTCCGCGTGATAAGCGCGGTAGCGGTCTTTGGGCATGCCGTCCTCGGGATAGGCGGGTTCATGGCTGGTGGTCATAATGCGGTTTTTGAGCGTCAGATGTTTGAGCTGGAACGGTTGGAGCAGGGGATCATTTGTCATCTGGCATTTCTCGCGATCAGGGGTGTTTGTCACAGCTTTGCACAGGTGTTTGCTCTGAGGCCAGCAGAAGATCAGGCAGGCGCGATCAGGCGCGACTGGAGCCAGAGGATTGACGGGTATGCGGCGAGCCAGAACCAGACAAAGCGGTTCAGGCCAAAGAGGCAGGCATTTGCGATGTGGAAAGCAGCGGCGCAGGCGAGGGCCGCGATCAGTAGCGTCTGGTTGAGCAGGGCGAGCGGGAACAGAACCTCGAACCCGATGACGGCCCATGATGCGGTCCGCATGGCGCGGGGATGGGGCGCAAGGGCGCGCAGGTTTTCGGCCACGGGATAGGCCGAGAAGGCAAAGACATCGCGCAAAGCCGCACCGCTGCGCCACGCGGGGTTGAGGATTTTGACCCAGCCGGAGATGAAATAGGACAGGATCACCTGCACGCCCAGATAGGCGAATGCGGTTTGCGTCAGTGGCCCTTCGGGGAGCCAGTGCGACAGCGTCAGGCAATAGAGGATCAGCAGGCCCATTCGGTCACTGCCGCCATTATAGGGGCCGTTATACCGGTGGAGGACTGCAATGCTGTGGATGCTGAGAGCGACCAAGGACCAGTCAGAATAAACACCTGTGAGAAGCGCAAGGCAGAGTACTGCACGCGTAAGAAACAGGGCGCGGGCGGCGTTGGGGCCGCTCATATGCTCGGCGCTTTGTTGTAAGAATGCGAGGGCGAGCAGGATTTCGGTAAAGCGCTGGGCCAGTTCCAAGCTCATCTGAGGGTGGCGACAGGGGTGGAAAGAAAGACCGTCTCCCGCGTCAGTTCCGTCCCGTTGTGGGCCACAAACACTAGCCTGAACTGCATCAGTTTGGTGCAGCTGTGGATAGGGAGGGTGGTGATGTCGCGCAGGATGCGGGTCGTGATCTCACCCACGCTGTGTGGGCAAAGGCCCAACGCGATCCGCTCGGCGCAGGAGGTGATATAAAGGGCGTCGTTTCTCGCAGGGTTCCAGAACAACCGTGCGAGCATTTGCAGGGGGGTCACTGTCTCAGGGCAGGGGCGTAGTGGGTGCCATTTGGAGGGTGTTTCCCGCGCAGTGGCGAGGAGTGTCCACTCGACGCGCGGCGATGCCTCAACCGTCTGGAAAAACCGCCAAGAGGGGATCAGGGCAGGCAGGATGAGGGCGCATGTTTTGAGCATCCGCTTTACATAAAGGGGAGTGGTTAACGCTTCATTAAACTGACAGGGCTTAGGCGTTAATCGTCGTCGAGCAGGATACGCGCGGCATTGCCTTGCTCATCGTCATACTGGTCCGAGCGGACCGTCCAGATGAAGGCAACAAGCCCGAGTGCGCCCAAGATCAAGGAGACGGGGATAAGAATGACAAGGACGTTCATTTTGAGAACCTTATGCGTTGGGCATTGAGTAAGACAGTAATGGAAGAGGCTGACATTGCCAAGGCTGCGGCCAGCGGAGTGGCGTAACCTGCCAAGGCGATCGGGATGGCGATGGCATTATAGAGTGCTGCGATGGCAAAGTTTTCCTGGCTTAAGCGGCGGGTCATGCCTGCGATGCGCAGCAGCAGTGGGATGTCCTCAAAGCTGTCTTTGAGGATCACAACATCGGACGCGCTGCGCGAGGCATCAAGCGCTGATGCCGGTGCGATAGAAGCATGGGCTGCGGCAAGGGCGGCAGTATCGTTGAGGCCATCCCCGACCATCAAAACATACTCGCCCTCACGGGCCAGTTGATTGAGGTAGGCCAGTTTCGCATCGGGGCGCACATCGGCCCGCACGGGCAGGCCAAGCTGGGCGGCGAAGGCGTTGGCGGGACCTGTTGCATCGCCTGTGACGATTTCGCAAGGCTGGCTTAGCCCGTTGAGCGCGGTTTTGACACCTGCGCGGGGGGCCTCTGATGCGCCGAGTTGGCGGGCTTGTCCCGCACCGATGCGCAGACCCAGATCGTCAAAATCCGCTCCGAGCCAAGCGCCACGGCCCAGGGCTACTTTCTCACCGTTCAGCGTGCCTTCGATCCCTTGACCAACCGTCTCAACAATATTCTCGACCATGGCGGGGGCGATATCGCCTGTGGCAATCACAAGAGCGCGCGAGAGCGGATGATGGGAGGCTTGTGCCAGTGCTTTTGCAATGGCGCGTTCATCGTCAGAGAAGGGCGTCGGCAGGGTGACGGAAGGGGTGGAGAGCGTGCCGGTTTTGTCAAAGACAACGCGGGTGACTTCCGCGAGACGTTCAAGGGCTGTGGCGTGTTTGACCAGATAACCCAGCGAGAAGAGGCGGCTGATGGCGGCAGTGGAGACCGCAGGAACAGCGAGGCCCAAGGCGCAGGGGCAGGTGATGATCAGCACGGCGATTGCGACGTTGAGGGCGTGGCGGATATCGCCATCATATGCGACCCAACCGACAAATGCGAATAGCGCGAGAAGGTGGACGGCTGGGGCATAGATTTGTGCAGCGCGGTCTGCAAGAGCGGTGTATTTGTTACGGCTGTTTTCGGCCAGTTCAACCATGCTGGCCATGCGGCGCAGTGTGGTATCATCGCCCACAGCAGTAGCGCGTAGGGTGAGAGGGGCGGCGACGTTGATCTCGCCCGCTTGTAGCATCGCGTTTTGGGCCACATCTACGGCTGCGGATTCGCCCGTGAGGAAAGAGCGGTCCATCAGGGCATGGTCGGACACGAGCGCCCCGTCAACAGGCACGCGTGCGCCTGTGGGAACCGTGATGATATCGCCAAGTCTAAGTTGGGAGACGGGGATCGTTTGGGTGATGCCATCCCTCACGCGCTGGGCGGTTTGGACCTCAAGTGCTGTCAACTCCTTGGCGGCGGAGCGTGCGGCACTGCGGGTGCGGTGATCCATAAAGCGGCCAATGAGCAGAAAGAAAGTGAGCGACAGGGCCGCGTCAAAATAGGCGTGATCGCCGCCATTGAGCGTCTCGAACAGCGACATGCCAGCGGCAAGCAGAATGGCAAGGGAGATCGGCACATCCATGTTCAGGCGGCCCACGCGAAGGGCGGTCCATGCGTTCTGGAAAAACGGTTGGGCGGAATAGGCAACAACCGGCAGGGCGATCACGGCGGAAATGAGGTGGAACAGATCGCGAGTGGTATCGGTGGCACCGGACCACACGGCGATCGACAGCAGCATGACGTTCATCATGGCAAAACCAGCGACAGCCATGCGGGTGAGCAGCGAACGCCCGACAGTATCGCGGGCGGTGTTTAGCGCTTCAAGGTCAAGCGGATAGGCATCAAACCCCAGATCGCGCAGAGCGGTTTCAATCCGCGCGGGGTCCATGGTGCCGCTGACCGACAAACGCTTGAGCGAGAGGTTCACGCGGACATTGCTGACGCCGTTGATGCCAGACAGGCCGCGCTCGATCTTTCCAATACATGCGGCGCAGTGGATGTCGGGCAGGGAGTATTGCAGTTTGGGCGCTGTCTCGTTCGCGCCTTTGTCAAAATCTTGCGGGAGGGGGACGCCTGCACAGGCAGGGCAGGCGCCGCTCACTTTGCGTCTCGCACGATGATGCGTTGCTGGAACAAAGTGCCGTCTTTTGCACGCAAGCGCAGGCGCAAGTTCCAGTTTCCTGTGCCTGCGTCCACTTGGGCACGCATAGCACGGCCATCAAAGATGAAATCGGGGGTCTCATCAAACTGGACATTGGTGGCACGTCCGAAGGTTGCGGATTCGACCTCAACGTCGATTGGTTTGCCATCTTCAAGGATGAACAGTGACAGAGTGTGATTTTCCAGCGTGGCCGAAACATCCCAGTTCAGGGCAAGCTGCGCGTTGCGCTCCACATCGAACGTCTGGCTCGCGACATAGGAGTTTTTGACCTCAAGGCCAGGGAAGGTTTTGACGGCCTGAAACGCGAGAGTGAGGTTCACGGCGATGATGACGCCAAACGCTGCGGCGAAGCCTGCAAAGACATGCCAGCCTTTGATTTCGCCTTTTATCTCAGTTTTTACATCGGTCATTGGGCGGCCTTTCCGTTGAATATGGTTGTCTGGCTGGCGCGGATGTCAGTGCTCAGATCTTCGACCCAGAGGCGCAGTGGCGTGCTGTTTTGGGTTGCCGCCGGATCTTGGGGACGGGCCGTGATATAGACGCGCTGCAAGACGGTGCTGTCGGCAGGTACTTCGAAAGAGAGCAACCCATCGCGGCCTTCAAGTTCAATCCGCAGGATTTCCTCGCTCGTGAGGCTGAGATGGAACAAGCGGTCGTCGCCCGATTTATTGCGCAGGCGCACGTCATAAATGTTGCGGATAGAGCCATCCGATTGCAGCACGTAAGTCGGGTTGCGCACGGGGCTGACCGTCAGTTCGATATCGGAGCGGATGAACAGGGCATAGACAAGCGCCAGACCGATGGAGGCCCACATGACCGTGTAGAGAATGGTGCGCGGGCGCAGAATGTGACGCCAGAGTGGTGCTGGGGCTTTACCCGAACGCTCGGCGTCTTCGTCGGACAATGCCATGTAGTCGATCAGGCCGCGCGGCTTGCCGATTTTGTCCATGACATCATCACAGGCATCAATGCAGAGCGCACAGGTGATACATTCCATCTGCTGACCATCGCGGATGTCGATGCCCATGGGGCAAACGTTCACACAGGCCATACAGTCGATGCAGTCGCCGTGCTCTTGCTCTACGGGGGCGCTGATTGTGGCGGTACCACCGCTGAGTTTGATCGGGCTGTTTGGATAGGGTGTGCCCTCATATCGGGCAGTTTGATCACCACCTGCGGCTTGGGCTTCCGCAGCTGCCTTTTCGGCGGCGGCGCGGTCGCGTTTGCGTACATTGCCTTTGCCGCGCGGCTCCCCGCGCCATTCGCGGTAGGCGACGGTTATAGTGTCGTTGTCCATCATGGCGGCCTGAATGCGCGGCCATGGGCAGGCGTAGATGCAAACCTGTTCACGGGCAAAGCCGCCAAAGAGGAATGTTGTCGCCGTCAGGATGCCCATTGTGATGTAGGCGGCGGGATGCGCCTCAAGCGTGAGCAGGTTCATCAATAGGGTGGGGGCGTCAGCAAAATAAAAGACCCATGCGCCGCCTGTAGCCACTGCGATGCAGAGCCAGACAAACCATTTGGTCAGGCGCAGGCGCCATTTGTGCAGGTCCCATTTGCTTTTCCACAGACGCACACGTGCGTTGCGGTCGCCCTCAATCCAGCGCTCGACCAGAATGAACAGATCGGTCCAGACAGTCTGGGGGCAGGTGTAGCCGCACCAGACGCGGCCTAGGGCAGAGGTGAACAGGAACAGGCCGAGGCCCGCCATGATCAGGAGGCCCGCGACGAAATAGAATTCGTGGCTCCAGATTTCGATCCAGAAGAAATAGAAGCGGCGGTTCGCCATGTCGATCAGAACAGCCTGATCGGGCAGGTTCACCCCTCGGTCCCAGCGGATCCACGGGGTGAGGTAGTAGATGCCCAGCGTGACAGCCATGATCCACCATTTGAACGTGCGGAAAAAGCCCGTCACTTTGCGGGGAAAAATCGGTTCTTGGGCTTTGTATAAGGACGGGGGTGGTGTGGCAGTCATGTGATTATTCCCTGTTCGCATCCTGACCTTAGCGGCTAACCAAGGTGGCTGTATTGATCTGAGTCAAAAAAAATCCCGAAACAGCACAGTTTGCGAACAGGGCCGTTTCGGGACTGAAGGCTGCCGGTTAGGGCCAGCAGCCTTGTCTGCTGTTATTCGCCGCCGCCCAATCCATGGACATATGCCGAGACTGCGCGGACGTCTTCTTCGGACAAACGCTGGCCCCATGCAGGCATCACGCCAAAGCGGGCGTTGACGATTGTATAGGTGAGCGTCTCGCGGTCGCCCCCATAGAGCCAGATGGCATCTGTGAGGTTGGGTGCGCCGATGTCCTTGTCGCCCATAGCTGCTTCACCGTGACACGAGGAGCAGTTGTCGGCAAAGAGTTCGGAACCTGTTGTTGCCAGTGCTGCGTCGTGGTCCGGGCTCGACAGGGAGATCACGTATTCAACTGTCGCTGCGATCTCCTCTTGCTCCAGTATGTCGCCAAAGGCGGGCATCTCGGAATAGCGGGCGTCATCGTCGGTGTCATTGCGGATACCGTGGCGGATTGTATGGGCAATCTGCGCCATCTCGCCGCCCCAAAGCCAGTCATTGTCCAGCAAGTTGGGATAGCCTTTCGCACCTGCCGCACCAGAGCCGTGGCACTGGGAACACTGGGCGCGGAACACTGCACCACCGCGTGCAACAGCATAGCGGTTCAGGTCGGCATCGTCGGTAAGGGTATCCATCTCTGCGCCCAAAAGGGCCGTGACGAGTGGTGCGTTTTTGGCCTCGTGCTCTTCAATATCGCGGGCGACATTTGCACGTGTGGACCATCCCAACACCCCCTCGGTAGCGCCCGAGACCATGGGCCATGCAGGATAGGCAATAACATAGCCCAAGCCCCAGATCATCGTCAGATAGAGACACCACAGCCACCAGCGCGGCAGGGGGTTGTTCAGCTCTTCGATGCCGTCCCAGCTGTGGCCGGTGGTCTCGACGCCGGTTTCTTTGTCAACCTTGCGATCAGCCATTTGACAGTCCTTTCATCGAAAGTTTGTTGGACGTGCGGCTACAATCGTCGCATCCGCCTGAGCATTTTTTGACGATCACATCGTCGCGCATCGGGATCATGCTCGCGTCTTCGCGGGCACTTGCCTGACTGGGCAGGAAGGCCCAGATGCAGGCGCCGATGAAGAAGCCGAAGATGCCAAGCATAACCCAGCTGTCGGCGAGTTGCCGTAAGAAGGAATAGGTATCCATGTTTTGCCTCCTATCGGCTTGCGTCTGGGGTGAAGGTGGAGAAGTCGACCAATGTACCCAACATTTGCAGGTAAGAGATCAGCGCATCCATCTCGGTCAGCTCGGAACGGCCATCGAAGTTGGCAACAGCGGCACCGGGGTAGCGTTCCAGAAGCCCGTCATACTCGCCATCGGGGTCTGCCTGCACTTCAAAGTCGAATTTCGCCTGCTCGATCTGTTCGTCCGAGTAGGGGACGCCGACAAAGCGGTGCGTCGAGAGAAGATCGCCGATATGTTCACCGTCAATCTTGGTGTCTGCAAGGAAGGCATATTTTGGCATGATGCTTTCGGGAACAACAGATTGTGGATCCATGAGGTGGTCAACATGCCATGCGTCAGAGTAGCGCCCGCCCACACGTGCCAGATCGGGTCCTGTACGTTTTGACCCCCACTGGAACGGGTGGTCATACTGCGATTCCGCCGCCAGTGAGTAGTGGCCGTACCGCTCGACTTCGTCGCGCATTGGGCGGATCATCTGGGAGTGACAGACATAGCAGCCCTCGCGGACATAGATGTCGCGTCCGGCCAGTTCCAGCGGGGAGTAGGGGCGCATGCCCTCTACATCCTCGATGGTATTTTCCAGCCAGAAGAGGGGTGCGATTTCGACGATCCCACCGATGCTTACAACCAGCAAAGAGAAAACGAGAAGCAAGGTAGGGCTGCGCTCGAGTATCGCGTGCTTGTCGAGAAATCCTGACTGATGGGGCAGTTCGTTTGGAATCTCCTGAGGGAGGTCCGACAACTGGCTTACTTTCGGGTCTTCGGCGGGACCAGGTATTTTGTCAATATTTTTTGTCATGATCCGCTCCTTATTCTGCTGGTGTTGCGTTGGCGGTTGCATTGGGGACGGCTGCTGTTGCCGGTGTGGCCCCGCGGATGGTCATGAACATGTTCCAGACCATCACCAAGGCGCCACTGAGGAAAAGAACCCCACCCAGACCGCGAACCACATACATCGGGAACTTGGCGGATACGGTGTCGGCAAAGGAGTTCACAAGGAAGCCTTGATCGTCCACTTCGCGCCACATCAAACCTTCCATGATGCCTGTGACCCACATGGAGGAGGCGTACAAGACGATGCCAAGTGTGGCCAACCAGAAGTGCCAGTTGATTGCCGACATGGAATACATACGTGCGCGGCCCCAGAGGCGTGGTGTCAGGAAGTAGATACAGGCGAAGGTGATCATACCGTTCCAGCCAAGTGCGCCAGAGTGTACGTGACCAATGGTCCAGTCAGTGTAATGCGACAGCGAGTTCACAGCGCGGATCGACATCATCGGACCCTCGAATGTGGACATACCGTAGAAACCCAAGGACAGAACAAACATCCGCATGATCGGATCGGTGCGCAACTTGTCCCACGCGCCTTGCAGCGTCATCAGACCGTTGATCATACCACCCCAGCTTGGCATCCACAGGATGATCGACATGACCATACCAAGGGTCGCCGCCCAGTCGGGCAGGGCAGTGTAGTGCAAGTGGTGCGGACCCGCCCAGATGTATAGAAAGATCAGCGCCCAGAAGTGGATGATCGACAGCTTGTAGGAGTAGACCGGACGGCCCGCCTGTTTTGGCACAAAATAGTACATCATGCCCAAAAAGCCCGCAGTCAGGAAGAAGCCAACGGCGTTGTGGCCGTACCACCACTGTGTCATCGCATCCTGCACGCCAGAGAAGACTTGCACGGATTTGGAACCCCAGATGCTGACAGGAATGCTCAGGTTATTGACCACGTGCAGCATGGCAACGGTGACGATGAAGGCGAGGAAGAACCAGTTGGCCACATAAATGTGCTTTTCCTTACGCTTGAAGATCGTGCCCATGTAGATGATCAGATAGGTGACCCAAACAATGGTGAGCCAGATATCGACGTACCACTCAGGCTCGGCGTATTCTTTAGACTGTGTGGAACCCAAAAGGTAGCCTGTGGCCGCGAGCACGATGAACAACTGGTAGCCCCAAAAGACAAACCATGCCGTGTTACCGCCCCACAGACGCACGCCTGAAGTGCGTTGCACCACATAAAGCGACGTCGCGATCAGGGCGTTGCCACCGAATGCAAAAATCACCGCACTTGTGTGCAGCGGGCGAAGCCGTCCGAAGTTTGTAAAGGGCTGGCCCCATTCAAAGTTCAGCTCGGGAAAGGCGAGCTGGAAGGCAATGAATGTGCCAACCAAAAAGCCCGCGATACCCCAAAACGCAGTGGCGATAACGCCTGCACGGATCACGCCGTCGAAATAAATACCGTCATGTTCCATTGTCGCTTTTGCAGGCTCACCTGTGTTTCGCAACACGTAGATAAACATCACAAAAGAGATCACCATGATCAGCAATGCATGTACCTGATAGGCCAGATCACGCGCCCAACTGCTGGCAATTGCAGCAATGACGGTAATCAGCCCCAAGAGGATGATTTTCACATAGTCCATAAGATGCCCCTATATTACTCAGAGCACCGATAGACGCTCCTGTTCGCTCCATCTTACTAGGGGGGACAGGAGGGTGATTCCTTGATCTGAATCAAGAAACCGCCAGTTTGGAGGTTTTAAGTTATGAAAGTACGCCGCCGTCGGAATCGTCACCTGTGGCATCGCGAAGGGCCAATAAATCAATGACTTCGATCTGTTTGCGTCCTGACAGAGTAATCACACCTTCTTTTTTCAGCGCGTTGAACTGACGCGAGACAGTCTCGAGGGTGAGGCCGAGGTAGTTGGCAATCTGGTCGCGGGTCATCGGCATCTCGAGGGTGCCATCCGACTCTGGATTACCCGCAATTTTGCGCTGGGCCAGCATGTCGATAAAGGTGGCGATCTTCTCGCGGGCGGTCTTGCGGCCCAAAAGCAGCATCCAGTCACGCGCGGCGTCCAATTCATCCAGTGCCAGTTCCATCAGGCGCTGTGCAACGTGGGGCGTGTCCATAACCAACTGCTCGAAAGGTTTGATCTCAAAGCGGCAAAGCGTCACTTCGGTGGTGGCCACAACATCAAACTCGACTTCCTTACGGCCCGGGCGTCCAATGAAGTCGGAAGGCAGCAGCAGGCCGACCATCTGCGTGCGTCCATCCTCAAGCGTTTTGGACAGGCTCGCAACGCCATCCACAATAGAGGCTACATGCTCCAGCGGCTCACCGCGCCACATGATCGTCTCACCTGCATCATAGCGTTTGTAGGATTTCATGTTCTCAAGGCGCGTCAGCTCATCGTCGTCACAGCGTGCGCAAACAGCACGATGGCGTATAGGGCAGTCATTGCAGCGAACTGCATTCATGTTCAATTTATTCATATTTTTGATCTGAATCAAAGTTGTTGGCGACAACTTCAACTCTAACAATATCATGGAAAATTTAGAACCCCTTATCCGGCACGGCCTGTTCGATGCTAAAGTCCCACGGTACACCAGTTATCCGCCGGCAAACCATTTCGAAAACGGGATCGGGCGCCGGCACCAGCTGAGCTGGTTGTCGAGCATTGAAGAGGGGGAGGATGTATCGATTTATATCCACATTCCGTTCTGCAAACGGTTGTGCTGGTTCTGTGCCTGCCGCACGCAAGGCACGCAAACGATGCGGCCTGTTGAGGCCTATATCGACATTGTTTTGCTGGAAATAGCTGCAGCCATTCAGGAAATTCCCAAGGGGACCAAGATGGGCAGGCTCCACTTGGGGGGCGGCACGCCCACGATCTTGACGCCGCGTATTATGAGCAAGCTGCTCGATGCAGTGTTTGACGCATTTGCGCCCTCTGCTGATTTCGAATTTTCTGTCGAAATTGACCCGACTGAAGCCTCGCCAGAATTGCTTGGAACGTTGGTCGATTACGGGATGAACCGCGCCAGTATCGGCGTTCAGGACTTTGACCCGAAGGTGCAGGCGGCGATTGGCCGCATGCAGTCGCTGGAGCAAACCACCGCTGTTGTTGAATTTTTGCGGGGGCGTGGTGTCGATGCGATAAATCTCGATTTACTCTATGGTTTGCCGTTCCAAACCCAAGAGAGTTTCCGCACTACGCTAGATCATGTGATCGCGATGGATCCGGACCGGTTGGCGATTTACGGTTATGCGCATGTACCGTGGATGTCCAAGCGGCAAGTGTTGATCAAGGAAGAGACGCTGCCTGATACGATGGCACGGTTTGACCTTGCCAATATCGCGCATAATGTGCTCACCCAGAAGGGTTTTGAGCCTGTAGGCATCGACCATTTCGCCAAGAAGACGGACAGCTTGTACAAAGCGCTCCAGACGGGCGGGTTGCGGCGCAATTTTCAGGGCTATACCGATGATCCGAGTGCGACATTGATCGGATTTGGTGCCTCTGCGATTTCACGCTTCAAAGAAGGCTACCAGCAAAACGCGCCTGCCACTTCGGCCTATCAGGAGCGTGTTTTGGCGACAGGGTTTGCGGGACATAAAGGGTATCTGATGACGCCCACGGACGATGTGGTCGCTGCGATGATCGAAGAGTTGATGTGCCGTTTTTCATTCCCGACACAAGCGTTGCAAGAGCGGTTTCCTGATCACACTGCGGCAATCCGCAAAACGGCAGTCTCGCTGATGTCGCAGTATCCCGATGTGTTCAGGTTGACGACGGGAGGGCTTGAAATGCTGCCCGAGACGTATGCGTTGGTGCGGGTTGTGGCGAGTTATGTGGATACGTTTACCGCAGAGGGCGTGGCCCACGCGGCGGCGATCTAGGATTTTGTAGCAGGCCTGCGGACTTGGGTGGTCCAATGCAACAGGGGACAGATGGCAGTCTGCCTCCTGTTGCGTGTTTGGGGTCGTGGTTGCCGCGTTATTTTTGAATTGTCTCGATATAGTCGAGCAGGGCAATCATATCCTCGGCTGTTACTTCTCCAGCGGGGGCGCCATCCTTTGCCGCGTGTTGCAGACCTACGGTGCCGAATTCGGGCATGGCTGCGTCGGGGTCTTCTTTTTCGATTTGGCCAAGGACGAAGCGCTGCACAAAGGCGCGGGGGAAAGCGCCATCATTTCGTGCGGTGAGACCGGTGAGGTCGGGCGGCGTCATGCCGAGGCCGAGGGAGGCGGATCCCGCACCATCGCCGTTTGCGCCATGACAGGCAGAGCATTCTTTGGCAAAGATGGTTTTGCCGCGTGTCACGCTTGATTTGTCGGGCGTGAGTGCCGTGGCACAGGCCCCCAAAATTGCCATGCATGCCAGCGGTACAAGTGGTTTGAGCAATGTCATGGAATGTCCTTCGATATTCTTGGGCCAACAGGAATGACATGGCCGCACAATTACGTTTCCACCACTTTAGGCCCATGACTAAGTCAACGCAATCTGGCCTGTGGGTGAGGAGCGGGAAAAGGGAGGGGATCGGCGTATACTAGCGTGGCAGCAGACCCCGAAGTGGGCCTGCTGCATTTTGTCGGCGTTTTTAGGTTACTTGGCCTTTGAGAACGCGGCGCAGGATTTTCCCTGATGCGGATTTCGGGATTTCATCCACAAAAGTTACGCGCTGGACCAGTTTGTACTTCGACAGGGTCTTGGCCATATGCGCTTGAATGTCCTCCAACGTGAGGGCAGGATTCGTCGTGACCACAAATGCGATGGGCAATTCGCCCGCTTCGTCATCTGGAATACCAATGACGGCGGCATCTGTGATGTCGGGATGGGTGACAAGGTTTGCCTCAAGCTCGGCTGGAGCGACTTGGAAGCCTTTGAACTTAATCAGCTCTTTAAGGCGATCCATGATGAACATGAAGCCGTCCTCGTCGATGTAGGCAATGTCGCCTGTCTTGAGCCAGCCATCCTCGGTCAGGGTCTCTTCGGTGGCTTTCTCATTGTTGAGGTAGCCTTTCATTACTTGCGGTCCCTTGATCCAAAGCTCACCCTCTTTGCCAGATGGTAGGTCCTTGCCGCTTTCGGGATCGACGATGCGGCACTGGGTGTTTGGTAAAGCGAGGCCTGACGCGCCCGATTTAGGATGGTCAACGGGGGTGGTGTGGGACACTGGGCTGAGTTCGGTCATGCCGTAACCTTGGATCGCCACACAATTGAGGCGTTTGCCAACCGCGTCAGAGACTTCACCGCCCAAAGGGGCAGCGCCGGAAAAGATTTGCTCAAGGCTGGACAGGTCATAGTTGTCTACGATCGGATGTTTGGCCAGTGCAAGTGCCACGGGCGGTACAATCCACATACGCCGTGATTTGTGATCCTGAGAGATTTGCAAGAACAATTCTAGATCAAAGCGCGGCATGGTGACCAGTGCACCGCCCCCGGCAAGGTGGACGTTCATCAGCACGTTCATGCCGTAAATGTGGAAGAATGGCAGGAAAGCAGCGGCAACTTCGCCTGCTTTGAAATCCGCACTCACAAGGATCTGGTCCACGTTCACCACCAGATTGCGGTGGCTCAGGCGTACGCCTTTGGGCAAGCCTGTTGTGCCAGAGGAATAGGGCAGCACAACAGGGTGCTCGTCCAAATCAACCGAGACTTGAGCTTCGATCGGGGTGCCGTAATAGGCCGAGAGCGGCTCTGTCCCATCTGGTGCATCGCCCATGACAACCACAGGCTGGTTTGCGGCGGCCTTGGCGGCCTCTTGAGCGGTCTCAAGGAACATCGGAATGGTGATGAGGATATCGGCGTTGCTGTCGCGCAACTGGTGGGCGACCTCGGACGCGGTATAGGTCGGGTTGATCGTAGTGATTGTTCCGCCAGCCCATGCAACGGCATGGAAGACCACGCAATAGTGGGGCAGGTTGGGCGACATCAGCGCTACAGTCTTGCCCGTGCCGACACCGCGCGCAGTCAGACCTCCAGCAAGCTGTTTGACCTGCGCCATAAACTGGGCGGCGGTCATGGCATCACCAGACAACCCGTCTGTCAATACAACCTCGTCGGGGCGTGCGGCGAGGTTTTCAAAAATACGCTCGGTAATGGATTGATCGCGCAGAGCAATGTCTGCGGCGGCGGTTTTATATGTCATATGGTTCTCTCCCTGAGACATAATCTTAGGCAGAGACGCAATATAGTGTCCAGAGGCGGCACATGGCCTCATCCGTTTAAACTGTTTTACGTTGCGGTAAAATGGGTCAGATTTCAGGGTGCTGCGGCAGCGATGTTTAAGCCTAGGTGGTTTCTATGTAGCCGTCGCAACGGGGCCTTCATCGGTAAATACGATGCGTTTGCCCTCCGCTATCTCGCGTTTGAACATACTTGCGATGATGCGCAGGGCATCGTCCTGACCTGCCGCCGCAAAGCGCGAGGCTGAGGAGACGCGCAGATTGTTGGCAAACCCTTGGGCGGCATGGGCCCAGATCATCGGGTGCAGCTCGGTCAGGTGTTCGCGTACAAGCCAGTCGGCACAGCCTGCAATCTGGGCGCGGATGTGATCGGCGGCATCATTGCCCGAAAACGCCTGACCCATCGTATTGGCGCAATAGGCAGCCAGCAGGTTGACTGTGTGTGGCTCGGGGCGGCGGCTGACGATGTCGCGCAACCCTTCGATGAAGTATTGCAGATCAAGGCGCGAACAGGCCTCGTCGTCGACGCTGATCGCGTCGAACATTACCCAAGTATACCCACCTGCGCCCCAAATTTCCTGGGTGCGGGCGGCAGTGCGGCGTGCCTCCAGCTCGAGCGCTGCGTAGGAGCCGTACCAGCGGGGCAACATATGCGTGCCAAGGGCCCGTAACGGGCCAGTGTTGGCGGGGTTCAGATCAATCAACGCCTCATAGCGGTCGGCGACTGATTCCGTGTTGTACTGATCGCCGCGCAGCAAAGCGCAGGCCGTGCTGGCCAAAAGTGCGGATTCGGCGGGTACACCGTTAAAGTGGGTGACGATATCGCGGGCGCGGGCAAAATGCGCCTCGAAGGCTTCGCGGTTGCGCGGGGAGATCTCGACATCCCAGCCTATGCCGCGCCATGACCATGCGATGTCGATATGCGCTTGGGCGACGATGCAGCCGATTACATAGCAGTCGGGATATTCTGCGAGAACATATTCGAGCGCTTCGATGCCGCGCAGCATGGGGGCATCCTTTTCGGGGACGCGGTCCAGCAGGGCGTGTTCAATTGCCAGCACCACATCGGCACGCGCACCAAAGGCCATCAATTCGGCCACGGACATACCGCCTGGAGTCATGTTGCGGTCACGATCTGCAACGGTGATCAATTTGATCAGCTTGTCCCAGTCCTCTTGGCGCACAAGGCGCAGGGCGCGGTTCTGGTGGCCGTCGCGGATACGTTCTTCGCGGGTGGGATCGGGGCAGGGAATGCTCAGATTGTTAAGCGCCTTGCTGCTGCTTTTGTAATAGGTTGGTTTGTTCGGGATGCGGTTTTTCGGTTTTGGGACGGTGTAGGGGGCCACATCTTGCATATTTGCGTCATGCTGTTGGATATCTGCCTCGGCGGCGGACACGGTTTTGGGTTTGCTGAAAGGAGATGGCGCACTGCGGGTTCTGGCTGGCTGTTTTGTGTCATGCACGACCTCATCCTCCACGGCCTCATCTGTGGACGTCGCGGTCCAGCGGGAATTGGAGAATTTCCGAAAAAGAGATGCAAACTGCGTCATACATGTTTCCGTGAGCTAAATAGCGGGATCGTGAGCGCACTTTGTCGCCAATCATTGGGGCGCGAACGTGGCGTTGGGGCGGTTATGTCGCGATATTCGCTGGGCCGTCATGGGGCTTGGTGGCGCAAATGGGGCGGATTGTTGCGGGATAAGCGGTTATTGGCGGATGGGTGGCTCAGTGTTGCGGGGGTATGAACAATCCAGCGCTATTGTGCTTGTCACAGGGGAATAGTGCGGATCATACTGCGCGACATGAGATGGATAAAACATATAGTGCTACCCCAGAGGGGCCTTGGAGTTGCGCTGCGCGGTGCGCTCATTGTGGTGGTTTTGGGTGTGATGACTGGCGGCAGTATGGCGCAGCAGAAGATTATCGTGGTGCCTGAGCTGGAGCTCGCACCCGGTGCAGAAGTTCGGTTCGAAGGCGCTATGATCAACGGTGTCGAGATCACGGTGCGTCCCCCTGTGCGCAATGCCTATGTGCCGCGCACGCGGTGGCAGCATATGGAAGGGCATACCCTTTGGACTCGTGCGGCGATGTCGGCGCTCAAAAACCACGGCAGTCCGCTGATCGAGATGGTGCCGCGTGACATCGCCAATTGGTGTCCGGCCTACAAGAATAACAATGACCTCAAACGGCGTGCGTTTTGGGTCGGTTATATGTCGGCACTTGCCAAACACGAGAGCACCTACAAGCCTTGGGCAGTGGGTGGCGGCGGGCGGTGGTATGGATTGCTCCAGATTTTGCCAGCGACGGCGCGGGGCTATGACTGTGCGGCGGGTACGGGTGAGGCGCTTAAAAGTGGTGCAGCGAACCTGAGCTGTGCGGTGCGCATCATGGCCTATACCGTCAAGCGCGACGGCGTGATCCACGGACGCGACAGCAAATGGCGTGGTGTCTCGGCTGACTGGGGTCCGATGCGAAATAACCGCAAGCGTGCGGATATGGCGAACTGGCTCAAGCGGCAAAATTACTGCAAGCCGGTGAATGCCACGCGTCCAAAAGCCCGACCTTAACCGATCAGTGAAAAGTGGTAGCGGCGGGTGGTAAGACCTGCGGAGCGGGCCAGCGGCTCGAACGTGGCGTGGGGCGGTGTCGCGGGAAATGGCACGCGGACTTTCACGCCTGAGGGGCGTACGACGGTCAGGCGCACAGACATATCGAGGCGTGTGTCAAAGCGCAGGTGGTCAATCTCTGACAGAGCGATCTCGGCGTCCTGACGTCCACTGGTCCAGCGCAGGTGGGTCTCGTCCAGCGTGAGGGTGCTGTGCGGGTTACGCACGAGATCGTAGAGGGCGGGCAGGGTGAATGCTCCGATCACGGCAAGGATCAGCGGCTCTGCCTCCAATAATACAAGAGCGGTAATAAGGGCGGCCCAGATGACCAGTACGGTGATCACGGTTGCGGGGCGGCGGCCTTGGCTGATGTAGGTATATGGCAGGGTCATGCGGTGCGGAAGATACGGGCCAGTGCGCCCATGGCATCGGCTTGCTGCGCACTTGGCATGCCTTTTTTGCCAGCGGCGGTGACATCGCCGAGCACACGCATCAGTTTGTCAAAGTCGGGACCATGGTCGAGTTGTTTGAGCCGCTTGGTCAGACGTTGGAACGCGGGGGTTGCACCGCCCCCTTGGGCCACCAGCCACGGAGCGAGGATTGCCATGTCGGTGGCCTCTTCCTTGCTGATTTGCAGGCGCTTTTGCAGCGATGCGATCAGCACATCGTCAGGGAGTTTGCGGGTTTTGTCCATACGGGCAAAGGCGGCTGCCATGGCCGTTACACACAGCTCGGGTGTGTGGATGCTGTTGGTCGAATGCACATTAGGTTGAGCGCGGTAGCCAAGACGTCTGGCCGCCGCGCGGATCGGGGTAGGCGCCGCGATCACGCCAACGGTGATGAACGCCCCCCGCTGCATCCGGCGATAGATATAGGCACCGACGGCAATAGCGGCGATCAGCAGGAGGATTTCAGTCATATTCGTCTACTTCTGTGGTTAGGCGTCCGCGATCCTTGTGAGCATCTCGGTGGTATCGCGGCTTAGGTCAGGAGTGGACAGTATACGGGTTAATTGCGCCTTTATCATGGCCTGGCGATCAGCATCGTAACGTTTCCATGTCTGGAAGGCGGAGCACATGCGCGCGGTGGTCTGCGGATTGACGGGATCAAGCCTGATCAGCCAATCTGCCAGCAGTTTGTACCCAGCACCAGAGGCGTGGTGAAATCCTGCGTGGTGCATGATGAGCGAGCCGAAGACCGCGCGGAAGCGGTTGGGGTTTTTCCAATTGAAATCGGGGTGGTCGGTGAGGCCTGCGGCGACTTCATGCGCATCTTCGGGGTCGGCCTCGATCACTTGCAGGCCGAACCATTTGTCCATCACCAGACGGTCGTCTTTCCATTGGGCCTCGAACGCTTTGAGCGCTGCGTCGCCACGGCCCGCACGGATCAGACAGGCGAGTGCGGCGAGTTGCTGGGTCATGTTGTCGGCGTGATCATATTGCTCTTGCGCCAGTTTGCCACCGTCGCTGAGGGTGAGCAGGGCGAGGGCGGAATTTCCAAGAGCACGTTTGCCTGATTGCTCGGCGTTAGGAGCGTAGGTCTCAGTCACGAGGTTGTCCTCATAGAGGTCGGGCAGCACATCGCGCAGCGCGTTGGCCATAGCCTCGCGCAGGGTCTCGACGGCGGCGTGGATGATGTCAGGTTCGGGTGTGTGACCCGCGTCATGGAGGGCAGTTGCCAGATCGGACTGCGTGGGCAGGGCCAGCATAAGCTGGCGGTAGGCGGGGTCGAGGGTTTTGTCGCTCACAACCGCGAGCAATCCGCGCAGGTAGGCGGGATCGGCGCGTGTGCCTTTCAGGATCATGTCCAACAGGGTGTTGCGGGCAAGTGTACGGCCTGCTTCCCAACGGTTGAAGGGATCGGTGTCGTGGGCAAGCAGATGCGCATGATCGGCGGCATGCTCCAGCACAACAGGCGCGGAAAAGCCGCGCAGAATGGAGGAGATGGGGCGTTCGGACAGGCCTGCGAAGGTAAAGCCTTGGGTGGCTTGCGTCATTTCCAGAATTGTTGTGGGCGTGACCTCCGCGCCGTCTTTGCCCAGCAGGCCCACGGCAATAGGAATGACGTAGGGTTGCGGAGCTGGCGTGGCCGCGCTGGGCGGCGTTGTTTGGGTGAAAGTAAGGGTGAGCGTGTCACCCTCCCATGTCTCCTTGGCGTGCAAACGCGGTGTGCCTGCTTGGGAATACCAGCGTTTGAATTGCGTAAGATCGCGCCCGGTGGTGTCCTCGAATACCTTGAGCCAGTCCTCGATCGTGGCGGCGTCGCCGTCGTGGCGGTCGAAGTAGAGTGTGACAGCCTTGGCGTAGGCCTCATCGCCGACGAGGGTCTTGAGCATGCGGATGACTTCGGCGCCCTTCTCGTAGATCGTGGCGGTGTAGAAGTTATTGATCTCCTGAAAGCTCTCGGGACGTACGGGGTGGGCCAGCGGACCCTGATCCTCTGCGAACTGGCGGCCGCGCAAATCAATCACATCGCCGATGCGTTTGACGGGGGCAGAGCGCATGTCGGAGGTGAACTGGCTGTCGCGGAAAACGGTGAGTCCTTCTTTGAGGCAGAGCTGGAACCAGTCGCGGCAGGTGATGCGGTTGCCGGTCCAGTTGTGAAAATACTCATGTGCGATGATCGCCTCGATCCGCTCAAAGTTGGTATCGGTCGAGGTGGCTTGGGAAGCCAGCACAGCGGAGGAGTTGAAGATGTTGAGGCCCTTGTTCTCCATCGCGCCCATGTTGAAGTCATCGACGGCCACAATGTTGAAGAGGTCCAGATCGTATTCACGGCCATACACGTCCTCGTCCCATTTCATGCTGTCCTTGAGCGCTTGCATGCCAAAGGCGCATTTGCCCTCATCGCCGGGGCGCACATAGAGGTTCAGCGTCACTTCGCGTCCATTCATCGTGGTGAAGGTATCGGAGTGCGGGATCAATTTCCCCGCAACCAAAGCAAAAAGGTAGGCAGGTTTGGGCCACGGATCATGCCATTCGGCGTGATGCTCCGAAACGCTGACTGGGTTTCCGTTGGAGAGCAGCACGGGGTGGGGGCCGTCGATGGTGACAGTAAAGACGCTCATCACATCGGGGCGGTCGGGGTAGTAGGTGATCTTACGAAAGCCCTCTGCCTCGCATTGGGTGCAGTACATTCCGTTCGACATATAGAGCCCTTCGAGGGCTGTATTGCCTCTCGGGTCGATCTCAACCTCGGCCTCCCAGATGAACGGCCTATCAGGCACGTCGCAGGTCAGCCCTTGGGCGGTGAGGATGGGTGTAACATCTGTCCCATCGATTTTGGCCGAAATAAGGTTGAGCATTTCGCCATGCAGGAAAAAGTCTTGCGCGGGGGCGTCCGGATTGGGGGCAAAGGCGATCCGAGAGCGCACCCGGGTCTTGTGCGGATCAAGGGTGAAGTGCAGTGCTACGCTCTCCACCTGCCAGCCGAATGCGGTGTAATCTTTGAGGTAGATCGTCTGGGGGGCGGCATCGCGCATGGCATGGCTCCTAGGGGGAATGATGTGGACTGAAACGGTTTTTATGGAACCTTTGGGGTTGGTGGCACGTTAGATATGCAACACCCCCTTCGCAAGGTGGGGGACACATGAAATAGGAGATCAGAACATGTCTGCACCTGACACAAACATCGAGAGCCAAGAAGCCAAGCATCGCCCATCTCTTTGGGGCATCAAAGGGGCGATGATTTTCGGAGCATTGATGATGATCGGTCTGGTTGCCTTTAATATGGTGAACACAGGTGATGGCGAGGCGGTCAGCAACACGAGCGGCGTGAATGCTGAAACAGACACCGTCGCCACCGATGTTTACGAACCGGGGACAAACAGTTCTGCAACACCGACAGCTACTGACTAAAAAAATTAGTAACTAGTATGTTGGGCGCCCGGCAGGGCGCCCTTTTTTATGTGTTGTGACGTGCTATCTGTACATACATGGCAAAACATCTTAAAAAATCCGACCTCCCGCAAAAAATTTGTGCGATCTGCGAAAAGCCTTTCACGTGGCGTAAAAAGTGGGCGGCTGTCTGGGACGAGGTGCGTTATTGCTCTGAGCGGTGCAAGCGGGCGCGGCCCAAAGCAAAGGTGTGAGGGTACACTGAAGGGGCGAAATTCGTCGACAAATGGGCAGACGCGCACTGGTGTTTTCGCTCCGTACTGCTATCCCGTCGGGGAGAAACAGGCGCGGATCAGACGGTCCATGCATATCAAATTCAGGAGTGAGGGCAAAGACATGAATGTATCACTGAATAAAGCACGGGTAATCATCCGCAAGACATTTGAAAAAGGGGCCGACATGGGGCTGAAGCCTTTGTCGGTTGTGGTGCTGGATGCGGGCGGCCATGTTCAGGCTTTTGAGCGTCAGGATGGAGCAGCACCGGGTCGTTTTGCCATTGCCCATGGCAAAGCTTACGGCGCAGTGATGCTTGGCATGGCGGGCACGGCCCAGATGGCACGTGCCGAGGCGCAGGCCTATTTCATGGATGCGGTGAACGGCGCGTTCGGCGGTCAGACAATCCCTGTGCCGGGTGGTGTTTTGCTGCGCTCCAGCAAAGGTGCCGTAATTGGTGCCGTAGGTGTCACGGGTGATACTTCTGACAATGACCTGATTGCTGCGATGGCTGGTATTGAAGCGGCCAAGCTTGTTGGGGAGGGTTAAATCCAGTCTCCACAGCCTGATGCGAATGTAGTGTTGAGGGATTAACCTTGTCGCGTTAGGTTGTGTGAAATTTAATCCAGCAAGGAGTTCTTGGATATGGGTCGTCCGGTCATCGGGATCATTGGAAATAGTTATCTTTTGAATGATCAATATCCTGTCCACGCAGGCGGGATCATGAACTCTCAGGCGATTGCGGAAGTTGCGGGTTGTATGCCGATCCTTGTGCCTTCGTGCCCCAACCTTGTGTCCGTTCCAGAACTGATGGCCTGTTGTGACGGGTTTCTGCTGACTGGTGGGCGGCCCAATGTGCATCCTGAGGAATACGGCGAAGAAGAAACCCCAGCGCACGGCGAATTTGACCGCGCACGCGATGCGGTTGCCTTGGAATTGACGCGTGCTTGCGTCGCCGTGGGGCAGCCTGTGTTCGGGATTTGTCGCGGCTTTCAGGAAGTGAATGTGGCCATGGGTGGCACGCTCTATCCAGAAATTCGCGAGTTGCCGGGTCGTATGAACCACCGCATGCCACCCGAAGGCACGATGGAAGAGAAATTCGAGCTGCGCCACGACGTGCGCTTTACCACTGGGGGTGTGTTCCACCGTGTAATGGGGGCGGAAGTTGTGCGCACCAACACGCTGCACGGGCAGGGGATCAAGACGGCGGGACCGCGTATTGTCGTGGATGGTCATGCAGAGGACGGCACGCCCGAGGCGATCTATGTAGACGGCGCACCCGGCTTTACTTTGGCGGTGCAATGGCATCCCGAATATGAGGCGGCGAAGGATCCAGTTTCGCGGCCATTGTTCGAAGCCTTTGGTGCGGCGGCGCGGGAATGGTCGGCAGGCCAGCGCCCTGCGGCGATAGCACGCGCGGTTTGAGGCGATAAGATAGGCGGCGAGGGACAACCCCGCCGCTTTTTCATTGACCAAACTACATCATGCCGCCAGCGATCTCGATGCTTTGGCCGTTGATGCTGCCGCTGTCGGGACCGACAAGCCATGCGGCGGCTGCGGCCACTTCTTCTACCGTGATCAGGCGTTTGTGGCGGTTTGCGTTTACCATCATATCACGAGCTGCATCGGTCGAGATGCCTGCGCGCTCCGAGATGCTCTGGGTATTGCGGGTTACGATGGGCGTGTCCACGTATCCGGGGCAGAGCGAGTTGAAGGTATAGGGCTTGCCCATATATTCCTCGGAGAGCGAGCGGATCAGGCCGATCATGCCGTGTTTGGACGCGGAGTAGCAGGCCGCACCGGGAAGCCCTTTTAGACCCGCCATGGAGGAGACTGCGATGACGCGGCCCCAATCCGTCTCGCGCATGCCCTTCAGGCTCTCGCGGATGGTGAGGAAGGCGCCGTCGAGGTTGGTCGACATCATCTCGCGCCAGAAATCCATGTCGGTCTTATGGGCCGCTTTGCCTGTGGCGAGGCCTGCGTTTGGGACACAAATCTGGATGGGGCCGTGGGCCGCCACTGCTTTGGCGATTTTGGCCACTACATCGTCCTCGTTGCGCACATCCATTGCCATCGGGGTCATGCCCTTAGCTGCGACCTCCTCAAGTACTTCCTGACGGCGGCCTGTGATGGTGACATGTGCGCCGCGCTCCACCAGCATGTGCGCGATGGCAAGGCCGATGCCCGTGCCGCCACCTGTGATGAGTGCGTGTTTTCCGTTCAATGACATAACTCTCTCCCTATTTTGTGGAGAGCCTAGGGTGGTGAGGCGCAAGCGCAAAGGGGCGCTGTATCTTACGTAACGGCAGAGTGGTGATTCTCTTTTTACGCTGCGATGTATTGTTGCGCGGCTGATGCGCAGCGCGAAATAATGTTACAATGGCTAAAACTGCGGATATTTTGCATGAAATTGCTTCAATGGCCCAAAAAAGCTGCACCATTGTGCGCAAACAGGGGGTGCGGCGCTTGTCTGTCAGAAGCCTCCGCGCTAGGTCCAAGGACTAAGCACGACACGCCAGTTTCGGCACCAAACAAGAATTTGGGAGATTTTGAGTGAAGATCGGTACACCTAAAGAGGTATTCGAGGGCGAGCGCCGCGTGGCAATGACGCCCGACAGTGCGCTTCAATTACAAAAACTGGGGCATGAGTGCCTGATTGAGTCAGGCGCGGGATTGGCATCAGGGTTTGATGATGCGGCCTATGCTGCGGCTGGTGTCGAGGTTGTGAAAACTGCCGCTGCTTTGTGGAAGGCCGCTGATGTGGTCGCCAAAGTGCGCGTGCCTGATGCCTCCGAGATGAAAAAGCTGCGCGAGGGGCAGACGCTAATCTCCTTCTTCTCTCCTGTAGGGGATGAAGCGAAGATGAAAGCGGCGGCCAAGAAGGGCGCTACTGTCGTCGCGATGGAGATGATCCCTCGTATTTCGCGCGCCCAGAAGATGGATGCGCTGAGCTCAATGGCCAATATCGCGGGCTACCGTGCGGTGATTGAGGCGGGCAACAACTTTGGCCGTTTCTTTACGGGTCAGATCACGGCGGCGGGTAAGGTACCGCCAGCGAAGGTTCTGGTTGTGGGGGCGGGTGTTGCCGGTCTGGCCGCGATTGGCACGTCGACATCTTTGGGCGCGATTACGCTGGCCTTTGACGTGCGGCCCGAAGTGGCCGAGCAGGTCGAGAGCATGGGCGCCGAGTTCGTGTACCTCGATTTTGAAGAGGAGCAGCAAGACGGCGCGGCGACGGGCGGCTATGCCTCTGTCTCGTCCCCCGAGTTCCGTGAGGCGCAGTTGGCGAAGTTCCGCGAGTTGGCGCCCGAAGTTGACATCGTGATCACCACGGCGTTGATCCCCAACCGTGAAGCGCCGGAAATCTGGACCGCCGATATGGTCGCGGCGATGAAGCCCGGCTCGGTGATTGTGGACCTTGCGGCAGAGAAGGGCGGCAACTGTAAGCAGACCGTTATGGACGAGAAGATCGTGACCGAGAATGGCGTGACCATCATCGGCTATACCGACTTCCCGAGCCGTATGGGCACGCAGGCTTCGACGCTTTATTCGACAAACATCCGACACTTGCTGACGGATCTTACGCCTGAAAAAGACGGTGTGATCAATCACAACATGGAAGATGACGTGATCCGCGGGGCGACGATTGCCCATGCGAGTGAAGTGACCTTCCCGCCGCCACCACCCAAAGTGGCTGCGATTGCAGCAGCGCCCAAAAAGCCTGCGGCAAAAGAGCTGACGTCTGAAGAGAAGCGTGCCAACGAGTTGGCCGCGTTCAAGGCACAGACCAAGAACCAAGTGACCTTGCTTGCGATTGGTGGCGCGTTGTTGTTGGCCGTGGGCCTTGTGGCGCCTGCCAGCTTTATGCAGCACTTCATCGTGTTTGTTCTGTCAGTGTTTATTGGTTTTCAGGTGATCTGGGGCGTGGCGCACAGCCTGCACACTCCGCTGATGGCGATTACCAATGCGATTTCCTCGATCATCATTCTGGGAGCGCTGATGCAGATCGGCTCCGGCTCGGGACTGGTGGTTGTTCTTGCTGCTTTGTCGGTCTTCATGTGTGGGATCAACATTTTCGGTGGCTTCCTCGTGACACGGCGCATGCTCGCCATGTTCCAGAAATCTTAAGGGGAGCTTCAGAACATGGATTTTGGTTTCACAACAGCGGCCTACGTCGTTTCCGCTATTCTTTTCATCCTCTCGCTGGGCGGTTTGTCCGGACAGGAGAGCGCCAAGCGTGCCGTCTGGTATGGTATTGTTGGCATGGCTTTGGCTGTGGCTGCGACACTGATCGGACCCGGCTCGGGCTTCTGGCTTTTGTCACTGATCCTGATCGCTGGTGGCGGTGCCATCGGGTATCAGCTGGCGACAAAAGTGCAGATGACGCAGATGCCAGAGCTGGTGGCGGCAATGCACTCCCTCGTGGGACTGGCGGCGGTTTTCGTCGGTTTGATCGCGCATTTCGAAATTGGCCGCGTCGCGGGCATTCTGGCCAGTGGGGGGGATACCTCAGCACTGGGCACGTTTGCACAGTTGATTGCCAAGAAGTCGGTAGTCGAGATCAACATCCTGCGCGTTGAGCTGTTCCTTGGCGTATTCATTGGTGCGGTGACGTTCACTGGCTCCGTGATTGCTTATGGCAAGCTGGCGGGCAAAGTATCATCGGCGGCTGAAAAGCTTCCCGGTGGGCATATGCTCAACATCGCCGCGGCGGCTGTCTCGGTCATCACGCTGGTTTGGTACTTCAACACGGGCGGATTCTTCCCGCTGTTCCTGATGATGCTGGCGGCGCTGTTTATCGGCTATCACCTCATCATGGGTATCGGTGGCGCGGATATGCCAGTGGTTGTTTCCATGCTCAACTCGTACTCTGGTTGGGCTGCGGCGGCGATCGGCTTCTCGCTGGGCAATGATCTTTTGATTGTTGTGGGTGCGCTGGTTGGCTCTTCAGGTGCGATCCTGTCCTACATCATGTGTAAGGCAATGAACCGTTCGTTTGTCAGCGTGATCCTTGGTGGCTTTGGTGGACCGCAAGGTGAGCAAATGGCCGTTGAAGGGGAACAGATTGCGATTGAGGCGGAAGGAGTTGCAGCAGCACTCAACGAAGCGGATAGCGTTATCATCATCCCAGGCTACGGTATGGCTGTGGCACAGGCGCAAACAGGTGTGGCCGAACTGGTCCGCAAGCTGCGCGCCAAGGGAAAGAATGTGCGTTTCGCCATTCACCCTGTCGCGGGACGTTTGCCCGGTCACATGAACGTTCTGCTCGCGGAAGCGAAGGTGCCTTATGACATCGTGATGGAGATGGACGAGATCAACGATGATTTCCCCACAACCGACGTGGCGATTGTTATCGGGTCCAACGACATCGTGAACCCCGCCGCGCAGGACGACCCGAACAGCCCAATCGCTGGTATGCCGGTTCTGGAATGCTGGAAGGCCAAGCAGGTGTTTGTTTCCAAGCGCGGTCAGGGTACAGGGTATTCCGGTATCGAAAACCCGCTGTTCTTTAAGGAAAACACGCGCATGTTCTATGGCGATGCGAAGGCGTCGTTGGATAAACTCCTTCCGATGATCGACTGATCAGTTTCCTTTCAAGGAAATGACTGAAAATTTGAAACGCCCCACTGGAAACGGTGGGGCGTTTTGCGTTCTAAGCGGCGTCATTCGCGATGCGTGAATGGTTTGGCGCATGGTTTGGGGCGTTTCACGTAATGGCGGTGGTGGGGTCTTTGACGTGATGGTTTGGAGGGCGCAGTTCAAATTAATCGAAGGAAATACCCCATGTCAGCAGTTCTCACAGGCACACCAATCTGGGTTTGGCCGCTCTTTATTCTGCTTGTTATTCTGGGGCTGCGTGCGCGGCATGAGCGGCTGGTGCCGATTATAATGTTTTATGCCTTACCGCTTTTGGGTCTGTCGGCGCTGAACGCGGTTGTAGGGCTGTCAGCAGGCCCTCCGATCTGGGTGGTTTTTGCGCTTTCGTATGGTGCGGGGATATACGGGGGGTACCTCATCCAGCGTGGTTGGGTGCTTGGACGGGAAGGGCGCAGGGTGCGGCTAGCGGGTGAGAGCTTGACGCTCACTATGTTGATGCTGGTCTTTGGTGCAAATTTCGTCGGTGGATTTCTGGAAGCTGTTGCACCGCAAGTTTATGGCAGTAATGGGTTTCAGATCATTTTTGCCGCTGTGGTTGCCCTCAGCAGCGGCAGTTTTGCAGGCCGTGCGCTGCGTGTGTGGAAGGAGGCCTGAATTTCCGATAGGTGGAAAAGTATGCAGTGGTACGCGTAAGTTGCCTTTAAGCTGGCATCTTCTAAGTTGTGGATAAGACCTGTGTAGGATCAAACAGGGATATCGTCATTCTAAGGAAGTGCCCCATGGCCCCCATCACTGACCATCCGCTGCGCTATGCCCTCACGGGGGAGTTGCACGCAAGGCCGTTCCCGAATGTAAAAGCACCGCAAACTGTTGCGTTTCTGGCGATTAAACAAGCGGGCGATTCCGCCGCGCGGGACCGTGATCGTGGTTTGGATATGGCGCATCTGGTGGCGCTGCTGAAACACTATGGTGCGCCTCTCCCCGAAAAGGATGCCACGCATTATTATGGACCGATGGGGAAGTATCATCTGAAATGGGAGCAACACACCGAGTTTGTGACCTACACCGCATTTGGCGAAGACCTGAGCGAGCGCCCCTTTGATCCTGCGGAGTTTGACGTGTTTCCCGCAGATTGGCTCAACGCGGCACCGGGGCAGCGCCTGACGTCAAGCTTGCTGCGTTTGATGCCGATGCCGAAAAAATCTGACGCCTTGCTGGAGCAGTTGCGCGAATGGTTTGTACCCGAGAGCCTTGCGGTGGGTCAGGTTCTGGATGGCGCGGCCGTGGTTGCCAGTGACTTCCGAATTGACCCTGCTGGCCACACGCGGTTTGCGGCCTTTGTCCCCATACAGACTGGCACGCGGCGGATTGGGCGGATTATTCAGCGGCTGCTGGAGATCGAAACGTATAAGACCATGTCGATGCTTGGTTTCGCCCTCACGCGTGAGATCGGTGGACGGGTGGGTGATATGGACCGGCGCATTAGTGATTTGATGGCGAAAATGAGTGCACAGGAGATGCGCCCCGAGGAGACATTGAACGCGCTCTTGGATGTGTCGGTTGAGCTGGAGAATGTCGTTGCCCAGACTTCGTTCCGTTTTGCAGGGACTGCCGCCTATAAGGCGATTGTGGACGAGCGGATATCGGCGCTGCGCGAGCAGCGGTTCGAGGGGCGTCAAGGCTTTGGTGAGTTTATGGCGCGGCGGTATGAGCCTGCGATGCGCACTGTTATCTCAATGGAGCGGCGGTTGGAGCGGATGTCGGCGCGGGCATTGCGTGCCTCCGACTTGCTTAGGACGCGTGTGGATGTGGAGCGCTCGGCGCAGAACCAGTCGATCTTGGAAAGCATGGACAAGCGGGCGGATTTACAGCTGCGGTTGCAACATACTGTCGAAGGCTTGTCTGTAGTGGCGATAAGCTATTATGCCGTCTCGCTGGCGAGTTATGTGCTCTATCCATTGACCGAAATCACAGGCCTGTCCAAAGGCCTTCTTACAGCTGCAGTTACTCTGCCGGTTGTAGGTCTCGTGTGGTGGGCCGTGCGCCGCGTGCGGAAGCGGATCGGGTAAGCAGGGCATGAGTTATCCATGCGCCTGCAGCCATTGTCGTGATGGCGAGGATCGCTGCTATTGACAGCGTCGGCACGCCCGACAGGCCTGCGCCTACGGTGCAACCACCGGCCAGCACGCCACCAATGCCCATGAGAACAGCGCCGCCCATGTAGCGGCCTGTTTGCGCGGCGCTCTCGAAGCTCTGCCAGACAAAGGTGCCTGTGGCCACGCTGGCCGCGAATGCGCCCAAAAGCACGCCGCCAATGAGGCCTGTGCCAAAACCGGGCGAGATGGAGGTGCCTGCGATGGTCCAGAACAATGTGTCGGATGCGGGCCGGGTGAATGAGAGGCTCTCCATCGGGATCACGTCAAAGTCATCATAGAGGATGAAGCCTGTGCCGACCCATGCCAGTGGCACCAGCGCGCCAAGCAGGGCTGCTGTGATGAGCATGGTGGGGTGGACGCCAGAGCGGGCAGCAATGAAGACGGCAGCTGCGATGATCAGGGCGGTAAAGAGCCACGCGCCACCGGGGAGGGCAGCGAGGGTCGTCATGTCGCCCAGCGGGACAGTAACGTTGCCGAGGGCCACACGGATGGGTGCGAACAACCCTTTCATCGTGGCGTGGGCCGTGATGGCAAAGACAACCAGTACCGTGAGGGCGCGTAAGTTTCCGCTGCCGCCTAACACGGTGAGGCGCGACGCACAGCCGCGTGTGAGGACCATGCCAGCGCCGAACAAGAGGCCGCCGACAACAATGGCGAGCCATGGGAGGTCACCTGCCAGCAGGCGGTGATCGGAGAATTCGATCAGTTCTGCACTCACGGCAGCTTGGGTACCGGCAACGGCGACTGCCAAGGCGGTGAACCAGACACCCGCAGCGGCGCGACGGTCCTCACCTACCAACGTGCGGCGGAAACAGAATTTGGTGATCTGGGCCAAGACGCCGAAAGCCACGCCAATGACGAGTGCGAAATAAACGACTGCCTCTGGGGCGGTGAGGTTTTCAAAACCGAGTTCTTCGAACATGGGGGTAGACCTTTCCAAACAGAACAGATTTCCATTTGGAGTAGGAATGGGGAGGGATCAAGGGCGTGATCCGCGCATTAGGCGCTACACATGAGAACAGCGTTCTGTTTGGTCGCAATTTTGGGATCATGGTCCTCAAAAGACACGCGGCGCGGCACATCTGTTCTGTGCCGCGCCGCAAAGCCGTATGGTCAGTCTTATTCCGCTGTCTCAGCGTCCGCGGATCCGCGGGTCAAGTGCGTCGCGCAGGCCGTCACCGAGGTAGTTCACGCTGAGCACGGTGATCGAAATGAGGATACCTGGCAGGATCACACGCTCGGGGTATTCCTGCATCCGCTGTACAGCATCGGCAAGTAGCTTGCCCCATGTGGGGAAGTCGGAGGGGAAGCCTACGCCGAGGAAGGAAAGTGCACTCTCGGTGATGATCGCCGTGGCGAGGCCAAGGGTGGCCGACACCATGATCGGCGAGATTACGTTGGGCAGCAAATGGCGGAAAATGATATGACGCGGCGTTGATCCGATGGAGCGGGCGGCGAGGATAAACTCGCGCTCTTTGAGTGCCAAAATATCGCCGCGCACGATACGGGCGGTTTGCATCCACGACGTGAGCGCGATGACCGAAACGATGAGGACAAACATGCCAGACTCGGGGCTGCCGAAGGCAGACGTGAGGGGCTGACGGAAAAGTGTCACAGCCAGCAATACCAACGGCAGGATCGGCAAGCTGAGGAACAGATCAGTGAGGCGCATCAGGACGAAATCAGCACGTTTGAAATAGCCCGAGGCCACGCCAACAGCAGTACCAATCACCAGCGACAGGATCATCGCGGACCAGCCCACAGCCATGGAGACGCGGCCGCCATAGATCATCTGGGCAAGGATATCGCGGCCAAGCTGATCGGTGCCAAAGGGATGTGCCCAGCCTGCTTTTGCGCCACTCTCCCAAAGGAGGGTATAGATCGGGCGCCAGTTCTTGTTTCGGATGTCGAGTTTGGTCGGTTCAAGCTGCCACAGGTAGGGGCCGAGCAGCACGCCGAGCGTGATGAAGAGCAGAAACCCGCCCCCCCAAACTGCGCCGCGGTGCTTGCGGAACTGGTCCCAAACATCGCGCCACTGGCTGCGTGGGGGCTTTGATGGTTCTTTGTCTTTGAGTGCGCCATAGAGTTCCAGATCGGCTTCGATTGGGCTGGCGGGAATGGCTTGCTCAGTCATAGCGGATCCTTGGGTCAAGAACGCCGTAGAGGATGTCGGCGATGAGGTTAAACAGTACGATGAGGATCGCAAAGATGAAGGTGAGTGTCATGACCATGGGCAGGTCATTGGCGAAAAGGGCGGTCAGCAGGAGCTGGCCGATGCCGTTCACCTTGAACACGTTTTCGGTAATGATCGCGCCGCCAAAGATCGCAGGCATTCCGAGGGCGATGATGGTCACCACAGGGATCATGGAGTTGCGCAGCACGTGGACCATGACGACGACACTCTCGCTCAGTCCCTTGGCGCGGGCAGTGCGCACGTAGTCCTGATTGAGGTTGTCGAGCATGGCAGAGCGCATGTAGCGGCTGATCTGGGCCGTGGTTTGCAGGGCCAGCACCATGACGGGCATGATCATTTGCAAAAACTGCACTTTGAAGCTTTCCCAATCGGTCACGACATGCGTGGTGTCATAGATCGAGGGCAGCCAGCCAAGGGTCACGGAAAAGATTACGATGAGCAGAGGGCCTGTGAAGAAGGGCGGAATGGAAAACCCGACCATGGTGACAAATGTACCGGCTTGATCGAACAGCGAATAATGACGGTAGGCGGAGTAGATGCCGATCGGGATCGCGATGAGGATACCGACCACATAGGACAGACCCACAACCCAAAGCGTTTGCGGCATCCGCTGCATAACGATGTCCATCACGGGAGAGCGGGTTTGCCAGCTGATGACGCGCTGTTTTTGCACCAGTTCGCCAGTGACTGCGTCCACAGTCATGGAAAGCTGGGTGTCGGGCAGCCAGCCAAAAAAGAAGCTGTTGGCGGTCCAGTGATCGATCAGGACCATCGGTTCCACGACAAAGAATTGCTCCAGCCATTTGAGATATTGTATATGCACAGGCGCGCCAAGGCCGAGTGCTTCGCGCATCTTCTGCTTTACCTCTGGCGGAACGGTCAGGGGGACCTGCGCCATCGGATCACCTGGGGCGAGTTGCAGCAGCATAAAAATCACGAGGCTGATAAATAAAAGCGTCGGAATGGATAGAAGCAGTCGACGGATGGTGAAGTTCAGCATCTAGCGGCGCCTTTGTTGATCAGTCTTATGGAGTTATGGGAAATGGGCGGGGTTTCCCCCGCCCATAGTGGTTAACGGTAGGGCGGGGAGGACCCCGCCACAACCATTAATCCTTGATGCGGTACCAATCTGCGGCATTCCACAGCTCGGAGTCCCATGTGTTCAGCACAACACCACCAAGAGAGTTGGAGTGCGCGGAAACGCGGGCACGGTTGACCAGCGGCACAATTGTCATCGTGTCTTTGGTGACCATGTCGTTCAGCTTGCGACCGATCTCGCCGCGCTTTTCCAGATCGCCTGTTGCTGCCAGCTCATCGAGCAGGGCGTCATAGGCGGGGTCACAGAAGCGGTTGATGTTTTCACCCTGCCACTGGCTGTCTGGCTTAGGCTCGTTGCCGCAACGGTAGGCAGACAAGTAGGACTGTGGGTCCGTGCCATTGAACGTGTTCGCATACATTTCTACATCTGCGTAGAATTTCTGGAACGTGTCAGGGGAGCCCGGGTCACCGCCAAAGAAGACGGAACCGTCAAGATTGCGCAGCTCGGTTTCAACACCGATTTGCTCCCACCAGTCTTTGATCAACGCCTGGAAATCCTGACGCACAGCGTTTGTGGATGTCTGGTACAGGATGGACAACTTTACGCCGTCTTTATCGCGTACACCGTCGCCGTCGCTGTCTGTCCAACCGGCTTCGTCAAGCAGTGCTTTTGCACCATCGAGGTCTTGGACCAAGCACTCTGTGTTGTCGGAGTTGTAGAGCGCGGGCGCTGGGACGAGGTTACATGTCGGGCGACCGGCCTTGCCGTAGCCAACTTCGGTCAGCAGTTCGCGGTCGATTGCCATGGACAATGCTTTGCGCACTTTGAAGTCAGAGAGGAAAGGGTGTGGTTCTGCTACGGTGGAACGTGTTTCCGGCGGCAGATCAGGTGACGGGTTCGTCAGGTTCATTTCCAGACGCTCAACCAGTGGACCAAAGCCCGCGATTGCAACGCCTTTGCCTGCTTCTTCCATCTTGGCAATCACGTCGGGTGCCAGCTGGAGGTTCCATGCATAGTCAAACTCGCCTGTTTCCAGAACAGCGCGACCCGCACCAGCAGCATCGCCGCCACCTTTGAACGTCATGCTTGCGAAGGCAGGCTTGCCCTCCATGCGGAAGTTCTCGTTTGCGGCCAGCGTGATTACGTCGTTTGGACGGAATTCTGTAACCTTGAACGGGCCAGTGCCGATCGGGTTAAAGTTGGCTTCGGTACATTCGGGTGCTTTTGCACCAAGGCAGTCCGCGAACTGTGCGGCCTGAATGATGGGGCTCTCACCGCCAACGAAGGGGCCATAAGGATTTGGCTTTGGGCCTTCAAAGGTGACTTTAACAGTCAGCTTGTCGACGGCTTCAACGCTTTTTACGCCGTCAAACTTTGCGCCCTGTGCGCAACCGCCTTCGGGGTGCATACAGTATTCGGCAGTAAAACGGACATCTTCGGAGGTGAAGTCGGACCCGTCTGACCACTTGAGGCCATCAGTGATTTTCCATGTGATCGTTGTCAGATCTTCGGAAACACCACCGTTTGCGACTGTGGGTACTTCGTCAACGAGCCATGGCACCATTGCGCCAGTCTCGGTAAAGCGCGCAAGCGGCTCTACGATCAGTGAAGCGGATTCAACATCCTTCGTGCCGCCCGAAAGGAACGGGTTCAGGATTGAAGGCGCCTGCCAATACAGGACCTTAACGTCGCCATCGCGGCCACGCTCGCCTGAGTGGCCATCGGCAAATGCCATTGGCGCCAGAGCGGTCAGTGCGACGGCTCCGAGTAGGGTGGATTTCAAAGTCATAAGGTACTCCAGGTTGGACATGCGTTAGCATGCAGTATCACCCAACTTATGTGGGCGTTTATGGTGTCGCTCGGGAAGTGGGGTTAGGTGCACCGTACGAACAGTCATTTTTCAACGCCAAATCATACTTTGATGTCCACGACCCCCAGAGCGCGTGACAGGATCAAAACATAAGCAGAGAAAATTGCAACCCTCTCGGTGGGGCAGCGATGATGAAAAACAGTGCAGCTTAAGTTTTGTGCAACCTGTCATTGTATGCGGCAGCGCAGAGCGTTTGACCTGCGCTGTGCGCGGCGATAGCGTACCTCTCAAGGATGCAATGACCTGCGTCACCACTCTGAAAGGATTGCCATGCTTGATCTCTCTGACACAGCGCCGATTGCCCAGATTCAGGGACTTCGGGTGGAGTTTCAGACCAAAGACGGTCCTGTAGTCGGAGTTGAGGATGTCTCGTTCGATATAAAACCGGGTGAGACGGTTTGTGTTGTGGGAGAATCAGGTTCGGGTAAATCGGTTTCGTCGCTGTCGCTCATGCGCTTGGTAGAATATGGCGGCGGTGAGATTGCAGGGGGCAAGATGCTCTTTGATCGCGGGCAGGGGGACGAGGTTGATCTGGCCCGTATGCCGCCTGACAAAATGCGTCAGATCAGAGGCAACGAGATCGGAATGATCTTTCAGGAGCCGATGACGGCGCTGAACCCTGTATTTACAGTAGGCATGCAGCTGACCGAGGGGTTGCGCCTGCACAAAAGCATGACCAAGGCGCAGGCCGAGGCGCGCGCACTTGAACTGATGACGCAAGTGCGCATCCCCGAACCGGAAAAGCGGCTGACCCAATATCCGCACGAATTGTCGGGCGGTATGCGCCAGCGGGTTGTGATTGCTATGGCGCTGGCCTGTGAGCCGCGTCTGCTCATCGCGGATGAGCCTACGACCGCGCTCGATGTGACCATTCAGGCGGAAATTCTGGCGCTGATGGACCGCCTGAAGCGGGAGACCGGTACGGCGGTGATGTTCATCACCCACGACATGGCGGTGGTGGCACAGATGGCCGACCGTGTCGTCGTCATGTTCCGCGGCAACAAGGTCGAAGAGGGAACCGTTGAGGAAATCTTTGAAAACCCTCAGCATCCTTATACCAAGGCGCTACTGGCAGCGGTGCCAAAGCTGGGCGAGATGACGGGTAAGGATTATCCCGAGCCGATGAAGCTGCTCGGCTCGGAAGATAAGCCCATTGTGCCGATAAAGGGCACGAATGAAGTGCTACTGACCGTCAAAGGGCTCACGACGCGGTTTGCAGTGACAGGCGGGTTCTTCCGCCGTACGGTTGCGAATGTTCATGCGGTTGAGGACCTGAGTTTCGAGATCAACAAAGGACAGACTTTGAGCCTTGTGGGCGAGAGTGGTTGCGGCAAATCTACGGCGGGGCGCTCTATCTTGCGGCTGGTTGATCCGCTTGCGGGCGAGATCAATCTGGGCGGCAAGGACATCATGGCGCTCAACCCAAAAGACCTGCGTACAGCGCGGCTTGATATGCAGATGATTTTTCAGGATCCTTTTGCCTCGCTCAATCCGCAAATGAACCTTGCGGATCAGGTGGCCGAACCGATCCATAATTTCGAGACGCTCAAGGGTAAGGCTGTGGGCGAGCGGGTTGAGATGCTGTTTGACCGCGTCGAGCTGCCGCGCAGTTTCATGCGCCGCTTCCCGCACGAGCTGTCTGGTGGTCAACGCCAGCGGGTCGCGATCGCGCGGGCTTTGGCCCTGAACCCCAAGCTGATCATCGCCGATGAAGCGGTGTCGGCGCTGGATGTGTCGGTTCAGGCGCAGGTCTTGAACCTGATGATGGAATTACAGCAGGAAATGGAGCTGTCCTTCCTGTTCATCTCTCACGATATGGCGGTGGTCGAACGGGTCAGCCACCATGTCGGCGTTATGTATCTGGGGCGCATTGTTGAGCTGGGACCGCGCCGCGAAGTGTTCGAGAACCCTGCACATCCCTATACCCAAGCCTTGATGAAGGCTGTGCCCATCGCGGATCCGCGCAAACGCAAGGCAGAGAAGGATTTGAACTTCAAACCGATTCCGTCGCCGATCCATCCTGTAACTTATAAGGCCGAGCCAAGCGTTTACCGCGATCTGGGCAATGGGCACAAAGTGCTGATTACCGACAGCGGATATTAAGCGTTATGCAAAGCCCTGTCAGGAAAGTCGCCCTTGTGACGGGCGCTGCACGGGGGATAGGGCGGGCGATTGCCGCATCACTTGGTGCCGATTACGCAGTGGCGATCACGCATCTGAAAACTGCGCCGGAGAGTTTTCCTACGGGTGTTCTGGTGATACAGGCGGATTTGCGTGATCCGCGGAGCTATGCGCGGATTGTGGATGCCGTCATGGAGCGTTTTGGCCGCCTTGACCTGATTGTGAACAATGCAGGCACGATTACAGGCTCCCCCGTTAACGAGTTTAACCATGACGTACTGCGGGAAGCCTTCGACGTGAATGTGCTGGCGCCGCATGGCTTGCTTGGGGCAGCCTTGCCGCATATGGCGCGGGGGGCATCGGTGATTGGTATATCGTCTGTCAATGCTGTGCTGCCACCAAAAGGGGCCGCAATATACGGCGCAAGTAAGGCCGCTCTTGATCTCTGGACACGTGCCATGGCCAAGGAGTTGGGACCACGCGGTATTCGCGTGAATGCTGTGGCACCCGGGGCAGTAAACCTCCCCGAGGCACCCCGCGATACAGAGCTGACCAAAGCGTTTGAAGAGATGACAGCGCTTGGCCAATTGGCAGAGCCATCAGATATTGCAGATGCAGTGTGTTTTCTGGCAAGCGATAAGGCACGTGCCATTACCGGTGAAGTTCTCACCGTTTCAGGAGGATACCGACTATGACTGACCGTCTTACCCCGCTGGAGCTGATGACCAAGCTTATCAGTTTTCCCACCGTGTCCCGTGATACCAACATCCCGCTCATTGACTGGGTTGATGAGTATCTGGGCAGTCATGGCATCACGGCCCACCGCTACATCGACCCAGACCAGCCGAAGCACGCGCTCTTTGCCCATGTGGGGCCTGAGGTCGAGGGGGCGATTGTACTGTCTGGGCATACGGATGTTGTGCCTGTGGACGGGCAGCCGTGGGACACTGATCCCTTTACGGTGGTCGAGAAGGACGGTAAATACTACGGGCGCGGCACCTGCGATATGAAAGGTTTTGATGCGCTGGCCTTGTGGGCGCTGGTCGAGGCGCATTACGCGGGGGTCAAACGGCCCCTACAGATTGCGTTCAGCTTTGATGAGGAAGTCGGGTGCACGGGTGCACCGCCGATGATTGCCGCGATGCAGGGCTTCTTGCCAAAAGGCAGTGCTGTGATCGTGGGAGAGCCGTCTACGATGCAGGCGGTGACCGGTCACAAAGGCGGTAGCGGGTTTAACACCCATGTGATCGGGTTTGAAGTTCATTCCTCACTGCTGCACACGGGCGTCAATGCGATCATGGCAGGGGCCAAGCTCATCGAGTGGGCCAACGAGCAAAACACCGCTAATATGGCGGCGAAACCGTCCGAGTTGGCTGCGATGTTTGACCCGCCTTTTACCACTGTGCATGTGGGCATGATCGAGGGGGGCACAGCGCATAATATCACGGCCAAGGATTGTCGATTTGCCATGGATTTTCGTGTGGTGCCGGGCGAGGATAAAGAAAAGTGGAAGATCGATTACCTTGAAAAAGTGCGCGAAGTAGAGAAGGCTATGCAGTCAGTCGTGCCAGAGACGCGGATCGAGATCACGCCGCGCTTTGACGTGCCAGCCTTGCAGCCCGAAGAGGATGGCGAGGCCGAGACACTGGTGCGCCAAATCACAGGCGACAATGCCAGCCACAAGGTGAGCTATGGCACGGAAGCAGGCCAGTTCCAGCAAGCAGGCTATAGTGCTGTGATCTGCGGGCCGGGCGACATCGCCCAAGCACACCAGCCAAACGAGTTTATCGAAATTGACCAATTCAACGCGGGCCACACTTTTATGCAAAAGCTGGTAGAGCGGCTTTGTCTCTAAGGGGGATAAGCTGATGGCGGGCTTTCCAATCACCATGAACCAGCCGCCACGTTATGTGGGGGCTTTGCCCGATGCAGTAGACCTCGTGGTGATTGGCGGCGGCATTATTGGCATTTGCACAGCACTTTTTGCGGCGCGGGGCGGAGCAAAAGTGGTTGTGCTGGAAAAGGGGTTGGTGGCTGCCGAACAGTCGAGCCGTAACTGGGGCTGGATAAGGCAGCAGGGCCGCGATCCTGCGGAAATCCCGATCATGAGCGAGGCGCAGAGGATATGGGAGGACCTGTCGCGCGAGACAAATGCGCAGATCGGCCTGACCCAAGCGGGTGTGACCTATTTTGGCCGCGATGACGCGGCGGTAGAGCGCTATGAGGAATGGCTGCCCCATGCTGCTGCGAACGGGCTAAGCAGCAAGATCATCGGTGCAGCGGAACTGACGCGCATGTTTCCTGACATGGCCGAGAAACCGCTGGCTGCGCTCTATACGGATACCGATTACCGGGCGGAGCCTTGGGTCGCGGTGCCTGCACTCGCCGAGATCGCCGTGCGCGAGGGTGTGTACATCGTCGAGCAATGCGCGGTGCGGTGCTTGGATATTGTTAATAAAAAAGTCGCAGGTGTGGTGACCGAAAAGGGGCGTGTTGCAGCACCGCGTGTGGTGCTGGCTGGTGGCGCATGGTCGTCGCTGTTCTTGCGCAACCATGGCGTGGCCTTGCCGCAGCTTTCCGTGCGCTCTCAGGTTGCGGCGACTGAGCCTTTGGCGGATGTGGGCCAAACCGCGGCATCGGCGTCAAAGCTTGCATTTCGGCGGCGCAGCGATGGGGGATATACACTTGCGCCCAAAGGTCCGTCCGAACTGTTTGTCGGGCCTGATGCCTTTCGCGCATTGCCCAATTTTATCAACCAACTGCGGCTTGACCCTTTCGGCTGTTTGCTGAAACCCTATGCGCCCAATGGGTTTCCCGACGCATGGGGGACCAAGCGGCGGTGGGCTGCGGATGAGCAGACCCCATTCGAGCGGATGCGCATTCTTGATCCCAAACCTGTGCCAGCCAAAATGGCAAAACTGGCGCGTGACTTTGCGACGTTATTCCCAAAATTGGGTGAGGTGAAACTCAAGGCGACATGGGCGGGTATGATCGATACCATGCCCGATATTGTGCCTGTGGTTGATCACACGCCAATTGAGGGGCTGATTGTCGGGACGGGAATGAGCGGCCATGGATTTGGCATTGGGCCTGCGATGGGGCGCATCCTCGCTGATCTGGCGGCGGGGCGACCTGCAGAGCATGACATGAGCCGTTTTAGATTCAACCGGTTTACCGATGGTACAAAAATGGTCCCCGGACCGGACGTTTGAAGAGGATATTCCATGCCGATCAAGAACCGTTTTGCCGAGATGCACGCCGAGATAACCGGATGGCGCCGCCATTTGCACCAATATCCCGAATTGCAATTCGACGTGCATGAAACTGCCAAATTCGTGGAGGAAAAGCTGCGCAGCTTTGGCATCGCTGACATCACCACGGGCATTGGCCAAACAGGAGTGGTGGCCGTGATTGAGGGGCGCACCAACAGTTCCGGTCGCACTGTGGGCTTGCGGGCGGATATGGATGCGCTGCCGATCGAGGAGGCGACGGGGCTTGAATATGCCTCCAAGAACCCCGGTAAGATGCACGCCTGCGGACATGACGGGCATACCGCGATCCTGCTGGGGGCCGCGCAATATCTGGCAGAAACGCGAAACTTTGACGGGCGCGTGGCGCTGATCTTCCAACCTGCCGAAGAGGGCGGCGGTGGCGGCCTTGAGATGTGCAAAGACGGGCTGATGGAGCGTTGGGGGATTAATGAAGTCTACGGTTTACACAATATGCCTAGTGCAGAAGTGGGAAGTTTTCACATCCGCGAGGGTGCACTGTTGGCCGCCACAGATGAGTTCGAGATTATTATTACGGGTCAGGGAGGCCATGCAGCAGCCCCCCATGAGGCGATTGACCCTAATCTGGCAGCGGCCCATGTGATTGTGGCGCTGCAGTCCATCGCGAGCCGTAATGTGGACCCGTTGGCACAAGTCGTTGTGTCGGTCTGTGTGCTCCGCTCGGACAGTGAGGCGTTCAACATCATCCCCCACCGCGTCACGATGCGCGGCACTGTACGAACATTGGACAAGGACGTGCGCGATTTGGCGGAGCGGCGGCTGGGAGAAATTGTGGACCTTACCGCGCGTGCTCATGGCTGTGTGGCCGAGATCGACTATGACCGCGGATATCCTGTTACTGTGAACCATGCAGATGAGACTGTTTATGCGGCAGATGCTGCCGAGGTCGTCAGCCCCGGTGTGGACCGCACAACGCCGCCTATTATGGCGGGCGAGGACTTTTCCTATATGCTCGAAGAGCGACCCGGTGCCTATATCATGCTTGGCAACGGGGGCGGGGCCACGGTGCATCATCCCGAATATAACTTTAACGATGACGCTATTCCTGCGGGCTGTTCGTGGTTTGCAGAACTGGTCGAGCGGCGGATGCCTGTAGCGTGACGTCATACCCTCTGGTGGTGGTCCAAAGGCTGCGATAGGCTTTTCAAAACCATCACCAAAGGACGCCCTCATGCCCGTTAAAAACCGATTTGCCGAATTGCACAGCGACATCACAGCGTGGCGTCGTGATTTGCACGAGCATCCCGAAATTCTGTTCGAGACGCACCGCACCTCGGCCACGGTGGCCGAGAAACTACGCTCTTTTGGCTGTGATGAAGTGGTTGAGGGCATTGGGCGTACAGGCGTGGTGGGCGTGATCAAGGGCAAAAGCACGGGATCGGGAAAAGTCGTTGGCCTGCGGGCCGACATGGACGCGTTGCCAATCCATGAGGAGACGGGGCTGGAATATGCCTCAAAAACGGACGGCGCGATGCATGCCTGTGGACATGACGGGCATACAGCTATGTTGTTGGGCGCCGCGCAATATCTGGCGGAAACGCGGAATTTTGACGGAACTGCTGTGGTGATTTTCCAGCCCGCCGAAGAGGGCGGCGGCGGGGCCAAAGTAATGTGCGATGACGGGATGATGGACCGTTGGGGGATTCAGGAAGTCTACGGCATGCACAACTGGCCCGGCATGCCAGCGGGGAGTTTTGCGATCCGTCCGGGTCCGTTCTTTGCAGCGACTGACCTGCTCGATATCGAGATTGAAGGCCTTGGCGGGCATGCGGCCAAGCCGAACGAGACTGTGGATACAACTGTGGTTGCGGCCCAGATCGTTGGCGCCTTGCAAACGATTGTGAGCCGAAATGCTGATCCGGTGAAAACGATTGTTGTGTCTATCACCTCCTTTGAGACGTCATCACATGCCTACAACGTGATCCCGCAAAAGGTTCGCCTCAAGGGGACAGTGCGCACTATGACGCCTGAGCTGCGCGATCTGGCGGACAAGCGGGTGAACGAGATTTGCACAGGTGTGGCGGCGGCAATGGGGGCTGTGGCGCGTGTGACGTACAACCGCAACTACCCCGTTATGGTCAACCACGAGGCGCAGACGGAATTTGCCGCTGATGTGGCGCGCAGCATCTCTGGTGACTGCACCGAAGCGCCTTTGGTGATGGGGGGCGAGGATTTCGCCTTCATGCTCGAAGAGCGGCCCGGAGCCTATATTCTGGTGGGCAATGGCGACACGGCCATGGTGCATCATCCGCTCTATAACTTTAACGATGATGTGATCCCGGTTGGATGCAGCTGGTGGGCGGGGATTGTCGAACAAAGAATGCCTGCCGCGTAACCTTGGGCCACTCCATGCGTACCCTGCGGGACTTAAGTTTAACTGGCAAAGTAAAGGTGGGCCGCAGTTTGTGCGGCTCAGCTTTTTTTGAGAAGTCGGCGATAGAGAGTGATTAACTCTGCCGCTTCGCGCTCGATCGAGAAGTGTTCGGCTACATGGGGGCGGGTGTTTTTGGCCCAGTCTTTGATCGGACAGGGCGGCTCGAACGCTTCGCATATTGCGTTTATGAGCTCCGCAGGGTCGTCAGTATCGACGAGCAGTCCTGTTTGCGGTGTGACGATCTGCTCGAACGCACCCACACGTGTAGCGATTACGGGAACGCCGCAAGCCATCGCCTCGATCGGGGTGAGGCCGAAGCCTTCTGAGCGCTGGGGCGCGACATATAGGTCCAGCACGCGGTACCAGTCTGCCATGTCCTCAACGGGGACTTCGGGCAAAAAGTGGAAGTGGTCGGTCAGTCCTGTTTTTGTAACCTCGTCCTTGATTGATTGCAGGAACTTCTCATCCTTTGGCACGGCGCGGCCCATGATCAGGGCATGAGTGGGCAAGCGTTTGTTCACGCCTGCCATTGCTGTGGCAAACACGTCTGTCCCCTTGGATCGGCGGATGCGCCCGTAGCAGCCGATCAAGATTCCCTCGACGGGCAGGCCCAGCTTGGCCCGCAAGGCGGCGCGGTCGGGTGCGGGGGCGTAGCCCTCCAGATCAATGCCGTGCATGATGACGGTTGCGGGGTTTTCGAGATAGCCGGCGGTTTTGTCCGAAGTGGCGACCACTGCATCCATGCGGCGAATGAGCCAGCGGGTCAGCTTTGTCTGTTTGCGCTGGGAGGCAGAGGTAAAAACCAGCTTTAGATTTTTGCGCAGGAGGTATTTCAGCGCGAGCCCGCCGATCATCTCGACGTTGCGCCGCGCATGCCAGACACGCGCAGGGCGGCGGGGCATTGTAATGAGCGCGTGCAGCGGAATTTGGGGGACGTGCTCTGGGAGGACAGGGCCGGTGGCGACGATGCCAATGTCTCGAGCCTGTATCGGCACCAGCCGTACGATTGTGGCTGTCACCCCCGACAGACGCTTTTTGAAATTTGGTGCGATGACTTGGACGTTTGTAAAATTGGTCATCTGAGGTCCAGCGCATTGATAAGGCGGGTGGCAATAGAATCAAGCTTTTCGGTCTGTTCGGATGCAAAGGCTTGCGCCGCTTTAATCGCTTTTTCCCGCGTCTGCGCATCGCTCAGCAGCATGTCGACTTGGGCCGCGAGGTCGTCCGCACCGGCCACAATTCGTGCCGCACCTACGGCTTCCATTGCCGAAAATGTCTCGGCGAAATTGGAGACATGATTGCCAGAGAGGACTGTGCCACCTGATTGCGCTACCTCGAAGGGATTGTGTCCGCCGATGGGCAGTAAGGACCCGCCGAGGAAGACAACTGGGCTGAGCGCATACCAACTGCCCAATTCGCCTAATGTATCGGCGAGATAGACGGCCTTGTCGGGTAGATCGCCACGGCTTCGGCGGGTGTATTCCATGCCAGTATCTGCAATGCGCTGCACCACCTCTGTACCGCGTTCAGGGTGGCGTGGGATGAGGATGAGGTGAAGATCGGGGCGCGTTTTGAGCAGTTTTTTATGGGCTGCCAGCACAGTCTGCTCTTCGCCTTGATGGGTGGAGGCGGCGATCCAGACTGGGCGATGGCCTAATGCGGCGCGCGCCTCGAAAATTAAATCCTCGTCGTGCGGAAGGGGCCCAGCGAAGGATTTGAGGTTCTGGCCGCGCGCCACGCGGGGGGCGGGGGCTTGGATGCGCACCATCGCCTCTGCCATTGCGTCATTCTGGGTCAGGATCAGGTCGAAGACGTCGAGAATATAGGCGGCGAGTTTGGGTCGTTTTGCCCAAGAAGCGATAGATTTTTCAGAAAGCCGTGCATTGACCAATGCCATCTTTGCACCCGTGGCGCGGGTACGGCGCAGCATCTGCGGCCAAAGCTCGCTTTCGACAAAAACGGCTGCGTCAGGGTGCCAGTGTTTGAGAAAACGTTTTAGGGGGCCTGGCGCATCGAGAGGGGCAAATTGATGGGTACTGCGCGGCGGTATGCGCTGGGCGATCAAGGCGGCCGACGTCGCCGTGCCCGAGGTGATCAGGAAATGTGCATCGGGCAGGGCCACACCCATGCGGGTGATGAGCGCCAGCACTGACAGGCTCTCTCCGACGGAGGCGGCGTGAAACCAGATGAGGGTGCCGTAAGGGCGCGGTTCTGTCGCGTTGCCAAGGCGCTCATGGGCGCGGTGGGCAGGGACATCAGCGCGGCGCAGTTTTGCAATAGTGCTTCGGGCGGCAAACGGCACAAGCAGCATGCTCAGCCCGACATAGGCAGTGTACAACAATGGTGCGCGCATGGGCCTCAGCCGCCTGTGTGGCTCATGTGGCGGGGCATCTGACCGTCGAGTTTCTGGCGCGAATAGTCGAAATCATGGCCCTTGGGCTTAAGGTTGATGGCCGCGCGAATGGCATCCTCCAGCGGGCCGTTATCCTCGGGATGGGCGCGCAGGGGGGCACGCAGATCGGCGCTGTCTTCTTGGCCCAGACACAGATAAATTTCCCCCGTGCAGGTCAGGCGCACGCGGTTGCAGCTTTCGCAGAAATTATGGCTCAGCGGCGTAATAAAGCCAATCTTTTGGCCTGTCTCCTCAAGGCGCACATAGCGTGCAGGCCCGCCGGTTTTCTCGGCCAGATCGGTGACGGTGTAATGCTCCGCGTATTTGGCGCGCACGTCCTTGAGCGACCAGTATTGACCGATGCGGTCCTCATTGCCGATGTCGCCCATGGGCATAACTTCGATCCATGTGAGGTCCATGTCGCGCTCGGCGCACCATTCGGTGATTTGGGCAAGTTCCGGCTCGTTAAAGCCCTTGAGCGCAACTGCGTTGATCTTGACCCGAAGGCCCGCCGCTTGCGCCGCATCAATCCCACGCAAAACCTGGGGCAGGCGGCCCCAACGCGTGACTTTGGCAAACTTCGCCTCATCAAGTGTGTCGAGCGAGATATTCACCCGCCGCACACCTGCCGCATAAAGATCGGCGGCATACTTTTCCAACTGGCTGCCATTGGTGGTCAGCGTCAGCTCTTTTAGCGCACCCGAATCCAGATGCCGCTTCATTCCGTCAAAGAATGTCATGATGCCGCGCCGGACAAGCGGCTCTCCGCCTGTGATGCGCAGCTTTTCCACACCCAGTCCGATGAAGGTGGAGCACATGCGGTCCAGCTCTTCGAGCGTAAGTAATTCCTTCTTTGGCAGGAATGTCATGTTCTCCGACATGCAGTAAACACAGCGGAAATCGCAGCGGTCCGTGACGGAAACGCGCAGGTATGTGATGGCGCGGGCGAAGGGGTCTATCAATGGAGCATTCATGCCTTAGTGGTATAGAGGGCAGGTGCCCTGAGCAAGTCTGATTTGAGGGGGTTGGAGTGGCGCAAAAGCTGGACTACAAAAGCGCCATGACATGTAAATTAAAGCTCATCACCGCCCTTGTGGCATCCACGGCACTTACGGCCTGCGCCCAACTTGGCTTGGGTCAACCCAATGATGTAGGCACCCCTGCGCAAGCGGCAGAACAGGCCGTCACAGAAGCGGCTGCCGCTGCCGAAACGGCTGCTGCCCTTCCTGCGGCGACTGCCGCTGATGTTGCCGCTGTGCCTGTGGACCCCAAATTGACTGCCGCGCCGAAACCGCCCAAAGCGGCCAAAACGCAAGAGGCGCTGGACACAACAACTGCCGAGCAGCGCAAAGAGGCCGCAGCCCCAGCAGCTCCCGCTGCAATTGCCAAATCACTTGGAACAACTGTCGCCAGTCTAGGTAGCCCGACAGAGCCGGGGTTCTGGCTCAAAACGCCATTGGTAAAGTCGGAAACAAAGGGGCGCGTGACAAACAAATCTAACGGGAAATCCTCTGCCGTTACACTGATCCCGATCGATGGTCCCGTCACAGGCGGCAGTCGCTTGTCCCTGCCTGCCATGCGGGTGATCGGCGCGTCTGTGACCGACCTTACCGAAATCGAAGTCACCTTGGGCGGTTAGAAGATCAAACGAAAAAGGGGGCGTGTCCAATTCCACGCGCCTCTCTTAATTTTACCTATTAAATCAATCTGATGCCCCGTCCTCTAGGGGAGGGGTTATTTTAGCAGACGCACCGCTTCTTTGCGTGCAAACGGCTTCATCGCTTCGCCGTGAGCTGCGATAAAAGTCCGAACCCGTTCGGGATCATGCTTACCCAAATCACGCAGCCACCATGCTATGGCTTTCTGGATAAACCACTGCGGGTCTGCGGCATAGGTTGCGGCCCAGCCCAGAACACGCTCACGCACTTCGAGATCGGCAGGCTTGGGATTGTTCATCTTGGTCCACGGCAGCGTGATCACCAGTGCTGCGCGGCGTGTCCACATATGCTCTGAGCGGGTCCAGCCTTCCACGCGCTCGATACGCGCAGGATCTGCGACCAGACGTTTTGCGCCCGCGGCACATGCATGATCGGCAATCGCCCAGCTATCAAAATCGCGATACCATGTGGCGATAAGCTGCCATGCGGCCTCATCCCCCTCGCGCATTCGCGCTTGCGTCAGCATTTTGGCAGCAGCGACGCGGGCCTCGTAGATGTTGGTCCGCCAAAGACCATCGGCGATGGTTACGCGGTCCTCAACAGAAAGCTCCTCGCGCCATTGCTTGGTCAGATCGTTGATTTGCGGGTTTGTCAGGCCGAGATATTCGCGGTCAACCTTGTGATACTCTCGCATGCCTGCCGCGCGCTCGGGATCGGCGAGGGCGGTCAGTGCCGAGAGGTAGGGTTCATGCATTGGGGGTATCTTTCACGATGTGGGTGGGCATTCCGTCGATTGTCTCGCGGTTGCGGGTGTCCCAGTAGGTTTCAATGCCTGACTGGCCTTTATCTTCATTCCATTTCGCTAACACATCCCGCTCGCCAGCGTAATCGAAGAAAGGCACCGCAAAGCCACAGCTGGTCTGAAGCATCTCGACGCTCATGTCATAAAACTGCCGTGCGCCCAAGGCAGGCGGGAAGTGGGCGGCAGCCTCATCAAACCCTGCGTCGCGCGGATGCAACGTTTTAGCCGTGCCATATGCACGCATGATCATAGGACGTGCTTCAAATCCGCACCACATGAGGGTCATACGGTTGAGACGCGCCAGATGGCCTGCGGTCTCGTTGCCAGATCCTGTCAAGTTGCGCCAGATGATGCGATTGGGGCTGATCACACGTAGGCTGTCCATCCCTTTGGGCGAAATATTGACCCGCCCATCAGGTGCGGCAGAGCCGCAAAAGAACACATGTTGCGCTTCTATAAAGCTGCGGTGGTCGTCGCTGATGGCGTTAAATTGCTTGGCCATTACTCCACAGTCACAGATTTGGCGAGATTGCGGGGCTGGTCCACATCTGTGCCTTTGGCCACTGCCGTGTGATAGGCAAGAAGCTGGGCGGGGATCGCATAAAGGATCGGAGCCACGGCATCAGATACATCGGGCATCTCGATCGTGTCCCAGACGCCTTGGCTTGCCTCGTTCAGCCCTTCACGGTCGGAGATCAAAATGACCTTGCCTTTGCGTGCCATTACTTCTTGCATGTTGCTCACCGTCTTATCGAACAGGTTGTCACGGGGCGCCAAAACGACCACAGGCACCTCCTCATCAATCAAAGCAATGGGGCCGTGCTTGAGCTCACCTGATGCGTAAGCTTCGGCATGTATGTAGCTGATTTCTTTTAGTTTAAGGGCACCTTCATGGGCGAGGGGGTACAGAGGTCCGCGCCCAAGGAAGAGCACGTCACGGGCGTTGGCAAGCTTGCGCGCTGTCTCGCGGATAGCATCGCTTTGGTCCAGCGCCTCTGCCATAAGCGCAGGCAGGCGGCGGAGTTGTGCGAGGTGGTCCTGTCGCTGCTCTTCGGTGATTGCACCACGGTCTTCGGCAGCTTTAAGCGCGAGCAGGAACAGCACGGTAAGCTGGCATGTGAACGCTTTGGTAGAGGCCACGCCGATCTCGACACCGGCGTGGATTTGCAAGGCCAGATCGCTTTCGCGGGCGATAGACGATTCAGGCACATTGACGACGGACATGATCTTATCCGCCTTGCCCGTACAATAGCGCAGAGCGGCGAGGGTATCTGCCGTTTCGCCAGATTGGCTCACAAATAGAGCAACGGAACGCGCCGGGATCGGTGGCTCACGGTAGCGGAACTCGGAGGCGACATCCACTTCAACGGGCAGGCGGGCGATTTGCTCGAACCAGTATTTCGCAGTGAGGCAGGCGAGGAAAGCAGTGCCGCAGGCGACCATGGTGATCCGGTCCACATTGGCGAAATCAATTTGCGGATCGGGTAGGCGGATTTTTCCCGATTTGCTGAGATAGTGGCCCAAAGCTTCTGCGATCACTGTGGGTTGCTCGGCGATTTCTTTTGCCATGAAATGTTTGTGGCCCGCTTTATCAACGCGCGTGGCGCTGATCTCGATTTTGCGGATCTCGCGATTTACGGGCTGTCCTGTGGCGTTGAATACGGATGCGCCAGCACGTGTGAGGATCGCGTAATCCCCTTCTTCAAGATAGCTTATGCGATCGGTCATGGGCGAGAGCGCAATAGCGTCAGAGCCCACGAACATTTCGCCATCGCCATAGCCAATGGCCAGAGGGGAGCCTTTGCGGGCTGCGATCATTAGATCGCCTTCCCCGTCAAACAAGAAGGCCAGCGCAAAGGCACCGTGCAACTTGCTGAGTGTTTTGACGGCTGCATCTGTGGGAGACAAGCCTTCTGCCATGTAGTGCTGTGCCAGCATGGCGACAGTTTCGGTATCTGTATCGGTCACGGGCGTAAGGCCGTATTCGGCCAGCTCGATGCGCAAATCGCGGAAGTTCTCGATGATGCCATTGTGCACAACGGCGACGGGTCCGGCCTGATGCGGGTGTGCGTTACCAACATTCGGCTCGCCATGTGTGGCCCAGCGGGTATGGCCGATACCTGATTTGCCTGCCAATGGGTCGTGGACCAGCAGATCACCGAGGTTGACCAACTTTCCCACCGCACGCCGGCGGTCAAGTGTACCTTCGTTTACCGTGGCAATACCTGCGCTGTCGTAACCGCGATATTCAAGGCGTTTGAGCGCCTCCACCAGAATGGGCGCTGCTTCGTGGTTGCCCAATACCCCTACAATTCCGCACATATTAGCTGCTCCGCTGTTTTTTGGCCTTTTTGGCCTTTAGCATGTCCATCATTTTGCGGGCCATGCCGGGTTTCTCGACTTGAGGTGCGCGGGCAAGGGCCAGCGCGTCAGGCTCTACATCCGATGTGATGACCGAACCTGATCCTGTCATGGCACCGTCGCCTACATGGACGGGGGCCACAAGCATGGTGTTTGACCCGATAAAGGCACGCGCACCGATGTGCGTGTGGTGCTTCATCACACCGTCATAATTACAGGTGATGGTGCCTGCGCCAATATTGGCATGTGCACCGACAAACGCATCGCCGATATAGCTGAGGTGGTTCACCTTTGCCCCTTCGGCGAGCACGGCATTCTTGATCTCTACAAAGTTGCCGACGCGTGCATTCTCTTCCAGCTCCGCACCGGGGCGTAGGCGGGCATACGGCCCGACAACAGCGCCACGTGAGACGTGACAGCCCTCAAGATGGCTGAAAGCGCGGATATGTGCGCCGCTCTCGACGGTGACACCTGCACCAAAAACTACATTCGGTTCAATCAGCGCATCGCGACCAATAACGGTGTCACGGGCTAGAAAGACGGTTTCTGGCGCTTGGAGTGTGACGCCATCCTCCATCAGCATCGCGCGGGCGCGCGCTTGGAAGGCGGCTTCGGCTTCGGCCAGCTGTGCGCGGGAATTGACGCCGAGAGTTTCCGCTTCGTCACAAGTGACTGCCGTTGCTTTCAGGCCGCGTCCACGGGCAATACTGATAATATCGGTAAGATAATATTCGCCAGAAGCATTGTCATTGTCCACCGCATCAATCAGATCGAACAGGAGCGCGGCATTACAAGCGATGACGCCACTGTTGCATACGGTGATGGCACGCTCCGCTTTGGAGGCGTCTTTGAATTCAACAATCCGCTCAAGCGAGGCGCCGTCCATAACCAAGCGGCCGTACCGACCCGGATCAGCGGCCTCGAACCCGAGCACAACCACATCTGCATCTTTGGCAGCGCTCATCATCGCGTCTAGCGTCGCAGGGGAGACAAAGGGAGTATCGCCGTAGAGGACAATCGCAGTGCCGTCAAAACCTGCCAGTGCATCACGGGCTTGGGCAACGGCGTGGGCAGTCCCGAGTTGCTCAGACTGCACAACGGTCTGCGCTTGCTCGTCGAAGGCCTGCGCTGCGGCGGTTACTTCGGCAGCGCCGTGGCCCGCGACGACAACCGTGTTCACAGGTTCCAGCGTTGCCCCAGCGGCCATTGCATGAACGAGCATTGAATCGCCTGCAATCGGGTGGAGCACTTTTGGCAGCTCAGAGTTCATCCGCGTGCCTTTGCCAGCGGCAAGGATGATCAGGCTCGTCTTCATGTGGTGTCCGTTCTAAATGTATTTGTTTTTTTACTGTTTAACCGATGGGCGCGTCCGCGCAAGGTGTGGCAGTTCACTTAGGGTTGCGGCTTGCAACAGTCTGGGGTGCACGGTAGGCGGAATAGAGTGATTTTGCGGGGGAACATGATGAAGACAGTGGTATTCGACCTTGACGGGACATTGGCCGACACCAGCGGAGATTTGATCGCTGCGGCCAATGCGTGTTTTCGCGATATGGGAGCGGGGGATGTTCTGGACCCTGCGACGGATGCAGGTACGGCCTTGCGCGGCGGGCGTGCCATGCTGCGACTGGGGATGGAGCGGATGGGCAAGCCTACCGATGATCCGTTGATCGACGAATATTACGATGCGCTGCTGTACCATTACGCGCGTGACATCGATACGCATACGCGGCTCTATGATGGCGCGATGGATGCAGTGACAGAGCTGAAAGCGCGTGGCTATATTGTAGCGATCTGCACGAACAAGCCCGAGGGGCTAGCGCGAACCCTGCTGACGCAACTGGGCGTACTGGAGGAATTTGCCGCGATGCTGGGGGCGGATACGCTGGACGTGCGTAAACCCCACCCCGAGCATCTGAATGAAACGGTGCGCCGTGCGGGGGGCGATCCGGCGCAGTGCATCTTGGTCGGTGACAGCGACACAGATCGTAAAACGTCAAAAGCGGCAGGTTCTGCGTCGATTTTAGTAACCTTTGGTCCCGCAGGGGGTGATATGGCTGCCTTGGCGCCAGAGGCATTGCTGGAACGCTATAGCGATCTTCCTGATCTGGTGGAGCATTTGTTAGGAAAGGTGTGAGGCAATGAGCGACGTGTTCAAGGGTAGCTTTACACAGCAAGAGCCGATCCCAGAAGCGGGAATCGAAGCGGCGGTTGCTGTGATGCGCAGTGGACGCTTGCACCGATACAACACTGTCGCAGGCGAGACAGCGCAGACGGTTCTACTGGAGCAGGAGTTTGCTGCCTCTATCGGCTCCAAATACTGCCTTGCGGTGGCGTCTGGCGGGTATGCAATGGCGACAGCGCTGCGTGCTGTGGGGGTTAAAGCAGGCGACTGTGTACTGACCAATGCGTTCACGCTTGCCCCCGTCCCGGGTGCGATTGCTGCCGTAGGGGCGGTGCCGGTTTTTGTGGGTGTTACCCCTGCGCTCGTATTGGACCTTGATGATCTGGAAGCCAAGGCAGATGAGGGGAGCGTTCTGCTGCTCAGCCATATGCGTGGACATATCTGCGATATGGAGCGCCTGATGGCTATTTGTGACGCGGCGGGTATTATCGTGATCGAGGACTGCGCCCACACGATGGGGGCTTCGTGGAAGGGCAAGGCCTCTGGCACATGGGGCAAGATAGGGTGCTATTCTTGCCAGACCTATAAGCATGTGAATGCAGGTGAGGGCGGATTGTTTGTGACCGATGATCCCGAGGTTGCTGCGCGGGCGATTATGTATTCGGGCAGTTATATGCTGTATCAGTCTCACCTTGCAGGACCACCGCCAGAGACTTTTGCCAAAATCAAATACGAGACACCCAATATTTCGGGGCGCATGGACAACCTGCGCGCTGCGATCCTGCGGCCGCAACTGGCTGACCTTGCCACGCAATGCGCCCGCTGGAACGAGAGGTATTTTGCGATCGAAGCTGGCCTGCGCGGCACCGTGGGCCTCGCGGTGATTGAGCGCATGGAAGAGGAGAGCATCGTCGGATCTTCGATCCAGTTTTTGCTGGATGGATGGGAAGGCGCCTCAGTCCAAGAACTGCTGCGCTGCTGTGCGGCGCGTGGAGTTGAGTTGAAGTGGTTTGGCAACGCCGAGCCCGTAGGCTTCACCAGCCGCTATGACAGCTGGCGCTATGTCGACGCACCTGCGATGCCTGACAGTGATAAAGTGCTGGCAGGGATCGTGGACATGCGTGTGCCGCTGACCTTTACGTTGGAGGATTGTGCGCAGATTGCACGGATCATCCGCGAGGAAACCAGTCGGATTTATCAATCGGCGGCGTGATCTAAAGGGGTGCTCACGCACATTTCATATTTTAGGTTTGCGCACTTTAAAGTGTCGCAGCCCTCAGGCATGCCATGTGATTGATGATGCGTTGTGACGCTTGACCTGTAAGAATTGATCTGCCAGTATTGAACAAGTGTTCAATAAAGTCGGGTCGAGGGAGAAGGTCCATGTTTAATGCCACGATGCAGTTTGATCTGGGTGAAGATGTAAATGCGTTGCGCGAAATGGCGCATCGTTGGGCGCAAGAGCGTGTGCGCCCTATGGCAAAGGACGTAGACACCGCTAACCTGTTTCCCGCCGAGCTGTGGCGCGAGATGGGGGAGTTGGGCCTGCTTGGAATGACCGTTAACGAGAAGTGGGGCGGCACGGGCATGGGATACCTTGCACATACTGTCGCTGTTGAGGAAATCGCGCGTGCGAGTGCTTCTGTCTCACTCTCTTACGGTGCGCACTCCAACCTCTGCGTAAACCAGATCAGCCTGAATGGAACTGACGAGCAGCGCGCCAAATACCTGCCCAAGCTCTGTTCTGGTGAGCATGTCGGATCTTTGGCGATGTCCGAGACGTCAGCAGGCTCTGACGTGGTCTCAATGAAGCTGGGCGCGGAAAAACGTAATGATCACTACCGCCTAAACGGAAATAAATACTGGATCACCAATGGCTGTGACGCCGAGACGCTGGTGGTTTATGCCAAGACTGACAAAGATGCAGGCTCCAAGGGGATCACCGCGTTCCTGATCGAGAAATCCATGAAGGGTTTCACCACATCCCCCCATTTTGACAAGCTGGGGATGCGTGGATCCAACACCGCTGAGCTTATCTTTGACGACTGCGAAGTGCCGTTCGAGAATGTGCTGGGCGAGGAGGGTAAAGGTGTGCGTGTCCTGATGTCCGGTCTGGACTATGAGCGCGTTGTGCTGGCGGGGATCGGCCTTGGCCTCATGGCGGCCTGTCTGGATGAGATCATGCCATATATGGCGGAGCGCAAGCAGTTCGGACAGCCTGTTGGTTCCTTTCAGCTGATGCAGGGCAAGATGGCCGATATGTACACGGCAATGAACTCGGCGCGGGCCTATGTTTATGAAGTTGCCAAAGCTTGTGATCGTGGTGATGTGACCCGTCAGGATGCAGCGGCTTGCTGTCTTTATGCCTCTGAACAGGCGATGGTGCAGGCGCATCAGGCGGTGCAGGCGATGGGCGGCGCAGGCTATATGTCCGACAGCCCTGTTGCGCGGATTTTCCGTGACGCCAAGCTGATGGAGATTGGTGCGGGTACTTCGGAGATCCGCCGCATGTTGGTGGGTCGCGAGATGATGGCGGCGATGTCGTGAATAGGGCACTGCCGGGCCTTGATGGCGAGGGGCGCTGGGATATCCCTGCGCGCCTCAACATGGCGCGGCAGTGTTTGGACATGCCTGAGGCGCAGGTAGCTGTGATCGATTTGACAGGCGATGCGCGGGTTGATGTGACCTATGGGCGTTTGGGTGAGATGGCCGACGGTTTGGCGCGGAGCCTGATGCGGCGGGTGGTGGCGGGCGACCGTGTGGGTGTCTTGCTAAGCCAGTCGCCATGGTGTTTGGCAGCACATCTCGCGATCTGGAAAATTGGCGCGATTTCAGTGCCTTTGTTCAAACTCTTCAAGCATGACGCGCTGGCCTCACGGATCGGCGACAGTGGGCTGGAGCTGGTCCTCACCGATGTGGAAGGTGCAAAGATGGTTGGTGATCTGGCGCAACCCATGCTGGCAAATCGGATTGGCAGGCGCGGGGCGGAAGTCCCCTTTGCCGAGACGGGGCCGGATGATCCTGCGGTGCTGATCTATACTTCTGGCACAACGGGCACACCAAAGGGCGCGCTGCACGGGCACCGTGTTTTGACGGGGCATTTACCTGGTGTGGTGATGAGCCATGATTATCTGGGGCAGGAAGGGGATTGCCTTTGGACGCCAGCAGATTGGGCGTGGATTGGTGGGCTGTTTGATGTGGCGATGCCCGCACTGGCGCTGGGCGTGCCTGTGGTGGCGGCGCGGATGGCGAAGTTTGATGTGGATGAATGTGCGCGCATTATCGAGCAAGGCACTGTTCGAAATGTATTTTTCCCGCCGACAGCTCTGCGGATGCTCAAGGCGGCTGATGCGCGGATTGAGGGTCTACGCTCAGTTGCGAGCGGGGGCGAGCCGCTGGGTGCGCAGATGCTTGCGTGGGGGCGCGAGGCCTTGGGTGTGGAGATCAACGAGTTCTATGGCCAGACCGAATGCAACATGGTGGCAAGCAGTTGCGGTGCTGCGTTTGCGGCGCGGGCGGGGTGTATTGGCAAGGTTGTGACAGGCTTCGAGATTGCCGTGCTGGACGGGGGTACGCCTACGGAGGGTGAGGGCGATGTGGCTGTGCGGCGTGGTGCAGCGCCCATGATGCTGCGTTATTGGAACCGCCCCGAGGAGACTGCAGCGAAGTTTCGCGGCGACTGGATGCTGACAGGGGATCGCGGCGTTTGGGAGGGCGATTTCCTGCGCTATGTCGGGCGCGAGGATGATGTGATTACGTCCAGCGGCTACCGCATTGGCCCTGCGGAGATTGAGGATTGTTTGTTGACCCATGTGGCCGTGGCGACCTGCGGTGTGGTGGGCAAACCTGATGCGCTGCGCACGGAAATTGTGAAGGCCTATGTCGTTCTAAAAAAAAGCATGGACGTGAGTGCGTCGGAGCTTCAAGCGTGGGTTAAGGAAAACCTTGCAAGTTATTCTTATCCAAGGGAAATAGAGTTCATGGATGCGCTGCCAATGACGGTGACGGGCAAGGTGATCCGGCGGGAGTTGAAAGCGATGGCAATGGCGGAGGGAATGGTATGAAATTTATAAAGCGTGTTGGCTTTGTCCTTATATTGGTTGGAGGTCCAGCTTTGGCGCAAGAACCCGCAGCTTGGGTGGACAGATGCAATGTCGAGGCGGATTTGCAAAAGGAACAAGGCCTCAGGCGGGACAGCATTAAGTCTGAAACATGCTACGAGACAATTCTGAATTATTGTACTTTCGCTGTAAGGAGCGATGCGTGCTTTGAAGGATTGACGCTTGAGTTTCAGGCGCGATCCGAGCGCATTCTCGAGGAGCTGCCTGAAACGATCGACGCGCCCGAGGTCCAGCAGACTCTCTATGATATGCGGCTGAAATCGGTTGAGTCGGCTGCGGCTTTTTTTTCATGCACTGTCGACCCAGTTGACCATGCTTGCAATGCTTCTAGCGCGTTGACAAGCTATCAATTGATCAGAGCTTTGCCGGACTGGATTTCCAAATTCGAGGAAGATAAATGAAACTCACCTCTCAAGCACTCCCGTCCTCTGAAGCGTTCAAAGCCAACACTGCCGCTCATCTCGAAGCGCTTGAACAAGTACGCGAGGTAGCTCAGGCCGCAGCGCTCGGCGGTGGTGACAAATCGCGGGAACGTCATATCAGCCGTGGCAAGATGCTTCCGCGCGAGCGGGTGGCAAATTTGCTGGATGCAGGCTCTCCTTTTCTGGAAGTGGGCGCAGTTGCAGCGCATGGGCTTTACGGCGGGGCGGCGCCCTGTGCGGGGGTGATTGCCGGTGTGGGCACAGTGCAGGGGCACGAGGTCATGGTGATCTGCAATGATGCCACGGTTAAGGGAGGCACATATTACCCCATGACCGTAAAGAAACATTTAAGAGCACAGGAAATAGCTGAAGAAAACAATCTGCCCTGTATTTATCTGGTCGATAGTGGCGGGGCGAACCTGCCCAATCAGGATGAGGTGTTTCCCGACCGCGATCACTTTGGCCGTATCTTTTACAATCAGGCACGGATGAGCGCCAAGGGCATCCCGCAGATCGCTGTGGTGATGGGGTCGTGTACGGCGGGGGGGGCTTATGTGCCTGCCATGTCAGATGTGACGATTATTGTGAAAGAACAAGGGACTATCTTCCTTGCGGGGCCGCCTTTGGTGAAGGCTGCGACGGGGGAAGTCGTCACAGCGGAGGATTTGGGCGGCGGTGATGTGCATACGCGGCTGTCAGGCGTGGCCGATTATCTGGCAGAGGATGACGCCCACGCGCTATCGCTTGCGCGGCGGGCGGTGAGCTATCTCAACCGCGCCAAGCCTGCCACTGTTCAGTGGGAGAGTGTGGAAGAGCCGGCCTATGATCCGGCTGAAATTCTGGGCGTGGTGCCTGCGGATTTACGCACGCCTTATGATATTCGCGAAGTGATTGCGCGCACGGTGGATGGCAGCAGGTTTGACGAGTTCAAGCCGCGCTTTGGCGAGACTTTGGTGACGGGGTTCGCTCATGTGAAAGGCTGTCCTGTGGGCATCATCGCCAACAATGGTGTGCTGTTTTCCGAGGCTGCGCAGAAGGGGGCGCATTTTGTCGAGCTGTGTTCGGCCCGTAATATACCATTGGTCTTTCTTCAAAATATTACAGGATTTATGGTTGGGCGGAAGTATGAGAACGAGGGGATTGCACGCCACGGGGCCAAGATGGTGACCGCCGTTGCCTGTACCAATGTGCCCAAGATCACCATGCTGGTGGGCGGCTCTTTCGGGGCTGGAAACTATGGCATGGCGGGGCGGGCTTATTCGCCGCGGTTCCTATGGACATGGCCCAATAGCCGCATTTCGGTGATGGGTGGCGCTCAGGCGGCAGGGGTTCTTGCGACGGTGAAGCGTGACGGGATCGAGCGGCAGGGTGGTGCGTGGTCTGCGGAGGAAGAGGCGGCATTTAAACAGCCTACGATTGATATGTTCGAGGAGCAGTCGCATCCGCTTTATGCCTCCGCGCGGTTATGGGACGACGGGATCATCGATCCGCGCAAGACACGTGACACGCTGTTTTTGAGCCTGTCCGCGAGCCTGAACGCACCGATCGAGCCTACGAAATTCGGCGTGTTCCGCATGTAAAACTGTGGGGGTGACATTGCTACACCCCCTGTACACCCCTTGTGCACCGATCAGTGTACGCTTTGGAGATTGCCATGACGCAAACGTTGCAAGAGATTATTGATGCCAATCCCGAGGCGGAGACATTCCGTTTCGGAGACAGTCCCGAGCTTTGTGCGCAAATCCTTGCGCTGGTGCGTAGCGGCAAAAAGACGGCGACCTGTGAGGCAGCATCGGCCTACGGCAAGGGCGGGGATGCGTGGCCCGAAGTGGGACGGCGCGATGTGGCGTTGAACTGGGACGGGACACCAGCGGTCATGTTGAAAACTGTCGAAGTCTCAACCCGCAGGTTCTCGGACATGGACGAGGCGTTTGTCGCGGCCCAAGGCGAGTTTCGCGATCTGGCGCATTGGCGCGCAGGGTACGAGGCCTATTTCCGCCGCGCAGGTGTGTTCTCCGAAGACATGAAGATCATGTGCGAGCGGTTCAAGCTGGTGGAGGATTACGCCTGATGTTCGAGACGATTGTGTGTGCGAACTCTGGAGAGATTTCGGCCCGATTGCAGGGCATAGGCATGGGTGTGCATGGCTCGTATCGGCTGATTGTTTTGTAGAGGTGGCGCGATGAAAACAATAAAATCTGCGCTCTCGGAACTCAAAGGGCGGCTGCCCGAGATTAGGCTGCCCGAGATGCCCACACTGGGGCGTGAGGTCGCGATCCCTGTGTATCTGATCCACACAGGCCCCGATCCCGAGGCGTATTTCTTTATCTTCGACTTTGAAGAATTTGTGGAGCGCTCGCGCGAGGGTATTTTTGTGCGTCCCAAGCTCAAGCTGTGGGCGGGGCGTGAGGATTTCAATCGTGCGGAGTTTGCGCGCCAGTTCAGGGTTAGTTTCGGACGGGAGTTCGAGGCGGCGCGTCTGGCGCTGGTGGCGGAAAAGAAAAGCAGCGGCTGGTTTGGCTGGCTGAAGGGGACGGGCAGTGATCTGATCGTTAACTCGATTGCGGGATTTATTGCGAATGTTGTCCTGCTGGTCGCACTTTCGGCGGGGCGGATGGTGCTGAGCCAGATTTTGCCTGCCACTCTGTCGCGGGTGAAAAGCGACGCGACCAAGCTGGAGCAGAGCATTGAAGAGACCAAAGAAAAAGTAGATGCGGCGTTGCGGGATTTCGATGTAACGCTGCATTCGGATTTGTACTTTCATGCCTTCGGCGAGCGCCCTCACGGTGCATATGAGGGGATGGATTTTGATGCGTGGCCTTTGCCGAATTTTGTCCAGAAGCACCTGGGCGATACTGAAACAACCTCATGGTGGTAGATATGTTTGATACAATTCTGATTGCGAACCGTGGCGAGATTGCGTGCCGCGTGATGGAGACGGCGCAGGGCATGGGGGTGCGCTGTGTTGCGGTTTATTCCGATGCGGATGCAGGGGCCAAGCATGTGGCGATGGCGGATGTAGCTGTGCATATCGGCGGGTCGGCCCCTGCGGACAGCTATCTGCGCGGGGATGTGATTATTCAGGCGGCATTAAATACGGGCGCGCAGGCGATTCATCCAGGGTATGGGTTCCTCAGCGAGAACCCGGAGTTTGTGGATGCGGTTGAGGCGGCAGGGCTGGTTTTTATCGGGCCGTCTGGTGCGGCGATCCGTGCGATGGGGCTCAAGGATGCGGCGAAGGCACTGATGATTGAGGCTGGGGTGCCTGTGGTGCCCGGGTATCACGGGGCGGATCAGTCGGATGATTTGCTGGCGGCGGAGGCGGGGAAGATCGGGTTTCCCGTGATGATCAAAGCTGTTGCGGGTGGCGGCGGCAAGGGGATGCGTCTGGTTGAGGCGGCGGATGGCTTTGCCGATGCGCTTGCTTCTGCAAGGGCGGAGGCGAAGACGGCGTTCGGGAATGCGGATGTGCTGGTTGAGAAGTTTGTCTCCCAGCCGCGCCATATCGAAGTGCAGGTGTTTGGCGATGGCAAAACTGCGGTGCATTTGTTCGAGCGCGATTGTTCGCTTCAGCGGCGTCACCAGAAGGTTATCGAGGAGGCACCAGCACCCGATATGCCAGAGGTGGTCCGCGAAGCGATGGGGCAGGCGGCAGTGCGGGCGGCGGAGGCCATCGGTTATAAGGGGGCGGGGACTGTTGAATTTATCGTCGACGGTGTTGGCGGGCTGAAGGTCGACGGGTTCTTTTTCATGGAGATGAACACGCGGTTGCAGGTGGAGCATCCTGTGACGGAGGCGATCACTGGCGTTGATCTGGTCGAGTGGCAGTTGCGTGTGGCGGCAGGGGAAGACCTCCCGATGCGCCAAGACGAGTTGAAGATAACAGGGCATTCGTTCGAAGCGCGGCTCTATGCGGAAGATGTGCCTGCGGGGTTCTTGCCTGCGACAGGGACATTGACGCATCTGGGGTTTGACCCTGATTGCCGTGCCGATAGCGGTGTGCGCAGTGGCGATACGATCAGTCCGTTCTATGATCCGATGATTGCCAAAGTGATTGTGCATGGACCGACCCGCGATGTGGCGCTGGCGCGGCTGCGGCAGGCGCTGAGCCGGACAGAAGTGGCGGGGACCGTGACGAACCTGACTTTCCTTGGCGCGCTCGCGGGGCATGAGGGGTTCCGGCGCGGCGAAGTTGATACGGGGTTGATTGCGCGGGATATTGACGCGCTGACGGCTATGCCTGTTGTGGAGCCGCGGCATGTGGCGCTGGCGGGGATGGCTGCGATGGGGCTGTTGGAGACTGGACCCGAGACAGGGTTCACGATTTGGGAGCCTTTGTTGCAGCAGGTGATGCTGGGCTGGGGTGATCAAGAGCAAATCGCAAAGGTGGAAGTCTTGGGACCTGACGCGCAGCGCTGGCATGTTGGCGATGATGTGGTGAAGGCCAATCGGATTGGCGGGCGCTGGCAGATTGGCGGCTTGCCTGCGGCGCGGGTGGCTGTCGCGGGGGAGACGGTAACTGTGTTTGACGGGTATGGTTTAGTGTTCGAGCGCATTGACCCGTTGATGCAGGCGGCTGGTGCGCAGGGGGATGGCAATCTGATTGAAGCGCCGATGCCCGGTCTGGTGCGTGAGGTCTTTGCAGCTGTGGGGCAGGTCGTGACCAAGGGCGATAAGCTGGCCATTCTGGAAGCGATGAAGATGGAGCACAGCCTGCTTGCCGCGCGGGACGGTGTGGTGGCAGAAGTCTTGGCCGTGGCGGGGGATCAGGTGGAGGCAGGGGCGGCGCTTGTGCGGCTTGAGGCTGAAGTGGAGGCTGAATGATTACGCTGCATCATTGTCCGCAGACACGGTCAATGCGCAGCTTGTGGTTGCTACACGAGTTGGATGTGCCTTTTGAGGTCAAAACCTACGCCTTTGACAAATCCCTGCGTGATCCTGTCTATCTGGAGAAGAGCCCAGCGGGGCGCGTGCCTGCGCTGGAGATTGAGGGGGAGGCGATATTCGAGACAGGGGCGATTGCCGAAGTGCTGTGCGAGCGGTTCTCGCCTGATGTTTTGGGGCGGCCTGCGGGGCATGCGGAGCGGGTGCAGTGGTTGATCTGGATTCACTTTGCCGAGACGATTACCCAGCACGCAGCGGCCCTGACGCAGCAGCATGTGGCGCTGCGCGAGGATCATATGCGCAGCCCCTACGTGATGAAGCTGGAGGCGGCGCGGCTGTTGAAATGCTACGGCGCGTTGGAGGCGCGGTTGGCGGGGCGGGACTATCTGTTGGATGGTGGCTTTTCGGCTGCGGATGTGTCGGTGGGGCAGGCGGTTTATCTCGCGCGGTTCTTTGCGCGGCTGGATGGATTTACGGCGGTTGAGGCTTGGTACGAACGCATTACAGGGCGGGAGGCGTTTGAGGCATCGTTGCCGCACACATGTAAAATCTTTGAGGATGAATTTTTTGAGCCATGGCCGCTGCCTGTCTGATAGGCTGGGGCAAAAGGGGAGATTACGATGAGCTTGGGACCATGTGAGATTTTCGAAGTGGGGCCGCGGGACGGTCTGCAAAACGAAGCGCGCGATATTCCGGTGGCGGAGAAGATCGCGCTTGTGAATAAGCTGAGTGAGGCAGGGTTTTCGCGCATCGAGATTGCCAGCTTTGTCTCGCCAAAGTGGGTGCCGCAGATGGCAGGATCGGCGGAGGTGCTGGCAGGGATCACGCGTAAGGACGGTGTGCGCTATGCGGCGTTGACGCCCAATATGCGCGGATATGAGGATGCTGTGGCGGCAAAAGCGGACGAGATTGCGGTCTTTGCGAGTGCGTCCGAAGGGTTTAGCCAGAAGAACATCAATGCGTCCATTGAGGAGAGCATTGCGCGATTTGCGCCGATTTTGGAAGAGGCGCGGCACATTGATTTGCCGGTGCGGGGCTATGTGTCTTGTGTGGTGGAGTGCCCTCATGACGGGACGGTGACACCTGATGCTGTAGCGCGGGTTGCTGATAAGCTGTTTTCGATGGGCTGTTATGAAGTGTCATTGGGCGATACCATCGGGGCAGGGACGCCTGACACGATTGCGCGGATGCTGTTGGCGGTGCGTGATGTGGTGCCGGTGGGCCGTTTAGCGGGGCATTACCATGACACAGGCGGCCGTGCGTTGGATAACATTGACGCTTCACTCTCGCTCGGCGTGCGGGTGTTTGATGCGGCGGTTGGCGGCTTGGGGGGATGTCCCTATGCGCCCGGAGCGTCAGGGAATGTTGCGACCGAGGCTGTGGCAGAGCATTTGGCGCGGTTGGGGTATGAAACCGGGCTTGATCTGGATGTGATTGGTCAGGCTTCTGACATGGCGCGTGCGATGCGCGGGTGAGCAGAAATTGGGACAAATTCTGGGCCTAAAATTTGTGAAAAATTTTGTGGAGCGTTGCGGATGTTTGAGACGATAACCATTAGTGTTGATGGGCGCGGTGTTGCGACATTGACGCTGGCGCGGGAGGCCAAGCACAATGCGCTGTCGGCGCAGATGCTGGAGGAGTTGGCGCAGGCGGCGGCTGAATTGGCTGCGGATGACCGAGTGCGCGTTGTGATCCTCGCGGCGGCGGGCAAGACATTTTGCGCAGGTGGTGATTTGGGCTGGATGCAGGAGCAGATGGGCATGGACGCGGCCACGCGGGCGGCAGAGGCGGGGAAGCTTGCCACCATGTTGGGCGCGCTCAACCGTTTGCCGAAACCCCTGATCGGGCGGCTGCATGGCAATGCCTTTGGCGGTGGTGTGGGGATGGCTGCGGTCTGTGACGTGGCTGTTGGCGTCGACAGCCTCAAGATGGCACTGACGGAAACCAAGCTGGGGATTATTCCGGCCACTATCGGGCCATACGTGATTGCCCGGATGGGCGAGGGGCGCGCGCGGCGCGTCTTTATGTCGGGCCGTGTGTTTGGTGCGGAGGAGGCTATCGAGCTGGGGTTGTTGGCGCGGGCAGTGCCTGAAGCGCAGCTGGATGCGGCGGTGGAGCGCGAAGTTGTGCCGTATTTAACTTGTGCACCGGGTGCGGTGGCGGCGGCAAAGAAGCTAGCGCAGGATTTGGGCGGGGCTGCGACGGAAGAAGCGGTCGCCATGTCTATTGCTGCACTGGCGGCGCGGTGGGAGACGGAGGAGGCGGCCGAGGGGATCGGCGCGTTCTTCGAGAAGCGCAAGGCGGCTTGGGTGGTGTAGGCCGCCGTCCGCTACTGCATCCTGGTCAAGATTGGATCACCAACCAAACTGGATCAGGCAGAGGTCTCTAGTGGAAACGTGACGTTCCACAGCAGTCCTTCGGTGCGATAATCGACCTCGACCTCTCCGCGCAGCGAGGCGGAGGTCATTTCCTTGATGACCTTACTACCAAAGCCTGATTGGCTTGGCGCGGTCACAGGGGGGCCGCCTGCTTCTGACCATGTCAGGCAAAGCTGGTCGTCATCAGTCATGTGCCATGCAATTGTAACTGTGCCGGTCTCGACAGACAGCGCGCCGTATTTGAATGCATTTGTCGCGAGTTCATGAAGTGCCATACCGATCGCTTGTGCCTGCGACGGATCGAGGTGGACCGTGGGGCCGTCGACATTGATCTGTGCGTTGTTTGTGCTGAAGCCCTGAAGATGCGCTATGACCAGTTCTGATAAATCGGCAGAGGTCCAATCCCCTTTGACCAATGCATCAAGATTGTGGGTAAGGCCACCAAGCCGTTTGGAAAAACGCTCTCTTGCCGTTGAAACGTCGCCTGTGCTGAACGTCAGTCGGGCGATGCCTTGAACGACTGACAACAGGTTTTTGACACGGTGGTTCAACTCGTCCAGCAGATACTGAACGCGGTCCTGATCTGATTTATGGTCGGTAATGTCGATGATCGCCACAAGACCGGAAGCGGGGTGTAAGCTGCCGTCCGCATTGGGGGCGCCAAATTCGACCTGCTTGCGTGCCGTGAGCCAGAGTACATTGCCGTTCTCGTGGACAACGCGGTGGTTCAGCTCGAAAAACCCCTCACTGGCAGGATCCATCATCCGCTTGATGTGCTCGTCAAGGACGTTGCGGTCGTCGGGGTGGATACGGGCGTGGACCACGGAACGCGCGACGGGTTCATCGGATGAAATATCTAGTAGGGCAGCCCCGCGGGCATCAAAGTGGATGGTGTCCTTTTCGTAGTCGATCATCCCCAAACCGATGCGGGCGATTTTTACGCCGATTGCGTGTTTCTTATTAAGGGTCTCGGCGGGGTTTGACATAAATAAACCATCCATTAGTACAATTGGCAGGCAGGTATATGATACAAATATGAGCGTAAAGGGCACGCTATAATGTATGACACAGTTAAGTGCAGAAACCGCCATTTTGTTTACTAAGTAAGGCAAAGTAATAGAAAATTTGCATTATACTGCATGATTGCACAGCCATTTGTTCAAGGTATGCCATTAGCACTGCCGCATGTTACGTTATTGTCGCGCGGTGATGCGCTTAGGGTGCGGCGCTAAGGCAACCTTTTAGTCCACTGAAAGTGCGTGCACAGTTCAGAGGATTGGCTTTGTCCTAAGGCTTGGAATTCGGCTTTGGTGGTTTAGGTCAACGTTTTCTACGGCATCTCTGTCCAGATTGGATCATCCATCCAGCGCGGATCAGGCTTGGGCGATGGCTGTGGCAGATCGACCTGCTTACTGCCCATGTTCTGCCCGATAAGTGTTAACACCGCCCCGACTGCCGCAAGAGCCATCATCAGGCCAAAAAGTTTGTAGGCATATACGATTGGTAAGACGACGGACCATCCTGCCGTCACAGGGATAAGCATTATCGAGACGACCAGCACGACAATTAAAGAAATGGGGCCCGATATCATCGTGAATTTGCCAAAACTGTACAGGAAATCTGGCGAATAGGTGAGCTTACGCGGCATGTCGAACTTTGTCTTGAGGACAACGCCAATGAAGAAGGCGAATGGCACCGCAAATAAGATGCCCGACCTTACCATATCTTTTGTGTCGGATACTCTTGGGCCGAGATGCTCTAGGATAACAATGCCAATGATAATTACGATTAAGGGCAAGAGCGTCAGCACAAGCGCTGCGAAATACCACAGTGTCTCGCGCCATATCTTTGGCCAGGATAGCCGACTGGACTGCATGCGTGCCTGCTCCAGCCCGATATCGTATTGCTTCCGTACCTGCGCGGAGACTTTTTGAGCACCAAATCGCATGGCTGCCCTATGGCGGGTCAGGTGCTGCATCGTTCGAGCATGTAGCCATGTCAGGCCGGATGGGGCGTATTTCTTTGCTGCTTGTCCTGCAAATTGAAAGAGATCGATCACGTCCATCAAGGTGACATTTTCGGTACTGTACTCGTCCTTTTTTGGCATACGAATTTGGGTGCGATTGCTCCAGAAGACGCGCCAAAGAGCGAGCAGTGCAAAGGGTGCGAATATAAGCGTGATGAGTGAGAACAAGGCCCAGCCGATAAAGAAGACCAGATTGAACATGCTCAGACTGTTGCCCGAGCTGAAGGCAACCGTTTGGCAGATATACGCACCGATCGCTGCAAGTGATGCGATCCGGACCGAATACGGGGAATATTTCCTTACAATGCTATTCATTATCAAATGCTACCGTCCGAACTGGTCGAAATTCTGGCGTCGTGAAGGTATTGTTAGAGACTGCACAATATAGGCAGGGCTTATGCCCCCCGAAATGCTGCGAAAAAGCAGGGTTTGGATGGCACTGATTTCGGGAACTCCCTTGGGGCATTTAATTACGGACAATTATTTCTGGGACACCTTTCCACCCACCTCCCGTTGACCCCACCTGCCCACGGCGCTAAACCCGAAGCCAAAGCTAGAGTGGCGCTTCTTGCCCTCGCCATCCTTGAGAGGAGCCACCCTTGGACGATATGCTTCGCGAATACCTGCCGATCCTGATTTTTCTCTTTGTTGCCATTGGTTTGGGCCTTGCGCTCTTGCTTGCGGCGGCAGTGATTGCGGTGCGCAGGCCTGACCCTGAAAAAGTGTCTGCCTATGAGTGCGGGTTCAACGCATTCGATGATGCGCGGATGAAGTTTGATGTGCGATTCTTTCTTGTGGCGATTCTGTTCATCATTTTCGATCTGGAAATTGCGTTTCTGTTTCCTTGGGCTGTGGCATTTGGCGACATATCCATGCCAGCGTTTTGGTCTATGATGGTGTTCCTTGGCGTGCTGACGGCAGGCTTTGCTTATGAATGGAAGAAAGGGGCGCTCGAATGGCAGTAACCTCCACAAATAGTCCGGCCGTTGCAGGTATGGACCGCGATGTGGCCACACAGCAGTTGAATGCGTCGTTGCAGGATAAGGGCTTCTTGCTCACGTCCACCGAGGATTTGATCAACTGGGCGCGCACAGGCTCGCTGCACTGGATGACCTTCGGGTTGGCCTGTTGTGCGGTTGAGATGATGCACACGTCCATGCCGCGTTATGACCTTGAGCGGTTCGGCACGGCGCCGCGCGCATCCCCGCGCCAGTCTGATTTGATGATCGTGGCGGGGACGCTGACCAACAAAATGGCACCTGCGCTGCGCAAAGTGTACGACCAGATGCCAGAGCCGCGCTATGTGATCTCCATGGGGTCTTGTGCGAATGGCGGCGGATATTATCACTATAGCTATAGCGTTGTGCGTGGCTGTGACCGGATTGTGCCAGTAGATATCTATGTGCCAGGCTGCCCTCCAACGGCTGAGGCGCTACTTTATGGTATCATGCAGTTGCAACGGAAGATGCGACGGACGGGGACAATTGTAAGATGAGCGATGCACTGACGGAACTGGGCGGATACATCGAGGCCAAGCGGCCTGATTGTGTGCTGGGCTGGGATGTGACCCACGGTGAGCTGAACCTTGATGTGACGCTGGCGAATATTGCGGGTTTGGTGGAGTTCCTGAAAGCGGACGCGACCTGCCAGTTTAACTCGCTCGTGGATATTACGGCTGTGGATTACACAGGTCGGGCCAAGCGGTTTGATATGGTTTACCACTTTCTGAGCATGTACCAGAACCACCGCATTCGTTTGCGCGTTGCAGTGCGTGAAGAGGATATGGTGCCGTCATTGGTCGATATTCACCCCTGCGCCAACTGGTTCGAGCGGGAAGTGTTCGATATGTTCGGCATCCTGTTCTCGGGTCACCCCGATTTGCGCCGCTTGCTAACGGATTATGGTTTTCGCGGTTATCCGCTGCGCAAGGATTTCCCGACAACGGGTTATACCGAAGTGCGGTACGACGAGGCGGAAAAGCGGGTTGTGTATGAGCCTGTGTCACTGGTGCAGGAATACCGCCAGTTTGATTTCATGTCACCGTGGGAAGGGGCCGAGTATATCCTTCCGGGTGATGAGAAGGAGGCGGCGAAGTAGATGGATGTTGTTCCATTCCTACAAATTGGCATGTTGGTTTTCTGGCTTTTGGCCTTTGCTACCAACATCGCTGCGTTTTGGCGTATTCTACCGCGCTCAGGTTTGTCGAGTTGGCTTGCACTTTTGGCCGTTATTCCTCCTGTGGCAGTTATTCTTTTTTGGGTCATTGCATTTAAGCGGTGGCCAGGAGACGTAAAATGATGGACGGCACCAAAGGTTTCGAAGACGCCCTCACAGGCGAACAGAAAATCCGCAACTTCAACATCAACTTCGGCCCGCAGCACCCTGCGGCGCACGGCGTTTTGCGTCTGGTGCTGGAGCTTGACGGCGAGATTGTGGAGCGGTGTGATCCGCATATCGGATTGCTGCACCGCGGGACAGAAAAGCTCATGGAGAGCCGAACGTATTTGCAGAACCTGCCGTATTTCGACCGGCTGGATTATGTGGCACCGATGAACCAAGAGCATGCTTGGTGCTTGGCCATTGAGCGTTTGACGGGTGTTGAAGTGCCGCGTCGTGCGAGCCTGATCCGCGTTCTGTATTCCGAGATTGGCCGCATCCTGTCGCACCTGCTGAACGTGACCACGCAGGCGATGGATGTAGGCGCGCTGACCCCGCCGCTGTGGGGTTTTGAAGAGCGTGAAGATTTGATGATCTTCTACGAGCGGGCTTGTGGCGCGCGTCTGCACGCGGCGTATTTCCGCCCCGGTGGTGTGCATCAGGACCTGCCAGAGGCGCTGCTCACTGATATTGAGACATGGACGCATAAATTCCTGAGCGGGTTTATGGTCGATATTGATACGCTGCTGACTGAAAACCGTATTTTCAAACAGCGCAACGTAGATATTGGCGTGGTGACGGAGCAAGACATTCAGGACTGGGGTTTCTCTGGCGTGATGGTGCGCGGCTCCGGCCTTGCGTGGGATTTGCGCCGTGCGCAGCCTTATGAGTGCTATGACGAGTTTGAGTTCCAGATCCCTACGGGCGTGAACGGCGACTGCTATGACCGCTATCTGGTGCGCATGGAAGAGATGCGTCAGTCGGCCAGCATCATGTTGCAAGCGATTGAAAAGCTGCGTGCACCCGAGGGGAAGGGCGATATCCTTGCCCGTGGCAAGATCACGCCGCCCAAGCGCACAGACATGAAGCAGAACATGGAAAGCCTGATCCACCACTTCAAGCTTTATACCGAAGGGTTCCACGTACCTGCGGGTGAAGTTTATGCCTGCGTTGAGGCGCCCAAGGGTGAGTTTGGTGTGTATCTGGTGGCTGACGGGACGAACAAGCCATACCGCGCCAAGCTACGCGCGCCCGGCTATTTGCATCTGCAGGCGATGGATTATCTGGCTAAGGGTCACCAGCTGGCCGATGTGGCGGCGATTATCGGGACGATGGATATCGTGTTCGGTGAGGTAGACAGATGAAACGGGCTGCTGCCTTTGGAATAGTCGCTCTGTTTGCGCTGACCGCTTGTGATGAAGGGGCAGGGTCCTCTGCCGCACTGGGTCGGGCTGCGGCAGCTCCCAAGCAGGAAGGCCAGCTTTGTGCGTTGTCCGTTGCGCAATGTCAGTCGTTTAGTGCGCAGTCTGCAGCCCTTCTTCCTGTATTGGATAAACCGGCAGGGGAACGCAGCGCCAAGGATGATAAGACGGTCCAGCTTGTCCTTGATACGTTTCTAAGCAGTCAGTCCGTGGCGGATCAAAGCTGTTCGCCAGCGACGGGAACGCTTAAGCGTAAGGCCAGAATGGTGAGCAAAAATGGGCAAACCGCAATTCTGATGGGGCGGGGGAGTGATGTGTGCACTCTGATCCGCGCCAACTGAGGGGGCGGGGAAGTGAAGTGTCTTTCGGCTGTTTTGGCGAGTTTTCTTTTTGTGACTCAAGCTCATGCCCATGCGGCCCACGGAAAGCGTCACGATGTAATCAAAGTGATGCAGGAAAACGGGTGCAAAATATCGCCCGAGTTGACGCAGGCCACATTGACCAAGTTTAAGATCGAGACAGACGATGCCGTGACGATGATCGGCAATTTGATCGCAGAGGGCATCGTGGTCTTTGCGAGTGACGATAAAACGCTGCTGCTTTTGCCGCCTGAGTGTAAAGAATAGGCGTTAGGAAACCTGATATGGTGCGTAGCCAAGACCAAGACCAAACGGGAGCAGATGCTCCTTGGAGCCCAGGGATAATTGCTGGGCTAGGCACACTTGTGCTTGCGATTGGTTTTTGTGGTGCGTCCGCTGTTGCAGCTTCTGAATTTGAAGTAGGCGAGAGCGAATTCCGCTTTTCCTCTGACCTTGCACTTGAGGGGTTTACGCCTTTTGCTACATCTGCAAGTGGTAGCGCCATATACGGTATGCGCCGCGACACAGATCAATATCTTTGCTTTATAGCCGATCAAGGTGACGATCAGGCTGAACGACAGCGTGTTTTATTGGCCGAGCTTGCGGGTGAAAAGCCGCAACGCACTGTGCCAAATATTCCCGTTGTCTGTATTCTGACCCAATAGGACTGCCCATGTTACGTCGACTACACCCAGACCAGCCCGAAGCTTTTGCCTTTACCCCAGCGAACCAAGCATGGGCAGAAGCGCAGATTACCAAGTATCCCGAGGGCCGTCAGGCCTCTGCGATTATTCCGCTGTTGTGGCGTGCGCAAGAGCAGGAAGGGTGGCTCACCCGTCCCGCAATCGAGCATATCTCCGAGATGCTGGGGCTGGCCTATATTCGCGGTCTCGAAGTGGCAACATTCTACTTTATGTTCCAGCTGCAACCTGTTGGTTCTGTGGCACATATCCAGATTTGCGGCACCACGTCCTGCATGATTTGCGGGGCCGAGGATCTGATCGGGATTTGTAAGGAAAAGATTGCGCCGAATGCGCATCAGCTTTCGGCGGACGGGAAGTTTTCGTGGGAAGAGGTTGAGTGTTTGGGCGCATGCTCCAACGCGCCCATGGCCCAGATCGGCAAAGATTATTACGAGGACCTTACGGCAGAGCGGTTTACCGCGATGCTGGATGAATTGGCGCGCGGCGAAGTGCCAACACCGGGTCCGCAGAACGGCCGCTATGCCTCCGAGCCGCTGACCGGACTTACCTCGCTCACGGATTATGACAGTGGCAAAACGCAGTTTAATGCCTCCGTTCAATTGGCGACAGATATTGGCGACACAGTTAAGCGGATTGACGGAACTGAAGTGCCGCTTTTGACGCCATGGCAGGGCAAGGCGGCCAACAAGGCCAAAAAGCCAACGGCTGCAAAGCGCGATGATATGATGCCACCTTCGGGTCCCGACGGTGCGCAGGGGGGGCGTGCCAAAGGAGAAGCGGCGGCAAACCGGACACGTGGTGCTGCCTCTGACGGTGTGGCGGAAGTGGCTGGCAAAGACGCCAAGACAGCCGCAAAGCCCGTGCGCGGTACCGTTGCGCCCAAGGCAAAAACAGACGTGAAAGCACAATCTGGCACAGCGGCACCAACCGCGGGCAAGAAGCCGCGGACGATGAGTGCGCCGCGCAAATCAGGTGCGGACGACCTCAAGCTGATCAAGGGCATCGGTCCCAAGCTTGAGACTATGGTAAATTCTATGGGCTTTTTCCATTTTGACCAAATCGCAAAATGGGGGCAAGATGAGCTTGCTTGGGTTGATCAGAACCTTGAGGGTTTCAAGGGTCGTGCGTCGCGGGACAATTGGGTTGATCAGGCCGATAAGTTGGCACGGGGGGAGGAGACAGAGTTTTCCGCCAAAGCCAGCAAAGACGGGCGTTACGATTAACGCGTTCCATAATCCATCTGGGGGATAGATTTCGACCATGGCTTCAAAACAAAATAACACAGAGTGTATGATCACCAGCTGGGGCGTTGCCGCTTTTGCGGGCGTGATTGCGATGATCATGCTGTATTGGATGGCTGATTTCGGTGCATTGCAGGCGATCTTTACCGGTGGTTTGATCGGTACTGTTTTGGGGCTGTTTCTGAGTTTAACCATTTGCAAGTCTCAGACGGCTGCTGCTGATCTGGCTGCGGAAGATAAGCCTGCAACGCGCTATGCAACCGAAGCGGCGGCGCGAAATGCAGAGCGTGCGGCGGCGGCGAATGCCGTGAACACACCTGTAGCACAGGACGGGTCCGCAGGCGTTTCTGCGGGTGCGGCTGGTATTGGCGCTGGTACGGCTGGCACAGACGCGGGCACAGCAGGTACAAAGCCGGGCACGGCAGGCGAGACAAGTGGCGTATCGGCAACTGCGACAACACGTGCCAAATCTGTAGGTGGCCCCGAAGCTGGGACAATTCCCGCGGATGCAAGTGACACAACGGCGCCTGCGGGCAACTGGACAGGCGTACATTCTACGACAGCAGAGCAGGCGCCATCGGGTCTCATGAGTACGCCGGCAAAAGCAAAAGCGGCACCTCAGGCGAAAGTTGCGCCCAAAGCCAAAGCAGCACCGAAAGAAAAAGCCTCGGGAAAGGCGGCAGCAGCAGACGCCAAGCCGGCCATGATGTTGAGTGCTGCACGGGACGGTGGTGCGGATGACCTCAAGCTGATCAGCGGTGTGGGTCCCAAGCTGGAGCAGACGCTCAACGATCTGGGTATCTACCACTTTGACCAAGTGGCAAAGTTCAAAAAGAAAGATATCGCATGGGTCGACGAGCGCTTGCGCTTTAAGGGCCGGATTGAGCGGGATGACTGGATGTCCCAGGCTAAAATTTTGGCCAAAGGTGGCGAGACTGAATTCTCGCGCAAGAAAAAGACCTGAGGATAGGGGCTGTTCGTGGCAGACAATGACGACAAACTGTCGCGCGACGGACGGCGCCTTGCTCTGGTAAGTGTTGCGGGAGCGTTTGCCTTTATTGGCATTGAAGCCGCAGGGACCATTTTCGGATGGTCCAATCAAACAATGGGCCTGTTGGAGCTTGGCATTGCTGCCGTGTTTCTGTGGGTATTTATACAAGCATTCCGGATGTGGCGCGCGCGCCAATCTGGACAGGACGGATGAGCACCATGTTGCAGGACAAAGACCGGATTTTTACCAACATCTATGGCATGCATGATCGCACGCTAAAGGGCGCGCAACAGCGCGGCCATTGGGATGGCACGGCGGCAATCATCAAGAAGGGCCGCGACTGGATCATCGACGAGATGAAAGCCTCTGGTCTGCGGGGCCGTGGTGGTGCGGGTTTCCCGACAGGTCTGAAGTGGTCGTTCATGCCGAAAGAGAGTGATGGACGTCCTTCTTATCTGGTGGTGAATGCGGACGAATCTGAGCCGGGGACCTGTAAAGACCGCGAGATCATGCGCCATGATCCGCATACGTTGATCGAGGGTTGCTTGATCGCCTCCTTCGCGATGAATGCGAATGCCTGCTACATCTACATTCGTGGCGAATATATCCGCGAGAAAGAGGCGCTTCAGGCGGCGATTGACGAGGCTTATGACGCGGGTCTGGTTGGTAAGAACGCGGCCAAGTCGGGGTGGGATTTTGATATCTATCTGCACCACGGCGCGGGCGCGTATATCTGCGGTGAAGAGACTGCATTGCTGGAATCGCTCGAAGGTAAAAAGGGCATGCCGCGGATGAAGCCGCCGTTCCCTGCGGGGGCCGGCCTCTATGGTTGCCCGACCACTGTGAATAATGTGGAATCGATTGCGGTTGTGCCGACGATCCTGCGCCGTGGCGGTGGATGGTTTGCAGGCTTTGGCCGTCCGAACAACGCGGGCACCAAGCTGTTTGCGATCTCTGGTCACGTCAACAACCCTTGTGTGGTTGAAGAGGCGATGAGCATCTCGTTCGAGGAGCTGATCGAAAAGCACTGCGGCGGCATTCGTGGCGGCTGGGATAACCTCAAGGCTGTGATCCCGGGTGGGTCGTCGGTTCCAATGGTCCCGGGCAAAGCAATGCGCGAAGCGACGATGGATTTTGATTATCTGCGTAATGAATTGCAGTCGGGCCTTGGTACGGCGGCAGTGATCGTCATGGATCAGCAAACAGACGTGATCAAAGCGATCTGGCGTCTGGCGAAGTTCTATAAGCACGAGAGCTGTGGCCAGTGTACGCCGTGCCGTGAGGGTACGGGCTGGATGATGCGGGTTATGGACCGTCTGGTAAAAGGCGATGCCGATCCAGAAGAGATCGACATGCTGCTCGACGTGACAAAGCAGGTTGAAGGCCACACGATTTGTGCGCTTGGCGATGCGGCTGCTTGGCCGATCCAAGGTCTGATCCGCCACTTCCGTGGCGACATCGAGGAGCGTATTGCGCACAAGCGCGGTAGCAGTGTTGCACCTGTAGCAGCCGAGTGAGCGCATTGCTGGCTGAAGCATTCAATTTCATCGCGATCCCTTTTGTGATCGCGGTGATCCAGTTTGTTCTGTTTGCTAGTATTCTAAGAAAAGCGGGGCTGCCGCGCTGGACCTCGTTATTTACCTTTGTGCCAGTGTTTAGCCAGATCGGGATATACCTTGGCGGCGGGTGGATCACTTTCTATCAAGTATTGGGGCCGATCCCCTTGGTTATTCCGCTTTATCAGATTGCCATGGTCTTGATTTCATTTGTAGCATTGTTTGTTTTGGTGTTTGCACGCTGGCCCGTTGTGGCCACGCGGTAGGGCAATGGGATTTTTCCGAAATATATGGGACGGGCTGCTGAGCTTGGGCGCGTTTGCGCTGACTGTGATCGTTTTTGCAGTGCCTGCTTGGGCGACCTATAGCTCGGTTTCCAATAATCTGATGTCGGCTTGGTTTTATGTTCCCACAATTGGCATGGTATATGTCGGGCTCAATCTGGCCATCGCATTTTTGCGCAAAGCATTGGATGGCATAGCGCCCTTGCGGGATCGCAAGCGCCGGTAAGCGAAGAAGCTCTGGCCCTGCCTGTTGATTTGCGCAATAACATGGGCAAATAGTTAAAAATAACCGCACATAAATGTGTGGAGGAGACGGTGATGAAGATTTGGACTGGCATAGCGCTGTGCGCGGGGCTGCTTGCGGGTTGTACCTCGGCTGAGGATCGCATCTTTTTTGACGGTCAGTTCTACACCTCCAAGATCCGGAAAGTGGAACGTCAATTCGACGTATTCACCGTGACGGTTAAGCCGGTGTCGAAATCCCTCAAAGGTGCGCGAGAGGCGGGACGCTTTGAGGCGACCGTCTATTGCGTGAACACCTATGGTAGTTCCGACATCATCTGGACGGCCGGGCCGGATGCGCCCGAGGGGCAACTCAACATCGAAAAAGACACATTGACGCTGCAGGGACGGTGCCCGAACGCAAGATAGACGAAGACGGGGGAAATAGATGGCCCATTGTGCGCTGATATTGCATAACAAGGACCAACCCCGCACATGCAAACAAGGGCAAAAGCCCCCAAAGCATACGAGGAAAGTAACATGCGTCACCTTATTCTAACGGTAAGTCTTTTTGCGGTAAGTGCAGGAGCAGTTGCAGCAAAACCGCCGCTCAGAGATGTGGCACAGATTGATCAGGCGGTTTTTGATGTTGCTGTTGCAGACCAGATACGCAAGAAGTGCCCCGACATCGCACCCCGCGTCGTTAAGGCGCTGTCACTCTACCGTGCAACGCGTAAACATGCGCGTGAGTTAGGGTATACAGACGACGAGATCGAAGCCTATGGCGACTCGGATGCCGAGAAGGCGCGGATGCGTGCAAAAGGCGAAGCATATTTGCGGGCTAACGGGGTTGTGACCTCTGATCCGCAAAGCTATTGCGCGCTTGGGCGTAAAGAGATTCAAAAAGCGAGCCGCATCGGCTCATTGCTGAGAGAAAAGTGATACCATGAGTGACATTCGCAAGATCATCATCGACGGTAAAGAAGTTGAAGCCGAAGGGGCGATGACGCTCATTCAGGCGTGTGAGCAGGCAGGCGTGGAAGTGCCGCGTTTCTGCTATCACGAGCGGCTGACGATTGCTGGCAATTGCCGGATGTGTCTTGTTGAAGTTGTGGGCGGCCCGCCCAAGCCTGCGGCAAGCTGTGCGATGCAGGTGCGCGATTTGCGCCCCGGTCCTGAGGGCCAGCCGCCAGTGGTCAAGACCAACTCGCCCATGGTTAAGAAGGCCCGTGAAGGTGTGATGGAATTCCTGCTCATCAACCACCCGCTGGATTGCCCGATCTGCGATCAGGGCGGCGAGTGTGATTTGCAAGACCAAGCGATGGCTTATGGTGTGGATTTCTCCCGCTACCGCGAGCCGAAGCGCGCGACCGAAGACCTTGATCTGGGCCCACTGGTCGAGACGCATATGACGCGTTGTATCTCGTGCACCCGTTGCGTGCGCTTTACCACCGAAGTGGCGGGTATTGCGCAGATGGGCCAGACGGGCCGTGGCGAAGATGCGGAGATTACCTCCTATTTGGGCCAAACTCTCGACAGTAATATGCAGGGCAACATCATTGATTTGTGCCCTGTGGGTGCGTTGGTCTCGAAGCCTTACGCCTTTACCGCGCGTCCATGGGAATTGAGCAAGACCGAGTCGATTGATGTGATGGATGCCCTCGGCTCCAATATCCGCGTCGATACCAAGGGGCGTGAAGTGATGCGTTTCCTTCCGCTCAACCATGACGGTGTGAACGAGGAATGGATTTCCGACAAAACCCGTTTTGTCTGGGACGGTCTGCGCAAGCAGCGTCTGGACACGCCTTATATTCGTGAGAACGGAAAGCTGCGCAAAGCCGAATGGCCCGAAGCCTTGGCGGCGGTAGCGCTCGCGATGAAAGGCAAGAAGGTTGCCGGTCTGGTCGGTGATCTGGCGTCTGTTGAAGCGGCGTTTGCACTCAAGCAGATGATCGAGGGGCAGGGCGGTGTTGTAGAATGCCGCACCGATGGGGCAAAGCTTCCTGCGGGGAACCGTTCCGGATATGTCGGGACTGCGGCGATTGAAGATATTGATACGGCTGACAAAATCCTGCTGGTGGGGACCAACCCTGCCGTCGAGGCGCCTGTGTTGAACGCGCGTATTCGCAAAGCCTGGACCAAAGGCTGTGACATCACATTGGTTGGTACCGCTGTCGATTTGACCTATGAGTACGAACATATGGGCACCGACCGCGCTGCACTGGCGCATGTCCTCGACCTCGATATGGGCGATCTGGCCGACAAAAACTGCATTGTGATTGTGGGTCAGGGCGCATTGGCGGCCGAGGATGGTGCGGCAGTGCTGGCCACAGTTCAGGCAATTACCGAGAAATCAGGTGGTAAGATGCTGGTGCTGCATACCGCAGCGGGCCGTGTGGGCGCGATGGATGTGGGGGCAACTGCCGAAGGCGGCATTGCGGATGTTCTTGCGGCGGAGGTCATCTATAACCTTGGTGCCGATGAGGGTGACATTCCTGCGGGCCCGTTTGTGATTTATCAGGGCAGCCATGGGGACCGTGGGGCGCACCGCGCCGACATCATCCTGCCCGCAGCGGCCTATACCGAAGAGGGTGGCTTGTTCGTGAATACCGAAGGGCGGCCACAACTGGCGCAGCGTGCAGGATTCGCACCGGGTCAGGCCAAGGAGAACTGGGCCATTCTGCGTGCCTTGAGTGCAGAATTGGGCGACGCACTGCCATACGATTCGCTGGCCGCATTGCGCACAGCATTGGTCAAAGCGCACCCGCATCTGGGCCGTGTTGACGAAGTGGCCGAAAACGAGTGGGTGGCAGAGCCTGCTGGCAAGATGGCTGATGGTCCGATTGCCTATGCGATCTCTGATTTCTACCTGACAAATCCGATTGCACGGGCCTCCAGCCTGATGGCGGAGCTTTCAGCCGGTGCAAAAACGCGTCGCACCGAGGCATTGGCAGCGGAGTGAAACGGGTAGGTGTGATAGGGCTTATGGCGCTTGCCGCTTGTGAGCCTCCCACTCCGACAGCAGAAGATTTCATCCCTGAATATAAAGGGGTGAAAACTGTGCTGCTTGATGGTGATTTGGTGCAGTTTAATGTTGCTATGACAAAGGCGCGTGCCTCCGAAAATGTCGCGGCCTATGCGGAATGTGCTGCAGCGCAATATACGCTCATTCGTGGCTACGGATTTGCACGACATGTACGCACAAATGTGGCGATTGAGGGTGGCATTTGGCGGGCCGATGCTGTTTACACGATCTCGCCGAGCCTGCCATCAGGCTTGAAGACTATTGATGCTGAGGTGGTGACGCAAAACTGCCGTGAAAAAGGCATCCCGACGGTGTGAGGACCTATGGCTGACTTCTTTTTAAATACGACACTGGGGATGATCCTGCTGATTGTCGGTCAGATTTTTCTGGTTGTGATTCCTTTGCTTGTTGCATTGGCGTTCCTCATGTATCTGGATCGCAAGATTTGGGCATCGGTGCAGTTGCGCCGCGGTCCCAACGTGGTGGGCGTTTACGGCCTACTGCAATCGTTTGCGGATTTTGGCAAATACATCGTCAAAGAGATCGTTGTGCCTGCGGGTGCGGACCGTCCGGTGTTCTTTATGGCACCGATGGTGACGCTTGTGATGGCGCTGGTCGCTTGGGCGGTGATTCCATTCAACGATGGCTGGGTGCTGTCGGATATCAACGTGGCGATCCTGTTTGTGTTCGCAGTTTCCTCGCTTGAGGTTTATGGCGTGATCATGGGCGGTTGGGCGTCGAACTCGAAATATCCCTTTCTTGGCTCCCTGCGCTCTGCCGCGCAGATGATTTCCTATGAAGTCTCGATTGGTTTGATTATTATTGGTGTGATTATCTCTACGGGTTCCATGAACTTTAGCGGTATCGTTGAAGCGCAGAAGAGCGACTATGGTTTGCTGAGCTGGTACTGGTTGCCGCACTTCCCGATGTTGATCCTCTTCTTTATCTCGGCGCTGGCTGAAACCAACCGTCCGCCGTTCGACCTTCCCGAAGCGGAATCAGAATTGGTTGCTGGGTATCAGGTTGAGTATTCCTCCACGCCGTTCCTCCTGTTCATGATCGGCGAACTGGTGGCCGTGGTTCTGATGTGCGCGCTGATCTCGCTGATGTTCTTTGGTGGCTGGTTGTCCCCGATCCCCGGCTTGCCCGATGGCATCTTCTGGATGATCGCCAAGATGGGCATCGTGTTCTTCTTTTTCTCGCTGATCAAAGCGATCACGCCGCGCTACCGCTATGATCAGCTGATGCGTCTGGGTTGGAAAGTGTTCCTGCCGTTCTCATTGTTCTGGGTCGTGTTTGTGGCATTTGCGGCAAAGTTCGAATGGTTCTGGGGCATCTACGCCCGCTACACGGTAGGAGGCTGATATGACTGACTATACCCGCCACGCGAAGTATTTCCTGCTTCAGGATTTCTACCAAGGCATGAAGCTGGGCATTAAGTACATGTTCAAGCCGAAGGCGACGATCAACTACCCGCATGAGAAGGGGCCACTGTCGCCCCGTTTCCGTGGGGAGCACGCGTTGCGCCGCTATGCCAACGGTGAAGAGCGTTGTATTGCGTGTAAGCTGTGTGAAGCCGTGTGCCCTGCGCAGGCGATCACGATTGATGCGGAGCCGCGCGAGGATGGTTCGCGCCGCACGACGCGCTATGACATCGATATGACCAAATGCATCTATTGCGGTTTCTGTCAGGAAGCCTGTCCTGTGGATGCGATTGTCGAGGGTCCGAATTTCGAGTTCTCCACTGAGACGCGCGAAGAGCTGTATTACGATAAGAATAAATTGTTGGAGAATGGCGACCGTTGGGAAGCTGAGATTGCGCGCAACCTAGAGATGGATGCGCCCTACAGATGAGTAGCCCTGCGACATATCCTTTTACCGCCGAAAAAGATGAACTCATTGAGATGATTCATGATATGGGCCCTGATTTCTTTTTCGGGACGCTTGATGCTGTTTTGATGGAAGCGAATGGCGGTTTGGTGTCGCATGGTGTGACGCTGGAAATGTATGAGGGGCAGGCGATTTCGTCTGTCACTGCGGTGGATATGATTGCAGTGGCGCTGGGTGAATCTGCGACGATGTTGGATGCGGGCATGTTGGCTGTGGCCGAAACCTATGCCGAGGATATTCGGGAGATTGAGGGTATTGCCGATCTTGCGGAGAGGACGTTGAAAGTTTTTAGCGAAGATGCCCATCCGATCTATGGAAAATGCACAGGCGAGCTTGGCTCACGGGCGGCATTCCACGAGATTTTGAACCCGTTGAAAGACACGATTGCGTCGGCAAAGTTGCGCCACCCTGCTGAATGGGTGGAGAGCGATGCACAGGGGATGTTTGAAGTGACAATGTACCCCGATGATGAAGGTGTAGTGGAAAAATGACCGATAAAAACCCGTGGGAAGATATGATGCGCACAGCGCAGGAGATGGCCAAGTCCTTTCCTGCGATGGATGCGTTCACGCCCAAAGGTTTTGAGGACATGATGGGGAAGATGCCGAAGGACATGATGGAGACGTTCTTTGGCAACAAGATGAACCCCGACGGGCTGGATGCCAAAACGCGGCTTTTGTTGACGTTAGCGGGATTGACCATGCAGGGCGCGCAAAACGAGATTGCTGTGCGCCAGACGGTGCGCCATGCCATTGAAGCAGGTGCGCACAAACAACAAATTATCGAGACAATCGGTCAGATGGCCCTGTTTGCGGGTATTCCCGCGATGCAGCGTGCGACCGAAATTGCCCAGCCCGTGCTGGACGAGATGGCGGCGGCTGAGGCCAAATCGAATACTAAGGAAGGTGACGCATGAGCGTTTTTGCATTCTATCTCTTTGCGATTTGCGTGATTGCAGGGGGGCTGTTCACAGTCATCAGCCGTAATCCGGTGCATTCGGTTTTGTGGCTTATCCTGTCGTTTCTTTCTGCAGCGGGGCTCTTCGTGCTGCTGGGTGCGGAATTCGTCGCGATGCTGCTGATCATTGTTTATGTGGGCGCGGTGGCGGTGTTGTTCCTGTTTGTGGTGATGATGCTCGACATTGATTTTGCCGAGTTGAAGGCGGAGATGGCGAAATACATGCCGCTAGCACTGCTCATTGGCCTGATTATCCTGATGCAATTTGTAATGGCATTCGGTGCATGGGAATCGAACGCGGCGGCCGAGGGGTTGCGTGCCCAAGTAACTGATCCGCAAGTGATGAACACAGCTGCCTTGGGCCTGATCCTGTATGATGAGTATTTCTTGGTATTCCAGCTGTCGGGTTTGATCCTTTTGGTTGCTATGATTGGCGCGATTGTGCTGACCCTGCGCCACCGTGGAGATGTGAAGCGTCAAGATGTAGTTGCCCAGATGATGCGCGACCCGGCGAAGGCGATTAAGATCCACGATGTGAAGCCCGGACAGGGCTTGTAAAAGAACTAAACGTTCATCCTGAGGGATGTGGAATATTGAAATTAAGGGAAGAAAACTGATGTCACGCAATACTTTGATCGTCGTTATCGTGGTGCTGATCATTGTGCTTGGCGGCTATAGCTTCTTGTGAAATATGCAGCGCCAACACGCCATTGGCGCTGATTGACTATTCCCCCGCTGGGGGAGGAACTGAGGGACGACCATGATCGGACTGGAACATTATCTGACAGTAGCGGCGACGCTGTTTGTCATTGGCATCTTTGGCCTTTTTCTCAATCGCAAGAACGTGATCATCCTGCTGATGAGCATTGAATTGATGCTGTTGGCGGTGAACATCAATCTGGTCGCGTTTTCCAGTTTCCTTGGTGACATGGTGGGGCAGGTTTTCACCCTCTTCGTTCTTACGGTTGCTGCTGCAGAAGCAGCGATTGGTCTGGCCATTCTGGTCTGCTTCTTCAGAAACCGCGGCACCATTGCCGTGGAAGACGTCAATGTGATGAAGGGCTGAGGACATGGAAATTACACTTCTTTTCGCCCCGCTGATCGGCTCCCTTTTGTGCGGCTTTGGCTGGAAAATCATTGGCGAAAACGCCGCTTGCTGGATTGCTACAGGTGGTTTGTTCCTCTCGGCCATCCTAAGCTGGATCGTGTTCATCTCTTTTGACGGTACCACCGAGAGCATCCAGATTTTACGCTTTATCGAGAGTGGTTCGCTCTCCACCGACTGGGCGATCCGCATGGACCGTCTGACAGCAATCATGCTGATTGTGATCACCACTGTGTCGAGCCTCGTGCACCTGTATTCCTTTGGCTATATGGCACACGACGAGCACTTCGCTGAAGGCGTTAGCTACAAACCGCGCTTCTTTGCATATCTGTCGTTCTTCACTTTTGCGATGCTGATGCTGGTGACCTCTGACAACCTTGTTCAGATGTTCTTTGGCTGGGAAGGGGTGGGCGTTGCCTCCTACCTTCTCATCGGTTTCTATTACAAAAAGCCATCTGCCAATGCTGCGGCAATCAAAGCTTTTGTGGTCAACCGTGTGGGCGACTTTGGTTTTGCCCTCGGTATCTTTGCGATCTTTATGCTGACCGACAGCATCAAGTTTGACGATATCTTTGCCGCTGTGCCGCAATTGGCGGAGCAGTCGATCTCTTTCCTTTGGGCCGAGTGGAACGCGGCGAACCTGATCGCCTTCCTGCTTTTTGTGGGTGCCATGGGTAAATCTGCACAGTTGTTCCTCCACACATGGTTGCCTGACGCGATGGAAGGGCCGACACCTGTTTCCGCGCTGATCCATGCCGCAACCATGGTTACGGCGGGTGTCTTCCTTGTGTGCCGCATGTCGCCACTGATGGAATATGCACCGGAGGCGATGATGTTCGTGACCTTCCTCGGGGCGACTACGGCCTTTGTGGCGGCGACCATCGGTCTGGTTCAGAACGATATCAAACGGGTTATTGCTTATTCCACCATGTCCCAGCTTGGCTATATGTTCGTGGCTGCCGGTGTTGGCATGTACTCCGCCGCTATGTTCCACCTGCTTACGCACGCGTTCTTCAAGGCGATGTTGTTCCTTGGTGCCGGCTCGGTCATTCATGCGATGCATCATGAGCAGGACATGCGAAACTATGGCGGTTTGCGGAAAAAGATCCCCGTTACCTTTGCAGCGATGATGATTGGTACGCTGGCGATTACCGGTGTTGGTATCCCGCTCACGCACTTCGGTTTTGCAGGCTTCCTGTCCAAAGATGCGATCATCGAGAGCGCATGGGGCGGTGGTGCCATGTACGCCTTCTGGATGCTGGTGATTGCTGCGGCCATGACGTCCTTCTATTCATGGCGCCTGATCTTTCTCACCTTCTTTGGCGAGGCGCGCGGCGACAAGCACACGCATGAGCATGCGCACGAATCTCCGATGGTTATGTTGATCCCGCTGGGTGTTCTGGCAATCGGTGCGGTCTTCTCTGGCATGGTGTTCTACAAAAGCTTTTTCGGCTCGGCGGAATACGTAGGTAAGTTCTATGGCATTCCTGTCGCCGAAATGGCCGCCGAGGGTGCTGCGACTGTTGATGGAGCCGAAGACGGCCATGGAGGCGACAAAGCGGATGATCACGGCGATGCGCATCACGGTGCCAGCTTTGCGGGTAAACCGGGGGAGGGTGCGCTGCACTTTGCGCCGGGCAATACCGTTCTGGAAGATGCCCATAGCGCCCCGAAATGGGTTAAGGTTAGCCCATTTATAGCAATGCTCTTCGGCTTTTTGATGGCGATGTGGTTCTACATCTGGAACCCGACACTGCCTGCACGTCTGGCTGCACAGCAAAAGCCGCTGTACCTGTTCTTCCTGAACAAGTGGTATTTTGACGAACTCTATGACTTTGTCTTTGTGCAGCCTGCGAAAGCGATCGGTCGCTTCTTGTGGAAGCGGGGCGATGGTAATGTTATCGATGGCGGTCTGAACGGACTTGCTATGGGGATCATCCCTTTCTTCACCCGCCTCGCTGGTAAAGCGCAGTCCGGTTATATCTTTACTTATGCTTTCGCCATGGTGATCGGGATTGCGATCCTTGTGACATGGATGACGATGACTGGAGGAGCGAACTGATGGAAAATAATCTTCTGTCCATCGTGACGTTTATTCCCGCGTTTGCCGCTGTTATTTTAGCCGTATTCCTGCGCGGCGACGATGAAGCGGCACAGCGCAATGCCAAGTGGCTGGCGCTGGTTGCGACGACGTTTACCTTTATCGCGTCCGTTGTGATGTATCTCCAGTTTGATAGCATGAACACGGGCTTCCAGCTGATTGATGAGGCTGAATGGCTCTTGGGTCTCAACTACCGCGTTGGTGTCGACGGTATTTCAATCCTGTTTGTCATGCTGACCACTTTCATGATGCCGCTAGTGATCGCTGCATCTTGGGATGTGAATGTGCGGGTTAAAGAATACATGATCGCGTTTCTCGTGCTTGAGACGCTGATGATCGGTGTGTTCGTTTCGCTTGATCTGATCCTGTTCTATCTATTCTTTGAGGCGAGCCTGATCCCGATGTTCCTGATTATCGGGATTTGGGGCGGGGCGAACCGTATTTATGCGAGCTTCAAATTCTTCCTCTATACCTTCTTCGGCTCCGTGCTGATGCTGGTGGCGATGGTTGCAATGTTTGCAGACGCGGGCACAACCTGTATCGGTGGCTGCTCCATCAGCCTGCTCAACCACACCTTTGCTTCGGAGAGCTTTAGCATCATGGGGTGGCAAGTTGTCGGCGGCATGCAAACCCTGATGTTCTTGGCCTTCTTTGCCAGTTTTGCAGTGAAGATGCCGATGTGGCCTGTGCACACATGGTTGCCTGATGCGCACGTGCAGGCGCCCACGGCGGGTTCTGTTGTGCTGGCTGCGATCCTGCTCAAGATGGGCGGCTACGGCTTCTTGCGCTTCTCGCTGCCGATGTTTCCGGTAGGCTCCGAAGTGGTTGGGCCGCTGATCCTGTGGATGTCTGCCATTGCGATTGTTTATACATCGCTGGTGGCACTCGTGCAGGACGACATGAAAAAGCTGATTGCCTATTCCTCCGTTGCGCACATGGGTTTCGTGACCATGGGCATCTTTTCGACGAACCAGCAAGGTTTGGACGGGGCGATCTTCCAGATGATCAGCCACGGCTTCATCTCCGGTGCGCTGTTCCTTGCAGTGGGCGTGATCTATGACCGCATGCACACACGCGAGATTGACGCCTATGGCGGCTTGGTGAACCGAATGCCGGTTTACGCGATGCTGTTCATGTTGTTCACCATGGCCAACGTGGGCCTTCCGGGCACGTCCGGCTTTGTTGGTGAATTTCTGACGCTGATGGCTGTGTTCCAAGTGAACACGTGGGTTGCGGCCGTTGCCACGACGGGTGTGATCTTCTCGGCGGCTTATGCGCTGTGGCTCTATCGCCGTGTGGTGATGGGGGACCTCATCAAAGAAAGCCTGAAAGCGATCACAGATATGAACGCGCGTGAGAAGTGGATTTTTGCGCCGCTGGTGGTGATGACACTGCTGTTGGGCGTGTATCCTGCTCTTATTCTGGATGTGATCGGGCCGACTGTTGCGGCGCTGGTTGAAAACTATGATACGGCCGTTGCCGCAGCCGAGGCTGTGACGCACACCGCCGAAGCCCATAATTAAGGCGAAAGACATGACTAACGATATCCTAGTGATCCTGCCCGAAATTATCCTCGCACTCAGTGCTATTGCAGCGCTGATGGTGGGGGCCTACGGCGGGCAGGACAAGCTGGCACGCCCGATCCTTTGGGGCATCTCTGCGGTGTTGGTTGTCGTCGCACTTATGGTCGCGAGCAGTTCAAGTGAGACTGTCCAAGCCTTCAACGGTATGTTTGTGAATGACGGCTTTGCAAGGTTTGCAAAAGTTGTGATCCTGATCTCGGCGGCCTGTGTGCTGATCATGTCCGAAGCTTATATGAAAAAGCGTGATTTACTGCGGTTCGAGTATCCGATTCTTGTGGCGCTGAGTGTCGTCGGCATGATGATGATGGTTTCTGCCGGTGATCTGATTGCTCTTTATATGGGTTTGGAGCTTCAGTCGCTGGCCCTTTATGTCGTGGCCTCTTTGCGCCGTGACAGCGTGAAATCGACCGAGGCGGGTCTCAAGTATTTTGTACTTGGCGCGCTGTCCTCCGGTCTGCTGCTTTATGGTGCGTCGCTGGTTTACGGCTATGCGGGAACCACATCGTTCGCGGGTATCATAACCACAGCGCAGGCAGGGGAAACTTCGCTCGGTATGTTGTTTGGTATCGTGTTCCTGATTTCTGGGATGGCGTTCAAAGTGTCGGCAGTACCGTTCCACATGTGGACACCAGATGTCTATGAGGGTTCACCGACGCCCGTTACTGCGTTCTTTGCCACGGCGCCGAAAGTTGCTGCGATGGGTCTGTTTGCACGCGTTCTGCACGATGCCTTTGGCAACGCAGTGGGGGATTGGCAGCAGATCGTTGCCTTGCTGTCGGTCCTGTCGATGTTCCTCGGTGCAGTTGCGGCGATCGGCCAGACCAACATCAAGCGTTTGATGGCCTATTCATCGATTGCCCATATGGGCTATGCGTTGATGGGTCTTGCGGCGGGAACTGCCTTTGGCGTTCAGGCGATGCTGATCTATATGGCGATCTATGTGACGATGAACATCGGTGTCTTTGCCTTCATTTTGCTTATGGAGAAAGACGGCCAGCCTGTTACCGATATTTCGGCGCTGAGCCTTTATTCCAAGAACAACCCGGGCCGTGCGCTCACGCTTCTGGTGCTGATGTTCAGCCTTGCGGGTGTGCCGCCTTTCCTTGGGTTCTTTGGTAAGCTTTATGTCTGGCGCGCTGCTCTAGAGAGCGGGCTGACATGGCTTGTCATCGCAAGTGCGGTCGCTTCAGCTATCGGTGCCTATTATTATTTGCGGATCGTGTTCCTCATGTACTTTGGTGAGGATCGCTCCGATGCGGTTGACAGCAACCGTGGCGGTCTTTTGGGTGGGTTCCTTATCGCATCTGCGGTAATTATGCTGGTGGGGATCATCAACATGTTCGGTATCGAAAGTGTTGCAGGTTTGGCGGCGGCGACGCTTGTTAATTAAGCGATCCCATGGCTGAGTGGCCCCAAGGCTATTCAAGGCATGTCTTTGACACGCTCGATTCCACATTGTCCGAGGCGGCGCGTATGGCGCCGACACTCACAGGTCCAGCGTGGATTTTAGCGATTGAGCAGACGGCAGCGCGCGGACGGCGCGGGCGGGCGTGGTCTACGCCGCGTGATAATTTTGCGGGAACGTTGATCATGCGCCGGACGGGCAGCCCTGCGGATGCGGCGCTGCGGAGTTTTGTGGCGAGCCTTGCGTTACGAGAGGCCTTTGTTGCGGTAACGGGGCGCGAGGACTCCTTTGCCCTCAAATGGCCCAATGATGTTTTGCTCAACGGCGGAAAAGTCGCGGGAATCCTGTTGGAAACTGTGGGCGAGAACCTTGTGATCGGGATTGGTGTGAACCTTGCCCATGCGCCGACGGCGGCGCAAGTGGAGCAGGGGGCCGTAACGCCAGTGAGTGTGTTAGCTGAGACAGGGGTGGCTGTTGCGCCCGAGGCTTTTCTGGATGTGCTCGCGAGCGCTTATGCGCGGCTGGAGGATCAGTTCACGACATACGGCTTTGCCCCCATTCGCACGGCGTGGCTTTCTCACGCGGCGCGGATTGGCGAAGTTGTCACGGCATGTACCATGCGTGACGAGACGATTGGTGTCTTTGAAGATGTCGACGCAAGCGGTAACCTCATCCTCAACACGGCAAAAGGTCGCGTGGCGATCACTGCGGCGGATGTCTATTTCTAAAAACTGTAAGGAGGGCGGATTATGCTCTTGGCGATTGATTGCGGTAATACGAATACCGTTTTTTCCATTTGGAACGGCACCGAATTTATCGCCACATGGCGCACTGCCACGGAATGGCAGCGCACGGCGGACCAGTACTACGTGTGGCTCAGTACGCTAATGAAACTCAACGACATTGATGCCGAGATCACTGATATGGTCATTTCCTCCACTGTGCCGCGTGTGGTGTGGAACTTGCGGGTGCTGGCGGATAGGTATTTCCATACCCGTCCGATGGTGGTGGGCAAGCCTGAATGCGCGTTGCCTGTCGATGTGCGGGTAGATGCGGGGACGGCGGTAGGGCCTGACCGGCTGGTAAATACGGTGGCGGGGTTTGACCTTTACGGCGGGGATCTGATCATTGTGGATTTTGGCACGGCGACCACCTTCGACGTGTCCGACACTGACGGGGCTTATATTGGCGGCGTTATTGCGCCCGGTGTGAACCTCTCTCTGGAGGCTTTGCACAACGCGGCCGCAGCTTTGCCGCATATCGATATTACCCAACCGACCCACGTGGTGGGCACCAATACGGTGGCCTGTATGCAATCGGGCGTGTTCTGGGGTTACATCGGCCTCGTGCGTGAGATATGTGCGCGGATAAAGGCGGAGCGTGGGCGCGAGATGCGTGTGATCTCCACTGGCGGGCTGGCCCCGCTGTTTCAACAGGCAGAAGCCCTGTTTGACGAATATCAAGATGATTTGACGATGCACGGCCTGACCGTGATACATAAATATAACAAGGAACTCGTGAGCGAATGAGCACTGAAAGATTAATCTACCTTCCCCTCGGTGGGGCGGGCGAAATTGGCATGAATGCCTATGTCTATGGCTACGGTAAACCCGGCAAGGAGCGGCTGATTGTTGTTGACCTTGGTGTGGCGTTTCCCGATATGGACACTTCACCGGGCGTTGATTTGATCATCGCCGACATCGACTGGCTGGTGCAGCGTAAAAAGCAGATCGAAGCGATTTTCGTGACGCATGCGCATGAAGACCACGTGGGTGGCATCGCCCATACTTATGACCGTTTGCAGGCGCCGATATATGCGCGGAAGTTTACGGCCAATATCGCCAAGCGCAAGATGTCCGAATACAATCACCCCGATGACGCGGTGACGATTGTGGGCACCTTCCCGCATCAAGTTGAGGCAGGGCCGTTCAAGGTAGGCTTTCAGCCGATCTCGCACTCAATCCCCGAAAGCTCGGCTTTGATCATTGATACGCCTGCGGGCCGTATCGTGCATTCGGGCGATTTCAAAGTGGACCTGACACCTGGTGTCGGCGAAGCCTTTGACCCCGCTGCATTCGAAGAGATCGCCAAAGATGGTATCAAAGCCTTGATTTGCGACAGTACCAATGTCTTTAGCCCCGAGGCAGGTCGCTCCGAGGCGACATTGCCAGAGGCCATCACCGAATTGGTGGCGGGTGCACAGGGCATGGTTGTCGCGACAACCTTCGCCTCTAACGTTGCACGTGTGAAAACACTGGCGGTTGCAGGTCAAAAAGCGGGACGCTCTGTCGTGCTGCTGGGCCGTGCGATGAAGCGGATGGTTGAGGCCTCTGTCGAGACAGGCGTTCTGACCGACTTCCCGCCCACGATCAGCCCTGAGCAGGCGCGTGATGTACCGCGCGAGAATTTGTTGCTGCTGGTGACTGGATCGCAAGGGGAGCGTCGTGCAGCCTCCGCGCAGCTTGCTCGTGGCAAATATATGGGTTTAACGATGCAGGAGGGGGACATGTTCCTTTTCTCAAGCAAGACCATTCCGGGCAATGAAAAAGGTGTGATCCGCATCATTAATCAGTTTTCCGAGATTGGTGTCGATGTGGTCGATGACAGCTCCGGTAAGTATCATGTATCTGGGCATGCGAATCGTCCTGACATCGAGACGCTGCATGACCTGCTTAAGCCACAAGCGGTTATCCCGATGCATGGGGAGCACCGCCATTTGCGTGAGCATGTAAAAATTGCCAATGGCAAAGGCTATACGGGTGTTCTGGCCGTCAATGGTATGATGATTGATTTGTCTGGCAATGCACCGAAAGTCGCGGAATATGTTGAGACGGGCCGTACCTATCTGGATGGCTCATGTCAGGTTGGCGCATTGGACGGTGTGGTGCGGGATCGTATCCGCATGGCACTTAACGGCCATATGACCGTGACCGTTCTGATGGATGAAAACGATGAGCCGCTCGGCGATCCTTGGGTCGACACTATGGGCTTGCCTGAAAAGGGCATCAGCAAGACTGAGCTGACCGATGTGGTCGAGCATGATTTGGGGCAATGGCTTGGTCGGGCAGGGGCGAAAACCCTGCGGGATGACAAGGCACTCGATGACGGTTTGCGCAAAGTTGCACGTCAGTCTTCGCAGAACGAGATTGGTAAAAAGCCGGAAGTCACCGTCGTGGTCAGCCGTTTGAGCTGATCCCCTCGGGGCCTTTGGCCTCACGCTAGATATAAAAAAAGCCCCGCAGGATATGCGGGGCTTTTTTTGTTTAACGGTAGTGACTTAGTCTTTGGGGCGGTCCGCAAAGCTAAGCTCGATGAAGGTAGGGGTATGATCACCAAGGCCTACGACCTTGTTGTTGTTACCACCACGGTCATTGTTGTTGTTGTTATTGCGGCCACCGCGTGAGCGTGAAGTGCGACGATCGTTGTTATCACTGTCCTTCGGCACGTCTGCTGTGGTCGCTTCTTGCTTTGGCTCTGACTTGGCCTCGGGCGCGACATTGAGCTCAGGCTCTTGCTTTGGCTCTGATTGTGGCGCATCTTTCGGCGCTTCCATCGCGCGGGAATTGGCCTTTGGTGGCGTGGATTTGCGCGGTGCTTTGGCTTCTTCAAGGACAGGTGCTTCGGTTGCTACTGTGTCCTCAGCTTTTGGCGCATCGTCGGTTTTGCGGCTGCGTGAGCGGCTACGCTTTGGCTTGTCAGAGGTTCCGGTCTTTGCGTCAGACTTTGCCGCAGGCGCCTTTGCCTCGGCAGGTTTATCACCACCCAGAGGGTTCTCGAGACGCGGAATTTCCTTTTGGACAAGGCGCTCAACATCTTCAAAGTTTTTCTCGTCGCGTGGCACACAAATCATGATCGCTTTGCCATCACGTCCTGCGCGACCAGTGCGGCCAATCCGGTGCACATAGTCTTCGGCGTGGCTGGGCACGTCAAAGTTAAACACGTGGCTCACTGAGGGCACATCAAGGCCACGTGCAGCCACATCAGAGGCAATGAGGAATTTCAAATCACCAGCGCGGAAGCCATCCAGCGTCTTGGTGCGCTGGCTTTGATCCAGATCTCCGTGAATGGGCGCTGCGTCATAGCCGTATTTTTTCAATGACTTGGCAACGGCGTCCACGTCCATCTTCCGGTTGCAAAAGATGATGGCGTTTGTGCATTTGTCGCCCTCGGCGTCGATAAGGGCGCGCAGAACTTTGCGCTTTTCGGTGGCTTCGCGGTCTTTACGCGATGCTTTGAACATCAGCACACCTTGCTCAATCGTCTCCGAAGTCGTGGCCTGACGGGCCATCTCGATCCGCTCGGGGTTGCTGAGAAAGGTGTTTGTGATCCGCTCGATCTCGGGTGCCATGGTGGCGGAGAAGAAGAGGGTCTGGCGGGTAAACGGAGTGAGGCCGAAGATGCGTTCGATATCGGGGATAAAGCCCATATCGAGCATGCGGTCCGCTTCGTCCACAACCATGACCTTAACGTCGGTGAGGATCAGTTTGCCCCGCTCATGGTGATCGAGCAGACGGCCAGGTGTGGCGATGAGTACATCAACGCCTTTGTCGATCAGCTTGTCTTGTTCCTTGAACGAAACACCACCGATCAGCAGTGCCTTGGTCAGCTTGGTGTATTTGGCATAAGTCTCGAAGTTTTCGGCGACTTGGGCGGCCAGCTCCCGCGTGGGGCAGAGCACAAGGCTGCGCGGCATGCGCGCACGCGCACGGCCACGGGCCAGCATGGTGATCATCGGCAGCGTGAAGCTGGCGGTTTTACCTGTACCGGTTTGTGCAATGCCCAGAACGTCGCGTCCTGCGAGGGCGGGTGGAATGGCGCCTGCCTGAATCGGTGTTGGCGTATCGTAACCCGCCTCTTCAATCGCTTTCAGGACCTTGGGGTTCAGGCTTAAATCAGAAAATTTTATCATGTGTATCCGTTAGTTGCGGACACATCTTGGCCCGCGTCAGCGCGTATGTCGGCCCGATTGGCCCAAGGGGCGGCACCTGCCGCAACATATCTCCACAGCGCATAGCAATTTGTAGCGGGAGCGTCAAATATTTGCGAAGTCAGGGAAGTGTTTCGCTAGAGTTGTGTTAAATGGGAAGCGTGTACAATAGAGGTGTCCGGCTGCATCCAGACGCATGCGCAGGGCGGGGGTATCTGAGCATACCTCGTCAAAGAACACGCGCAGGCCCATTTTTCCTTCCTCCTCCTCGATGAGGGCGAAAAGCTCGTGCATGGTGATGCCGCCACGATCACGGCTTCGCGCAGGGCCAAGATCGGCGCGGTATGACCCCTCTATGTGGCGATAGGCAAAATGGCTGTGCCATGTGTCCCAATCCGTGGCGTGGAAATGGGCAAGGTGGATGTCGGGCATTTCGATATGGTTGGGATTTGTCTCACCGTCGAGAAACGCGTTGTGAATCCGGAATTTGAGGTCTTTGATACCCGTGCGCACAAATATCTTGCCGGCGATATGGCTCAGGAACCCACCTTTTAGGTGCTGGCCGAAAGTGGGATAGAGTTTTGCCACCACTTGTTCGCGTTGTTTGCCTGCGGGGATGAAGGTTTTGAACGCGGCCTCGACCTGTGGATCACCCCCTGCGAGCAGTTCCATGGGCCGCGCGCGGGCGCACTGGATATCGTCGGGCAGCGCGGCAAGGTGAGAGGTGATCTGGCCCTCGGCGACTAGAAACTCGTCTACATCCATATGCATTAGCCAGTCGACCTCGTTCGCGCGGTTGTAGGCGCGGGTGGCATTCAGCGTCTGGCGCGGCTGGTGCATGGGGGGGCGTTTGCCATTGTTGTGGCGGTCCCAATAGCCGTCGTCACAGCGCACAACGCGGCATTTGGGGTGTTCGCGCAGGGCCTCTTGGGCCTCTGGGTTGGGCGCGTCGAGATAGATGTAGATGCGGTGTGCACCAAGTTCGAGATGGTAGGCGGCGAAGCGCAGGATCGTGGCGGTGTCCGCCTTGATCGTCGCGACAATGCCCCATTTCACCATCAGACCATCATTTCCTTTGTCGCGGTCAATTTGACATCGGGGTAGTCGCGGTCGACGCGGTCGATGTCCCACTGGAGGCGGGTGAGATAGACGATATCGCCGTCATTGTCGGTGGCGATATGCTGTTTGTTGGCCTCGGTGAATTTGTCGACGGCAGCCTTTGGGCCATCGACCCAACGGGCAGATGTGAACTGTGACTGCTCAAAGCGGACGGGCAGGCCATATTCCAGCTCGATCCGTGAGGCCAGCACTTCAAACTGAAGCTGGCCCACAACGCCCACGACAAAGCCCGACCCGATGGAGGGCTTGAACACTTTGGCAGCTCCTTCCTCGGCGAATTGCATCAGCGCCTTTTCGAGGTGTTTGGATTTGAGCGGATCGCCTGCACGGACACCTTGCAGCAGTTCCGGCGCAAAAGAGGGGATGCCTGTGACGCGAATCGCTTCGCCCTCGGTGAGTGTGTCGCCGATACGCAACTGGCCGTGGTTGGGGATGCCGATAATGTCGCCTGCCCATGCCTCTTCTGCCAATTCGCGGTCAGCGGCGAGGAACATGACGGGGCTGGCGATGGTCATTACCTTTTTGGTGCGTACATGGGTGAGTTTCATGCCCCGTTCGAAATGCCCGGATGCAAGGCGGACAAAGGCAACGCGGTCGCGGTGTTTTGGGTCCATGTTTGCCTGCACCTTAAAGACAAAGCCGGTGACATTCTTTTCTTCGGGCAGAATTTCGCGTGGCTCGGCCTTCTGGATTTGCGGCTCCGGTCCAAAAATAGCGATGCCGTCCATGAGTTCCTTGACGCCGAAGGAGTTGATGGCAGAGCCAAACCAAATCGGGGTGAGCGACCCTTCGGCCATGAGCACAGGATCAAGCGGTGGCATCAATTCACGCACCATCTCAAGGTCTTCTTTGAGTTTCTCCAGCAGATTGGCGGGCACGTGTTCGGCCAGTTTGGGATCATCAAGGCCTTCGATCTTGATCGACTCCGACACTTTGTTGCGGTCGGCGCGGTCCATCAGCTCAAGGCGGTCGCGCAGGATGTCATAACAGCCGACAAAATCGCGGCCTACGCCGATGGGCCAGCTGGCAGGGGTCACGTCAATCGCGAGATTTTGCTGAATTTCGTCAATGATCTCGAAGACATCCCGACTTTCGCGGTCCATTTTGTTACAAAAGGTCAAGATGGGCAGGTCGCGCATGCGGCAGACTTCAAACAGCTTTTGTGTCTGGCTTTCCACCCCTTTGGCACCGTCAATGACCATAACGGCAGCATCTACTGCCGTTAGCGTGCGGTAGGTGTCCTCGGAAAAATCCGAGTGACCGGGTGTATCGACAAGGTTGAAGCGGTAATTCTTGTCCTTGCCCTGATAGTCGAACGACATGGCGGAGGCGGAGACGGAAATGCCGCGGTCCTTTTCCATCGCCATAAAGTCGGAGCGGGTCCGCCGGGCCTCGCCCTTGGCGCGCACTTGACCCGCCATCTGGATCGCACCCCCGAACAACAGGAATTTTTCCGTGAGCGTGGTTTTTCCCGCGTCGGGGTGGCTGATGATCGCAAAGGTGCGGCGGCGGGCGATCTCGAGGGGCAGATCAGGTCTGTTTTTATTTGTATCCAGCATGTTACGGCTCATTCCTGATCTGGTTTTGCGGCGCGGGCTTTGGGCTGCGCTGCATTATGTATTCGGGCGGTACACATACCCTACACTGGCCCAGAGGCAAGACGCAGCTGCGAGCCTCAGCGACTGGACGCCTTTTTGAGCATTGCGGCGGCGTCGCGATGTTTGAGCAGTCCTTCGTTCACGTCGAGGCCTGCATGGGGCAGATCGGAGTGCCCCTTGACATGTTTGCCAAGGCTTTCGGATAAATCAGCGGGCAGGACAGGGCGGGTACGGCTGTTAATCAGCATGCTCTCGGCGGCGATGCCCTCGGCGTAAATGATCTGGTGGCTGTCAAAGAGAAGCTGGAAATAATCGACAAAGCCGCCTTCATCCATTGTCACGCTTGTCCCGTTGACCAAATGGCGTGCTTTTACCAACAGCTCGGAGCGTCCAGCGCCCAACTCATCGGTGCGTTGATAGATGAAAAGGCGGTGATCGGGGCTGACCAGAAGATCTGCGGTATTGTTGAGCGTGCCAGCGGCGATGCGGATGGGGGCGAATTCACCCACCGCGCGGGTGGTGGAGGTGCCGATCCAGCGCAGGGTTTGTACACCGTCATCACGGGTCAGGATGCGATCACCGACGACCAGTTCCTCCACAGGGCGCTGTGCGCCAGAGGCCATGGTGATCTGTGTGCCGCGGGTAAAGCTGACGCAGGCAACTTGGGCGAATTTACTGTGCCCGTTTTCGCGGTCGATGCCGACAAGACGGTATTCCACTTTTGAGTTCAACGCGCTGAAGGGCAGTAGATAGATTTCAACCACATCGCCCGCTTCGTCTACTTCGACCAGCAGAATGGCGTCGGCGGTGCTGCTGTCGGGGGACATGAAGGTAAGTGCACTGTCGAGATGCACCACAGCGCCGGGGGTGCCGATGGTGGTGTCATGGCCAATTGAAAAACTGGCGTCATCGCGGGCAACCAGTGACAAACGGGAAGGGTCTGCGCCGAAGTCAACTTCGTATACGTCGTCGAGGATCAACTCGCTTGCGAAGGAAATCACATCGCCCATGTTGGCTCCGTCAGTGGCGCGGATTTGCCCTGCGACGTAGACAGGAACGCTTTGTGACGAGAGGGAACTGCTGGACATCTGGAGTGCCTTTTTTAGACTGCTTAGCCGTTTGCATACCTTAGAATTGTGGCGGGTTGCGGTCAATGGAGGGGTGTTTTGCTGGCGCGTTCCCGTGCGCTGCGATAGCACTGTGCAAAACTAGGTAGGGAGAGAAGATGTGGATTTGGGAATAAAAGGAAAAAAAGCGCTGGTTTGCGCTTCGTCAAAGGGCCTCGGGCTGGGCTGTGCCGAGCATTTGGCCGCAGCTGGTGTAGATCTGGTGATGAACGCGCGGGGTGCCGAAGCGCTTGAGGCTTCCGCCGAGCGGCTACGCAGTACCTACGGCGTAAACATCGTCACCGTGGCGGCTGATGTGGCGACCGAAGAGGGGCAAGCCGCTGTAATCGAAGTAGCGCAAGGCGTTGATATTTTGGTTAATAATGCGGGTGGACCCCCTCCGGGCATGTGGACCGATTGGGAGCGTGAAGACTTCATCAAAGCGCTGGATGCCAATATGCTTGCTCCGATTGCGCTGATCAAAGCATTGGTGCCTGACATGATGGACCGTGGGTGGGGCCGCGTGGTCAACATTACATCACAGTCTGTTCGTGCCCCGATTGCTGTCCTGGGATTGAGCAATGCGGCTCGTACGGGCCTTACGGGATATGTTGCTGGCACCTCTCGTCAGGTTGCAGGCAAGGGTGTCACGATCAACAATTTGCTTCCCGGTATTCATGCGACGGACCGCGCAGATGCGCTGGACGGTGGTGTGGTTGCGGCCAAAGGGATCACGCTGGACGAGGCGCGGGCCGAGCGGTCGGCGACGATCCCTGCGGGGCGCTACGGCACGCGCGACGAGTTTGGCGCGGCTTGTGCGTTTCTGTGCTCGCAGCATGCGGGGTTCATCGTGGGGCAGTCTATTCTGCTGGACGGTGGCGCGACGAATATCACTATGTAATGGTTGATAAGTTTTCGCTGAAGGATCACCTGTTTAACGCGGATACAGTCGGGCGGCTGGCGGCGGAGTTTGCCGCTGGCGTGCCTGACTTTGATCCTGACCGTTTTGCTGCGCAGGTTCTCTCGGGGTTTGCCGAGCGTGAGTTGATGGCGCGGATGGAGTGGATGGCGGACTGTTTGGAAGAGCAGTTGGCAGATGACTTCGAGGCTATGGCTGATCAGCTTGAAGCGGCTTTGCCTGCGCAGTTGGATCCTTCCAATGCTGATGATGATTTCGGCCATTTTATCCATTGTGTGCATGGTATTCTGGCCGCGCGGCATGGGTTGGAAGCGCACCGTGTCCGCGCGATGGGGGTTCTCTATCAAGCGACACAGCGGTTCTCGATGGAGTTCTACATTCGCCACTTCCTCAACCGCTGGCCTGAGCAGACTTTGGCGGAGATGGCTGTTTGGGCCATGGACGACAACTACCATGTGCGCCGTTTGGTGAGTGAGGGGACGCGGCCACGGCTGCCATGGGCGCAGAATGTGGGGTTGACGCCAGAGCAGACTTTGCCGCTGCTCGACATGCTCCATTCGGATCAGGCGCGGTTTGTGACCCGCTCGGTGGCGAACCACCTCAATGATCTGAGTAAAGTAGTGCCGGATGCCGTTCTGGCGCGCCTTGCGCAGTGGGAGGGGGCGGGTCGGCAGGACGCGAAAGAGTTGAACTGGATAAAACGGCACGCCCTTCGGACCTTGATTAAGCAAGGGCACGCTGGTGCTATGGAAGCTTTGGGCTATGCGGCGGATGTACCTGTCGTGGCGCAGATCGTTTTGGCGGATAATAGCGTCACGATTGGAGATGCGCTGGCGTTCGAGATCAAATTGACCAGCGATATGGCCGTGCCTGTGCTGGTGGACTATCGCATCGAGTTTGCGCGACCTTCGGGCAAATCGGCTCAGAAAGTGTTCAAGCTGAAAGTGGGGCAGGTCAAAGCGGACGGGCCTTTGATACTGAAGAAATCCCACAAGTTCAAAGGTGGGATGAGCACGTTTGCGTTGCACGCTGGCGCGCATGTCATCACGGTTCAGGTGAACGGGCGCGATGTGGCAAACGCTGATTTTGCGTTGACCGACTGACGGTCCTTCACGTTTCTGACAGATCGCGGTTTTGGGGATGGATATCAGAGGTGCCGTGACTTAGCGCTGCGGGAAAGTTCTGTGAGAGGTTTCCCATGCATCCCGTTGTTCTAATTGCCGTGTTTGGCGCGATTGTTCTGGCTTCGATCCTCGCCGCGCCGCGCCGTGCGAGCGTTGAAGGCTTTTTTGGCGGGCAGGATGAGCAAGGGCAAAGTCCGGGGCTGTGGGTGCTGGTGCTGAGCCAAGTCACGACCTGGATTTTTGCGCGAAGCCTGATGAACGCGGCGATCCTTGGTTATTATTACGGGATGGCAGGGACACTGGCTTATGCGGCCTACTACGGTTCGTTCCTGACGGGAGGCTTTATCGTCGGACGCTTGCGCGCGGGCGGTGCCACTTCGGTTCAGGACTGGATCGGCGCGCGGTTCGGGGGCACGGGCAACGGGTGCTATAACTTTGTCATCGCCTTGCGGCTGTTGTCGGAGGTGTTTGCAAATTTGGTGGTTGTGGGCCTCATCTTTAACGCGGTGCTGGAAGGCAGCGGCACAGCGGCGATCTGGATCGTGGCCCTACTGGGGCTGGCCTATTCCGCATGGGGTGGGCTGTCGGCGGCGCTGCGCACGGATGTGGTGCAGATGGTTGTGTTTCTGGTGGTCTTTGGCGTGGCATTTGTGGCGCTGGTGATCTCGCCTGCGTTTGATCTGGGCGCAGTGGTCACGGCGCGGGGGACAGCAGGAAGCTATAATGGCTGGGTGCTGCTGGCGGTGGCGGCGTTACAGGTATTCTCCTATCCGGCCCATGATCCCGTGATGATGGACCGCGGGTTTATTGCGGATCGTGATACCACGCGCCGCTCGTTTCTGCATGCCTTCTGGATCAGCACGACCTGCATCATCGGGTTCGGTTTTTTCGGTATTCAGGCGGGGCTGGTGGGGGCTGCCTATGAGGGGGAGCTGATCGGCACATGGGCTGTGATGTTCCCGCCGTGGGTGTTTGGCTTGCTGATGATCTCGCTGCTGGTTTCGGCGCTGAGCACACTTGATTCCGCTCTTTCCTCGGCTTCTCGTCTGGTGGTGGAGGAAGGAGGCTTGCCGCGCACTCTGACCGCTGGGCGGTTGGTAATGGTGGTGTTTATGCTGGCGGGGACGCTTCTCACGCTGTGGGGCAATGCGACGCTGTTTGATGCAGTGGCGGTGAGCGGGACGGCCTCTATGTTCCTGACACCTGTGTTGGTTGTCGGGCTGGTTATGGGGCGGCAGATCGCGGTCTGGGCATATCTAGTGGCTTTTGGCGCGGCGATGCTGGGTGCCTTTGTCTATTTTGCGCGGGGTTGGGAAATCGTCGCGCCGTGGCTGATGGAGGGGCACAAATACGAGCAGCTTTTGCTGATCTGCCTCTGCGTTCTTAGCACAGGCTTTGCCGCAGTGCTTGCAGGGGCGCGGCGGCGCTGATAGCTGCTATCCGACAGAAATGATCGGATAACGCCAGTCATGAAGACCGACACGCCCCGTTTGGAAATCCGCAATCTGCACCGCAGCTTTGATGGCCGTGCCGTTGTGGATGATGTGAGCCTCAAGATTATGCCGGGTCAGGTGACGTGCCTGCTGGGGCCATCGGGCTGTGGCAAGTCCACGACCCTGCGCATGATTGCAGGGGTCGAGATGCAGGACAGCGGGACCATCCATGTGGACGGTGAGTTGATCTGTGACACGGTGTTTCGCATTCCGCCTGAGCGGCGCGAGATTGGTCTGATGTTTCAGGACTTTGCTCTGTTTCCGCATCTGAGTGTGGCCGATAACGTGGGCTACGGGCTGCGTGGCAGTAAGGCGTCGAAACGCGCGCGGGTGGAAGAATTGCTGGCGCGGGTGGATTTGCTGCGATTCATCGACGGCTACCCGCACCAGTTGTCGGGCGGAGAGCAGCAGCGCGTGGCGCTGGCCCGTGCGCTAGCGCCCAAGCCGCGAATTATGCTGATGGACGAGCCATTTAGCGGCCTTGATAACCGCCTGCGCGATGGCATCCGTGACGAGACCTTGAGCATCCTCAAAGAAGAGGACACGGCCGTTTTGCTGGTCACCCATGAGCCGGACGAGGCGATGCGCATGGCGGACGAGATTGCCCTGATGCGCGATGGCAAGATTGTGCAACAAGGTGCGCCCTATAACGTCTACACGCGCCCCATTGACCGTGCTGCGGTCGCCTTCTTCTCGGACGCCAATGTGGTGCGGGCGGATGTGTCGGGTGCCCTGGCGCATACGGCCTTCGGGCGCTTCCTTGCGCCGGGTGTGCCGGATGGCACCGCGGTTGATATCGTGTTCCGCCCCCAGCACGTGCGCATTGATTTTGACCGTGCAGGCAAGGGTCCGTTGCCCACAGCGGCCGATGGCACCCCTGCGCGTGCTGTGGTGGAGCGGGCGCGGTTTATGGGCAACGAGAGCCTTGTGGAATTTCGCATGGATCACGACGGCTCAAGCCTAAAGGCGACTGTGCCGAATGTGTTTATGCCTTCGGCGGGTACTGTGATGTGGCTGACAATCAGGCGCGACAAATGCTTTGTCTTTCGGGCCGAGGATTAGGGGATGCAGATGCAAAAACTGATGGTGGAATTCGGGATGGGAACATCGCTGCGGCGGGGGGACTATACCCAAGCGGCGGAGCGGGCGTTGCGCGATGCGCTTTGGCACAACTCGATCAATCTGGCGGAGCTGTTCGGTTTTGACAAAGCGGACATGCGGATTGTGCTGGACGTGGGGGTGCAAAATCCTGAAGCGGTGGATGTTGACGTGCTTCGGGCGGTTTTTCCCTATGGCGACGTGATAGTGAACGTGACCAAGGGGGGCCTCGACGTGCCGCGCCCCGAGGGGACAGGCAACCCCACGATTATGGCCAATGTGGCGCTGTCTGTTGGCTTTGACATGGAGAAACGCGCATGATCGAACAGCGGATTATCATCGAGATGGGCATGGGCAATGACCTGTACGGTATGGATTATACCAAAGCTGCCAAGCGTGCGATTGAGGATGCGTTTCGTCATTCCTCCTTGCCCTTGTTCGGAGTGCTGGAGTTGCCCCATGATGCGATGCGTGTGCAAGTGACCGTAGGTGTGCAGGAACCTGATGCACTTGACCTTGATGCCTTACGCGCGACATTGCCGCGTGGACGGGCCGAAGTTGTGGCAGTGCATGGCGGTTTGAATGTGGCCTCTAATGGCGAGACGATTGTAATTGCCCAAGCAAGCGTTGAAGCGTTCTTACCACCGCAGACGGACTGGCAGATCAAGGGCTAGGGGCGGTAATCGGCTAGTGTTTTGCCTGCCTCGTCAGTGAACAGCTCAGGCAGGGCTTCGGCGGTGTTGATCAGGTCAAGGCGGAAGGCGCGGTGGGCGCTGCGCCACTCGCACCATGCGGTGAGGGTCCAAACGCGGCTCATATATTCCATATGCAGGGGGCGGATGGTGCGCGAAGTGACTGCGCCGTCTTTTGACGTATAGGTGATCCGCAGCTTTTGGCGTGCTTTGATCGCGGCGCGGAGGGTTGGCATCTGGGCAAATCCGCGTGCGGTATTTGCAAAAGGATTTTTCGTGAATTTCCACGCGTCTGCTTCGGCAACGGCAGTTTCGGGCAGCACTGCATCAAGTTTGTCGGTGAGGCTGAGCGCTGCTGATTTCAGATCGGGGTCGGCCACCTCGGACGCGATGGCAAGGCCGAGGTTGAGCGCTTCCAGTTCCGCTGGCGTCAGGGTGAGCGGCGGCAAGGTGACAGTGGGCGGCAGGCGGTAACCTGTGCCTCTTGTGCCGATGACAGGTACGCCAGAGGCGACCAGTGTTTCCATATCGCGGTAGAGGGTGCGCACGCTCACGCCAGTTGCCTCTGCCAAGGTCTGCGCGGTGTGCAAGTGACCATCGCGCAGGGTCTGGAGCAGATCGAAGAGGCGGTTGGAACGGCACATGATACTGACATAAACCTGTCAGTTGGGTGCGGCAAGGTCGAAAACCACGCATAAAATCTGTGATTGGCGGGGCTGTTCTGAGCCTTTGCCATGTTGGCAGTGCAACATCCTTGCTAAACATTCTGCTGACAGCCTTCCATTTATGGGGGCAATATTTTTTTTGATAGGAGAAGAAACATGCTGAACAATATTGGTTTGCCAGGTCTGCTGCTCATCGCGGTTGTTGTATTGGTGCTTTTTGGTCGGGGTAAAATTTCGTCCCTGATGGGTGAAGTCGGCAAAGGCATCACGAGCTTTAAGAAGGGTATCAACGAAGGCGAAAAAGAGCTGCTGGACGATAAAGCAGACGACGTGGCCGATGTGCCCCAGCCTGATGTTGAGACCAAGGACAAGGTGTAAGACCAGATGTTCGATATTGGCATGACCGAAATGCTGGTGGTGGGGGTTGTGGCGTTGATCGTCGTAGGCCCCAAGGATCTGCCGGTGATGTTTCGCCGCGTGGGCCAGTTTGTCGGTAAAGCCAAAGGGATGGCCCGCGAATTTTCATCAGCGATGAATGATGCGGCTGACGATACGGGCGTGCGCGAAATGGCTAGCGGTCTGAACAAATCGCTTAAGGCGGCGACGAATCCCGTGGGTGCCGCCATGGACGGGGTCAAGGACGCGGCAAGCAGCTTGACCAACCTCGATCCCGAGAGCGAGACAGGCAAGTTGGCTGCGAAGAAAGCCGACGCTTCGGCAAAGATCGAAGCCAACAGTGCGCGTATGGCAGCAGAGCGCAAAGCACGCGAAGCGAAAGAAGCGCTTGAGAAGGCCGAAGAGCTTGAGGCGGCTCTCGCAGCGAGCCAAGCGGCAAAGAAAGCGGACATATGAGTGCCACCGAAAATGACATTGACGATAGTGCCGCGCCGCTGATCGAGCATCTGGCAGAGCTGCGCACGCGGCTCATCCGCTCGGTTCTGGCGTTTATTGTGGGGATGATCATCTGCTTTTCCTTCGGCAGCGCGATCCTCGATTTCCTGCTGGTACCGATTGAAAACACCATGCGCAATCTGGGCAACCCCAACCCTGTAATGCAGTACACTGCCCCGCAGGAGTACTTCTTTACCCTCATTCGTATCTCTATGGTGGGCGGCCTTGCGATCAGCTTTCCGGTGATTGCCACGCAGCTTTGGCGTTTTGTGGCACCGGGTCTGTACAAGAACGAGAAGAATGCATTTTTACCGTTCCTGATTGCTTCGCCTGTTTTGTTCCTCATGGGGGCGGCCTTTGCGCATTATGTGGTTGTGCCGCTGGCGATGCAATTCTTCCTCGGATTTTCGGATGCAGCCAGCTACCTCTCGGCGATGATCGCCACGGGGGAGGCGACGACCTCCGGCATTGATATTGTCTTCAACGGTAAGGTGAACGAGAGCCTTGATATCACGTTGAAAATGATCGTGGCCTTTGGGTTGTGTTTCCAATTGCCTGTGCTGCTGACGCTGATGGGTAAGGCAGGGTTGGTTGATGCGCCGGGTCTGCGCAATGTTCGTAAGTACGCGCTGGTGGGTATCTTGCTGCTGGCGGCACTTGTGACGCCCCCTGATGTTGTTACGCAGCTGATCCTGTTTGTGGTGGTTTATGGCCTGTATGAAGTATCAATTTTTCTGGTGAGCCGTGTCGACACCAAGCGTGAAAAGCAGCTGCGTGCAGATGGTTTTTATGATGAAGAGGACGAGGCCGACTTTGACGCAATGGCGGACGAGATGGACCGTGAAGACCCCATCGTTGAGGACACCAAGGACGATTTGAAATGATAGATGATCCGATGGACCGGATTGCACAGGCGTTGGAGCGGATGTCTCCGGCGCCTGTGTCCGCACCTGATTTCGCCAGTGCGTCTGCCTTTGTCTGGCACACGGGGCCAGACCGACTTGAGCCTGTAGACCATGTGGCGCGGGTTGAAATTGGCCTGTTGCTGGGGGTGGAGCGTGCGCGTGATACGCTGCTGCAAAACACACGGCAGTTTGCGGCGGGATTGCCCGCGAATAATGCGCTTCTTTGGGGCGCGCGCGGTATGGGAAAATCCAGCCTTGTCAAGGCTGTGCACGGCGCACTTGATGCGAAATTTCCGCAGTTGAAAGTGGTAGAGTTGCAGCGTGAGGACTTGCCGTCGGTCGGGCGTTTACTCAACCTGCTGCGTGGCGCACCCGAGCGGTTCATTCTGTTCTGCGATGACCTGAGCTTTGGCCATGATGATGCCCAATATAAATCGCTCAAGGCGGTGCTAGATGGTGGGATTGAGGGGCGACCGGAGAATGTCATTCTCTATGCCACGTCGAACCGCCGCCACCTGATGCCCCGCGATATGATTGAGAACGAGCGCGGCTCGGCCATTAATCCTGCGGAAGCGGTAGAGGAGAAGGTTTCGCTCTCGGATCGCTTTGGCCTCTGGCTGGGATTTCATGCTTGCGATCAGGACCAGTATCTTGCGATGATCCGCGGCTATTGTGATGCGCATGGCGTCGAGATTGACGACGCAGACCTGCGGGCGCAAGCGATTGAATGGCAGGCCACACGGGGCAGTCGTTCGGGCCGTGTGGCATGGCAGTTCTTTACCGATTTGGCAGGACGGCGGGGGGTCGCGCTGCGCGGGTAACGCGCAACGCTATTTTCCTAATTGATGAAGGGGTTGGGATCGACGCTGTCGAAGCCTTCGCGCACTTCAAAATGCACAAACGAGTCATCACCACTGCGCAATTTAGCGATGCTTTGACCGCGTGAGACTGTATCGCCCCGTTTCACGTTCACGTCCGTCACGTTCGCATAGACGGTGAGCAGGTTGCCAGTGTGGCGCACAACGACGATTGGTATGCCGTCTGCGCTTTTTGTGATTGCGGCAACTGTTCCAGCGTCTGCTGCTTTAACTGCTGTACCGGGGGCGGCTTTGATATTAATGCCCTCGTTCTTACCCTTTGAATAGTCGCGGATGATTGTCCCGCTCACGGGTTTGACCAGTTTGCCAGTGGCGACAGGCTTGGTGACTTTGCCCACATCGGCGACAGGCTTTGGCGGCTCTGCCGGCTTTGTGGTTGCTGTTGCGGTTTGCACAGGCGCCGCTGCCGCCGGTTTAATCTTCTCTGCAGGCAGCGGTTTGGTCGCCGAAGGGGGTGTAGGCGTGGAAGACCCGGCACCTGGCAGCGGGGTTGCTGCGGCAGTTTGCGCGGGGGCTACTTTGGGTGGGCTCTGTGAGGGTACAGGGATTAGCAGGAATTGCCCTTCGCGGATGGCAAAGTCTGCCCCAAGTCCGTTCCATTGTGCCAGATCCTTCACCGGCACCGAGTAGAGGCGCGCCACCGTAAATGCAGTCTCTCCACGCTCGACCTTGTGGCGGATCGGTTCCTTTCCCGTTTGAGCGGGCGGCGTCGCGGACGGCGCAGGGGCCAGCGCAGTTGTCTGAACGCTGGGGGTGGCAGGAGCGCGGTCAATCGCACCCCCTGCGACTGATGTGATATCGACGGGTTTGATCGGGCCAGTTGTTGCGGAACCTGTAGCGGGAGATGGCTCTGCTACGCGGGTGGGCAAGGCGATGATCTCGTCCTTGCGCAAGGGAACGTCCGCGTCGATGCCGTTGTATTTGGCGAGGGTCGCAGCGTTTAGCCCAAGGCGGGAGGCGACATCCTTGAGCGTGTCACCACGGCGGGCCACGGCGACCTGATAGTTGGGATATGAAATCACGCCACGGTCATCGGGCAAAGGCCGCGCCGCAAGGGGGGCTGTTGCGGCATTGGCGGTTGTAAAGCCGCCGCCGAGGCCGCGAAGATCAAAATCGAGGGGCTCGGAGCAGCCCGCAAGCGTGATACATGCAGCACCCGCAAGAAGCGAAAGGCGCAGGTTAGTGCGCGCGTTTTGTCGTGTCATCTGGTATGTCCTTGTCACTGCCCATCTCGTGTACCCGAGATTTTGCATTACACTACCAGATTATGTGTCTTTGCCCAACCCCTCCAGAAGCGGAACAAAGCGAACTGCGCGCATTTCGTCATATTCTAGCCCATCGGCGGTTTTCCGCACCCGAATAAGGTGTTGCACGGCGTCCGACTGACCTACGGGGAGCACCATAATGCCGCCAACTTTGAGTTGGGCAAGCAGGGGGCCGGGGGGGTCTTCGGCAGCGGCTGTTACGATGATGCGGTCAAAGGGGGCCTGTTCGGGCAAGCCAAAGCTCCCATCGGCGGTGATCGCGGTGATGTTGTTGAGGTCGAGTGCCTCAAATACAGCACGCGCTTCGTGGACCAAGCGGCGGTGGCGGTCGATAGTATAGACGCGGCGGGCAATCTTGCTGAGGATTGCGGCCTGATAGCCGGAGCCAGTGCCAATCTCCAGCACCTTGTCACGAGGCGTAATTTCCAACGCTTGGGTCATCAGACCAACAACCGAAGGCTGACTGATGGTTTGACCGCAGGCGATGGGCAAGGGCATGTCCTCATATGCACGTTCGGCAAAAAGGCCGCGGATGAAGGGGCCACGGTCCACGGCCTCCATAGCGCTCAGTACATTCTTGTCTGTCACGCCTTTGGAGCGCAGCGCATAGAGGAATTGCATTTTGCGCTCGGCCTCTGAAGGGGTGTCTTCTGGCAGGTCGTTCATGTGTTGATGTCGCTCAGATCAGGGAAGGCGTCATGGGCCGTGAGGTCTGCACGCATGGGTGTAACGGAAATATAACCTTCTAGATTAACGGCTGCGTCTGTGCCGTCCGCAGGGGCAACCTGTTGGTTGCCGCCAGCGATCCACAAAAAGCGGCGCCCATTGGGGGCATCATGCGGTATCGTCGAGAAGTTCACGCCCGGCCTGCGCCCTTGGGGTGCTGTGCGGATGCCTTTGACATCAGCGGCGGCGACAGGGGGGAAATTTACATTCCAGAACACGCTATAGCCATTTTCGTCCTTTGGCTGTTGCGCTAGGATGCGGCGGCAGACGTCTGCGCCATGCTGTACTGCAGTCTCGAAAGGGTTCTCAAGGTCGCGGTTGTCAGGGCCATAGAATTGCGACAGTGCGATAGACAGGACACCCTGAAGTGCGCCCTCAATCGCGGCACCGATGGTACCGGAATAGAGCGTATTTTCGGCGGCGTTATTGCCACGGTTCACGCCGGAGAGGATCAGGTCGGGGCGTGCATCCTTCATCGGGTCATAGAGGGCGCATAGGATACAGTCAGCGGGGCTGCCCTCAATCATATAGCGACGTGGCTCTAGCTCGGTGATGAGCGTTGGTTTGACGTAGTTAATGCAGTGCGCAACGCCTGATTGCTCAAAGGCGGGGGCAATCGTCCAGACCTCACCATCTGGTCCTGCCAATGACTTTGCAATGCCCTCAAGCACAATTAAACCCGGCGCGTTAATGCCGTCATCGTTCGTCACAAGAATACGCATGAAATTGCCCCTTTTCGCCTTGATAGGCGAGGCGGCTCATACGGGCAAGCGAGGCTGTGGTTATTTCTGGAGTGTTGCCAGAAGACGCGCGGCCTCTGCATGGATATCATGCAGGTTTTCGCGGCTTTCACCGGGGAAGAAACGGGCGCGGGTGGCTGTTGGCATGGGGTGCGGTGTCACAATCTCGACGCGCGGCCCTATGCGGGCAGTTTCGGCCTGCCAGCTGTGGGCGAGAGCGATTTGCGCTGCTTTTGTCGCACCATAGCTGCCAAAAAACTTCTCGCCTGCGATGGGATCATCGAAAAACACGGCTTGGCCCTCTGTGCCGAGCAGGGGGGCGACATAGTTGATGAGTGTTGCCGTTGCAGTGATGTTGCCCGCAATCGACTTTTCGAAGTCTTTTGCATCAATGTGGTGGGTCGGCGTCAACGGCGCGGCATGGATTGCGGTATGCAGCCACATATCAAGGCTGCCCCAGCGATCATAGATACCGCGACACAGGGTTTGCATGGCGGCCGTGTCCGTCACATTCATCGGGGCGAGTGTGGCACTGCCACCAAGTGCTTTGATACGGTCGTCAAGCTCTTCGAGCGCGCCGACTGTGCGGCCCACGGCGATGATGTGATGGGTGGGCGCAAGCGCTTCGGCGAAGGCGGCACCAAGGCCGCGCGAGGCGCCTGTGATCAATGCGGTTTTCTGTATCATGGGAGGGATATGCGCGGGCGAGTGCGTGTCGTCAAGGGGCGCTTAACCGCGCGGCATCCGCAAAATCTGCTCATTGCCCATCCGCGACAGGATCAGGCGGTCCGCACTGATGGCCGCGACTGTGCCACCGGCAAGTGCGTCACCAATTGTGACAGTCTGGGTATTGCCACGGGGCAAGCGAACAATGGCGCGGGGAGCATTGGCCGAGCCAAATGTCCCAAGCAGGGCAATGCGGCCCAACTTTGCCTCTTGGGTGGCGTGGGTTTCGACGATTGCGGGTGTGGGGGTGCCTTCGTGTTGGGTGGCCATGATCGCTCCTGAATTACGTTTCAGTGCGTCAGCTATGCCTTGTTCGTCAGCGGGAGAAGGGGGCGTGGCATCCCTCGGCAGACCCTTGCCATGTCTTCGGCGAAAGGGCGCTGGTCAGCTTTTTCGGTGGTAGGTAAAGGCCAATCTGGCGAGATGGTCGATAGCTTGTTCAGGCAAGGGTTCACCTAGCTTGAGGCGCAGGCCGCGATTGGATTCGTAAATGAAATCAGTCGGGTATATGTCTTTCATGGTTGCGCTGAGGGTTGTTTGACAACCCACGAATAACGCAATGGTGCTGGGCAGGTTTGCGTGCCAGTTCAGGCGCAGCGTAGTCCCTTGCTTGGCACGTTTGGGCCGCCATGCAGGCTCGCGCCACTTGAGGCTTTCCTCGATGGGGCCAACATCGGCTTCTGCTGCTGCCTTTAGAATCAGCGCGCGCATCTCGTTGAATTGCGCGCGTGCCTCTGGGGGCCATGTTGCAAGGATGGTTTCAAATGCATCTGTCATGGGAGGAGTATAGCACAAATGCGCTGACAGGTTTTGACAGTAAGAAAAAGATGGGACATGAAAAGGCGCTTGTGCGGCTGAGGGTCTTCGTAGCACGTTCTTATCGCGAGTGGCCGCGCAGAGTGTCAGGCCGTTGGCAGTGACGGATCTGTTCCAAGTTCAGGAAAGACAGCAAGTATGGTGCGAACAACCTGTGCTGCCTCTGCTTGGTCCAACTCGATCCCAAAGCCCAAAGAGTGTACGCCGTAATCTAACCGTATGTTCCCTGATTTCCGGCTGAACCAGTTGGGTACTTGGTTCTGAACAGGGCCATTGATCTTTTCTTCGACGCGCAACCCTTTGACTTGCGAGAAATCGCAGTCCACCTTTTTCGACCAAATCGGGATGTGTCGGGTAATTGAGACCTGCCGTGTCGAGAATTCAATCGATTCACGGCCAGCGACAAGCCAGAGGAACGTTGCAATGGCCATCGCGCCGCCAGCAGTCCAAGCCCCCAGCCATCCGAAGAGAAAAAGACTGGTCGATCCCGTGTCTCCAAAAAGCAGGGTGCTCGCAACCGCCACCCATCCAAAGGCCCATGCAAGTAGCCAAAACCCGATGAACGCGCTTAAAAAAAAGTGCCGCTTTGCTTTGATTGACACGACAAGTTTGTCACCATCCCGAACAACACGGGCGCGTCCTGCTTTGGGATCAAGCATCTTACTCGGCGGCCGACTTCATCTTGAAACCCTCAGTAATTTTGTCTGAAGGGGTTACGGGATATTCGCCAGAGAAGCAGGCGTCGCAATATTGTGGGCAGGCTTTGTCGCGGCCTTTTGCCTCGCCCACTGCACGGTAGAGACCGTCGAGTGAGATAAACTTGAGGCTGTCGACGCCCAAGTGGTCGCGCATCTCATCCTCGGACATGGTGGCGGCCAGCAGTTTGTCGCGGTCAGGCGTGTCTACGCCATAGAAGCACGGCCATGCAGTTGGCGGGGAAGCAATTCGGAAGTGGACCTCGGCAGCACCAGCATCAAGGATCATTTCTTTGATCTTGCGGCTGGTGGTTCCACGCACAACCGAATCGTCTACCAAAATGATGCGTTTTCCTTTTACCAGCGCACGGTTTACGTTCAGTTTGAGACGCACACCCATGTTGCGGATGCTCTCGGTCGGCTCAATAAACGTGCGGCCCATGTACTGGTTGCGGATGATGCCCATCGCGTAGGGAATGCCGCTTTCCAGGCTGAAACCGATGGCGGCTGGGGTGCCTGAGTCAGGCACGGGGCAGACCATATCAGCGTCAACAGGGCTTTCTTTGGCCAACTCACGTCCAATTGCCTCGCGGGTTTCGTAAACAGAGCGGCCACCGAGGATGCTGTCGGGGCGGGAGAAATAGACATGCTCGAAGATGCAGAATTTGGACGGCTGGCGACGGAAGGGGAAGTGGCTTTGCACACCTTTTTCGGTGATGACCACCATCTCGCCGGGCTCGATCTCGCGCACAAACTCCGCACCGATGATGTCGAGGGCACAAGTCTCGGAGCTGAGCGCGAAGCCGTCACCGAGTTTGCCAAGCACCAGAGGGCGCACGCCAAGTGGGTCGCGCACACCTATCAGCTTGGTACGGGTCATGGCGACGATAGAAAAAGCACCCTCAACACGGCGCAGTGCATCTTCCATCCGTTCGGGGATGTTCTGCTGGAGGGAGCGGGCCATGAGATGAATGATACATTCGCTGTCCGAGGAGGATTGAAAGATCGAGCCGCGCTCGATCAACTCGCGGCGCAGGGCGTTGGCGTTGGTGATGTTGCCATTGTGCGCGATTGCGGCACCGCCCATGGCAAACTCGCCAAAGAACGGCTGAACATCGCGGATCGCGGTCTGCCCCTTTGAGCCTGATGTAGAGTAGCGCACATGGCCAATGCCCAGTGAACCGGGCAGGGTTTCCATGACTTTCTGGCTGGTGAAATTATCGCGGACATAGCCGAAGCGGCGGGCAGATTGAAAGCCGGCGTCTGGGCAGTGGGTGACGATTCCACCCGCTTCCTGACCTCGGTGCTGGAGCGCGTGCAGGCCAAGAGCTACAAAATTTGCTGCATCGGCAACACCGATCACACCAAAAATGCCGCATTCTTCCTTTAGTTTATCACCATCCTCAGTGTCCGAGAGATAAGACGCGTCAAAAGGGTGAGCGGGCGGCATTATCTTGGGCGGGGTGTGGGACAAGGGAGTGCTCCTGAGACCGGCAAAAGTTAAGAGCGTCTTACGAAACCTGAAGCGGAGAGTCACGCGGCGTTTGCAGTTTTCATACACTGGTGCGCGGATGGCCTTTGTGATGCTCGGTCATGGCGGAGGGTTCAGAGCGGGAAAAGCGCTCTGAACCCTCGGACAGGGTTACGGTCTGGCTCGGCAATGTGAATTGCACTGCACTGCCGCCCGTTTCGGCATGGTTAAACGCCGTTATTTTACCGCCGCGAGCAAGAATTAGTTTGCGGATGGCAAGAAGGCCATATCCGCTGTCCACAAGAAACTGTCCCGTTTCCAAAAAAAGCTTGCCCGGATTGTCAAACCCGGCGCCATCATCGCTTACCGTCACTTCCACTTCGGACGTACCCAACATCCGCGCATGGCAGCGCACCGTAAGGTTGGCGGTATTGCCGTGTTTAAGTGCATTGTCGATGAGGTTGTGCAACACAATCTGCATGACGCTTTTCTCGCCCGACAAGGTGATGGAGGTACATTCGATACGGTGCAGTCCCTGAGGATCAAGCACATGCATCAGATTCTGGCACATGGTTTCAAAAGGATAGAGTGTGGTCGTGCTAGAAAGATTGAGTGTGCTTGCATAGGAGAGGACATCGGAAATCAAACTCATAGATTTCTCGGAAGTGTCTTTAAGTAGTTCGATCAACTCAATCTTACCGTCACCATGGTTCTCAAAACCCTCTTCGAGCAGTTCGGCCAATGACAGAACATTACGCATCGGCGTGCGCAGGTCATGGGCTGCCATGGCGATAAACTGTTCAACCTCTGTGCTAATGGTCTCCAGCTTTGTCTTGGCGTTTTGAGCAACCCATTCGATAGACACGTCAATTGGATTTCCGATCAGACGAATAACGCGTCCCTTTGCGTCAAATTGCGGGGTGAGCGTGGTCCGCACGATGCGAATTTCGTCTTTCAGCGGCAGTTCGTATTCATATTTGCGCTGCTTGCCCAATGTGATCGTTTTTTGTTGCTCCTCACAGGCGGCGGTACCAAATTCGGACCCGAACACGTCAATCGAGGTTTTGCCAACAATATCGCTTAACGAACGTCCCGTTTTTTCCAGCGCTGCAACGTTATAGTGCGCATAGACGGGCGCCTTACCGGGGATGACGTCCATAACAAAAATGGGCGTTGGTACACAGTCAACAAGTTTAAAGAAGTCGTTTAACACCATGTATCATCTCTCCGCTTTGGAGACAGGCATAGTGGCTGACAGTTACGACTTACTTAAACGTAAGCGATTAGCTTTCAGAACAGCTTGATACCAGTTGCTCATAGCGGCCGGTAATCCAGCCGAGTGCTTGATCGGGGTCGGAGTTCTGGATGTCGTCAGTGAAGCGGCCAAACACAGCGGATGATCGGCTCTCGTCCACGATGGTAAACTGCTGGCCTGTGATGACGGTCGAATAGACAAAGAAGGCAATCGCCACCAGTAAGATGCCGCGCGCTACACCAAAAATAAACCCCATCGCCTGATCGAATCCACCAAGGAAAGAGCGCTGAACCAGTGAGGAAAACAAAGGCGTGAACAAGGATACGACAACCAGTGTGATCGCCAGAACAAGTGTGAAAGCGCCGATAATCGATAATTCGCAGCTGTCAGCGAGGAAATCGCCTACAACAGGGATTTCGCGTACCAGCGGTTCAACCTGAGGCGCAAAAAGATAAGCGAGAACGGCGGCAGCGATCCAGCCGACAATCGCCATCAACTCACGTACAAATCCGCGACCGTAGGCGAGCAGTGCCGACATCACGATGACTAGCGCCACAACGCCGTCAATGATGGTAAAACCTTCCATGCTCGTCTCGCCTTTTATCTTGGGGGCGCGTTAGCCCGCGCCGAATATTTCGCCCACAAATGCAGTCAGATCGGTCATGGGGCGCATTGTGATGCCTTCCACAACCACGGCCTTGCCGCCTTTGGGTGCTATTGCGGACGTAAAACCAAGTTTTTGCGCCTCTTTCAACCTGTTTTCCGTCTGTGTTGCAGGTCGAAGTGCGCCTGACAGGCTAAGTTCCCCGAAAACCACGGTTTCCGCGGGTAATGCAGTATCCTCGCGTGCGCTCAAAAGCGCGCAAGCGACTGCAAGATCGGCAGCAGGCTCTGATATTTTCATGCCGCCTGCCACATTGAGGTAGACATCAAGCCCCGCAAAAGGAATCCCGCAGCGTGCTTCTAACACTGCGAGGATCATTGCGAGACGCCCGCCATCCCAGCCGACAACGGTGCGGCGGGCTTGGCTATGGGGCGAGGGGGCGACGAGGGCTTGGATTTCGACCAGCACAGGACGGGTACCCTCGATACCTGCGAAGACTACCGATCCCGCAGAGGGTGCGCCACGCTCGGATAGGAAAAGAGCGGAGGGATTGGTCACTTCGGCCAAGCCACGGCCTGTCATCTCGAACACACCTATCTCGTCGGCGGGTCCAAAACGGTTTTTAACGGAGCGTAGGATACGGAAGGGGTGGCCGCGCTCGCCTTCGAAATAGAGGACTGTGTCCACCATATGCTCAACCACGCGCGGGCCTGCGATCTGGCCCTCTTTGGTGACGTGGCCCACCAGTACAACAGACGTGCCCGTGCGCTTGGCGAAACTGGTCAACTCATGGGAGGCGGCGCGAACCTGAGACACCGAGCCAGGCGCGCTTTCAACATTATCGGCCCACATGGTTTGGATCGAATCAATAATTGCCAGCGCAGGACGCTCTTTATCCAGTGTGGTGAGGATATCGCGCAGATTTGTCTCTGCGCCCAGTTTGACCTTCGCCTCGGACAGGCCAAGGCGTTGGGCCCGCATGCGGACCTGCGCGGAGGCTTCCTCGCCCGAGATATAGACAACCTTGAGGCCGCGATTGGCAAAGGCTGCGGCGGCTTGGAGCAGGAGGGTGGATTTCCCAATGCCCGGATCACCGCCGACCAGAATAGCCGAGGCTGCGACAAGGCCACCGCCCAGCACGCGGTCCAATTCGCCCAAGCCCGACATGGTGCGCGGCGGTGGTGCCTCTTCAGTCGCGAGGTCCATCAGCTCCATCGACGACCCGCGCCGCGCCCCCAAGGACTTGGAGGGGGGACCTGCACTGATGCCCTTATCTTCTTGAATAGTGTTCCATTCCCCGCAATTATCGCAGCGACCAGACCATTTTGGAAAAGATGCAGCGCATTTGCTGCACGAGAAATTTTTGATTGGTTTTGCCATGCCGCTTTGATGACCTTTGCAGGGGGCAGGATCAATAAGAAACGATTACGAGGGACACGATATGATCAGAAGACTTGCACTAATCCTTGGATTTTTCTTTGTGGCGACGGCTGCTTTGGCCCAAACCTATACCGCCCAAGGCATGTCTGACGGCTATCTCAACCTGCGTGCAGGGCCTGGCACCAATCACGGGATCATCACGCGCCTGTACCCTGGTAACGAGGTCACACGTCTGGCCAAACGGGGCAACTGGCTTAAGGTGCGCCTGTCAAACGGTGAAATCGGCTGGGCTTCCCAGAGTTTCCTTGTTCGGGTGGTGAGCAGTAATGGACCGCTCTTGTATGTACAGCCGACGAATGACGGGTTTCTGAATATGCGTTCCGGGCCGGGGACAGGCTACCGCATCAAGCAGCGTCTATATACTGGTACCGAAGTGAAAATGATTGGCCGCTCTGGCAACTGGATTCACGTGCGCCACAGCAATGGGCGCACAGGTTGGGCACACTCCCGCTATCTTAAATGATAATCTGTGTTGCGCGGGTTATAGAGAGTTTTTCTTTTGGCGGCAGGGCTCGTGCTCATGGCAACTGCTGCCACAGCAGATACCTGTTTTGTAGCTGATGCTGATCAGGTTATCTTGATTTGCGTGCAGGGCGGGGAACGTCCCATATGATCGTGGCACGACATTACCCCGCAGATTCTGTCATGTTGATGGCAGAGCGGGGCGACAGCTTTTTGTGAAGCTGGAGAATGGGGAAATCGCGCGGGCAGCGCATCGGTTTGTCGGGACCTACACGCACATTGACGGCGAGACGCATTATGTCCAGCCTACGTCAGAGGGCTTTTTGAACCTGCACGAAGGGCCGGGGGCGCAGCATGCTGGCAAACGCATCATTTATGCCGGTAATGGACTCGTAGTGGTCTGGACCAAAGACAATTGGCAGCGCGGCCACTCAAAGCAGAAAGTACCTTTGGTCGGATACACTCACGCCATATCAACTAGAATTTATTCCGCAGCCTTCGGCAGCTCGTAGACACTGTTGTCCAACGCGGTGCTGTCGAGAGGTGTCTCTTCTTCAAGCTGCTCAGCATCTTGTACACGCAACACCGTCTCGCGCCCAAGCTGGGGAAGGATTTCGCTCATCTCTTCGGACAGGCGCGCAAGCTGTGCGGCGGCGACACTCTCTTCAAGTTCGACTTCGTGCAACCAATGTTTCATTTCGGTCGAGATGGATTTGGCTTGATCAAGGCGGCTGTTAAATTGCTCGATCTCTTCCTGACGCTGTTTGAGGAAGTCGCGGGCGCGGCCGATTTTCTCATCTGAGTACACTTCTGCAAGCTCGCGGCTGATGTGGCTCATCTGCGCGGCTGTTTCCAGCAGGGCAGGCTCAAGCGTACTCAGGTCAGGGTGGTCGCGCAGGTAGGCAAGGCGTTCGCGCACAGCGTCAAACTCAGAGCTGAGTTGAAACGTGCGCCCACGGTCAGCGGCATGCACAGCGCCGTAAGCACGTGCCACATCGTCCATTGAGACGGTGAAGCGGCGGTGCGAATTTTCAAGCTGCATGATGCGCACATTGGACGGCAAGAAAAAGCATATACCCGCAGCAAGAACGGTGGCAAAGATTTGCAGGTACATTCCTGCATTTTCAACAGGTTCTCCTGCGTAACTCACCGGAATTTCAACCCACGCCCAGTTGCCCAAAGCGGCCATTATCGTCGCAGTGGCAAGGCCCGCAGCACAGGCTGCGAAGAAAAACAGCGCCAGACGCTGCATCACAAATTGAAAAAAAACCCCGATGGTCTTCAGCTGTTGCATTACTATCCTCAGGTGACTGTGTGGGCAATTTCTCGCTCACCACCGTAAGTTACAACTTAAAGACCTTGCGCAAGTCTGCAAAGGGAAAATTAACCAACAAATGGGATCAACTCCCCGATTTGTTTCCTATGCGGCAGTTAATCAACGCTTTTGAGTAAGGATTGTTGTGTTTTCCAGCTGATAACAAGGGACGCGAGGATGCAGAAGGTAAAGAGATACAGCCCCCAAGCAACTTCGATCCGCCCGATACCGATTCCTTTTGTGAGGGTAATGTAGAGGGCAATCAAAAAGATGTCTGCCATTGCCAGTTTGCCCAGAATTTCCAGCACTTTTTCGACCCTCGGGCTGAGCAGGTCGAAATGGATCAGGGCAAGGCCGATTGTTTTCAAGTAGGGTGCAAAGAGAGCAAAGATGGTCACGACCAGCGCCAAAAAAATATCAGAAGCCCAAAGCGACTGTAGGCCCGTCATAACAGAAATCTCGCTCAGGCCGAACAGGGGCAGTAGGCCTGCACGCATCAGCGGCGCGAACCATGCAACCGGATAAAGGATAAGCAGCGACAGATTAGCGATGCGCAGCAAGGTCATTCACGCCAGTTCCGTGCATAGCGTGCACCAAGGCTGGTCAGGATTTCATAGCCGATGGTGCCTGCAGCATCTGCAACAGCATCAACGGATTGATGTGCGCCGATGAGTTGCAAGGATTTGGGCGGGGTCGGCAGGTCGGTCACGTCCAGAGTTATCAGGTCCATCGATACGCGGCCCACGACGGAAACGGCTATGCCGTCCGAATGCATTCTGGCCTTGGCTCCCATCGCGCGGATTAACCCGTCGGCATAACCGCCAGAGACAGTTGCGATTTTCGAGGGGCGCACTGCGGTCCATGCATTTGCATATCCAACGGTCTCGCCCTCGGCGACATCACGGATCTGGACCACGGGCAAATCAAGGGTCACAACGGGTTGGGCTGCTGCAAAGGGCAGTCCACCATAGAGCCCAACGCCGGGGCGGACCATGTCATAGTGGAAGTCCTCACCCAGCAGCGTGCCACCTGTTGCTGATAAAGAGCGCGGCACATCAAGGCCTTGGGTCATATCGTCAAAAAGCGCGCGTTGCTGTTCGTTCATCGGATGATCAACCTCATCCGCGCAGGCAAGGTGCGACATCAGCAGGGTCGGGTTCTGCGCCAGTGCGATTTCGCGCAGGGCCGACCACTCGGACGGCTCCATCCCCAGACGGTTCATTCCTGTATCAAGCTGGATGCCAAAAGGATGGGCGGGCAAGGCTTCGACGTGATGCAGCATTTGATCAACGGAATTGATTAGCGGTACTAGATTGGCCCCCGCAATGAGATCAGCATCGCCGTGCATGTGGCCGGAAAAGACAGAGATAACCGGCCCTGAACCAAGGGCTCGGCGCAGGGCCACACCTTCTTCGGCCACAGCTACAAAAAACTGACGCGCGCCTGCAGTAGCAAGGTGGCGGGCCACTTGTGCGACGCCCAAGCCGTAAGCGTCTGCTTTAACGACTGCGCCTGTCTCGACCTGCGCGATTTTGGACAGCGCCTGCCAGTTGGCAGCGATGGCGTTGAGGTCGATTGTCAGTTTTCCGGTGCTCATGGGGCAGGTTTTGACTGTCTTTGGCGCGGCGTCAAGATGATCAGTGCGAATGGCCCAGAGAACCGCGCACCTGAGGCTGATTTGCTGTACAATCCGCCGCTACGTCAAAAAACTATCACTTGTGAGGTGAGGCGATGGCTCTACACTGTTTTTAAAAGAGGAGGAGACGATAATGAAAACACTTGCGAAAACCCTTGTCCCGACGGCGTTGCTTGTCGCTGGTGCTGCGGTTGCCAATCCAATTGACGGCCAACTGCCCAATGCGCCTGCACTTGCCGCTTATGGTGACGTGCCCATTGGCGTGCGCCAGCTGGAACTGGTGAACCCGAACCAGATCAATATCCTAGCCATTGATCCCGCCGCCGAGAAACCTGCGGAATTGCCGCGCTATGACCGTCCGCTGACGGTCGAGATGTGGTATCCGGCAGCGGAAGGGGCTACAGGCTCGAATGAGCTGAGGGCCTATTTGCGCGACGGCACGACTGAAGTCACCCTGACAGGCAAAGCCATACGCAACGCGGCGCCTGCGGTTACAGATACGCCCTATCCGCTGGTTTTGATTAGCCACGGCTACCCTGGGAACCGGTTTTTGATGTCGCATCTGGCAGAGAATTTGGCTTCCAAAGGGTACGTCGTTGCCTCCATCGACCATACCGACAGCACGTACCGCACCCAATCAGCCTTCGGCTCGACGCTTGTAAACCGCTCGCTTGACCAGTTGTTTGTGCTGGAAGAAATGGCGGGCAAAGCGGCGGAAGGTGCTGAATTTGCAGGGCTGTATGATGCCAGTAATGCAGGGCTCATCGGGTATTCTATGGGTGGCTACGGCGCGATCATCACTGCAGGCGGTGGTGTGACCGAAGCCTCGGTTGGCTACAGCTGGGGTGGACCGCACGGCACACTGGGCATCCATCAGGTAGGCTCGGACACCCATAACGCGCTGCCCGATCCACGGATCAAAACGGCGGTCGCCATAGGGCCTTGGGGGATGAACACAGGGTTCTGGGACGCTGAAGGCCTTGCGGGGGTGAAGATCCCGATGCTGTTCATCGCAGGCTCACAGGACGATACCTCCCTATACGATAACGGTGTGCGCGCGATCTGGGATAATGTGAGTGGGGTAGAGACGGCTCTGCTTACCTACGTAAACGGCGGCCATAACGCGGCAGCACCGATGCCAGCACCGGCCGAGAGCTATTATTTCAACGAGGAAAAGGGCTTTGACATTTCGGAGCACTATAGCGATCCGGTTTGGGATACCGTGCGAATGAACAACATCGCGCAGCATTTTATAACGGCATGGATGGATGAACGCCTCAAGGGCGACGAGGCCGCTGCCGGTTATCTGACGCTGGTTGAGGATTCCAACGCAGGCGTGTGGTCGATGAATGAAGACGGCACCGAGAAAGAGGACCACACCCATTGGAAAGGATTTGCCAAAGGGACGGCCAAAGGACTGAAATATGAGGCCAAGTCGCCTCAATAATAGATAAAAAACAAAGAGCCGCATGAGAATGCGGCTCTTTTTGCATAAAGTTCACTCACATAAGCTTTAGCGTGTAAGTTATTGTATTAAAAAAGATTCAGTTGGCGCGGCAATACTTTTACCCAAGGTTATACATGGCAATTAGAATTCTTGTTCATCTGCATTTTGCTGCCATGGCTTCACAAGGTTGCCAAAGCGGGTAAAGCGGCCTTCAAAGCTCAACTCGACGGTTCCAATGGGGCCGTGACGCTGTTTGCCGATAACAACTTCGGCGCGACCATGCAGCCGCTCCATCTCGTCCTGCCAAACAGCCATTTTGTCCAACTCGTGATCGCCTGGCTTCTCACGCTCTTTATAATATTCTTCGCGGAACACAAACATAACCACGTCGGCATCCTGCTCGATCGAGCCTGATTCACGCAGGTCAGAGAGTTGGGGCCGCTTGTCTTCGCGGTTCTCCACCTGCCGCGAGAGCTGGGACAGTGCGATTACGGGGATATGAAGCTCTTTTGCGATTGCTTTAAGGCCCATCGTGATCTCGGAAATCTCGTTCACGCGGTTCTCGTTCTTGCCCGTGCCGCGCACCAGCTGGAGGTAGTCGATAATCAGTACATCAAGGCCATGGGTCCGTTTGAGGCGGCGCGCACGGGCGGCAAGCTGCGAGATCGGCAGAGCAGGCGTGTCGTCGATGAAAAGCGGGCAGGCCTCAAGCGCCTTGGCGGCATCGACAAAACGCCGGAACTCCGGCTCGGTCATATCACCTGAGCGAATTTGCTGGGACGGGATTTCCGAGGCCTCGGACAGGATACGTGCAGCCAGCTGTTCGGCGCTCATCTCGAGCGAGTAGAATCCGACGACACCGCCATCAATGGCGCCTTCAGAGCCGTCGGGCAGTTGTCCGCGTTTATACGCCTTGGCAACGTTGAAGGCGATGTTGGTGGCGAGCGAGGTTTTTCCCATTGAAGGACGACCCGCAAGGATCAAAAGGTCGGAAGGGTGCAAACCACCCAGCTTTTTATCCATATCTATCAGCCCTGTAGAGACACCAGATAGGCCGCCATCCCGCTGGTAGGCCGCGTTCGCTACATCTACAGCACTCTTGATTGCAGAAAGAAAGCTCTGGAAGCCTGTCTCCGATTGACCTTGTTCGGCGAGTTTATAAAGGGCTTGCTCGGCTTCAACAATTTGCTCGCGCGGCTCGCTTGCGACGTCAACGGTGGCCGCTTTTGCAGCGATATCACGGCCAAGACCTATGAGATCGCGACGCACGGCCAGATCGTAGATCATGTTGGCATAGTCGCGCACGGCAAAGGCCGAGATCGCGGCACCCGCGAGACGGGCAAGATAGGCGGGGCCGCCCAACTCCTGAAGGCCTTCGTCATCTTCCATGAACGCCTTGAGGGTAACAGGGCTGGCGAGATTGTTTTTGGCGATGCGGGCGGCGGCAATTTCGAAGATGCGGGCATGTACCGGATCATAGAAATGCTTGTCGCTGATGATCGACGCGATTCGATCAAAGATATCGTTATTGGTGAGAATAGCGCCTAGCAGCTGCTGTTCAGCTTCAATGGAATGCGGCATCGTTTCCGCAGCCTGAACGGCAATGCCTGCAGTGCCCAGTGTCGAAATCTCGTTCATATCGTACCCCCGTTATCCCCGTCGCTGTCATAGCGAAGGGGGAGTCGGTGCGCAAATTGTATGTTTTTGTGGATAACCTTTGGCAGGTTTCTGCGCAGCTACATCTTGCGTCTACAAGGCGCGCTGCGTCAAGTTATGGTATTAGCCTTTACGGGCTTCCTGCCACTTACGGGGAGATTTGAGAAATTTTTCCACCTCGTTGAGTGTGGATTCAGCAAACGAGCCTTGGGCTTTTGCCTCGGCCAGAACGTCCCACCATGTGCACAGGTGATGAAGTTCTACACCGTGATCACCGAGCGTTTTTTTTGTCTCGGGGAAGATGTCATAGTAAAATATTACAGCCGTATGGCCACAGGTCGCTCCCGTTTCGCGGATCGCATCTACAAAGCTGAGTTTCGAGCCGCCATCCGTGGTCAGGTCTTCAACCAATAGCACGCGCTGGCCCTCGGACATGTCACCTTCAATGCGGGCATTACGGCCATAGCCTTTTGGCTTTTTACGCACGTAAGTCATGGGAAGGGCCATGCGTTCCGCCACCAAAGCTGCGAAAGGGATACCTGCCGTCTCGCCGCCTGCGATGTTGTCGAAGGCTTCGAAACCCGCATTCCGCATAACGGTGATGGTCAGAAAATCCATCAGTGTCGAGCGGATGCGCGGGTAGGAGATCAGCTTGCGACAGTCAATATAGCTGGGCGACGGCAGACCAGAGGCCAGCGTGTAGGGCTCGTCCGTATTAAAGTTCACGGCACCAATCTCCAGCAGCATGCGGGCGGTCAGGCGGGCGATCTCGGATGCGTCTGGGTATGTGGTAGGGATCATGACGGGTCCTTGGTGGCAGAGGTTTGATTGAGTTTAGGGGGCAGAATAGAGTTATACGGACCAATTAAGCGGCATGTCGGGATCAAAGACGGTCACGGGCCCCTCGGATGTATGGATGTGGGCCGGATAGGTCGGGACGCTGCGCGTGAGGGTCAGTGTGGCCTCGTTCGCGGGCAGTCCGTAGTAGGCGGGGCCATTGAGGGAGGCGAAGGCCTCCAAGTTATCCAGCGCGTCGTCCTGCTCAAACACTTCGGCGAGAATTGACATGGTATTGAGCGCGGTAAAGCAGCCTGCACAGCCGCAGGGCAGAAGTTTGTTCACGTCCGTATGGGGTGCGGAATCAGTGCCGAGGAAGAAGCGGGCATCACCTGAAGTCGCGGCAGCGCGCAGGGCGAGGCGGTGTTCTTCGCGTTTGGCCACAGGCAGGCAGTAGTAATGCGGTTTGATGCCACCTGCGAGAATGTGATTTCGGTTGATCACCAGATGATGCGTTGTGATCGTCGCGCCAAGGTTTTTGTCGTTGGCCTTCACATAATCGACGGCGTTGGAGGTGGTGATATGCTCCATCACCACGCGCAGACCGGGGTGGTCGCGGCGCATGGGATCGAGGATGCGGTCGATAAACACGGCCTCGCGGTCGAAGATGTCCACATCAGCATCGGTCACTTCGCCGTGCGTGCAGAGCGGCAGGCCGATTTCGGCCATTTTCTCTAGTACCTTAGCAACATTCGCAAAGTTGCTGACACCGGAGGCTGAATTTGTGGTGGCGCCTGCGGGGTAGAGTTTAACTGCGGTGATTAATCCCTCGGCATGGGCGGCGGCCACGTCGGACGGATCGGTATCCTCGGTCAAATAAAGCGTCATCAGGGGCGTAAAATCATCCCCATCGGGCAGGGCGGCCATGATCCGGTCGCGGTAGGCGCGTGCATCAGCGGCAGTAACCACAGGCGGCACCAGATTCGGCATGATGATCGCACGGGCGAAGTGGCGGGAGGTATGCGGCAACACCGCGCGGAGCATATCGCCATCGCGCAGGTGCAGGTGCCAGTCATCAGGACGGCGGATCGTAAGGATTTTTGTCATGGCAGCGTGCTAGCATGACATTAATGGCTGCGCTAGTCGTCATCGCCATCTGATTTTGCCGCCGCAGCAAGGCGTCGGGTGAAACGGGGGGCGTGCATGCGGGACGTGACATTGCGGGCCAGCGCGAGAGCGAGCGTTTCACGCCCGTCGCCATCCAATGACGCTAAGAGATTGCGCAGATAGGGGGGATGATCGCGGCGTGCGCGCATCATGCGGGCGAAAGTCAGATCGTCCAGCGTGCCTCTACTTATTGCAAGCAGGAGGGGACCAAGTTGCTCCATCTCCAACAGATCAGTCTGGATGGCATCCCCCATATGGCGCAGGCGCAGCTTACGGGTGTGGGATTTTGTGAAAAGTGCCGCGTGCATCGCATCAAGGTGTTCGCGCGGATCATAGACAACATAGGCCGCTGCCGCAGCATCCAACATATCGGGGGCATACCCAAAGCGTGAGGTGAAATCGGTGCGACGCATATCGGTGAATCGGTCGTCCCATTCGGTAATGCGCGGATCAAGCGTTGCTTGCGGCTGCACGGCGAGCACATGGGCCTCGGGGGAGGCCACTGAATAGGCAGCGGCGGCATAGCCACATGGGCCAGCGCCATAGAAAATGACAGTCTCGAAATCGTCAAAGAAGCCATCGTCGATCAAGCGGTCGAAATAGCCATAGACGGCGTGGTCGCGGAACCACGTATCGCCGTTGGAGGCAATGCACAGGCTGGACCAGCCGTGCGCTTGCATCATTTCCCAGCCCAAGGGTTGGGCCAGTGGCGAGAGGGCGGGGATGCCCTGAAGTGTCTCGAAGGAGACCAGCAGCGTTGATGATTTCTCAATGAAAGCAGCATAATGCCGTTTTCCCAAACGCTCGAAATAGCCGTCTTCGTCGCACAGCTCTTCTACGGCGGCGATCCAGTTGGCTTTTTTCATACCCGCAAGGGATGTCTCGAATGTCAGGTTTTCATCTGCCATGTCTGCGTCCTCAAATTGACCCGCATGGCGTGAGGTGCATGCGGTTTCAAGATGAGGGGTAGCAAAGCAATGGGGCGAAATTACGCAAAATTCGCGCTATATTATGGCAAGGTGTCAGGCTTGGTTCTTGGGCGTACGGCGTGCAAGGTTGGCGTAGTTTATCATGAATTGTGCGGCGTTGCGCGGTACAGGGCGGGATGGAGGGGTCATCATCAGTCGCCCAAAGAGGGCGCGAAACGGCTCTTTCTGCATGAGCTGGTCAAAACGGTTGCTGCGCCACTGCACGGCATCCGCGTGCAGTTTGGCGAGGGACTCGTCCGCTTTGAGAGCGTCGAGTTCGGCGCTTCGTGGTGCGCCCAGACTTTGGATGCTGAGATCCTCGTCGGTGTTGAAATTCCGCTCCACCCAGTAATCAACGCCCAGCATATCAGCGCTGTGCACGGCGCGACCACGGTCCGCCTTGAGCAGATAGCTTTCCATGGCGCCGAGGGGGTAGTGGTTGAGCTGAACAAGGCCATAGTTGTCTTGGCCGAAGTTGGAAAAGATGCGTTTGGTGGTGAATTGTTCGGGAAGGGCGGTGCCGTTGCCATCAAACCAGCGGGCATTGCCCAACTTTTTCTCGTTGGTGTCGCGGGGCCGATGCACACCAGGTTTTTTGTAGGTGCCATCGTTGCGGTAGAGGGTTTTGAACATCGACGCCCGCCACGGCCAGTACATCACTGTAGGGGCTGCGCGTGTGAAGGTTTCGAGCACAGGTGCATCGGCGTACCTGACATTGTCGCCAGCGCCGAACAGACGCCACGTGAGCGTTATGGCAGTGGCATCGGGGATGTTTGCGTGCAGGGCGCCAAGTGTGTGATCACCACAGTGAATATTGACGAACTCGTCCACATCAAGCGGCAAAATCCACTTGGCCTGTTTGACCAACGGGTGCTTGGCTGCTTTCTTGAGCGCGGTAAATTGTATCCCGCCCTTGTCATAGGGGCCATCATTGCGGATGTGAGTGACGTGGCCCATCTCTTCCAATCGGTCGAGCATGGCGTCGGTTCCGTCCTGACAATCATTGGAAAATATCAGAAAATTGTTAAACCCCACAGCGCGGTGATGGGCGAGCCATTCCAGCAGGAATGCGGCCTCATTGCGCACACACAAAATCGCAAGATGGGGCATTACCACGCGCGTCTGAAACAGACGACCTTATGAGTGGAGCCGCGAGGATAATAGGCAAGGCCTGCGTCTATCATGGCGCGGAACACTGTGTTGACCCCTTCTGGACCGATATATTGCGGGTGCAGCTCGATCATAGCGCCGCGCAGGCCCGTGAGATCGAGGTGGGGCAGAAGATGCGCCTCGGCCCCCTCTATATCGGCGATAAGGATATTAGGCTGAATCTCCTTAAACACATGGGACGCGTTTAGAACATCGACCTTCACTTCTCGTGTATTCTCGGCTGTGTCGCCCTCAATTTTTTCCATGGAAGAAGACAGTAAATTATTGCGCACATAGAACTTTGCGCTGCCATTGCGTTTGCCCAGAATGCCATGGGTGACATGGGCGTTGGTCAGATCATTGGCGGCATGCACGGACTGGATATAGGGGATGAGGGCGGGGTTGGCCTCAAAGGCAAAAACGCCTTTGATATTACGCCGCGTGGCGACCAGTGTGGACATAAATCCGATGCCTGCGCCCAACTCAATCACTGTATCTTCGTCGCGTACCAGCCGAAGGACGCATTGCGCCTCTTTTGCCTCATAGCGGTTCTCACGCAGGGCGGTTCGCAACTGTCCGGTAATGAAGTGCCCGTCCTTGGGGAACTTGATACCCTTTGACATGACAAAGGGGTTGGGGGTAACGCCCGCGTCACTCATCTAGCTCTCCAAATCCAGTGCAAGGGCATAGGCCACGCGCTCAGTCTCGGTAAGTTTGACGGCGAGCGCTTCTTTGTAGAGGTCCGCGAATTCAGGGTTCTGGTGCAGCTCGGCTGCCTTTGCGCAGTGCCAGTCGCGGCCTTTTTCGTGCCAGCCGCGCAAAATATCGTCCTGCATCAGACGCTTGTACTCAAGCTGGAGGCGCTGCATGTTCCTCTTAATTGTGATGTCGCGGAAATCGGACCAATCCATGCGGATCCAGTAGTTGATCCCGATGGAGCGGTCGACATGCAGTGCGCGCCCACGCTGGCGTTTGATCAGGAAACTTTCGGCGGAACGCAGGGCATAGTGGTTAAGCTGGATCAGATCATAGCCCACTGATTTCTTTGATGAACGCCAGCCGTTTTCGGCCACTTCGCGGGTCATATCCTTGCCCGAGCCATTGACCCATTTGACCTTGTTTTTGAATGCCTCGTCGAGTTTGTTGGGCCGGTGACAGGAGATTTTTTCGTAAGCACCGATGTTCTTGAACATGGTCTTAAAGCCCCAGACAGTATGCGGCTTTGGACAGAACTTGGGGGCGCAAGTCTCGAACTGGTCTATGACCATATCATCATTGAGTTGCGTTACCCCGTTATGACCAAACATGCGCCACGTCATGGCGACATTGGTGGCGTCTGGCACAGCAGCGAGAAAATCCTGCAATGTCCCATTGCCGCAGCGCACGTTCATAAACTCATCCACATCGATGTGGATGATCCATTCCGCGTTTTTGATCAGCGGCTCTTTGAGCGACTGGTTTAGGGCATATTGCTGTGGCGAATTCCCCTTCCATTCGTCGTTGTTGCGGTGCTGGAGAACGCCCATCTCTTGTAGGCGGTCGAGGATTTCTGAGGTGCCGTCCTCACATCCATTTGTATAAATAAGGAAATTATCCACACCCATGGCGCGGTGGTAGGCGACCCATTCTACAATATAAGGTGCCTCGTTCTTCATACATCCGACAATGACATTGCCAGTGTTTCCCTCTGGCAGCTCGCGCGGGGTGATCGGGGTGTAGGCGGCGGCCAGTTCTTCCTCGTTGACTGATCCCATTTTGTTGTGGGGGGCAAAGGATGAGGTGCGCAGCCCCTCGAAGTTTTGCACAGCCAGCGGCGGCATAATCTTGCGCGCATAGGCGGACAGCCCATCGGGTGTGTCGTCTTCACTGCGTGGCGCGGCCTCATCGCGTGGTGCTTCAGCAGATTTTGCCACAGTTCCCGCCAGCCGCGCCAGATCGGCGGCACGCTTTTGCTGCTCTTCGCGGGTCGCTTTGTCGATGCGCCACATATAGCCCAGCAGGTATTGGGAGGGGCGAAAGCCGAACAGCGGGTCCGCCTCGGACCAGCTGCCTTTTGCGCGGGGCGCTTTGAACGTGTCGGCGTGCAGGGTCGGGTGCGCTTTCAGCAAATCCTTGAGGTCTTTGGCAAAATGCTTGGTAATTGGGTGCAGCGCGGCAATGTCGAGGGGTTGACCTTGGACTGCCACATCCTGCACAAAGCTTCGCCAGAGCTGGCGCGGGAGGATGCGCTGGCGACTTGCGAGCACTTGGAGGATGAGTGCGTTGAGCTGTCGGCCCCGTGTCATTGCGGCCTCTGGCATAGGGGGCGGGGACGCCATATCCTCTGCCTTGCCGAAATTGCCCTCTATCTGGAAAGCGGACGCCACATCTTCGGCTACATCCTTGGCCGCAAACCGGTCGGCGTCATAGCTGTGAAGCTGTGTGGCTCCTTTGCCAAATGTCCCGTCCCAAAACGCCACCAGTGCAGGCAGGTCAATCCAGTGGGTCGGGCTCTGCGTCTCTGCAAAGACACCTGCGGCGGGATCAATTTGCGGGCAGGCGTCGAGGGCAGATTGCCACCAACTGTCGCTGCCGACCAGATCAAGCTCGGCCTGCAGCGAGAGACCGCGCCCTTCTAGAATTTGGGCGGCGTAGGCGCGTGCAAGCATGCGTGTGGGAAGGTCGACATGGGCGACCACCGCAATATCATCCGAGAGCGGCAGCAGCAGATCGCGCAGACGTTCCAGCTCGGATGCTGTGCGCAGGCTGTTGCCAAGCTGCGCACAAGACAAAATGAGCGTGTCAGGCGTGTTCTGCTCCACTTCCCGTGTCAGGTCAGTGATGAGCGTATCGCGCAAAATGGCCTGTTTTTGCGGTGTAATATAGCCGCGGTTAAAACGCAGCGGATCGACATGACCCGGGTCGGTCACAGACATGAACAGCCGTGTGTGGTTCTTGTTACCCGCACTGCGTGCAAACAGGACACCCTTCCGGCTTAGCTGATCACGTTTATCTGCAAGCACCGATTGCACCCGCGATGCACTGGCCTCTTCAGGACCGATATGGAGGAATATGCGCATCAGCCTGCCTTGTTTTCATGGGGTGCATTGGGATTTGCGTTGGCTTGGCCCCACCACGGCAGGGCGGCGCCGATGTGTGCCTCTATTGCCGCATGAGCGCTGCTGTCAGCCACGTCATATTCCATAAAAGTCGTATCACCCGCAAAGATGTTACGCAGATGTGCGTAATGCCCGTCAATCCATTGAATCCGCTCGCGTGAGGTCTCCCCATAGCCTTCGGGTAGACCGGGGATGTCAGAAGCAGGTAGCCGGTCGGTGCCCAGATCGGACCATGCGAGCATGGATTGGGATAGATCCCAGCTGTCGCGGCGTGAAGCGAGAAAGCGCACATCGGGGTGGTGCGTGCGGATCGCATCGATCAGGCCGAAATCCATCTGCGGCCAAAGCGATTTACCTTTACGCAGGCAGCTCAACTCGGTCAATGCAATGAAGTCCTCAAAGAACTCGGCGGGATCGCCGCTTTGGAAATAGCCTTGATACAGCAGGTCGGCAACAAAAGCGTCTTTGAGCGCGGGTGTATCTGTCTGGCGGGGGCGAATACGGTGATCCGCCACGCGAAAACCTGCGATCTTGAGCGCACGGGCCAATGTGGTTGTACCTGTCTTTGGAAGGCCTAGATTGACGATCTTGAAGCTGCTCACGCGTTTTCCTCCAACAGCCCCAGATCGCGCAACATCTGCTCCTCCTGGGGCGGTAGTTTTGAGGCCTTTCTCAACTGCTTTTGCATGTCGCGGTATTCGGGTCGCGTCAGCAGGGCGTCACGTTTGGCAATATGGGCGGCAACGCTGGCGTCATGCAGGGCACCGATATTGCTTTGCGCTTTGAGCTTATTCATCTGCTTTTTCAGCGCAGGCAGGTAGCGGTGGATGGAGGTATCCTCCCATGCCGGGTCGTTCCGCTCGCGCCAGTAGGTATCGTCAAATGCGCGGTTCTCGCGGTTCACATCGCCGCGGTCATTCTTGACCAGATAGCTGTCAAGGCTGCGCAGGGCGTAATGGTTCAACGTGGCGAACGCCCGCGATCCCGCTGCGGGAAAACGGCGGATGCGGCGCGGATTGGCTGCGACCAAAAAGCGGTGCGGCACATCGCGGCCTGAACCGTCAGTCCAGCTGGGGCGCTGTTTCTTCTTTACCTTGGGCTTAAAGAAGGGGCGATGCGCGCCAAAATAATGGAGCGGGAAATCCTGCCGGACGAGTGATTTGACTTCAACAGCAGCCTCGCCACACCACATGTCAGGATTATGACTGCGGGTGAACTGCTCGATCACGGGGCGATCTTCGAAAGCTTCAATGTCATTGTTGGCAAAGAACTGGAAGTTTAGGCTAATCGTCTGCGGATCACCGCAAGCGTCAATCAAAGCGGCAAAGCTGTGATCCCCAACGTGAATATTTGGAAATTCGTCCACATCTGCAATCCAGACCCAGTCGGCATCCTGCACCACGTTCTGCCCCTTGGCATCCTTAAGCGCTTCCATCTGGTAATTGCGCCCCTCCGCAGGGTTGGTCAGGTGGGTGACATGCCCCAACTCCGCCAGCGCATCCAGCAGCGTATCCGTCCCGTCGTCGCAATCATTAGAGTAGAACAGGAAATCAGTCACACCGATGCATTGGTGAAAAGCGATCCATTCCAGCAGGAACGGGCCTTCATTCTTCACACAAGTCACAGCTATGATCTTTAAATCATTCGCCATAGCAGCCTCCCGCATTGGGAGCTGCACGCCGCTTGGAATTAAACATGTCCGCCTCATTATAGGATCACAGTGCCGATTTGGCCCATAACCTCTTATTATCTCAATAAAGGATGCCAGTTTGTGCGAATCGCGTCAATCATAGGCGTGTCACGTGGCCCTGTGACGTGACATATCTATCATTGTCACCTTGACCCTTGGCCCAGGCGGTGGCCTTCTGAGCGCAGCAAAACGGGAGCGCGCAGACTATGACAGATATTTCATCCATTGATGCGGTGCAAAAGATGCTGTCGGAGCAGGGCTATGTCTGCGGGCGCCCTTTGGCCACAGTTGTCTTCTTGAGCCTAAAGTTGGGGCGTCCGCTGTTCCTTGAAGGAGAGGCGGGGGTGGGTAAGACGGAAATCGCCAAGGCGCTGGCTGCAAGCATGGGTAAACGCCTGATCCGCCTGCAATGCTACGAAGGGCTTGATGCGTCCTCTGCGGTATATGAGTGGAACTTTGCCGCGCAGATGATTGCGATACGGACGGCCGAGGCAGCTGGAGGTGCTGATCGAAAAGCCCTAAACGCCGAGCTGTTCAGCGAGGAGTTTTTGATTGAACGCCCATTGTTGCAGGCATTGCGTCCTGACGAGAATGGTGCGCCTGTCTTGCTCATTGACGAGCTTGACCGTACGGACGCACCATTCGAGGCGTTTCTGCTCGAAGCGCTGAGCGATTTTCAGGTCACGATCCCCGAAATGGGCACAATCAAAGCACCAGAGCCGCCGATCGTTATCCTCACCTCCAACCGCACCCGAGAGGTCCATGATGCGCTCAAGCGCCGATGTCTGTACCACTGGGTCGATTACCCCGATTTTGAGCGGGAGATGGATATTCTCACCGCCCGAGCGCCAGAAGCCGCCGAAGCGCTGAGCCGGGAGGTTGTGGCCTTTGTCCAACGTCTGCGTACTGAGGATTTGTTCAAAAAACCCGGCGTTGCCGAGACGATTGACTGGGCTAAGTGCCTGCTGGCGCTTGACGTTCTCACCCTCAGTCCCGAAGTCATTGCTGATACGCTTGGCGCGGTGCTGAAATATCAAGACGACATCGCAAAACTCCAAGGATCAGAAGCCAAACGCCTGCTGGATGAGGCGCGCGCCAGCCTAGAAGTATGACCCGTTTTTTCATTACTCACTTAAACTCAAACCCTCGACTTAAGGTCGAGCAGGGGATGCAGAATGGTTGAGCATATCCCCCTAGAGCTGCCCGAAAAGCCGCGCCTTGCGGGAAACATCACCCATTTTGCCCGCGCGTTGCGCCGTGCAGGGCTGCCAATTGGTCCAGGACGCGTGATTGATGCGATCCGGGCGGTAGAGGCGGCAGGATTTAGTGAAAAGCGGGACTTTTACTGGACGCTACACGCCTGTTTTGTGAACCGTCCCGAACACGCTCGTATCTTTGCACAGCTTTTTCGCCTCTATTGGCGCGATCCGCGATTTCTGGAGCATATGATGGCCGCCATGCTGCCCGCCATTCGCGGGGTGCAAGAGGAGAGACCTGCACAAGCGGCCGAGAAACGCGCGGCGGAGGCACTTCTGGATGGGGCCGAGGCACCACCGCGCTCCGAAGAGACCGACGCCCGCGAGGAAGAGACGGTGATCGAGGTGGATGCCTCACTGACGATGTCCGCTTCGGAGCGCCTTAAAACGTTGGATTTCGAGTTGATGAGCCTTGCGGAAGTGGCAGAGGCCAAGCGGATGCTTGCGCGTTTGAGCCTGCCGATTAAACCCCTGCCTTCACGACGGTCTACGACCAGTTTTGGTCAGGGGCGCGTGGATGCGGCACGCTCCTTGCGGGCGGCGCTGCGACGGGGCGGTGAGATGGATGCGCTGGCGTTTAAAAAGCCGAAACCGCGTTGGCCCAATCTGGTGGTGCTCTGTGATATCTCAGGGTCGATGAGTCAGTATAGTCGCATTATACTGCATTTTCTTCATGCCGTCGCAAATGAGCGGGGGGCAGGTTGGGCGCAAGTGTATGCCTTTACCTTTGGCACGCAGCTTACCAACATCACGCGGCATTTGCGCACGCAGGACGTGGACGCAGCCCTCAAAGCGGCTGGAGCGCAGGCGCAGGATTGGGAGGGCGGCACGCGTATCGGGCAAAGCTTAGAGGCGTTCAACCGTGACTGGTCGCGTCGCGTTTTGGGGCAGGGGGCTGTTGTGCTGCTTATTACAGACGGGTTGGACCGCGATGATCCTGAGGCTCTGGCGCGTCAAATGCAGCGGCTACATTTGTCTGCGCGGCGCGTGATCTGGCTCAATCCGCTGTTGCGCTGGGACGGGTTTGCACCCAAGGCGGCGGGCATTCGCGCGATGCTGCCTCATGTCGACAGTTTCCGCGCTGGCCATTCCATCGCCTCGCTAGAGGCCTTGGCCGCCGCGATTTCAAGACCCGATGATGTGGGCGAAAAATCGCGGCTGATGGGGATGATAGAGGGAACCTAGGGGGCGTTTCCCCCGTTGACCAAAGCCCAATTCCCCCGCAATTTTTTGGTAACAATGAAGGATGTGCTTAGGTCACTGTCGCGGCAAAGCTTGCACGGTAGAGCGTAGCAAGATCGCCGAGTTCTGCGCTGCTTGTACCGAAGCTAAGAGTGTCACCACCGAATACGCCTACTTGGCTCAGCGGGATGCCTGCTGACTGTGCTGCGGCTAGCAGCGTTGCAGCGTTCTCAGGCGTTGCAGCGATGAGGTAGCGTCCCTGATCTTCACCAAAAAGCTGGGCGGTGTTGTCTGTTTCTAGCGCAAGACCCAAGGCTGCGTGATCGGCCATCTCGAAAGCGGCAAGGGCGAGGCCACCATCCGAGAGGTCGGTACAGGCGGCGATCAGCACGTGTTGGGCGCGGATGAAATCGCCATGGGCGGCTTCGGCTTTGAGGTCCACATGGGGGGAGTCGCCTTCGGAGCGGTTGAATGCTTCGGCCAAAAGGGCGGATTGGCCAAGGTGGCCCTTTGTCTCGCCGAGTACCAGTGCGACATGGCCCGTGGTCACGTGAAAGCCAATGATGTCTGTTGTTGATTTGAGCAGGCCGACTGCACCGATTGTAGGCGTTGGCAGGATGCCAGAGCCGTCTGTCTCATTATAAAGCGATACGTTGCCAGAGACGATGGGCATGTCGAGCGCGGAAACTGCTTCGCCGATGCCTTTAATAGCGCCGACAAATTGGCCCATGATTTCGGGCTTTTCAGGGTTTCCGAAGTTGAGGTTGTCAGTGGTGGCGAGGGGCGTTGCACCTACGGCGGTCAGGTTGCGGTAAGCTTCGGCGACAGCCTGTTTGCCGCCTTCAAAGGGGTTCGCTTTTACATAGCGGGGGGTCACGTCGGAGGTGAAGGCCAACGATTTGTCGGTATCGTGCACACGCACGATGCCTGCGCCCCAGCCGGGTGTGCGCGCTGAATCCGCCATAACCATGGTGTCATATTGCTCGTAGACCCACGATTTTCCCGCATAGTTAGGGGAGGCGAGCAGAGCTTTCAGCCCGTTGATCGGATCAATGGTGGGAGCATCTGCCAGCGGGGCCGCAGCGGGTGTCTCTATCCATGGGCGGTCATATTCGGGGGCGGTGCCTGAGAGTGCTTTGAGCGGCAGGTCTGCTTTGACCTCTCCATTCAGGCGAATGAGGAAGCGGTCCTCGGCGATTGTCTCTCCGACAATGGCGAAGTCGAGGTCCCACTTGTCGAAGACGGCCTTGGCTTCTGCCTCCAACTCGGGGCGCAGGACCATGAGCATACGCTCCTGAGACTCGGACAGCATCATCTCGTAGGCAGTCATGTTCAGCTCACGCGTGGGAACTTTTTCAAGATCGAGGATCACGCCAAGATTGCCTTTGTCGCCCATCTCAACGGCGGAACAGGTGAGGCCGGCAGCGCCCATATCTTGGATTGAGATCACTGCACCCGTTGCCATCAGCTCAAGCGTGGCTTCCATCAGGCGTTTTTCAGTGAACGGATCGCCGACCTGGACAGTGGGGCGCTTGTCCTCAATGGTGTCGTCGAACTCTGCGGAGGCCATCGTTGCACCGCCCACACCGTCGCGGCCTGTTTTGGCACCGAGGTAGACGACAGGCATGCCGACGCCAGAAGCGGCAGAGTAAAAGATTTTGTCGGCATCGGCGAGGCCTGCCGCAAAGGCGTTGACCAGACAGTTGCCATTATAAGCTTTGTCAAAGCGGACTTCACCGCCGACACATGGCACACCAAAGCAGTTGCCATAACCACCAACACCGCCCACGACGCCGTGCACCAGCTGTTTGGTTTTATGGTGGCTCGGCTCGCCAAAACTCAGGGAATTCATCGAGGCGATCGGGCGTGCGCCCATGGTAAAGACATCGCGCAGGATGCCGCCTACACCTGTTGCCGCGCCCTGATAAGGCTCGATGTAGGAGGGGTGGTTGTGGCTCTCCATTTTGAACACAACGGCCTGACCATCGCCGATGTCGACCACGCCTGCGTTCTCGCCGGGGCCGCAGATAACTTGGGGGCCTTCGGTCGGAAGGGTTCGAAGCCATTTCTTGGAGGATTTATAAGAGCAATGCTCATTCCACATGGCGGAAAAGATGCCCAACTCGGTGAATGTCGGGGTGCGGCCCATCAGATTTAGAATGGTCTGGTATTCGCTGTCAGACAGCCCGTGTGCTTTGATGATCTCTGTGGTGATTTCTGGCTCTGACATGGTGGCGCTCCCGAGGTGGCTCATTGGCTGTCGGCCCCAAAAGGACCGCGCCATAAACTTGGCAATAAAACTTGGCCCACCTCATACGGCAGGAGCGTGCAGGGGGGAAGGCCTGATTGTTTAAATCGAGACGGGGGAACCTTTGCCGTGGTGGATAAAAAAGTGCCGGGCACAAAGGCCCGGCAAAGTCCAACAGGGAGGTATAAGGGTGATGCACGAAGGCACCAGAATCCTTATAAGTTTGAAATAGGATGCAGCCTGCCCCTTTTCAAGGCAGTTTCTGAACATCTGCAGGCATTGCCGCTATGCGTTATGTGCATAGCTTAGAGGGACGTTTTGCTGCCAGCTTAAGTTTCTTTAAGTTGTTTGCGGTAACTTATGATCTCGTCTTGAACGAAGTCTTTGAAGGCCGCTACGCGTTGCGACTGCCGCAGCTCTTCTGGGTAGGCGAGGAACACAGGTACTTCGGCGGATTCGATGTCTGGCAGCACGCGGACCAGATGCGGCGAATCTTGGGTGACGTAGTCAGGCAAAACACCGATGCCCAGATCATGCAGCACCCCTTGGAGTACGCCAAAATAATTGTTCACCGTGAGCAAGGATTTGAGATCGTTGAGCATCAGTTCTTGGATCAGATTGAGACCTGCTCCGACCTGATCACTGTCGGTATTTTGACAAATCAATCGATGGTTTGACAACTCGGCCATCGTTTGTGGCGTGCCGTTTTCTTTTAGGTACTTGGGTGTAGCGTAGAGGCACATGCGCACGGTCATCAGACGCTTGCGCACTAGATCGGCTTGTGACGGCTCTTTGAAACGGATAGCGACGTCGGCTTCCCGCATGGGCAGGTCGAGCACACGCTCTTCGAGCATCAGGTCAACTTTAAGATCGGGATACTTATCATAAAGCTTGGACAGGCGGGGGGCGAGCCAGAGTGTGCCGAAGCCTGTCGTGGTGGTCACGCGCAATTCGCCAAACACTTCTTCCTCACTGTCGCGAATGCGCGCGGCGGCGGCGTCAAGGCGCTTGGTCATGGCAGTGGTGGCGTCAAACAACAGCTCACCTTGTTCGGTGAGAATCAGCCCACGGGCATGACGGTGGAACAGATTTGTGTTAAGCTGTTCCTCAAGGCCACGGACCTGACGGCTCACGGCGGATTGCGACAGGTTCAGTTTGTCCCCCGCATGAGTGAGCGAGCCTGCGTCTGCTACGGCGTGAAAAATTCTCAGTTTGTCCCAGTCCATGGTGCGCCTTTCAAGTTCTCTGTCTTCTACCTGATTTTGCAGGAGGGACACACCCTAAACCTTAGGGGAAAATTTGCAGCTTTGTATTAAGATATATACAGGTCAGTATTTGTGACCTATTGTGATGTGGCACGCGGCATGCATAGATATGACATGCCTGTTGGTTTTCGGGGAGGAACACCATGACAACGCAAAAGATTTCACTCAATGACCGTTTCGACCTGACCAAAAGCCCGGTGCTGCTAAACGGCACACAGGCACTGGTGCGGGTGATGATGATGCAGGCGGCGCGGGATAAGCGCGCTGGGCTAAATACCGCCGGTTTGGTGACAGGTTATCGCGGTTCGCCACTTGGGGCGGTCGATATGCAGATGATGCGCGCGCAAAAGCAGCTGGCCGAGAGTTGCGTGACGTTTCAGGCAGGGCTGAACGAGGACTTGGCCGCCACGGCGCTATGGGGTGCGCAACAGGCGGAACTGCGCGGTGAGGGGAAATACGACGGCGTGTTTGGCATGTGGTACGGCAAAGGGCCGGGGGTGGACCGCTCTGGCGATGTGATGCGGCACGCGAATATGGCGGGAAGCTCGGTCAACGGCGGTGTGATCATGGCGATGGGGGACGACCATACGGGCGAATCCTCTACCGTGCTGCACCAATCCGACTTTGCGATGGTCGATGCCTATATGCCTGTGCTCTCGCCTGCGGGTGTTCAGGAGATACTGGATTATAGCCTGTATGGCTGGGCGCTCTCGCGGTTTTCGGGCCTGTGGGTGGGGCTGAAGACGATGAAAGACACGGTTGAGGTGACCTCTGTTGTGGATGGTGATCCTTTCCGCCTTGAGTTTGTAGAGCCTGATTTTGATATGCCAGAGGGCGGCTTGAACATCCGCCTTTTAGACGACCGCATCGTGCAAGAAGCGCGACTGATCAATCACAAGCGTTACGCTGCCGAAGCTTTTGCCTATGCCAACAAGATCGACAAACGTGTCTGGGGCAAGGCGGGGGCCAAGATCGGATTTGTTGCAGCGGGTAAGAACTATCTCGATGTAATCCACGCCATGAGCCTGCTGAATATTGACGCTGCTGAGGCGGAGCGGCTGGGGATTACCACGTATAAAGTCGGACAAGTCTGGCCCCTCGATATGCGCGGGTTCAAGGAATGGGCAGACGGCCTCGATCTGATCATCGTGGTCGAGGAAAAACGCAAGCTGATTGAAGTGCAGATTAAAGAGGCGTTGTTCGACAGCCGCTCGGACCAGCGGGTCTACGGCGGGACCAAGGAGGGGATCGAGTTCTTCTCCGCCGCTTGGGCGCTGGACCCTGTAGAGATTGCCGAGAAGCTGGGTGAGGTTTTGTGCGACGAGGGGCGTGGCACGGATAGTATCCGCGCTGGGCTTGCCGATCTGGCCGATGCCAAGCGTGCGGACAACGGGCAAGAGCTGGCGGGGCGTTTGCCTTACTTCTGTTCGGGGTGTCCGCATAACTCCTCCACCAAGGTCCCTGAAGGCAGTCGTGCTTATGCGGGTATCGGCTGTCACTTTATGGTGCAGTGGATGGATCGCGAAACGCTCGGCTTTACCCACATGGGGGCAGAGGGCGCTAATTGGATCGGGGAGGCACCTTTCTCGACCACGCCGCATGTGTTCCAGAATATCGGGGACGGGACATATAACCACTCGGGCATTCAGGCGATCCGTGCGGCTGTCGCGGCTGGCACGAATATGACCTACAAAATCCTGTATAATGATGCCGTTGCCATGACAGGGGGCCAGCACAATGAGGGCGATCTGGATGCGCCGCGTATTGTGGCTGAGTTAAAGGCAATGGGGATCAAAGACCTCGTCGTGGTCTATGACGAGAAGGAGGACGTTGATTTCGCGGCCTTCAAAGGCGTTGAGACATTCGAGCGGGCGGAATTGCAAAACGTGCAAAAGCGTCTGGCGAAGGTGGAGGGGGTGAGTGCGATCGTCTATGTCCAGACCTGCGCTGCCGAGAAGCGCCGCCGCCGCAAACGCGGGCTGTTTCCTGATCCGGACAAGCGCATGTTCATCAACACTGACGTCTGCGAAGGATGTGGTGATTGCGGTGTGCAGTCTAACTGTGTGAGCATCGTGCCTGCGGATACCGAACTGGGCCGCAAACGGGCGATTGACCAGTCATCGTGCAACAAGGATTTCTCCTGCGTGAACGGGTTCTGTCCGTCTTTCGTGACGCTGGAAGGGGCCACTGTGCGCAAGGAAGCTACGACAGAAGTGAAAATACCCGATCTGCCGATGCCAGAGATCCCTGCGATCAATGGCACCTATAACGTGGTGATAACAGGCGTTGGTGGCACGGGCGTTGTGACCATCGGTGCGGTACTGGCGCAAGCCGCGCAAATTGATGGCAAGGGTGCTGGCATGATGGAGATGGCAGGCCTTGCCCAAAAGGGTGGTGCAGTGAACATCCATTGCCGTCTGTCCAACCGTCCCGAAGATATTTCAGCCATTCGCGTGGCGACGGGGGAGTGTGACGCGCTCATTGGCGGTGATCTTGTGACCTCTGGCGGGAGCAAAGTGCTGGGGCTGACCTCGACGGGGCGCACGGGGGCCGTGGTGAACAGCCATCAGATTATCACGGGTGATTTCACCCGCGATACCGAGTTCAAGATGCCGTTTGACCAGTTGGAACTGGCCGTGCAAGCGCGGTTGAAAGACGATCTGTCGATGTTCGATGCCTCCGATCTGGCGAAGGCGACGCTGGGCGACAGCATCTATTCCAACATGATGATTTTTGGCGGTGCGTGGCAGCGCGGATTGATCCCGCTCACGCTTGCGGCAGTCACGGATGCGATTCGCCTTAATGGCGCGGCGGTTGAGCGGAACTTGCGTGCCTTTGAGATCGGGCGCTGGGCAGTGCTGTTTCCTGCCGAGGCGCAGGCGGTGCTGACGCCGAATGTAGTGTCCTTACCCAAGTCGCTGGAAGAGAAGATTACCTTCCGCAAGGAGCATTTAATCGGCTATCAGGGAAAACGGCTCGCCAAACGCTATGGCAAAATGCTGGACCAGATCAGCGATCAGGCTGTGCTGGAGGCGGTGGCTGAGGGCTATCACAAGCTATTGTCTTATAAAGACGAATACGAGGTGGCGCGTCTGCTGCTCAGCAGTCGTGAAAAGGCGCAGGCGGAATTTGAGGGGGATTTCAAAATGTCGTTCAACCTCGCGCCGCCGCTGCTGTCCAAGATGGGGCCGAACGGGCGGCCGCTGAAACGCGAGTTTGGTCCGTGGCTGGAGAAACCCCTGCGCGTCATGGCAAAGCTGAAAGGGCTGCGCGGAACGCCGCTGGACGTGTTCGGCTATACCGCCGAGCGCAAGATGGAGCGGGCGCTGATCAAGCAGTACGAGGCCGATATGCGCGATGTGCTGCCCAAGCTGGATGACAATACCCGCGATGCCATTGTGGCGCTTGCGGCATTGCCGCTGCAAATCCGGGGTTTTGGGCCTGTGAAGGAAGCCAACGAGGCGCAAGCGGCCAAGCGGCGCGAGGAATTGCTCAGCGTGATCCGCGCAGGTGGCGCATCTGTGGCAAAAGCGGCAGAGTGACGGTGGATTTCTATGCGCCAAGCGCGTAAGGACTTGCCTCAACCGCGCCGGGGTGTTTCGGTGCGGATATCTCATTCAAAGGCCGGAACATCACATGGCAGTAGGTATTTTCGACAGTGGCTTGGGCGGCTTAACCATTTTGGAGGCAGTGCAAAAGCGGCTGCCCGATCAGGAATTTGTCTATCTGGCGGACAGCGCCAATGCGCCGTATGGCGTGCGTAATGCCGAGGATATCTATGACCTGACTGTCGCGGCCACGCAGCGGTTGTTTGATGCGGGCTGTGATCTGGTCGTGTTGGCCTGTAATACCGCCTCGGCGGCCGCCTTGCGGCGTATGCAGGAGAGTTGGGTGCCTGCTGACAAGCGTGTGCTGGGGGTGTTTGTACCGCTGATCGAAGCGCTGACCGAGCGGCAGTGGGGCGATAACTCTCCGCCGCGTGAAGTGGCGGTGCAGCATGTGGCGCTGTTTGCGACACCTGCGACTGTGGCCACCCGTGCGTTCCAGCGTGAATTGGCGTTTCGCGCGATAGGAGTGGATGTTGAGGCGCAGGCCTGCGGTGGTGTTGTCGATGCCATCGAAGAGGGCGACATGATTCTTGCTGAAGCGATGGTGCGCAGCCATGTTGATGCGCTCAAGCGAAAGATGCCGCACCCGCAGGCGGCTATTTTGGGCTGTACCCATTATCCGTTGATGAAAGGCACGTTTCAGGATGCGCTGGGCGCGGATGTTTCCGTGTTCAGTCAGGCCGATCTGGTCGCCGAGAGCCTTGCCGACTACCTCACCCGTCATCCAGACAAAGCGGGCAGTGGCGAGGCGGCGTTTTTGACAACGGGTGATCCCAAGCAAGTGAGCAGCCGCGCCACACAGTTTTTGCGACGAGAGATGAAGTTCACTGCAGCATAGTGCAGCGCTTCTTTATTCAACGCAATTTTTGGGACGAACAATATGACATATAACATCGCAATTCTCGGTGCCTCTGGCTACACGGGTGCTGAGCTTATCCGGCTGATTGCAGGCCATTCCTCCATGACAATTAAAGCTTTAGGCGGCAACTCTAAAGCGGGTCAAAGCATGGCATCGGTGTTTCCGCACCTGCGCCACTTGGATTTACCCGATCTGGTCACGATGGAGGAGATTGATTTTTCGGCCATAGACCTTTGTTTTTGCGCATTGCCACATAAAACTTCGCAGGAGGTGATTGCGCAGCTGCCGAAGACTCTCAAGATTGTGGACCTGTCGGCGGATTTCCGGCTGCGCGACCCTGAGGAATATGTGCGTTGGTATGGCAATCCGCACGCAGCACTGGAGCAGCAGGCCGAGGCGGTCTACGGACTGACCGAGTTTTACCGCGACGAGATAAAGTCCGCGCGGCTTGTGGCTGGCACGGGATGCAATGCCGCGACGGGGCAATTCGCACTGCGGCCTTTGATCGAGGCAAAGCTCATTGACCTTGATAACATCATCCTTGACCTCAAATGCGCCGTGTCAGGGGCAGGGCGTGCGCTTAAGGAAAATCTGCTGCATGCGGAGCTGTCTGAGGGCTATCACGCCTATGCGTTGGGCGGGACGCACCGTCATCTGGGTGAGTTTGATCAGGAGTTTTCCCTGATTGCAGGTCGGGATGTAAAAGTGCAATTTACGCCGCACCTGATGCCTGCAAATCGCGGTATCCTTGCCACTTGTTATGTCAAAGGCGATCCCGCGGCCATTCATGCAGCGCTTGGGGCGGCCTATGCGGGTGAGCCGTTCATTGATGTGCTGCCCTTTGGTGAGGCACCGTCCACGCGCCATATCCGTGGTTCCAACTTTTGCCATATCGGTGTGACAGGGGACCGCATTGAGGGCCGTGCGATTGTTGTGGCAGCATTGGATAACCTGACGAAGGGATCGTCCGGCCAAGCGTTGCAAAACGCCAATCTGATGTTAGGTATTGAAGAGACAGAGGGACTGATGATGGCGCCTTTGTTCCCCTAAATCGCTCATCCTCGAATTTTGATCGGAGTTTACGATGAAAAGCCTCAAAAAACAGCGCCGCATCCAGTTGATTGCTGTGGCGGTTGCCGCGCTGATCGGATCAACGGCGCTGATCGGGTATGGGATGCGGGACGGGATAAATTTTTTCCGTGCACCGAGCCAGGTGATGGCAGAGCCGCCAGCGCCGACTGAAGTCTTTCGCATCGGCGGTTTGGTTGAGGAAGGCACGCTGAAGCGCGGACAGGGTGAGGAAATCAGCTTTTCCGTGACGGATGGCGGTGCGAGTGTTCTTGTTGTCTATACAGGGGTGTTGCCTGATCTGTTTGGTGAGAACGAAGGCATGGTTGGAACCGGAAAATACATCAACGGTGTCTTTCAAGCGACTGAAATACTTGCCAGACATGATGAAACCTATATGCCAAAAGAGGTTGTTGACGCTCTTAAGGCGCAAGGCGTTTATCAAGAGCCTGACAGCTGATAGCGCACGCTGTGGTCCGAGCAAATTAACGATTTAATGGCGTTCTCTCTCTTAACCTAGAGGAGAACATCCATGCAGAGTGTTAGCCAGATTACAGAAGAAATTGTCGTCCGTGAGGGCGGCTATGTGAATGATCCCGACGACCCGGGCGGTGCTACAAATTTTGGTGTGACTATCCATACCATGCGCCGCCTCGGACTTGACCTTGATCGTGATGGCAGCATTACCACTGCTGACGTGCGTCGTTTGACTCGTGATCAAGCTATTCAGATTTTTATCGAGCATTATTTCCATCGCCCGCTCATTGCAGAACTGCCACCGCCGTTACAGGCGACTGTGTTTGACATGTATGTGAATGCGGGCGGAAATGCGGTGAAAATATTGCAGCGGATGCTGATTGACATGGGATATGCCGTGGTTGTGGATGGTGCGCTGGGGCCGAAAACCCTTGCAGCGGTGCGTGCAGCCTATCATGCGCAGCCGGATCACATTGTGGATGCATACGGGATCGCGCGGCGGAATTACTATTTCCGTTTGGCAGACAGGCGCGTGGCGAGTCGCAAGTTCGCGCGTACGCAAGCGGGCGGTAAAGGGGGATGGATCAAGCGGGCAGAGGAATTCATCGCGCCTGAATATCACCTGTCAGCTACACAATTCAAAACGAGGACCGCACGATGGGTATGATCGAGAGCATTCTGGGCATTGTTTTTGGCGGGGATCGCAATGTGGTGCGCGATACGGTTGAGGTATTTCGCGAAAACGCAGAGACGGCAGCAGCGCGGGGGGCTCGTGTTCAGGGTCAAGCGATGAGCCAATACGGTGATGAATTCAGAGCGCCGGTCAAAGGTGGATTTGACCGCTTTATGGATGGGGTGAATCGCCTGCCGCGGCCTGCGCTCGCTCTTGGCACGCTTGGGTTATTTGTCTCGGCGATGGTGGCCCCCTTGTGGTTTGCACAGCGCATGCAAGGGATCGCGCTGGTGCCAGAGCCGCTGTGGTGGTTGCTGGGGGTTATCGTCTCGTTCTATTTTGGAGCGCGTCATCAGGTGAAGTCGCAGGAATTCCAGCGCAGCATTGTCGATACCGTCCAGCATGTCCCACAGGTGGTTGAAAACATTGCGATGATTGGTGCGCTAAGAGCATCATCCGTAGGGGTGGCTGATGCTGGTTCTGATGCGCGTTTGAGCGCTCAAGCGCTCAAGGTTGATGATAATCCGGCGTTGCGTGCATGGTTGGCGGCGCGTTGACCTGCGGCTCTTTGACCTTACCGCAGTAAGTGGCCGATTGTTATTGGCACCCTTCGTCTGAGCGCTTATGTTGTCGGCATGATTACAGAACTCGGACATTTCGCCCTCATGCTCGCTTTTGGCGTAGCGGTTATTCAAATGATTGTGCCGCTTGTCGGTGCCGCCAAAGGGTGGTCCGGCTGGATGGCCGTGGCCGAACCTGCCGCTACTGTACAATTTCTGCTGGTGGCTGCTTCCTTCGGGGCGCTGACCTGGGCTTTTGTGACCTCCGACTTTAGTCTGTCGGTCGTTGTGGCAAATAGCCATTCAATGAAGCCTATGATTTACAAGATAAGCGGTACATGGGGAAACCATGAAGGGTCGATGCTGCTTTGGGTGCTGATCGTTGCGCTGTTTGGCGCAATGGCGGCATGGTTTGGCTCACAACTACCAGCGACTCTGCGCGCTCGTGTGCTGGCGGTGCAGGCCTCTATTGGCGTTGCTTTCATGGCGTTTATCCTATTGACGTCCAATCCTTTTGCCCGTTTGGCGGTGCCGCCCTTTGACGGCCAAGACCTCAATCCGCTGCTTCAAGATCCCGGTTTGGCGTTTCACCCACCATTTCTGTACCTCGGCTATGTTGGTCTCAGTATGGCGTTCAGCTTTGCTGTGGCGGCCCTGATCGAAGGTCGCGTTGATGCGGCGTGGGGGCGTTGGGTGCGTCCGTGGACCCTTGCCGCGTGGGTATTCCTGACCATCGGCATCGCGCTCGGCTCTTGGTGGGCCTATTACGAACTTGGTTGGGGCGGTTTCTGGTTTTGGGATCCCGTCGAGAACGCGAGCTTTATGCCATGGTTGTTGGCTGCTGCGCTTCTGCACTCTGCTATCGTGGTGGAAAAGCGTGAGGCGCTTAAAAGCTGGACCATTTTACTTGCGATCCTTGCGTTCGGCTTCTCGTTGATCGGCACATTTATTGTACGTTCTGGCTTGCTGACGTCGGTTCACGCCTTTGCCAACGACCCTGACCGCGGTATTTTCATCCTTGGGATCATGGCGTTCTTTATGGGCGGGGCGCTAATCCTGTTCACGTTGCGGGCAGGCGCTATGCAGGCCAAAGGTGTTTTTGGTCTGGCCAGTCGCGAGAGCGCGTTGGTGGTAAACAATTTGCTGCTCGCCGTATCGTGTTTTGTTGTTTTTGTAGGAACGATGTGGCCGCTGCTGGCGGAGATGTTCTTTGATCGCAAGCTGAGTGTAGGGCCGCCTTTCTTTGATGCTGCCTTTACGCCGTTTATGGTCCTGCTGGGTATCGCACTTCCAATCGGGTCGTCGATGCCGTGGAAGCGCGCCTCGATGCGGCGCGCTTTGTATCCGTTGCGCTATGCCTTTGTCGCCTGCATTGCGATTGGTGGGCTTGTTTGGGCGATGCAGACAGGGCGCAGTCTGATCGGGCCTGTAGGTATGTTCCTTGGCACGTGGGTGTTGATGGGCGTCGCGATTGATCTGGCGCAACGCACGGGGCGCGGCCCTAACCGTCTGGGCCGATTACTTCGTTTGCCGGGTGCCGACTGGGGCAAAGCTACGGCACATGCGGGCCTTGGCGTGACGATGATGGGCATTGCTGGTATCTATGCATGGACTGTCGAAGACATCCGAGTAGCCCAAATAGATGTGCCGTTCGAAGTGCATGGCTATGAGATGACGCTGCGCAGTGTCGAAAACCTTAACGGGCCAAACTACGTCGCAACCCGCGCAGTGATTGATGTGGTTCAGGATGGCGAATTTATCGCAACGCTTTCCCCTGAAAAACGGTTCTATCCGGTGGCGCAGATGCCAACGACCGAGGCAGCGATCGACCAGAACTGGAAGCGCGATCTTTACCTTGTGATCGGTGACGAGCAGGAGAATGGTGGCTGGGCCGTGCGGACTTATATCAAAGTAATGACAAGCTGGATTTGGGTCGGTTGTGCGTTGATGGCGCTTGGCGGGATGTTCAGCCTCTTAGACCGTCGTTTCCGTGTGGCCGCTGGCGCCCGCAAGACCAGGTCCGAGAAGGATGCGGTGCCTGCCGAATGAAACGCCTGATCCTGATCCTCATGCTGATCGCGACGCCGCTTATGGCGGTAGAACCTGACGAGGTCTTGTCGGACCCTGTTCTGGAGCAGCGTGCGCTGAATCTTTCTAAGGGGCTGCGCTGCCCCGTCTGTCAAAGCGAAAGCATCGACGAGAGCAACGCGCCCATTTCCAAAGACCTGCGTCTTTTAGTGAGGGAGCGGTTGGTAGCAGGGGACACTGACCAAGATGCGCTTGAGTATATCGTTGCTCGCTACGGCGAGTTCGTTTTGCTGAAACCGACTTTCGGCGGTGCGAACTGGCTTCTTTGGGCTGCTGGACCATTGATGCTGCTGATTGCAGGGGGAGTAGGTGTTGTCTACGTGCGTGGCCGCAGCACGGCCAAGGCGCCGCAGGATGATGTGCTGAGCGCCGATGAAGCGGCGACCCTCCGAGATATCCTTAAGAAGTAACGCCCCGTCGGGCTGGCAGGCCTGTGCCGCTGTGGTAAGGTCGGGCTCAAAGTTGAAACCAACGAGGGCGTTATGGACTACCAGACAATTACCTATGAGCTGAGCGATGGCATGGCCGTCATCACGATGAACCGTGCGGACAAATACAACGCCTTGACGACCCAGATGCGCGCGGAGATCGAGCATGCCTTTTCTGTAGGCGGTCGTGAAGCGCGGGTTGTTGTGATCACCGGTGCTGGCAAAGCGTTCTGCTCGGGTCAGGATCTGGGCGATGCGGCCAGCAGTGGCTCAATCGATCTGGAGCGGACTCTACGCGATGAATATGCGCCAATGCTGCGTGCTATCTCGGGCTGCCCTGTCCCGACCATTGCGGCGGTGAATGGCCCTGCGGCTGGCGCGGGTGCCAATCTGGCGCTGGCAGCTGACGTTGTCTTTGCAACCGAGAGTGCTTATTTCCTTCAGGCTTTTACACGAATTGGCCTGATCCCGGATGCCGGTGGTACTTATACAATGCCACGTCAGATGGGCATGGCAAAAGCAATGGGTGCGGCCCTGTTTGCAGATAAAATCAGCGCACGTCAGGCCGATGAATGGGGAATGATTTGGGAAGCGGTTGAAGACCATCAATTCCACGCACATTGGCGCGCAAAAGCGGCCCATCTCGCCTCTGGTCCAACAGCGGCCTATGCAGCCGTGAAAAAGGTAATGCGCGAAAGCTGGAACAACGATTTTGAAGATCAGCTGGCTCTAGAATCACAGGAGCAGGGCAAATGCGGCAAGTCGCGTGATTTCAAAGAAGGCGTGCTCGCCTTTACCGAAAAACGCCCTGCCTCATTTGAGGGACGTTGAAGATATACTACTTACGCTTACGAAAAAAGGCCGCTGCATCGTATATGCGGCGGCCTTTTGTTATCAGATATAGCTTACGAATTAATGCGACGCTCGACCAGTACAACGTCTGAAGGGTTGGGTGCTTTGCCAGAGGCGCGGGCCACAACCGCGACAGCGATCCCGTTGGCGAGAACAGTGTGTACAGAGCCCGAGACTTGCTTAATTGTAATATGGGGGGGTGTTTCGCCTTCGTCATAAACGACGGCGATGTGATCCATTTCTTCGTTTGTGTCGGGGATCAATGCACCTTGGGGGCCGCGTTCGCATTTTGCTTGTGCTGGCATCAGGCTTTTTGCCTGGGACCATTCATAGCGATTGGATGTGCTGTAGTTTGAGGGGGCCATGGGGGGAGCTTCCTGTTGTTCTAGCAGTTAGATCGGGCAGGGGACCGAAAATTATAGGACCCCTGCATGAGTTATGATCAGGCTGCTGCGCCGTTCGGATCGAACAGCGATTCCACCACGTTCTCAGAAATCAGGGAAACATCGCTTGCAGCAATCGTACCTGCCGTGCCATCAACAACTGCCAATCGGACACCGTTAAGGCTGATTACTGAATTTCCGTTTTCATCGGCCACAGTAATTTCGGCTGCTGCATCAACATCATCAACAATGATTGTAATTGCGTCTTCGCTGACGGAGTAGTTGTTGATAACCGCTGCGCCGTTTTCGCCAATCTGCTCGGACATTACGTGGAATGTATCGTCTCCCTCGTTTCCATCAGCAATGTCGCCGGAGCCGAGTACCAGATTATCATCCCCAAAACCGCCATAAAGCTCGTTGCCGAGGCTATCATCGCGCATGTTTATGCCACCGTTGATATCGGCAAGGGAGCCCCCATCGCGCAGTTCGGTCAGCTCTTCGAGGTTCAAAGGTACCCCCTGTATGATGCCGCCAAAGACCAGATCGTCGCCGAACCCGCCGCCTACGATATCAAATCCACGCCCACCGAGAACTGTGTCGTCTCCTTCGTCGCCGCGCACAGTATCCCAGCCATAATCGCCAGATACAAAGTCATCGCCTTCTTGGCCTTCGATAAGGTCCTGACCGCGGTTTCCAGTTACGATATCATCGCCATCGCCCGAGCAGAGCATGTCGTCGCCATCTTCGCCCTGCAATACATCTTCGCCTTCACGGCCAAAAATGATGTCATCGCCAGCGCGACCGTTCATTACATCATCGCCTTCAAGACCATCGATAAAGTCACGACCTTGGTCACCCTCAAGACGGTCGGCTTCTTCCGTACCTTCCAGCGTAACTTCGTCCAGCGTTTCTTCATCGTCGCCAGAGTCCATTCCGAAGCCCAAGATGGCCAACGGCAGTGCAATTCCAAGCAAAAGTAACATAACCATATCCTCTATGTGTCGCGTTAACTTATGAGTACGCAGGGTTCCGGTGACTGGTCAAGCTTGCGTTAACCATTGTATTCAGGACCGAAACAATGCCTTAATTTTGCCCTGTTTTCCAATTTTCTGTTTCGAATGGGGCAGGCGGTGTGTGCACAATAGCCCGACTTTTGCGGTATTATGCGCTTTGCGATCATGGTGTGAAGCTGCCCCTCACGTGCGATTCGCGTCGGTTCGTTCTTTAGATACTTGCTATATTATATGGATTATCGCCAGACCTGCAAAGAAGGGGGTCACTTTTGACGGCAACAGGCGATGTTGTGCCAAAAACGGACATTCTTGAGAGTGTGACAGCTTTTTGCCACAATTTCTCCACAGTTGAGCAGCAACGAAAAAACCCGGACGCTGGGTGCATCCGGGTTTGGATCGTTTGGTTTTTTTTCCGTTTAGCGTTTTTCGATATCCACATAGGCGCGGATATCTTCACCTTGATAAAGCTGACGGGGCCGGCCGATTTTCAGCTGTGGATCGTTGAGTTGCTCTTTCCACTGGGAAATCCAGCCAACGGTCCGTGCAAGCGCAAAGATTGGCGTGAACATCGACGTGGGGAAGCCCATCGCTTCAAGGATAATGCCGGAATAGAAGTCCACATTCGGGAAAAGCTTCTTGTCTGCAAAATACGGATCTTCCAAGGCCTGCTTTTCGAGCTCTTTGGCAACCTGAAGGATCGGGTTGTTCTCGACACCCATCAGTTCCAGCACTTCATCCGCAGATTGCTTCATTACTGTGGCGCGTGGATCAAAGTTTTTGTAAACGCGATGGCCGAAACCCATGAGGCGGAACGGATCGTCCTTATCCTTCGCACGGGCGATGAATTCTGGGATACGGTCTGGTGTACCGATCTCTTTGAGCATCTCAAGACACGCTTGGTTCGCGCCACCGTGGGCAGGGCCCCACAGGCAGGCAATACCCGCAGCAATACAGGCAAACGGGTTTGCGCCAGATGAGGAGGCCAGACGCACGGTCGACGTCGAGGCATTTTGCTCGTGATCTGCATGGAGGGTAAAGATGCGATCCATGGCGCGGCTCAGGATCGGATCGACTACATAGTCCTCGGCAGGCACGGCAAAACACATGCGCAGGAAATTGGAGGCATAATCGAGATCGTTGCGCGGATACACGAAGGGCTGACCGATTGTATATTTAAACGCCATCGCGGCAATCGTTGGCATTTTTGCAATGAGGCGGATAGAGGCGACCTCACGCTGCCACTCATCATTGATATCGGTCGAGTCGTGATAGAACGCGGACATCGCGCCTACAACACCGACCATAACCGCCATCGGGTGTGCATCACGGCGGAAACCGCGGAAGAAATTAATCATCTGCTCGTGGATCATCGTGTGATTGGTCACGCGATGCTCGAAATCTTCGAGCTCTACAGGAGAGGGCAACTCACCATAAAGCAGCAGATAGCAAACTTCGAGGTAATGGGATTTCTCGGCCAGCTCACCAATAGGATAGCCGCGGTGGGTTAGAATACCTTCATCGCCGTCGATGAAGGTAATTGTGCTGTCGCAGGACGCGGTGGAGGTAAATCCCGGATCATACGTGAAAACACCCGCTTGGGCATACAGCTTTCGGATGTCGATCACATCAGGGCCGGAAGTGGGGGAGAACATCGGCAGTTCTATTGTTTTATCTCCGACGGTAAGCGTCGCGTTTTTTGTACTCTCGGCCATGCATTTCCCCTTCTAGGTTGGCTTCAGGCGCACTGGGCGCCGAGGTCTGCACTGGCAGGGCCTGCGCATCCTTACTCTTCTTATCTACTACATCCTTAACGACAGATTTAATTCCGTCTCAGGACGCTGCATCTGTCAGGCGGGCCAATGTCTCATCGTGGCCCAGCACCAGCATCATGTCGAAAACCGAAGGTGTCACGGCGCGCCCTGCAAGGGCTGCACGCAGCGGTCCGGCGAGTTTCCCGAATTTGGTATCTTTCGCGGCAGCAAAGCCGTTCAGCACCTCTTCGAGCGTTTCTCGATCCCAGCTAACATCTTGCAGCTGCGGCGTCAATTCTCTCAGTATACCACGGGATACCGTATCTAGATTTTTAGCTGCCTTTTCGTCACATTCCACAGGGCGTGAGGTGAGAATAAATTGACCCTTTTCAATAATTTCCGGGAATGTCTTCGCGCGCTCTTTCAGGCAATAGAGTGCGCGCTCCAAACCTGATGACTGTGCGTCAGAAAGAGCAGGCAAGTCCGCCGCGGCCAGATATTCTTCAATTTCGTGCCGCAATGCGGCATCATCGGCCACTGCAATATGCTGACCGCATATGTTTTCGAGCTTTTTGAGATCGAATTGAGCAGGACTTTTACGGATTCCGTCGATGTCGAACCATTCTTTGGCCTGCTCATCGGTGAAAAACTCGTCGTCGCCATGGCTCCAGCCGAGCCGCGCCAGATAGTTGCGCATGCCTGCGGCAGGATAGCCCATCGCCTGATATTCCTGCGCACCCAATGCGCCGTGCCGTTTGCTTAGCTTCTTGCCGTCAGGGCCGTGGATAAGCGGTATGTGCGACCAGACGGGCACGTTCCATTCCATACCATGATAAATCATCATCTGGCGCGCGGCGTTGTTGAGGTGGTCATCGCCACGGATCACATGGGTCACGCCCATATCATGGTCATCCACAACCACGGCGAGCATATAGACCGGCGAGCCGTCCGAGCGCAGCAAGATCATGTCGTCGAGCTGGGCGTTGTCGATTGTCACATCGCCTTGGACTGTGTCGCGTATTATCGTCTGGCCGCCATCCGGTGCCTTGATGCGGATCACAAACGGCGCATCGGGGTGGCTGCTGGCGTCCGCATCGCGCCATGGCGAGCGGTAGAGCGTGCTGCGCCCCTCGGCACGGGCCGTCTCGCGAAACGCCTCGATTTCTTCCTGAGTGGCAAAGCATTTGAAGGCCGCACCTTTAGCAAGCAGTTCATGGGCCACTTCCACATGACGCGGGGCCATCTCGTGCTGGCTAACCACATCGCCGTCATGGTCGAGGCCAAGCCACGCAAGCCCTTGCAGGATCGCGTCGGTTGCTTCGGGAGTATGGCGAGCACGGTCTGTGTCTTCGATGCGCAGCAGGAATTTACCGCCACGACCACGAGCATAGAGCCAATTAAATAAGGCAGTACGCGCCCCTCCGATGTGCAGAAATCCCGTAGGCGAAGGGGCGAAGCGGGTGACGATGTCAGAGCACATAAGAGGTCCTTTCGGAGAGGCAGGGCGCGGCGTGGCGTTAACTTTCCGGTCATGTTTACCATTTGGTAACCACGCTCGGCGTAGGGTTCGGGACTGTCTATCCAGTGCAGCGAACGGGGGCAAGGTATGGGTGCGGCGCAACACTTTGCCGAGATGATGCGCGCCCAACGTGGAGCGCTGTTTGGCTGGGTGCCTGTTTGCCTTGCCGTGGGCATCGGGGCCTATTTTCAATTGGGATTTGAACCGACAAAACTTCATTTAGGTCGCGTGGCCCTTGCAGGTCTTTTCTGTGCGGCTTTCGCTAGAGGCTTTCCCGAACCTGCACGGCCTTTTGCTCTGGCAGGCATGTTGATTTGTCTGGGCGTACTTCTCGCGGCGGCGCGGGCGCATTCGGTGTCAGGACCCGTACTCGATTTCCGCTATTATGGTGCGGTCGAGGGGCGGATTGTGGCGATTGATCGCTCTCAGTCAGATGCGCTGCGGTTGACACTGGACCGCGTGGTGCTTGAACGTGTCCCGCCCGAGCGTACGCCACACCGCGTGCGCCTGTCCCTACACGGGGATCGCAGCTTTGACATCGCTTCTGAACCGGGCTTGCGCGTGATGCTCACGGGGCATCTGTCGCCGCCCTCCGGACCCGTAGAGCCAGGTGGTTTTGATTTCCAGCGCCATGCTTGGTTTGCGGGCTTGGGGGCAGTCGGCTATGCCCGCACACCGCTTATGGGTGTGTCGGAACCTGCGGGCGGCTTGGGTGTGTTTCGTGTGCGCATGGCCGCCTCGGCCCGTATTCAAGACGTGTTGCCCGGTGACACGGGCGGTTTTGCCGCCGCAATTACGACAGGCGACCGCTCTGCCATCAGCCAATCCGCATTGGATGATCTGCGGGCCAGTAATCTGGCGCATCTGCTCGCGATCTCAGGGCTGCATATGGGGTTGATGTCGGGAGTGGTGTTCGCCGCACTTAGAATAGCTTTGGCACTGGTGCCGCCGCTAGTCTTGCGCGTGCCGGCGCGCAGCATCGCAGCAGGGGGCGCGTTGATTGCAGCGGCAGGATACCTCGCCCTTTCGGGCGGCAATGTCGCTACCCAGCGTGCATTTGTGATGGTCGCTGTGGCGCTCGTGGCGTTGATGATAGGGCGACGTGCCATCAGCCTGCGCAGTGTGGCAATTGCTGCGACGATTGTGCTGGTGTTGCGGCCCGAAGCGCTTATGGGACCGGGCTTCCAGATGTCATTTGCAGCGACAACGGCTTTAGTGGCCGTTTTTGGCTGGTTGCGAGACGGGCAGATACCTATGGGGCCAAACTGGTTCAAACCTGTGAGTGCTGTGTTTATCTCGTCGGCCGTGGCAGGCATTGCGACAGCGCCAATCGGGGCTGCGCATTTCAACGCGATTGCGCAATACGGACTGCTGGCGAATCTGGCCTCGGTGCCGTTGATGGGGGTGCTGGTGATCCCCGCTGCTGTTGTGGCGGCGGTGCTGGCACCACTGGGGCTTGAGGCGGTTGGCCTTTGGGCGATGAGCCTTGGGGTGAAGTGGATTTTGCTGGTGTCGCACTTTGTAGCAGAGCTGCCTGATGCGCGGAACTATGTCGTAGGGCCAAACGCATGGGTGCTGCCGCTGCTGGCGCTGGGGTTTTTGATGCTGCTCCTGTGGCGGGGCAGATTACGGTGGAGCGGGGCTGTGGCCATGGCCGCGTCCTTTTGGATCTGGTCAGGTACTGAGCGACCAGATGTGCTTGTCTCGGATACCGGCACATTGGTTGGTGTGATGACGGAGCAAGGACGCGCATTGAGCAAGAAACGCGGAGCGGGGTTTGCCGCACGTAACTGGCTCGAGAATGACGGTGATGGAAAGGACCAGCCGCAGGCTTTTGCGCGATGGGACACAAATGGCGATGTAATCCACCTTTCAGGCAAACGCGCTGTGGCTGCGTTCGAGGGCTGTACCAAGGGCCAGATTGTGGTGAGTTCGGTGCCCCTGTCCCAGCGCGGATTGCCTTGTGTGGTGCATGACCCCGAAAGCCTGCTGCACACTGGCGCGTTGGCGTATCGCAAAGGGCTGGACGGCTGGTATATCTCCAAAACTGCCCGTTCCGCATCGGGAGAGCGGCTCTGGACCCATTGGCCGCAAAAGCAAACGCCGCCCAAACCTGACAGGTTCGCGCGGCGCAGTGGTAACTAGCAGGCTGACTTTTTATCAGACGGGTTAGTAGGAACGGATTAGCCCCACAAGACGCCCCTGAACTTTTACTTTATCGGCGGGGAATACCCGTGTTTCATAAGCGGGGTTTGCCGCCTCAAGCGCAATAGAAGTCCCACTCCGCTTAAAGCGTTTGAGAGTTGCCTCGTGATCCTCGACCAACGCCACAACGATATCACCATTATCGGCTACAGAAGTTTCGCGGATGACAACAACATCGCCGTCGTTGATCCCGGCCTCGATCATCGAATCCCCTTGTACTTCAAGGGCATAATGCGCACCCGCACCCGACAGCATCGCGTCAGGCACTGTCACCCCATGCGAGCGTTGGTTGATCGCTTCAATCGGCACACCAGCGGCGATTTTTCCCATCACAGCCAATTCGGTCGCAGCGATGGCTGTCACGGGAAGGGCAGCAGCAGGCGGAGGTGTGTCGGGTATATCGCCGTCAATGACGCGCGGCTGAAATCCCGCGCCTGTCATGCTGTCGGGCAGTTTCACAACTTCGATCGCACGCGCACGGTGGGCCAAACGGCGGATAAATCCGCGCTCTTCCAATGCGGTAATGAGACGGTGGATGCCCGATTTTGACCGCAAATCAAGCGCTTCTTTCATCTCGTCAAAACTTGGCGGTACGCCGTCTCGCTGTACCCGTTTATGAATAAACGCCAGCAAATCGAGTTGTTTTTTGGTCAGCACTGCACATCCCCTGTCTCTACTTATCTCACTTTGTTCTAGGGACGTTCTTGTTTTGTGTCAACTCTTGTTACAAGTCGATAACCTCGGCCAAGGTGCCAGCACGATGCGCAGGATCATTTGGTGCGCGGACAAGCAATGCATTTGCATTGGCAAGTATTGTGAGCAGGGAGCTGTCCTGACGGTCCGCGGGGGCCACGGCACCGTCTGTTATTACCGCACGCATATAATGCTCCCGTGGCCCGTTCGTGGGGATGTCAGCGGCGAGTGGGACCGTGCGGCGCGGCGCGGCGCATTGCCCGAGGCCGAGCATGGCACTTACCATAGGTGCGACAAAAACCGTTCCACAAACCAACGCCGATACAGGATTTCCAGGCAGGCCCACCATAACCGAAGTGCCGAGCTTACCTGCCATAAGGGGCTTTCCTGGACGCATCGCCACTTTGTAGAACGACTGCTCCATCCCCATCGTCGCGGCAACGGGAGCCACCAGATCATGATCTCCAACAGAGGCACCGCCGATGGTGATGATAAGGTCAGCATCCCGCGCAAGCTCGAAGGCACGCTGCAAAGAGGGCGCATTATCTCGTGCAATCGGCATGAGCCGTGTCTGCGCGCCCAGTGCATCCAATTGGGCTGCCAGTCCATAGGTATTGGAGGCAATGATTTGATCTGGTCCCGGCAGCTCGCCCGGGTGGACCAACTCATCGCCAGTTGCCATGATCGCGACCACCGGTTTGCGGTAAACTGGCACGATGGCGATGTTCATCGCGGCCAGCAGGGCGATATCGGCAGGGCGCAGGCGCAGAGGGGCGGCCACTGTCTGTCCTTTTATAAAGTCACCGCCAGCAGGGCGAATGTTGTCTTTGTTGCCAATTTTGTGGCCCAATGTGATCAGATCGCCGCGGCGGGTCACATCCTCTTGGATCACCACAAAATCAGCGCCCTCTGGCACAGGGGCACCTGTGAAGATGCGCACGGCTTGGCCTGCGTTCAACGCTCCTGTGTAGCGGTGGCCTGCAGCTGCTTCGCCCACAACTTTGAACATTGCATCAGGTTCGACTTCGGCGCGGTGCAGGGCGTAGCCGTCCATGGAGGAGGCGGCATAGGGGGGCTGGGTGCGCTGTGCGCTTACATCGCGGGCAAGCACGCGACCAGCGGCGGTGCGCAGGGGGATTTCTTCCACGTCCATCGGGACAGTCAGACTGAACAAATGCTCAAGCGCCTGTGCAACAGTTATCACGGAAGGATATGGCGGCCCGATTTGCCGCCGTCTTTGAGCGTGACGCGCAGGCCGCCGATTTCCATCGTTTTATCCACGGCTTTGCTCATGTCATAAACCGTGAGGGCGGCGACAGATGCAGCAGTGAGTGCTTCCATTTCAACCCCTGTCTGGCCTGTGGTTTTCACAGTCGCAGTTATGCGGATACCGGGCAGGTCGGCGTCTGGCACCAGATCGACGGAAACAGAAGTGATCGGCAGCGGGTGGCAGAGTGGGATTAGGTCGGAGGTTTTCTTGGCGGCCATAATACCAGCAAGGCGTGCAACGCCTAAAACGTCACCCTTTTTGGCACGTCCTTCTGTAATAATATCAAATGTTTCACGCTGCATCTTGATGTGATTTTCAGCAGTGGCGATGCGCGATGTCACAGCCTTGTCAGATACATCCACCATATGCGCATGGCCGTCGCCGTCAAAATGAGTGAGCGCCATTACATGCCACCTGCGCGCAAGGGGTTGGCCAGCAGACCGCGTGTAGCTGCGGCGACATCTTCTTGCCGCATGAGGCTTTCCCCGATGAGAAACGTTCGTGCGCCATATCGTGCCATATCTGCAAGATCTTCAGCAGTATTCAGGCCGCTTTCGCAGACAATCATCCGCTCACCCGGAATATGTTTGGAAAGGGTGCGGGTTGTATCGAGCGACGTCTCGAAGGTGTTGAGATTGCGGTTATTGATCCCGATCATCCGCGACTTGAGAATGAGGGCACGCTCAAGCTCATCGGCGTTGTGGGTTTCAATGAGCGCGTCCATGCCGTAGTGCGTCGCTGCATCTTCAAGCTCGGCTGCTTGGGTGTCCGACACACTCGCCATGATAATCAGGATGCAATCGGCTCCCATGCTGCGCGCCTCGGCGACCTGATACGTGTCGTACATAAAGTCCTTGCGCAGAACGGGCAGATCACAGGCCGCTCGGGCATCAATAAGGAACTGTTTTGCACCCTGAAAACTTGGCGTATCGGTGAGGACGGAAAGGCAAGTGGCGCCACCCGCCGCATAGGCTTCGGCCAGTTTTGCTGGCTCGAAATCAGCGCGGATCAACCCTTTCGACGGACTGGCCTTTTTGATCTCGGCAATCAGGCCGTAATTCTCTCTCGACGCCTCGAACAATGCCTCTGCAAAGGGGCGCACGGGGGAGGCGGCAGCAGCCAGTGCCTCAACTTCCGCCAAAGGAACAGCAGCCTTGTCGGCGGCAATTTCGTCAAGCTTGTAGGCTTTGATTTTCTCTAGGATTGTTTGTGTCATGGTGCCTCCGGATCGCCCCAGTTTATGGACCGATGGCCGTGCTCGCGCAACCACGCATTGGTGCGGCTAAAGGGTTTCGATCCGCGAAAGGCCTCAAATGTCTTACCTGATTTGGTGACGCCAAGTGGTGAAGGATGTGAGGACTGGAGTTTGAAATTCGTCTCTGCGTCGACGCTCAGCGCTGCGTTATGGGCAGGACCTCCCCACAGGAGATAAGCACGCGGGCGATTTGCGAGGTGGCGCAGCACTTGATCGGTTAGCACTTGCCAGCCGAGCTTCGCGTGGCCCTTGGGCTGGCTCTCTGGCACGGTCAGGATTGTGTTGAGCAGCAGCACACCTTGATCTGCCCAGTCATCCAGCTGCGTGCAGGTGCGTTTAACATTAAGATCGTCATTCAACTCTTTGAATATATTGCCAAGACTATCTAGACGACCACCAAAACTGGCGGTGATAGAAAAGGCGAGCCCGTGTGCTTTTCCAACTGTATGATAGGGGTCTTGGCCCAGTATCACCACCCGCACATCGTCTGGCTGGACCCGCTCCAGCGCGTGAAATATTAGTGGTGCAGGCGGCAGGATGGTACGATTTTCGGCCTTCAGCCGTGTTTCGATCTGCGGCAGGCTCTCTTTAAAAAAGGGCAAATCAGCCCACGCGCCCAAGCGGCTTAGATCAAACATCAGCCTGCTTGGGTAATGCGCGCGACAGCGGTAATCTTATCGCGTGCAGCACCAGAGTCGATGCTTGTGCGAGCCATCTCAACACCTGTTTTAAGATCCGGTGCAGCATCCGCGATGAGCAGGGCAGCAGCAGAATTGAGCAGCACAGCATCGCGATAGGCCGAATGGCTCCCGTCGAGCAGCGCGTTAAACGCCACTGCGTTTTCCTCGGGCGTCCCGCCAACGATGGCCTCAAACGGGTGCTCGGGCAGGCCCGCGTCTTCGGGGTGGATTTCGATATCATCGATTTGGCCATCAAGGCGCAGCGCTGAGACCCAGCTGACGCCTGTAATAGTCAACTCGTCCGTTCCATCAGAGCCGTGAACAAGCCATGCAGCCTCCGACCCCAGTTCTTTCAATGTTTCGGCCATGGGGCGGGTCAAATCGCGGCGGTAAGTGCCTGTGAGCTGGCGTTTCACGCCTGCGGGATTGGTGAGCGGGCCAAGGATGTTGAAGATCGTGCGCGTCCCCAGCTCGGCGCGGGTGGGCATCACATGGGCAATCGCAGGATGGTGCATCGGTGCCATCATAAAGCCGATCCCGACTTCGTTCAGGGCCTTTTCGACCACAGGCGCACCGACCATGGTTTTCAGGCCCATCTGGGTCAGCGCATCTGCCGCGCCAGACTTGGAGCTTAGGTTGCGGTTGCCGTGCTTTGCCACAACCACGCCAGCGCCAGCAACGACAAACGCGGTTGCAGTCGAGATGTTGAGTGTTCCCTTGCCGTCACCGCCGGTGCCGACGATATCCATTGCGCCCTCAGGGGCGCGGACGGCGTTGCATTTTGCACGCATCACGGCGGCAGCAGCGGCGTATTCATCCACAGTCTCGCCGCGCGTACGCAGCGCCATGAGGAAGCCGCCGATCTGGCTGGGCGTAGCTTCGCCGTTGAACAGGATGCCGAATGCTTCCTCGGCCTGCGCGCGGGTCAGCGGCCCGTTTGCAGCGGCGTCAATGAGGGGTTTTAGCTGGTCACTCATGCGGGCTCTTTCACCTCCTTGAGGAAGTTCTCCAGCAGCGCATGGCCGTGCTCGGAGCGGATGGATTCGGGGTGAAATTGCACGCCGTGGATCGGAAGCGTGCGATGTTGCAGGCCCATAATGGTGCCATCTTCCAACTCTGCAGTGATCTCTAGGCAATCGGGCAGGCTCTCTCGCTCGACAATCAAGGAGTGATAGCGCGTTGCGGCAAAAGGCGAGGGCAGGCCGGCAAACAGCCCTTTGCCCGTGTGATGCATCTGACCCATTTTGCCATGCACGATATCTTTTGCGCGAACGACTTTCCCGCCGAAGGCCTCGCCGATCGTTTGATGCCCCAGACAGACCCCCAGTAGCGGAATACCCGCTTCTGCGGCGGCATGGGTGAGCGCGAGGCAAATCCCCGCCTGCGCAGGATCGCATGGACCTGGCGACAGGACGATGCCAGAGGGGCGCAGCGCCAGTGCCTCATCCACACTCAGCGTGTCATTACGGCGGATGTCCATTTGCGCACCCAAGGTCCCCAGATAGTGAACCAGATTGTAGGTGAAACTGTCATAGTTATCGATCAACAAGAGCATTTGGTAAAACTTCGCATTAGGACTAGAGAAGGCGGGCGCGTGGGGTGTATATAGTTCGGGAGTAGATGGTCAGTCTTGGACGGTATCGTCAAGAGGCAGGGCCGCTGCATCGGCACATTAACCGGTTCGAAATATCGGGAGTGCACAGGATGCAAGCCAACAGGACAAGGGTGCATGAGCTATGGCACGTGGGTTATTGAGTGGAATTGGACTGGGCGCGGTGTTCAGTGTGGGCGTGGCCGGTGTGGTATCGGTGCTAGTGCCGATGCAGCCACAGCCAGCCCCACAGATGGGCACGGCAGAGAGCGTTTCACCGCCGCAACCCGCAGTATTGCAACCAACTGTGATCGTGACTGGCGAAGGATCGGCACCTGTTGTGCAGCCTCAAGTGAGTTTGCGCACTCCCGAAGGCGGAGAATTGCCGAAAGAGCCTGCCGTGGCAGCATTGGCACCCCAGACGACCACGGATGTAACAGGAACACTTAATAATGGCCCGCTGACGGCTGAGCCTGTGGTAGCGCCGCAAAATGAAGTCATGGCCACAGCATCCGTACCCACAGTATTGCCGCCCGTTGATGGCGGCGCGGAGGAGCGTACGCCCGTTCTGCCCACGGTACTGCCACAGCCCCAGACCGGTGTCGTGGCCGATCTTACCCAGCCACGGCCTTTGCCGCAGGGCGTGATTGCGCGGGCAGGTGAAGATGCCGCTGTACTGCCCAACCCTCAGGCTTTGGCCCCGATGATTCCGGACGATAGTCAGGATGCTGCGATCGCAATGCCGGAGGCTGAGGCTTCTCAGGAGGCGGTTGCCGGAGTAGCGCGAGAAAGCGATGTGGCACCAGAGGGGGAAGTGGTCTCAGAGAGCGAAGAAACCTTCATCGTGGTTGAACCCGCGCCAGAGGCCGAAGCGGAAGCCGAAACTCAAGAACAAGCCTCCGTTGCACAAACAGCACCCAAGCCGCGGGTGCTGACTGTCCCCGGCAGGCCTGTCGGTACCCTTGGAAGTACCGGAGGACAAAGTGTAGGCACACCTGCAAATACCCTGATCAACAGATCACCGCAGCTTGAAGCGACGCCAGTCGAGACCGTCTCGCAAACGCCGGACACACGCCCGATCAGCACATTTGCGCAGCCTTTTGAAAACCCTGAAGGCAAGCCACTTATGAGCATTGTCTTGATGGACACAGGGGCAGATCTTGATGCGGACGCCATCGGGCTGCCTGCGCTGTCAAGTTTTCCGTATCCTGTCAGCTTTGCTGTAGACGTAAACCTGTTTGATGCGGCAGAGCGGGCAGAGCGTTACCGCGCCGAAGGGTTCGATGTTCTGGCGATGGTAAACCTGCCCCAAGGGGCGCGGCCCACGGACGCCGAAGTTTCGCTGAGTGTGGCCCTGAACGGGATGCCAGAGATTGTAGGGGTCATAGAAGGCACAGGTGCAGGGCTACAAGGCTCGCGCGAAGTGGCGGATCAGGTCACGCGGATATTACTGGCCAGCGGTCATGGCCTTGTCGCGCAAAGCAAAGGCCTCAACTCGATGCCCAAGCTGGCGCTCAAGGAAGGGGTGCCCGCTGCGCCTGTGTTCCGCGACTTTGACAGCGAAGGACAGCAGCCCCGCGTAATCCGTCGTTTCCTTGATCAAGCGGCGTTTAAAGCAGGTCAGGAAGGCGGTGTGATCATGTTGGGCCGCTTGCGCCCCGAGACGATTGAGGCGCTGTTGGTGTGGGGCTTAGCAGACCGTGCGGGCAGCGTCGCTTTGGCTCCCGTTTCGGCGGTCCTGCTGGCGCAGTAGTAAAAATCGGGAAGGCCAGGTGCGGTATTTTGGAACCAATAGCCTGATCGGGGTTTTTACTCTTACACATTCATAGGAGTAGATATGTCGATTTCTCGCACCAGCCCTTCTCGTGGACCACATTCGCCGGAAGTGACGGGCTTCTACGACGCCCCGACGGGAAGCATTCAATACCTAGTTGTTGATCCCGCAACGCGGGCAGGCGCTCTTGTTGATACGGTGCTGCAATATCATCCCGCATCCGCCTCTACCGATACTGCCGGCGCGGAAGCTATCCTGAAATTTGCGCAAACCGAAGGGGTCAAGATCGAGTGGATTCTCGACACGCACCCGCATGCCGACCACTTGATGGCGTCCTCCTTCCTCAAAGAGCGGTTGGGCAAACCGAACGGCATCGGCGAAAAACTGCGCGAGATCGCGGAGTTATGGCGCGATTACTATAACATGCCCTCTGCGTTTCACCCAGAGCACGATTTCGATCATTTGTTCGCAAACGGTGACACATTCAAGATCGGCGAACTGGACGTCCGGGTGATGCTATCGCCCGGTCATACGCTTGGCTCTGTCACTTATGTGGTCGGTGCCGATGCGGCCTTTGTTCACGACACCTTCATGCAGCCGGATGCGGGAACATCGCGGGCTGATTTTCCGGGCGGTTCCGCATATGATCTGTGGCAGTCATTGCAGGACTTGCTGGCCTTGCCGGATGAGACGCGCCTGTTTGTCGGACATGATTACGGCACCGAGTATCGCAGACTGCCGCAGTGGGAGGCGACAGTGGCAGAGCACCGCCGCCATAACAAACACATCGGTGGCGGCACCGAGAAAGAGGGTTTTATCTCCATGCGGGAGGGGCGGGACAAGACGCTGAATCTGCCGGACCGGATGCTTGAAGTGCTGCAAATGAACCTGCGTGCAGGCAAACCGCCCAAGGCAGAGGCGGACGGGCATAGCTATTTGAAGATACCACTTAACAAGTTCTAGTCAGCCGTTTCCATCGCTATCAAAACGGGCGGCATCCTCTGCGGCGCGCCGTATTGCGCCTGATTTATGCACGGTCTCCATATATTCCGCTTCGGGGTCGCTGTCATAGACCACGCCGCCGCCTGCTTGGATATACAGGGTCTGGTCCTTGATCACCGCCGTGCGCAGGGCGATGCACATGTCCATATCGCCGCCTGCACTGAAGTAGCCAACACCGCCGCCATAGACGCCGCGTTTCTCTGGCTCCAACTCGTCGATGATCTCCATCGCGCGAACTTTGGGCGCGCCCGAGACTGTGCCAGCGGGCATGCCAGCAAAGAAGGCGTCGAGCGCGTCACAATCCTCGCGTAGCTCGCCCACGACGTTGGAGACGATGTGCATGACGTGGCTGTAGCGTTCAACGATAAATTCCTCGGTCGGGCGAACGGTGCCGATCTTGGCCACACGTCCCACATCGTTGCGGCCCAGATCGAACAGCATCAAATGCTCGGCCAGCTCTTTGGGGTCGGCCATCAGATCTGCTTCAAGCGCGCGGTCTTCTTCAGGCGTGGCACCACGGGGGCGGGTTCCTGCGATGGGGCGGATGGTGATTTCCTGTCCGAATACGCGGACAAGAATTTCGGGGCTGGCCCCAACAACATGGAAGCCGGCAAAGTTGAAATAGAACATGAACGGGGAAGGATTTGTGCGGCGCAATGAGCGGTAGAGCGAGAAGGGCGGCTGCGGGAAAGCCTGCGCCCAGCGTTGGCTTGGAACGACTTGGAAAATATCCCCAGCCTTGATGTATTCCTGAGCTTTGAGTACCGCTTCCTTATAGGCGTCTTTGGTAAAGTTGCTTACGGGCTCTGGCGCGGCGGCAGCTTCGCCCAAATCGCGGCTGGTGCCAGCGGGTGAACGTTCCAGATCGCGCACAGCGTCCATCACGCGCTCGGCTGCTTGGGCATATGCGGCGCGTGCGGATTGGCCGGGCGTGACCCATGCGGGGGAAACCACAGTTACTTCGCCCTTCACACCGTCCAGTACAGCCACCACCGAAGGGCGCAGCATCACGGCATCGGGCAGGCCTAGCGGGTCGGGGTTCACATCTGGCAAACGCTCTACTAGACGGATCATATCATAGCCAAGGTAGCCGAAGAGGCCAGCGGCGGCTTGAGGCATGTCCAATGGCAGATCAATCTTGCTTTCCGCGATTAGGCCGCGCAGCGCGTCCAGCGGATCCCCTTTGATAGCCGTATAGGCATCGGGATCATAGCGTGCGGCACGATTCACTTCGGAGGTAGTCCCGCGACAACGCCAGATCAGATCGGGCTTCATTCCGATAATGCTATAACGTCCGCGCACTTCACCACCCGTGACGGATTCGAGCATAAACGAATTCTCAGACGCCCCGCCGAGTTTCAGCATGAGCGAGACCGGGGTGTCCAGATCGGCGGCCAGACGGGTATAGACCACCTGATGCTCGCCTGCGTCATAGCGGGCGGCAAACGTGTTGAAGTCGGGTGTAAGCGCCATCTTACTGGAAATTCACGTTAACAGCGTTGACGGCGCGGGGGTCGATGTTTTGCCCCGCACGCAACAGCGTATCATCGGCAAAGATATCGAAAAGTCCGCGTGCCAGCGCCTGATTTTGCTGTTCGCGCAATTGGGCCACAAGGGCTGATGCCTCAGGGCTGTCGCCTGCGGCGTGGACCGCGTCGAGGCGCACCATGACGACAGTATCCGTGCCCTCAAGGATGCGAATATCGCCCAACTCCATTTCAAAGACTGCTGCTGTGAAACCGCGTGGGGTGTTTACCAAAAAAGCGTTGCGGGTCTGGTCTGTCTCCACCCGTGGGGTCAGTCCTTGTTCCTCAAGGGACGTTCCTGCTTCAAGAGCAGCTTTTGCAGCTTCAGCCTCTACGCTCAAACGGGCCACTGTCTGCTCGGCGGTCAAACGGGTGGTGACTTCCTCAACCACATCCTCATAGGCCGGCGGGCGCTCTGGCAGAGCTTCGTCGAGGCGAAGGGCAAACACACCACCATCATCAAGTTGCTCGATCTTTGGGAAATCCTCAGCAGTTACAGTTGCGGCAGCTTCGCGGAAGGCCTCATAGGCCGCAATGCCGTCCGAGCTTTCGGCGGTCCAGTCAATCTGGCCCAATACCATCTCGGTCTGCTCGGCCAGTTGCTCGACCGTGTTGCCACCCGCAAGGCGGTTGTCGAAATCTTCTGCCTGCGCTTCAACAAGGCGGATTGCGCGGTCTGTTGCGAGGGCATCGCGCAACTCTGGCTCCGCCTCTTCAAAGGTTACAATCTGTTCTGGCAGCACGGCATTGACGCGAAAAAGGGCAGGGCCAAGGTTGGTCGGGGCAGGGCCGACAACAGTGCCGACCTCCGCCTCGAACACAGGGGTTCCTGCGGCATCAAGGCTCTCACGGCTTACGTCGCCCATGTCCACATCCGACAATTGCAAACCACGATCCTGCACCAACGCTTCAAAGGTGGTGCCGTTCACTTCAAGTGCGGCGGCGGCCTGATCAGCGGCTTCTTGATCGGCAAATACGAGACGCTCCACAAGACGGCGCTCTGGCTGGTTATACTCATCGGAACGCGCGTCATATTCTGCGCGCAGTTCTCCTTCTGGAATTTCCACCTGATCCAGAATGTCGGTCGGGTTCAGCCATGCATAGGTAATCTTTTTCGTGGCGGGCAACACAAAGCTGTCTGCATTTACCTCGAAATAGGCGCGCAGCTCTTGCTCGGTTGCGGGGGCCGGATCGGTGTCGGCGTCATTAAACAGCACCCATGTAAAATCACGCTGCTCGCTGACATAGGCCACCAGCGTTTCGGAGTAAGCGGCAGGCATCTCAACGCCACTTAGGATCGCACCCTGAAGCAGTTGGCGGGCAGATTCTTCGCGTAAGCTAACTTCGAAGTCGTTTTCATTCAAACCGGCAGAGCGAAGCGCCTGTGCATACCCTTCGCGGTCGAAGGAACCGTCGACCCCTTGAAAAGCGGGAATTTCCAGGATGCGGTCGCGTAGCAGTTCGTCACCGATAGATAGGCCCATCTGGGTGGCTTCATGATCCAGCGCACGCTCACGGGTGATGCGTTGCAACACGGCACGGTCCAGACCTAACTGCTGTGCTTGGGCAAATGTCATGGGGCTGCCTGTTTGCTGGCTGATGGCGCGCAACTCCTGCTGGACCTGACGGGCGTAGGTGTCCACCGCGATCGGCTTGTCCCCGACCGTACCGAGGGTGCGGATATTGCCGCTCAGGTTGACGGCGCCAAAGCCGCCCAAGCCGATAAATAGAAGACCGACCACGATCCACATTGCGGTTTTGCCGACGCTTGATTTCTTGGCCATGGTTGGTACCCCTTAAACGGTGTTTGCGACTGTCTAAGGGCTTGGCGCTAGAGGGGCAAGAGGATGCTAGCGCCGAGGCAGATCAAGTGCTGCGAGACGGTCAAAAAGTGTGGCGATGCCTGCGGCATCCAGATTGGCAAAAGCGATGCGTAACTCGCGGGTACCAGCCGTATTATCCTCAGGGTAGAACATCGTTCCGGGCAGGCACAAAATGCCCGATTGCTCGACCATAAGCGGAGCAAGCTCGGCACTGCTCATTGCGAAGGGATGCTCAAGATAGGCGAAATAGCCGCCCAAACCCATCAGCGACCAGCCTTTGTCTTTGAGCTTTTGCATATTGTCGGTGATTGCCGCACGGCGTGTTAGGATTTCATCACGCTCCCCGCCGAGCCACTGGTCAAGATTTTGCATCCCCCAAAGGGCCGCGTGCTGTCCTACTTGGTTGGGGCAAATGGCGACAGTGTCGAGGAATTTCTCGGCTTCCGCCAGCCGTGCAGTTGAAGTGATCATCGCGCCCACGCGATGTCCCGTCAGGCGGTAAGCCTTTGAAAAAGAATAGAGGTGGATCAGTGTATCGTCCCAAGTGGCCTTTTTAAACAGGCTGTGCGGGATATCGGTGCTGGCGTGAAAGTCGCGGTAGGTTTCATCCACGATCAGGGCGATGCCCCGTGACTTGCAGATGTCATAGAAGGCGGTGATGAGGTCGTCGGGATATTCGACGCCAGTAGGATTATTCGGTGTGACCAACACAATTGCACGTGTGCGCGGTGTGATAAGTTTTGCCGCGTCCCAAGGGTCGGGCATCATATCACCTTCACAGCGCAAGGGGACCGCAACTGCGCCTGCCATATCCAGCCACATCTTATGGTTAAAGTACCATGGCACGGGGATGATCACTTCGTCCCCTTCAGCGCAAAGAGTCGAAATCGCAGCGGCGAAAGCTTGATTGCAGCCTGAGGTAATCGCGACAAGCTCTGCGCGGATTTCACCGCCATAGATGCGCGCGGTTCGGGCTGCCAGTTCGCTGCGCAGGGCGGGCATACCGAGAACGGGACCATAGAGGTGCACAGAATCGTCGCCAAGAACCGCATCTGCCATTGCTTGGCGCATGTCGGGATGCGGCGGTTCAACAGGGGCGGCCTGACTCACGTTGATGAGGGGGCGGTCATCAGGGAAGCTGACACTGTCGAGCCAGCGGCGGGCTTCCATGACAGGGGGCGGGAAGGTTGTGGTGGTGCGCGGTGCTGTCATGGCCAAGTCCAGTATGTGAGGGATCCTACGGGATTCAGTTTATAGGCAAAATAAAGAAGAGCAGGTGTGATTTGGCTTAGTCCTTACCGCGATACGGCTCGACGTATTGCAGAGCCATGTCCCACGGGAAGAAAATCCATGTGTCTTGAGAGACACCCGTGATGAAGGTGTCGACCATCGGCTCTCCCGCAGGTTTGGCATAGACGGTAGCGAAATGGGCGTTGGGGTAGAGGGAGCGGACCAACTCAAGTGTTTTGCCGCTGTCCACCAAATCATCGACGATCAAGATGCCTGTGCCGTCGCCCATCATTTCTACATCTGGAGATTTCAGAACACGGGCCTCGCGCCGCTGGTCCGCTTTGCCCCCGCCCGAGTGGTAGGAGACGACCGAGATGGTATCTACAGTGCGGATATCCAACTCGCGTGCGACGATCATTGCGGGGGCCATTCCCCCGCGGGTGATGGCAACAACCGCACGCCATGCGCCGTCATCAGGACCTTTCCCGTCCAGACGCCAAGCCAGCGCACGGCTGTCGCGGTGGATTTGGTCCCAGCTGATGTGAAAACCTTTTTCATGGGGCAGGCGGGTGTCGGACATATGGAATTACCTTTGTAGCAAGAGTTTTAGACCAAGGCCGCCAAGAAGGATGGCGGCAGTACGGTCGATAAGAGGTTTTGCACGCAAAAATCGGGCGCGGGCAGCGGGGGCTGTCAGAATAACGGCGCAAGCCGAATAAAACAGTATTTCGAGGATAAGGTGGTTGAGGGTAACAAAGGCGACTTGCGCTGCTGTAAGGTCCGGCGGGAAAATCACCACCAGCACAGCCGCGGCAAACAAGACCGATTTTGGATTACCCATATTAACGAGGAAGCCATCGATAAATGCGCGTCCTTGTGCCTTCGGCGCAGAACCTAGTGGTGTGGCTGCACTGCGCCATGTCTTGATCGCAAGATAGATCAAATAGACTGCTCCACCGAGTTTCAGCGTTGCAAAGGCCCATGGAAACAAGGCGAAAATGGCGTCCATCCCCAGAAGGGCGGCCAGGGTCCACAGGCTTGCCATCACGCCCAGACCGAGCCCAGTGGCAACGCCTGCGCGGCGTCCGTTCGAGATCGAGCTGCGCACTGCCATCAAAAAAGCAGCACCAGGGCTCAGGATCGAAACAATCAGGACCGCATTAAAGGCAAGAACGTGTTCGAGGGTCATCGTTTGAGCACCATTGCGTCGTGCGTCAGGTCAGGCGTCATGTCCGTTAATGACCCACCTTGCCAGCGTATTGCGGCAGTACGACTTATGGAGCAGGGCGGAAGCGCAGGCTGCGTAATAGTGCTCTTGCTGATCCGGTCCATCCGTCCGTGGCGCGATAGTTTTAGGGAGGGTCTACTCGAAAGCGTTTTGACTGGTTTGTCCTCGGGGGCGGGCAGCTTTAACATCCCTTCGCCCCATCGGCAGATCATCAACTCGCCATCAAGCGTCCCGCCGCGTTGGCCAATCGGCACCGTGGCTGCATTGCCGAGAGCGCTGGCATGCGCTGTGCTGCTGACAGCACAAAGCGCCGTTGTCAGCCGCACGGTGCGGTTCATTTGCTCATATCGGGCGCATCAACCGCCTTCATGCCCACCACATGATATCCCGCATCGACATGCAGGTTTTCGCCTGTGGTGCCCGAGCCAAGGTCGGACAGCAGGTAGAGTGCAGATTTTCCGACCTCGTCGATGGTCACATTACGGCGCAGGGGCGAATTATACTCGTTCCACTTCATGATATATCGGAAATCACCGATACCTGAGGCGGCAAGCGTCTTGATCGGACCTGCCGAGATGGCATTCACGCGGATGCCGTCCTTGCCCAGATCTTCCGCGAGGTATTGGACCGACGCCTCAAGGGCAGCCTTGGCCACGCCCATAACGTTATAATGTGGCATTACTTTTTCGGCGCCGTAATAAGTGAGCGTTAGGCAAGAGCCGCCATTCTTCATCATCTTCTCGGCACGCTGCACAACGGCAGTGAAGGAATAGACCGAGATATCCATCGAGAGCGCGAAGTTGGCGCGGCTTGTGTCGACATAGCGGCCGCGCAGTTCGTTCTTGTCGGAAAAGCCGATGGCATGAACGATAAAATCCAGATTGTCCCACCGCTCGCCCAAGCCAGCAAACAGAGCGTCAATCGAGGCCTCGTCGCCAACATCACAGGGCAGCACGATATCAGAGCCAAGGGAGGCTGCGAGCGGGTCAACACGCTTTTTCAACGCATCACCCTGATAGGAGAACGCCAGCTCGGCACCAGCATCGGCAAGCTGTTTTGCGATGCCCCAGGCAATTGATTTATCGTTGGCCAATCCCATGATCAGTCCCCGCTTGCCCGCCATCAGATTGTTCGACATGGCCTAAAACTCCATTCATAATCAGGTTGGCTTTACCTACGCGATTGGTTGGGGACCATCAAGTCAGCGCACCGTATATCGTGTTTTGGGTTGCACAGATGCTCGCAATGGGTGAATTGTGTTCCCAAGCAACGCGATAGTCTGAAATATGATTACTGTGCTATGTGTTACGGGATTGGATGAAACGCTGATCCGAGATATATCTTTTGTGTCCCAATGAGGAAAAAAGTGATGGCAGACCGGTCCGGTATTTTCGCAGGTGATGATCCTTTCGCCCTTGCGCGTGCGTGGATGGCAGAAGCATCAGACGTGGAGATAAACGATCCCAACGCCATGGCGCTGAGCACTGTGGACGCAGATGGCATGCCGAATGCGCGTGTTGTTTTGCTCAAAGATATCGAAGACGGTGCGTTTGTTTTTTATACAAACTACACCAGTGCCAAAGCTGCCGAGTTGGACAGTTCTGGTAAGGCGGCATTTGTCATTCACTGGAAGTCACTACGCCGTCAAATACGTGCACGCGGAATTATTACGCGTGAAGACGGCGAACAGGCGGACGTATATTACGCGTCACGGGCGCTCAAGAGCCGTCATGGCGCATGGGCATCCGATCAGTCAAAGCCACTTGAGAACCGCGAAACGCTTGAGCAGGCATTGGAAGATGTCATTGCCAAGCATGGCGACAATCCGGCGCGTCCTCCGTTTTGGGGGGGCTACCGCCTTACGCCACTTGAGCTTGAATTCTGGGGCGATGGTCCTGCACGGTTGCATGATCGCTTCCAATGGCGCCGTGCGTCGGTTGATGCAGCATGGGAAATTACACGACTTAATCCTTAGTAGTACGAGTATAGCCGCGGTTTTTTTGCGGCGGGGTATTCAGGCCCCAATTATTTATTTGAAAGACGGTGCGAGAGATATGATACAAGCGCACGACGATAATACCCCGCAATCGGGTGTGAATGGCACGGTGAAGTGGTTTGATCCTGTAAAGGGCTTCGGCTTTGTTGTGTCCGATGATGGCGGCGTCGATATTCTTCTTCATGTAAATGTTCTTCGGAATTTTGGCCAAAGCTCGGTTGCGGATGGCTCCCGCGTAGCGATGGTGGTGCAAAAAACCGAGCGTGGTGCGCAGGCAAGCGAGATCCTGTCGATTTCGCCACCGGAAGGTGTGCAAACGTCGCTGCCAGATATTGCGGGCTTAGACAAAGAGCAGATCGCAAGCACACCACTTTTAGCGGCACGGATAAAATGGTTCGACAAGGCAAAAGGATTTGGCTTTGCCAATGTATTTGGCTGCCCCGAAGATGTGTTTGTGCATATGGATGTGCTCCGGCAGTCGGGTCTGTCTGATCTGGCACCGGGTGAAGCGATCGCAATGCGCGTAATTGACGGTAAACGCGGCCGAATGGCGGCAGAGGTGCTTGCATGGGAAACAGTCCCCACAACAGAAGAACTTTCCTCACAGGGCTGACCGCTCTCACTGTGACCGCACAAAGGGCACAGGCGCTGACCCCGCTGGCCCCCGCCTGCGCCACGGATCGTGCGACCATCTCAGGGGGCTTCGGAAAAGCGGCCTTTAACGTCGATGTGGCCGCAGACGAGCAGACACGCGCCCGGGGCCTCATGCATGTAGAAAGCATGCCGATGAGCAAGGGCATGCTTTTTGTGTACCAGCGTCCCCAAATCATGAGTTTCTGGATGCGCAACACGCTGATCGAACTTGATATGCTGTTTCTCGATGGATTTGGCGAGATAAAATACATCCATCACCGCGCACAGCCTTTGGACGAAACCCCTATCTCGCCGGGCGATATGCTGCTGTTTGGTGTATTGGAGATTAACGGCGGATTGGCGCGGCGTTTGGGGATCAAAGTAGGCGATGTTCTGCGCCATCCTTCATTTATCAGCCTGGATGAACCGTGGACCTGCGGGTGAATTCAAATCATTCTGTGCAGACGTATATTTTGCCTTTTCAATCCCGACAGCTCGCGCTAAAGAGGCGTCAGTCGGGGCGTGGCGCAGCCTGGTAGCGCACCTGTTTTGGGTACAGGGGGTCGGATGTTCGAATCATCTCGCCCCGACCATTTTCGATTACCAGATCGAACTCATGTGGCCTCTTCGTTTTTGCGAAGAGGCCACAAGTGTTTTTAGGGCAGGCCTTCAGGGGAATCGCCAAGGGGCGATCGCGCGGGGATCATCGGCGGTCTGGCAGGTATAGATCTACATCTTGTGGTATTTGCCTCAATTTTCGGCATTTTCCCCTGTGGGTGGTGTTCCCTCGCGCCAATTTTGAGCAGGCAACAGCCGAGCGCCGCGTTTTTTCGGCAACAGAAATTCGGCCAAAATGGACGGGTAGATTCGGATGAAAAGCTGCCGACTCGCAGGTGCCAATCGTTAACGCGGCTTAAAAACGCGCGTTAGATACGCCGAAATAAAGGGTTTTTTGCTGCCTCGAAAGGTTAACGTTTTGGACACTGTAGCGAGCCGTCTCACAAACCTGTGAAGGCCTGCCTATTCGCAAAACACGTCAACAGTTAAAATGTGAATTTTCCGATAATAAAATCGTTGACCGGATAGGGTCAGATACGCCAGTTTGTGCGAACTGACGGTCGCGCCACAACATGTAGTGGTTTAACGCTCAAAGGCGGACCACGAGGTAGAGTACAGGCAAACGGTCTTACAGGGCGGTTGGTTAAATGCGCACCCAGTGGTTTTCACTCGGTCGGCGGCACCTGCGACTATGCCAAACAGTATTGAGTTGGGTGTCTTTGACGGCATTCGAAAATGGTAAAGCTTGAACAACGGGGTAGCGCGATGAAAATTGAACGGAAATTCACCACTCAGGGGCAAGACGCCTACGCAGATCTGGATTTTGTGAGCACGGTCTCCGAAATTCGTAACCCTGACGGATCAGTGGTTTTTCATCTCGACAATGTCGAAGTGCCAAAAGCGTGGAGCCAGGTTGCTTCCGACGTCATCGCGCAAAAATATTTCCGCAAAGCGGGCGTTCCTGCCGAATCCAAGCGCGTGAAGGAAAAGGGTGTTCCCGAGTTCCTGTGGCGCTCTGTTCCTGTTGAGGGCACCGAGATGGGCGGTGAGACGTCTTCCAAGCAGGTGTTCGACCGCCTCGCAGGTGCGTGGGCTTACTGGGGCTGGAAGGGTGGTTACTTCACCACCGAAGAAGACGCGCGCACCTACTATGACGAGATGCGCCACATGCTGGCCTCTCAGCGCGCCGCACCAAACTCCCCGCAGTGGTTCAACACGGGCCTGCACTGGGCCTACGGAATCGACGGCCCCGCACAGGGCCACTACTATGTGGATCACAAGTCGGGCAAGCTCACACGCTCCACGTCGTCCTATGAGCACCCACAGCCGCACGCGTGCTTCATCCAGTCCGTTGCTGACGATCTGGTCGGCGACGGCGGCATCATGGACCTTTGGGTGCGCGAAGCGCGTCTGTTTAAATACGGGTCCGGCACGGGTACAAATTTTTCCTCGCTTCGTGGCGCAGGAGAGAAGCTTTCAGGCGGCGGCAAATCCTCCGGCCTCATGGGCTTCCTGAAAATTGGTGACCGTGCTGCTGGTGCGATCAAATCTGGCGGTACAACACGCCGGGCGGCCAAGATGGTCATTGTCGATGCGGACCACCCCGATATCGAGGAATTCATCAACTGGAAGGTGCTCGAAGAGCAGAAGGTTGCCAGCATCGTTGCAGGCTCCAAAATGCACGAGCAAAAGCTCAACCTGATCTTCAAAGCTATTGCAGGCTGGGACGGTCTGGAAGCGGATGCCTATGATCCTGCAAAGAACGAGCAGCTCAAGGATGCGATCCGCGCTGCCAAGAAATCCATGATCCCCGAGACTTATGTCAAGCGCGTGCTCGATTATGCAAAGCAGGGTCACACCTCCATCGAATTCCCGACCTACGACACGGATTGGGACTCCGAGGCCTATAATTCGGTCTCGGGTCAGAACTCCAACAACTCGATCCGCGTCACCGATGCCTTTCTCAAGGCAGTGGAAGCAGACGGTGATTGGGACCTGATCGACCGTGTAACTGGTGAGGCGTCCAAAACAATTCGCGCACGGGATCTCTGGGACCAAGTGGGCCACGCCGCATGGGCCTGTGCCGATCCGGGCATCCAGTACCACGACACCGTGAACGACTGGCACACATGCCCCGAAGACGGCGCGATTCGCGGCTCCAACCCGTGCTCGGAGTATATGTTCCTAGACGATACCGCCTGTAACCTCGCCTCCATGAACCTGCTGACCTTCCTCAAGGACGGCGAGTTTCAGGTCGAAGACTATATGCACGCCTCGCGTCTCTGGACTGTAACGCTCGAAGTCTCCGTGATGATGGCTCAGTTCCCGTCCAAAGAGATTGCACAGCGCTCCTATGATTTCCGCACACTTGGTCTCGGCTATGCCAACATCGGCGGTCTGCTGATGAACATGGGCTTTGGCTATGACAGCGACGAGGGCCGCGCGCTGTGCGGTGCGTTGACGGCGATTATGACCGGCGTTGCCTATGCAACCTCTGCCGAGATGGCAGGCGAGTTGGGTGCATTCCCGGGCTATGAGAAAAACAGCAAGCACATGCTGCGCGTCATCCGTAACCACCGCCACGCGGCCTATGGTGAGAGGAATGGCTATGAGGATCTGGCGGTTAAGCCTGTTCCTCTTGATCACGCAAACTGCCCACAGGCGGGTCTGGTCGATGTGGCCATGTCCACATGGGATGAGGCGCTGGCACTGGGCGAAAAGCACGGCTACCGCAACGCACAGACCTCTGTGATCGCGCCTACAGGCACCATCGGTCTGGTAATGGATTGCGACACCACAGGGATCGAGCCTGACTTCGCACTGGTTAAGTTCAAGAAACTCGCGGGTGGTGGCTACTTCAAGATCATCAATCAATCTGTTCCTGCGGCCTTGGCCAAACTCGGCTATGGTGCGGCGCAAATCGAAGAGATCGTAGGACACGCAGTGGGTCACGGCACAATCGGCAATGCACCGGGCATCAACCATACCTCACTTATTGGTCACGGTTTTGGGCCTGCGGAACTGGCAAAGGTCGATGCGGCACTTGGGGCGGCTTTTGATATCCGCTTTGTCTTTAACCAGTGGACGCTCGGTGCGGAGTTCTGCACCAAAGTACTTGGTATTCCTGCGGACAAGCTCAACGATCCAACGTTTGACCTGCTGAAGTCTCTTGGCTTCTCCAAAAAGGACATCGATGCAGCCAATAATCACGTTTGCGGTACGATGACACTGGAGGGTGCGCCGCACCTGAAAGAAGAGCACTATGGCATCTTCGATTGCGCCAACCCCTGCGGTAAAACGGGCAAGCGTTATCTGTCGGTCAACAGCCACATCTACATGATGGCAGCGGCACAGTCGTTCATCTCGGGTGCGATCTCCAAGACGATCAACATGCCGAATGACGCCACCATCGAGGATTGCCAGAAAGCATACGAACTGAGCTGGTCCTTGGGTGTCAAAGCCAACGCACTGTACCGTGACGGCTCCAAATTGTCCCAACCCCTCGCGGCGTCGCTCGTCGAGGACGATGATGATGCGGCAGAAATCCTCGAGAGCGGCACAGCCCACGAAAAGGCAATCGTGCTGGCCGAGAAGATCGTCGAGAAGGTGATCGTCAAGGAGATCGTGAAATCGCACCGTGAAAAGATGCCACAGCGTCGCAAGGGCTATACCCAAAAGGCCAATGTGGGTGGGCACAAGGTGTACCTGCGTACTGGTGAGTATACCGATGGCTCCCTTGGTGAGATATTCATCGATATGCACAAAGAGGGTGCAGGCTTCCGCGCCATGATGAACAACTTTGCCATCGCGGTCTCCGTGGGTCTGCAATACGGCGTACCACTCGAAGAATTTGTTGATGCCTTCACCTTCACCAAATTCGAGCCTGCGGGCATGGTGCAGGGCAACGACAGCATCAAACAGGCGACCTCGATCCTTGATTATATCTTCCGCGAATTGGCGGTAAGCTATCTGGACCGCACCGATCTGGCGCATGTGCAGCCCGAGGGCGCTACGTTCGACACGCTGGGCCGTGGTGAGGAAGAAGGGGTTGCCAATGTCTCCGAGCTCTCCGAGAGCGCTGCGTCAAAATCGCTTGAAGTACTCAAGCAGATCACCTCACAGGGGTATTTGCGCAACCGTGTGCCGCAGAACCTGACGATGCTGCAAGGTGGGCAGTCTGCTGCCATGGACGCGCTGACGTCGATCATGCCGCAAGGAGACGTGGGTGTGGTGACAGCAGTGAAAAGCACCACGTCAATCTCCTCCGGGGCAGTATCAATGAATGCGCGCACCAAGGCTAAGATGCAGGGCTATGAGGGCGAGGCCTGCGGGGAGTGTGGTAACTACACACTGGTGCGCAACGGGACATGTATGAAGTGCAACACCTGCGGTGGGACGTCTGGCTGTAGCTAAGGGATAGGGTGGGGCGCTGAAGTGGCGCCCTACTTTTGCGAATACAGGCTTCTACTTGGATGTTGGAAGTTTGGATGCGAGAGGCTCTCGGTGTTCTCAGGAGAACGATTGCCTTGCGCTCGACTTGATACGGGGTGGGTTCTCGCGCATCGCTTTGCGATACGCTGCCACCCACTTCGCAGCCCCGGCTTTGCCGGGGCGCGACACACGGGGCGGGTGCGCTCGCCCCCTGACGACGCATAGGCCGCAGGCATAAAATAAAACGATCGGTTAACAAATTGAGCCTATGCGGCGAAACTAAGTGGGGAGCGTTCGCGCTCCCCCTTTTTATTTTTGGTGGATAAGCTTTGAGCGATAGATGATTGGATATATTGGTCTTTTCCTGTCTGCCTTAGTGGCGGCAACCATCTTGCCGATGCAGTCAGAGGCGGTGCTTGCAGGGCTTTTGCTCAGCGGTGAGCGCTCTGTCGCAGCGCTTTTGGGAGTGGCAACGACAGGTAATGTTCTCGGGTCGGTGATCAATTGGGTGCTTGGCCGATATCTGTTGCGCTTTAAGGACCATCGCTGGTTCCCGAGCAACGACGCGCAACTGGCGCGTGCGCAGAACTGGTACAGACGCTATGGTCGCTGGTCGCTTCTGGGCAGTTGGCTGCCCGTGGTTGGTGATCCGCTCACAGTTGTAGCAGGGGCGATGCGTGAGCCTTTGGTGCCGTTTATGTTGCTCGTCACACTGGCAAAAGGCACACGCTATCTGGTGCTTGCCGCCCTCGTACTTAGCTGGATCTAGAGCAACTCAGCCACGGGCGTGCCAGCCTCCAGCCCGATCTGTACACGCAATCTGGCCCGTGCACGCGCCAGACGGGACATAACAGTACCAACAGGCAATCCAAGTTGCGCGGCAATCGTGCGCGGGCTGAACTCTCCCTGTAACACCAGCGTCATGACCTCGGCCTGCTCGTCTGGCAGGGCAGCAATGGCCGTGCGCAGGTCGGCCACGGCAAGGCGGCCATCGCCCACGGGCAGGGTGCTTGCACTGTCCTCTTCAAGCTCCGCCATCTCGACGCGTGCACGCCATCCTGCACGGATCAGGTTTTGCAGGATGATCATGGCGTAATGCTCGGGTGCCTCCACATCCTGACGGGCCATACGCTGCATCAGGCGCAGCAAGGTTTCCTGAGCTATGTCCTCCGCATCACTGGGCTGTGCGCCCAAACGTTGCGCACGTCGCCGCAAACGGTTCGCAAGTGCGGAAAGGTCGGTGTCATCATCCATAATTGTCATATCACTGTCCTGCCTATGGTTGTTTTCCATCAGCATGACGTGTTTTGCGGCTTCAACCAGAGGGGGTATTCCGCCGATTCCGCCAAGATGCCCTTTTTCGGCGGCGGGACGCGCATGTGACAGGCCCTGATCGGCGGCTCGCCGCGCCTGTCGATAGGGTCGGGACGCAAAGGGCATTTATGGCCTCTACCTTTGTGAGAGCGCCACAACGGGGCTCTGTCACGACAAACAATAAATGGAGACACCACATGACACGTACAAAGACATTCGCCGCAATCGCCGCCACCGCCCTTTGCATGCCCGCTTTTGCGATGGGCCAAAGTGCTGTTCAGGCCGACACCAACGAAGACGGTGTACTGAGCATTGCCGAGGTGCAGGCGGTTTATCCTGACATGACCGAGGAAACTTTCGCGACAGCGGATTTGAACGGTGACGGCGTGTTGGAAGACGCCGAAGTCACCGCAGCGCAGGAAGCAGGCCTGATGCCCGCAAGCTAAGCGTTTAAACCATCCCCGCTTAGGGGATCTGCACAGCTGTGGCAGCAGCACGTGCAGAGGGTCAGAGGTCCGGAAACCCCCCAGGGTCCGGGCCTCTGATGTATACAGGGCAGGGGTTTAGCCGTGCAGGTGAATGTTGAACCTGTCCCGAATGGCGCGGTCAATCGCAGGATCAAGCGCAGCAGCAGAAGGGGCGTCCAGGATGGCTTCTTTGCGCAGGGTCGCTGTGGTGATCAGGTCGGGCTTGTCCTTCTCGACCCACTCTTTGGGCGACATGCGGTTGCCATAGGTGGGATAGCAGTGATCGCTTTGCATGCGGCTCAATGTGCCTGAAGTGCCGAGGTAGTGACCCGGACCGCCCATGCAGACTTCAGCGATCTGATCGAGGGCTAGGGTTTCGTCGTTCACTTCGATTCCGCGTACGCACCGCAACGCCTGACCGATGACGTCATCGCCCAAGATCAAGCTTTCATGGCAAAAGCCCAGCAAGGAGGCATGCATGCCCGCCGCCTCATAGATCATATTACATCCAGACAGTCCTGCCATCACGTTGGAGCACATCGTCTCCCAGCCCGCCTGCATGTCAGGCAGTTTGCTATCCGCGATTCCCGCAGCCGCTCCACCGGGGAGGTCGTAGAAGTTATGCATCTGGGCGCAGCCTGACGTCAGAAGCGCCTGCTCGCCCGAGCCGCCTGTCATCGCGCCCGTGCGAAGATCCAGACCGAAGGGCCAAGTGCCAAATATTGCAGGATGTCCCGGTTTTACGGCGTTGACATAGACCAGACCCGCCAGACATTCGGCTACAGCCTGCACAATGGCACCAGCCACAGTGGAGGGGGCCGTCGCACCCGCCATACCCGCGGAGAGCAGCAGGACGGGCATGCCGTGTTTGATGCATTCCTCCATCACCAAACACGACTCGGTTGCGAATTTCATCGGCGGGACGACAAAGCAGTTGGAGTTGGACACAAATGGTCGCTCACGCCAGTTATCCTCGCCGCCTGCGATCATGTGTAGCATCTCGATCGCAGGGCCGACGAAGGCCGGATCGGTAAACGACGTGCCAATGTGTTTGGTGGTACCTGCGACGCAGGCAAAGATGGAATTGTAGTCCATCTCCATGTTGTCGGGAATATCGCGGCATACCATTGGTCGCTGGCAAAAGTGCACATTATCGAGGGTATTTACGATCTTGGCGGCGTCATGCAGGTCCTGCACGCCGCAATCGCGGTAGTGTTTGCCGTCCACATCCACCAAATGCACAGCAGCCCCCGCAGTGCCGTAATGCACACGTGTACCTGACAGGTCGAGATCGTGGAGACCATCGCGGCTCATCAACGTGATGGAGCGGTTGGCGCGGGCCAGTGCATCCTCGACCAATGCACGCGGAAAGCGGATGCGCCCGTCGTCGCCCAAGATCGCACCCGCGCCTGTGAGGTAGGCAACGCCAGAGGGAGGGGCATCCGCAAGGCCGATGGTTTCCAGCGCGTCCAGCGCTGCGTGATGGATTTTCAGCACGTCTGTCTCCGACAGCGGCTTGTACTTGCCACCTTCAAGCCCTGCACGCACGGGGCGCAGGTTATCGGGCAGGGCGGCAGAGCGGGCAGCACGGCGGGCAGCGCGGCCACCAGAGCGAGAAGTTATTTGTTGGTTCATGGAGTTGTCTTTCAACGAAAGGGAGAGCAAAGGGCGAGATATCCGCCCCAAGGTGCCCCCCGCGCTGCGCGTCCGCGGTCCGCACCGATGGTGCGGCTGACCAATATCGCTTTGCATGACAGATGCTGCATATGGACGCTCCCCTCCTATCAACATTGAAAATAAAACGCGACCAAATCTGTCCTGTTTCCGACCTGATTAAACCCCCCCTACAGCAAAAATCTGCCGTTTTTGGCGCATTGTGGCAATGTTTCGCACGTAGCAGCCGCACGCGGCGTCAGCTTTGGAACCAACGTGTGCAAACAGGTGTTTGGATGGCGATAGGTAGCAAAACTGCCTGTTTTCGTTGAACTCTTCTGAAGGAAAACATCATGAAAACGATTTACAAATTCGGCGCTGCCACCCTCGTTTCCACATCGTTGCTGGCAAGCACAGCGTTTGCGGGATCTCTGGAAGACCCGATTGTGGAAACCGTGCCTGCACCCGTATTCGAGCCCGCCTTCGCAGGAGGAGATTGGACGGGCGCTTATGGCGGTCTGAACCTCGGCTACGGTGACGTGGACGGTACAGGTGAGGCAGACGGGGACGACACAACATACGGCCTTCACGTCGGTTATGACTATGACTTTGGCCGTTATGTGATTGGTGGCGAGCTTGAGTATGATAAGGCCGACATTGATCTGGATGGTGCTGCCAATACCGATAGCGTGACACGCCTGAAGTTGCGCGGCGGATATGATTTCGGACGTACGTTGCTCTATGCGACAGCGGGTGCGGCCAAGCTGCAGACCAGCATTGGCGATGATACTGGTGAGTTTATCGGTGTCGGCATGGCCTATCAGGTTACAGACCGCTTCACCGTAGGTGGGGAGCTTCTTGAGCACCGCTTTGACGACATTGGCGGTACTGGCGTGGATGCAGATGCGACCACCTTTAACCTGCGCGGCTCATTCCGCTTCTGAAGTACACGGAGAGGCGCGCCTGCGATAGGCGCGCCTTTTATCACTTCTCCTTTGTGGCGAGGGTTTGGGCGAAACTGCACAGAGCGTTGAGGGCTGCCTCAAACGCCGTGTCATCCACTGTCATCGCGACACGGATATGCCCAGCGGCTGCACTGCCAAAGCTTTCCCCCGGCATGACCGCGATTTGGTGTGTATCGAGCAAAGCGTTGGCAAAGCCTTCCCCGCTCAACCCCGTCGCACTCACATCCAGCATCATATACATTGCCCCCGCATTAGGCACGACGCCGACGACATTTTGGGCGGCGAGGATATCATAGGCCAGTCCACGGCGGCGGCGGAACGGCTCTGCAATCTCCGCCTCAAAAGCCTCACCTTGCTCTAGTGCAAAGAGGGCCGCTTCCTGAATGAAGCCGGGCACACCATAAGTGGTATGGGTGGCGAGGTTAACCAAATGTTCAATGATCGGCTCGGGCGCCACGACCCAACCGATGCGAGAGCCTGTCATGGCATGGCTTTTTGACATGGAGCCGACAACCAGCGTGCGCTCGGCCATACCCTCAAGGGCGCGAGGCGAAATATGTGCGCCTTCCCAAATCTGCGTGTCATAGACTTCGTCGGAGATCAGCCACAGGTCATGCTCTTTGCACACATCTGCAATGCCCTCCAGCGTCTCACGGCTATAGACGACACCTGTAGGATTGTTGGGCGAGTTGATCAGCAGGGATTTGGCACCTGCTGCATATGGGGCGATATCCTGTGCGCGGGGCTGGAAGGCATCACTTGCGCGGGCCTTGATCGCGACAGGCTTGGCCGAGGCGCCGCGCAACGTGCCCGGGTAGGTGGCATAGTAGGGATCAATGTAGAGGGCGGTATCGCCGTGGTCCAGTACAGCCATATGGGAGGCAAAGAGTGCGGATTGTCCACCGGGGGTGATCATCACGTTCTCTCGCGTGGTAGGGACACCTGTGCGCGCTGTCACTCGTGCTGCAATCGCATCGCGCAGGGTAGGGATGCCGGGGATCGAGGCATAGCCGGTATGTCCGCCCATGGCTGCACGGTGCATGTCCTGCAATACGGGGGCGGCGGTGCGAATGTCATGCTCCCCAATTGTCAGCTCGGTCACATCGGTGCCTTCCGCCATCATCTGCCGCGCACGGTTGAACACCTCCCATCCGTCAGAGCCGCCACTCAGAAGTGTGCTGATCCGGTTTGATGCTTGCATGATATTGCCCTCCGATAAATGTCGTGCGCAGGGGCGCAGAGGGGCGCGCATTTGTCAATCAACCTTGACCACTGTGCAGCTGATGAGCTAGGCTTAAAGGATGACAACGAACATGATCATTACAAGCTGTACAATTACCTGCTGAGATACCTCTCGCGGGCCTTGATCACGTTGTTTTATTTCCTCTGAAACTGTGCCATGTCCCGCGCATCCCCGCGCCTGATTAGGACATACGCCATGACCACGATAAAACTGCACAACACCAAGACCCGCAAGCGCGAGGACTTTGTGCCGATTGATCCCAAAAATGTGCGCATGTATCTCTGTGGTCCCACGGTGTACGACCGTGCCCATCTGGGCAATGCGCGCCCTGTGCTGGTGTTTGATGTCCTCAACCGTTTGCTGCGTCATGTCTACGGGGAGGAGCATGTGACTTACGTGCGCAACTTTACGGACGTGGATGACCGGATCAACGAGACAGCCCAAAAGCGTAAAGCGGCGGGGGCCGAGGGGACGCTCGAAGAATTGATCCACGAGCGCTCGAACGAGACGATCCATTGGTATCATGAAGATATGGACGCGCTGGGGGCAAGACGCCCCGACCATGAGCCGCGTGCGACTGAATACATCGCCCAGATGATCGCCATGATCGAAGATCTAATCGCCAAGGATCACGCTTACGCTGCCGAAGGTCATGTGCTGTTTGCTGTGGATAGTTGGAAAGAGCACTACGGTAGCCTTTCAGGCCGCAGCGTTGACGATATGATCGCAGGCGCACGGGTCGAGGTCGCCCCCTACAAGCGTAACCCGATGGACTTTGTGATGTGGAAGCCGTCACCTGACGACCTTCCAGGGTGGGACAGCCCGTGGGGCAAAGGACGCCCGGGCTGGCACATCGAATGTAGCGCTATGGCAAAGGAGTTGTTGGGGGAGCAGTTCGATATCCACGGCGGCGGCAACGACCTGATGTTCCCCCACCACGAGAACGAGATCGCGCAAAGCTGCTGTGCCAATGACACCGACACCATGGCGAACTACTGGCTGCACAACGAGATGTTGCAGGTGGAGGGCAAGAAGATGTCCAAGTCGCTGGGCAACTTTTTCACCGTGCGCGATTTGCTGGACCAAGGCGTGCCGGGCGAAGTGATCCGCTTTGTGATGCTCTCGACGCATTACCGCAAACCGATGGACTGGACGGAGAAAAAGCGGGAGGAGGCGGAGAAGACGCTAAGGCTCTGGAACGATCCCGATGTTGTAGGCTTTGTTACAGCCCATGACAAAAAGCCTGATCGTGATGTTGTCGAACCACTCCTGAACGATCTTAACATACACGGGGCGATTGCTGAGCTACACAAGATGTACAAAGAAGAGCGGTTTGAGCAGCTCATCAGGAGTGCTACGTTTTTAGGGCTACCTGCTGGAAACGGTGAATTTTTCATGCGTCTAAAGGCCTTAGAGCAAACTCAAAACTGGCACGAAGCAGGCGAAGAACTCAAGTTCTATGCTGGCAAGCTAAATGAACTGCGGGGTGAAGCGATGCAGACGAAAGATTTCTCAGCCGTAGATAGCTTTCGGAAGATGCTTCTTGATGCAGGAGTGGAAGTGAAAATAACAAAAGCGGGCGCAGAGGCTATCCCGACTTCCGATTACGATCATTCCAAACTGGAACCCCTCGAATGACCCGCCTAACAACACAGAACAGTGCTAGTCCGAGAGGGGGCGTGAAGCGCCACCCGTCAAACTGTAAGTTTACCTGCGGCAAAACGAGGGCGGACTGGCGCTGTTCGTGCAAAGGGAACGAATTTAAAAACGAGCAGAGCGGAGCCAAGCCATGACCAAAACCCGCCTCTCACTCTATGACACCACGCTGCGCGACGGCCAGCAAACCCAAGGCGTGCAATTCTCCACAGAGGAAAAGCAGATCATCGCCAAATCCCTCGACGCGCTGGGCGTGGACTATATCGAGGGCGGCTGGCCGGGGGCGAACCCGACCGACAGCGCCTTTTTCGACGAAGCGCCGGAGACCCGCGCGCGTTTGACCGCCTTTGGCATGACCAAGCGCAACGGCATGTCGGCGGAAAACGATGATGTGCTGGCCGCTGTGATGAACGCCAATACACAGAGCATCTGCTTGGTTGGCAAGACGCATGAATTCCACGTCACCACTGCGCTGGGCATCACGCTCCCCGAGAACACCGAGAACATCGCCAAATCTATCGCCCATATCGTGGCGCAGGGGCGTGAGGCGCTGTTTGACGCAGAGCATTTCTTTGACGGGTATAAATCCAACCCTGCCTATGCGCTGGAGGCGATCCGCGCGGCCTATGACGCAGGTGCGCGTTGGATTGTGCTGTGTGATACCAATGGCGGCACGCTGCCCTCCGAAATCGGGCACATCACGGCGGAGGTAATCGCATCAGGTATTGAGGGCGAGCGCCTCGGCATCCACACGCATGACGATACCGAAAACGCGGTGGCTTGTACGCTGGCCGCTGTGGACGCAGGTGCGCGGCAGATCCAAGGGACGCTCAACGGTCTGGGGGAGCGGTGTGGCAATGCCAATCTCACAGCCCTCATCCCGATCTTAAAGCTCAAACAACCTTATGCCAGCCTTTATGAGACGGGCGTAACGGACGAGGCGCTTGAAGGTATCACCCGCACATCGCGGATGCTGGATGAAATCCTCAATCGTGTGCCGCTGCGGCAAGCGGGGTTTGTCGGGTCGTCGGCCTTTGCGCATAAGGCGGGCCTGCACGCCAGCGCAATCCTCAAAGATCCGAGCACGTATGAGCATATCGAGCCATCGCTGGTTGGCAACACCCGCATCATTCCCATGTCAAATCAGGCAGGCCAGTCCAATCTGCGCCGCCGTCTGGCCAGTGCGGGGCTGGAAGTGGCAAAGGGAGATCCGGCGCTGTCAGCTATCCTCGATGAGGTTAAGGCACGGGAAGCCGAAGGTTATAGCTATGACACCGCACAGGCGAGTTTCGAGCTGTTGGCGCGTAAGGTGCTGGGTCAGATGCCAGAGCTGTTCGAGGTCAAACGCTACCGTGTGACTGTCGAGCGGCGTAAAAATAAATATGACCAGATGATCAGCCTCTCCGAGGCGGTGGTCGTGGTGAAAGTGGATGGCGAAAAGCGCCTCTCCGTCTCCGAGAGTATGGATGAGACGGGGAGCGACCGTGGCCCCGTCAACGCGCTCAGCAAAGCGCTGGTCAAAGACCTCGGTCAATATTCGGCCCTACTCGAAGATATGCATCTGGTGGATTTCAAGGTCCGCATCACTCAAGGCGGCACAGAAGCGGTCACCCGTGTCATCATCGACAGTCAGGACGGGCAGGGACGGCGTTGGTCTACTGTGGGCGTTTCGGCGAACATCGTGGATGCGTCGTTTGAGGCCCTTCTGGATGCAATCCGTTGGAAGCTCATTCGGGACAAGGAATAGGTCGGTGATATTTAGGATTTTGAAGCAAGTTGTTATTTCAATTGGGGTTACGCTGGTTGTCGCAACAGTGCTGGTCTTTACGCAGAACGCCAAAGAGATGAGCGGCGAAGGCGGGCTTGAATTTGCGCGTCTCTTGGAGCGGGATGTGAGCGCGCCGGCGCCTTTGCAAAGCGTGCCGATGCGCGACGGCTATCGCTTGCAGGTACGCACTTATGGCGGCGCAGACAATGTGCCGCTCTTGGTGTTGGTGCACGGTTCCGCGTGGCACGGTCTGCAATTTGACAGTCTCGCCAGTAACTTGGCTGATAAAGCTGATGTGATTGTACCTGACTTGCGCGGCCACGGAACGGCGCCGGGTCGGCGGGGCGATATCGACTATATCGGGCAGCTTGAGGATGATCTGGCGGATATTATTACTGCCATGGCCAAGCCGGACCAGCCTGTCATTATGGCGGGGCACAGTTCGGGCGGTGGCTTGGTGATCCGCTTTGCAGGGGGGGAGCATGGCGCGATGCTCGGTGGAGCCGTGCTGCTGGCACCTTTCCTCCACCACAGAGCGCCTACAATGCGTGAGGACGCTGGCGGCTGGAATGAGGTGCTGATGCGGCGCATCATCGGGTTAAGCATCCTCAACACGTTCCAGATCACAGCATTCAACCATCTTCCCATTATCCAGTTCAATATGCCAAAGACAGTGCTTGAGGGCCCGTTGGGCGACACGGCCACAACCGCCTACTCTTATCGTCTCAACACATCCTTCGCTCCGCGCGGCAACTACCTTGAGGATGTCGCTGCGCTGCCAAAGTTTGTCTTGCTCGCTGGCGGGGCGGATGAGGCGTTTGTTTCTTCGCAATACGCGCCCACAATGGGGGCCGTTACAGACAAAGGGCGCTTTGACATGATACTTGGTGCGTCGCATTTGGATATCGTGGATGACCCTCGCACACTGGGTATTATGGAAGGATTTTTGGATGAGTTCTGATCCGAACATGCGAGCTTTCTTTCAGCTGCACCGCGATTTACCCCGTGAAGGTCCGGGTGCGCCGGAGGATGTGGCTTGGGCCGCTGGATTGATCGATTTATCGGCAACGGCCCGTATTGCCGATGTGGCATGCGGCCCCGGGGGCGATATTGCAGCACTGCTTGAGGCAGCTTCCGCAGGCCATGTGACTGCCCTCGATAAAACCCCGCATTTTGTGGAGACCGCACGCGAAGCTTGGGGCAGTGACGGCCGCGTGACTGTGCTCAAGGCGGATATGAGAGTAATCGCAAACCGCTATGACCTTATCTGGTGCGCAGGGGCAGTCTACTTCATGGGGGTTGAGGCGGCGCTACGGGCATGGCGCAAATCCTTGTTGCCGCAGGGCGCAATCGCATTCTCGGAAGCATGCTGGTTCACGGATACACCCTCGGCGCGGGCCAAGGCGCTGTGGGATAAGGAGTATCCAACCATGACGGATGAGGTAGGGATCACTGTCCAGATCGCGGAGGCGGGCTACCGTGTAATCGGTCAGCAGCGTTTAACGGATGCTGCATGGGAGAGGTATTATACTCCGCTCGAAGCGCGGATTGCAGCGTTGCGGGAGCGTGCTGATGGGGCGCTTACTTACGTGCTGGATGAGGCCGAAGAAGAGATTGAGTGCTGGCGCGCGCACCGTGACGAGTTCGGTTATCTGCTCAGCGTGGTTGTGCCCGTATGACGTGGTCGGATGATCTCAATGCCTGTGCAGGAATTGTCGAGCGGGGAGATCCGCTGCGTTTTCGCACGACGATGATGGCTCCTGTCTCTCAGCGTGGTGCGCTTTTTGCGCTTTATGCCTTCAACGTCGAAGTCAGCCGTGCGCCATGGGTGACCCAAGAGTCCATGATCGCCGAAATGCGCCTGCAATGGTGGCGCGATGTGCTAGAGGAGATTGCCGCAGGCGGTCCTGTGCGTCGCCATGAAGTGGCCACACCGCTGGCCGCGGTGCTGTCGCCTGAACAGGCCAAAATGCTTGATGAATTGGTTGCTGCGCGGCGCTGGGATATCTACCGCGATCCGTTTGAAGATGAAGCTGATCTTAAGCGCTATATCGACCAGACCGCAGGCCATTTGATGTGGATAGCGGCGTCGCTGTTGGGGCAGGCGGAAGAAGCAGTTGTGCGCCGTGCAGGCGTTGCCGCAGGGATTGGAGCATGGTTGCGTGCTATTCCCGCGCTGGAGACTGCTGGACGTGTGCCACTTCTGGATGGGACGCCCGACGGTGTTGTTGCATTGGCAAGTGAAGGTCATAGTGCATTGATGCAAGCGCGTCGAAATAGGGCAGGGATATCAAGTGCTTGCACGCCTGCGCTCTTGCTCGCGACTGCGGCGGAGCCTGCGTTGCGCTATGCGCAGAAAATTCCGCAATCTGTGGTCGAAGACGCTCTGCCTGATACGGGGCTTTCATTTACACTAAGGGCTGCGACTGGGCGCTGGTAGTGCCCTAGGTCGTTGCTGTGCGTTTGTCGTGTAGCATCAGCCAGATGAGCGAGCCACCCGCCAGCAACAGGAACGGGATCATGGCATAGTTGACTGCCGCCCAGCCGTCGACAGGTGAGCCGCCAGAGCAGTTCATCAAGCCGCCCGAAGCAAGCGAGGCAACGGTTACACCGCCAAATACCAGCAGATCGTTCAGACCCTGCATGCGTCCGCGTTCATGCGGGGCATGCGCACCTGCAAGCATAGTGGTTGCGCCGATGAAGCCGAAGTTCCAGCCGATGCCTAGGAGGATAAGGGCGATGAAGAAGTTGCTCAGCTCGACGCCTTGAAGTGCAACAACTCCCGCCGCCCCGAGTATCGCAATGCCAAGGCCCACAATTCGCTCAACCCCGAAGCGGTTGATCAGATGGCCCGTAAAAAACGAGGGTGCGAACATGGCCAATACGTGGCCCGTGACTACAAAACCGGCAATCACTTTGAACATGGTGGAAGTCTCTTCACCTGCGAACATATCGGCAAAGAAGGGCGGCACGGATGTATCACCTGCAATGCCGCACCCGACCACGGCCAGCGGGGTGGAAGTCATCACAAGGTTCATCAATGCGTAAGATACCATGGCACAGATCACGGCAACGGCGATGCGCGGTGTGCGCAACAGCTCCATACGTGTGCGTCCGTGCGGCGCGTCAACGGAGGGGACAGGTGGTTTGGGAATGTCGATGAAGAAGAACATCAGCGAGCCTACGATGTTCAGTACAGCAACAGCCACATAAGTTCCGACAAATGGAATCGCAGTGAGGCTGAGCGAGGTGGCGGAGGCCAGTTGCGGCCCGATGATCGCAGAGACCAGACCACCGGCCATGACATAAGAGATCGCCTTGGCGCGGTATTCTTCCGAGGCCGTGTCAGCGGCGGCGAAACGGTAGAACCCTTGGGCGGACATATATATTCCCGTCAGGAACGAGCCCGCGAGGAAGATTGGAAAGGATGAGACATAAAGGCCGTAGGCCGCAATCAACGCCCCCGACGCGCCACCTGCTGCGCCAAGGAAGAACCCCGCACGGCGGCCAAAACGTTGCATGATCGCAGAGACTGGCGTCGCCGACAGCATGGACCCCAAAACGATCATCGAAATTGGCAAAGTTGCAAAACAGATGTTGGAGGCCAGCGATTGTCCCGCAAGCCCCCCCACAAGGAAGATCATCGGCATCTGCGCCCCAAGGAAGGCCTGTGCTGCAACCAGCACCATCACATTGCGCTTGGCGCGGGTATCGTCAATCATCGTCGCTTCCTTTGTTCTGCGACATGGCTACTCCCGCGAACGGAAGGGGGCAACCCCCGCCGCGCGTGTGCGGGAGGCTCTTGCACCTGCGGCACGCCACGCTCATGTTGCGCGGATGGGCGATGAACATCATATCCTTCTGCTTGCAGGCAGTTCCGAGGCACGGGGTATTGCCGAAGCGCTTAGCGCGCGCGGCCTGCGCTATACCGTCTGGCTGTCAGAGCCGCCGCGCGGGCCTGCGCCCTTGCCACAAGTACCCCAACTGCGCAGGTTCCCTGACGCGAGCGCGATGCAAGCGGCGCTGGCGCAAAAGGGGTTTACCGCCTTGATTGATGCGGGCCATGTTTTTGACCGCACTGCGAGGGAACAGGCAACCGCAGCGGCGACGGCGCTTGGACTGCCATTTTTGCGGGTTGAGCGCCCTGCATGGGACACCGCCGGACAATTACATTGGCAAACTGCGCCTGACGTAGCCTCAGCCAACAGGCTGATCCCGCAGGGCGCACGGGTGTTCTGCACAACGGGCTGGGACAGTTTGACCGACTACGCAGGGTTTCGCGGTGCGGTGCTGATGCTGCGCCAAACCCGCAAACATGACCGCCCCGCACCCTATCCATTTGTAGAGCTGATGTTTGGCGATCCGCCCTTTGATGCGCAGCAGGAGGAGGCGTTGTTTGCCAAGCTGGGCGTAGATGTTCTGGTTTGTCGGAATATTGGCGGGGCCGCCAGTCGGCCAAAACTGGATGCGGCCATTGCCCTTGGCCTTGATGTGATCCTGCTTGACCGACCTGCCCGATCAGGGCGGCTCCATGTGGTGGCAGATGTGGGGACTGCACTTAACTGGGTGGAAGAACTTTGATGCGGTTGATTGCAACAGAAAGCGATGTGGCTGAAGGAGCGGCATGGCTGGCGGTGCAAGAGCCACGCTTTGCCAGTGCTCTTGACCTTACAGGCCCTTTACCTTTGCGCCTTGCCCCTGACGGATTTGGTGCTTTGCTGAACAAGATCGTGAGCCAGCAAGTCTCGGTCGCCTCTGCGCGCGCTATATGGGGCAGAGTGGAGGCTGCGGGATTAGCCTCGCCCCACGCGGTGCGCAGCGCGACCGAGGATGACCTCAAAGCCGTTGGCCTCAGCCGCCCCAAGATGAAATATGCTCGTGCGTTGGCGGAGGCGGATATCGATTATGACGCGCTGCGCAATGCCTCTGACGCCAACGTCATCTCGTCGCTCACAGCCGTCTCCGGCATCGGGGTCTGGACCGCGCAGGTCTATGCCATGTTCAATCTGGGGCGCGTCGATGTCTTTGCCCCTGGCGATCTGGCGCTGCAAGAGGCGGTGCGCATGCTGTGGGATTTGCCTGCACGGCCCACGGCCAAGGAGCTTGAGCATCTGGCGCAGGACTGGTCGCCATGGCGGGCTGTTGCAGCGCGTCTGCTCTTCACATACTACGGAATTCAGAAAAATCGGGAAGGTATATCATGACACGAGTCCTCAACTCAGAACGCCGCGAACCATTGTCGGGGGAGACACGCTCGGTTGTGGTATTCCTGCATGGCTATGGCGCCAACGGTGCTGATCTTCTGGGCCTTGCCGATCCCTTGGGTGAGCATCTGCCCGATACGCTTTTCATCGCTCCTGATGCACCCGAAAGCGTTGCAGGCATGCCCAACGGCTATCAGTGGTTCCCGATCCCTTGGATTGACAACTCAAGCGAGGAAGAGAGTGCGCGGGGCATGGCAATGGCTGTGCAAGACCTCAACGCTTTCCTTGATGCGCTGATGGTGGATGAGGACGTATTGCCCGAGCAGGTCGTGCTCTTTGGCTTTTCGCAAGGGACCATGATGAGCTTGCACGTGGCCGCACGCCGCGAGGACGAGATCGCAGGTGTGGTGGCCATCGCAGGCCGTCTGCTTGACCCCGAAAGCCTCAAGGACGAGGCCGTTTCGCGTCCGCCAATCATGCTCATTCACGGGGACCAAGATGATGTGGTGCCGCCACAATCGCTGCCCGAAGCGGCAGAGGCGCTTCAAGAGGCGGGCTGGACCGATGTGTTTGCCCATATCATGAAAGGCACTGGCCACGGCATCGCGCCTGACGGGCTTTCTGTGGCGTTGGCCTTTATGCGTGACAAGCTGAACCTCTAAAACGCACGCGCCAGCACCCCAGTTCCCTGCGACATCTTGTGTTCACGTGAGGCTTGCCAGCCTGAAACCACGGGATATAGTCATGCCAAATTGGGATAGGATGGCGTGCAGATGGACGGCAATTTCAGAACCGAATTTACCCGAAGCCCCGCGGCGCTGAAAGACAGGCCCGCGCTGGTGCTGAATGCGGATTACCGGCCGCTGAGTTACTATCCGCTGTCGCTGTGGTCATGGCAGGATGCGGTGAAGGCCAAATACCTCGACCGTGTGGATATCGTGGCGGAGTATGATGACTGCGTCCATTCGCCCACTACGACACTGCGCATCCCTTCGGTTGTTGTGCTCAAGGACTATGTAAAACCACAAAAGCGCGTGGCCTTCACGCGCTTTAACTTATTTCTGCGTGATGAGTTCCGCTGCCAGTATTGTGGGGCCAAGGGTGATCTGACCTTTGACCATGTAGTGCCGCGTGCCGCTGGAGGCGTGACAAGCTGGCAAAACGTCGTGGCTGCATGCAGTCCGTGCAACCTGCGCAAAGGGTCCAAAGCATTGCACCAGACGGGATATTCCCTACGCAAGCCCCCACGCCAGCCTGATCCCGAAGCATTGCGTAACATGGGCCGCAAATTCCCGCCCGGGCATCTACACGACAGCTGGATGGATTTTCTCTATTGGGATGCGGAGTTGGAGGCCTGATTGGTCTTGGACATGAGCACGCTAGCGCGTGACCCTAAATTCAGAAACAGCCACCGATAAAGCATTCCGGTTGCGCGGCATCGCGGCAATTTCATGGCTTTGTGCTGAGTTGAAATCACAAGAGGGAAATAAATAGTCCTTTAAGTAAGCGACTTACGCGGAGTTGAACTGATTTTCCGCGATCATAATCATTTTATTAAAATGCCCCATTTCCGTCATCCGCTTTCGGTATCTTTTGCGAAATCGATGGAAGCAGGGACAGAACATGCCAGATCCAGCAATCTCGGAAATCAAATATCTTGGCGGCGGTACGCTTGATTTCCTCGAAGTGCGCATCCCTGACGATTATCCCGACCCGCAAAATTTGCGGTTGGTTATTTATGATCGAACCCACAGCGGCTCTACCACCGCGTCACCCTCGGCGGGTGACATTCACAATGTGACACTGGATGGCACCCTTTACACAGAAGATCTGAACGCCGATGGCGATGATGATGACGGCATTCTGCATTACACATTCGGCACCTCCGAGAACGGCACCAACATTGCGCTACACGCACTGGATGCGGTTGGGCTATATAACGCTGTCACGGGTGAGACTTACGGCCTCTATAACTGGAGTGGCACGCCCTATACCGTTTCCACAAATTCAGGCGATCCCTTTGCTGGGCAAACAGCGGCGCAGTTGGATAACACTGGACAGATTAATGGTGTTTCGTCGTTGGAGCTTCAGCCCGACGGCACCTATACCCTTGCGACCACGCCCGATCCTGGCAGCAGCTACATCTGCTTTACCGAAGGGACAAAAATCCTGACAGCGCTAGGGGAACAAGCGGTTGAAGCTTTGTGCATTGGCGATGAAGTGATCACCAAAGATTTTGGTGCACAAAAAGTCCGCTGGATTGGTAAGCGCAGGTTTGCAGGTCTGGGGCCAACCCACAAATCCATGCAACCTATTACCATAAAGGCACATGCTTTTGGCGCAGGTGTGCCAAGCTGTGATACCCGCCTGTCGCCCAATCACGCTGTCCTGAACGATCATTGGAAGGCGCCGATCTACTTTGGCGACAGGGAAGTTCTCACGGCAGCCAAAGGGCTGTTGAATGCTGATTACGCCTATCGCAGTTCAGTTCCGAGCGTGACCTATTATCATATCCTGCTGGACTGTCACAGCTTGATCCAGGCAAATGGTATGTGGTCTGAGAGCCTGTATCTAGGTGCTGAATGTATGGAAATGCTCTCCCCGCACAGCCGGTGCGAAGTATTCGATATCTTTCCTCAGCTTGCGGGAAATTTGGGTGGTTATGGGGACAGAGCGCGTCACCAGCTCAAATCGAAAGAAGCCGTTTTGTTGATCTGACCTGCAAGGCGTTTGCGCATGACAGGCAAAGCGTCAGACCCTCGGCTTCCTTACAAATCAAGCTCGATCCAGACTGGCACGTGATCTGAAGGCTTTTCACGGGCGCGAATGTCTTTGTCGATCTGGCAATCGCGCAGGCGGTCGGCGGTGTAGGGACACAGCAGGAAGTGGTCGATGCGGATGCCGTTGTTGCGGTTCCACGCACCTGCCTGATAGTCCCAAAAACTGTAATGGCCCGGCCCTTGGGTACGGGCGCGAAAGGCCTCCGTCAGCCCAATATTGAGCAGCCTGCGCCATTTATCGTGGCTTTCGGGGCGAAACAGCGCATCGCCGCGCCAGCTGTCGGGATTGGCAGAATCCTCATCCTGCGGAATGATGTTATAGTCACCTGCCATCAGAAATGGGGTTTCTTCGGCCAGCAATTCCTCGGCGCGGGCACGCAAACGGTCCATCCACGCCAACTTGTAAGCGTATTTGCCACCGTCGACAGGGCTGCCATCCTCATTCAACTCAACGGGGTTGCCATTGGGCAGGTACAGACCACACAGGCGCACAGAATGGCTGTCACCGACGACAGTCGCCTCGATATAGCGGGCTTGTTCGTCCATATCATCACCGGGAAGGCCGCGAGTGACGTCTTCCAACGGGAGCTTTGATAGAATGCCCACACCGTTGAATGATTTTTGCCCGTGCACTTCTACGTTATAGCCGCGGTCTTCGAAAATTTCGGTTGGAAATGCCTCATCCACAGATTTAATTTCCTGCAAAAGCACAACATCGGGCTGTGCCTCATCCAGCCAGTCGGGGAGGGCGTTAATGCGGGCCTTGATGCCGTTAATGTTGAATGTGGCGATCTTCATGGGGCAGGGCTCCTTTGACTGGCGTGCAAATGCTATCGCGCAAATGCTGCGGCAGGGCAAGGTGGCTGTGGGGCTGCGACGCAAACGCACGCCTGCAATGAATGGTGGCTTTTGGGCGTATTTTATGCGAAGTAGACAGGTATATACCACAGCGCGACGATGCGAGACGCTGGCGCAGAGGGTAAAGGCAAATCACCAAACGGGTGCATGCCCCATCCTGTTATACTGCGCCTTCTGACCGCATCTAAGCATACGACGTGATCCGGTTGACCATATGGCAGGTCCGTATGTTTAACCGTCCTAGCCAACGTGAGAAACGCCGGGCCGGGGAAAGATGGTTGGTAAAGATACTCAAAGTGTTGTTTTTGACGTGAGGGTCGAGAATGGCAATAAGCTTTGAAACGCTTTGCATCATTTCTCCGGCTCTGCGTCTATTTCTCTGACGCGGCCCACTCCCGATCATCTAGAAAACGATCTTATATGGAGAATGATGTGCCGCAGCCGCAGGAAGATGACGCATTGGGGTTCTCGATTACAAAACGGGCACCAATCAGCTCTTCGCTGAAATCGATCACTGCATTGGCAAGAAACGGCAGGGAAATGCTGTCCACAACTACTGTTTGACCATCGCCTGTCAGGACAAGGTCGTCTTCCTTTGCCTCGTCAAGCGCGATCTCGTACTGGAAACCCGAACACCCGCCGCCCTCTACTGCCACGCGCAGGGCTTTGCCTTCGGTGGCGGCGCCGATCTCTGACAAACGCTCAAACGCGCGCTTCGTCACTTTAGGGGGCAGGTTCATGGGGTCACTCCGCGATGTGTTTCCATTGTGGCTTAGTCGTAATATAGGATTGAGCCAAGCGGGGTACAAGCGCCGCGTTACAGGAGCCATACAATGCGTGCATCCTTTGCCTCCGATCCTGACCGCGTGCGTGGCAGGCGTGTCCATGAAGACGAGAGCAGCTTTCGATCCTGCTTTCAGCGTGACCGCGACCGGATTATCCATTCATCGGCATTCCGCAGGCTCAAGCATAAGACCCAAGTTTTCGTTGAACATGAAGGCGATTATTACCGCACGCGCCTGACCCATTCGATTGAAGTGGCCCAAGTGGCGCGAACCATTGCGGGGGCGCTCAAATTGAATGCAGAGCTGACCGAGGCGATTGCCCTTGCACATGATTTGGGCCATCCGCCTTTTGGGCACACGGGCGAAGATGCGCTTCATGCGCTGATGCAGCCATATGGCGGTTTCGACCACAACGCCCAAGCGATCAAGATTGTCACCTCGCTAGAGCAGCATTACGCTGATTTCGACGGGCTGAACCTGACATGGGAGACGCTGGAGGGCATCGCAAAGCACAACGGGCCCGTTGAAGGCGATCTGCCGCATGCGCTGGCCGACTATAATGCGCTGCACAATTTGGAACTGCATACCCATGCCAGTGCGGAGGCGCAGGTGGCCGCACTTTCGGATGACATCGCCTATAACAACCATGATCTGCATGACGGTCTGCGCGCAGGACTGTTCACCGAGGCCGATATTGCCCAGCTGCCCCTGCTGCGCGAGGCCTATGCGCAGGTAGACGCGCTTTATCCCGAACTGGACGCCTACCGCCGCCGCCACGAAGCACTGCGCCGCGTGTTTGGAGTCATGGTTGCCGATGTGATTGAGACATCTCAGGAGCGTCTCGACGCCTCCGGTGCAAGCTCGGTCGAAGAAATCCGCCATCTGGGGCGTCCGGTGATCTGCTTTTCAGATGCGATGTGGCGTGACTTGGGTGAAATCCGCCGCTTCTTGTTCACGCGTATGTACCGCGCCCCTGCGGTGATGAAAATCAGGGCCGAAGTTACGGGAGTGGTCGAAGATCTCTTTCCGCTATTTTTGGAAAAACCACAGCTTATGCCTTCTGAGTGGGCAAATTATATTGCTCATGCGGGAACAGACCGTACACTGTTGGCGCGGATTGTTGCTGACTACATTGCGGGCATGACCGACCGTTTTGCTCTGCAAGAACATGAACGCCTGATCGGCGGCACGCCCCGCGCCGGCGTGCAAACTGCACGTGGGACTTCAGGGAAGGGATCATAAATGCTGGATTTGAAAGCCGAGATAGTGACGACGCCGAAATTGCTGCTGCAAGGCAAACGGATCATCGTGTTGGGCGCCTGTAGCGGATTTGGGCGCAGCATCACACGCGCACTCGGCGCGTCTGGTGCGCAAGTTGTTGCAGCGGATGCAAATGGCGACGCGCTCAAACAGATTAAGGGTGCTGTGCCGCTGACGCTTAAGGGCACACCCGAAGAGGCATTGCGTCGCGTGGGCCGCGCGTGGGGCGAGGCCCGCCTTGACGCTGTCCTGAACCTGATGCCGCTGCGCCACCCTGACAAGCTGGACCTGAATGTAGCTGTGCTTCAGGGGATTGTTCAGGGATTTATGCCAGCCCTTTCCGCCTGTGAGGGGCAGATTTTAACTGTCGTGGCGCGGCCCGAGCAGGCGTTGGATGTGGGGGCAGGGGCGCTGGCCCCCGCACTTGTGTCAGCGCAAGCGGCTCTTGCCCATGCGCTGCGCCGTGACGGTATCACGCTCAACCTCATCAATGTCGGTGAAGGGGCGATTACACCTGCGCGTGCCGCTGTAGTCGGCCTTTTGGCAAAATCACTAGGCCCATTGACGGGGACAGAATTGCGCCTGTGATTGAAGGGGCCTGATTGACGCGCCCTGTCAGGGTGGTACATGACAGGTCACTTCACCCGCTGAGAGCATTGCAATGAACCTTTTCGCCGATATCCGCACCCTTGTTTTGACCGCACTTGATGCGATGGTTGCCGCTGGCGATTTGCCTGCGGGTCTGGTCACCGACAATGTCACAGCAGAGCCGCCGCGAGATGCCTCACACGGGGATATGGCAACCAATGCCGCGATGGTGCTGGCAAAACCCGCAGGCATGAAACCTCGCGATATTGCAGTCGAGCTTGCGCTGCTGCTGTCGCAAGATCCGCGTGTCACGCAGGCCGATGTGGCGGGGCCGGGGTTCATCAACCTTCGGTTGGCGCCGGACGTGTGGCAGCACGTCGCCCACGACGTTCTGGCCGCTGGCACGGATTATGGCCGTGGTGATCTGGGTGCGGGCCGGAGTGTGAATGTCGAATATGTATCAGCGAATCCGACAGGGCCGCTGCATGTCGGTCACACGCGCGGTGCCGTTTTTGGCGATGCACTGGCGAGCCTGTTGGCGTTTTCCGGCTGGGACGTGACGCGCGAATATGTGATCAACGATGGTGGCAACCAGATTGACGCTTTGGCGCGGTCGGTCTTTTTGCGGTACCAAGAGGCGCACGGTCAGACGGTGGCTTTTCCCGATGGGACATACCCTGGCGATTACCTGATCCCCGTTGGTCAAAAGCTTAAAGAGCAGGTGGGCGAGCAATATCTCGACCAGCCAGAGGATGTATGGCTCGTCCCGATCCGTAACTTTGCTACAGACGAAATGATGGAGCTGATCCGTGCCGACCTTGCGCTGCTTGGCGTCAAGATGGACCGCTTCTTTTCCGAGAAATCGCTTTATAACACGGGTAAAATCGAAGCCTGCCTTAAAAAGCTCGATGATATGGGCCTGATCTATCGTGGCACGCTTGAGCCGCCAAAAGGCAAGCTTCCCGATGATTACGAGGCGCGCGAGCAGACCCTGTTCAAATCCACCGAGTTTGGCGATGATCAAGACCGCCCGATCCAGAAAAACGACGGCACATGGACCTATTTCGCGCCCGATATCGCCTATCACAATGACAAGGTCGAGCGTGGCTATGACGCGTTGATCAACGTTTTTGGCGCGGATCACGGCGGCTATGTCAAACGGATGAAAGCGGCGGTGCATGCGCTCTCGGGTGGCAAAGTGCCGCTAGATATCAAGCTGACGCAGTTGGTTAAGCTCTTTAAAAACGGTGAAGAGTTCAAGATGTCCAAACGGGCAGGCAACTTTGTCTTGCTCAGTGACCTTATCAAAGAAGTGGGCAAGGATGTGACCCGCTTTGTCATGCTTACCCGCAAGAACGACGCACCGCTCGATTTCGATTTTGACAAGGTGACGGAGCAGTCGCGCGACAACCCAGTGTTTTATGTGCAATACGCCCATGCGCGGGTGGCCAGTGTGATGCGCAAGGCCGCAGAGGCAGGTATCGACGTAAGTGATGATGCGCTCAAGTCGGCGGATTTAAGCAAGCTGGACCATGAGGCTGAACTGGCGCTGCTTCGCAAAGTGGCAGAATGGCCGCGTTTGGTAGAGACGGCCGCGCGCAGCAACGAGCCGCACAGGATCGCCTTTTATCTCTATGAACTTGCAGGAGATTTGCACGGTTTCTGGAATCTCGGGAACTCAGAAACAAGCCTGCGGTTCATTCAGGAGGACGATCCTGCAACATCCCAAGCGAAAATCGCCCTCGCGCGGTCCGTTGCGATTGTAATTGCAGCAGGCTTGGGTATCCTTGGCGTAACTCCTGCGGAAGAGATGCGCTAAGCAGCCACCGCAGGGCAGCAGGCAACGACATATGATCCGTGCGGCACTGTATCGCGCGGACAGAGAGGCAACGATGGCAGATTACACACAATCCCCCCAAGGGGGCTTTGCTCCGCATGTGCACCCTGAATATTCAGTGCCGTCCAGCAATGCGATGGCAAAACTGACAAACCTGACTGGAGCCGTTGTGTCGCTGGCGCTGGTGATTGGTGTTGGTGTCTGGGGTTATAAGCTGCTGGTGCGCGACGTGAGCGGCATTCCTGTTGTCGCTGCAGCAAAAGGCGAGATGCGCGTGCGCCCTCAAGAGCCGGGTGGCGCTTTTGCCCAGCATCAAGGGTTGTCGGTGAATTCGGTTTCTGCCCTTGGAACCACGGATGATTTGGCGGAGGAAGTACGCCTTGCGCCGCGTCCAGTCGAGTTGGCCGAGGAAGACCAGCCCATGCCCGCCATGTCGCAAGTGGCCGCAGAGCAGGCACCTGTTGCTCAAGCTCCAACAGAGATTGTGGCGCAGGATCCGCAAATAGAAGCGCCAGCGGCTGAAGATATCGCAGCGGCCCTTGAGAGCGGGTCTGTCGAGAGCCTTGTGGCGCAGCTGACCAATGGTATCGCGCCCATGGACGATATGGAGGGCGAAAGCGCCCCTGTGCTCGCCTCGATTGAGACGCAGGATTTATCTGCCGCGTTGAGTGGCGAGGGCATGCGTGTCTCGTTGCGCCCGACATTGCGCCCCAAACGCAGTGCGGCAGCAGTGGCAGCAGTTCCTGCATCGGCGTCTTCAGCGATCAGCGGTATTGATCTGGATGCTGCTACCTTGCCTGCTGGCACACGGCTGGTGCAGCTTGGCGCCTTTGACAGCCCCGAGATTGCCCGTGCCCAGTGGGGAAAGCTGAACGCCCGTTTTGCGCCGTTTATGGAAGGCAAAATGCGGATTGTGATGGAAGCCAAGTCAGGCGGGCGCACATTCTACCGCTTGCGTGCTCAAGGGTTTGAAGACATCGGTGATGCACGGCGCTTCTGCTCTGCATTGGTTGCCGAAAGCGTGGACTGCATTCCTGTGGTAACACGATGAGCAGTTTTGGCGCGACGATCCTCGATGCAGAAGGCCTCCGCCTGACTGCCGAGGAAAAATCTCTGTTCCGCGACACAAAACCCTTCGGTTTTATCCTGTTTGCGCGCAACATTGATACACCTGATCAGGTACGTGCGCTCTGCGATGACTTCCGCGAAGCTGCGGGCCACAACGCACCGATCACTATTGACCAAGAGGGTGGTCGCGTCCAACGTCTGCGTGCGCCGACGTGGCGCGAATGGCTGCCGCCGATGAACTTCGTGCAAGCCGCTGGCGAGAATGCCGCCGAGGCGATGTACATCCGGTTTCGCCTTATTGCGCATGAGCTTTATGCCCTCGGGATCGATAGTAATTGCGCCCCCATGGTCGATGTCCCACGTGCCGACACCCATGAATTTCTCTATAACCGCTGCTATGGAACAGATGCGCGGGATGTCGCGCTCATGGGTCAGGCGGCAAATGACGGGATGCTGGCAGGCGGTGTTTTACCCGTGATCAAACACATTCCCGGCCATGGTCGCGCCACCGCTGACAGTCATTTCGAGTTGCCCCATGTGAGTGCGTCGCGTGAAGAGTTGGACCGTGTCGATTTCGCGCCCTTCAAACGCCTGCGCGACACGCCGATGGGAATGACCGCGCATGTGGTTTACGAAGCGATCGATTCTGCCCCTGCGACCCTGTCGTCGAAGATGATGAAAGTAATCCGTGAGGATATCGGTTTTGACAACCTGATCATGACAGACGACATCTCGATGAAAGCGCTCTCGGGTAATTTAGGCGATCTAAGCCGCGATGCGATTGCAGCAGGTTGTGATGTCATCCTGCATTGTAATGGCACATTGGCCGAACGCGCCGAAGTGGCCGCAGCGGCGGGTGAGATGAATGATGCCGCGCACCGTCGCGCCTTGCGTGCGCTCAGCTACCGGCAGACGCCCGATGATATTGACATTCCCGCCCTCGATGCGCAGCTTAGCGCACTTCTGGGCGAGGGTGTGCATGGCTGAGAATTTATTCGGGCAAGAGAGCGGATCAGTCGCGGAGCGCCTTGCTGCCGAGGCGCTGATCATTGACGTGGACGGGTTTGAAGGTCCGCTTGACCTGTTGCTGACCCTCAGCCGCACCCAGAAGGTCGATCTGCGCAAGATATCCGTGTTACAATTAGCGCGGCAATATCTGGCCTTTGTGGAAAAGGCGAAGGCGCTGCGATTGGAGCTTGCCGCTGACTATCTTGTGATGGCGGCATGGCTCGCGTTTCTTAAATCCCGCCTATTATTGCCCCCTGATCCGACCGAAGAAGGGCCGTCAGGCGAGGAGCTTGCCGCGCATCTGGCGTTTCAGCTTGAGCGTTTGGCAGCGATGCGCGACGTGGCCGCGCGGCTCATGGCGCGTGACCAGTTGGGGCGTGATTTCTTTGCGCGGGGCCAAACCCAAGTGGTAGAGCGGGTGCGCTCGGTTACCTATACTGCCACGTTGCTGGACTTGATGCAGGGCTATGCCCGCATTCGCACCCGCGATGATTTCCGACCCTTTGTGATGGACCGCGAAAAGGTCTTTACGATGGAGCAAGCCTTGGAGCGTATGCGCGGTCTTATCGGGTATGCGGGTGACTGGGGTGATCTGATGAGCTTCTTGCCCGAAGGATGGGAAAGCGATCCGGTCAAACGCCGCTCGGCCACTGCGGCGACGTTTGCGGCATCGCTGGAACTGGTCAAAGAGGGCCGTTTGGAAATCCGTCAAAGCGAGAGTTTTGCGCCTATCCAGTTGCGAAAGAGAGATTAAGATCATGTCGGAAGATGTTGATCACGAAGAAGAAAGTCTGTTTGACGCTCCGCCAATGGCAGAGCAAGAGCGTATGATCGAAGCCGTTCTTTTTGCTAGTGCGGAGCCTGTGACGCTCAAGGAGTTGGAAGCCCGCATGCCCCATGGCTGTGACGCGGCGGAGGCGATGGTCTTTGTGCGAAAGCGCTATGAGGGGCGCGGTGTGCAGGTGATGAAGATCGGCGATGCCTATGCGTTGCGGACGGCTGCTGACCTTGGCTATCTGATGCAAAAAGAAACGGTGGAAGTGCGTAAGCTCAGCCGTGCTGCCATCGAGACATTGGCCATCATCGCCTATCACCAACCCGTAACCCGTGCCGAGATCGAGGAGATCCGAGGTGTCTCCGTCTCGCGCGGCACAGTGGATCAGCTTTTGGAGCTTGAATGGATACGCTTTGGACGCCGCAAGATGACACCGGGGCGGCCTGTGACCTTTGTCGTGACCGAGGGCTTTCTAGACCACTTTGGCCTTGAGAACGCCCGTGATCTGCCGGGGCTCAAAGAGTTGCGCTCTGCTGGGCTTTTGGAGAACCGATCCCCGCTCGGGATGTTGCCACAAGTGGGCGATGGCGAGGACGAGCCAGAGAGCACCGAAGGGCAGAGCGAACTTTTCGAAGACTAATCCCCAGAATTGCCGCAATTGTCGCTATAGTGGCAACAAATGAAGTGAGGAGAGCAAGATGAACCAGATAATCAACATGGTCATGAAGATCGTTATGCGCAAAGTCCTGAACAAGGGGATTGATGCGGGTTTTAATAAGGCCTCGTCCATGCGCAATGGCCGCAAGGAGCAGCAGCCTCAAGGCGATATTGACGATTACGGTAATCCCGTCAAACGCGGCCCAACGCAGCAAGAAGTGCGTGCGGCACGCCGTGCCAGACGCGAACAGAATAAAGGTCAGGCATAAATCAAGGTGCTTTGAAGTGCTTTGACAGCTTCAATCCCTGGCCCTGATAATTGGAAGCAATTCCAGCACCATAGAGTTGAGTAGGGGCCTCCACCATCTTCTCATAGACCAGCCGCCCGACAATCTGCCCATGCTCCAGCACAAAAGGGGCCTCGTGGCAGCGCACTTCAAGCACGCCACGTGAGCCTGCACCACCTGCGGCGGAGTGGCCGAAACCGGGATCAAAGAAGCCTGCGTAATGCACGCGGAACTCGCCCACCATGGCCAGATAGGGGGCCATCTCAGCCGCAAAGTCTGGCGGAATGGTCACAGCCTCTCGGCTCACCAGAATATAGAATGCACCGGGGTCGAGGATGATCTGGCCATTGTCGCTGTGCACTTCTTCCCAGTAGTCAGCGGGAGCGTAGTGGTTGATGTTGTCGAGGTCGATAACCCCTGTATGCGGCTTGGCACGGTAGCCCACCAGCGTAGTATCCTTGAGCCGCAGATCAACGGAAAAGCCTAAGCCATCGCTTATCACCGCATCCCCGTTCACAAGCGGCGTCTCGGCATGGAGTGCGCGCAGTGCATCATCGTCCAGCGTCGCGTCACCGGTGCCGAAACGGATCTGATTGAGGCGCATACCTGGACGGACGAGAACGGAGAAGGAGCGGGGGCAAATCTCGGCATAGAGCGGACCGGTGTAGCCCGCACCGATGCGATCAAACTCCGTCCCGCCATCCGTAATGAGGCGCGTCAGCAGATCAAGCCGCCCTGTCGAGCTTTTTGCATTGGCCACGGCGCTGACTGTGTCGGGCAAGGCGAGGTGTTCCATCAGGGGGACGACATAAACCGCCCCTTTTTCCAGCACGGCACCGTTTGTCAGGTCCACGCGGTGCATCTCGAACTCGTCCAATCGGTCGGACACCTTTGCGCCGCGCCCCGCAAGGAAAGAGGCCCGCACGCGGTAGGCTACAGTGCCCAAGCGCAAATCAAGGCTGGCAGGTTGTATCTGGGCGGGATCAACGGCAGAGGCGGCGGAGATCACGCCCGCGGCAATCATCGCTTCAAGTTGTTGGTTGGGGATCACACCGGACATAAGATTTCCTCTCCGTAGACCATCCAAATGCCAAGACAGCCGCAATATGTGCAAAACGCCCGCACCCAAAAGGGATACGAGCGTTTTGTGTATGTCGTGGTCGGGCTAGCAGGACTCGAACCTGCGACCTTCCGTCCCCCAGACGGACGCGCTACCAGGCTGCGCCATAGCCCGAACATGGCGTGTTCATACCGTATCGGGAGGCCTGTGCAAGAGGCAATCGCACCCATTGGCACGAGGGTTTCAGGATTTTGGTACTGCACTGCCGGTACGTGCTGCCATGCGGTCGCGCAACGCACTCAACTGGGCGAGGAGCGGCCCAATCTTTTGCGCTGTTGCAGCATCCAGTTTGTGAATTTGGCTGACACGTGTGAGCGCGGCTGCGCTTGCGTGGATTTCCGCTTCTGGTGTGACGCTCGGCATGCCGATATCGCGTGCTTTCGGGGCAGAGGGCGTTTCTGCTACGGGCGCAGGGGCCTCGGTCGTTGTATTCTGCTCTGGCTCGGCCTCTGCCTCTTTCGGCGTTTCCACATCGGCGGGTTTGTTGCTCTCGTCAGCTGCAGCCGCGATTGGTGTGTCTTCGGCAGGTTTGCGCAGGAATGATGGCAGGGGGGAGGGCGTTTCCGCTGGTGGTGGCATATCCGGCTTTACGTCTGCCGTTTCTGCATCCGCAGTTTGGCTCGGTGCGGCCTCAACGGGCGCAGGCGCGGCTGGCGTTACCTCAACCGGCTCTGCTTCGGCTTCTTCGGATGGCTTTGTGGCTTCTTTCGCTGCTGCCGAAGTCTCTACGGGGGCATCAACAGCAGCTTCGTCCTCTACAACGTCTTTGGAAGTCGCCTCGCCATCAGCCGGATTGCTTGTTGCTGTCTGGGGCTCAACAGGTGAAACAACGGCAGGTTCGGCTGTCACGCCCTCATCCGATACAGGCGCTGCTTCGGTCTGGTCGGGCGTTATTTTAACTGTCGGCACATCAGTGGCTACTACAATAGCAGGTTCGATTTCAGATACTTCATCTGGCGCAGGTGCCTCAGTAGCTTCTTTATCAGGGGCGCCCTCTCGCGAACCGTCAGCCTGCGCAGGCGCTACCAATTGCTCGGCATTTTCCTGTTCTTCATTTTGCGCGGTCTCCTCAACGGGTGCAGTAGTCTGTGCCGGGTTATCAGCAGCTTTTGGAGTCGCAGGCTCAGCTTCAGGCATATCTGGGGCGGTACTCCCAGTTTCAGCTTCGGTAGGAGCATCATCCGGAACTTCAACGACCTCAATGGTATCTGCTTGTGGAGCTTCTTCCTGCTCAGGGCTGGCGGCTTCAGGCTCTCGCTCTGCCACAGGTTCTGCGCTGCGCTCATGATCTTTTGGTGCCTCGAAAGGCAGCACAACGGCTTCTTCCACGACTGGCTTTTGTTTTTGGACTGACGCCGTTGGAGCGGGTGCCTCAATATCGGCATCATCAAGTGGCATCGACATCGCAGCGACATGGCTCATGCCTTCTTCGCGCAAAATCTTTTGCACACCTTTGATGGTCAGGCCGTCGTCATGCAAAAGCTTGCGGATGCCGCCCAGCAGTTGCATATCAGCAGGTCTGTAATAGCGGCGGCCGCCCGCGCGTTTGATCGGCTTCACTTGCGTGAATTTGCTCTCCCAAAAGCGCAAAACATGCGCTTGGATACCAAGCCAGTCGGCAACTTCAGAGATGGTGCGGAACGCGTCAGGCGATTTTGGCATCAGTTCAGGACTTGTTGCCGTCCGCGACACGGTCCTTCATCAGGTGTGATGGACGAAACGTCAGGACTCGCCGCGGGTTGATCGGAACCTCTTCGCCTGTTTTTGGATTTCGGCCGATGCGAGCCGATTTCGAGCGGACGGAAAATGTGCCAAAAGAGGAAATTTTAACCTGTTCGCCCCGTACAAGGGCATCGGACATTTCTTCGAGCACAGTCTCGACCAATTGTGCGCTCTCGTTGCGAGACAGGCCCACCTCGCGAAACACTGCTTCGCTCAGATCCATCCGTGTAAGTGTATTCGTTGTCATAGTTTCCCCCGATATTTGCCAAGACTTTGGCTAGAAGTGTTGAACAAGTCAATCATTACGCTCTGCGATCCGCGTGAAACTGCTATCGCTACCAGCGCAGAACCACCGCGCCCCACGCCAAACCGCCGCCAATCGCCTCTGTCACGATCAGATCGCCCTGCTTGATCTGGCCACGTTCGACGCCGACCGACAGGGCCAGCGGGATTGACGCGGCAGAAGTGTTACCATGATCTTGAACGGTCACGACAACTTTATCCATGGGCAGACCAAGCTTTTTCGCGGTGCCTTGGATGATGCGGATGTTGGCCTGATGCGGAACGATCCAATCGACGTCCGCGCTCTCTACGCCAGCGGTAGCCATTGCAGTGGTTGCTGTTTGACTCAGCTTTTCAACGGCATGGCGGAAAACCTGATTGCCCTGCATCCGCAGGTAGCCTGTCGTGCCGGTCGAGGTGCCCCCGTCGACATAAAGCAGATCGCGTTGCGTGCCGTCGGAATTAAGATCGGTCGACAGGATTCCACGGTCATCAGTGGTGCCATTGCCTTCCTGTGCTTCGAGCAGGACAGCACCTGCGCCATCGCCAAACAAAACGCAGGTGCCGCGGTCGGTCCAGTCCATGATGCGGCTGAATGTCTCTGAGCCGATGACCATGACACGTTTGGCCTGACCCGACAGGATCAGCGCGTTGGCGTTGCTCAGCGCAAAGATAAATCCCGCACAAACTGCTTGAATATCAAAGGCAAAGCCCGATTTCATGCCCAATTGCGCCTGCACCATCGTTGCAGCAGAGGGGAATGTCAGATCAGCAGTCGAGGTCGCGACAATAACAGTGTCCAAATCATCCGGCGTGAGACCTGCCATATCAAGGGCGGCTTGCGCTGCGGCAGTGGCCATGCTGGAGGTTGTCTCCCCTTTACCGACAAAATGACGGCGCTCAATGCCTGAGCGTGCTCTGATCCATTCGTCGTTTGTGTCGAGCGTCGCCTCGAATTCTGCGTTCTCTACAACACGTTCGGGCAAATAATGGCCCACACCTTTTACAACTGCACGCAGGGTCATTGGGGGGCTGGCTCCTCACTTGGCAAAGCGGCGGCAACGCGGGCGGCCAGCTTGTCGTTGAATCCGTTCTCGGACAGCTGCGCTGCCAATTTTATTGCTGCTGATATGCCGGTCGCATCGGCTGAACCGTGTGATTTTACAACTGTGCCATTCAAGCCCAAAAATACGCCACCATTCACGCGGCGCGGATCAATTTTGAGGCGCAGGCGCATCAGGGACGTGTAGGCCAGTAGGGAGGCCAGACGCGATAGTATGGAATATTTGAACGCTTCGCGTAGACGTTGGCCAATTAGGCTTGCGGTACCTTCGCCAGTTTTAATGGCGACATTTCCGGTAAATCCGTCTGTAACGATGACATCGGCTTTGTTGCCTGAAATATCGCCGCCCTCGACGAATCCGACAAACTCGAATGCTGCTTCGGTGGAATGGTCGCGAATCAGGTCATAGGCTTCCTTAAGCTCGGTCCGGCCCTTATGCTCTTCGGTTCCGACATTCAGCAGACCAATGCGCGGACGTTCCACGTCCAAACCGTTACGGGCATAGGACATTCCCATTAGGGCAAACCGGAGCAGATCATCGGCATCCGCCTTTATGTCCGCACCCACGTCCAGCATGACGTTAAACCCCTGCTTGTTGGAGGAGGGGTAGAGGACGGCAATCGCAGGGCGGTTCACACCGGGCAGTTTGCGCAGGCGGATCATCGACAGGGCCATAAGCGCGCCTGTGTTGCCGCAAGATACGGCGACGGCAGCCTCGCCAGAGCGAACAGCCTCGATGGCGGACCACATAGAGGTGTCTTTTCCCGTGCGCACGACGTGACTGGGTTTGTCATCCATAGTCACGACACCCACAGCGTTGCGGATGGTGGTGCGGCTTTCCAACAGGGGGTGTTTGACCACCAGCGCACGCAACTCGGCCTCAGGACCGTGCAGAATAAAGGAAATGTCAGGATTTGCTTTGGCCGAAATAAGACAACCGGCAACCACAGCTGCCGGTCCTTGATCGCCCCCCATCGCATCGACCGAGATGAGGGTGCGGGCGTTCGCGGATGTGTGATCGGTCGGGGCCGTCATCTGGTGCGAATGCCTTTAGTTGTTACTGCTCGGCGCAGCTTACGCCGCGTCTTCGTCGAGATCAATCTCGTCGTTCTGCGCTACAACTTCTTTGTCAGCATAGTGGCCACATGCGGAGCAAACGTGGTGTGGGCGCTTAAGCTCACCGCAGTTTGTGCACTCGTTCGGGTTCGCTGCTGTCAGCGAATCGTGTGAGCGGCGGTTGTTGCGGCGTGATTTGGAGACTTTATTCTGCTGGACAGCCATATCAGGTGCCTTTGTATTCGGGGCCATGGTGCGCAGATCGGCTGCGTCGGGCCGTGTTTCATATCAACTCCCGTACGGGCGTGTCGTGCGTTTAGGCAAGTGCCGCTCGCTTGTCCAACGCTAATTCACGGGAGAGGCGCAAAATACTGCGAAATTCAGAGGGTGCAAGCGGGTTTCGGCGCGTTATTTATCCTTGTCACCACTGAGCTGGTCCTTGAGAGCGGCCAAACCGGCAAAAGGACGGGCCTGTTCGTCGGTCATCGGCTCTTTGCCCGGCTCGGTCACGCGGATGGTTGCAGACTCTGCTTCTGCCTTGCGGGGATATTCGGGCAGGGCGAGGGCCAGTTCTTCTTCCATCACCTCTGCGGGATCAATCCATGTGCCCAAAGGCTCCACACTATCATCCTCTGGCATTTCCGCTTCGGGTGCGTCGATGTCGGTATAGTCACGGATGAAGGTGCGCACGACGTCCGTATCAATGCGTGTCATCACAGGCTCAAGGGTCACCACACAAGCCTGCACAACTGTAGCGCCCAAGCGGCCTTTAAGCTGCCAGTCACGATCCCCCAACGGGCTGAGGTCCCCTTCAAAAGACAATTTGCGCAATCCGAGCAAGCCCATACCTTCGGCAATTTTGGCGAGGGTGGCGGCGTCTGGGCGCAGTGAAAAGGGGTTCGGGCTGGATTGTGACAGGTTCGCTACGCGTAAACTGCTGACTGTAGGAGGTGTGGGCGACATGTGTATGTGCTTTCAATTCTTGAACCATGGGGCGCATCTGGTATATGCGAGATAAAAGCCAGACAGGCTAAGAGCAAGGGGCAGTGCCATGGGTATCTTTATTAACACGAGCTTTGTGCGGCGTGTGCTGCTCGCCACAGTGTTGGCTGGCACGGTTTCGGCCTGTGCGCCCCAGTTCCAAAATCACGGCTATATTCCACCCGAAGACGAGCTGGAGCAGATTGTTGTCGGCGTCGATACACGCGCTTCTGTTGAAGAAACCATTGGGACGCCCTCTACGGCAGGTGTCGTGAACGAAAGCGGATTTTACTATGTGCGCAGTCGCAAGCGGACATTTGGCGCGCTGGCGCCCAAAGAGATCGAGCGCCGTGTGCTTGCCATAAGCTTTGACAGCGCAGGTGTGGTGAGCAACATCGAGACATTCGGACTTGAGCGCGGCCAAGTTGTGCCCCTTACGCGCCGTGTGACGACCTCGGGTGTTCGCGACAACAGTTTTATCCGCCAGCTTCTAGGCAACCTTGGCCGCTTCAACCCAGCTGGACTTGCGAGCTGATCCGGCGACAGCCTGCGCGCCGTGAGCCTCCGATGACCCCCTTGGCCAAAGGTATCTATAGAGTTGAGCCCGCCAATGGTGCGGCTGATATGAACGCTGTGTTTAATCTGCGCGATCTGTGTTTTGGTGCTGTGGGTGGCGTGCCTGATCGCTTTGATGTCAGTGCCACGCATGTCGTTGTCCGTAGTGCTACAGGGCATATTGTAGCGACATTCCGTATGGCGCAGTTTGTCGGAACGGATTTACAAGACAGCTACGCTGCCGATTTTTATGACCTTACGGCCTTACAGGCATTTAAGGGGCCGATGCTTGAACTTGGCCGCTTTTGCATCCACCCCGATCTCAATGATCCGGACATTCTGCGCATCGCCTGGGCGGCTCTTACGGCCTATGTGGACGCAAATGGCATAGAGATGTTGTTTGGCTGCTCTTCTTTCATGGGAACCGACCCTCAGATTTATATAGACGCTTTTGCCGTGCTCAAGGCGCGACATATGGGGCCGTCACAGTGGATGCCCCAAGTTAAGGCGGCGGAGGTCTACCGCTATAGTGCGATCCTGCGGCGCAAGCCTAATCTGGCAAAAGCGAATGCGGTTTTACCGCCATTATTACGGACTTATCTGGCGATGGGCGGTTGGGTTAGCGACCATGCCGTTGTGGACCGTGCGATGAATACGCTGCATGTGTTCACCGCGCTTGAGATCGGGGCCATTCCTGCCGCACGGAAAAGCCGCCTTCGTGCACTTGTCTGATTGACGAATTCGGCGCGGCACAGTAGGCGACACCCATGGCACGCGCACCCCTTCTCCAGCTCTCCGATATCGCCCTCACTTTTGGCGGTGATCCTGTATTTGAAAACCTTGGTCTGGTCATCCAGCAAGGTGACCGATTGGCATTGGTTGGGCGTAACGGCTCTGGCAAATCGACGCTGATGAAGGTCATGGCCGGACTGGTGGAGGCCGATAAGGGCGACATCACCGCAGGGCCGGGCGTCACCGTAGGATATATGGAGCAGGACCCTGATTTATCGGGGTTTGAGACGCTTGGCGACTTTGCCTCGCACGGCCTAGATCCGGGTGAATTGTATAAGGTCGAGCGCGCGGGCGAAGGTCTGAAATTCGATCCCGAGCGCCCTGTGGCAACCGCCTCTGGCGGAGAGCGGCGGCGGGCGGCGCTGGCGCGTCTGATGGCGCTCGAGCCTGAGTTGATGCTGCTCGACGAGCCGACAAACCACTTGGATATTGAAGCAATTGCATGGCTCGAAGAAGAACTGAAATCGACTCGCGCGGCATACCTGATTATCTCCCATGACCGTGCGTTTCTCAACGCGCTGACCCGTGCCACCCTTTGGATTGATCGCGGTGCTGTGCGCCGCCAAGAGATTGGTTTTCAAGGGTTTGAGGCATGGCGTGACCAAATCTGGGAAGAAGAGGACATGCAGCGCCACAAGCTCAACCGCAAGATCAAGTCTGAAGCGCGGTGGGCAGTTGAAGGCATTTCGGCGCGGCGCAAACGGAACCAAGGCCGCGTGCGTGCTTTGCAGGAATTGCGCGCTGAGCGGAGCAGCCAGATCACACGGCAGGGCACGGCCGCCATGGCGCTGGAGGCGGGGCCGAAATCCGGCCGTAAAGTGATGGAAGCCATTAACATCACTAAGGTTTATGGAAACAAGGTCATTCTGCATGACTTCTCGCTGACGGTGAACCGTGGGGACCGGATTGCCCTTGTGGGGCCGAACGGTGTGGGCAAGACAACGCTGCTGAATATGCTCATCGGTAAGGAGCAGCCCGACAGTGGTGAAGTGAAGATCGGGACCAATCTGGCGCTGGCTCTGTTCGATCAGGCGCGTGCGCAGTTGGACGGGGATATGACGCTTTGGGACAGCCTGACGGGTGATCCTGACATGCGCGTCTCGGGTAAGGCGGACCAGATTTTGGTGCGGGGAAACCCCAAGCATGTAGTTGGTTACCTAAAAGAATTCCTGTTCGACGAGGCGCAGGCGCGGGCGCCTGTGCGGTCTCTGTCAGGTGGTGAAAAGGCGCGGCTGCTGTTGGCGAAATTGATGGCGCGGGAGAGCAATCTTTTGGTGCTTGACGAGCCGACCAACGATTTGGACGTTGAAACCCTTGATTTGATGCAAGAATTGCTGGGCAGCTATGATGGCACAGTCATTCTGGTAAGCCACGACCGTGACTTTTTGGACCGTGTTGCGGCGACGACGATTGCGATGGAAGGTGACGGTAAAGCAACTGTATATGCAGGCGGCTGGACCGATTATCTGGCGCAGCGCGGGATGGAAGATTTTGCGGATAGTGTTGTGAAGTCAAAGACTTCTGGCGCGAAGCAAACTAAAGAAGCGAAGCCGCAAGCGGGCTTGAGCTTTACCGAGAAGCACCGCCTTGAAGCGCTGCCTGCGGAGATCGAGCGCATCGGTGCGGAGATTGCCAAGCTGGAAGAACTGCTGGGTGATCCGGCACTGTTTACAGAGCAGCCTGCGAAGTTCCAGAAGGCCAGTGACGCGCTTGTACAGCGGCACGAAAAGCTGAGCGATGCCGAGGAAGAATGGCTGATGCTGGAAGAGAAATCCAACAGCTGAAAATAGGGGGTGCCATCTGTGCACCCCGCGTACACCTGCTGTACACCCCCCTGACGCCCCCTTGATTTTGCAGCCTGGTGTTTGCATCGGGCGCGGGATAAAATTTTTTGAAAAATTTTGCACAGATTTTTTGAAAATTCTTGCGCGTTAGGCCAACGGGGTCCAGCGCAGCCATGTGCCGCCTGTGGGCAGCGTCTGCGCACCTGCGCGGCGTTTGAAGCGGTCGATTTGGGGCGTGGTTTCAGAGCCGAGGTCGAGGGTGGTCAGCCCGCGTGCGGCGAATGTGTTCATGGCTTCCCATAAAATCAGATTATGCGCGTGAAGGCTGCGGCCCTCATCGGTGGTGTGGCCGATGTGATAGGTGGCGCGGTTGCCGTGGGTGAGCATCAGCATGTGGGCGACGGGGTGACCGCGCAGGAGTGCTGTGAAGAGGTGGGTTTGATCGGGCGCCGCGATGGCGAATGCCGAAGTGAGTGCGGTTGGCCAATTTTGATAACGGCGGGCGCGGGATTGTTTGGCGTCGAGGATCAATAGGGGATGGTCTGGCGCTAGGGGGCGGTGGAGGATGCGCAGGGGGCTGCGCTCTGCCTGTCCGAGCTGGTGACGCCAGTTTTGGTGGAGGGCGGCGCGGCGGACCTCGCGGGGGGGGGTGAGGTCGATTGTGTAGAGCGCGCGGGGATTAGCTACGTTTATGGCGCGGGGTGTTTTGCAGGGATGTTCAGGCGAGAGGATCAGGGGACGGCGTTGGAGGCCGAGTGTTTTGAGTTGAGCGATCAGGTCAGGGGGCGGTGCTGCGCGGGGCAGCATCAGGACAGGTATACCCAAAATGCGGCGATTGAGCAGCATGTGGCCGGAAGGCAGCGTGATCGGGTCTTCCCCGCACAGGCGCAGAGCTGCGGCAAAGGCGCGGTCTTGCATCAGGGGGTGATTGGCGTGTGGGGGGCTTGCGTCAAACATTGCTCAAGTTTGCCCGCAGGATGGTTAAGGGGGGCTTAACCGTAGCCCCCTTTGATTTAGCTGAGTTGGATGAGCGCGTGACGTTTTTTGCCTGCGGAGAGTTTGATGGGTGTGGCAAGCACGCTCGCGTCGATCATCATACCTGCATCCGTGAGCGGCTCGTCGTTGATTTTAGCACCACTCTCGGAGATCAGGCGCTTGGCCTCTTTTCCCGATCCTGCGAGACCTGATTTCACGATGAGTTGCACGATGGAGATGCCATCGCCGATCTCGTCGCTCGTGAGGGTTAGGGTGGGCAGGTCGTCACCAACGCCGCCTTTCTCGAAGACTTCGCGTGCTGTTGCTTCTGCCGCTGCTGCTGCATCTGCGCCGTGGAGCAGGCCCGTGACTTCATTGGCAAGCTTGATCTTGGCCTCGTTGATCTCGGACCCTTCCAGCGCGCCGAGGCGGTCACATTCATCGACGGGCAGCTCTGTGTAGAGCTTGAGGAAGCGGCCCACGTCGGCGTCGGTGGTGTTGCGCCAGAACTGCCAGAACTCATAGGGCGAGAGCATGTCGGGGTTGAGCCAGATGGCACCTGATTGAGATTTTCCCATCTTCTTTCCGTCTGAGGTGGTGAGAAGGGGCGAGGTTAGGCCGTAGACTTCGCCATCAATCACGCGGCGGGTGAGGTCGATGCCGTTGACGATATTGCCCCATTGATCCGAGCCGCCCATTTGCAAAACGCAGCCGTAGCGGCGGTGCAGCTCCATAAAGTCGTAAGCTTGGAGAATCATGTAGTTGAATTCAAGGAACGACAAGGATTGTTCGCGGTCGAGGCGTGATTTCACACTTTCAAACGCCAGCATGCGGTTGATGGAGAAATGGCGGCCGATGTCGCGCAGGAAGTCGAGGTAGTTGAGACCGTCGAGCCATTCGGCGTTGTTAATCATCATCGCGACATTATCTTGCCCTACCGCTACGCTACTTGAGGGCACGTGGCCCTCGTCATAGCTGAGGTAGGCGCTGAACACTTGGCGGATGCCTGCGATGTTGTCGTCGATCTGCTCTGGCGTGAGCAGGGGACGTTCATCTGCGCGGAAAGAGGGGTCGCCCACTTTTGTGGTGCCGCCACCCATCAGGGTGATCGGCTTGCCACCTGTCTTTTGCAACCAGCGGAGCATCATAATCTGGATCAGCGAGCCTACGTGCAGGGATTTGGCTGTGGCATCGAAACCGATGTAGCCTGGCATGCCACCCTTGAGCAGTGCCTCATCGAGGCCCTGATAGTCGGTGCAATCGGCAAGGAAGCCCCGCTCCATCATCACACGTACGAAATCTGATTTGGGATGGTATGTCATGGCGCTTGCCCTCGGCTTGAATTGCAGGGCATCTATAGGGGTGCTGCGTCCAAAGGAAAAGACACTATGAGTAAAGCCATTGCAAAGACGGGTGTGGTGCGTGCGGCTGGTGCGATGTCGGGGACGTCATTGGACGGGGTTGATGTTGCGGTGCTGGAGACGGACGGACGCGACATTTTTGGTTTTGGGCGCTCGGCGTTTCGGGAGTATTCGGGGCAGGAGCGCAAGGGGGTCGCGGCGGGTTTCGGGCTTTGGTCTGGTGCGGCTGTGGAGGCGGCGGCGGGTGTGATTGAAGCGGCACATCTCGAGATTCTGCGGGATTTTACGGATGTGGATATGATCGGGTTTCACGGCCAGACGCTTGCCCATGCGCCGCGGATGCAAGGCACGTTGCAGGTGGGCAATGGTGCAATGCTGGCGCAAGAGCTGGGTGTTCCTGTGGTTTGGGATTTTCGCAGTGCGGATGTGGAGTTGGGCGGTGAGGGCGCGCCGCTGGCGCCGTTTTTCCATCATGCTTGTGCGCGATATATCGGGGTGACCGAGCCTGTGGCGTTTTTGAATTTGGGCGGAGTTGGGAATTTGACTTGGGTTGATCCGAGCATCCCCGAGCCGCATCATGAGGGGGCGCTGCTGGCATTTGACACCGGACCTGCCAATGCGCCTGTGAATGATTTGATGCAGGAGCGGTTGGGGCTGGCTTATGACCGCGACGGTGCTGTTGCGCAGGGCGGCACGGTGGAAGTGGGGGCATTGGAGCTGTTTTTGGCGGAGCCGTATTTTGCGCGCATGCCGCCGAAGTCGCTGGACCGAAATGATTTTGCCGAGATGGTGGCGCTTGTGCGGGAGTTGTCGAACAGCGATGCATCGGCGACCCTCACGGCGATGTGTGCGGCGGGGGTGGCTGAGGCGATGCAGCATTGTCCAACGCCACCGAGCCGCGTTTTGGTGACGGGAGGTGGGCGGCGCAATCCCGTTCTGATGCAGATGCTTGAGGTGTCGCTTGACTGTCCTGTGGTGCCTGTTGAAGAAGTGGGTCTGGACGGCGATATGTTGGAGGCGCAGGCCTTTGCCTATCTTGCTGTGCGCGTGGCGCGGGGAATGCCGACGAGCTGCGCGGGGACGACTGGTGTGCGCGCGGCTGTGGGCGGCGGGACGGTAAGCGTGCCGTGATCTAAAGGTCTGTGTACGTTATTCAATTGTCCATGCAGGCATATCAACGCCGTCCCAGCAGCTCTTATCGGAGACAATCTGAAATTTGGGTGCTGCCCAACCGCGGCGATGCAGTCGCAGGCAAATGGGATCACCGTAAGCAAGCAGGGGGGCGGTTCCGTCTTCTGTGATGTTAAACGCTTTGTCGCCTCTGATTTCCGACGTGGTTAGCTCAAAGGCGGCGATCCATCGGTTTGGCCCTTCATTGGGAATACCTTGCTGCAATCCAATGACGTTCGCAGGGACCAGTTCCACGCTGTTGGTGGCGCGTTCGATCAGGGCGAGAGTGGCGAGGAGGGCTGCGCCTGCGAGGGCGATGGTGCGTTTGCGGCTCATGGCTATCTCCCGTGTTGCTGCTTTGCCCTACAGGGCAGCCTCAAAAAACACCAGATGCGGTAGCACGTCTGCGGGGATGTTCTGGTAAGGGCCGCGCTGGGAAAAGCCCATAGCAGTGTAGAGGGCGCGTGCTGGGATGAGGGTGACCGAGGTATCCAGCAGGATGCGGGTGAAGCCGTCAGTGCGGGCCTGCTCCATGCAGGCCGTGACCAGTTTGCGAGCGATGCCATGGCCGCGTGCATGGGGCGCGACGTAGAGGCGCTTGATCTCGGCGGAATGCGCGTCCAGCGCGTGGGTCATGGCGCAGCCAACGGGTTGATTGTCAAGCGTTGCCAGCAGGATGATGCCTTTGGGGCGGGCATGTTCTGTCGCAATCGTGTCCATCAGTGCGGTGTACTTGGGAACGGGATAAAATGTCTCGGTGATCTGTGCGTCGATGGGGCTGGCGGCGTTCAGATGCGTGCGATAGTCCCAGCACAACTGGCGGACAGCGGCGAGGTCGTCAGGCGTTGTGGCGGGGCGGATGAGGGTCATTTGCGCAGCGCTTTAAGCATGTCGGGCGGGATCGGGCAGGTGAGCGATATTTCTTTGACGCGGTCATTAATAAAATTGCGCTCTGGGGTGCGGCGGTTGTACCAGAATTCGCGCTGTGTGGCGTTCACGCTTACGTAAAGCCAATCGCCGCGCATGGCGGGTTTGCGCATGGCACTGCCGCTGTTAATCGGGCTGAGCCAGATATGATCGCGATACAGGTCATAGAGGGTTGCCGTGTCGATATCAAAGCGCAGGGTGTCGTCGGGCAGGCTGCGGGCGAAGGCGTCGCCCTGTTGTCCGCGCCACAGGAAGATGCGGGTGTCGAGCTGGGCGGCCCAGCTTTGCAATGTGTGGCCCTCGAGGAATTGCCCCTCTTTGCCACGGCCTGCCAATAGCGGACGCTGGTGGTTGAGGCGTACCGTGTGGCGCTTTATCTTGAACTCAACAGGATTGGCGCGAAGCAGGATAGTGGACGGATCAAGGCCAGCCTTTTTCGCAAGCATGGAAGGCGGCATCAAGCCAAGTGCATTGATGCCGCCAGCGTTTGAAGCGGGGGTGAAGTGGGTGAGCGTATCACCCACAACCCAGCAGAATTGAGCGCGGTCCACCGTTACTTGAGGATGCTGCGGCCAGCGTATTGCGCGCTCTCGCCCAGTGCTTCTTCGATGCGGATCAGCTGGTTGTATTTCGCCAGTCTGTCGGAGCGCGCCAGCGAGCCTGTTTTGATCTGACCGCAGTTGGTCGCGACGGCGAGGTCGGCAATAGTGGCATCCTCAGTCTCACCAGAGCGGTGGGACATGACATTGGTGAACCCTGCGCGGTGGGCCATATCGACCGCTTGAAGAGTCTCGGTCAAGGTGCCGATCTGATTGACTTTTACCAGCATGGAGTTGGCGGCGCGGCGTTTGATGCCTTCGGCCAGACGTGCGGGGTTGGTGACGAAGAGATCGTCGCCGACAAGCTGTACCTGATTGCCGATTGTCTCGTTCAGGGCGATCCAGCCGTCCCAGTCATCTTCGTGCATGCCGTCTTCGATGCTGATGATGGGGTAATCGTTTACCAGCGATTGCAGGTAGTCGACGTTTTCCGCTGACGTCAGCGTTCTGCCTTCGCCATCAAGGACATATTTGCCGTCCTTATAGTATTCGGAGGCGGCACAATCGAGGGCGAGGTACATCTCCTCACCGGGTTTGTAACCTGCTTTTTCAATCGATTTCATAATGAAATCAAGTGCGTCACGGGTGGAGCCGATGTTGGGGGCAAAGCCGCCCTCGTCGCCGACACCTGTTGCGAGGCCAGCGGCGGAAAGCTCGCCTTTGAGGGTGTGGAAGACTTCGGCACCCATGCGAATTGCGTCGCGGATGTTTTCCGCAGCGACAGGCATAATCATGAATTCCTGAATGTCGATCGGGTTGTCCGCATGCTCACCGCCGTTGATGATGTTCATCATGGGCACGGGCAGGACGCGTGCGGAGGTGCCGCCGACGTAGCGGTAGAGCGGCTGCGTGCAGAAGTCTGCGGCGGCTTTTGCAGAGGCGAGGGATACGCCGAGGATCGCGTTTGCGCCGAGGCGGGATTTGTTGTGTGTGCCGTCCAGCTCAATCATAGCCTCATCAAGGTCGACCTGCTCCGTCACGTCCATGCCGACGAGTGCTTCAGCGATTTCCCCGTTTACGGCGGCGCAGGCCTCTAGAACGCCCTTGCCGAAGTAGCGGCTTTTGTCGCCATCACGCTTTTCTACCGCTTCATGTGCGCCTGTGGAGGCACCGGAGGGAACGGCGGCGCGGCCCATTGTGCCGTCCTCTAAGATCACATCGACCTCGACGGTGGGATTGCCGCGGCTGTCGAGAATTTCGCGGGCGTGGATGTCGATGATGGTGCTCATGGCGCTTATCCTTCAGGATTTCGGTTGATTTGTGCCCGTCATATAGCCGCTGCTCAGGGTTTTAAAGGTGCGGCGATGGGTTTGATGCGGTGTTTGCGCTCACGCAACACTGTGTAGATGCCGGAAGCCACAATAACGATGGCGCCAATTATGGTGAGGAGGTCAGGCCGCTCCCCGAAAAAGCTCACGCCGATGATCATGGCAAAGATCAGGCGGGAATAGCGGAAGGGCGTGACGAAGCTGACTTCGCCCACACGCATGGCGGCGACGATACCGTAATAGGCGAAGACGCCGATTGCGATGGAGGCGATGATCAGAAGCCAGAGGTGCGTGTCCATCGCCGTAACGGATTGGCCTGTAATGACCAGCATAACGAAACCCGCAGGGATCAGGACAAGAAAACCGAGAAAGCTCAGCTGCATCGAGGAAAGCGATTTGGAGATTTTGCGGGTGGAGATGTCGCGCAGGGCAAGGCCGAAAACGCCGCCGACTGCGAAGAGCGAGAGTGGCGAGAAGCCGTCAAGGCCCGGACGGATGATCATTAGAACGCCGATAAAGCCCACAATGATTGCGGCCCAGCGGCGCCAGCCAACAGCCTCGCCAAGGAAGAGTGCAGCACCGAGTGTCACGACCAGAGGCGTTGCCTGCAAGATGGCGGAGGCGGTGGACAGAGGGGTGTAGACGATGGCAGAGATAAAGCACATGGTGCCGATGATCTCGCCCATGGCGCGGGTGAGGACGGGGGCGGCGAGCATGTCACGCTCGAACAATGCGCGCTTTTGAGCCAGCACCACAACGGCAAAGACGGCCGAGCCGCCAATCCCTAGCATCACAAGGATCTGGCCCACGGGCAAGGCATCGCCCATCATTTTGATAAACGCATCCTCGATCGCGAAACCGAGCATGGACAGCACCATAATGGTCGCGCCGCGCAGATTGTCCATGTGATCGTCCCTTTTCGTTCGTTAACTTGTGATGCGCTTTTGAAGAAGCGGGTACAAGGGGGCGCGGGCATCAGCGCGGAGCGTCGGGATGCTGTTTCAGGTCGCGATCCGGTGCGACATAGTTTTGCCCCAGTGTATCGGTAGCTATGACCCCCTGATAAACGCAACTGCATTGGCTTGGATCATCCATGATTTATTTTGCACGTATCGCCTCATTGATCGGGTGCGCCGTGATGGTCATAGGGATCGCAACCATTGCGGTTATGGCGCTTCTTGAAGCCAAGGGGTGGATACCTGCCCATCTGCAAGAACAATGGGTGCTGGTCATGTCTGGCACGGGTCTTGGGGCTGTTGTTCTCATGATCGGGCAAACCTGTGGAAACGATCTGTTCAAGGTGCGGGGAAAGGACAGTATCTTTGCGCTGCGGAACAGACCCGGTGATCGCAATAGTTTTGGCGGGCTGCATGCTGGTGGGGGGTCTGGCGGGGATGGTGGGTGTTCCGATTGAAGGCCAGGACAGGCCGAAGGCTGCCGGGGTTCTTGGGTGACGCTTAGGAGGGCCTCCGATGATGACATCATCCGGTTCTTGGGCGGAGCCGTTTCGATCTGCGCATTGGATAGACTTCTTTTGGCTGTGTTTGCCAGACCCGTTGACATATCGGCCCTCAGGCCTCATGTGATCCTTAGGGCGTGCCTTCTGCCGCGTGAGCAGGCGGCGGTTTATCCGCATACGCAAGGCACCCCCTTTGTTCCCAAGATCACGCGTGGGGCAGACGCAACCGGACGCATGCGGGCATTTGGCCTGTTTGCGCGATCTGCTGTTGCGCACCCTGACGACAAGCGCACGGGGCATCCCCGTTTGCGCGGAATATGAGATATATATGAGCGATTTCGATATGATGGACCTGCCAAAGGCGCTGGTAAAGCGTTTGGAAGCGATGGGCCTGAAAGACCCGACACCCATTCAAAAACAAGCGATCCCCCATGGCCTGAATGGCCGTGATGTGATGGGTCTGGCCCAGACAGGGACGGGCAAGACGGCGGCCTTTGGCATTCCGTTGATTGCACAGATGTTGCAGATGGAGGGGCGTCCGAACCCTAAAACTGTGCGCGGCCTTGTGCTGGCACCCACCCGCGAGCTTGCCACGCAGATCAGCGTAAACTTGCGTGCTTTCTCCGAAGGCACAGCGATTAAGGTCGCGATGGTTGTGGGCGGTCAGAACATCAATACCCAGATCAAGCGCCTGCATGGCGGCATTGATATTCTGGTGGCGACACCGGGCCGACTGCTCGACCTGATGGACCGCCGTGCGGTGCGTCTGGACGAGGCGAAGTTTCTGGTGCTGGATGAAGCTGACCAGATGCTCGACATGGGCTTTATCCATGACTTGCGCAAGATTTCGCAAGTGATCCCAAAGACGCGGCAGACGTTCCTGTTTTCGGCCACCATGCCAAAGCTGATGAACGAGATTGCCAACAGTTATTTGCAGAGCCCGATCCGCATTGAAGTGTCCCCTCCAGGGAAGGCTGCGGATAAGGTGACACAAGAGGTGCACTTTATCGCGAAGGCGGAGAAGAAAGCGCTACTGGTTGAGTTGCTGGAGAAGCACAAGGATGAGCGCGCACTGGTGTTTGGTCGTACCAAGCATGGTTGTGAGAAGCTGATGAAGGATTTGGTGAAAGCCGGCTTTGATGCGGCGTCTATTCACGGCAACAAATCACAGGGTCAGCGCGACCGTGCAATCGAAGCCTTCAAAAAGGGTGATATTACCGTTCTGGTGGCGACCGATGTTGCTGCGCGTGGTTTGGACATTCCAGACGTTAAGCACGTCTATAACTATGAGTTGCCGAACGTGCCTGACAACTATGTGCACCGCATTGGTCGTACTGCGCGTGCGGGCAAAGATGGTGCTGCGATTGCATTCTGTGCACCTGACGAGATGGGCGAATTGATCGACATCCAAAAAGTCATGGGCATCCGTATTCCCGTAGCCTCTGGTCGTGTGTGGGAAAGCCATGAAGTTCCCGCCAAGCCAAAGCAGCAGGGGCGCGGTGGTCGCGGTCGTAGTGGCGGCGGCGGTGGTCGTCCACAGGGCGGCGGTGGCGGTGGCGGTGCAGCCAAGCCTGCGGGCGGTGGTGCTGGCAAGCCTGGCGGCGGTGCGCGCAGACGGCGCAGTGGCGGCGGTGGCGGTAAGCCTGCTGGCGCGTAACGTGCCAAAGTAAAATAGGAAAAGGCGCCCCGAGAGAAGCGCCTTTTTTACGTTTCAGACCTTTTTGGTCTTAGGTGTAGAGCGATGGCACGCCGAGCTGGGCGTGGATTTCGTTCACCTGTGCGGGCTGCATGCCGTAGGCTGTTGCCAGTTTGTGCAGGTATTGCGCCTCGTCCTGGGTGTCGAGATCGATGCCCATCACGCTCATGGCATAGACCTGCTGGCCCAGACCGTCGGGCGTGTTTGCCACAAGATTTTCGATATCGACGGGCGCTTGCATCTGCGCTTGGACGAAGGCTGCTTCTTCGGCGTCTACATCACCGAGTTGGCCGAGCAGCTTTTCTTTTTCCGTGTCATCGAATGTGCCGTCGGATTTGGCCGCTTGGATCATCGCGGCGAGCATGAGCGCTGCGGCGGCTTCTTGATCTTGGGACGGCTGGATCGCAGGCTCCGGTGTCTCGTCGAATTGGGAGTTCAGGACCGCGCCAAAGCTCTGATCGTTTTGGGCTGGGGCATTGCCCATGGCGCTGGTCAGGCCGCCCAAGAGGCCGCCGGCACCAGCCGCACTTGCCAGACCGCCGAGCATACCGCCCGCGCCGCCGCCGCCAGCCAGACCGCCCAAGAGGCCGCCAAGGCCGCCCTGAGCGCTGGCGCCGCCAGTTTGTGCGCCGCCACCGAGGCTTTCGAGTAGGCCACCCAAGCCGCCGCTGCCTGTTGAACCACCCGCAGCACCGCCGCCGAGTAGACCGCCGAGCATCCCTTGAAGACCGCCGCCGCCTTGCGCGCCTGCGCCGCCTGTCAGACCACCCAACAGACCGCCGAGGCCGCCTGCTTGTGACGTGCCGCCACTGCCGCCCTTCATCATCGCGTTGGCACCTTTTGCAACTGCAACGCCGATAGCCACTTTGGCCAATGTTTTCATAAGGCTCATGCGTGAGCTCCCCCTGATTTGATTCAATTATGCCGTATCATGGCATATTCGAGCGGGGTGTAACGGGGGAAAAAGAGGGGTTTGGTGTGCATTGACATCTGTGGCGGCTAAGGCGTTGGTGAGATTATGGAAAGAAAATCGACTGTTGATGCCTTTGGGGCGGTGGCGCTGACCGCGTTTGCGCTGCATTTGGCGTTTAACCAAGTGGTGATCAAAGTGACGGCGGGCGGGTTTAGCCCTGTTTTTGCGGCTGGGTTACGCTCTGCTGGGGCGATATTTGTATTGCTGTTATGGATGTATTTGCGCGGTGTTTCGTTTCGGATGCCGCGTGCGGCGTGGCCGTGGGCTGTCGTGTCCGGACTTCTTTTTGCGTTTGAGTTCATGTGTTTGTATAATGCACTTGATGTGTCTACGGTCAGTCGGTCCTCGGTTATATTTTATTCGATGCCTTTGTGGCTGGCGCTGGCGAGCGTGGTCTTTTTGCCCGACGAGAGGCTGACGCGGCGCAAGGTCGTGGGGTTGGCGCTGGCTTTTGGTGGCGTTGTTGTGGCACTCGCGGAGCGGGGTGGCGGGCAGATCAGTTGGACGGGTGATATTCTGGCGCTGTGCTCGGCTTTGTCTTGGGCGGGGATCGTGTTGGTTGTGCGGGTAACACCGCTGGCGCATGTGCCGCCTGAACAGCAACTTATCAGCCAAGTGATGATTTCTGCGCCGATTTTGTTGCTGCTGGCACCGCTGTTCGGGCCGATGCTGCGGGAGGTGGAGGCCATTCACCTCTGGGGGATGGCGTTCCAAATTATCGGCGTGGCGAGCCTTGGGTTTTTGGCGTGGTTTTGGCTGATGAAGCGGTATCCTGCCAATTCGGTGGCGTCCTTCAGCTTTATCTCGCCTGTGGCTTCGGTGCTGTTGGGTTGGGTGCTGCTGGGCGAGGAGATTGCGCCGTCGATTTGGATCGCACTGGTGCTGGTGGCGGCGGGTATTACGCTGATCAACCGCAAGCCCAAGGCGGCTTAGGTTCCGCAGAAAGTGGCGGGAACGATTTCCGATTGGGTCGGGGGATTTGCGAGATCTGGATCGGTGAGGGTGTAGGGTTTCTTGTAGGCTGTCATGAGGCGGTTGAAGGGCTCCATGTCACCCGCAATCGCCGCTTGGATCATCTGCTCGATCCGGTGGTTGCGCGGGATCACGGCGGGGTTTGTGGTGTTCATGAGGTCTTGGACGTTTGGCAGATAGGCGATGCGCTCGGCGTGTTTCGTGGCCCATGCGTCAAAGGCGTTACGGTCGGTGAACTGGTCGCGGGCGTCCGGTCCGCTTAGGGCACGGAAGGTGTTGGTGAAATCAGCACCGTCAGTTTGCATCAGGTCGAGCAGCTTTTGGATGAGCTCGGTGTCCTTGGACGTGGGCGCGGCGATGCCGATTTTCGCGGCGAAGCGCTGTAGCCACGCGGTCTCGATCTGGTCGGGCATGGCGTGGATGATGGCGGTGGCTTCCTCCAGTGCGGAGTCTTTGTCCTCGAAGAGTTGCAGGAGGGCGGTGGCAAGTTGCGCCATGTTCCAGATCGCGATGTTGGGTTGATTGCCGTAGGCGTAGCGGCCTTGCTGGTCAATGCTGGAGAAGACGCGGCCCATGTTGAAATCATCCATAAAGGCGCAAGGGCCGTAGTCGATGGTTTCGCCGCCGATGGCGCAGTTGTCTGTGTTCATGACGCCGTGGACAAAGCCGATGGACATCCATTGAGCGATGAGATTGGCTTGGGCGGTGCAGACTGCGCGGAGCAGGTCCATGGGGCCTGTGGCCTCGGGGTAGTGGCGTTTGATCGCGTAATTGGTGAGAGTGCGCAGCTCGTCTACTTGGCCACGGTGGGCAAAGACTTGGAAGGTACCGACGCGCAGGTGGCTTGAGGCGGTGCGGGTAAGGATTGCGCCGGGCAGCATGCCTTGTTCGCGCAGGATATCCTCGCCAGTGCTGACGGCGGCCAAGGCACGGGTGGTGGGAACACCAAGGGCGTACATTGCTTCGGAGACCACATATTCGCGTAAGACTGGGCCAAGCCATGCACGGCCATCACCCCCTCGGGAATAGGGCGTGCGGCCTGAACCTTTTAGTTGAATATCGTGTCGTACGCCGTTGGTATCTATGACTTCTCCGAGCAGAATTGCGCGGCCATCGCCCAATTGGGGATTGAAGTTGCCGAATTGGTGGCCTGCATAGAGTTGGGCGAGAGGATCGGCGTTCTGGGGTAGGAAATTACCGCTGAATATCTGTGCCAGCTCGGCGTCATCCGCTTTGGAAATGCCAAGCAATTTCGCTAGATCGTCATTGAATGCTAATAGCTTGGGCGCTTTTACGGATGTCGGCGGCACGCGGGTGTAGAACGCGTCGGGCAGCGCGGCAAAGCTATTGTCGAAGGGGAGTTCCATCGTGCGCATCCTCAGAGGTGTTTGGTCATGAACATATAGTTCTCGTTGAGGATAAATCCTGCGCGACGATAGAGTTTGAGGGCGGAGGCGTTTGTGCGGTCGACCTCAAGGTGGATGGTGCGCAGGCCTGCGCCAGAGAGCGCTTTTGGTAGGGCCACCAGTGCCTCGGAGGCGATGCCGCGTCCACGGACGCCGGGGCGGATGTAGAGCTCGTCTATATTACCGTCGAGGCCGCCGTATTCCACGGACCATGTAAGCGTAATGACCATGTAGCCGATAGGCGCACGGGGTGGCCCGATGAGGTAGACGCAGCCATATGGAATGTCGCCCAAAAGTGGCGCCAGCCCTGCGCGGCGGCTTTCCTCGGTGGACGTCATGTCGGCCTCGGTGTGGAAGGCCTCTACCAGCGATAGAAGTTTATCGAGGTGGTCGGGGCCAGCGAGGGTGAGGGCAGCGCTCATAGGCGGGCCAGCCGTTCGGTCAGTAGAGTGAAAAATCCATCGGCGTCGATATCGCCCATGAATGTCGCATTGGGTGCGCGGTCGGTGACACCCCACCAGTCGGCGACGGTCATGCCCATGGTCAGTTCTGATTGTGTCTCGATCTCGACGTTGATGTGGCGGCCTGTGAACAAATCAGGCTGGATCATATAGGCGGTCACGCAGGGATCATGGAGCGGCGCCCCTGCGGAGCCGTATTTCTCTTTGTCGAAACGCTCGAAAAAATCTGTCATCTCGGCGACGCCGATACCAGCGGCGGTGCCGAGCGCGCGGAAAGCATCATTACGAGGGCGTGTGACGAGGGCTTTGTGAGTTACATCAAGGGGCATGACCACGATGGGAACGCCGCATTTTAACACGATATCAGCAGCTTCTGGGTCGACGTAAATGTTGAATTCGGCGGTGGGGGTGATGTTGCCCCCCTCGAAATAGCCACCGCCCATCAGCACGATCTTGGCGATGCGGCTGGCGATGTCCGGCGCTTTTTCCAGCGCTGTGGCGATGTTGGTGAGCGGTCCAAGGGGACAAAGCGTAATGGTGCCGGGGGCAAATGTGCGCAACTGGTCAATGATGAAGTCAACGGCGTGACCTTTGGCCATAGGCATTGTCGGATCGGGGAGCGTGGGGCCGTCGAGCCCTGTTTTGCCGTGCACATGTTCTGCGGTGACCAGATCGCGGCCCAAGGGACGGTCGCACCCTGCATAGACGGGCATGTCGGGACGCCCTGCCAGTTCACAGACGATGCGGGCGTTTTTGGTGGTCAGCGGGAGCGGCACGTTGCCTGCTACGCAAGTGATGCCCAGCACGTCGACATCTTCAGGGCTGGCCAGCGCCAAAAGGATCGCCACGGCATCATCCTGACCGGGATCTGTATCAATGATAATCTTGCGTGGGGGCATGGGTTTGTTCCTGTCAGCGCGGTTTCGCGCACACTCGCAATCTGTGGCCCTCTTGTCCAGCGGTCAGCAGTGCTTGCGCAGGGGCGTGCTGATTGGGTAAGCGTGGAGTATGAAGCAGGGCAAGCCACTTTATGTGCATTTGGGTGCGCACCGTACGGGAACATCATCGTTTCAGATGATGCTGGCCGAGAACCGTGATTTGTTGGAGCAGGGAGGGTATGATCTGGCATACCCTGGTCGCGACGATATTCCAAAGGGGGATTTACGTCTGAAACTGCCAGATCCGCGCAACGTCAAGCAGTGGGACACGAAGTTTTTGCCTGCTGCCGCGGCTGAGTTGCAACGCCATGCAAGTGTGAACAGTCACGCGATGATCTTGTCGGAGGAGAATATTCCCGGACGGATGATTCACTTTCCCGCTGGTCAGTTCTATCCCGCCGCCGAAGTGCGTTTGCAAACGCTGGCGGCGGCGGCAGGAGCACCTGTGCTGCGGGCTGTGTTGGTGGTGCGGGAATATACTGACCTTTATGTCTCGGCCTACCGCAAGCGGGCGGAGGACAACAAATCGCCACCCTTTGCCGAGGGGCGGCGGAATATGCTGGAGATGGACCGTGGCTGGCCCGATTTGGTGCGGTTGATTTTTGAATACCTCAAAGTGCAAGAACTGGTCGTGATTGATTATGCACGGCGCGGCCGGAGTGTAGATATTCTGGGGATGTTGGTGCCGGAGCTTGCGGGTGTGCCACTGCGTGAGCCTGAACGGCGGATGAATCATTCGGCAACGGATGCGGCATTGGTTGCGTTGCAAGAGCGGTATCATAACGGTGATACGTTGGCGCGCGAGGTATGGCAGAAGATTATTGCGGAGTACCGTGATGATACGGAGAGCCGTGGTGTTTCGGAATTCACCAAGCGGCAGACACGAATTCTTGAAGGGCGCTATCGTGAGCACCTTGATGAGATTGCCAAGATGCCAGCGGTGATGTTGCTGCGTTAGGACTTGGCCGCATTTTCATCTTTTTTGACCGCGTCCCATAAAGCGTCCATTTCCGCGAGATCACTATCTTGTGGTGTTTTATCGATCTCTGCCAGTTTTGCTTCGACCGCTGCAAATCTGCGGGTGAATTTGGCGTTGGCGGCCCGTAGGGCGGCCTCGGGCTCGATCCCCAGATGGCGGCCTAGGTTCGCCATGACGAACATCAGATCGCCAAATTCTTCGAATTGTTCCTCGGGCGAGAGTTCATCGCGGGCTTCGACCAGTTCTGCGGCTTCTTCCTGAATTTTGGCGATGACATCGCCTGTATCAGGCCAGTCAAAGCCCACACGCGCTGCGCGTTTTTGCAGTTTATAGGCGCGTAGGAGCGCTGGCAGGCCAACGGCGACACCGTCGAGCGCGCCTTGTTGTTTCTTGCCTTCACGCTCGGCTGCTTTGATGGCTTCCCAGTCTTTTGTCTGTTGCTCAGCGGATTTTTCGCGGCTCTCGTCGCCAAAGACATGGGGGTGGCGGGCGACCATTTTGTTCGAGATATTGCGCACGACGGACTGGAAGGTGAAGTGGCCTGCTTCCTCGCCCATGGCGGTGTGATAGACGGACTGGAGCAGTAGATCGCCCAGTTCGCCCTCAAGCTCGGGCCAATCGCGCCGCTCGATCGCGTCGGCGACCTCGTAGGCTTCCTCGATCGTGTAGGGGGCGATGGTGTCGAAATCCTGCTCGATATCCCACGGGCAGCCAGTTTCAGGGTCACGCAGGCGACGCATGATTTCAAGCAGGCGTTCAATGCCTGCGGCCTCGTTACGTATCAAGTCATCTGGCATTGCGTGTCTCCTCGGTGTGGTGTCAGATAAGGATAACAGTCCATAGGAGTCCACCCATGCCCATCATCAACCGTATTGCCGATTTCGCCGAGGATATGACAACGTGGCGGCGCCACTTACACACCATCCCCGAGTTGAGCTTTGATTGCCCTAAAACGGCGGCTTTCATCAAAGAGAGATTGCAGGAGTTTGGTGTGGACGAGATCCATGAGGGTATCGCGCAGACGGGGATTGTGGCGATCATCAACGGCAAGGGGGATGGGCCGACTGTGGGCCTGCGGGCGGATTTTGACGCACTGCCGATTGAGGAAGAAACAGGTGTTGAATATGCCTCCACCCATGCGGGCAAGATGCATGCGTGCGGCCATGATGGGCACACAGCCATGTTGTTGGGGGCTGCGAAATATATGGTGGAGACGCGGAATTTCTCTGGCCGCGTCGCACTGATCTTCCAACCCGCCGAGGAAGATGGCGGCGGGGCGCAAGTGATGTGCCAAGAAGGTATGATGGATCGGTTCGACATTGCCGAAGTTTATGGCATCCATAATTTTCCGGGTGTCGACGAGGGGACGTTTTATACGCGGCCAGGTCCGATTATGGCAGCGGTGGACAGCTTTACCATCACAATCAACGGGCGTGGTGGGCATGGGGCCATGCCGCATGAGACGGCTGATCCTGTGGTGGCGGCTTGTGGCATGGTCACGGCGATCCAGACGATCATCAGCCGTAATGTGAAGTCTGGTGCGGAGAAGGTGATCTCGGTCACTCAAATCCATACGGGAAGCGCCAGTAATGTGATCCCTGACACAGCGATGATTAATGGCACGGTACGCACTTTTGACGTGGAGACCCGGGACACGATTATGAAGCGGATGGGCGAGATTGTTCAGGGGCAGGCGGCGAGTTATGGGGTCACTGCAGAGCTGGACTATGAAGAGGGTTATCCTGCGACGGTGAACTCCGAGGCGCAGACAGCGTTTGCGGCGGGTGTTGCGCGTGGATTGGTCGGCGAGGCCAAGGTCGATGATAATTTCGCCAAAGTCGCGGGGGCCGAGGATTTCTCTTATATGTTGGAAGAGCGGCCCGGATCGTATTTGTTCCTTGGCGCGGGTCCCGGGGCAGGGCTGCACCATCCGAAATTCAACTTTAACGACGAGATTGCGCCTCTGGGTGCGTCCTTCTTTGCGCAGCTTGTCGAGCAGCTGCAACCGGCGGCGAAATAATGGGTCTGGAGGATGCAAAGAGCCAAGTAGATCAGGCGTTTATGCGCGATGATCTCAAGGGGCCGAGTTTCGAGAATGCCTTTGGCGGGGCCACGTCATTTTTGCGGCGCAAGTACACCAAGGATTTGACGGGTGTGGATATTGCCGTGACGGGTGTGCCGTTTGACCAAGCGGTGACAAACCGCACGGGCACGCGGCTGGGGCCACGGGCGATCCGTGAGGCGAGTGCCTTGCAGCCCTATGATCCGCCTTATGGCTGGGATTTTGACGTGATGAGCGAGCGGGCCATCGTAGATTACGGTGATCTTGCGTTCGATTATGCAAAAGTATCGGAGTTTCCTGCCACGTTGACCGCGCATATTGCGGGCATTTTGGATGCGGGGGCGGCGAGTGTGGCCCTTGGCGGGGATCACTACATCAGCTTTCCGATTCTCAAGGCCTATTATGAGAAGTTCGGGCCGATGAGCCTGCTGCATTTTGATGCGCATTCAGATACTTGGGTCGATGATGACATGGAGCGGATTGACCACGGCACCATGTTTTATAAGGCGATCAAGCTGGGCTATATTGATCCTGCGACCTCTATTCAGGTGGGCATTCGGACCCATAACCCTGACACGATGGGCGTGACGACCATTGATGCACGCGAAGTGCATGAGGGCGGGACTGCTGCGGCAGTGGCAAAGATTAAGAAAATATTAGGGAATAACCCTACATACCTCACATTTGATATAGATGCGCTTGATCCCGCCTTTGCACCGGGGACAGGCACGCCTGTTTGGGGTGGATTGACCAGCTGGCAGGCGGCGGCGATGCTGCGCGATCTGGCAGGGATTAACATACGGGGCGGGGACATTGTCGAAGTGTCGCCGCCGTTTGATACCACAGGGGCCACTGCGATTGCTGGGGCGCATGTGGCGACGGAAATATGCTGCCTTTTGGGCGCGCGTATGCGTCAACCTCAAGGGGTTGGGCAGTAATTAGAAACGAATGAGACTGAAATGACTGATAAGAACCAGCCGATTGGCGGCAACGAGCTGGCGCGTTTTTCGGGGCCGGGAACGTTTATGCGGCTGCCTGCGGTGAATGACCTCAAGGGGCTGGATGTGGCAGTGCTGGGGATTCCGATGGATATCGGCACCTCGTGGCGCTCCGGCACTCGGTTTGGCCCCAAGCAGATTAGGTCGGAAAGCGCGATGTTGCGGCCCTATAACTTGGCCACAGGGGCGGCACCCTTTGACAGTTTGCAAGTGGCAGACATTGGTGATCTGGCGATTAATACGTTTTCCTTAAAAGATAGTTTGTCAATCATTAAGGAGAGTTACGATCAGATCCTCATGTATGATGCGATGCCGTTGGCGATGGGGGGGGATCATTCAATTACCCTGCCGATCCTGCGGGCGATGGCAAAGCGGCACGGACCTGTGGCGCTGGTGCATGTGGATGCGCATGCAGATGTAAACGACGAGATGTTCGGTGAGAAAGAGACCCACGGCACGGTGTTTCGCCGCGCTTATGAGGAAGGGTTGATCCGGCCCGAGAAGACCTATCAGATCGGGATACGCGGCACGGGATATGCTGCGACTGATTTTAGCGAGGCGGTAGGCTGGGGGTTCCAACAATGGCCTGCGGAGGAGTTGTGGGGGCGCTCATTGGCGCAACTGGCGGGGGAGATCAGGCGCGATATCGGCGACACGCCAACTTATGTGACCTATGATATTGATAGTTTGGACCCTGCGTATGCGCCCGGAACTGGCACGCCAGAGATTGGTGGGCTGACAACACCGCAAGCACTGGAGCTTATTCGCGGCCTTAAAGGGCTGAACATCGTCGGTGGCGATCTGGTCGAAGTGTCACCGCCTTATGACCCAAGCGGCAATACCGCGCTAACGGCGGCAAATTTACTATATGAGATGTTGTGTGTACTGCCCGGAGTTGCGTACAGGTGAAGCAAGGCCCGCTCTGGGCGTGTGGTGGGTAACACAGGGATGCGTAAAATGGTTTGGGTAATTTTAGTTCTAGCTGTGGTTTCGGGCATGGCGTTTGTCCGTCTGGCGCCGACGGATGTATCGCGCTGGCACAAGCCGATTGGCGATGCAGAGAACACGGACGGGGAAGGCTGGTCGGGTCGAGTTGTACAATCCACGCCAGGCTTGCTGTCGGATCTGCACCAGCAGATGCTGGCCTTGCCCCGCACTGAGTTGATTGCTGGTGGTGTGGGTGAGGGGCGGTTGACCTATATTACCCGCTCCAAATGGATGGGTTTCCCTGACTATACCACGATCGAGCAGGACGGCGATCAGATCAAGCTCTATGCACGCTTGCGGTTCGGCAAATCAGACCTTGGGGTGAACGCCAAACGTCTGGACGGGCTGCTGGAGCGTGCGCGGGTCAAGCGGGCTGAAGGGTAAGTTCAAGTCCGAGCTGAGGCAGCCTTCTTGTGTCTCGCGCCACATGGGCACGTTGAGCGACATCTGGCATTGGGCCGTGAACATGCGCCCGCCAACGTTTAGGCAAATGCTTTCGCCCAGCTCAATCCGCCCGCCTGTGCTGTCCGTGCAGTAGCAGTCGATTGTCTTGGCTTTTGTGACGCCCTGAGCCTGAGCGGTGAGCGGGAGTAGAGCGATAAGGAATGCAAATCGTTTCATACCTCCTTTATACCATGACGCTGCTCTTGACCAAAGTGTTTTCATAGGCCACTCCCAAGCGCATGATACCTATGGACCGCCTTGCCCAGATTACTGCCCGTTTCGAGTATCTCGAAGCGGCGATGAGTACTGATGGCGGAGATATTTCCAAGCTGGCCAAAGAATACAGCGATCTGCGCCCTGTGGTGGAGGAGATTGCGGCCTACCGCGTGTTGCTGGAAAATCTTGAAGGCGCACGCGAGATGCTGGCCGATCCAGAGATGGCGGCGATGGCAAAAGACGAGATTTACGAGATCGAGCATGTGCTGCCTGCGGCAGAAGCATCCTTGCAACTGGCGCTATTGCCAAAGGATGAGGCCGATGCGCGGCCCGCGATGTTGGAGATCCGGCCCGGGACGGGTGGGGATGAGGCGGCGTTGTTCGCAGCGGACCTGCTTCGGATGTACATCCGGTATTCCGAGGCGCGCGGTTGGAAAGTTGACCTGATCGAACAGCAGATGACCGAACTGGGCGGGGTCAAGGAAGTTGTGGCGCATATCACGGGCGAAAACGTTTTTGCGCGCCTGAAGTACGAAAGCGGCGTGCACCGTGTGCAGCGTGTGCCAAGCACGGAAAGCCAGGGGCGGGTGCATACATCAGCCGCGACTGTGGCGGTGCTGCCCGAGGCGGAGGATGTCGACATCCAGATTGCCACGACGGATATTCGCATTGATACTTACCGCAGTTCAGGCGCGGGGGGGCAGCACGTGAACACCACCGATTCGGCCGTGCGGATTACGCATATTCCTACGGGGATTGTGGTGACAAGTTCCGAGAAATCCCAACACCGCAACCGCGAGATTGCCATGCAGGTGCTCAAAGCCCGCCTGTATGATGCGGAGCGGATGCGGATTGATACGGAACGCTCTGACAGCCGTGCGTCTCAAGTTGGCAGTGGCGACCGCTCGGAGCGGATACGGACCTATAATTTCCCGCAGGGGCGGCTGACAGACCACCGCATTAACCTCACGCTCTATAAGTTGGATGCGGTGATGCAGGGCGATCTGGACGAGATTGTTGATGCGCTCACGGCGGATGCGCAGGCCAAGATGCTTGCGGAGATGGGGCAATGACCACAGCGGCCGTTGCCATGGCTGCGGCAACAGCAAAGCTGCGGGCGGCGGGGGTTCCTGACCCTGCACGCGATGCGCGGATATTGCTGGCCCATGCGGCGAGCGTGGATGCAGCACGGGTGACATTAATTGCCCCTGAAGAGATCGCCCCAGAGATATCAGAGCGCTACGAGCACCTTATTTCCTTGCGTGCTGTGCGTGTGCCTGTGTCGCAACTTGTGGGGGAGCGTGCGTTTTACGGGCGCAAGTTCAAGATCAGCCGCGATGTGCTGGACCCGCGGCCCGAGACAGAGAGCCTTGTAGAGGCGGCATTGTCGGCCCCATTCGAGCGAGTGCTGGATCTGGGGACGGGATCGGGCTGTATTCTTGTCACGCTTCTCGCAGAGAATCCGACTGCGACAGGGCTTGGCGTTGACGTGTCAGAGGCGGCCTGTCTGCAAGCGAGCGCCAATGCGGTGCTGCACGGTGTGACCGAGCGGGCGGAGGTGATCCAGTCCGATTGGTTTGATGCCGTGGAGGGACGGTTTGATCTGATTGTGAGCAATCCACCCTATCTGTCGATTGCAGAGATGAAGGAAATTGCCCCTGAACTTGCCCTGCATGAGCCGGCGATCGCCTTGACGGATGGTGCGGACGGGCTGAGTGCTTACCAGTTGATTGCGTCAAGGGCGCAAGAGTATCTGGCAGTCGGTGGACGCGTGATGTTCGAAATCGGCTGGAAGCAGGGATCGGAGGTCGCTTCGTTGTTTGTGGAGGCAGGGTGGGCCGATATCAGGATTCTCCCTGATCTGGACGGCCGTGACCGTGTTATTATCGCACAAAATCCCGCTTAGGGTGATAATTGCTTGTTTTTTGCTCTATTCGCTCTTGCCTCTAAGGGGTGCTCGGGGCTATTGATAAGGCGTTGCAGTGATGAACGTCCACGGACGGTCCCGCGCGGCTTATGCCCAACATCTCAACGTGCCGACAATATGCGCCAAGCGCACTGATGGCCTGACCAAATAACAGCACCAAAAGGCTGACCCCCTCTATGAAACCTCAAAGATCGCGTTCGCGTAACAATAAAAACCGCAACCGTGGCGGTGGCAACAATCAGGGTGGCAATGTCGTCAACCGTGTGTTCGACAGCTCCGGTCCCGAGGGCAAAGTGCGCGGGACCCCCAGTCAGGTGATCGAGAAATATAACCAGCTGGCGCGTGATGCACAGCTGAGCAATGACCGCGTTGCGATGGAGAACTTCCAACAGCACGCCGAGCATTACCTGCGACTGTTGTCCGAGGCGCAAAAAGAAATCGACGCCAAGCGTGAAGAGCAGGAAAAAGCCAACCGTGAACGCCAAGCCGAGCGTGACGAACAGGACCGTCTTAACCGCGAGCGTCAGGCCGAGCGTGACCGTGAGCGCAACGAGCGGATGGAGCGTCAGGAACGCGAATCTGCCGAGCAGCCCGAGGTGGTGAGCGACCCTTCTGAGCAGCCCCAGCCTGATGCAGGCGATGAGGGCAGCACCTTGGTTGAGACACCCGAGACTGCGCCTGAGCCCAAGCCAAAGACCCGCCGTGCCCCACGGCGTAAGCCCAAGCCAAAAGGTGATGATGCACCAAAGGCCGAGGGCGGCGACCAGCCCGAAGCGGCGGAATGATTTAAACAAAAGGCCCTGCTATGCGGGGCTTTTTGCTTTTGGGACATTAGTTTTTGGGGGTGCGGTTTTGGAAATTGGTAAGGGGCCAAACCCCATCGGTGCTGCGCACCGGTTCCCCCTGAGTTTTTAGGCTGAGTTTTGAGGCCAAATGAAGAAACGGCTTAAGGTTTTGCCAGTTCTCGGGCCAGCGCGCAGAAACCTTCAAGCGGGATTTGTTCAGCGCGGTCGGTGGGTTTGAGGCCTGCGGCGATCAGGCGGTCCTCAATATCGGGTGCGGTGCCCTTCAGGGCAGAGCGGAGCATTTTGCGGCGCTGGTTGAAAGCTGCGGCGACTGTGCGCGACAGGATAGCGGCATCGGCGGGGAAACGCGGCTCTGCCAACGCTGTGAGGTGGACCACGGCGCTTGAGACTTTGGGTGGGGGCGAGAAAGCTTCGGGCGGCAGGGTGATCACGATTTTTGCATCTGCACGCCATTGGGCCAACAGGGCAAGGCGACCGTAGGCTTTGCTCCCCGGTTTGGCGACGATACGTTCGGCCACTTCGCGTTGAAACATCAAGGTAAGGCTTTGCCAGAAGGGTGGCCATTCTTGCGGGGTGAGCCAACGGACCAAGAGTTCGGTACCGATGTTGTACGGCAGGTTTGCGGCCACGCGGATGGGCGGGGTGAGATAGGCAAGCGGGTCCACTTCGAGCGCGTCGCCGTCAATGATTTGGAGGCGGTTCGGGTATGCGTTTGCGATCTCGTTCAGGGCGGGGATGCAGCGGCTGTCTTTCTCAATGGCGAGGACTTTGCGCGCACCTTCCGAAAGCAAGCCGCGTGTGAGGCCGCCTGGGCCGGGGCCGATTTCCAGCACATCGCATTGGGTCAGATCGCCTGCTTGGCGTGCAATTTTGGCGGTAAGATTAAGATCGAGAAGGAAGTTCTGGCCCAGCGATTTACGCGCTTGGAGGTCATAGGTGTCGATGACCTCGCGCAACGGAGGAAGATTGTCGATGCCGCTCATGTTGTGCTCATCCTATGGGCCATACGGATTGCCTCGATCATGCTGGTGGGGTTGGCGAGGCCTTTGCCTGCGATGTCAAATGCTGTGCCGTGATCGGGGGAAGTGCGGATAAAGGGCAGGCCGAGGGTCACGTTCACCCCCTTGTCGAAGTCGAGGGTCTTGATCGGGATAAGGGCCTGATCGTGGTACATGGCGATGGCCGCGTCGTAGCGGGCGCGGGCAGCGGCGTGGAACATCGTGTCAGCAGGCAGTGGTCCTTTGAGATCAAACCCCTCGGTCTGCATCTGGGCGACAAGCGCATTCATCCAGTCGAGCTCTTCGCTGCCCATGGCACCCCCTTCGCCTGCGTGGGGGTTCAGGCCGCTGATGGCAATGCGGGGATTGGCGATGCCGAATTGGGTCTGCAGGCTGCTGTGGGTGATCTCGATCGTGCGGCGCAGGCCTGCGGGGGTTAGTGCAGTTGGCACTTCGGACAGGGCGATGTGGATGGTCGCAGGGACCACGCGCAATTGGTCGGAGGCAAGCATCATCACGACATCGCAACCACCTGCGAGGGCTGCAAGGTATTCGGTATGGCCCGGATAGGCGAAATCTGCGCCGTCTTTGAGGGCTTTTTTGTGGATGGGGGCGGTGCAAATTGCGGCGGCATGACCCGACTGGACCAAATCGACAGCGCGGGCAATCACATCAATTACACCAATCGCATTGGCGGGATCGGGGATGCCTGCAACGGCAGAGCCAGCGAAGGGATGGGCGAGGACGGGTAAGGCCGTGGGAGAAATTTCAGCGGCTTGTGACATGTCATTAATGACCTCATGCACTGTGCCTCGGGGCAAGTGGCGCGGATCACCAAGCCAGACCATAGGAATGCGGTCTGCAAGGGCCGCCCACGCACGGGCAGCCACTTCGGGACCGATGCCTGCGGGTTCACCACAGGTCAGAATGACCGGCTTCATTTCAGGCTAATACGCGCTTCGGACCGCAGCTCGGCCAGCAGGCTGTCGGCGAAACCAGAGAGCCGACGCTGGCGGATGGAGGAAGCCACATCTTCGCGGCTAACGTCGGCGTTTTGCTCGGCTGTTTTACCGCACATCATCAAGAATACCAACGCTTGGCCGTTTGAGCGGGTCAGAGCAGTCGAGACTTCGCCTTCGTCCAGTTTGCTGAGCTCAATCGCGAAATCCTGCGGGATTTTGGAGGGCGGCAGGGTTTCACGGTCCAGCACAGAGTCGGGCTGGCCTTTTGCGAAGGCGTAGAGATCGTCGCAGACGTCAACTTGGGCCTTAAGGTTTGCCGCCTGTTGCAGCGTTTCCTCGGAGCGGCCCCCGGCCATGTAATAGGCGGCATATTCGATGGCCGAATATTTCTTCGAGGGTTTGCCTGTTTCCTCGATATCGCGCAGCTGGAATAGGGCCACCGCGTTCGGGATATTCAGGGGCTGGGTTACTTCACCGGGAGCCAGCGACAGGATCAGCGGCTGCAAGGAGGGGGGCAGATCGCTGAGCGCTTGCCACGGGAGGCGTCCGCCTGCGCCACGTGAGGCAGTTGCGGAGTATTTGCGGGCGAAGTTCGAGAACTCGTTTGCGGACTGGCTCTCCGATATCTGCTCGGCGATGGCGGCGACTTGAGCCGCGCGTTGGGGAGGGGCAGGAATGATGATTTCCGACACTAGCACGCGGATGTTGGAGCTGCCGCCGCTTTGCGATGCTAGTGCGCGGTCAATTTCGGCCTCGGAAATGGTAACGCGAGCACCATAGCGGGCGCGGATCAAGTCACGCCATGCAATGCCGTTGATTACGAAGTCGCGGTAGGTTTCTTTTTCAACGCCAGCGCGGGCGAGAGCGGTTGTAAACTCGGCGCGGGTCAGATTGGCACGGCTGGCAAACTCTTCGAGGGCATCGTTGATGCCTTCCTCGGTCAGTTGCAGGCCGGCATCGCGAATGGCCTCACCGCGCAGACGCTCGTTGATCAGGCTCTCAATGGCTGCTTTGCGGGTCGCGCCACGAGCATTGAGGATTTTGAGGAAGCGCACGCGCTGTTCGACTTCGAACTCCGTCACAACGGTATCGTTCACAGTGGCCGCAGGGGCGAACATGTTTTGCGCAGTGGCAGGACCGGCTAGGGCGGCAATGATTGCCACGGCGGCGAGGGCAGGTTTTAGTTTGAACATGAGGACGCGTATCTTTCTGTTCCGGTATCAGCGGAAAAGCCCCGCAGACCGACGTTAAATCCAAAATCGGTTGAGGGCTCAACACTTGTTGAGGTTGTATAGCTGCGTTCGACGGTGAGGTTAAGGGTCACACATTCATTTTCGTAGCTTAGGCCAAGGCCTGCGGTTGCGGCGCGGTCTGATGCGATATCGTAGCGCCAGTCGGCGGAAGCGGTCCAGAACTCATTTATCTTGTAGCTACCGTCGAGGGTGAATTCGGAAACTTCCGTGGCGCGATCTTCCTCAAGGTCGTCCTGAAGCCAGACATAAGAGCCCCCGATGCGTCCGCGTTTAAAGGCATAATCGCCGCGCAATTCGGCTTTGGACAGGGTGAAGTCCTGCTCGAACAGGCTGCGCCCCGTCAGGCTGACACCATCACTCGAGGCTATTTGGCCCGCTATGAGAAAGTCGGACGAAAGGCCGTCGAGACCAGAGGTGGTAGAGAACGAGGTGTCATTGTCCTCGCGAAACACTTGGCCCACGCTGATATGCGCATCCCAGCCTGCGGGGTTAAACCGCGACCAGCCGACGCCAATCGCAGCCATAGCGCCGCGTTCGCGGCGGTCCGCGCGGGGAAAACGCGACAGGCTGAGCAGGTTTCCCTGATCAAACTCGACCAATGTGCTTTCTTCGTTCGGGATGTCGAGGCGGTTGCCGCCTGTCCAGCTGAGCTGTACCACGGGTTCCAGCACTTGGCTGATGCCTGCTGTACTTGTTTTGGACAGGGGGTAGCGCAGGGTGATGGCGGCGTGAGGGGTGATCTCGGAGGGGTCCTCAAGTGTGGTGGAGTCCTGCGAGATGTTGAATTCGTTAAAGGCGACACCGACGCGGGTGTCGGTGCGCAGGCCGCCGGGCAGCGTGAAGCTGCGCAGCCAGTCCACTTGGGCATTGAGGCGCGCTACATCGCGACCATCGACAACATCGTCGGGGTCATCACTGTCCACGGACAGGTCGGAAAGGCGTCTGTGGCTGTGGGCTACGATACGGGTGCGAACTTCGCCGCCCAAAGCCTGCGGGAAAAAGCGGCGTTCGTATTCGCCGTCTAACACGAGGGTCGGCAGGGTGTCGTTGTCTTCGTCGTCGCGCAGGGATTTGAAGTTGTAGAAACTGGCGCGGATGTATTCGTCGCGGCGTGCGCGGCTTACGGTCAACTCTGAGCGCAGGCGATCCGAGTCTGAATAACCATAGCTCTCAAGATAGCCGTCGTCGCTGACGGTTTCGATGGCGAAATAAAGGGTGAAGTCTTTTGGCAGAGCAAACAGGCCGCGGCCAAACAGATAGCCGCGTGTTTCTCCCTCGCGCAGGTCGTCATTGGTGACGGCTGCGTCAAACTGGATGCGCCCGTTGCGGTATGCCTGACGGTAGCGCAGCTCTAGCGTACTGGTTGAACTGGATAGATAGGGCGTGAGGGTCAGGTCGCGCTTCTCGCTTAGCTTGATGAAATAGGGGATTTTGAGGCCGACACCGAGGCTGGATGTGCTTCGGATGGAGGGTATAAGAAATCCTGTTGCACGCTCGACTGTGGGGCCGGGTAGGCGCAGACGGGGCAGCCAGAACACGGGCATATTGCCAATGCGAAATTGTGCCTCGTCGAAATAGAGCTGCTCTTCGAGTTCGTCATAGATCACCCGCTTGGCCCTGATCTGCCAAAGCGGGGGCGTGCCGTCATCGCAAACACGGCAGGAAGTCACGGCAGTTTTATAAAGCTGGTTATAGCGGCCATCGACACGGTCAATTTGTACAGCGGCCAGTTGCAGCTGTTGGTTAAGCACCAGTCGCGCACCTTTGAGGATGCCATTGCGCATATCGGCGTCCAGCTCGGCTGCGGTGGCGGTGATGACTGTGCCGTCTTCTTCGGTGAGCGTGATCGGGCCTTCGATGGAGAGGGCGCCCGTGCCTTGGTTATAGCGGATTGAGGAGGCGCGGAGGCGCACACCGTTCTGAAAGGCTTCGACATTACCAGAGGCGACCAGTTCACGCTCGCGGGTGATATAGAGGTCGTCGGCCACCAAAAGGGCCGCATCTTGGGCCATTGCACGCAGAGGCATCAAGGCCAGAAAGAATATGATGACCAGCCGCATCGGTTCAACCATCCTCACGGTGCAAAAGCAGACCCATTGCCAGCATGATGGCAGCAACGGGTGGGGCCCAAGCCGCGAGAAGCACGGGAATTTGGCCGTTCTCTCCTAGGATTTGTGCAAAACTGCGGATGAAATACAAACCGAACCCCAACAAGACAGCCGTGAGGACAGCAACGCCTGTCCCTCCCGATCTGGTATGGCGCATGGTGAACGCACTCGCAACAAGAACCATCGCAATCAGAAACAGCGGGCGGGCCAGTTCCGACTGGAGCCAGACCTTGTGACGGCGCGGCGAGAAGCCTGACATTTCAAGCTGGCGGATGAACGTGGGGAGGTTGTAGATCGAAATCGCCCCTGCCTTGCCAAAACTGTCGCGAATGCGGTCGAGTGTCAGCGTGGAAGGGATGGTGAGCGTGGCATAGCGTTGGGCGTTTCCTTCGGAATTTACACCGGTTTCCAGCGGCCATGATTTGGCGTCTTTGAGTTTCCATCCTTCAGGGCCGAGTGCGGCGCTGTTGGCTTCGATGCGGCGGATCGGTCCGCCGTCGGGTGCGTAGCTGATGAACGTCACATCATACAGCACCGAGCCGTCGTTGTTTGAGCGCCACGCGCGGATAACGGTTTGGCCCTCTGATGTGCCTTGGCGCAGCCACAACCCCTCGTCCGAGATCGACAGAGCAGAGCCGCCGCCGCTGGCGAACTGGTCCGACAGTTGCTCGTAGCGTTTGGAGGTGGCCGCGACGATTGGGTTGAACATTCCCACAACCATCAGGCCGATGATAAAGGCGACAACCACAGGCGAAACAAGTGTGTGCAGCGCGGAGCGGCCAGAGGCGCGGGTGATGACCATCTCGGACGAGCGGGCCATCGACAGGAACAACACCACCGTTGCCAGCACCATATTGAGCGGAAGGATCAAGTTAATCTTTTGCGGGGTGTCCAAAAGCGTGAGAGTGACCAGATCGCGGAAAGTGACAGTGTCTGCAAAGGAGCGGCGAGTTTCCTCAAGCAGCCCTGTCAGAGCGACGAGAATAAACAAAACAGCCGTAATGAGCAGAAAACTCATGGCGAAGCGGCGTGCGAAATAGAGATGCAGGATCATACGTGGGCCCTGCGCCGTTTGAGCCGCGCACGCCACGCGGGATTGGCCGCATGCAAAAGCATTAGTCCTGCAATGACTGCACCTACCAGGGAGGGAACATAGAGGAGGGGCCAAAGTGCTGCTTTGCTCACCACCTCGGAGGAGAGCGTGCCGCGCACGCCGTCGAGAAAGATGAGCAAGCCAAATGCGATCACGATCTCGCGCCAGACACCAAAACGGGAAAATCCACCGATGAGCAGCGTGCTGAACCCGACAAGCGCTGCAACGATGCAAAACAAGGGTTGTGCAAAGCGGGAGTGCAATTCCTCGGAAACCGCTCCGGCGCTTCGGCCTGAAGTTTCTTGAACGGTATCCCAGCTTCTGAGCAATGCAGGGGTCGTGAGGTTGGCGATCTTTGTCTCCTCGACTACATCGCTTTTTACGAGGTTCGAGATGTCAAAGGAGAAGTCTGCGAATTTGGCAGTGGCAAGGCGCAGCCCTGTCCGCTCCATCCTTTGCGCAAGACCGTCCACCATGATCAGGGTCGTCGCCTCGCCGTTGCGCAACAGATACGCCTCGGCGGCGGTATAGATGATGTCCATGTCAGGGTTGCGCCGATCAGAGAGGAATACATCACGCAGCACGCCGTCGGTGTCGATGATGCGGGTGTAGAAGGTGACAGACTCGGTCGGGTGCAGGAATGTCCCCTCCGTCAGCAGCCGCGCGGTCACATTCTGGGCGATTTCCTGCTCGCGTTCCTTAAGCTGTGCGGTGGCCATGGGAACGAGAAAATTACTTAGCGTGGCCATGAACAATGCCACGCAAATGCCGAACACCAGCACGGGACGTGCAAGTACCCAAGGGCTGGACCCTGTGGCCTGAAGCACTGTGAGCTCGCTGTCGGAGGTCATGCGGTTGGTCACGTAGACAGCCGCCGCAAAGGTCGCGATGGGCAACACAGTTGCGATAAGGCGCGGCAGGCCGAGGGCCGTGAATTCAAGGAAAACAAGTGCGGTCTGTCCATCCCCGATCAGGCGATCAAACAAGACAACCGCGCGGTTGATCCAGAAGATAGACACAAGCACCAACGCGAAAAACCCGAACAGAACCAGCAGCTGTGACAGCATGTAGCGGTCAAATCTTGCCACCCGATTCCCTCCTGTTGCGCTTGCTCTAACGGCGTTTGGGTTAGTTTAAACTATATGTGGGGGGCGTTAAACTCATATCTGGTCTTGGGCGCGTTGCCGCGCTAGGTCTTGTGGCAACACATAGCAAAAAGGCGCATATCATGAGCAACCTCACCCCGATTTCCTTTGCCGAGACCGACCTTGACGCGGTCGCCGAGCATGTTGGCCGTGTGGCCGTGTTTATTGACGGCGAGGGCAAGCTGGACCCCGGTGCGCGGCGTGTAAACCGCCTGACCAAGGGCGCGATTGCGCGATTGGTCGAGAGTGAGCGATGGAGCAAGATGAAAGACGCCGATGTGGTGAGCCTTGCCTATCCTGCGGGTATGAAAGCAGACGCGGTGGATGTCGTGCGCCTTGAGCGAGGGGCCAAAGGGATGGCGGCACGCAAATCGGGGGCCGCATTGGCCAAAACGCGCGGAGGTAAGGCAGATATGCTGATGCTCTGTGCGCCTTTGCGCCAGCCACAAGAGGTCGTATTCGGTTTTGCGATGCGCGACTATGCGTTTGAGGAACACAAGACGGCAGAGAACACGCGCAGCGGAGCGGTCAAAGTGATGCACGGCAAAGTGGCGGAGACAGAGGCGGCGTGTGGCGCCCTGTTGGCTGTGGCGGATGGTGCACATATGTGTCGCGATTTGACGAATGAGCCTGCGAATGTACTGACCACCGCTAATTATGCCGAGCGCCTGAAAGAGATGGAGAGCCTTGGGCTAAAAGTTGAAGTGCTGGATGAAAAAGCTCTTGCAAAGATCGGAATGCGAACACTTTTATCTGTAGGACAGGGGTCGGATAGCCAGTCGTATGTGGTCGTGATGCGTTGGGATGGCGGCAAGAAGGATGAGGCGCCGCTGGCCCTCGTCGGGAAAGGCGTTGTATTTGACACTGGCGGTATCTCACTCAAGCCTGGCGCAAACATGGGCGATATGACGATGGACATGGGCGGCTCTGCCGTGGTGGCGGGTGTGATGCGCACGCTGGCGCTGCGCGGTGCCAAGGCCAATGTGGTCGGCCTTGTGGGTATTGTGGAGAACATGCCGTCGGGTAACGCCACGCGCCCCGGCGATGTGGTGACGACCCTTAAGGGCGACACTGTCGAGAACCTCAATACAGATGCCGAGGGGCGTTTGGTGCTGTGTGACGTGCTGTGGTATGCGCAAGAGACATATAAACCTGCCGCGATGATTGATCTGGCGACGTTGACAGGCGCGATCATCACCAGCTTGGGACATGAAAATGCGGGTGTCTTTTCCAACAACACCTCCTTTTGCAATGATTTCCTGAAAGCGGCGGAAGCTGAGGGCGAGGGAGCTTGGCGGATGCCTTTGGGCGAGGCTTATGACGACTTGCTCAAAAGCCGTATCGCAGACATGAAGAATATCGGCGGACCAGCCGCAGGGTCGATTACCGCCGCGCAATTCCTCCAGCGGTTCGTCAAAGAGGATTGCCCGTGGATACACCTCGATATCGCGGGTGTAGCTTCGGTTAAGTCGGAAACGGCACTTGCGCCTATAGGGGCCACCGGCTGGGGCGTCTCGTCACTTAACCGTTTAATCGCAGATAATTACGAGGCAGAGTGAAAACTGTGGAGCCTGTAAAATTCTATCATCTGACGCAGCGCCCTTTGGTGGATACGCTGCGTCTGCTAGTAGAGAAATCGCGCGGTGCGGGCTGGCGGGTTGCAATCCGTGGCACTGACCGCGGCGCCCTTGAGGCGCTTGATCATGCGCTCTGGCAGGGGCCGGAAGACAGTTTTCTTCCCCATGGCCTTGCAGGGGGTGCGCATGATGCAGAGCAGCCAGTTTTACTGGGGATTGATGCTGCAAATGTGAATGGTGCTCAATGCGTTATGGCTGTGCATTCTGCCGAGGTGGGCGCTGATGATGTGGCCGCAATGGAGCGGGTTTTTATCCTGTTTGACGGCTATGACGAGGAAGCGCTGACCCATGCGCGGGGCCAATGGAAAGCGCTCACCGCGGCGGGTATTCCAACACAATACTGGTCCGAGGAGTCGGGCCGTTGGGAGCTCAAGCGCGAAGCATAACAGATACCGGACAGGCAATAACCATTTGGTAGGTTTCCTCTGCAAGACTGGATCAATCAGTTTTTCAGGGGCACTTTATGAATCTCTATCATTGTTCGATCGATTTGCGCGACACATCCAAGGCGCTTGCTTTTGCCGGGGCTATCGATGCATGGATGGGCCATCTCAAGACACGCGGTGTCATTCAGTCGTGGCGTTTATGTCGCAGAAAGCTTGGATTTGGCGGGCCGCGTGCACGTGATTTCCTGTTGGAGATCGAAGTGGAGAATATGACCCAGCTTGATGAGGCGTTCCGCTTTACGGCTTCAAGTGAAGAGGGAGTGGAGCGGCTTTATACAACTGTTCACCAAATGGTTGGCGAAGTTGACGTCGCATTGTATCGACCCTTCCCCGACCCGGAACGGGCGGAGCGTATGGCCCTGATTTAGCGAAGTTTTAGCGAGTGAGCCGCAATTCTCCGCCAGAAATTTCGATACGACCCCAGCGCTCCAGATAGCCCATGCCAAGCAGGGAGCTATCCATCTCGCCGCCATTGACCGAGGCAAATACGTCGGTATCTGTGATATCCCCCAAACGCACCGTGTCGAGGCGCACTGGCGCTGTGCGCACCTGTCCATTTGCGGTGTTGGCAGTTCCGATGAAGTTAAGTGTATCGGGGTCAAGACCAGCACGGCGAGCGTCACTCAGACTGAGGACCATATCGGTGGCACCTGTATCAACAACAAAGCGGATGTTTTTACCGTTGAGTGCGAGAGTAAGGTAATAATGGCCGTCAGACTGGCGCGGGACCGAAATCATGCCGCTGCCCAGTTGAAGCATTTGTCCACCTGTTGTCTGGCGCTGCACATCATTCCACAGGCCGTAACCTGCGACTACACCAAGGAAGATAAAGCCCCAGATCATCGCCATTTGCAGCGTTTTCCCGATGCTGTCACGGCCCGACATAAAGAGCCATCCAGCCACAGCACAGCCCAAAAGAACGAGGTAAATCAGGCTTGCAATGTTATCTCCGGTCATAGCTGCTCCTAGATGTTGTTTGTAATATAGGAGGATTTTTTCGCTATCCAATAGCGGCGACAAAACCGAACTCAGCCAGACCGTCGAGGACAAATTGAACCGATAGGGCGGCAAGCAGCATCCCCAGCACACGGGTGGTCACGTTAATTGCAACTTTGCCCATAGCGCGTTCCAGCACGCTGGAGAGACGCAGAAAGATATACATGACCAGCAAAATTACGGCAGTGATGGAAAGGATAGAAACCAGCCCTTCACCGCCCGGTTTTTGCCCGACCAGCAGGATTACGGACGCAATGGCACCAGGACCTGCGATTAGCGGTATTGCCATGGGAAAGACAGAAGGGTCGTTATGATCATCATGCGGATGGCCGTGATCGGGGTCACTGCTGTCTTCGCGCCGTTTTGTCCGCCGCTCAAACAGCATATCCATGGCCGTTAGGAAGAGCAAAATACCGCCCGCCACGCGGAAGGCGGGCATCGAGATGCCGATAAAACCAAGAACCGCTTTTCCGAAGAAGGCAAATAGTGCCAGAAGCAGCCCGGCAACCAGAACTGCACGCAGGGCGATACGAGCGCGTTGCTTCGACGTCATGCCTGGCGTGAGCGCAAGGAAAATCGGCACAATCGCAATCGGATCAATGACCACCAGCATGGTCACAAAAGCAGTGATCATATAAGCGGTGTCGATGGTCATTTCTGGGCCTTCTCTAGTTTTCCTGCCGCATCCATCCAGAGGCTTTCAGCACGCTCCAATGCGGCCATGACTTCGGCGTATTTCTTGTTCCAGACTTCAAGTTCGCCGACTTTGTCCTTCTCATAGAGGGCTGGATCAGCGAGTTTCTTGGCCAGCTTGTCGCGCATGTCGTTGATCTTGGTCACGCGGGCCTCAGAGGTGCGTACCTCGGATTTGAGGGCCATAATTTCCTCGCGGGAGGCCTTCTTTTCCTTGGGGGCTTCAGTTTTTGGGCGTGCGTTTTTGCTGACGGGTTTTTCGACCGTGAGCAGCATCTTGCGGTAGGCTTCCAGATCGTCCTCATAAGGCTTCACGGTGCCGTCGGAGACGAGCCAGAGACGGTCAGCCACCATGGACAGCAGGTGCATGTCGTGGCTGACAAGGATCACGGCGCCCGAGTAGCGGGTAAGCGCTTCGACCAATGCTTCGCGGCTTTCGATGTCGAGGTGGTTTGTCGGCTCGTCGAGGATCAGCAGGTGAGGCGCGTCGAGAGTGGCAAGCAGGAGCGACAAGCGTGCTTTTTGGCCACCAGACAGGCGGCCAACGGCGGTGTCTGCCTGATCAGGCCCAAGGCCAAAACCGGCAAGCTGTGCACGCAGTTTGGATTGCATCACGCCAGGACGGGCAGAGATCATGTGCTGGAGCGGTGTCTCATCAACGATCAGCTCGTCGACCTGATGCTGGGCGAAGAAACCGATGCGCAGTTTGTTGGAATTTACGGCCTTGCCCTCAAAGAGGACCAGACGGTTGCTCAGCAGTTTGGAGAGCGTCGATTTACCTTGGCCGTTACGGCCCAGCAGGGCGATGCGGTCGTCCTGGTCGATGCGCAGATTGAGCCGCGACAGGACGGGTACGCCGTTATCATAGCCTGTAGAGCCGCCTTCGATTGAGATGATCGGGGGTGACAATTCGTCTGGCTGCGGGAAGTTGAATACCTTGCGGGCTGCTTCCTCTGGTGGCGTGATGGTCACCATCTTTTCAATAGCCTTCATGCGCGACTGGGCTTGCTTGGCCTTGGACGCTTTGGCTTTGAAGCGATCAACGAAGGCTTGCATATGCGCTTTGTGCGCTTGCTGCTTTTTGGAGGCGGCTGTCAGTTGGGCCCGCTTTTCGGCGCGCATGTGGGCGAACTGGTCGTAGTTACCTTGGTAATAGGTCAGCTTTTTATCCTCAAGGTGGAGGATGCCGCCCACAGCGCGGTTCAGCAGGCCGCGGTCGTGGCTGATAATGATGACCGTATGGGGGTATTTCGACAGGTAGTTCTCAAGCCAGAGCGCGCCTTCAAGGTCGAGGTAGTTTGTCGGCTCGTCAAGGAGCAGCAGGTCGGGTTCGGCGAACAGAACGCCCGCCAACGCCACACGCATGCGCCAGCCACCCGAGTAGGCGGAGCAGGGCTGTTGTTGGTCGTAGTCATCAAAACCCAGACCCTTGAGGATCGAGGACGCGCGTCCTTCGGCGGTCCATGCGTCGATATCGACAAGACGCGCCTGAATATCGGCAATGCGGGTGGGATCAGTGGCTGTTTCCGCCTCAAGCATCAAGGCGGCGCGTTCGGTATCGCATTCCAGCACGGTGTCGATGAGCGACATCTCGGAGGAGGGCACTTCTTGCGCCACGCCGCCGATCTTGGCGCGTGACGGCAAGATGATCTCGCCTGCGTCCAGCCCCAGCTCCTTTCGGATGATGCGGAAGAGCGTGGTTTTGCCAGCCCCGTTTTGCCCGACCAGGCCCACTTTGTGGCCATCAGGAATGACGGCGCTTGCCTCTATGAAAAGAGGGCGGCCTTCGACGGAATAGTTGATCTCTGATATACGTAACATGGGCTGCGTTTGAACCATGTAAGGCTTGGCGTCAATCGCCGCTTTTCAAGCCAAGGGGGTCATGTTAGTGAGCGCCAAATTTAACACCAATTTGGAGACGACCCATGGCTCTTGAGCGCACATTCTCGATCATTAAACCAGATGCAACAAAGCGTAACCTCACAGGCGCGATTGCAAAGAAATTCGAAGACGCAGGTCTGCGCATCGTCGCATCCAAGCGTATTCACCTGACAAAGGCGCAGGCGGGCGAGTTCTACAAAGTACACGCCGAGCGTCCATTCTATGACGAGCTGTGCGAATTCATGGCGTCCGCGCCAATCGTTGCTCAGGTCCTTGAAGGCGAAAACGCCATCGCGAAAAACCGCGAAGTTATGGGTGCAACCAACCCGGCGGACGCAGAAGCCGGCACAATCCGCGCTGAGTTCGCGGAATCAGTTGGTGAGAACTCTGTTCATGGGTCCGACGCGCCAGAAACTGCAAAAGAAGAGATTGCGTATTTCTTCTCCGGTCTGGAGTTGGTGGGCTAAGCCTAATCGACTTTTGATTATCAAAGGGCTGCCTCTCGGGGTGGCCTTTTTTTTATTTTAACGTAGGAGAATGGGATTTGCGCCCATGTCCAGTCCCGGAAAGATGCTGGCCTCGATGGTGGAAGTGGGCAGACCGAACAAGCTGTGCAGCAGCCAGCCGATATGGGCGCGAAGGTCGCGGGTGGGCATGAGATCGCGTCGCTCATAAAGTTGGGCCTCGTCCAGTCCGGGCCAATCGGAAATCACGCGTCCGCCGCGTAGGCCGCCGCCTGCCATGATCATCAGACCGCCAGTGCCGTGGTCTGTCCCGCCTGATCCGTTGATCCGCGCTGTACGGCCAAATTCCGTTACGGCCACGACGGTTGTTTTATTCCAGATGGGGCCCGTGAGTGTTTTTTGCAGGGTAAGTATCGTATCCGACAACCGACCAAGTGCGTTTGGCAAGGAGCGATCTTGGCGTTGGTGGGTGTCCCAACCGTTGATGGAGAAAGAGGCGATGCGGCATTCTTCGCGCAGTCGTTTCCCCGCAAATTCTGCGATGCGCCGCTCAGCGCTGCCCTTGTTTGCCTCGTTGGCGTTTTGGTTCACCATCATCATCATCTCATCTTGCGATCCGCTCATCGCGACAGTGTCCCCGTCCGTATCAGCGATTTCCATGGCTTGGCTAAATACGGCATCGAACGCGGGGTCTTCGGCCATGATGAGGCGGGCAAGTTTGATTGCTTGCGGGGAGAGGATCATATCGGCCTCGGGCGACCAGCGTTGGGTTGTGGCAGGGCCGCTAAGGATACTCATCTGCTCGCGGCCAATGGCATAGGCCGTCTCGGCCTGTGTGCCATCCATATGTTGCAGCACGCGGTTGAGCCAGCCATCGCGGGTTGAGGGGTTGCCTGGATCGCTCAGGCCTGCCTCTAGCAAATCCTGACCGTCGAAATGGCTGCGCTTGTCACGGTAGGGCGTGGACACGGCATGGGCAAAGCCGAGCTGGCCGTTTCCCCAAAGCGGCAAGAGCGGGCGCAAGGCGGGGTGCATTGCGTGAAAGCCGTCGAGGTCGATTGCGGGATCTTCCGCCTCCAATCCCGCATCGCGGCGCAGGGCAGCAAAGGCAGGATCGCCGTAGGGGCGCACCACATCCAGCCCGTCCATGCCACCGCGCAGCAAGATCACCACAAGGCGGTTTTCACCGGGTGTCGCGGCAAAGCTGATCGGGGTGAGCAGGGGACTGGCCGCAAGCGAGCAGCCGATAAGCGCAGAGCGGGACATAAATGCGCGGCGGGACAGGGCATCGGTCATGGTCTCATGTCCTTTGAAATGCAGGGGATGCGAGGATGAGGCCAACCCCGTCCCAGCGCGTTTCGGCAGCTTCGGCGGCAAAAGCGACTGCGGGTGTCTTATAAGGGCCAAGTGCTGTGTCAACGAAGATGCGCGGGTCGGGCAGTTCCTCCATCAGCAGTTGTGGCATGGTTATTGCCCATTGCAGGCGCGCTGCAATGCCTTGCGGGGCGATCCATGCGCTGTCTTCTTCAGGCAGACCGTCAGGGCCGGCGGGTTTTTCCCAGACATGGCCCATTTGGACCAAAGGTGCTGCGATGATGCGGCGCAATGCACGTTCGTCCAGTGCTGCAAAGGCAGCGGGCGGAACAGCCAAGGCACGCAGAGCCGAGCCCATGAAGTGGAACGGTTGCTTGACGTTCCTGCGCTCGGGCACCCATGCGGCACTATGCGTAAGCAGGGCTTCGGTCACTTGGGCCAGATCGCCACCAGTCTCTAGGAAACGAACCTCTATTGCACGCACAAGGTCGGGGTCAGGGGTATCGGCAGTGAAGTGAACTGCCAGCTTTTGGGCGATATGGCGTGCGGTCGCAGGGTGGCGTGCCAAATCACGCAGCACGGCCTGCACGTCGCGGATGTGCGCATCTTCCCCGCCATATGTTTTGCCAAGCACGGTTTCCGGTCCCGGCTCTGCCATATTCTTGCGAAAATTCAGGCGGGTAGGGTTGGCTGTTGTGACCCCTGTCAAAAGCTCGGCCAGTTGTGTCACATCTGTTTGGGTATAGGGACCGCCGACACCCAAAGTGTGCAGCTCCATCACTTCGCGTGCGAGGTTTTCATTCATCCCTGCATTTTTTTTGCCTCTGGCCGCTTGGGGGGAATTGGGCCCGATAGAGCGTTCCTGATCGAGATAGTGGATCATCAACGGGTGGAGGACGGCCGAAAGTAGCAAATCTTCAAATTTGGCCGTGATGAGCGGGCGTATCGCGGTTTCCACATAGGGGGTGGCGGCGCGGCGGAGAATGCCTGCTTTGCCCGTGGCGGTGAAATGGTCCGCCCAGAACATCGTAAGACGCTCACGCAGGGGCGCTGGGGTCCAGACCCAGCGGTTGAGGTGCTGGCCCATCCATGCGGCCTGCGCGATGCGGGCCTCCTTGTTGAGCACACGGGCCGCTTTCTTGGCTCGCAGTGCTTCAGGAGAGCCGCGATCCTTGCGCCTGATTTTGGTAAGCTCGATACGCTCGGCGATGCGAAGGCCAAAGGTTTCGAATGTCTCTACAGGAAACCGCGTGGCAGTATCATCGGAGGTGACGAGGGTAGCAAGCATGGCCTGAACGCTTTGTGGCGACGCGAGATTTGGCGACAGGCCACATCCGAACCGTATGTCAGCCAATGGAGGGTCAAAACGCATCTTGTCGAAGTCCTTCTGCCAATTGAGGATGATATAATGACAAATTCAGTTTGCGTCAGGGGGCAGATGGCGCGGGGCGGCACAATTCCGCCCGCGCGGCTTTAGTCTGACTGCTTGAGCTGGGCGCGGTAGGAAAAGGGCAGCGAAGCCAGATAGACGCAGTTCACGATGATCATCGTAGGCCAAGTATAGACCATCAGGCCCACAACCATCACAACGGCGGCCACAATAGCGAAGGGTAGATGGGCGCGGCGGATGCTTGCATGTTTGATGGAGAAGGTGGGGATTGTGCTCACGGCGAGAAGGCCCACACCGATGATATAAATCGCACGCAGAACCGGCAGGTTGGTGTTTTCCATCCCGTTGAGGTGCAAAAATATCGGCATCAAGGCCAGACAGGCCAATGCAGGGGCAGGGACACCGACAAAGAAATCATCCTGTTTTAGGGTCACGACATCGCCGCGCATGGACAGGTTGAACCGCGCCAGTCGCAGCGCACAGCAGACCGCAAGGATAAGTGTGGCGAGCCACCCAAGGCTGGCATAGGGCGTTTCGATATATAACGTATTATAAAGAAGCATGCCTGGCACGATGCCGAAGTTGAAGAAATCCGCCAGCGTATCAAGCTCGGCACCAAAGGGACTGGCGCTGTCGAGAAAGCGCGCCAGCTTGCCGTCGGCGGCGTCAAGAAACACGGCCAGTAGCACGAAATAGAGCGCGAGCTCGATCCGTCCTTCAAGGCTCATCCTGACGGCGGTCATGCCTGCGCAAATGGAAAAGACAGTGACCATGCTGGGCACAATATGGCGCAGCTTGATACGGGACGGGGTGTTCATTCGGGCTGGCCGCTTTGCGGCGTTTGCGCGGTGGCCACCAGATCGGCGAGGATTGTCTCACCCGCCACAGCAGTTTGGCCAACAGCGACCAAGGGGGCGATGCCGTGGGGCAGATAGACGTCAAGGCGGCTGCCAAAGCGGATGAGGCCAAAGCGGTGGCCGGCATGGACAGTGTGCCCTTCCTCGACGAAACAAACGATGCGCCGCGCCACAAGGCCTGCGATCTGTACCACACCGATGCGGGTGCCGCTTGCTGTCTCCAAAGTAACGCTGTTGCGCTCGTTGTGAATGCTGGCCTTGTCCAAGGAAGCGTTTAGGAATTTGCCATGGTGGTAGGTAATATCAACCACCTTGCCAGCAACAGGAGCGCGGTTCACGTGGCAATTAAACACATTCATAAAGACCGAGACACGGGTCAGCGGCTCGGTTCCAAGGTCCATTTCGACGGGAGGCACGACTTGTTCGATGAGGGAGACAACACCGTCAGCGGGGGAGATGACAAGGCCGTCCTGTTGCGGGATGATGCGAACCGGATCGCGGAAGAAATAATAGCACCAGACGGTAGCGCCGACACCAAGCCAGAAAAGCGGCTCCCAGATGAGGCCCAGAACGACAGTAATGGCGGCAAAGATCGCAACAAATTTGCGCCCCTCTTTGTGCATGGGCACCGCGACGATTTTGAGCATATTCATGAGATAACTTTCAGATCAGGATAAAACGCGACCTGTGCCGCGCCCACATACGCCAAAGGGCGCAGAGCAGAGATTGTTTGACGCGGGACCTGCCCCTTGCGCGGGCGGTCCGTGTCATGTCTCTTCTCATTAGGGCGGTGAATGGTCAACGCTACATTTTCGCGTAATATACGTGGGAATGTGCACGCGTGCCATAGGCATTTGTGAGGGCGGAAATTTCACATCGGGGCTGGCATTCGGGGCGCTTTGCGTATGTTGTGCGGCAAAGCCCAACAGAAAGCCGCGCAAATGACCGATCCTGTCCACGAGATTATCCTGCACAATTATCCGCAATCGCCTGTGGCGGAGAAGGTGCGGGTGGCATTCGGGATCAAGGGGCTCGCGTGGCGCTCGGTCGAGATACCGCGGCTAGCGCCCAAGCCGATGCTGACAAAGCTGACAGGCGGCTACAGGCGCACGCCCGTTATGCAGATCGGGGCGGATATTTATTGTGACACCCAGTGTATTTTACGCACGCTTGAGCAGCGCCATCCACAGCCTACGTTTTTTCCGACGGATGATGCGGGGCTAATGTGGTGTTTGAGCCGTTGGACGGATGGTGCGTTTTTCGACTTGGCCGTTAAAATTGTGCTGGGATCAGCGGGCGATGCGCTGCCGCAGGATTTCGCGCAAGATCGCGGGCGTCTTTATCTGGGGCAGGATTGGGCCGAAGGATTGCGTTCTGCGAACAAAGAAATTCCGCATCTGGCGGCACAAATCCGTGCGCCGCTGAGCTGGGCCAATAGGCAACTTGGCGACGGACGTGGTTTTTTGCTGGGCGATGCACCAGCATCGATTGATGCACAGCTCTTTCATTTGGTGTGGTTCTTGCGTGGTCGCTGGGATCAGGGGCCTGCGTTTTTGTCACAGTTCACGCATTTGGTGCGGTGGGAGGCGGCCGTGGCCGCCCTTGGCCACGGAACCATGACAGGGATGACCGCGCAGGAGGCGATTGCACGCGCGGCGGCGTGCGAACCGGTCACTGTGTCCCGAACCGATCCGCGTGATCCGCAAGGATTGAAGTCGGGGATGCGCGTCACCGTCTCGCCCGATCTGGACGGAGGCGAGCAGCCTGTTGCAGGTGAAATTATTGTGGCCGATTGTGATACGGTATCTGTGCGCAGACATGAGCCTGAAGTGGGCGAGATTTGTGTTCACTTCCCCAGAGCGGGATACCGCGTGGATATTGAGGATTGAAGGCCGCCATGCGTTGCCGAGAGATTAAGGGAGAGAGATATGAAACACCGTAAATTGGGTGCAAACGGCCCGCTTGTGCATCCTGTGGGCATCGGGGCGATGTCGTTTACCAACTTTTATGGATCTACGGACGAGCGTAGCAGCCATGCCATTCTGGACGCGGCAATGGCAGCTGGTGTGGATCACATCGACACTTCCAATGTCTACGGCATGGGCACGTCGGAGCGTGTCATCGGCAGCTATCTGGCGGCGCATCCAGCGGCCCGTGATCATGTCACCATCGCAACCAAGGCAGCGATCAAGCGAAACCCCGACGGGGTGGGCAACATTCATGACAATTCGGCTGCGCATTTGCAAAGCGAGCTTGAGGGCAGTCTGACCCGTTTGGGTGTGGAGGCGGTTGATCTGTTTTACGTGCACCGCCGCGATCCAGCCGTGCCGATTGAGGAAGTCACGCAGACGTTGGCGGGGTTTGTGAAGGCGGGCAAGGCGAAATCAATCGGGTTTTCGGAGATTGCGCCGAGCAGCCTGCGCCGTGCGCATGCAGAGCATCCCGTGGCGGCGGTGCAGTCTGAATACTCCCTCTCGACCCGCGCGCCCGAATTGGGGTTAATTCAGACCTGTGCGGAGCTGGGGGTGGCACTGGTGGCCTTCTCGCCTGTGGGGCGCTCGTTTTTGACAGATACGCCGCTCAGCTATGAGGCGGCGCAGGGTTTGCCATTTCTTGAGTTTAATCCACGGTTTATGGCGCCTAATTATAGCGCCAATATCGCCGCTGTGGCGCCGTTTCAGGCGCTGGCTGCCGAGATGGGGATCTCCACGGCGGGGTTGGCGATTGCATGGTTACTGGCGCAGGGAGAGCATGTCCTTCCCATTCCCGGCACGCGGTCCTGTGCGCATTTTGCCCAGCTTTTGGAGGGGGCGGATCGTGTGTTAACGCAAGATGAGTTGAGTGCGATTGAAGCGATCCTGCCTGTGGGGTGGGCCCATGGGGACCGCTATTCCGCTGTGCAGTGGAACGGGCCTGAGCGGTACTGCTGAGCCAGTACTATTTACCCTTCCAAACGGGATCACGCTTTTCCGCGAATGCTTTGGCCCCTTCGAGTTGATCCTCGGAGGTGTAGAGCGTTGCGATGGTGGCATACTGGCTTTTGGTGACGCGGTTCATCATGTCCTGAAAGTTACTGTCCTCGGCGGCGCGCACGACTTCCTTGATCGCGGCATAGACGAGGGGGGGACCACTGGCCAACAGACGCGCAAGCTCCCAAGCGCGGGTTGAGAGTTGATTGGCGGGGACAACTTCGTTGATGAGGCCCCAGCGGTGGCCTTCTTCTGCATCGAACCAGCGCCCCGTGAGCAGCAATTCCATGGCGATGTGATAGGGGATGCGCTTGGGTAGTTTGATGCTGGCCGCGTCCGCGATGGTGCCAGAGCGGATTTCGGGTAAAGCAAAGCTCGCGTGATCGGCGGCGATAATCATATCGGCAGAGAGGGCCAGCTCCAGCCCACCACCACAAGCGATGCCGTTCACAGCCGCGATAACGGGTTTGTTCATCTGCGGCAATTCCTGCAAGCCGCCAAAGCCGCCCACACCGTAGTCGCCATCGACCGCATCGCCATCTGCGGCGGCCTTGAGGTCCCAGCCGGGGCAAAAGAATTTCTCTCCACTCGCCGTCAGGATCGCCACACGCAATTCGGGATCATCACGGAAGTCGCGGAACACTTCGCCCATGAGGCGGCTGGTGCGTAAATCAATCGCGTTGGCCTTGGGGCGGTCGAGTGTGATCTCGATGATTGCACCCTCGCGGCGGGTCTTGATGGGGGAGGTGTCATTGCTCATGGCTCAGGCCTTTCTGATGAGGGCGTCCACTGCGACCGCCCTGTGGGGCGTGCAAAACAGCGGATTGATTTCTACTTCGCTAAGCGTGTCACGGTGCGCTTCGACATAGGATTGCAAGGCGAGCACGGCGTCAATGATCGCGGGGATATTCGCGGATGGTTTGCCGCGATAGCCGTGCAGCAGGGGCGCACAGTTGAGGCTGTTGAGGGCTCCCTCGATTTGGGTGGCAGTGGAAGGCAACAGCAGCGATGTCGTGTCTTTTAGCATCTCGGTTAGCACCCCGCCCGCGCCAAGGGTAAGGACGAAACCGTGTGCGGGGTCACTCACCACGCCGACGAGCAGCTCAACCACGGCGTCGGTGAGCATTTCCTCGATGAGGATTTCGGGTGTGCCTATATCCTTGGCGACCGAGGCCACATCTGCCGAAGCGATACCCAGACGCACGGCACCTGCTTCGGATTTATGGGCGAGACCCACACCTTTGACTGCGAAGGGGCCTGCCATTTCGGCAATGGCTTGGGCGATGTCATCGGCGCTGCGGGTTGTTCTATTCTGCGGAACTTCTACGCCATGGGCGGCGAGGGCCGATTTGGACGCCGCCTCCGTCAATGTTTGCGCATCTGTTGTCAGGACGGGCAGCCAGACGGGCAGGGTATCGGGTGCGTGGTAACGGGTGGCGGCTTCGGTCGCGTTGAGCGCCTCAGTGAGGCCCGAGAAGGGGATAACGCCACCTTCCATCAACGCTGCTGCGACATCTTTTGGCATGAGTTCGGGGAGAGTGGCTATCACGGCGAAATTGGCACCTGTCTGCGCACGGACATTGAGGGCGGCAGCTGTGGCGCAGATCCAGTCACCAGCATTGGTCACAGGATAATCCACGATGGAGAAAGTCATCGTAATGTCATTGCCCGTCATGCCCGCCCACGCAGCAGTCATCGCATCCTCGTCGCGCCAGATATAGGTGTTGTAATCCAGCGGGTTGGAGAGGGCGACCATCGGGCCGAGGGCTTCGCGCAGTTGCGTGCTTTGGTCTTGGGTGAGTTTCGGGAAGAGGAGGGATGTGCCCACGGCAGTATCGGCGATCAGGCTGGCCTCGCCACCAGAGCAGCTTATAGAGGCGATGCGATTGCCTTTGAGCGGGCCATAGCAATGCAGCAGTTTAAGCGTTTCCAGCAGATCGGGAAGGGAGTGCACGCGCGGGATGCCGAGCCGGGCGAGAAATGCCGACGCACCCGCATCGCCGCCTGCAAGGGAAGCAGTGTGGGAGACCGTGGCCATCTGCGCCTGCTCTGATGCGCCGACTTTGAGCGCGACGAGCGGGACACCCCGCATGTGAGCTTTGGCGGCCAGGTGTTCCCAGTCGTGCAGGTTAGAGAAGCCTTCGATATGCACGCCTACCGCAGTCACCCGGGGATCGTCGATGAGAGCGCTTGCGATTTGTGCTTGGGATGTTTGGGCCATGTTGCCACACGCCACCACGTAAGCAACGGGCAGGGCGCGTTGCTGCATCGTGAGGTTGATCGCGATGTTGGAGCTTTGAGTGAGGATTGCCACGCCTTTGTCTACCCGCGCACAGCCCTGTTGATCAGGCCACAGCAGGGCGGCATCAAGGGCATTGATAAAGCCGTAGCAGTTGGGGCCGAGAATAGGCATCCCGCCTGCGGCGGCGACCAGTTGGTCCTGTAGGTCAGTGGCGGCATCATCTTCTGCCGCGGCTTCGGAGAAACCTGAGGCGAAACAGACCGCTCCCCCTGCGCCCATCGCCGACAGCTCCGCCACCAGCGCCACAGTGGCGAAGCGGTTGATGCCGATAAAGACTGCATCGGGAGCGGAGGGTAGATCGGCGATGGATTTGTAGCTGGGCAGGCCTGCAATTTGGTCCGCCTTTGGATATACGGGCCAGATGTCGCCCTCGAAACCCATCTTGAGCGATTGTTCGATAACCTGCTCACACCACACGCCACCGCCGATGACGGCGATGCTGCGCGGCTGGAACAGACGGGTGAGGGCGTGGGTCATGGAAGGTCAGGCACCCAAGGGACGCAGCAGGTCGCGCGAGATGATGTGGCGCTGTATCTCGGACGTGCCGTCCCAGATCCGCTCGACCCGCGCATCGCGCCAGAAACGTTCAATCGGGAAGTCATCCATCAGGCCCATGCCACCGAAAATCTGCAAAGTGGTGTCGGTGACGCGTGCAAGTGTCTCGGAGGCGTAGAGCTTGGCCGAGGCAATCTCGCGGTTGGCAGGCAGCTTTTGATCCAGGCGCCATGCGGCGGCGAGGGTGAGCCAGTCGGCGGCGTCAATCTCGGTGATCATATCTGCGATCTGGAAACTCACGCCCTGAAACTTGCCGATGGGCTGGCCGAACTGGGTCCGCTCGGCGGCGTAATTGAGCGCGTAGTCAAAGCAACGCCGCGCACGGCCAACGGAGAAGGCAGCAACGGTAAGGCGCGTCGCATAGAGCCATTCGTTCATCACCGCAAAACCGCCATCGACTTCGCCCAAGACCTGCGCATCGGGCAGGCGGCAATCGTCAAACGTCAGGATGCAGTTTTTATACCCCTTGTGGCTGACGGAGTTGTAACCTTCGCGCACTTCAAAGCCAGGCGTGCCACGGTCCACGAGGAAGGTGGTAATCCGCCGCTTGGGTCCTTTGGGTGTGTCGTCGGTGCCTGTGGCAATGAAAACGATAAAGAAATCAGCGTGTTCTGCGCCAGAGATGAAGTGTTTTGAGCCGTTCACAACCCAATCGCCGCCATCGCGGATCGCCTGACATTTCATGCCGCGCACGTCTGATCCAGCGTCGGGTTCGGTCATGGCCAACGCATCCATCCGCTCGCCGCGCACGGCAGGCAGCAGATAACGCTCACGCTGCTCGTCATTGCAGGCCATCAGGATGTTTTGCGGGCGGCCAAAGAAATGCGTGAGCGCCATGGAGCCGCGGCCCAACTCCCGCTCGACCAGTGTAAAGTCCATATGGCTTAGGCCTGCACCGCCCACTACTTCGGGGAAGTTGCAGGCGTAAAAGCCCAGATCAATGCATTTTTGTTTGATAGATTCGCCCAGCTCAAGGGGGACGTGACCTGTGCGCTCTACCTCAGCCTCATGGGGGTAAATCTCGTTCTCGACAAAGCTGCGCACAGTGGAGGAGATCATTTGTTGTTCTTCGGTCAGACCAAATTGCATGGGGCGGCTCCTGTGGATGGGTTTGGGGTATCAAACATCGGCTTGCACAGATGCGGCGTGCAGGGTTAGTCATTGATCATGCAGAATTGGAAAAATGTAGACAGTGCTGATCAGGATTTCGATATTCTGCTGTTTGACCAGTTCTCCAATCATTGCCTTGCCAATACCATCGAGCCGATGCGCGCCGCAAACGGGCTGTCGCGCCATGCACAGTTCAGGTGGCGGTTTGTCTCGCTCGACGGGGCTCTAGTGGAGAGTTCGAGCGGGATGCAGGTCACGCCGCATTCAGCGCTCAAGGAAGGGCGCGGTTCGACGCTGGTGATCATGCCGTCTTATGGGTTTCGCCGCTTTGCCACATGGGCGACGACGCAAAAGTTGCGCGCCGCAGCAAAGCGGTACGGCGTGGTGGCGGGGCTGGATACGGGCAGTTGGCTGATGGCGCATGCAGGGCTGCTGGAGGGATACCGCGCCACGATCCATTGGGATGAATGGAGCAGTTTTGCCGAGGCATTTCCGCAAGTGCGGGCGGAGCGTGAGCGTTTTGTCATTGATCGCGACAGGATCACCTGTTCGGGTGCAATGGCTGCATTCGATCTGGTGGTGCATCTGATCGGGCAGGCGCATGGTCCGCTGCTGGCCCTTAAAGTGGCGCATTTGTTCATGCGCACCGAAGGCGCCCGCGGACCGATTCCTTTTGCCTCGCGCAAGGGCAAGCTGGTGGACCGTGCCATCACGGTGATGTCCGAGCATCTGGAAAAGCCGCTCAGTATTGCCGCTGTGGCGCGTGCGGTGGGAATTTCGCAAAAGACGCTTGAGAACCGGATGCGGACCGAGCTGGATGTGACGCCGCAAACCGCTTACCGCATGCTGCGCCTGACCTATGCGCACAAACTGGTGACGGAGACGGATCAATCGGTGTCCGAGATCGCGGGGCGATGTGGCTATGAGAACGCAAGTGCAATGACGCGGGCCTTCAAAGCCGAATTTCAGGAGACGCCGCGCGGTTTGCGCATAGGCGGATAGGGCTGTGGTCCCTAGATTGAGCCGAGATAACCTGCCTTCGGTCTTGTAAGTGGTGCGGATCACGTGTCGGGTGAGGCCATGAAGCTTAACGGTCCATTTCTGTTTATTCTCGCCACGCTGATGATTGACGCCATCGGTGTTGGCATCGTCTTTCCGATCATGCCCGATCTAATGGACCGTGTGGGGGCAAGTTCAACTGCCGAAGGGGCCCTTTGGGGGGGGATCATGATGTCGGCCTACGCGGGGGCGATGTTTCTGTTCGGCCCTATCGTGGGGAGCCTCTCGGACGCTTTCGGGCGCAGACCTGTACTGATTGCCGCTTTGGCAACGCTGGCCCTTGATTATGCGATTATGGCCATGGCGCAATCCTATTGGGTTTTGCTGGTGGGCCGTGTCATCGCGGGCATGGCAGGGGCTACGTATATCACGGCAACGGCCTACATCTCTGACATCGCCAAACCGCAGGAGCGGGGTGCGGCGTTCGGAATGATCGGCGCGGCCTTTGGCATCGGTTTTGTATTCGGGCCTGCCTTAGGCGGTGTTGCTTCGGGATGGCACATCACGGCGCCGTTCTGGATCGCAGCGGCGCTCTCCACGCTGAACGTGATATTTGGCATATTCATCCTGCCGGAATCGTTGAAAGAGGAAAATCGCAGGCCGTTCGGGCGGCGTGACCTCAACCCCTTCGGTACGATCATCAGGGCTTTTGCCATACCGGGTCTGGCGGTGCCGTTGGTTTGTATCTTCGTATTTGAATTTGCCAATATGGTCTATCCGACGCTTTGGGCGTTTTGGGGGCGGGAGGTGTTCGGCTGGGACGGCTTTACCATTGGCCTGACCTTGTCTGCTTATGGCATCCTGATCGCCGTGGTGCAGGCGGGGGTGCTGCCGCAACTGACAAAGCGGTATGGAGACTATAACACGCTGCTTTTCGCCACGGGGGCTGCTATTGTCGGGCTGCTGGGCTTTGGATTCTCAACGGCGGCTTGGGCTGTGGCGCTGGTTCTGCCACTGGCGACACTGGCCGATATGGCTCCCCCGCTTATGACCGCTTTTGCGGCAAACCGTGTGGGTGAGGATAGCCAAGGCTTGGTGCAGGGGGTGATTGCATCACTGGCATCGGTGGCCGCTGTCATCGCACCGCTGGCGTTGACAGGGGTGTTCGAGCGGTTCGTAAACGCTGAAGGCATCTATTTCCCTGGAGCGCCTTTTATAATTGCTGCTGCGCTTATCCTCGCGATTGCTCCTTTGATCACGCGCCTAAACCCCTCGAAATCTCGCTGAATCCCGTTTTTTGGGGGGGACGTATTTTCCCAAGGCGCTGTCATTTTTAGGGAATAGGCCGTTTGGCAGTCATGTTGTCGGAGTGACCCACACTGAATGGCACAAATTCGGACTGCCGGCATATCTTTAGATGACAACGGCGCAGGCTCGTGATGCTCAAAAGGCTCCCAAAATATGATTATCAAAAAAACCGGCGACCTCAAAGTGAGACCGCTTGCAGATGGTGCGTGTGGTCGGGCTCGTTAGGCAAACAGCAAGTCATCCGATGTCATTTCAGTTCCGATAAGCAGGCCGCTGTTGACCAATGCGACACCAGTCACCTCTTCAGCGGTGGGGAATGTTCCCTTTGCACCTGCTTGCGAAACAGAAGTGCCAACCTGCAAATAGCTTCCATGAGCGAGTGTCCATTATCCTTCCTCAAGAGCAATAAGAGTAACTTCCTCTGGGACGTGCTTAACATCATAGCCTTCTGGCTGTTCAAGGTAGAAAGTTGCCCCCGTCGAAGTATTTTCCGAGAATTCTACAGTGACGGCATCTGCCGCCTTTCTAGTTGTTGGGGTTGCAACCAATTCACCACCAACAGAATCTGTCAGATAATCGCCAGAAACATCTTTGCTGATCAGGGCTGATTTTTCGACAACTTCCGGTTCAAAATCAATCATTTCATCAAACCCGATAAGACCGATTTTGTCAGATCCGACCTGAAAGTCGGAAAATGTGCTGCTTGTGATCGCACCCGCCAGTGACGTTCCATGGGACGGGACAAAAAAATCTGAACCAAGACCGCCCGTGAAGCTGTTGATTCCGACGCCGACAAGGTAGTCGTGACCTGCGGAGCCAATGACGCCAGTTCCCTGAGCCTGAACTTTAATCCCATCATACTCGACCACCGACTTCGCGCTGTAAACAGTAGCGGCTTTGGTATCCCCTTTGACTTAATCCGCGACATCAAAACCATCAGTCAAGTTCAAATCGTTGACGGAAACCGATCCCGCATTGTCTTGCCAACCGACACTGATATTCAGAGGCTAACCATCCGTTACCCAATCAAGCAGGTTCAGCACGGTTTGCGTTTCGGCGCCCTATTCGTGCTTTTCTTCTGCTTTCTGGGTTGGCCGCGTTCTGCTAGGATCAATCAGGATGACCACACTTGGCAGATCCTGACCGTATTTATCCGGCAGCAGTCTACAGCGGAATCCTGTGTTTATTCGGTGCCGTCTGCTTTAAGCTCAGGCTCGAACGGCTCGCGATCCATGGTGGCATACTATGCGTTGGTAAAGCCAAGCTCGAGATCTGTAGCATCTGCGCCGATTGCACGCAGAATTCTTCCTGCTTCGTATTGCGTGCCATCGCCAGCATAGTAGTCATCAGTGGGGGCGCAAACAGTCCGACCGACTTTGCCCAGATAGTTTTCGATGATGCCATAATTTGGCAAAGTATCAATGGCAGATTCGTTTTCAAAATCCTCGGAGCACACCTGATCATTGGGATTGTTTGCAATCGTGTGGAGCATCACCAATTCGGCTTCTGAAATGGAATAGCGTTTCTTGAAAACTGTGCCTTCGTCCAACTCGTCCCATTCATCATGCGTCTCAAGCGATGCCTCCAACCGCCCATCATTGGGCCGTTTCATCGCATTACCCTTACGGTACAGCAGCTTGCCATTATCCTTCATGGGTACCGTCTAGTCGTCGCTGTTCGCGATGCCCTAATTGATAGCGCTCTCATTCGGATTGGGCAGATCTTTAAGATCAATCGCGGCATCGAGATTTGTATCTTCAATTACGACAGTTTGGCCCTCGAACTTAACAGTCCCGTTGAGCAAATCCTGAACATACTTCCCGTCCAATGCTTTATTTTGGCTCGGCAGGATCAAGTTGTTATACAGTTCGTATTCTGCATTTGGATCATCTGGGAACTCTTGATCAGACATGACTTCTTGCATTTCGGTGGATGCCTTAACCGATCGAAGGTGCCGTTACACTCGTCTATTGCGATGTGTGTTCAGGCGCTCAAACTAACAAATATCAATCGAACTGTAAAATCTGTGATTTTTTAATGTAGTGCAGGATAAGAATGGAGGACGACTGCGTGCTATTGTTCTCGTTGATCATTGACCGTCGGCCTTTTCTGCATTGCAGAGCCCAACGCCATCGGGCGCAACAGTCTGATCCCCGCGAGAATATTCGTCCCTTCAAAGTGATTTGTAGGCGCGGTCAGGTTATTCAAGGGTCTTTACTGGCGACTAGACGTTTAGCGGGGGAGCCAATCTCCGAAACCTTTTCGCGGATGCTCTTGCCTTTGTGTCCGGTGCTCTTGCGTTCAGATTTGTTTTTAGCGCCAGCATAGCATGACAAAGTGTGCCCTCCATACTGTGCCTGAGCCTATGAAAAGAGGGCATCGCTTGCTGCTCATCCAATTGCTGATGATTGATTTGCTCCGCGTGACGGCAAATCTAGCAACTGACGCCGCTCGCAATCAAGGCCTGCGGCATTCGCCTACACCGATTGGGTCCAGCTTCTTGGCATTTGAGATGCTCATAAGACATGATTTGGATATGCATGATTGCATCTCTTGTACCGGCGGCTGTGGCAGAAGGAGTAACAGCATATACGCAAATAAATTGACTCTCAGAATTAGCAGAGAAGAGTACCATTTAAATCAGGTGTTTAAAAGGCAAAATGGCTCCGACAGTAGGGATCGGAGTTGAATTCACTTATTACGCCTAAGGCACTGATATAAAGTGTTTTAATTTCCCGCGATGATTGTCAATTTTGGTATTCGTGTAACCTTGTGTGTAACCTCTTGTGAGACCCGAACGATATCTTGCGTCAGTAGGAAGGTCTACTGATTTATGGTCACCCGCTTTGGGAAGTGGTTGGATGATTGCAGCTTTTAACCATATGCGCGGCCAATACCGCTCCCAGTGCATCTCCATCCATTTCCCGCTGCTCCAACAGTGCTTACGCAACATGCGTGATCAGCTTGGCGTTGCTCTCTGCGATGCCTTTTGCGACCAGATAGTGGCTCTTGAGGTCAGCATTAATGACCGACCCAAGCGGGGCGAGGGGATCAAGTTGCGAGAGCTTGGCTGTGCTGAGAGATACGAGGTTGCTTGGATAAAGGCCGCAGGTGTGGCGGGCCCAAAATGCGAGTTCTGTAGCTTGCGCAAGGTCACTTTCCGCACCATCGGATACGCTCCCCAGAATGACTGCCTCTGCTGCTCTACCGCCGAGAGTGACGGCAATCTGATCGCAAATGATCTGCTTGGTCGAGGCGAAAGGAAGCTTACCGACATATGCTCCGCCACGAGCTGTGACACGAACCATCGCTGGAAGTGGTAGGCCGAGGACATGGGCGATGACCGCGTGGCCAGCCTCATGGATCGCCACTCGGTAGAGTTCCTCAGACTGGCCTTTGGGTGCCACTTTATCGAGTGCGGCTTCGAAATGCGCATTGCAAAGATCGGCATTCTCATGACGCGCAATTCCCTGCGCATCCCGGACAACGGCAGCAATTTGCGCGCCTGACGTGCCGACCATGCGGTCAGCTGCATTCGCAATGTTTAGATTGTTTGCGCGCTCACCCAGGGCAATTTTGAAAATCCGAAAAATGCCCGCACGGGAAGGATTATCAAGAGGCAGATGCCGGTCGAAGCGGCCAGGGCGGATCACGGCGGGATCTACATTTTCAGGAAAATTTGTGGCACCCAGAACAACGATGCCTGGGGTGTCGTTGAGTCGCGTCAGGTGTTCTAAAAGTGCGTTGACGATTGCTACGACATAGCCGCTGTTGCGGGATGAAATCGAGCGTTTGCTGAAGCTATCCAGCTCATCGCAAAAGAAAACGCACGGTGCTTTACGGATGGCATCCTCGACTTTTTCGGACAGTGTCCGAAGAAAATCACCCTGATGTCCCGCTTTCTGACACATGGCATAGCTGGTCTCGATGAGCGGAATTTCAGCCGAGCCAGCAAGTGCTTTTGCGAGGAGGGTTTTGCCGGTTCCGGGCGGGCCGATGAGGAGAAATGACGAGGTGACATCTGACCAGTCCAGATTGCCTTCGCGCCAGAGTGTGAGATCTTTGACAAGGTGCTCCATATCCCCGTCGACCTTGGGCGGGAGGTAGATACCATCCAGAGTGGGCCCCTGAGCCGCTGGAGCGGGTCCAACGCGCCGGGAAAGACGGCTCAGGCAATCGGCGACTTTGAAGGTTGTTGCCGCACAGAAGGAGCTTTTGAGCAGCGGCATTGGCAAGCGCTGGAGCGCAGCGTCGTCGGGCATGCGGTCACGGATCTCACGCTCTGATACTTGTCCGGTAACGGAGTGGGTCTGGCGCAAAAGTTTAATCAGCATCTCGCCAGTAAGCATCGGCAAGGTGATGACAGAATTGCAGAGCACCTTGGCGCTCACTGGTAGGTCGTCCAGATGGGTGGCAACCACGATGATGCTTTCGCCTTTGGCAATCATACTGTCGATTTTGGCTTTGAATTCCGCACGGGTGCGGGTGCTCGATGATGTTTGCACATCTGGCAATGCAGCAATCGCGATTCCATCCCAATGAATATTGTGACAACGCAGGGCGTTCGCGACTTTCTCAAGAATGTCCGGAAACTTGTCTGAAAACACAGCGCGCTCTTGGTCATCGGGCAGTGTCAGTAAGGTAATGGCCCGTGCGGCCATCCACGATGTGGCTTTGTCCGAATTGTCGAAGATAGCGGCAAAGCGGGCGGCGCAGATCATGCGGTCAATTGGGAGGTGGCGCAGGAAATGATGAACGCTGCCATCGCTCCCTGTCGCAAACGGATCATGTCCCGCAGCGTGGCGCTCTGCGATCTCGGCACGATTAAGACCGTCTGCGGCGGTTCCGGAAGTTGCAGTCACCGGTGGGGTACATTTGTCCATGTCCGGAAAATCCATCAACTCGTCGTCATTGTCGATGGGGTGATTGTCGGTTTCAAAGCGTACCAGAGGCTTCCGGTAGCTTGCTGCGTCTGCATAAATCAACTGCAGGACCATCCGCATAATGCTGATGGAAAATGAAGGGGTTGCGCTGGCGCGCGCAGGAGATAGCTGGGGCATTGGCATGCCTCCTATTTGTTCAGTGAGTAAGGGATGTGGAGATGGATCAGGCAGCGATGTCCGGAAATCGCTTTTTGATTTCATCGAGTAAGCGGTGGATGATACCGACGGCTTCAGGTCGGTAGATTTCACCAACAGTATTGACGCCGTCGCCATACTTGGTTTTTGATACGACAAGCTCGGGATGCAGCGCTGCAAGCGTCTTATGTGCGCGCTCTTCCTCACATCTGGCATCGTGACCTGTGGGCAAGTGGATGACCCGCAAAACCTCGGTTTCTACGTTCTTGTCGTTGCCCAGTTGATAGCGCAGGCGTTTTTCAGGACGTACGCTATAGCCCAACTTGATGACAGGCTGTCCGGGAAGGCCGATCCGAAAAATATAGATAAACGAGGGCTTCGAAGCACGACCAGAACTGCATTTTTTGCATGCGCAGTCGCCCCAGTTCATGTTGCCGATCATGATGTCCTGCACCTGACCACAGGTGTGCTGAAAGCTACGATAGCCCAGCTTTCCGCTTTGCGCAGGTCCAATAAGATTCCAGCCAAACTTATGCGCTTGCTCTTTGTAACGCTGTTCGCGGCAGGTCTCACATCCCAGCCCATGCCCTCCTTGCGCAGCCAGTGCGACACGGTGGTACTGGCGCTGGACTTGGTGTCCGCATGCAAGGCGGTAGTGCCCATAGTGGCGACTCTTGGGGTCACGCCCAAGCAATCGGGCACCCGAGGCGCCAGCTTCCTCAACGCGTCTGATCTGGATGCAATGGGGGCATTCAGGGTAATGTGCGAGGATTACGCTAACCCGTTTCGCATGTGTCCGATTGCAGCAATGGCACAGCAGTGAAACGTGTAGCCGATCTTTGACCCATTCCGTGATCGTGAAGCCCTTTTTTCTGGCGGCGGAGTGCCATTTTGGCGGGATTTTTCCTTTATAAGGGCGGTAAGTTGGACTCGCCGAGCGCGAAAACCGGACAAGATCGGCAAAGACCGGAACAGTGTCAAAGACACGCAGTAAGGGCGCAAAATGGGTAGGGGGCGACATCGTCATGATGTGCTCCTTCAATAGATTATTAATATGGGGAAGCCTTTGGACCGCGTTTTAAGCGCGGCCCATTAGAGCAAGATCTCAGCAAACGCGCGCTCAAAATATGCGGCTTGCAGAGAGGCGATGCCGTAAAGGAGCGGAACTGCGCGGTCGAGTAGGCGCCGGACCTCGGTACCTCGGGCTGCTTTCGAGCGACGTGCAATGGCAAGTTCCATAGTCTCGGACAAAGAGGGGTGATCCTCCGTCTCGATGTCGAGAAGGGAGACCAAATTGTGTGCGGTCTCTGTCAGCAGCGGCACGGCCGTCGCACCTGAATGCGCTCGGAGAAAGGCGAGTGCTGATGCTTCTGTAGCGACCCAAGCATCTGCAGTCTCTTCACCAGCGCGCTCGACTGCGACAGGGTCGTGATGGGGCATATGCCGCATCTCTTCATCAAAAAAGATGGTCCGCTCCATATGAAACAAGATTTCTTCAAAATTCTTGAGGGAAAATGGGGAGGGGGTAGTCGGGAGCGCTGCGCGCGTGTTATTGGCAAAATTAGTCATTGAGATCTCCTGATGATCGCTGTGATTAAGATGGCGTGTCAGTTACAGCTGGCGCGGCATCTGCTATCTAGGTATTATATTGATATCAATATTGAAATGTAAATTGCGCATTACGTTGAGTTTGGGTTGTATTAACTTGCAACGCGCATTGCTCTTGATATTAATATCACTAACCACTTGAACAGGAAAACCATGGCACCTCCAAAAAGAGACACAACTGGCGTTCTCGTACGCATGCACGCCAAAACACTTGACGCTATCGACGATCTTATAGCGAAAGAGGGGGATGATCCGAGTAGGCCAGAGATGATCCGTAGGCTGGTGAAGTCATCTCTGAAAGAGAAGGGTTATGAAATAGGTGAATGGGTAGAATAGGATTGCTGGTTGGGGCTGTGGTGATTTTCATAGCACCCAATATCGCAGCAGAGGCAATGCGCTGGAAACAGGACCTTCGCTGCAGCTTGTATATAGGTCTGCTGTGCCGGACAAAGCCGCCGTTCGGTTTGCTGCCTTCGCTGACGCAGCATTTATTCATGAGCGCAGCGAATTTTTTACCACCATGCGGCACGTCTCATTAAAGCGTCCGTTCGAGCGAGATGGTAAAGGCCAAAGCCAAATTTTACTTTCGCTGCGCGATGCTGGATCCAATTAGAAGCGGACATGTGCAGATGCATCTCTTGCTGACGCAGCATCTCCTCACATTTGTATCGACTACTTTTCTACGAAGCAGCTTATGTCGTGGTCGCTGCCATTCAGTGAAGCAGATCGCCGCGCATTTCAAATTTTGCTTTCGCTGTATGCGAACGAAAGGCTACTCTAGGCTTATGGTAAGCTAACTTACAAAGTGGGCAACCGTTGGGTTGCCCACAATGCCGACGGCAGTGATCATGCTACTTCATAGAGTTGAAACCGATGATGTTGCCCTCGGTATCTTGGCACAATAGGACCCAGCCGAAATCTCCGATTGAGAATTTTGGCCTGATAACTTGGCCACCAGCTTTGATTGCGCGCTCTTGTTGTACGGCGCAATCTTCGGTCATGAAGTAAACGATCGTTCCGCCGACACCAGGTTTGCCGTGGGGGGCCTTGGTCAAGGCGCCGCTTGCGCCATAGGCACTCATTTCTGCGGGGAAGCTCATCATCTGGGACTCGCCTGTTGGATCCCCCATTGGTTCAAGCTTAGTTCCAAGCATTTCCTGATAAAAGGCAACGGCCTGATCTAGATCATCTACGTAAATGTCGAACCATCCGACTGCATTCATTTTGGTCATTTGATATTCCTTTTTGAGTGGTTTTAGGTGTTGATTTGCTGATTTTAGGCTGCGTTGGTTGTTGTTTGGTCATCCACATCAGAGGTGCTTTCCAGATGCCAAACTTTGGACACGATCTGCCAGCCGTCTGCGCCCTTCACAAAAGCTAAGTGATCGACAAAGATGCTTTGATGCGCGCGAATGCGGATTTTTACAGTTGCGCTAATCGGGGATAGAAAATCGATCATCAGCACTTCGGCTTCGCGGGATTGACCTGCGCTGGCTGGGGACTGCCGGCTCGCAACATCGCGGCTGAAGCTGTCGATCGTTTCCACAAAGACGGTACCATTGTCGGCGTCGAACAGGCTGGATTGGCGGTGGAACACTGCGTTCAACTTTTCGATGTCGCAGTGATGAATAGCGTCAAAATAAGTCTCGATCGCGGTAAGAAGTGTAGTTTGAATAGTCATGGTTAAACCTCCCTTTCTGACTTGATCGCACAGTGCTCAAAGAGTGAGAGCGTCGTGCGCTACCTGTCAGAAGTTAGGTGAGACAGATCAGTGTCGAAATCCCCTCAGATGAGGGGGCTGTCAGTTCTGGTGGGGAAAAGGAGGCGCTATGCGCCGAAGGATCGCTTAGATTAGTCCCAGCGATGAGGCCTTAGACACCGCTTGGGCGAGTGACACACTGTCCAATTTGATGCGCGCCTCCTTGAGATAGCCACGCACCGTGTGCTCGGATAAATCGAGAATAATTGCGATTTCGGTATGAACCTTGCCCTCAGCGGTCCACTTGAGGCATTCCGTTTCGCGCCGTGATAAGTGCGGCCGCAGGCCGCCGTCATCAAAAAGTTCAGACAAACCTTTTTCGTGCATTTCCGATGCCAGAAGGCGCAGATGATCACGGTTTTCTTGCAAGAAGGGTTCCCACGTTTTGTTGCCTTTCGGGTGTTCTGCGTTGAATGACAGCACACTGCGACAGCCAATGTCATCGACATGGCTGACACTAAAGCCTGCCGCACTCACACCATGTTTGACCGCTTGTTCCATCATGCCCAGATGTTCAGGCTCAAAAACGAGCGTGGACCAACAGAATGGCTCTGTTGTCGTTTTTGCTTTTTGCAAAACTGGATCAATCCGTACAAAATCGTTGAGCAGATATCGACTGACCCATGCGTCAGGATAATTCGTTCTGACGTATGGGCTGTTTTTGGCATCATCCCCGATCCGAAAAAGATGAAGCGTGACGTAATCAACGCCAAACTGGCGCGCGATCGATAAGACAGAGTCTTCAACTGAATCAGATATATATGTAATTCCGTTCAGTCCCATAGTTTGCCTCGTCTTTTCAAATTCGTTTGAAAACCGTTAACATAAACAGGCTATCGGGTCTTCACTCAAGTACAGCAGCGGGGCGATGCTCTTAACCTTTAGCCCACCGACAGAACAGAAAACCCGCATCCGTCGGACAGTGTATCAGCGACGGATGCACCTAAAAGACGTTCGACAAGATTTGACTTATACCTGCGGATGACAACGAGGTCGGTGCCACTTGATCGTGCGATGCTACAGATTGCGGCGGCCGCGTCGCCGCTTGTGACCATGCGCTTTGCGTCTGGAACCCCGATCTTTGCAGAAATGGCGATAGCTTGTTGCAGGCAGGCATCGACATCGCCTTGGGTGACTGGCGGCATCGGGCCTGACACTCCCTCAATTTGGGCATAATCCGCGAAGCCTGCATCAAATCCAAGCTCTTTGCCGACGGCAACGAATGTCAGGTCTGCCCCCATATTTTGGGCGAGATGCGCCGCCCGCTCTGCTGCGCGGCAGGCCTCATCGGACCCGTCGACCCAACACAAGATATGTGTGAAGGGTTCGGTTTTAACGGGGGCGCTCATGATCCCACCCATGCTTGGAAAAGCAAGCCACTAACCAGTGATCCTGACAGTGCAAAAGCAACGTACAGGAAGAAGACCGACCGTTTGGCCAGTGCCCAGACTGCAATGGCCGCAGGTAACGATGTGACCCCGCCTGCGACAAGAAAGGCAAGGCCAGCACCGGGTGCCATACCCTGTTCAACCAGCCCTGACACCAGAGGAAGTGCTGCATATCCGTTCAAATAGGCAGGTACACCGACCAGAGTTGCGGTAAGGATTGCACCGATGCCTTCACCTCCAACTGCTTGAGCGACCAGATTGGCGGGCACATAGGCGACCATGAGCGACTCAAGTAGGAACGCCAAGGTGAGCCATTTTGCAAGAAAGAGCGTTGTGCCGACGGCCTCGCGCGTGAATTTTGCGCGGCGATCAACGTCGTGCCAGAATACCCAAACGGGCGGTTTAGGATTGCGTATATTTGATGCGCCACATCCACCATTGCCAACGCCTTCACGCAAGGGATCTGCAAAGGCCCCGTACCGCGTCAGGATTAGTGTGAAAAAGCCGCCTGAAATTCCCAAACCGATGGCGGCTATCGTCTTGGCAACGGCGAACTCAAACCCAAGAACGCCAACCGTCAGCGCGAACATGGATGGATCAATGACGGGCGATGCCAGCCAGAATGCCATGACCGCTGAAAGGGGGACGCCCATGACAAGCAGTGCTGCGATCAACGGAATGACACCACATGAGCAGAACGGCGATAGCCCACCGAAAACAGCGGCCACAAAGATCATCGCGATAGGGGCGCCCGTGAAAGCCTTGGCAATCAGGCCATCGGCCCCCGTGGCCCCCGCATAAGCGGCAAGTCCGATTGACAGCAAAAGGTAGGGTGCGGTTGTCATCAGCGCTTTCGCTATGAAGCCGAGGCTGGCGGCACCTTGAACCGGATCAAGAAGGGTTACGAGTGCAAGGATGAAAGCAGCTGTCAGCCAGACGCGATAGTCTGACCACAGGCGACGGGCGAACATTGCGCTACGTCCATATTGAATTTGGGAAATATCTGTCATAACGTCATATCCAGTTTTATAGTTATATTTGAGTAAGAAAAGCAGCATCAAGCATTATGCTGCATCCTCCTGAACGAGTGAAACACCCTGACAGCATTCAGCAGTCAAAAAAGCCAATGCAGATTGTACCGCGGCAAAGTCAGCGTGGTTCACAACCTCGCGTCCGCGACGCTCCTGATTGACCAAGCCAGCGGTGACGAGGGTCCGGAGGTGATGTGATAGCGTGGAAAGCGGTAGCTTGGTGTGGGCTGCGATGTCTCCAACAATTAGACCGTCTTCACCTGCCCGAACGAGGAGGCGAAAGACATCGAGGCGGGCTTCATGGCCTAGAGCAGCAAGTGCTTGTGCAGTTTGAGATGTGGTATTCATAAAAACTACATAACCAAAAAGATAGTTTTAATCAAGAGTGGTGTTTGATATTTATTAAAGAAACCCCAGCCACGTTTTTGAAAGGTCGTTTCCATGAAACTTCGAGGGTACCAATAGACTCGTTCACTACACAACCGTTTAGCGGAAACCCCGCCGGGTTCATCGCCAATGTTGATGGTCTGAGTTCGGCCCAGATGCAGCGCATTGCATGTGAACTCAACAATTCCGAAACAGCATTTATCTTTCGCCCCAAAGGGCCAGATCATGACATCCGCATCAGGTTTTTTACGCCGACGACAGAAGTGCCATCATTCGGGCATGCAGCAATCGCGGCCCATTTTGTCCGCGCGTTAGAGGGAGGTGTAACCGATGAAACACTGGTGCAGAAAACCGGTGCTGGCCTCATGCCAATCCGCATCACCTCGCAGAACGGCCAGCTGTGGATTGCGATAACGCAAGCGGCACCCACATTTGAACCTCCTCTTGCTCCAGCCATTGCCAAACGCGTCGTGCAGGCCCTGAAAGGGCATGGAAGCCTTCAAGATGACTTTCCAATGTAGATCGTTTCAACGGGCCATTCTAAAGTCATGGTTCCTCTGGTCGATAAAGGACAGGTCGATGCGCTAACACCCGACATGGCTGCCTTGACGAAAATATCTAAAGAGATCAAGTGCAACGGCTACTTCGCTTTTTGCATCACGTCTGACGAAAATCTGGTCTATGGGCGTATGTTTGCTCCGGCGATTGGCATAGCTGAAGACCCCGTGACAGGTAACGCGCACGGCCCCGTGGGTGCTTATCTTGTAAAGCACAGTTTTGCAGCCGATGACGAAGGACCGTTTCGGTTCTCTGGTGTCCAAGGTGTTGCCATGGGCCGAAAGGGGCAGATCAATGTGGATGTCGTACGAGAAGGTAACTCTCCGAAATCAGTGACGATATCGGGGAATGCCGTGAAGGTGTTTAGCATGACGTTCAATGCCCCTTAAAGTTCGTCTGCTGAGAAAGACACAGACTGATGTCAAAATTGACTTTCCAAGATGTGTGTATACGCTTGTTTTTTTTCCGCTGCGTCTTGCGTGACTGACTGGTGATTTGCAGTAAAGCAACGTTGAAATTCGTATGCCTGCAGCATTTTCAGTGCCACGTGCGCAAGCGACACGAAATACGGTTTCACAGATTGGGCCCGGAGAGGCCGTAAGAAGTATCAAACGATCACGACCGCTTCGAAAATACGAACGGCACCTACCGTTCGTCAAACTTCTTAGATGTCGATCTTCTCGGAAATGCTCAGCGCGTCTTCGCTCTCGACCCTCAAAAATCTGACAGTGCTATCAACATTTGTGTGGCCTCGCGACAGCTGAACAGCACGCAGGTTTCCCACGCCGCGAGCACGCGCATCGAGAAAATGCAAGGTACGGGTTGGGCTCTTTCCTGCCATTCGCTGCGCTTGCGAAGATTGGTTGATTCAATTTTACACGCTGATGGCGGCTACGCGGACAAAGCTGCCGCTCATAGAATGCGCGTCAATGTCCGGTATGGTGAACCCTCCCAAAAACGGTCGTATGTGCCCATGGCATCAGGAAGTAGATCGAGTTCTACAATCACAAACGCCCACATTCTGCGCTTGGCGGAAAACCACCTGCCGTTGTCTAATGGCAGCGAAACACAACAACCAACCCCGAACAGCCGGTGCAAAGAGTATCCTAAATAACGCCAAACGCTGTCAAAAAATTTGGGAGTAGCTCAAAGAACGCTGCCAGATAAATGCTCCAAAACAACGATGCAGTGAGCTCGGCAAACAGAAGCCGTTGTAATGGAACCTGAAGAAGCCCCACGATAGCACCGAAGAGGGGGCGAGTGAAGGGAACGAATTTTGCCAACGCACAAACCGCAAACAAGCTAAGTGTCCCATCAAGTTGACGTTTTAGCCGCTCCATCGACGAGTGGGTCCAGTTGGTCCTTGTGGCGATCATCCTGCCCAAAAAATAGTTGGTAAAGGAGGCAATAGTGGTGCCCAAGAAAATCACTGATGCTAGGATCAAGAATTCGGTCTCGGGTACCGTCATTAGCGCCGATCCGACTGCAACTCCGAAAAAGACAATCCCTGTGAGCAAGAATGTGTCTAAGAATACGGCCGCAAGGAATAGTGCCATCTTGGCTAGTGGCCAAAGGCCGCTAGCGCTCCGTCTGCTCCAAGTGCGAAATAGACAAAGCTTGCGATCAGCGTCAGCATGCCCGCGATCCACGCCCCTGCATGCAGAGCCTTGGACGCGCCTTCACCGAGTCTGCCTCGTTGGAATAGCATCGTTAAGAAGGCCAAGAGGGTGCCGACGAGAGCCAAGCCCAAACCGACAACAAAACTGCCGATTGATCCAGAGATTTGGGCGAGTTGGCCCTGCATCTCAGGGCGCTCAGCGAAGTTGCCAATGAACGTGAGGATCGCCAACACAGCGCCACCATTTAGGAGGATCAGGCTTCGGATAAGAATCTGAGAAAACTCAATTGTGGCTCGAAAATGAGCTTGGCCAAAATCAGATGTTTCGTCTGGTATAGATATTCGCTCGAATGGTTTTATGTCCTTAAGGTAGGTTCGGTTACCATGAAAAACAATGAGCAAGGCGCACGCAGGTTTGGATTGAATACACATTCCCCTCGGGATTCCCTTCGGGGCTGAGTCTAGAAACGGTCTTTTTTGTTACTGACGGCGACGGGCCCGAAAACAATAAAAACTCTTTTGTCACAAACCATGGGCAAAACTCGGTTTGATTTTGTCACGTTTTTGGCCGCATCCTGAAAAGCGGACGTCCGTGCGCTGTGCAGCATCTGGTAAAGTGGGCTCCAAGCCGCCATTCGCCGCATTTGCACAACAGAAAAACTGGCTGATGCCCTGAGCGTCCGCTTTCTTCGCGCTGCCTTTTCGATTTCGCACATGCGGCGAAAGTCCGGTTTCCGCCCAATGTGTAGAACAGCCATGTCCGTTTTGGGCTGGGACCGGTCATCCGGTTGGTCGCGCCGAAGCCTGCAAGGTCAAGATTTGCATGCCGCACCGCCGCAAGTCCGGTTTGAGCCTAGAGTGCATGATGCTGCGTAATGCGCAGATGTCGGCTTTCAGGACTACTCCTTGGTTTTTGGCTTGCTATGAACCAAGGTTCATAGGTTAGAGGTTTATTGGTCATCAAAAGGAGATCAATATGATCGACGCGTCTTCCATCGCTGATTGCACTGGTACTTGTTCGCCCAAAGGGTCGTCTGATCCTTCCTGTGGCTGCGCAGGAGCAAGAAAATCTCAAACAGTTAAGACTGTAAAATTCGGGGCGGGATTCTTCGTACTTTGTGCACTTTGTTGTGCTGTTCCTCCAGTGCTCATTGCTCTAGGCTTTATCGGCATCACAACTGGAGCTTATCTTAGCGCAGGATCAACAGTTGCATTGATCGTCTCGGCCCTGCTGGGGCTTGGGTATTTGTTAGTGAACTATGTAAAATCGAAACGTTAAGGGGTGTTTTTATGAGAATATCAGATGTGGCAGATCAGACAGGAATCCCAATATCGACAATCCGCTACTACGAAAAAAGAGCCATCATTCCCAAACCAAATAGAAATGGACGGGATCGTTCGTTTTCCCAGAGTGATGTCCGTGCAATTCAGTTTGTTCGCGATGCACAGTCGCTTGGACTTACACTGGGTGAAATATCTACCCTTTTGCAGGGCTCATGGAGCAAAGGAGAGATGGCAATAGTCGCCTCCGCACATCGCGAAACCGTTCGTAAGCGGATCGCTGCACTGAAAAGGATCGACAAGGTCCTTTCATCGCTTGAAATGTGTCATTGTAATAACTTTGCCGAATGCAATATGAATGCCGCTCGGTGCAAACAGGTTGATTGACGGAAGGCGGAAGCAGACCTTTTGCGGCTTCCTATCAAGGGCAGCTTCGTCCCGCGATGCCGTCATCCAGCAAGTGAAAATGCTGCGCTAACGGGTCAATGTCTGCTTCGGAGAAGCTGCGATGCTGCAATTGGGTATCTGATCAATGGCGGCTCTGGGCCGGAAGCGGACAAGCTTCAATGCGGGCACTTGCTGTTGCTCTGCAATGCAGCGAACGGCACGTTTGAGTCGAAAGCGACGGTTGCTTCGTGGCGCATGAAAGTCTGCTTTTGACCGGTCCTACCAAAGCTTGTGCGATTGGTTCGGAGAGAATGCCACGTCGGACATGTCTTTTGACAGAGCTGTAAGGCAGTCAATATGGTTTCTTTTAAACGTTGAGTTTCGTAGCATGTCCAATATGAGAACAGCATTCCATTTTATATTGTTATCAATAGCATCGATTGCAGGCACCCCTGCACAATCTAAACCTGCAGACCTGACTGGTTTATCCTGCGAGCGCCTATCCTTCGTCGGCCCACGGACATGGGAATTTTACGGTGAAATCGCGGTGAGACGATATGAAGAAGGGCAAGGGCAACCGCAAAGGTTCGTCCGCGTGGGTGATGGCGCTTACGAAAGATACAGCCGATTTGATGGGGAGTGGGACGCCGTGTTCTATTTTTTTGACGTGGGCGATGGCGTGCAAATGCGAATTCTTTCGAGACCGGGTCTCAATGTTCGTGAGCAAAACCCACGGGCCTCTTGGGTTGATGACGTGTTTCCGTTTGCCGCTCAATGCATGCCGCTTGGGGAAAGACAATGAAATTGGCTTACAGCCCGTCTACTTTACGTTTGAAGTATAGAAACGCGGCGAAGCAGCCAATATTCTCTAATTGTAGACGGCAGCAAAGTCCGCATAGCTGACCTCTGTGCGGTAAGAATGCTGTACAAACTACGAATGGCTGCTTGGTCACGAAGCGCTAAAGCGTTTTAACCCAACGCGAAGGTCGGCAAGGGACGGTTGTGTGTTTACAATGCTCCTGCCGTGCAATCGACGCTGCCCAATTTGCCAAAAAACGGTTGATTAGATTGTACCAAGGTTCGTTTGGCTAGGTTGCGTTGCAAAAGAGCAACAAAATATTCGCCAGCATCCTGCTTCCGCTATGCTTCCGTAGATTTTCCGTGGCGAGGTTGCGTTTCTTTTTAAACGGCTATGCCATTGAACATAAAGAGTAAAATGGCTCCGACGGTAGGGATCGAAGCCATGTCATCGGGTCTCATAAGCCCTTGCATTACAAGACTTATCAAAGCGTCCATCCGGCGGCGGTGCCGCAGTCTGGTGGGACACTTTTAGGAAAGAATTAACCTGACCTCAAGCGAATCTGATCATAGGGCGTTCTCTCAGTTTGATAACCATCTCCAATCCTGTCGATCATTAAGGCGAGTACGATGGCATAATCAGTGCGCTTCTTACGTCTTAGCATCACTCATTTTACAAAACTCCAGATGGGAATTTTTCGCCTGCGTCACGAAGTACACCTGCCAATTTTTTGTACATGCTTGGGTTGCCTCTTTTGCTTTCAGGATTGTTGTTTACGCTGGTAAGCTCTCCATCAATGCGCATTTTAATCACGTCTTGATCTTCGTCGTACCAAACGCGGATTGTTACGTCTGTGCCTACTGCCATGCGATGCTCTCCAATGCTCTAAGACAGAGGTAGCCTAATGACTGGCTGGATGAAATTCAAACTTAGACGCTATCGAGCATTGCGAAGTGCTGCATATGTCCAATGTTACCTTTTGTCATGTCTCCCTTTTTAGTGCCCCGTGCTGGAGTGGCTGAACGCCCTGGAAAATGGAGAGTTTCTGGAGCCGAGATTTATTTTTGGGAGCGGGCAGGGCAGGCGCGATGCCACGTCACTCAAGCGATGGCCCGTCATCAGCCAACTCATTTCGTACGGACGTCAGGCGATCACGAATGGCCCGAAGTGATTTACCGACGCCAAGGCGATCCGCAACGTCGCTAATCAGCTTGCCGATTTCATCCGTAATTCGATCCAAGATGCCTTCACGGCGAACGACTTCTTTCTCGCGGACCAACAACTCAGTGTCGCGTTGATCAATTGTTGTTTCCCGCTCATCCATCTGTTCTTCTGCCTTATCGAGAACGCGCTCTTTGATGTTCAGGGCTTCCTCCCGCTGGTCAGTGGCCTGAACCATGGTGGCCAGCACTGCCTTTGCTTCGGTGTATTCTTCCAACCTTGCTGCAAGGCGATTGCGGTAAGTTGCCAACCGTTTGGCTTCCTTCGCGTTCAATGCCTCTTTCGCTTCCAGCTTTTCGACACGCGCCCGCATTTCATCGACCCGATCACTGAATTGCTTGACCTCTTGGCGCTTGGCTTCCAGTTCAAGAGGCAGGTCTTGGTGCAGTTGTTGAACTGAACGGTTGTAGATTTGGCTTGGTTGATCGCCATGGGCGATGCGCACGGATTTACGAACCCCTCGCTCGATACCAGAAGCATGTTTCTGAATGACCTCAGCTGCGATATCTTGCAACCTTGATCCCTTCATCACCCGCGACATCGGCACCCCTTCATGGTCACGGCAGTCCCATACGACATGCGCATGAGGAGCGGTTTCATCCGCGTGAACGACCAGACCGCGAATGGTTGTGCCGTATTCGTCAGCGATGCACTGGGCGACCTCAAGGTACGCTTCATCTTGCTGTGCCGTTGTCAAAGCCTCAAAGATTGGTTGAGCTGCATGGCCAAAGGTAATGATGCCGATAGTGGCTACGGCTGCATCTGCTCGCAACGCACGGCTTGGGCTGGTCTTTTCACGCAGTTCTTTTGCCCGTGCTGTGATTGCGGCTGGCATTGGCAGCTCAACCAGCACACGGTTCAGCTCAGAGCGTTCATCCTGGACGTAGCTTGGTGTAAGTCCGATGCGCAGATCATGGCGGCGCTGGTTCTTGTACTTGGATCGGTGCGTGTGTTTTACACGGACGGAGATGGCTTTTGATGGTTCTTGATCGGACATAATTGGGTTCCTTGGGGAGGGTTACCCCATGATCCGCCAAGTCCGCGAAAGTACAAAATCAGTTTCTTTGATTTATAACCTACTAGCGCTAACCACCCCGATGGGGAGGTTACCTCTTTCCGGCAAAGGGGTGCGCTGCCCCTTTTGAAACCCCAAGCCAAGGCCGCTTCGCCCTTTGGAAACCCAGAAAAAAACCGCATTTTGCCCTAGCGTCAGCTATGTGTCTGTTTGCTGGTGGTCCGCAGGCCAAAACGAATTGGAAATATATCAGGGGACCCTTCAACATTTACCTTTTGCAAGGTGCATGAGGCGTGAATTCTGTGTTGAAAAAATATTGGGCTCTTGACTGATCTACTGTAATTTTGCGTTTCATCAACGCCAGTGTTCGACGAGGTCAATACCGAAAGTTCTGTGCATTTTAATGAACACTACCACGCCGAATTTGTCAGTAGTGCTGCTTTTTTTCTTGTAATAGGTTGGTCGAGCTTGATCCCCAACTCCATCTCTCCGATAAAGCTCATAGCTTGGACCTCAACACCGTTGACTTGCATCGACATAATTCGCCTCTCGACGCAATAACGGTCAGCCAAAAATGAGACTTTCTGCCCCTTGAATACCGTTCCGCTATCCATTTTGCATATCACAATATTATCGCGAAACCGCTCGGCTACAGTTCCAACTTTTTTGGCCTCACCTATTTCTAGTAGTAGCTCAAGAGCGTAGCTGTGATGCAAATTGTTTAAACTTGAACATATAATGCGAATGAAATGAGCAAACTCCAAAAATTGCTGCTGCCCCAAAATTTCATCGACCGAGACGGCCCCGTGAGAGGCATCATTGCGGTATTGCACCAGTTCCGCTAACTTAGCCGAAATCTGTTCGGTGGTTCGTTGCCCTGCAGTTGCAAAGAAATCAATGACTTCAGCATCTTTAGATATCCAATCCGCTACATTCGAAATTCCGAACCTTTGATAGATTTCAGATAGCTCTTCCCAGCGAAGATTCATACGATGGCGTGTTAAGCACTCACCCACCAAGTTATATTGGGGATTGCAAGCCAATGCTGCATTGTAACCTGCTACCATATCCTCAACCGATAATTGATCGTATCTGGAACTGGGCAACAGACCAATAATATAGGAAAACCCTTTAGGGTAATCCCTGACTATTTTGTCTGGTAATTCGTCGAAAGTTTTGCGTGATGTTAAAAAGTGGAGCCAGTCATGTAGTATGCTTTCACAGTAATGCTCATACACTGCATAAAGGCGCGCGATCGCAGAGCAATGATCCATCACCCGCCATTCCATTGCCAATGGAGAACTCTGCTTTAAGTCATAAAGATCGTGCTCTAAGGGACTCAATTCTAAACTATTCTCGACTCGAGACAGAATACCTCTCATCCGGGCATTCACCTGCCAGTGAGCGATAATGGATTCTAGTTCTTTACATAGTTTTTCAAATTGATCTGAATACATTTCACTCTGCCGCGACACTTGCCAGCATATCAGAATACAGATCAATTCTCTGCTTTATGTCAGCTTTTGTATTTCCACGACCCGTAAATGTACCTTCCTCATTGTTTCGAAATAGTTCTTTCGTAAGCTCCAGAATTCGATCTTTTCTATCAATTAGGATCTGAATGTCATCAAGGTTTCGGGCAATCCCCACGGTGACGGCGTCAAAGAATGCTTTTTGTGGTCTGCCAAGGAATTCATCACTTGCAGGTAGATACGGCTGAAAAGCGACGTCACCAAAAATAGCCTCTACCGTATCCATAACCAATAGAAACTGAGTTTTCAATTTTTGTACGATATTTTTATCAAGACGTGTTGCCTTTAACATGTACAAGTCCAGAAATCCTTGCATTCCCTTTTTGTAATGATCAACATTTCTAAGTGCGAAGAAGCGTAATACTAATTCAGCATCTTCCATTTTTTGGTAAAAGCTTGACTTAACAAGCTTAGGATCATTTTTCGCAGACTCTTCGGGGTCGAACAACGGAAGCTTCCAAGCTTTGCGTATGGTATTATGATGAGAAAGGTCCATGATCGTTTCATTGAACTGACCCTGAAATAAGGCATTTCTGATCTCCTGTCGCTCTAACGCGACACCACCAGTATTGAGGCGTTCAAATACAATTTCCCTAAGCAGGAGCGCTTCTTCATCTTCAGGAGCTGACTCTTTGAGCATTACAATTGATGATATTGAACGCCGATCAATCCCAGCTTTTACTGTTTTTGGCAAATTATGATAGTATCGACCATCAAGTTCGGGCCAGTATTGAAGGCCTGTCAAAGCTAATTTCCCGTCGTAGAAATCTTTGATAGCGGTAATCCTTTGTTGACCATCCATCACCTCATATGAGTTGAAGTCTCTTTCATATAGGAAAACCGGAGGCACAGGTAAGTTGATCAAAAATGATTCTATCAATCGACTTTGTCTGACGGGATCCCATCGTGGGCGCCTCTGGTAGAATGGCCGAAGGTCCATATACTGATCGTCGGATAGTTGCTGCACAAAACCATGTAGCTTTTCTCGGTTATTTTCAACGACGATCCGTCCTTCACCTCTTGAGTAACGATCATTTATCTCTGCATCACTTAGTTTGGCTTTTGATTCAACTTTGGTTGTCTTCCACATTTTTGTTTCTTCAATTAGCATAGACATGTTCAAGACCTCAATTTGCCACTCACTGCAGTATGACTACAGATGTTGCGAAGTGTATGGCAAGTCGCCTTTGCCTACGGTTGAATTCAGTTGATTTTTGGGAGCGTATTGATGGCCTGATTAAGTGTGGGTGGTAGTGACGGCTTCCGGTAGACCTTATCGTGGATGTCTTTGCCTTCGTGTCCGATGATATCGCGAACAACTTTGTCATCAACGCCTGCATGATCAAGTTCGTTCTGCACATAGTGCCGCAGGCTGTGGAACGAGAGCTTTTCGCCTTTCGCGCCGAGTTGTTGATCAATGATTTGACGCATGCGACGGCCCACCTTGCGGCCAAACGCGTCATTTCCAGCTTCGTATAGTTCGGGGAAGAGGCAGTTTTGTTGGTTCCGCTCCGCCCTTTGCACATGATCCAAAAGGCCAAGATCAATCAGGTGGGAATGGACGGGGATCAAACGGCGTGAAGACAGGTTTTTGATCCGACGCAGCTCTGAATCTTCGATTGAGAAGCAGGCAACGCCATCACTTTCGACAATGTCAGATGGGGCAAGGCCCGCGATTTCTTCTCTGCGTGCTCCCGTATATGCGCCAATCAAGGGGCACCAGTAGATGCCGTTCTTGAAGACTTCTTGTCCGGGTTTCGTCTGGTGATGCTCCGAATGTGAGCCGGTCCAGACAGGGTTTTGAAAAACCACATGGAGCTGCTCGACGGAGAAGGCATCGCGTTTGTCACGGGCGCGGACTGTTTCTTTGCGGCGCAGCTTGGCAGGCTTCAGATTCAGGTCAACGGCCAAGCCTTCATCCCGCGCCCAATCGGCAATTTGATTGAGGTGATCAAGGTGGCGGTTGATGGTTCCGACTGACAGGCCAACCCTATCAAGGGGAAGAGAAGCAGCTTTCGCCATTACCTCGTCGCGTGTTGAAGCCTGATCCTTGGGGCTTTTACCCCAACTTTTCGGCATCTGGGCGAGGTCGGCGCGGAAGGCCTTCACATCAGGTTGGCGGATTTGGGTAATGTCGTCATGTCCGGTTAGCATCGTGAACAGCGCCGCAAAGCTCAGGTATTGGCGTAGCGTCTTTTCCTCGATGCCTTCAGTGCGCTTGATGGCGTTCATTCGCTCAACGATGGCCCGCAGGGTAGAAGAGGGCAGGGCGGGGTCACTATTGGGCGCACCAGGCAATGCCTTGGTCGTCAGGGCCTCTTTGGGGCGGTCATCGGCCCACGCTTCTGCTTTTCCGGACACAAACAGGTCCATAACCTGGATATATTCCAGCGCTGACAACTGATCCTGCCCTGTTTGTTCTTGGAGAACCCGCAGGATTGCCTGCCTACGGGGATGGCTGCTCAGATCACTGCGGATCAAATCGATATTATCGCGCACCAGATCGGAGGCTTCTTCCGAAACGTTGTGATTAATGCCATGCGACGAGACACGTTGCCATGCCTCGGCCATAGCGGCATCGTGGCGGGCATCATCTACCGGATCAAGGCTGTCCACGCGGCTGAGCAAGCTAAGCTGTGCGATCTTCGCCCGTTCTTTACGGATCACCTCAGACAGAAACGCCCGACCATGTTCTGGTGTGATCCGACTTCCAACAATTTGCTCCATGATCATATCACTCTCTGCACTGACTTTCCGAGCCAGGATATGCGCTTGCTGGCGATCTGTCGTCCCTAAGGAGAGCTTGATATCGATGTTTCCTGTGGAAAAGCGTCTGGTTTTGCGCCGCCATTGGTAAACGTCGCCGCGTTTCGAAAGGTGGGGCTGTGTGTTCATCATCATTCCGTTCTCTAAAAACGGATGGAACGCAAATGGCTGAGGTGGTGGAACACTGCGGTGCCGCAGTTAAAGACCATTTCCCTCATAAGGGCTTATATAACAAGTGCTTATGAGGGAAATGGCTCCGACGGTAGGGGTCGGAGCTAACATCTCATAAGTGCCTGATGTTGCTTTGTTATTTCAAGTCTCTTCGGTGTCGTGAAAGTGAATATATGACTATTCAGTATGACACATTCGGTATTGAGGCAAGCAAGAGAAGTCGACATGACGGGCGGAAATCAGACTTTCGCTGCTGGCGCAAAATACAGTCGGCGGGGTAAGAATTCGCCCCCTCTATGGAAATTCAAGGATGTTTGGAACGCCGGCCTGTGTCAGTAGCTCATAGAGCGGCTTCAATTTTACGATCCCGCCGCGACCTCTTGTAAAAAACACTCTTTGCTCTGCCCGGGATACAGCGACAAAAAATGCCAGTGCTTCTTCATCTATATCCGCTTTATAGTAAAATGAGCGATCCTTTAGGGAGAAGAAAATGATCGTGTGCGCCTCCAGTCCTTTACTTTTATGAACTGTCATCAGGCGAACCTGATTGATGCCTTGATACCTATCGATAACTTCCTGCCAAGTTTTAGCTCCCTCTGAACATTCAGCAAGAAATGCTGAGATGCCGTTTTTGATTTTGGAAACCCGTTTAGGGTTCTTATATTCTTGGGCTAACCTACGAAGCTTGTCCTCTCCGAGTTGCATTGTGATCAAATTGACCATGACATCCCAAGAGAATGAGCCATCGGATGACGTGGCTAACTCATGAAACGCCTTTGTCGCCTTTCGCAATATTTGCTCAAGTCCAAACTGCTCTGCGCTTCGTTCACCCATTGAGCCATGCGAAGTAGACATCAGTTGAACGAGATCGGGATAGGCCCGATATCGACGATCACCGGTTGCAACTTGAATAAACAGAACAACTGCTTGGGCCAATGGTTCTGAAGATAGATCCTGTAACGAAATACCACTTTCACCGATGGTTCGCGCTTCATTTCTGAGCGCTAAGCCTTCTTTTTCAAAAGCTGCTCTAAGGCCATCATTCTCGTGTTCATCCGCCTTTTGCCTGACCAAAATAATAAAATCATTGGCATTCAAACAGCCATTTTTGATCTCGCGAAGGATGAATTCAGCAAGACCCTTGCGCTCATCATCATCGCTTGGAAAAACTACTATGCCATCAGAAACGGTTGGAATTGGATCAGCCGTTTTCGAACAATTGACAGTGATTGAATCGGGCACAATTGCCTTTGCCATTGAATTCACAATATCCACGATCCGCTGATTGGATCTAAAGTTGGATGCTAGGGCTACATCCTGAGCGTTGAAATCAGTCGAGAACTGCCGAAATCGTTCACTTGTCGCTCCTGCAAATGTCATAATCAGTTGTTTGTTGTCTCCAACTGCAGTCAAAATTGACTTCGATCCACCAAATATTTCCTTCAGCAAGGCGTACTGCGGTAAGGTTGTATCTTGAAACTCATCCAGAAATACGTGGGTGTAACTGTTTAGGAACGCACTCTTGATAGGCGGGTTGAGGTGGATAATTGTATGCGCAAGCGCCTTAACCATATCAAAAGTAAGCGTTTGAGGGGTTCTTGAGAGCTGACTTGACCACCAGCTAAGAGTCATTGCTTCTACGGCTGATACTGGCTCCGGTCTTCTCATTGGAAAAGGTGATGGCGCGCTGCCCAAGTAAGCGTGACTATTTTTCACAGTGTCTTGATGAAAGGTTTCCTGACTAAAGGGTGCCTTCAGGTTGGGCCGGTCACCAAATTCTTTCCATATTCGCCAGTCTGGAAACGCAACTTCGTAGTTGCGATCGGGCTGAACCCAGTCGGGCAAACCCTCACGAAAGCGGTCCAAAATTCCTTTTGCAAACGCGTCAAAGGTATAAGAATCGAAACGTCCCGAAAGCTCTGACCCCACTCTTTTTGCTACACGCTCCTTCAAGTTTTTTGCAGCGTCTCGCTTAAAACTAATGGCCAAAATTTTCATTGGTGCGGGACAGGTATTCGTCTGCAATAGAAATGCTGCTCTTTGTGCCAGTAGTTCTGTTTTCCCGGCTCCTGGACCTGCTTGAACAGCTTGGGATATCGGACTGCGAACGACATCTAAACTGTCTCGATCGAGTTGGATGCCATCGCTTGGGCACCATTCATTTGGCAAAACGAACCTCATTCGGAAGCCTCGGGGCTCAGGTCAATCCCCAGGCGAGCGGCACAGTCTTCGAAAAGTCTTTGAAGTGGCTTGGGGCATTGTGCCTTTAGCTCTTCGTCAGTCAATAATGCAATCGCTTCGATATGCGAAATCGGCTTGCTCCCTTTTTTGAACAAGTCGTCGTAAATGGCTAATTCCGTAGCGGTTGGGGAACTCTTTTTATAGTCGGTTAGACCATTTCCAGATTTTCCAAATACACTCTCTACGTAATCATCTGCATCAAGTTCAGACACATCTTTGATTCTTGAAATAGATTGATACTGTTCTGGAAACGCCTTCAACATCATCATGTCAAGATCGAGATGGAGCGAAAAATGCACGCCATTCTCTTTTGCCCATTGGTATCGTTTGTTTAGCTCAGTCCTACCCAAGCCTCTCCAAGCTGCAGCGTTTTTGAGCTTATCAAAAGGACTCTCGGTACCGATTGATAACAACTGATCTGTCACATACTTAAGCCTCAACGGCCCCGCATTATGTCGTCCTAAATCATAATCGAGCAAGGTCACATGAGGGATATTGAGATCATTTAGGAGCTTCCAAAAGTGATTCACATGGCGACCGCCCAAAGGAACGAATGCAACAAACGCAGGATCCAAATCCAGTTGAGGATCAAATGCTTTTGCCAATTTTGGAATTACTATTTCTTCGGAACGACCTTCACCCAACACAACCAGCTTCGCGAAATACAGCTCGGGGTTTGAGCGCACGGCTTCGTAAATGTACTTGTATTTTTCGTCGGTCTTGGCCGGTAGGGTTATACTGTTCGCATATGACACTCGCTTTTGTTCATCATGCCGCATGTAGCGGATTTTTTCGGGTTTGACCCTCCGAATGGCTCCTGCAGAATGCGACGTCAATATTCCCATTGCGCTATCACTCGCGCACAAGGAGGACATCAGTGCTATCATTCGAGACAAGTAAAACGGCGATAGATGGTTCTCGGGTTCTTCAAGGGCAATGATTGTCAGCCAAGGTTTAAGTTCCGGGACATCACGATAGCCTTCAACAGACTTACCAATATGGCGTTCATTTAGCTGAATGATACTTGCGACAATAGAGATGTATAGAAGTGATGCCTGACCTTCACTCAGGTCCTCGATTGCATATTCTGCACCGGTTTCCGAAGGGCTCAGTTTCAAAGTCAGATCGCGAAGGGCCTTGTGAATTTCTTGTGCCAATATGCTAAGCTTGGCCTCCGAATATAATTCACCCTTGAACAGCTCGCCCCAGTTTTTTGATAGCTCGCTAACAACCCCATTAACGGCAGGGAGATCGTTAAATATTTTTTGCAACTCGGTTCTCTGGATTTCAAGTTGCTGTTTCCCAGAGGATAGATCTCCAAATTTTTCAAGCCAAACGAGAAGCTCTTTCATAGCGCTCTTAACCACAGCAGAGTTATTTCGCGTTGCAGGTAAGTACTTCAGCTGGATCCGCCTGCGTTGCGCCGCAGGCATAGGAATTTTGGCAATGTCGTCGTCACCAAAGGGAACATCTTCAGTGGTGGTAATCCAATAGATTTTTTGGTCAATGTCGTCTTCATCGATCCCGAACTCCCAATTGGCCTCAAGCCTGATTCTGGCCTGTAGGGGGCTTCCTGGTCCGGCACATGACATTGCGTGGAATGTTTCGACAGAGACATCAAGTGCGCTGCCGGACGGCGCGTCAACCGGGTTAACCAGCTCGGGGAAGTCTATTATGGCTTCAATGTAAACTTCCCTGCTGGTTACAAGGAGGATAGCTTTCGTATCGTCGCTTTGGGCAGCTGGACCGGGAACTTCACCAGCGCCAAAGTGGACGTCATCTCGTCTCAGACTTCGCTCGGCGGATGTGCTGCCGAAAATCCTTTGAAGGGCTTTTAAGACGGTCGTTTTACCGCTTCCATTATCTCCAATGAAAGCGGTCATCTCTGGATCAAGAATGATGACTTCCTCCTTTGATCCAAAACAACGAAAGTTCTTGAGACGTAATTCTCTAATATACATCGAGCAAATCCAAAAAAATACAACTTAGGCTTGAGTATACCGGTCATTCTGCGGTGAGAAGGCCAAACCGCCATTTTCAGTTTTCTCTGCAAGACGTTGAGCGCCACGCCGCAGCATTTTAAGAAGTTCTCAAGGGCAGAAGTAGGCCGTTCGCAGCAAGCCACCTGATGATTTTGTAACGGATGCTGCATTGTATCCGATGGCCGCAATCTCCGCCAATATAGTGACGCGGATCGTTTTGGATGGTGGTACACCCCAACGACTTGCGGCGCAGAGTGCATCAACATCAGATACAATCTGTCGAACGGCTTTTACCGTACGCCAGACTCTTGATATACTGTTTGACCAGTCCGACGAGCGAGATTCAGTAATTTTGCGCGGGATTGGTAGACCTTCTTCACAGGATCGCATAACTTTGCGCACATGATAAACACACCTGCCCAAAATCCAACTTTTGCCGAATTCTTCGCGGGTGGAGGTATGGCGCGTGCGGGACTTGGAGAGGCGCTCACCTGCACCTTTGCAAATGATATCGACCCAGCAAAATGTGCCACGTACCGGACCAACTGGGGCGGTGATCACTTGTATGAAGGCGACGTTGCCAAGCTGCCGGATGTGGCTTTGCCCGACGTTGATATGTGGTGGGCCTCGTCGCCTTGTCAGGATTTCTCACTGGCGGGCAATGGGCAGGGCTTAAACGGTGAACGATCCGGCGTTTTTAAGGATTGGATCGACGTTCTAGGCCGCTCAATGGCCTTGGGCCGTACTCCGAAGTTGATCTGTTTCGAGAACGTCGCTGGGCTGATCACCCGCAACAAGGGCCGCGACTTTGGCTATGTATTGAGAAGCCTGACCACTCGCGGCTACCAAGTAGGTGCCTTGAGTTTGGATGCCAAGCATTTTCTGCCACAAAGTCGCCCGCGCTTGTTTGTGGTGGCCGTCCGCGCCGACGCGCCCTTGACACCCAACCTGAAGGCGAGCGTGCCGAACCCCGAGTACCATTCCAAAGCGATCCGCGATTTCGTCGCTCGCCAACCGCGCAGTTTTGCGCAGTCCTGGGTGTGGTGGGACATCGGATTGCTGCCTTCGCGGACCCAAACCTTACAAGACTTGATTGAGCCACGCACGCAGCAACCTTGGCAGTCGGCTAAACAAGTCGATGCGATGTTGAACCTGATGTCACCACCTTCCCGTGCTAAGCTCGATGAGCTTCGTAAGGGACGGGGTTGGTCGATTGGTACCGTATACAAACGGGGGCGCCCGGGCCCGGATGGGAAAACTATTCAACGTGCTGAGCTGCGCAATGACGGGATCGCGGGGTGTTTGCGAACACCGGCTGGTGGTTCGTCACGTCAGATTGTAGTTTTCGTCAAAGGTAACGAGACAAAAGCACGATTGCTATCGCGCCGTGAGGTTGCGCGGTTGATGGGGCTGCCTGAGAGTTACATCCTGCCTGACAACTACAATGCCGCGTACAAACTTGCCGGCGACGGGGTCGCGGTGCCTGTCGTCGCTCACCTGTGCAAGACGTTAATCACCCCTTTGTTATGCGGCCAACAGCTGAGCGTTGTCGCATGACCCCGCAGGATTTCCGCACCGCCGCTTTGAAGAACCTCACTGATGAGACGGGCGTTTACGCGCTATGTGATCTGGACGGGGTGCCGATTTACATCGGTCAATCGGTCGATGGCATACGGACGCGGGTGCGGAGGCATCTGACTTCGGCACGCTCTGACATCATCGCGAACCGCCAGATTGATGTTTGGGAGATCGCCTTTGTCTGGGCTTGGCCTGTCGCTGATGTGACGCAAATTCCAGCGTTGGAGGGTCATCTGTTCGCAGTCTTCGATGCGCAGAAACCTCTTATGAACGGCAAAACTTTGACGGCAGGCCATTTGCCCGACCTCCCTGATAAGAGCATCGTTCAGGTAATCGAGGAGGACGAACGTGTGAACCGGTTAGTCCCCTCGGTGCGCTTGCCGCGACAAATCTCGCAATATCTTCGATTGGTGGACTATATCCTGACCGTGAAAGATGCACCGCACCTCAAACGGTCTCTGTCGGCGCATATTGCGCGGCTTTCGGATTACCATGAAAAGTTCCTGAACTGAGCGCGGGTTCGAGCAACTGCCATTGGAAGAATCGTGTGGGTTGGATAGGCTGGCTTTGATGTCATAAAAATGAGCAGAACAGGGGCTACGATGGAAAAGCAGACTTTGGTGCGACGCGCATCGAATGTCGGCTTTCGGTGGCGTTAATGTTCATCCTGAACGCGATATTATTGTTCTGCGTTGTAGCTCCATTCATGGGCTCGGCGATTGATCCAATCTAGGTTGCTTACTTTCACCGACGACCGCAAGTTTGAGGTAGTGGCCCCTCAAGATGTATGCGAATTTAACCGCTGGCGAAGTTCAAGAAATGTGGTGCGCATTTCTTCGCCTCTAAGGGAACATACGTTGCAAGGTAATATCAACTTACTCAAGCACTTTGGAATTACTGGATACGCGCTGGAAACGGCGATCCAAATTGGTTCACTCTGGGTTCGTCCGAAAGAGCTTCAAATGCACCTTGGCCGGTACGCCCAGCGGTTTGTCAGTTGTAATGATGATGAAGTTTATCAGTTCCAGCATATTGGTAGTGCGTCGGGAATAAAATATCGCGGGCGATACTTTGTTATCTCTACCGAGCATCAGCGAAAACTTGGAAGCGAGGGCCAAGTTGGGATCGTGTGCGATCCTGGGCAGTCGGTGATTACTCCAAGCATCATGTGGACTGTCGAGACCACCGATCAAGACGAGCGTGAAGACAACCTTGATTTTGTCATTTATGAGTTTGAACCATCAAAATACCCATACCGAACGCTAACTTCTCAGTTTTTCGAGGTTAACGAAAACACTGGGGTTACCGCATCAGTCGGAAAAGTTGCCCTAAACCTGGGCTATCCGACCAGACTTCAGAACGTTGATTACTATATGGGCGAAGTTGACTTACTCCTCGTGTCAAGTTTTGTAGAGCTGGTCGAAAAGACAACAACGGATGACGTCTATGTTATTCGTACCGTCGCGGAGGATCGATATATTGAAGACGGTATGAGCGGCTCTCCTGTATTCGAGGTTGTTCGTGAAAATGGGGTTTTCCGAGTGAAATGGCTTGGCATAGTCGTTCGCGGTGGAATGGAATCTCGATATGGACGTGTCATCAGCGCCGATTTTATTACGCGTCAAATGAACAGAGTTGTATTTTAGATGATTGTTCTTTCGGCTGTTTTTTATACTGACTGAAGGCACGAAGAGATCCGGATTGAGCGCATGATCAAATCCATACGAGACTGAAATGTTTGGAATGGTTGCAGAGTGACTTTTGGTTTCGTTGAGTTGAACGGTAGTAAAATTCGCGCATCGCCGTTTCACCGGTCAAAACGCTGCGCTCTGTACGAATGATAGCAATGATGGGCTGCACAGCGGCATCTTGAGCAGGTCTTAGAGGTCGGCTTAGGGCCGTTCGTGTCATTGGGAATATGATGGCCTTTCCGTATTGAACAGTCATGGCCTTGATGACTGGTCTGGCCCACGTTGTTCGCTTTCGCTCACGCGCCCGATGAGATTGACAAATTTCCGAAATAAGTTACCGATTTTTGTGTTTGATGGCTTGGGTCCAAACAGGCGTTCAATGAATGTGGGCGTGTCCTTCATGATTATGACGTCCTCGGTGACTTCTGCGTCTCCCGACGCGATCTGTGTCACCAGTTCATCCATTGCCGCGATTCCTGCGTCCAGCTCGGCTTCTTTTTGCAAGTAGCGTTCTTTTACGTCTAACGCGTGCCCAGCATTGTCTTCGGCGCGCACCAAGTTGCTTTTGACCTCCTTGATGCTGTTTTTCATATCCTTGGCTGCAGCTTTTTGCGCTGCGTGTTGTTGAGTAGACAGGCGCTGCTTGCGTGGACCATCGCGCAACAGACCACAAGGCTTGCCGACCTTCTCATAGTATTGGTCTTGGAGTTGTTTTAACGCTGCAGAATAGGCTTCTTTTTCTGGGATAGGGCCACGCGTTTTGCGCGCCACTTGGAGGTGCTCACCGTTCTCGGCTTCCCATTGCGTCATTAGGTCAGCGTTGCGTGCTGCGACCTCCTTGCAGGTCACCTCCCACGCGGCCAATTGTGCTTCTCGTTTGATCTTGTTCTTCTTCTGGGTCTCGCGGTTTTTAGAGGGGCGGGGTTGCTTGGGCTTGTTGGGGCGCTTTTCTAACGCGGGCTTGGGTAGTGATGGAATGGCCGTAGGGGTATCCAACTCATCACGCAGCATTGCTGCAGCCACCTTGCCAGCATGTAGTTTGTTCGCGTCCAGTTTGGGGTCGTGTGTATTGATGGCAATGATGTGGAAATGGACAAAGCCCTCATCCAAATGCATCACCGCAGACCAATCAATGTCATCCGGCATGCGGGCCGTAAAATCAGCCAACGCAAGGTTGATCCATTCTCTTATATCAGAGCCATGCGCTTTCTTGTCTGACAGAAGATCGGCAGCGGGCAGGGGGTGCGAATGGATTTCTGTATACAGCGTCGCGGCATCACTGCGCAGTTTGCGTGTGTATGTCGTGCCATCTGTGCGGGTTACGGTTTCGCGCAGGCCCTCCAGAATAGTGGTGCGTTTTTCTTGAAGTTGCCGGACAGACATAGTCCCACCGACTTTATACACCGGGCCTGGCTCTGCCACATGTTTAGAATATTCCGGCTCGCGTAACGCTTCCCCCAGAACCTGCGCGGCGGAATTGAAATGCCCGTCTGTGCCGCTCACCTTTTTGGTGGCTTCTGAATACGTTTCGATATGTATGAACTGGTATGACACGGCGGTTGCTCCTGATCCTATTTTTTAGGAGGTAGGCGCTTGGTTTTTCGAAACCAAGAACTCTTTCCCGTAAGGCTCCCGTCTGATATTCATTTTATGTGGATAAACAGATCATTGCAGCGCGAAGCTCTACCTATAGTGACAGACTATAGGTAGCTCTAAGAGCTACCTGTCTGCCCCTTGCGCCGGGGAGGCGCTCCGTCGTTTTGTACCAAAACAACTGCGCGAGACTGCGTCTCTTGCTTGATCGTTAAACAATCACGGTGATCGTTCTGCTTATTGCAGTCTCTGCCTGTTTTACACTTCGACCAGCTTGTCGACCAATCGGCTTCACTCGTGGAGAACATACCTTGTCCGTGTTTGCTCGCCGCACTGGTAAAGACGGCCCTGAAGGTTAGCCAATCAACGCCTCCGTTGGTCGATCAGAGTTCGTGATGTTGTGCGCGGCCAGTACCTCGGCCAACGCGTCCCCGTCGATCTCCCGCTGCTCCAAGAGGGCTGCTGCCACCCGCTCCACCAGTTTTACGTTGTCCTCAACGATTTCTTTCGCGCGCAGATAGTGTCCTCTGATATCCGAGTTCACGACCGATCCGAGGGGGGCGAGGGGATCGAGGTGGGTCAGCTTCACGGAACTGAGGGAGAGCAGGTTGTTTGGATAGAGCCCCCATGAATATCTTGCTTTGAACGCAATTTCCGTGGCCTGCTCCAAGTCGCTCTCTGCGCCGTTCGACACCGATCCGAGAAGGACGGCTTCTGCGGCACGGCCCCCCAGGGTGACGGCGATCTGGTCACAGACGTTTTTCTTTGTCGCGGCAAAGGGGATCTTGCCGAGATAGGCCCCACCGCGGGCCGTGATGCGCACCATGTCGGGCAAGGGTAGGCCGAGAATATGTGCTACAACGGCATGGCCCGCTTCATGGATAGCGATGCGATGCAAATCCTCCTGGCGTCCCTCGGGCGCAACATGGTCGACAGCTGCGTGGAGGTGCTGGTTGCAGAGCGTCGTGTTGCTATGACGGGCGTTGCCCCGTGCGTCGCGGACGACGGCCGCGACCTGCGCGCCTGACATACCAAGAAGACGGTCGGCGACAGTTGCAAGATCGAGATCCTGAGCACTTGCGCCCAGCTCAATCTCGCAGATCCGTTTGATCCCTGCGCGGTTGGGGTTCTCCAACGCCGTATGCCGATCAAAACGCCCGGGGCGGATGATTGCAGGGTCCACGTTCTCTGGCAGATTTGTTGCGCCCAGAACGATTACACCAGCAGTGTCATTGAGCTTTGTGAGGTGCTCGAGCAGGGCGTTGACGATTGCGGCGACATAGCCAGAATTGCGGTGTGAGACAGATCGCTTGGAAAAAGAATCCAGCTCATCAATGAAGAAAACGCAGGGGGCGCAAGCGATAGCGTTTTCCACGCTCTCGGACAGGGTCCGCAGAAAATCTCCCTGATGGCCCGCTTTTTGACAGATACCGTAGCTGGTGGCGATTAGCGGGATACCGGCAGAGCCGGCGAGGGCCTGGGCGAGAAGCGTTTTACCGGTTCCGGGAGGGCCGTAGAGGAGCACCGATGACGTGACCTCCGACCAAGGCAGATTGCCTGCCTGCCACTGGCCGAGGTCACTGAGGAGATGCTTCATGTCCTGTTGCGCTTGGGGCGGAAGATAGATGGCATCAAGAGAGGGGCCGCGCGCCACTTTGCCTGTGCCGAGGCGGCGGGTCAGTGCGAGGAGGCGATCTGCAACCTCAAGCGTAGCCTGTTCTGCAAACGCGCTTTTGACCAGCGGCATGGGCAGTTCTTGCAAGGCAGCGTCGTTGGGGAAGCGACCGCGGATCGCGGCGTCTGACAGCTTTCCGGTGACGGAATGGGTCTGCCGCAAAATCTCGATGACCATATCGCCCGTGACTGGGGGCAAGGTAGCAGTCCGCGTGCATAGCAGCTGCCCGCTGCGCGGCAGATCATCGCGGGTTCTGGCGACAACGATCACGTTGTTCCCTTTAGCGATCAGCCGGTCAACCTTGTCGTTGAACTCCTTGCGGCCGCGATGGCTTGATGCGGCCTGAACATTCGGAAGCTCCGCAACAGCGATGCCATGTAAGTGGATGCCTGCCTCATCAAGGGCCTGTGCGGTCTGTTCCAAGATGTCTGGGAACATTTCGAAGAAGAGCTCGCGCTCTGCATCGTCGGGAATTGACAGCAACGTAACAGCTTGTGGTGACACAAGAGACCGCGCCATCTCTGGCGTGTTGAAGACGGCCGCAAAGCGTGCGGCAAAGATCAAACGGGTCAGCGGGAGCTTTGCCTGCTGAAGGCGGGTAGTGCCATCGGCTGCGGTGGCATAGGGGTCAATGCCGCGCGACTGCCACTCAGCAATCTCTTCGGGTCCGAGATTGTCAGCGGCCGTGGTCTGGTATGAGGGCAGGGTGGGGACGTCCTCGGGCGTGTCTGGAAAATCCATCAACGCGGCATCACCCCCGTCATCGAAGGGGTGCTTGGAAGGCGTAAACCGGACGGGAGAATTGGTCCGCCGGTGGTTCTCGGCAGAGACGCGCCGGAGGACATCCTGCATCAGGTCGAGAGTGAAGGCGGGAGTTGCGCTATCGCGAGCGATAGAATGGTGGGGCATTGGCATGCCTCCTTTTGTTCAATGAATAAGGGGAGAGAAGAAAGGTCAGGCGGCGATGTCTGGAACCTGACTGTTGGTATCGGGAAAACGCGTTTCGATCTCGTCGAGGAGGCGGTGGATGAAGGGGGCGGCGTCGGGGCGATAGATCTCGCGTGTGACGTTGATGGCATCGCCATACTCGGCCTTGGCCACAACCATGTCCGGAAACTGCGCGGTGAGCGTCCTGTGCGCGCGTTCCTCCTCTGCCCGGGCGTCGTGTCCGGTCGGCAGGTTCACGACACGCAGCACCTCCGTGGTGATGCCTTTGTCGATGCCCAGCTGGTGCCGGAGGCGCTTTGCCGGACGTGCGCTGTAGCCGAGCTTGAGAACGGGTCGTCCAGGAAGATCAATCCGAAAAATGTAGATGTGGGAAGGCCGAGCCGTTCTGCCAAGACTACAGCCCGAACAGGCGCAATCGCCCCAGACCATGTTGCCGACCATAATGTCCTGCGTCTGTCCGCAGGTGTGACGATAGCTGCGATAGCTCGGTTTGCCGCTGGAGGCGGGACCAACGAGGTCCCAGCCGAATTTGCGTGCTTGCGCGCGATAGCGCTCTTCGCGGCATGTCTTGCAGCCGAGACCGTGCCCTCCGTCAGCCGCGAGTGCTACCCGGTGGAACTGGCGCCGCACCTGATGCCCACAGGAGAGCTGGTAAAACCCATAGTGGCGGCGTTTGGGGGCACGCCCCAAGAGCACTGCACCTACTGTCCGTGCATGCTCAATGCGCTGGTGCTTGATGCAATGGGGGCATTCGGGGCTATGCCCGAGAACGACACTCACGCGTTTTGCATGTGTGCAGCCGCAGTCATGACAGAGCAGTGCAACATGCAGTCGGTCTTTGACGCGATCAACGATGGTGAAGCCCTTTTTGCGCGCGGCCTTCCGCCATTTTGCTGGGACCTTTCCGTCGAAAGGGGCGTAAGTCGGGGTGGCGGAGCGAGAAAGCCGGACATAGTCGGGAAACAGTGCGGCATGGGTGGATGTGTGCTCGGCAGGCATAGGGGTGACGGGGGGCAGCATCATGATGAGGCGCTCCTATATGTGATTTGAAAAGGGAGGGTCAGGACCGCGTCAGACGCGGTCCGTGTGCTTGAGATCAGGCAGCGTGCAGGGTGTGATCCCGCTCGAAAAACGCGGCTTGCATAGACGCGATCCCGAACAACAGAGGAAGCGCCCGGTCCAACAGGTTGCGCAGGTCTGTGCCGCGCGGCGCAGATGCGCGACGAGCGATTGCCGCTTCCATCGTCTCACTCAGCGTGGGGTGATCGCCCGTCTCGATATCGAGCAGTGACACCAGCTCCTTCACCGTCTCGATAAGCAGGGGAACAGCAGTGGCACCTGCATGCGCGCGCAGAAACGCAAAAGCGGACGCTTCGGTCGCGACCCAGGCATCGGCCGTCGCTTCACCCGCACTCTCGACGGCGGAGTAGTCGAGATGCGGCATGTGCTTCACATCCTGGTCCAGCGCGATGGTGCGCTCCATATGATGCAGCACCTCCTCAAAAGCCTTGAGAGAAAACGGGGAGGGGGTGGCGGAATGCGCGGCGCGCGTGGTAATCGTGTTGATAGGCATGAGGATCTCCTAAGGATCGTTGTGACAAGTGTGGGAGAGGGAGTTGCACCTCCGTCTCTCACACGCTATAATTAACTTTATAAATTTAAAAAGTCAATCGGTGATATGAAAAAAATTGGGCGCCCATCAAAAAACACCGAGCAGGTCACTGTGAGACTGCTGGTCAATACTATTGAAGCCATAGATGCAGCGCGCAGATCAGAGGATGATCTGCCCAGCAGGCCGGAGATGATCCGCAGGATGATTGATGATTGGTTGGACCGGCATGCTGAAGAGAACCCGAAGAAGGTTGAATAATCGAATTTTTGTGATTCATAAGAAATGTCTTTTGACCGAACGATAATTTTTGATCAGAAGGCGGGTATTAGGCGTACCTCGTCGCCTATGAGGGACCTTTCTGCCATTCGCTGCGGTTGCAAACTCTATTACCTTGAACAGGCAGCACTCGACAATAAGGGCGGAAACCGGACCTTAGCTGCGTCTGCGAAGGTCCTGTGCCAGAATTGCAAAAGCGGCCGTTCAAGCCGTAGTAGACCAAAGCCCCCATGCTGCGCTGCGCACCAAGGTCCGCTATGCGCAGTTAGTGTACTTTGCAAAGTCGCGCGAACGGCCCAAAACTACCGTTCCAGTTAGCCCCGTACGCTGCGGCGCAGCTCCCAGAAGCAGACATTGATACGTTGCCGCAGCATTATTGAGGTATTGAGGTCTGCAATGCGGACCAAGCCGACAATTGACGATTTGCGACGAATGGCTGCTATTCGCATGCCGTATTAGCAGCGAAGAACAGCAAGGGCGGGAACCGGTCATTCGCTGTGGCCAAAAACGAGATACTTCGCGATTTCGAAAGCTGACATTCACAAGACTGTGCAATGCTCACTGATCAGCTGATGGTCCGAGCAATGATGCGGCGCAGGCGCGAGCTTTGGCAGGCGGCATTGCCGCAAAGGGTATCAACCAAGACCTGTCCGTGTATCGCCGAAAATCCATTCTCCTGCGCATTCTGATCCTCGAAGCATCATTGCTACCAGAGGACGCTGCATGACCAAGATTGACCAGATTGAAACTGTCGTTGTCGATGTCCCGACCATTCGTGGTCATGTTCTGTCGATGGCGACGATGCGTTCGCAGACGGCCGTTCTGGTGCGGATCAGGTTCTCGGACGGGTCTGTCGGACTCGGTGAGGGTACGACGATCGGTGGTTTGACATACTGTGTCGAAAGCCCGGAGAGCATTCAGTCTGCCATCGATACCTACATCGCACCTGCGCTGAAAGGCAAAGCAGCGGATGATGTGAACGCCGCGATACAGCTGATGGACAAACTCGTGCGCGGCAACCGGATTGCCAAAGCGGCAGTCGAGATCGCGTTATGGGACGGGCTGGGCAAGCGCCTTGGTGTCCCGGTTTCGCAGTTGTTTGGCGGGCAGGTCCATACGCGTATGCCGGTTGCATGGACGCTGGCGTCCGGCTCCTCCGATACCGATATCGCCGAGGCGCTGGAGATGATCGAGACACGCCGCCATAACATTTTCAAGCTCAAGATCGGCAAACGTTCTGTTCGCGATGATGTAGCCCATGTTGCCGCCATCAAACGCGCTGTGGGCGATGCAGGTTCCGTGCGGGTGGACATCAATCAGGCGTGGTCGTTGCACGATGCGCGCTGGGGCCTCAAGGGATTGCAGGATGCCGGATGCGAGCTGGTCGAGCAGCCAGTGCAGGGCCGCTATGTCGAGGCGCAGCGCGAGCTGACAGCGAAATACGAGATTGCCGTCATGGCGGACGAGGTGCTGAACGGCCCCGAGGACGCGCTTGAGATTGCTGCCAATGCGGCGGCGGATGTTTTCGCGGTCAAAGTTGCGCAGTCGGGCGGGATCAAGCGCGCCTCCGAGGTTGTCGCCATCGGGCAGGCGGCGGGCCTTGGCCTTTACGCAGGCACCATGCTGGAGACGGGATTGGGCACGGCGGCGGCGCTACAACTCTTCTGCACCGTCGAGAAACTGCGCTGGGGCACCGAGCTATTTGGCCCACTTCTGCTGACCGACGATATTCTGGCAGAGCCGATAAAATACAGTGATTTCTGCGTTGAGGTTCCGCAAGGCGCGGGCATCGGCGTGGCGCTCGACGACGACAAGGTCGCCTATTTCGACCGTAACAGGAGCACCCCGCAAAAGCATCTCGCGGAAGTTTAACACCATCAAAACGCCGACAGCCACAAAGGCGCGGCACCCAGAGGAGGACTGAATATGTTTACCCATTCAAATCTCGACGAGCTTGAAAGCCGCCTTGACGGCATCGTGCAAGACGACCCAGAAAAGGGAGTTTTCCGCGCCCGCCGTGACATGTTTACAGATGAAGAACTGTTCGAGCTGGAGATGAAGCACATCTATGAGGGCAACTGGATCTACATGGCCCACGAGAGTCAGATCCCGAACCCCGGTGACTATTTCACGTTGCACATGGGCCGCACGCCCGTTGTCATCACCCGAGACAAAGACGGTGAGCTGAACGCACTGGTCAACTCCTGCTCGCACCGCGGTGCCATGCTGTGCCGGTTCAAGCGCCGCAACCAGAAGACATTTACCTGCCCGTTCCACGGCTGGACCTTTGCCAACACGGGTAAGCTTCTGAAGGTCAAAGACCCCAAAGGCGCGGGCTACCCCGAGCAGTTCAACAAAGACGGCAGCCACGACATGACAAAAGTGGCGAAGTTCCAGAACTATCGCGGCTTCCTGTTCGGCTCGCTTAATGCTGATGTTGCACCGCTTGAGGAATACCTCGGCGAGGCCTGCAAGATGATCGACATGATCGTTGACCAGTCCGAGGACGGCATGGAAGTGCTGCGCGGCTCCTCCACCTATACCTTCGATGGCAACTGGAAGCTTCAGGCCGAGAACGGCGCGGACGGCTATCACGTCTCGGCGGTACACTGGAACTATGTTGCCACCACATCGCACCGCACCGTGGACGGCAAAGAAGACAACATCAAAGCGACTGATGCCTCCAAATGGGCCAAGCAGAAGGGTGGTTTTCATTCCTATGTGAACGGCCATTTGCTGCTGTGGACCACATGGGACAACCCAACCACACGCCCGAATTATGCCCGTCTGGACGAATGGAGCGAGACCTACGGCAAGGCCAAGGCCGAATGGATGGTCGGCGTGCTGCGCAACCTCTGCGTCTATCCCAACGTCTTCTTGATGGACCAGTTCAGCAGCCAGATCCGAGTATTTCGCCCGATCAGTGTCGATAAGACCGAAGTCACGATCTATTGCATCGCGCCAAAGGGCGAAGATCAGGCGTCACGCTCCTTGCGCATTCGCCAATATGAGGATTTTTTCAACGCTTCCGGCATGGCGACACCGGATGATACCGAAGAATTCCGTGCGACCCAGCGCGGGTATGCGGGCGCTGCACATGCAAAATGGAACGACATCTGCCGGGGTGCAACCCAGTGGATCGAGGGTCCGGACGAGGATGCAAAGGCATTGGGGATCAACCCGATCATGTCAGGTGCGCGCACCGAGGACGAGGGATTGTTCGTGATCCAGCACACTCAATGGGCCGAGCGCATGGCAGCAGCCGTTGCCAAGGAGCGCGAAAACGCAGCCAGCGTCCAAGTTGCGGCTGAATGAGGAGATAAGATCATGACAACTGCAACACTCGAGAAGAC